>CAWJMX010000007.1:67500-299257 GCA_963844185.1 uncultured Gammaproteobacteria bacterium
AACACCAACTGGAGGTCCGAACCGGGTAATGTTGAAAAATTATCGGATGACGTGTGGCTAGGAGTGAAAGGCTAATCAAGCCCGGAGATAGCTGGTTCTCCCCGAAAGCTATTTAGGTAGCGCCTCGTGAATGATTGCTGGGGGTAGAGCACTGTTTCGGCTAGGGGGCTGTCATGGCTTACCAAACCGATGCAAACTCCGAATACCGGTTAATTGAATCACGGGAGACACACGGCGGGTGCTAACGTCCGTCGTGAAGAGGGAAACAACCCAGACCGCCAGCTAAGGTCCCAAAGTACTAGTTAAGTGGGAAACGATGTGGGAAGGCACAGACAGCCAGGAGGTTGGCTTAGAAGCAGCCACCCTTTAAAGAAAGCGTAATAGCTCACTGGTCGAGTCGGCCTGCGCGGAAGATGTAACGGGGCTAAAACTAGTCACCGAAGCTGCGGATGTGCACTAAGTGCACGTGGTAGGGGAGCGTTCTGTAAGCCGATGAAGGTGGATTGAGAAGTCTGCTGGAGGTATCAGAAGTGCGAATGCTGACATGAGTAACGATAATGAGGGTGAAAAGCCCTCACGCCGGAAGTCCCAGGTTTCCTGCACGACGTTAATCGGAGCAGGGTGAGTCGGCCCCTAAGGCGAGGCTGAAGAGCGTAGTCGATGGGAACCAGGTTAATATTCCTGGACTTTTTATAAGTGGTGAAGTGGGGACGGAGAAGGCTAGATGAGCCAGGCGTTGGTTGTCCTGGTATGTGCATGTAGGGGGGTAGACTTGGCAAATCCGGTTTACTATTAACTCTGAGGTGCGACATGGTGCTGACACTTCGGTGTACAGCGAAGTCATTAATGCCCGGCTTCCAGGAAAAGCTGCTAGCCATAACTTATAGAGAACCGTACCGCAAACCGACACAGGTGGACAGGTAGAGAATACTAAGGCGCTTGAGAGAACTCGGGTGAAGGAACTAGGCAAAATGGTACCGTAACTTCGGGAGAAGGTACGCCCTTGTTTGTTAATTGACTTGCTCAATGAAGCGAATGAGGGCCGCAGAGACCAGGTGGCTGCGACTGTTTATTAAAAACACAGCACTCTGCAAATTCGTAAGAAGACGTATAGGGTGTGACGCCTGCCCGGTGCCGGAAGGTTAATTGATGGGGTTATCTTCGGAGAAGCTCTTGATCGAAGCCCCGGTAAACGGCGGCCGTAACTATAACGGTCCTAAGGTAGCGAAATTCCTTGTCGGGTAAGTTCCGACCTGCACGAATGGCGTAACGATGGCCACACTGTCTCCACCCGAGACTCAGTGAAATTGAAATCGCTGTGAAGATGCAGTGTACCCGCGGCTAGACGGAAAGACCCCGTGAACCTTTACTATAGTTTTGCACTGGACTTTGATAATAACTGTGTAGGATAGGTGGGAGGCTATGAAGTGATGACGCTAGTTATCATGGAGCCAACCTTGAAATACCACCCTGTTGTTGTTGAGGTTCTAACTTGGTCCCATAATCTGGGATGAGGACAGTGTATGATGGGTAGTTTGACTGGGGCGGTCTCCTCCCAAAGAGTAACGGAGGAGCACAAAGGTACCCTCGGTACGGTCGGACATCGTACCAAGAGTGTAAAGGCATAAGGGTGCTTGACTGCGAGAGTGACGGCTCGAGCAGGTACGAAAGTAGGTCTTAGTGATCCGGTGGTTCTGTATGGAAGGGCCATCGCTCAACGGATAAAAGGTACTCCGGGGATAACAGGCTGATACCGCCCAAGAGTTCATATCGACGGCGGTGTTTGGCACCTCGATGTCGGCTCATCACATCCTGGGGCTGAAGCAGGTCCCAAGGGTATGGCTGTTCGCCATTTAAAGTGGTACGCGAGCTGGGTTTAGAACGTCGTGAGACAGTTCGGTCCCTATCTGCCGTGGGCGTAGGAAAATTGAGAGGAGCTGCTCCTAGTACGAGAGGACCGGAGTGGACGAACCTCTGGTGTACCGGTTGTCACGCCAGTGGCATCGCCGGGTAGCTAAGTTCGGACGGGATAACCGCTGAAAGCATCTAAGCGGGAAGCCTCCCTCAAGATGAGTTTTCCCATGAAGCCCGTTGAAGACTACGACGTTGATAGGCAAGGTGTGGAAGCGCAGTAATGTGTGAAGCTAACTTGTACTAATTGGCTGATTGTCTTGACCATATAATCTGAGTTGCTTTGGATTAGATACGAATCAATACGAAATTTGTGTACTCTTTATTTACCGGCTGTCTGGTTTTGGGAGCATTGCCCATTAAAGCCAGCACAGTAACCAGTTTTCCTGGCGACAATAGCGGTTTGGAACCACCTGATCCCATCTCGAACTCAGTAGTGAAACGAACATGCGCCAATGATAGTGTGAGGTCTCCTCATGTGAAAGTAGGTCATCGCCAGGGTTTTATTTAAAGAAAAGCGGCTAATTGCCGCTTTTTTTGTTTCTGAAATTTATTCCATTTACCTCTAAATCGGTTGCCGAGTTTTCGATTGTTTCTTCCATAGGTTGTTGGGGCGGCGATAACATATTATCATTTTTAATGAACCTGCTGCTAAAATTGAAATTCTTCCAGGTCAATACCGGGTTTGTTTTAATCTTGATGATAAAGACACATATTTTATTTGTTTATCCATGTTGACGTCTGAAATGAATTTGATTGAGAATAAAGTATCTATTCCTCAACTTGAAGGGTAACCATTTTCCCTAAAATGAATTAATCAGGAAGATAAGCTAATATGATAAAGCAATTATTACAGGTTGTCTTTTTTTTAATTTTAACGTTGCTTATCACGTATTCATTACAGAGATATTTTATATATTTCCCCATTGTAGATAAGCCCAGCCGCAAAGATTTTCATGCAGAGGACATGCAGATTATTAAAATAACACTTGCTGATGGGTTGACTCTAAATGCTTGGTATAAGCCATCTGTAGCGCATAAACCGGTAATTTTATATTTGCACGGTAATGCAGGACATATTGGTTACCGCATGTATCTGACGCGTCAATTTCTTTCTGCAGGGTTTGGCGTTTTACTACTTGAATACCGTGGTTATGGTGGAAATCCAGGCAAGCCAACAGAGTCCGGATTATATGAGGATGGCCGCGCAGCAATGCGATTTTTACAACACGAGCAGCAACATCCGCCAATTGTACTCTATGGTGAGTCTTTAGGTACTGGCGTTGCGACTCAACTGGCCACGGAATTTCCGAGCTGTGCTCTCGTATTGCAATCACCTTATACTTCATTGACCGCACTGGCTCGCTATCATTACCCTTTGTTGCCAATACCTATAATTGATAAGTATGATTCCTTATCACGCATGAAACAGATCCATGTCCCCATCTTAATGTTACAGGGTAAGTTGGATGAAGTTGTTCCTTATAAGCAAGGCTTAATTTTGTTTAATCTTGCCAATCAACCTAAGCAATGGGTGGAATTCCCAATTAAAGGACATCATGATTTATGGAATGAACATTTCGCTCATGTAGTGGTTAACTTTATTAACACTTATTGCATTGATCAACAACCGAAATAACGTGAGTTATGGATAATATATTGAGTAAAGCCAGACTCTACTAGTGCCGTTCGGACTGCGGAGGTGCGCAGCGCTTCGAGCCTCCTTTGCTCGAACGAGGATATGACATGCGCATGGTAATTGTAACAAAAGTGATACAAAGTGAGGATGACCACAAAAGATACGTCCCTAATAACAACCGGTTACACCGCTTGGATAGCTTTTTTCATTAAATTCAATTTCTTTTTCAGCATTAGTATTAAAAACTACGATTCTGGAATGATATTTTTCTACAGTCTGCCGATGGGCAATACTTACAATCGTTGTATCTTTTAACTCTTTTATCAGCGTATAAACTTGGTGCTCGCTCTCTTCATCTAGTGAGGCTGTTGCTTCATCCAAAAAGAGCCAATCAGGTCTTTTCAGTAGGGCTCTGGCAAAGGATATTCGTTGTTGCTGACCACCTGATAATTCTTTTGACCAAGCACGTTTCTCCGACAATTGGGCAATAAAATCATTCATCCCGCCTACCGCTTTTAATGCTGCGCTATACTGCTCTTCGGTATAGGTATCAACTGGTTCTGGATAGGCTAAAACTGCCATTAAGGTATCATGGGGTATGGTTGGTTTTTGCGGTAAAAAATACATGTGCTTGCCAGATGGTACGGTAATTTTTCCATCACCATATTTCCAGGTGCCTGCAATTGCTTTAAACAGTGTACTTTTTCCTAGACCTGAAGGGCCTTTTATTAGTGTATGCTCACCTGGAGCTAGCTTTAAATTGAGGTTGCGCATAATATACTGGGTGCTTGATACTTGTGGCTGCATAATATTCAAATTCTTTATCTTTAGAGTATCTTTATTTTTTTCTTGCCTCTGAATCGATTTAGGATTTGCATTCAATCCCTTAGCTTCAAAGGCTTGTTGTAGTTCAGCGATACGCTCTATACTTGTTTTGTAAATAGCAAACCCTTCATAGGTTTGCACAAACCAGCTTAATGAGGAGTTTACTTGGCCAAAGGCTATGCTAATTTGCATGAGTTGCCCAATTTCAATAAGTCCCGCAAAATACAATGGAGCTGATAGTAACTCAGGTAAAATTCCTGAGATTTGCATGTAAAAATTTTGAAAGGCAACGAGCTTGGATTTGGTGTTTAGTTGTTGATGGGCATTCTCATTAATATTTTGAATCTTATCTTTTAAGGCTTTTTTATAATAATTTTCCGCATGTTCTTCGGCAATATTCTCAGCATCATTGTTAAGTAGTTCTAAGTCTTGCCTTAAATTTGCTTCCGCACGCTCTCCTCTTTGATTCTTCTCTGCAAGTGATTTTGCTATGAAATGAGTAATGGTCGTGGCCGTTAGCGCAATAATTAGTGCTGTCCAAACGAGATATCCAGGAATGACAATATTAAGACCTAATACAGCAATAGCCAAAGAGCCGCCTACTACCCACAAAGTACCCACAAAGGTTCCTAAGCTTAAAGCGGATTTTAAAAAATCAGTGCCTAAGGTAAGTGTTAAATTAACAAACGATTTAACATCTTCTTGAATACGTTGAGAAATATTGTCGATTTCAGCTGAAAATCGCTTTAAATCTAAGTAATTATTTTCGCCATTAAAAAGGTTATTGATAATTTTATTAGTTAGCCAATTACGCCAGAGTATAGAAAGTTTTCCTATAAGGAAGTTTTGTAAAGCATGGACACCCACATAGGCACTAACAATTAGAGCAAATTCTCCCATGCTGATTAGAAATGGGGTTAATGCTTTGGCGGTTAATATGGCCCAAAACCCTGCAGACCACCAAGCAAAGACAGCCATAAGTGCTACAAGACTTATCACACAGAGTGCTGTTCCTATCAGGAGTAGCCAGGCTACTAATTTTTCATCGGAATTAACAAAATAATCTTTGATTAAAGCGAAGGATTTTTTCCAGGGGAATTTTTTAGGCGTTGCTTTCGCGTTGTTATCTGCCATAGGTTTATCTCAGGACTACACTTCATATAGAATGAGCGCTATATTAAGTGTTTTTCAGATAATGTCAATTATTAACCAATTGAGATACTAAGTAGACATTGCGGTGCTAAAGATAAAGAAGAACAATCAGTAAGATTAGAAAGTACGAAATTTGCCGTACTATATATCAGTGTACCTACGAATATTAATTTTCTATCATCAAAATTAAGTGTCTATTTATTACGGTAAAACACTATAAAAGAATTATTAGGGTTGTAAGCCATTGATATTCTCATTTTCTTCATCAGCTTCATGTTTCTTTAGTCCTTTAGCTTCTCTTTCATTTTCCGTATCAATAGGGCCAAGATTGTTTTCCAAATTCTTCATTATTTCTGAAGGTAAGTCATTGGGATCAATCGATAGTTCAATTTCACCGAGCAGTTGATCCTCTCTTGCAACAGGGTCTATTGAATTTTTCTCTTGATTTGTCGATGCTTTATCCTGTAGCCGCATTTCATTTTGTTTGTTGCCACTAAATGTCGTCATGTTATTCAAATATGGGTCTGTTTGCTTAAGTATAGTTCTGTTTTTCTGTTTATTACAACAGAACGAATAAAAGGAGGCGTGAACAAGAAAGGGGCGGCCCCAATAAGCGCAATACGCCTATTGGGATTTAAAAGGCTAAGATTCTTCGCTTACTTCAAATTCATCTGCAGAAAAAACTTCATCTGCTTCATTTCTATTTTCAGTAATTAATTCATGCTCTAAGTTCCTAAAATTCCACATGCTTTGATCCATCAGTTGGCTTGGCTTAATACTTTGCAAAGCATGCAGGATATTACTGGGAACTTTAGGATTTTCTTCGGCCAATTGATCAATTAAACGCGTTACTTTTTTACGCATTAAATTTTCCTGCGAACCACATAGAGTGCAAGGAATAATTGGGAATGCCTGGGCATTAGCAAAAGCAATAATGTCTTTTTCCTGGACATAGCTTAAAGGGCGGATCACGATGTGTTTTTTGTTATCACTTAATAATTTAGGTGGCATGGAACGAATATCGCCATTGTATAAAATAGACATCATCAAAGTACGTACCAAATCATCACGGTGATGACCTAGAGCAATTTTATTATAACCATTTTCTTCGGCATAGCGGTAAATAATGCCGCGGCGTAAGCGTGAGCATAAAGAACAATAGGTTTTGCCTTCAGGAATTTTTTCTTTCACGATACTGTAGGTATCGCGAGTCAAAATTTCATGTTTAATGGAACGCTCTTCGAGCCATTGACGTAAAGCAGAGTCATCCCAACCGGGTTGCGCTTGATCCAGAGTAAATGAAAACAGCTCAAATTTATTGCCAGAACGACGACGTAATTGTTCCAGAATAGTTAACAGGGTAAATGAATCTTTACCACCGGATAAGCAAACCATTACACGGTCACCGCGTTGGATCATATTAAAGTCGGCAATGGCTTTGCCCGTATAATGCAGTAGTTTTTTTTCAATTTGAGAAGGATTGGACATTATAAAACCTTGTTATTTAGTAGCGTCACTGGCCACAGCGGTATATCCATTAACCCGCGTAGTTGCTAGCCATGAATTGATCAGCTCCAGATCGTTAACATTCAAGGTACCAGCCAGATATTTTAAAGTTAAAACGGAATTAATCAAATTGTATTGATCATTCGCCAATTGTTGTTGTGCTTCAAACAAACGTTGTTGTGAGTTTACGACGTCAACCATGGTACGTGTACCTACCTCAAATTGAGCCTCGGTACTTTCTAACGAATTTCGTTGCGAAATAATGGTTTGCCGGTCTGCTTTTACTTTACTGATTCCATCGGTAATGGTGTTAAAGGCAATACGACTGTTAACGACAACTGTGCGATAGACTTGCTCCATTTGCTCACTGCTGCCTTGGAAACTATGTTGTGCCTGTCGCGTTTGTGAACGTACTAGCCCGCCTTGAAATACGGGGAAATTTAATGCCAGAGCAATATTGGACTGTGTTTGATTTTGTGGGAGTAGTGGATTGTTATCATGGGCATTTACTTGATTATGTGTTTGCACCGTGTTCCCTTGAAGGGCAATTGTGGGCCAATTGCCCGCAGAAAGTGCCTTCATATTTTCTCGTGCTACCTCAAGATTGTATTTGGCGGCAAATAATTTGTAGTTTTGTTTCAATCCCGTGTCTACCCATTCATCGGCATTATTGGGTTCTGGTTTAATCAATGGGATCGTATTATCACGCAGTGGCGCTAATGTTTCGTAAACATGATCGGTTAATTTTCTTAGATTCTCGTATTGATTTTCTTTATTGTTGCGTGCCGCAATCACGGTCGCTACCGATTGATCATAGGCCGCTTTGGCTTCATAAACCGAAGTAATCGCATCGAGACCTACTTGGAAACGCTGTTGGGCTTGATCGAATTGACGTTTATTGGCTCGTTTTTTAGCTTCCGCGAAATTTAAGGTATCTTGCGCATAAAGTACATCAAAATAAGCTTTAGCGGTTCTAAGAATTAAATCTTGAGCTGCGTCATTAAATGTTGCTTGTGCTGCTTTAACATAAGCCTTTGCCTGACGTACTTTAGCCCACGATTTATAATTAAATAAGGCCTGTGATGCAGTTACTTGCCATTGGGTCGAATTGTAATATTGATTGTTAATTGTAAATACACCATCGTTTAAGTGTAAACGATTGTGCGCTGCCTGACTTGAAACAGTAACTTGAGGGAGCAACGCCGAACGTGCTTGCGGAATCGCTTCTGCATTAGCCATATAAGTATCATAGGCATTCTTGAAGATGTTGTCATTTTCAAGGGCTTCTTTATAGATATCCATTAGATCCGTTGCATGCGCGTGCGTAGACAGACCCAAAGTCATGAGATAGCAGATCAGCAGTTTTTTCATTATAACTTTTACCCTAAAAATACAGAGTCCGTCATCCTGCGGCTTTGTGTTGTATAATCGCTTTTAAAACCGATCCCTAGAATATAAATTCTTTTGGTTTTAGTTTATCAATAAGCAGCGGAATACCGGTTTCAAAAAGTAGCGACTGACTCCACTTTTCTTGATGATCTAACTGGTATAAACGCGCTTGCATAACGGGGAGTTTGCCTTCGATGGCGAATAGTTTTCCACCAGGAAGTACTTGCAGCCTATGGGTTTCATTTAATTTTTCTATTGCGCCAGTAAATACAATAACATCATAAGGTGCACTTTCTAGCCACCCTTGGCTTGCATCACCGGTAATTAATTCCACATTTGTACAGTGATGAGCTTTTAATTTACGGGCGGCATTTGCCGTGAATTCAGCATAATAATCCACACTAATTACTTTTTTACATAATTTGCTTAATAAGGCAGTAAAAAATCCGCATCCAGTTCCTACTTCCAGAACGGTTTCATTTCCTTTGAGTTTTAAGGCTTGCAGGATCGTGCCTTCTTCCAATGGCGTGAGCATGCGTTGCTCATGTCCAAGCGGAATTTGCATGTCTGAATAGGCAAAATGACTGTATTGTTCGGGAACAAACTCATGTCTTGGTACTAAGTCATACAAATTGAGTATGGATTCTTCTAAAACATCACCAGTGCGTAACTGCTGTTTTACCATATTAATGCGTGCATTTTGATAACTCATTTGCTCTACCGTATTTAATTGTTTTTAGTGGGTTAAAACTTTGCGACAATCTTAGCAAAAAATTAACTCATGTGCTAAGAAATAATGTTCTAATCCTTAATTTCATGGTGACTGTGTTTAAAGTTTGTTATGATCGGCGACTTTATTGTAATACTTTGTTCGCCTCCTTCGACGGATCGCGCGAGCTAGGGTTGGAACATAACGTATAGGAGGATACCATGCTTGAGCGATTTAGCCATTTTTTGCAAACCGAATTAGATATACTTAAAAGTGAAGGCTTATATAAGTCAGAGCGTGTTATTGCCAGTCAACAACAAGCCGATGTAACGGTTAATCAAAAAGAAGTGATCAACCTTTGTGCGAACAATTATTTAGGTTTGGCTAATGATCCGCAATTAATTGCAGAAGGGCAAAAAGCATTGCAGCAATACGGTTATGGTATGGCTTCCGTGCGTTTTATTTGTGGAACGCAAACTCCTCACAAACAACTTGAACAAAAAATTAGTCAATTTTTAAGTAAAGAAGATACTATACTTTATTCTTCTTGTTTTGATGCCAATACCGGTCTTTTTGAGACATTGTTAGGCGAAGAAGATGCGATTATCAGTGATGCTTTAAATCATGCCAGCATTATTGATGGGGTACGATTATCTAAAGCGGCTCGTTACCGTTATGCCAACAATGACATGAACGCATTGGAAGAACAACTTATTGCCGCGAAAAATGCCCGCTTTCGTTTGATTGCTACGGATGGTGTGTTTTCTATGGATGGTATTTTGGCTAATCTGCCGGCAATTTGTGAATTGGCTGATAAGTACGATGCAATGGTTATGGTTGATGATTCACATGCAGTAGGTTTTATGGGGAATACGGGTCGTGGAACCCCTGAGCATTTTGGTGTGAGTGATCGTATCGATATTATTACCGGAACTTTAGGTAAAGCCTTGGGTGGGGCTTCGGGGGGATATACCGCAGCTAATGCCACAATTGTTGATTGGTTGCGTCAGCGTTCCAGGCCTTACTTATTCTCCAATACACTTGCCCCGGTAATTGCTCATACTTCATGCGTGGTTTTAGATAATTTAATGAAAGACAGTCATTTATCAGAAAAGTTAAAACGTAATAGCCGTTACTTCCGCGAAGGCATGACCCGCTTAGGCTTCAAATTAGTTCCTGGTGAGCATGCTATTATTCCTGTAATGCTTGGTGATGCCAGCTTGGCTGGCTGTATGGCTAATCGTTTATTAGAACTAGGTATTTACGTCGTTGGTTTTTCTTATCCTGTCGTACCTAAAGGTTTAGCACGAATTCGCACCCAAATGTCTGCTGCACATGAATTGCACCATTTAGACAAGGCTATTGCCGCATTTGAAATCGTAGGTAAGGAATTTTCTGTTATCTAATGTTAGGGATAATGACATCCATGCAGCCTTAGTTTAAGGCCGCATGAACTGAAAAATAATTTACTATTTTGAGGTATTTTAATGAAATCATTAGTCAAAGCAAAAAGAGAACCCGGAATTTGGATGGAAGAAGTTCCTATTCCTGAATATGGCGTGAACGATGTTTTAATTAAAATTAAAAAAACAGCAATTTGCGGCACGGACATTCATATTTATTCTTGGGATGATTGGGCGCAAGCTACGATCCCTGTCCCTATGACTGTGGGGCATGAGTTTTGTGGCGAAATTGTTGCCGTAGGTCAAGAAGTTCAAGGCTTAGCTGTTGGCCAACGTGTTTCTGGTGAAGGGCATATAACGTGTGGTTATTGCCGTAATTGCCGTGCAGGAAAACGTCATCTTTGCCGCAATACGTTAGGGGTTGGGGTGAATCGGCCAGGATGTTTTGGTGAATATTTATCACTTCCAGCATCTAATGTAATTGTACTTCCTGATAATATTACGGACGATCAAGCGGCAATTTTTGATCCCTTCGGTAATGCGGCTCATTGTGCTTTGTCTTTTGATGTCGTTGGTGAAGATGTATTAATTGCTGGTGCAGGCCCCATAGGCATTATGGCTGCTGCAATCGTTCGTCATATTGGTGCACGCCATGTAGTCATTACCGATGTGAACGATTATCGTCTGGATCTGGCGCGCAAAATGGGTGTGACGCGTGCGGTGAATGTGAAACATGAAAAACTGCCTGATGTCATTGCTGAGTTAGGTATGTTGGAAGGCTTTGATGTTGGTTTGGAAATGTCGGGCAATCCCTTAGCGCTTAACGAAATGATGAAGGCAATGACTCATGGCGGGCATGTCGCGATGTTGGGGATTCCTCCTCAGGAAACTGCTATTGATTGGAACCAAGTTATTTTTAAAGGCCTGGTTATTAAAGGTATTTATGGTCGGGAAATGTTTGAAACCTGGTATAAAATGATTGCGATGTTACAAAGCGGGTTAGATATTTCCCCAGTGACGACTCATCATTTCAAAGTAGATGATTATCAGCAGGCATTTCAAATTATGGCATCAGGTCAATCAGGAAAAGTAATTCTTGATTGGTCGTAGCTAACTAGGGGCTGTTGCTATTTCTACGCTTTTGGCCAAAATGGACCGATTTTCTGTGCTCCAGTACTCACATACTCCGTGTATGCTGCGTTCCGGTGCGCGAAAATTAGCCCATTTTGGCTCAAGCTAGCGAAATGTTAACAGTCCCTCGATTTAAGAAAGACGGAGTATTTATGTCACAGTATATTTTTACCATGAATCGTGTCAGCAAGATTGTTGAGAATCAGCGATTTATTTTAAAAGATATTTCATTAAGTTTTTTCCCTGGCGCCAAAATTGGTGTTTTAGGTTTGAATGGTTCTGGTAAGTCTACACTGTTGCGGATTATGGCCGGTGTTGATCCGCAATTTGAAGGTGAAGCAAGACCACAACCTGGGATTAAAATTGGTTACTTGGAGCAAGAGCCACAACTGCATCTGGAAAAAACAGTGCGTGAAGTGGTTGAAGAAGGCGTGGTTGAAATGAAGCAACATTTAGCACGCTTCGACGAAATCAGCATGCGCTTTGCCGAGCCAATGAGTGATGATGAAATGAATACCTTGCTTGCCGAGCAAGGTGAATTGCAAAACCTTATTGAAGCGGGTGGCGGTTGGGACTTGGATAGAAAATTAGACATCGCGGCGGATGCCCTAAGATTGCCTGAGTGGGATGCAGTCGTTGGTAAATTATCAGGAGGCGAGCGCCGGCGTGTTGCCTTGTGTCGTTTGTTACTGTCCAATCCGGACATGTTATTACTTGATGAGCCAACCAACCATTTAGATGCAGAGTCTGTTGCCTGGTTAGAACATTACCTTGAATCGTTCCCTGGCACGGTAGTTGCGATTACCCATGATAGATATTTCCTGGATAATGCGGCAGAGTGGATTTTAGAATTAGACCGTGGTGAAGGAATTCCTTATAAAGGTAATTACACTTCCTGGCTTGAGCAAAAAGAAGAACGTTTGAGCATGGAAAAGAAACAGGAAGATTCACATCAACGTGCGATTAAAGCCGAATTAGAGTGGGTACGTACTTCACCTAAAGGCCGTCATGCTAAAAATAAAGCACGACTTGCACGTTTTGACGAAATGAATTCCAAAGAATTCCAAAAACGTAATGAAACCAATGAAATTTATATTCCACCTGGTGAGCGTTTGGGTGATTTAGTTCTTGAAGGGGAAGACATTACTAAGTCATTTGGTGAGCGAATCTTAATTGATAAATTGAACTTCAAACTGCCTAAAGGCGGCGTTTTAGGAATCATTGGTCCTAATGGGGCTGGTAAGTCAACCTTCTTGAAAATGATTACTGGTCATGAAGAACCGGATAGCGGTACGATTCGTGTTGGTGAGACGGTGCAATTGGCTTATGTGGATCAGATGCGTGATGAATTAGATCCCAATAAATCAGTATGGCAAGAAATTTCTGATGGCCATGACATCATGCAAGTAGGTAGTTATCAAATGCCTTCTCGTGCTTATGTTGGACGGTTTAACTTCAAAGGAACTGATCAGCAAAAGAAAATGTCTCAACTTTCTGGGGGAGAGCGTAACCGCGTACATTTAGCCAAATTGCTAAAGAGTGGTGGTAACGTTTTATTACTTGACGAACCTAGTAACGATTTGGACGTTGAAACCTTACGTGCCTTGGAAGATGCAGTTCTTAATTTCCCTGGTTGTGCTGTAGTTATTTCGCATGATCGCTGGTTTTTAGATAGAATTTGTACGCATTTAATGGCGTTTGAAGGCGAATCACAAATTACCTTTATTGAAGGCAATTACAGTGATTATGAAGCCGATAGAAAACGTCGTTTGGGTGATGCTGCGGAGAGACCATCACGAATTAAATACAGGAAGTTAGAATCTTAAGTTCAATATTGTGGTAATTACTCACTTTTGTCCCCTCTCCACTGCGTGTTGTGTGGGGGAGAGGTTTTTTACTTTGTTGGAGATAAAATCTAAATGAATAAGTTATTTTGGGCAGGTTTATTATTATGCCTTGGCTTAACATCCTGCGTTGAATATGATGAATCTACATTAATTACTGATGATGCCGGTTATGTGCATCGTACCATTCATTACACAAAAGACAAGCGTGGACGTAATTATTTCCCGATGAAGATTAAAGCAACCGGTGAGAAACGTTTTGTGTTTGATCCTAAAGCTTCTGCATGGGCGGCTTATGATGAAGAAGGTAACCGTTTATTAACTGGGGCGGGTTCTGCTGGAGTGGACACTTGTGAGGAAAATTCAACGCAATCGTGCAGAACAGTAACAGGCACCTTCCACATTTATAATAAGAAAGGTCTGAACTGCCGTTCAGGAGAGTATCCTGTCGATACACGTGGTGGCGCTAAGATGCCGTATTGCATGTATTTCTATCAAGGATTTACTATCCATGCTGCTTATGATGTTCCGGAACATCCATCAAGTCATGGTTGCGTACGTGTGTTCCCAAGTGCTGCTAAATGGTTAAATGAGAATTTTATGCGCGTTGGCACTAAGGTCATTATTTTGGCTTATCCTGATCAAAATGGGGTCTATAATTCAACGGCCCAATCGTTTTAATTTTGCTCTATTTCTCTTTGGGGTGTGACAATCATTGGAATCCAATGGTTGAGCAAACACCGCAAGATGAAAATTTTAGAAGGTAGTTTATAATCATAAACTACCTCCATCCTCTGTATTTCGTAATGATTGATCTATTAGAAAGGCATTGTATACTTGAAACTTGCAGTAATAACTTGTTTTTGAATCGGAAATGAGAATGGGTGGTCCTGAATAAAATGGACGCATTACTCATGGCCGATTTTATTCAGTTAAATATCCTCAGGTGTGTATCAGCATGGCCTTAATCCGCATCAGGTCCTTTCCTAAAAATTTATCTTGATTCGAAAGAATCTTGCTTCTTAGAAAGTGAGGAAATTATTAGTCCGCTTGCTCAGTAAAGGACTTACCTGTGCTAGATGCTATTATCATTCCCTTTGGCGTGGGTGGATTAAGTATCACAATTAGCAGAATTATGCATCGCTATCATCCAAACATTGCCATTTATACTTGTGAACCTGAAACAGCAACGCCCATGTACAATTCATTAAGATTGGGAAAAGCAATTTTTGCATCCAGGACCGCCTCCTTTGTTGATGCTATTGGTTCCCCTGAAGTTTTGCATATAATCTAGAATGAGACGGGCGCGCTTAGAGGCAGTCCCTATATTTATTATTTTTGAGAATCAATGAAGTTTTGTATTTTTATAAAGCAATAGTGAAGAAATTGCTCCTTGATTTTAATCTTAGCAGTTTCTTCTCCATGACCGTTTAAATTAATTATTTCAATTAGACGTGTATTTGCCTCTGCATTGAGGGCGTGGGTTGTATCTTTTGTATCTACTCCATATCGATCGCTATCTAATTTCCCATTACCATGTAATAGGCAATTCCGGATCTTAGAAATATTGAGTATAGTTTGCCAATGCTTATTATCAATACGGTATCCTCGTTCTTTAAGTGCAGTTTCAAATCGGGCTATACTGGCATTTTTTTTAATTAAATTTTGTTCACACTCATGATATAACGATTCTTCGAGCATCGCATAAATTTGCAAGAAGGTTGATTCAATCAAAATATCCAAACTTTGTTTATAAGACGCCAAATCATGAGTTTCATCTGGGGTTAATTCCTTAATATTTTCCTTCGATTCTAAATGAGTGATATTTGTTTGAATTGATGTAGCCACCAAGTCGTATATTTTTAACTGATATTTAAAATTAATTATTTTAAAAAATTTAAATTGATTCATAAATCATTATCCAATATTAATGCGCAAGCCTTGATAATACATCGTGCAATCAAGGTTTTCAGCAGAATCCATCAACACTTTTTTTAAACATACTCAACAACCAATGTATTAAAGTCGCTTAACCGCCTCATTGCCAGTTTGGGCTGGATATGCGGTAAAACCCACCTTCTCGCTACGGCTTCAACTGCGGTTCTAGGAAAAAAGTTTAAAGTTTAAGAATCACTTAATAATAATGAGTTAAAATTGGTTTCATTGTATAACAAATTAACGATACCGAGGTTTGCTAATGAAATTAATTTCCAAAATATATTCTGCAACACATCAAGAAATTAAGCCTATTGTTAAAGAGGCGAAGTCTGGAGATTGTTATAAATACACTCTTCAAGATCCTGCTAATAATCGAGAGTTAGGATGGATGGAAATTGACAAGAACCCAAGTTGGTCTGCTGACCCAGATGGGTTAGTCATAAGCCAACTGTATAACAATACGATAAATTCTAAAGAACCGTATAAGGGTATTGGCACAGCACTTTTTGAAATAGCTTTTCGGAAAAGCATTGAATTAGGACAAGAAGGGAGGCTTTCTGTTTCGGCAGGATACGCAGCCCATCTATTTCATTATAATAATGGCTTTACTGTTGCTAAAACGCAGGGCACTTGTCTTAATTATTCTTTAGGGAAGCTTGTCCCTGAAACTCATAGCAATGAGTGCTTTACTTATGCGGCTTATGAATCCTGGAAAAAAGAGAATGAAGACGAGACGTTGGAATCAGAAAATGAGTTGGCATCCAATTTTGGCCATGCTGAAGAGGTAGACGAAGGAATAGCATTTGAGGATGATGAAGAGTTCGATTTTGAGGGATACCTAATAGACGAGGATACCTCAAAGCAACACAATTTAACTAGCATCTTAGGCTACTACAGCTTTCTGGAAAAAAATGCAGGGTGTGAGGAAGCTAGAAAAGCGATAAGAGAGCATCTGCGGAGTTTGGGGGGCGTTGAACTCAAACTGTCAGACAAAAATATTCAAGAAAAAAAGAAATTATTTAATTTAACGGATGAAAAGGACGAGGAAAAGCCAACTTCCCTGGTTGTTAGTAATTCAAATTACGCTAATTGTACCGCTGTATTCTGGAAAACACGTAACGTAAATTTAGCGGCTTCCACAAATGAGTCAAACAGCAAATTGCATCCGAGTGGTCAATTTTAAGTATAGTTGGCTTTTTCATCGTCCTGTGATCTCCTTGTAGGACGACGACGAGCTAGTGGTTTTGAACCTAGGAAAGGAAATGTTCGCAAAAAGCCCTGGGACTAAAGATCGTCTTTTTACCGACATTTAAATATCATTAAACAGCAAAATCTTTTATACCCAAGATACTTGGAAATGCTAAATTTTGAGCATCTGGAAGTTGTCATTAATTCGGCCATCTAGGCTCTTTTTGTTATGTGGCAAAATATCATCAAAAAAGTGATTAATCGCTTCTATTCTTGTCGGGATTGGGCTCTTTGCCACGAGAACGTACAAAACGATAGTCAATGAATCTTTAGCCGATAGGGTAGGTCATGAGCTGTTATTGCTGTGAGCTTGCTTGGTGAAAATGGTGTATTTTCGCGGTTATATGTTGAAAATTTAGTACTCTGTATTGCATACTGCAATCCCTAACATAAATGAACAAAGATTATTATGAATAACCTACAGAAAATCACTTGTCCCATCTGTAACAAACAAAATACCTGGCATCTGGAAAACGCTTTCAGACCTTTTTGTTCTGACCGTTGTAAACTAATTGATTTGGGGGAATGGGCTAGTGAAACCCGAAAAATTCCAAGTGACCCTGTTGACTTTAATTTTTCACCTACTGGCTCTGATGATTCGGATGACCATTCTTTTTAAAATACTGACGGCGTAATGGATAGGTTATTTCTCGAAGTTATAATTGGATTTTGTGCCTAAGAATTATATGCGAGAGCTAGTTTGTTATTGGTGATTAAGTTATTATTTATTTTTAATCACATAGTGATATGTTTGATTTCTTGCCAGTGTGAAATCTCGGGATCCTGCGGACAAGCCGCTGGACGATGGGTTAAAAAGTCTTAAAAATGAGTCCTTCGTGTCTGAGTGCATTGATTGTAGAGAAAACTGACAAGATATTAAACGTTCCTAATACCGATTTTATTATCAAATGGATTTGACGATGCAAAAAAAATTTAAAACCGCTGTCTGCCAACTTGTCATTGCTGTAGTTGCTTTTTTATTTATGGCTATAAGTTATGCCGGTAAGCCGCTGTGGACATTTACCCCAGATCCTTATTACCCTGCAACGGTATCCATAACATCCATTGGTTCGGCAAGCATTAAATACGTAGTAACTAATCAATCGCGTAGAACGCATACCTTGGCTTTACAAGCAATTGCTGGGATTACGCAAATTACCAGCGCGGGGAATTGCCCTAATCCCTTTATTTTAGGTTATCAGCAATCGTGTACGCTTAATTTGTTGGTGAACGGGGGGGCGTTAACACGTAACATCATCGGTGGTCCTGTTGTGTGTCAACAAGGAAGAATGCTTGAGTGTTATCAACCTGATTCATCTAATGCGTTAAATATTACTCGAATTCCTGTGGCAAACTATTTAGTTACGCCAATTGCTGATGCGAATGGGAGCATTACGCCAAATACGCCACAGACAGTGGTAGCCGGCAGTAGTTTGACCTTTAATGCCACGCCTAATGCGGGTTATTATGTGGATCAATGGTTCGTGGATGGTGGAATTGCTCAGAAAGGTGGGTCGACGCTTACTTTATCCAACATTATTGCCAACCATACCGTCGAAGTATCCTTCTCACCGGCAGGAACAATATACGCTGGAACTTTGAGCGGTTTTGTTTATTTCTCTACCGATAATGGTTTAACTTGGGTGAACACGACTGTGCCATCAGTTGGCAATGCCGTGAATAGTGTATTTGCAACATCCAGCACCTTATATGTAGGCAGTGCGGATAGTAAAGTATATTATTCAACGAATAATGGCGTCCTTTGGAATTCCACAACTTCAGTTCCTGGTGGTGTCGCGGTAAACAGTGTTTTTGTTGCAACGGTGAATAGTATTCCAACCATTTATGTAGGGGCTCAAAATGGAAGCGTTTACTACTCGACTGACGGCAATACCTGGACTGCTACCAGCACCAATCCAGGTTCTGGGCCAGTAAATAGTATTTTCATTACGCCTGCAAATACTATTTATGTAGGTAGTGAGGATGGCAATGTTTATTATTCAATGGACAATGGTACTAATTGGAATGGAATTAATGGTCCAACAATTCCCACCACAGCCCCCGTCCATAATGTTTTTGCCACGAGCAACCAACTGTATATCAATACGCGGCAAATCTCATCGAACAGTACGTTACCACCGGGAACAATCGATTTTGAGTATGCATATGCCAGTAATAGTCTAACCGCTGCAAATCCAACATGGACTCTTTTGTCCCAAATAACGTATACCTTGTTTGTTAATTCAGATGCGAGTGTTATGCATGCCGGTACACAAGATGGTTATGTGTTTTCATTAACTACGGGAGATGAATTGGGATTTATAACATATAGCCCAATTACGAGTTTGTTTTTTCTAGGGTAGCATAGGGAGATAATTCATGTTGAGACTTAAAAAAGTAGCATTGTTTTTATTGCCATATAGTTTTATAGCGATAACTTCCTATGCCAGTCAAGCAAACTCTTTATTGAGTTTGCCAAGCCCCGGTTTAACTTTACTAAAGCAGGCGACTCTCATTAAGCCTGTTGCACCTAAGACAAAAATATCATTTATTGTCTGGTTAAAGTTACGCAATAAGCCGAAATTAGATCAGCTGGTTCAAGATATTTATGATGCAAACAGTTCTCGATATCATCAATTTTTAACTCCCGCTCTTTATGAGCAAGAATTTGCGCCGAGTAAGGAGGCAGAAGACGCGGTGCTACAATTTTTTGTAGCGCAGAGGATGCACGCCAAGGTCGTTAATCATAGTGTTCGTGTAACCGGAACTGCGGGGCAAATTGAGCAGACACTGCATGTGCAACTAAATGATTATAAATATCATAATGAACTTGTTCATGCCAACACAAGCGCACCCAAATTAAATCCAGCGGTTGGCCAATATATTACGGAAATTACTGGTCTGAGCACTATTCCTGAATTTCACGCAAATTTAGATAGTGCCCAAAATATTGGTGACGATGTACATGACTTAAATTTTATTTGGCGTAATTTTATCCCTTCTGCTATTCCTACAACTATTTCATTGCAAGGTTTTAGCGGTGCAAATTTGCAAAAGACTTATAATCTGAGCAATATTCCTGCGGTTAATGGGGTGCATCTCAATGGAGCTGGGCAAACATTAGTTATTGTTGATAATTGTGGTTCTAATGGATCTGCGCAAATTTTAAGTGATGCCAATCAATATTTTAATGCTAATGGTATAGCACCTTTTGTCACTTCAGGACCGTTAAAGAATTTTGCAGTTATTAACCCCGATGGCTCTCCTTTTACAACCTGCTCGAGTGGAGCCTCTTTTAGTAGAGAAGTGGCATTGGATGTTGAATCATCACATACGATTGCACCAGGGGGCAATACGGTTTTAGTTCTCGGTGCTACTGATCAGCGAAGTGCCTTAACTGATGTGATTAACACGTTGATTCAAAATAATTATACTATTGCCGGTTTCTCGAATGCGTATGTAATTTCGAATAGTTGGAGTAGTCCTGAAAACAGCATCGATACCGCACTAGAAGCGACCCTGGAGTTGGCAGCAGCGGCCGGCATCAGTGTTAATTTTTCCTCGGGAGATTGTGGCGATAATACGTACAGCACACAAACAAAATGCACGGGGACAGGGGCTTCTTCTCTAGCAGTTAATTACCCTTCCAGTTCTGCTTATGTTACTGCTGTTGGGGCGACCGCATTATTTGTAGATCAAAATTACCGTTATGCGTTTGAAACGGTTTGGGGAACAGTTAATAGTGCTTTGGCGTATGCAGGGGGTACAGGTGGGGGCATTAGCCAGTTCTATGGACCTGTTCCCTGGCAGAGCTCTATTAGTACTTTTACTGCAGGTGGCTATGGCGTTATTAATAGTTATGGAAGTCGTCGCGCATTGCCTGATATCGCCATGCTGGGTGATCCGCAAACAGGGTTACGAATAGTCGCGGAAGGTGCACAGGTTCAAGATGGCGGTACCAGCTTGGCTTGCCCTTTATTTTCGGCGACCTTAATTTTAGTAAATCAAGCACGTGCTTTACTCAATAAGGGATCTCCTATCGGTCAGGCAGCCCCTTATTTGTATCAAAAAAATCAAGTTTTACTGGCGAATAGGGCAATTAATTTGATTATTCCACCGGCATTGATTATCAGTGGCGCAACACCACCTCCTTCCATATCAATACAGGGAACTCCTGCTCCAGCTTCTGCATTTACAATTAACAATACAACTTTGGGATGGGATTCATCATTGACTGTCGAGCCTGAAGATCAGTTTTGGAATGATGGCGTAGGGGTTGGCTCTCCTAATATTCCCAATTTTGTTCTAACCATGGCGAATATGTAGAAATCACGATTTACGTATTCGCTATTTATCTCGTTCTGTAGGTAGTTTGGGGTAAATTTTTACCATAATAATCTTTGAGGCCGTTGCTTTTTCAATTTCAGCATCGAATTCTGGAAAAGCAATGCGTTCTCCTTTTTTTGGCACATAGCCGAGGCGATAAAAAAATAATCCGTTTAGGATGTCGGTGTCATCTTCTACGTGAATATCACGATCGAGGGCTTGTTCTAAAGAGTATATGGAGCAATTTCCAGATGCGGAGATACTGCCATCATCATTAAGTATCCAGTCAACTTTGGTGCGGTGAAATTCATCTTTAATGCGACCGATAAGGACTTGCAGTAAGTTGTCTAAGGTTATGAAGCCACGCAGCGTCTTATGACCGCTGTATACAAGAGCAAAATGAGGCATTCCTTCGCGAAATTTACGTAACAAATCTAAGGCAGGCATCCGGCGTGAAATTTTTAATACGGGTCTAAGTAGTGAACGTAATTCTTTTATCTCGCTTTGTTGATATAGGATGGGAAGGAGGTCTTTCACATGGATAATACCAATTACATCCTTCTTGTCCGGATCGTACACTGGATAACGGCTGTAGCGGTTCTCCATAATGACATCCATGATTTGCGCAATGGGATTAGTTATATTAAGCATAACCATTTCGTCACTTAAGCGCATGACTTCAGTGACTTTAAGATCAGCCAGATCTAAAGTATGTTCAATAATCTCAACTTCTTCTTTTGTGAGCTCACCATGCAAGTGACTTGCATTTAGCAGAAGCTTAATTTCTTCTGTGGAATAAAAGTGTTCACCAGCGTGAACGCTATCTAAGCCAAAAACCTTGAGCAGAAAATTCGAACAATTATTTAATATCCAGATTGGTGGGTACATTAGCCAATAAAAGCCGTATAAGGGTAAAGCGGTCCATACAGATACCTTCTCCGATTGACGAATAGCCAGTGATTTAGGCATTAATTCGCCCACCACAATATGAAGAATTGAAATGAAAGAAAACGCAATACAAAAAGCAATCACCGTGGTTAATTGAGCTGAACCAACCCCGATGAAGCGCAGAACTGGCTCAATAAGATGTGCAAATGCAGGTTCGCCAATCCAACCTAAGCCAAGTGATGCGAAGGTTATGCCCAGCTGGCATGCAGATAAATAAGCATCAAGATGTTTGTGCACATGGAAGAGAATTTTTCCGCGTAAACCATAAGTATTTTTGATTGCTTCTACACGGGTTGAGCGAATTTTTACCATGCCAAATTCGGCAGCCACGAAAAATGCATTGAGTAAAACCAATAGAAAAGCTAACAAAACCAACAAAAGATTCATCGTACACTATGTCCTTATAATTCTAATTATTCCATAAAAATGAGTTTTAAGTATTTTTATCGTACCCCGTACTTTACGGGGGTGGTTTTGTATTGCATTGTTTTAAAAAGAATATATGCACTTTAACCATGAGGGAATCAATGACATAAATGCAAAACCCAAAAGATAAGCCAAAAATAACTCCATAAATATATATACAGTATAAACTCAATTTGAGGTGAATAAGGTTGCCTATTTTTCTACTCTATACATATGGCATTATCAAGGAGAAGTTGAGGGTAGGGGGGCACTGCCATTAAGTTAAGGATTTTATGCTTCAAATTTCTCCGAGCCTGTCGTCCCCGCGTAGGCGGGGATCCATTCCTCACTGGCTATAATGCCAATTCATGGATGGTTTCCCGCCTGCGCGGGAATGACAGATTTCCTTAATTTAATGGTAGTGAGGGTAGGGGCAGGATGCATTTGTCTTTAAATCACATCTTGAGCTGTTCACGCTGAGGCCGTGCGCAGAACCGTTTTAGCGTGAACAGCTCGAGATGGGATGCGTATTGTTCCGATTTATTATCCAGAACTTACGCTAAGTACTCTCTTTTTTCTAACTTATTGGGGTTTGCCCAGTGGCGGCTGATTTCCAGAGTTAGCTGGCTCTTGAGCCTGCTTCTTCGTAGATACTGTGCCACGTGGGGCGGCGATCATTTGCGTAATGCCCAGATCGCCATTTGGTTTGCGGTTCACGGTTAAATCCACACTCAATAATTGACTTACTTTTTCTTTCTCATTCTGATAAATCACCATCACCGGTACCGTAAGTTTCCACTGATTGTCTTTGGCTTCATTAACTAAAGTCATTCCCTCAATCTGACTTGTTACTGTTAATTGTTGCGCCTTAATCGCTTGAATATTCCCTGATTTTTGCAGCGCCGTACTAAAACCAGTCCAACCTTGCTCCGTAAAACAAGCTTGCAATTTTTGCATTTGCGCATCTAAAGAGGCTGGATCAAAGCTAAAGGCTTGTTTTACTGCATTTTGTGACCAAGTTAAAACTAAGGCTTGATCTACTGTTTTAACTTGCGGAGGAATTTTATAATCACAATTAATCACTGGTGCTGGAGCAGGTGCTGTCACAGGTGCTGTTGGTATCGCCTGATTTGGTTGTTGTGGTTGAGGGGCTACTGGCCGCATTACAGTTGGTTCTGGGGAGGGGTATGCCGGAGCAGAGGTATTCGTTGGAGCCGCAGGCGCTTGTGGTGCTGGTGTTTGTTCTGCATATGCTTGCGTGCCGATTAGAGTGAAAAGTGCACTCCAAAGTACTGTGTTCTTCATGAAATAAACTCCTTAAATAGTGTGCAGCAATTCTGCGATAATAAGAGCGGCCAATCTGGCTGTTTTTTGATCTTCATCCAGAGGTGGCGAGAGTTCAGCAATATCTAAACTCACTACTTTGCCACTTTGCATGATGTATTTCAAGAGTGGCAGTATTTGCCATGGTGTTAATCCTAAGGGTTGTGGGGCACTTACTCCGGGAGCGAAACACTCGGCTAATACATCCAGACAAATTGTTAAATAAATGTGATCAAGATTTAACATGAACTTATCCAGAAACGCCAGATGCCAAGCTAAGCCGTTCTCGTACAGGTCTTCTGCAGATAAATAGTGAACATTCAATTCAGTGGCACGCTGAAATAATGAGGGGGTATTTCCCATCGACTGGATTCCCAGACAACAATATTCAAAGCGACGCTTATTTTCTTCGCACCAGGTCGCGATTTGTGAAAAAGGTGTTCCAGAGGTTCCTGGTTGACCTTTTTGATAAGGGCGTATATCAAAGTGTGCATCAAAGTTAATGATACCTAATTTATGGTAGTGGGGTGCTAAACCCTGATAATGTGCCCAGGCTATTTCATGACCACCGCCTAAGGCGACTGTTTGATGCCCTTGTTGATGACAAAAACTGATTAAACTGGCAAACTGGCTTTGTGCCAATTCAAGTTCATCACTTTCACAAATGATGTTGCCTAAATCAAAATAAGCTTTATTCGTAGCACAAGGTAATTTGGCCAATTGTGTTTTTATTTGATCTGGGCCTAGTTTTGCACCGAGTCTACCGAGATTGCGTCGAACCCCTGCATCACTGGCAAAGCCAAGAAAAATAGTTTTTTTTTCTTTACTGATCAAATCAGTCTGTTGGGCAGGAAATGCAATCTTTTGAAAGAAACGTTCCGCACTCGGTGTATCTTTTCTTCCTTGCCAAAGTGATGGGTCGGCAGGTCGATAATTGGAAAGATTTTCAAACATTAAATTCCCCCAGGGGTTTTGATTTTAAAAACAGGAATGCCCTTTATCATAAAGCGCTTGATATGAAAAAGAAACTTTAATAAATCAATCAGTAGCAGCGCTAACTCATTACATCATACCTAAAATGAACTGAAAATGTTGCCCTTTAAAATAATGCCAACTTAGTCCAATGTCTGGTATTATCGGTACATATTATTAAATAATGCAGAGGGTATTGTGTTTATCATTACTGGTGGCGGAAGTGGGATAGGAAGAGCATTAGCCTTATCTTTAGCTAAGCGCGGTAAAGAAGTATTAATTGTTGGTCGTCGTGAAGAATTACTCCGTGAAACGGCAGCAGTTGCTACGAATATTCACTATTTTAGTGCCGATGTTGCAACCCAGGATGGACTGGATACCATTAAAGAGCATCTGAGTTCTGTTTCCCAAATTGAAGCCCTGATTAATAATGCGGGTACGTTGCAGCCTTTAGTTGAGTTAAAAGATGTCGATCCTGACGAGTGGCAAAATGCTTTAAATACGAATTTGAATGTGGCACTTTTTTTGCCACAAAAATTATACGAGAAGTTAGCACAGGGACGGGTTTTAAATATCGGTTCTGGAGCCGCTTATTTTGCGATGAAAGGCTGGGGCGCTTACTGCGTGTCTAAGGCAGCTTTGGCTATGCTCTCTAAATGTTGGCAATTAGAATCTAAATCAGTAGCTTTTGCTAGTGTGATGCCAGGAATAATCGATACCCACATGCAAGTATTGGCTCGCAGTGGCATGAATCCTGATCATGAACAAAGTAATTTTTATCAGCGTTTGCAAGAGCATGGCCGCTTGGTTGCACCAGAAACCGTTGCTGAATTCTTAACATGGTTATTACTGGATGTTGATAACAAAACCTATGTCTCTAAAGAATGGGATATTTATGATACGAAACATCATGCGGCCTGGTTGAAACCACCGCACCAAGTTCTTCATTGGGATTTTTAATGTTAGCTTGTGATAAATTATTGCTTAATGCTACGACGGTTGATGCCTTAGGAAATCAATTGCAGCATCAGACTATTGCTATTAACAATGGCTTAATTGCCTGGTGTGGTTCCGCATCCGAATTGCCAACGCAATTTAGTGAGGCAAAAGAACGATTGGATTGTCAGGGACACTTAATTACCCCTGGACTGATTGATTGCCATACCCATTTAGTTTATGGCGGTAATCGCGCTGCTGAATTTCAATTGAAATTAGCCGGTCGAAGTTATGCGGAAATTGCTAAGGCAGGGGGCGGAATAATTTCGACGGTACAACATACGCGCGCTGCTTCCGAGGAAGAGTTGCTACGCCAATCTTTGCCCAGGCTCCTTGCCTTGAAAAATGAAGGCGTGACTACTGTCGAAGTTAAATCAGGTTACGGTTTAGATTTGCCTAATGAGCTAAAAATGCTGCAAGTAGCTAAGCGTTTGGGCGAAATGACTGGAGTCAGAATCAAGAAGACTTTTCTCGGCGCGCATGCTGTTGGTCCAGAATTTAAGGGAAATAGCCAGGCCTATGTTGATATGTTATGTCAGGACATGTTGCCGGCATTGAAAGAAGCCAATTTAGCTGATGCGGTGGATGTTTTTTGTGAATCCATTGCCTTTTCATTGCAACAAACGGAGCAAATTTTTCGTGTCGCCCAAGACTTAGGTTTACCCATTAAATGCCATGCGGAGCAATTATCTAATTTAGGTGCCAGTGTGCTGGCCGCTGGATTTGGTGCTTTATCCTGTGATCATTTAGAGTTTCTCGATGAGAACGGCGCTTATGCCATGGCTAAAGCAAATACCGTTGCAGTTTTGCTTCCTGGAGCCTTTTATTTTCTACGTGAACAGCATAAACCTCCAGTTGAATTACTGCGCCAGGCGGGGGTAGGAATGGCTATTGCTACTGATTGTAATCCTGGCTCTTCACCGACCCGACTGCGTCATTACGTTTGATGATGAGTATGGCGTGTCAATTTTTTGCATTATCAGTACCTGAAGTGTTAGCTGCTGTAACCAGTCAGGCAGCAAAAGCATTAGGCCTTGAGCAAGAATTGGGACAGATTGCTCCAGGAATGATGGCTGATTTAGTATTATGGTCCGTTAATGACAGTGCGGCACTTTGTTATTATTTTGCTTACCCTTTAGCGCATCAGACGATGGTGGCTGGAGAGTGGGTGTCGATAAACGATGTTTATTAAGGAATTAAAATATGATGAATCAATTAAAAGTAGTTTTATCTTTATGCTTGATTGTTTGTTCTTTCGCGGCGCAGGCGATTACTCCCATATCTGAAAAAAAAGAAACATCAACTTATGTTCTTGATATGAAGTATCCACAAGGATTTAAAGATGCGCGCGTAAATACGGTAGTAAAAGACTACATTGCGTTTACTAAAAAAAATTTTTACAGTGAGTTAGCAGAAGATGAGAATGTTGCTGCAGATTATGCGGGTAAATCAGGATTAAATATTACCTATTCCATACCTTATCAACAAAACAATGCCTTGAGCGTGCGTTTTAATGTTTCTATTTATCATCGTGGTGCAGCTCATCCTTTAAATACTGTTGTGGTGTTGAATTTTATTGATAATCGTCAGGTTGAGTTAGCAGATTTATTTGTTTCTGGCGCAGACTATTTAAAACCGATTTCTCAACTATGCAGCAAAGAAATTACTAAAAAGAATATCTCGGATGCTAAATGGATTAGCGAAGGGACTAAACCCGTTGCGGAAAACTATCACGTTTGGTCTTTTACACCACAAGGGCTTGCTATTATATTTGATAGTTATCAAGTAGCAGCTTATGTCTATGGCGAGCAAACTGTTGCGATTCCTTTATCTACTCTTAAAACTTTAGTTAAACCTGAACTATTGAAAACTGTTTGGAAGAATTAATGATTGACACCCCCTATATAGCTGCTGATAAAAAAGTAGCCGAGCTAACTTTTCGTGCAATTATTTTGGCTATAATACTCACGGTATTACTGGCTACGTCGAACGCTTATCTTGCGCTGAAGTTAGGTATTTTAACTTCAGCATCAATTCCTGCGGCGATTATTTCCATGGGAATTTTACGCTTTTTTAAAACATCCACCATTCTAGAGAATAATGCGGTACAAACTGCAGCATCTGCTGGAGAGGCGGTAGCGGGCGGTATTGTTTATACCATCCCGGCGTTGATCATTATTGGGTATTGGAACCACTTTGATTACCTTACTAACTGTTTTATTGCGTTAAGCGGGGGTATTTTAGGCGTATTATTTTCTATTCCTTTACGTCGTATATTAGTTAATGACCGTAATTTAAAATTTCCCGAAGGGCGTGCCATTGCCGAAGTGTTAAAATCTTCTGTTGAAAAAGCAGGGGTTAAAGACATCTTGCTTGGTGGAGTCCTTGGTGGTTTTATTGAGTTATTACAAACGGGCTTTAAGCTTATTGCAAGTAGCTGGGGTTACTGGTTTTTTGTAAAGCGTTCTTTATTTGGTTTAGGCGCAGGTTTTTCAGCAACGATGATCGGCGCAGGGTATCTTGTTGGTTATGATATGGCGGTTAGTATCTTTTTGGGGGCGGTCATTTCCTGGTTGATTGCCATGCCGATGGTGAGCCATTTTTATCCTGAATTTATAAATCACTATTCAGCTGAACAAGCCGCTTCATTTTTGTGGAATAGTGAAATGCGCTACCTTGGTATTGGTGCGATGTTATTTGCTGGACTGTGGACTTTCTTGAAATTAATTAAACCATTAGCCAAAAGTATTCAAACTTCTTTACGCACATTTATTGTGAAGAGCCGCATCGATGCTCAATTACCGCGTACCGATAAAGATATTCCTCTTCCCTATATTTTAATGGGAATAGGCGCTATGGCGGCTATTTTATTTTTATTTTTCCAGTTAGCTCTGCCTTTAGCACAAGTGGGATTAGATAACGATTTTTCGCCTACTTTAGTATTTTTAGGAGTTCTTTATGTTTTATTTATCGGTTTTATCTTTTCGGTAATTACGGCTTATTTTTCGGGGATGGTGGGTGTTACTGCAAGTCCTGGAAGTTCGGTGGTGATTTCAGGAATGCTTTTTGCTGCCTGGTTATTATTAATCGCCATTGATCATTGGTTGCCTTTACCTCTAAGTGCACAACAAATACAAGCTGCAGAAGCAATTACTATCATGATTGGTTCTGTTGTTACGGGTATTGCTGCGATTGCGAATGACAATACGCAAGATTTAAAAGTAGGGCAATTGGTTGGCGCAACGCCATGGAAACAACAGTTAATGCTCTTGCTGGGGGTTGTGGTTTCTTCTTTGGTAATTCCACCGGTCATGCAGTTATTATTTAATGTGTATGGTATTGCTGGTGTTATGCCACATTCTGGTATGGATGTTAGTCAATCGTTGCCAGCGCCAACGGCGGCTTTAATGGCGGCAATCACTGAGGCTGTATTTAGAAATTCATTACCTTGGGGCATGATGCTTATTGGGTCTGCCATTATTTTAGTCGTCATTTATCTGAATCATGTTTTTAAGTTAAGACGTTATTTAAATGTGTCTATTCTTGGAATTGCTATAGGTATGTATTTGCCTATTTCTTCTTCTTTTCCATTGTTTATTGGTGGGATGATTGCTTGGTTTGTGCAAAAGCGTCTGACACGTATGCAAAAAACTGAGGATGAAAAAACGACCAGAACACAAAAAGGGACGCTTATTGCCTGTGGTTTGGTTGCGGGTTCGGCGATTATGGATGTATTGCTGGCTATCCCTTTTTCAATTGCACAAAATCCGGATGTCTTGCAATTAGTTGGTTCTGGTTGGAAAGATGCTGGCGTTTATTTAGGGGTCTTATCTACCTTATTGTTGGCTTGGTGGATAAATCGTCGGGTTTGTGTTAGTAAAATTTGATGTTTCTCGTGAGGCAGGTTATAGACCCCACTGCCATTAAGTTAAGGAAATCTGTCATTCCCATGCAGGCGGGAAACCATCCATGAATTGGCATTTTAGCCAGTGAGGAATGGATCCCCGCCTGCGCGGGGACGACAGACTCTGAGAAATTTGAAGCATAAAATCCTTAACTTAATGGCCGTGGTTATAGACCCCAGTCCCCCAACCTACAGTGTCATCTTTTAAATACTATCGATATCGTCTCTTCGAAGGCGGCGTGGATTCATTTTTGCAGTAATAGCGTGCTGCTTTCTAGATGGATCCCCGCCTGCGCGGGGACGACAACTATTGGGCATATTGAGTAGAGAATATAATAAACAATCCTTTATGTAGTATCCTCAGGTCAACGGCTCAGGCTACGGTCTCGTCATTTAAATACATACTCTTATCTGTCGTCCCCGCGCAGGCGGGGATCCATCCATCAATATAATCCATTGGCTAAATTAAGCCACTGAGGATTGTGCTGTTCAATAAGATTGATTTTCCATTGTCTGTTCCATTTTTTAATACGTTTTTCACGTAATATAGCTTCGTTTACATCTGAATGAACTTCATAGAATACCAATTGATGTACGTCGTATTTTTTTGTAAATCCATCAGTCAACCCTTCTTTGTGTTGGTATACTCGCTGTATCAGGTTACTGGTTATTCCTATATACAGGGTGCCATACGGTCTACTTGCAAGCATATAAACAAAATATTGATTATCCATACATAAAGTCCTTTTAAATCGAGCTCGAACAAGTAGCAGATTGATCCCCGCTGGCGCGGGGACAATATATTACATAAGGGGGGCGTATTTTGACGACGAGATGCTACATTGTCCTGTGTAAATTACAGCGTTTCAATCCTTATTTTATGCTGCAATAATTTTTCTTTCGCCTGTTGTGCTTGCGCTAATTTTTCTTGTTCTTTTGCAATAATTTCAGCAGGTGCCTTATCCGTAAATTTAGGGTTATTTAATTTACCTTCAGCAAGACTAATGTCTTTATCTAGCTTGGCTACTTCTTTTGCTAAGCGCGCTAACTCTGCCTCTTTATCGATTAAATCAGCCATAGGAATGAGTAGTTCAATTTCGCCCAATACTGCAGTTGCAGATACCGGGGCTTTTTCCTCACTGCCTAAGTAGTTAATTTGGGTTAATTTACTCAATGCTTTGAGGGTATGTTGATATTTCTCTACACGTTCTTTAAGCTCTGGTGTGATATTACGCATAAACAAAGGAATGAGCTTACCTGGAGAAATGGACATTTCGCTGCGAATCGTACGGATTGCTTGAATTGCCGATTTAACCCATTCCAATTCTTCCTCAATGCTGTCATTTAGGAATTCTTGGTCAACCTGAGGATAAGCACTTAACATAATACTGCCGCCATTCTCATTAGTAAGTTTGGTAGTACGCTGCCAAATTTCTTCAGTAATAAAAGGCATTAACGGATGCAGCATTTTAAGAATTTGATCTAATACGTGAATTAACGTTTTGCGAGTCCCTCTTTTCAAGGCACTAAGCGCCTGTTCATCTTGCAGAATTGGCTTGGATAATTCCAGATACCAGTCACAATATTCATGCCAAACAAATTCATAAATCGTATTCGCCAATAAATCAAAACGGTAGGTTTCAAAATAATGATGCACTTTGCTAATTGTTCTTTGTAAACGCGATAAAATCCATTGATCAGCAGGGCTGTATTGGAACGCGCCATCACCAAAATCAACTTGTTCTTCATCCGTATTGAGCAATACATAGCGTGCCGCATTCCATAATTTATTGCAGAAATTACGGTATCCCTCAACACGACCTACATCAAAGCGCACGTTGCGTCCATTGGATGCCAGTGAGCAATAAGTAAAGCGTAAGGCATCAGTCCCATATGCGCTGATTCCTTCTGGAAATTCTTTGCGTGTGGCTTTAACAATTTTGTCACGTACTGATTGCAACATGAGATTGGAAGTACGTTTTTCTATTAAAGATTCGAGGTCGATGCCATCGATAATATCCAGTGGATCCAGAACATTTCCTTTGGATTTGGACATTTTGTGTCCTTCACTGTCGCGAATTAATCCGGTAATAAATACATCTTTAAAGGGAACCTTGCCGGTAAATTTAAGCCCCATCATGATCATGCGTGCGACCCAGAAGAAGATGATGTCAAAACCGGTAACTAACACAGAAGTAGGATAGAACTGCTCTAATTCAGGTGTGCGCTCAGGCCAACCCAACGTTGAGAACGGCCATAAAGCAGAAGAGAACCAGGTGTCAAGAACGTCTTCATCTTGTTTTAACACCGTGCCTTCTTTAATTTTGTATTTAAAGCGCACGTCATTTTCACTATAACCTACATAAACGTTACCGTTACTGTCATACCAAGCAGGAATACGATGTCCCCACCATAATTGACGGCTGATGCACCAATCCTCAATATTTTCCATCCATTGAAAATATGTTTTACTCCAATTGTCAGGAATAAAACGAACGTCGCCATTTTTCACCGCCGCAATTGCCGGTTCTGCTAAGGGTTGGATTTTTACATACCATTGATCGGTAAGCAGCGGCTCAATAATTACATTGGATTTTTCACCACGTGGTACTTTTAATTTATGGGCTTCGGTTTTCACAAGGAAGCCTTCAGCATCCAAATCTTTGATGATTTGTTCACGCGCAACAAAACGGTCCATACCTTGATATTTTAACGGCGCATTTTTATTAATGGCTGCTTTTTTCGTAAAGATGTTGATTAACGGTAACTGATGCCGTTTACCTACTTCATGATCATTAAAGTCATGTGCCGGGGTGATTTTTACACAGCCACTGGCAAATTCTTTGTCTACGTATTCATCGGCAATGATGGGAATTGTGCGGTCACATAGAGGCAATTGTAGCTGTTGGCCAATCAAATGCTTAAAGCGTTCATCTTCAGGGTTTACTGCAACTGCGGCATCGCCTAATAAGGTTTCTGGGCGTGTCGTTGCCACGACTATTGATTCAGTCGAGTTAACTAGTGGATAACGGATGTGCCAGAGAAAACCATCTTCTTCTTCGGAAAGTACTTCTAAATCAGAAACAGCAGTTCCTAATTTAGGATCCCAGTTCACCAAACGTGTGCCACGATAAATAAGTCCTTCATCATGAAGCTGGACAAATACTTTTTGTACCGCTGCAGATAAACCTTCATCCATGGTAAAACGTTCCCGGCTCCAATCAACAGAGTCGCCCAGACGTCTCATTTGTTGGGTTATGGTATTACCGGATTCATTTTTCCATTGCCAGACACGTTCCAGGAATTCTTCACGGCTTAGATCTTTACGAGAAATACCCGACGCTTCTAGTCTGCGCTCAACAACGAGTTGTGTTGAAATACCCGCGTGGTCAGTTCCAGGCTGCCAGAGTGTTTTATCGCCCAACATCCGATGATAGCGCGTTAACGCATCCATAATCGTATGTTGAAAACCATGACCCATATGTAGGCTACCGGTGACATTCGGGGGAGGAAGCATGATGCAGTATTTTTTACCGTCACCTTGCGGTTGAAAGTAATTATGATTTTCCCATGCCTTATAACATGCGCTTTCAATAGCTTCTGGGGAATAGACTTTATCCATGACTTTGACCTGTACTGATAAAAGGAGAAATTTTATCACATATTCTGGGGGTTTAGGTACCCATCTTGTATGCACTGCCATTAAGTTAAGGAAATCTGTCATTCCCGCGCAGGCGGGAAACCATCCATGAATTGGCATTATAGCCAGTGAGGAATGGATCCCCGCCTACGCGGGGACGACAGGCTCGGAGAAATTTGAAGCATAAAATCCTTAACTTAATGACCGTGCATCTTGTATGGAGGGTTATGGCATAAAGATATTTACCGTACTTCTTAAGTTTTCCTTAATTAATATTGTTTAAGATATGCACATATTTACGACTATAGGGCGCAGATGAGATTTCCTAAAGAATTTTATTATACATTGAAAAATGAGGGCGTTGTTTATAGCTATGATCCTGAGGGACAAGTAGATGTAAATGAGATGATTAAAGCCAGGCCTTATTGGAAAAAGCCAAAGTGTGGTGAGCAATTAGAAAAAAAAATTTTGGTTATCGCGGCGTGGAATGCAACACATTGGTTATTCAGGAAAAAAGATAGGGTTAATAAACTCCTTAATGAGTTAATAGATGAAGGTTTTTCTCTTTATTTGTGGAACAAAGAAGAGTTTGTTCCCTTAGCTAAAAACAGTGTTTTTGATCTTCCTTTTATCTTGTTAAGTGCAGAATGTTGGTCAGTATTTCCTGATGAGATTAAAGCAGTTGCTCAATCTAAGTTCCGTGAGCAACAAGTGCATGTTCTGGATGAATATTGGTTGCAATTCTTGCAACATGAGGGGAATAAACCCTTTGCGTATTCTCTGCTTGTGTCTGAATTTAACAATAGTTATTATCCGGAAATAGTGCTGCGAATCATACAGAAAGCCAAGTTTCCTCCGGACTTAATTATCAATAATGAGTTTTCTGAACATGCACGCTCAGTTTTTTTAGGTTTAGGTGCTGTTTTTCCAACAACAAAAGTTATTAATAATTATGATTACTTAAATTTAAAGCAAGGATGGGATGAGTCTTTATTAACTACAGGAAGCATAATCGATAATGAGGCTATGTTTACCTTAGATGAATCTACGTCAGATCAATCGATTTAAAGTATGTTTCGCTCTATCTGCGAACCGATTACAAAAACTATTGGGGTATATAGAAAAATTAGTCTTACTTGATTTATCGTATTGTACTTCATTAACGGAGGATTTTACGCAAGGCTTGGATTTATCATCCCTTAATGTATTGAAGTTAACAGACTCAACAATTACTACACCTGTTTTAGTACAGCTATTGGCAAAAGCACCTAATCTTAGATTTCTTAATTTGGTTAATTGTAGGAATTTGCAAGGGGATTTTCCCAATCTGGATTTAAGTTCTCTTGAATTTCTTTTAGTCAGTAATTCTAGCCTTAGTAGTCAAAACTTAAATAAAGTACTTGCAACCGCATCACAAGTTAAAGTGTTGCAGATAAGTCAGTGTGTCAATATACAGGAAGACTTTACTGATGGTTTGGATTTGTCATCTCTTTTATGTCTTCTTGCCCCTAATTCGTTGCTGCCTGGAGCGGTATACGAAAAATTAGCAGTAAAAGCACCTAAAATTAAGCAGATGAATTTGATTAGTGCAAAGAATTTAGTAGATAATTTGACGCAAGACTTAAATTTAGAGTTTCTTGAGGCGCTTGATTTAAGTAATACTGATATTAGTAAGGGCAATGTAAAAAAAATAGTGGGTAAAGCAAGGAAACTTAATTTAATTAATTTGGCTTATAATCATCTAGATGCGCACTTTATCGCCGATTTAGATTTATCATCACTTAAGACGCTTTATCTTGCCAATGCCTTTATTAGTAATTTCCTCTTCGAAAAATTACTACTTAAAACTGTAGGACTTAAAAAGCTTTCGGTCTCTAATTATGGCGATCTTCCAGAACATTTTGGTGCATTCATTAATTTAGCATCGCTTGAACGACTCATTGTTTCTGGGGCATATACTGGGCAAAATTTAAGACGGTTAATTGCTCTAATGCCACGGCTTAAAGTACTTGAGCTAATAAATATCAAGGGCGGGTTGGATGATTTTGCAGAAAATCTGGATTTTTCCTCTCTTGACGAGTTGTATTTAGGCACTTATTCTGTTTGGAGCCCCGGCGTAAAAAAATTACTGGCAAAGGCAAAAAATTTACAAGTGCTGCACATAGAAAAATGCCCAAAATTACCACCAGATTTGCTGACAGGACTAATCTTACCTGTTTTTGAAAAATTAATTATAAAGCAATGCGGTGTTGAGTCGCTATTTTTAACTAACCTATGTCGTTCCATGCCTCATATTAAAGAACTTGATATAGATGGGCGCTCATTATCCTTAATTAATATACCGAATTTTGCTGCATTAATTCCCAATGTAATCGTAAGAGGTGCTTTAAATCATTGGCAAACTCAATTTAGTACTTCTACACGAATCACGATACCAGTGCATAATCCTCAAAGTGCTATAAACCACAAGCCGCCGGCTGATGATTTTCAATTCCATTTTAAAGGTGGGAAGAAAAGTCTTGATCAAAACATGGTTATTGAAAAATTGTCTCAGTATTGGACTTTAACCAATCAGCATAAAACACTCATAGCGCAAATCCAAAATGGGATTTGTAATGCTTTATCGCACCTATTTTTGGCTTTACCCATTAGTCAATGGCTCACAGAGATTGCCAACTGGGATGGCAGTGAAGACAGTTTGTACCAAAAACAAGAGGTATTAGTCCCCATTTTTAATGGGTTAACAAAGTATGTATATCAATATCAATTGGATTTAACAAGTCAGGCAGAGCAGACTTATCTTGGCGATAATCTAGAGGAATTTTTAAACACTGGGCCTGCCTCTATGATATTATATAATCCTTGGCATGCTATTGCTGTGCTCTATTCTCCGAGCGCCCAAAAATGGCTTTTTTACGATCCCAATTTTGCAAAAGGCGTTATTCCCTGCGCCAGAGAGCAGCTTATTCTCCTCATACACCGGAGTGTGGGATGCCTGATTTCTGTACTCGGTAATTATTCACTGCCCACACCCAGTATTAAAGATCCTTCTGCCTTTATTCGCGAGGGAGGTTTACTCTTGATGTGTGGTACAGAGGATTATCAGCGTTCACTATTATCGCAATTGCCATCGCCAGGAGACATTGCAAGCGATGCCTTGTCCGGTTTATTGTTGCGGACTACTCGAGGGGTTCCTGCTTGGGTGTTCGCAATGAATGAGCCACTTGGTTCTTTTTATACGCTCGAATTATTGAGTCGGTTTATCGCGTCTTACCCACAAGATTATAAAAGTCAGCTCGCGCTTAGTCTAAGCAGTCTATCTGCTACTGAGCGTATTAAGTATTTGAGCTGTTGGCAGAGCCTGCCAGTTGACGCTGGAAATCTTATTCGCATTATTACCCAAGTCTTCACCTCAGTGGATTTTGATAAGGCTCTGCAAACATGGCAGAAACAGAAGTCTACGGTTGCGTCCGTAGCTCTTTATGTGCAGCAGGTAGTGCAGAGTGGACCCAAGAAGCAACTGCTTGAGTTAGAGAGTACTGAGGGGGTGCAGGCGATGCAGTTGCTCTTAGAAAAATACAGTCGCAGTGTATCGCGACCGCTTTTCTATGTTGATTCACCCGATGATTTAGCCTGTTCAGCGCCCTTTATGAGCAATGAAAATGGTTTAGGGGTAGTGCATCCTGGTCCGGGCGGGCGTTTTTATGATTTTTTAATGGCGCATCACGCACCGCTCATTGTGGTTAATTATGATAACTTCGAGGCGGATGATGTGGTACGTTTTAATCAGCTGTTAGATGAGCAACCGCGCGCCGATGGCACACCCATACCGCAAGCAGCACAAATAATAGGGCTTATTAACCCTAAAAAAGCGACTGCTTATCAGGGAGCGGATTTTTATTCGCGCTTTGACAAAGTAGCAACCAGCCTTTTTCGTTGTGCTCAATTGACGCAAGAAATTGAGCGGTTACCTCTTCATACCTCAGAAGGTGAGCAAAAGGTTACGGTGATTAATTTATATCAGGCACTGGATTGGAAAGAGCGTTTATTAGGAAAATGGGTCATTCAAAAAGACAGATTCATCTTTGTAGAAGGAGCGCTTATAAGGGCATTAAACACCGGCATACCTTTAGCAATTTATAATGGCTTATGGGATGTCCCTGAATTTGTCCAATTTTGGCGGCATGCCTGTTCACGTGGTTATATTGACTATGAAGGGAGGCGTTTACTCATTCCGAGCACGTTGCAGTTGCAAAAACATGAAGGATATGATTGGGCTAAATTAGCACGCCAAGTATCTTTTGTGGCGCCATTAAATGCACTTGTGCCGATGAACCCTGGGCTATTAAGTACATTTTTCCAAGAATATGAATGTGATAATATTGGAAAAACACTAGAAACCTTACCTGGTTTAATTGCCAGAAACGCCAATAAGTGTATTGAAATTCAGATTACACGCAGTATCGATGAGCATCAATGGGCTATGGTTTTAGACGCTTGCCGCCAATACAACGTGCATTTGCGTTGTTCCTGTGCTCCCTCGGTTTCTTTGCCAACAGCCTTACAGCATATATTGCCTGCGCCTACAGAGCCTCTTTTTGACTTATGGGATAGTTCTCTTGGCGATGCACCGACTCTTATTCTTGAAAGTAATGATCCAGATGTCACAATTGCCTCACTCACTAAGAATGAGCGCGATTTGCAAATCATTGATGTGTCCGAGTGTTCTGGAAGTGATTTGCTGCTGCAACTGCAGTCAACACAAAACAAAAAAAGTTTGCGGTATGAGTTTAATCAATCTGCTGCAGCGCTTTTAAAGGCATTAGCTAATAAACAAAAAATGATACTAAAGGGGCATTTTTCAGTAGAGCTTTGTGATGCATTAGCCCCATTATTATTACAACGGAAAGCCGCAACGCAGAATGCTGGGCAGTTGATTTTAGTGAGTGAGAATACGGTCCATTTTGATTATCTTCCACGAAAAAAGCATCAAGTTAACGCATATAATAAACAAGAAATTCTAGCAATAACCTATGCTCAGGATGAAATAAAAGTACTTGATGCGCATCTTTTGGCCAAGGAAGGCTTAAGCCAGCTTAAAGCGCGTCTTACTTATAAACGTATTAATCAGCATGCAACAGATACAGCGGATGCATGGCAGGGGTTATACCATCTACCAGGAAAAATTCGATTTTCTGATTTTAATGTGGAACATAGTGCCGACATTGCGATGGCATTTAATCAGCAGCGTCTTGGGCAAGTTAATCGTGTACTGGCTTATTCGCCTTATGTATTTTTAAGCGGCCTTACCGGAGTCGGGAAGTCTACTTTTGTAGTGAAAAATCTTAACTCAACAACCAGCACCTTGTATCAAGGTGAGGCAAAACTTTTAGATTGGGTTTTAGATCAATCAGATAAACGTAAAATTCTTTTTATTGATGAGGCAAATTTAAGCCCTCGTCAATGGAGTGAATTTGAAGGTTTATTCAACGATCCACCGGGAATATTAATCAATGGAACCTATTATCCTCTAAGTAGCAATCATAAGGTGGTATTTGCTGGTAATCCAGTTAATTACGGTGATGAACGCAGGCTGGCTCCATTTTTTGTACGCCATGGTCAGGCACTTGTTTTTGAGCCTATGCCTCTAGAGTTTATTTATGAAGATATTTTGAAGCCTGTTTTTGCGCACAGTGCGTTAGCTGAAGATGCTCTTATGATTTGTCAGCCTGCGCTTGAGGTTTATCGTTATATTTGTGAGCGCTCCGAAGAGCAGATATTAATTTCTCCTCGTGAACTGCAAATGATGGTATTGCAGGTATTATCCTATGTGCATCAGCAACAGCCAACAGCCGCGGAATCTTACATTGCTGCCCAGCACTATGCTTATCAATTTGCTAAAGATTTGGTGCCTCAATGCTATCGTGCTGAATTTGATAGTCGTTTTAAACCAGAAATTGCTTTACCAATGAAGGTAGGAGCTCCAGCAACTGTAAAAAATTCCAGCTACCTTAGTACACCATCACGAGCCTGTCTCACTCAGCAGTTGCATGATTTACTGGCTTTAAGTCAATTTAAAAAAGTGCATGCACTGAACGAAGCTCAATGTTATGGTGGTTTGGGAGGGATGGTTATTGAAGGGGAGCCGGGAATTGGTAAAAGTGAGCTGGTCACTGCTGTCTTACGTGCCAATGGCTATGAAGAAGTACATGACTATTTTTCTTATCCGACTAAGAAGGTACCTGAAAAACCTTTTTATCGTATGCCTGTGAGCATGCAAACAGAGGATAAAAAACGTTTATTGTTCACTGCTTTTCATGAAGGAGCTATCGTCGTCGTTGATGAAATCAATAGCTCACCGATGATGGAACGTTTTTTCAATGACTTATTGATGGGAATGACTCCTCAGGGCGAGCGTCCGCGAATCCCTGGTTTTGTCGTTATTGGCACCCAAAATCCAGTGACCATGGCCGGACGGCGCGCACCCAGTACTGCTTTAGCGCGTAGGCTAACGACGGTGAGCATGTCCGCATATAGCCATCAGGAAATGATCACTATCCTCATTGCGAAGGGTGTTGATACAGAAAAAGCTGATTTATTGGTTGCTGCATATGAGAATAATGTAAGAAAAGCACGACAGGAACATTTAAGCCCAGAGCCAACATTCAGAGATTTGCTTAAGCTTGCAAAACAAGTTATTCGGCAGCAGCAGGAAGCTGAAATAACTAATGAGCTAGAGAATGTTTCTCCTGATTCTCCTGGTGTGCAATCTGCAGGAACTAAACGTCAACGAAAGCCGCTTAAAAAAACGGAAATACGCCGTAAACGAGTATGTTTGGTAGAAGAAGAAAAGCCTGCTCGAGCAGAAGAAAATACCCCTACTGTTTTTTCTAAAAGAAAAAGAGGCAAAGCCAATAATATAAGCGAGCCTAAAAAGAAACAGGCACACGCTGAATTTTTTACTGAGTCAAAACAAGAGCATCACCAAGCTGGTGGTGAGGAAGAAAAAAGGCATGATGTAAGTTCGGTAAGAGATTCTTTTTTTGCTACGCAGAAAGAGGGCGAAAGACGGGATATCTTAAAGCCTGATGCTTGGGCGGGAAGAAGGTTTAATTAAAAGGATTGAATCATTTGAGATCATAGCCCGGGTTTTATTGTGGGCTATGATCCGATGTATTATGAACTTTCTTATCTCAAACTCGTTAAGTTAGTCCGTTATTCTGGTGTTGTCGATTTTTTAGGACGATGATCTTCAGCAATATAGGTATACATTGTTGGCACCACAAATAAAGTGAAGCATGTCCCAATTAACAAGCCGGTGGCAATGACTAAGCCAATGTCAAAACGACTTACAGCTCCAGCACCACTTGCAATTAATAGTGGCAACACCCCAAAAACCATCGCGGCAGTAGTCATGAGAATTGGTCTTAAGCGAATTCCCGCGGCTTCTTCTACTGCAGCACGTCTATCCAAATTTTTCTCGCGTTGCAAGTGATTGGCAAAATCCACGATCAAAATACCATGTTTGGAAATCAAGCCAATCAAGGTAATCAAACCAACTTGAGTGTAGATATTAATGCTTGCCAAGCCTAAGTTTAAGGGGATTAAGGCACCGCAAATGGACATGGGCACACTGATTAAAACAATTAATGGATCGCGGAAACTCTCATATTGTGCAGATAAGACTAAGAAAATAATGATGATTGCAAAGATAAACGCGAACACCAGAGCACTTCCTTCTTGCATGAACTGTCTTGATTCGCCGCCAAAATCATAGGAAAACCCTTTGGGTAAGGTTTCATTGGCTGCTTCTTGTAAGAAATGCAAACCTTCACCTAAAGTTTTTCCTGGCATCATAATCGCTTGAATGGTGGCGGAGTTTAATTGTTGAAAATGAGTTGCTGCATTCGGAGCTGTTTTTTCCACGGCAGTTACAACCGTTGAAAGCGGGACCATAGTACCATTAACGCTCTTAACATAAATACGCCCCAATTGTTCTGGTGACATGCGAAATGAGCGGGTGAGTTGCGGGATAACCTGATAACTACGACCTTGTAAGTTAAAGTAATTAACGTAATTACCGGAGAGGGCGCTCGTTAAACTACTCCCAATTGCCTGCATGTCTAATCCCATTTCCGAGGCTTTTGAACGGTTAATGGTTAGTTCAATTTGTGGTTGGTTGAATTTAAGTGAGTTATCAACGTAAATAAATAAACCACTTTTTTTAGCTTTTTCAGTAAGTTGGCTGGATATATCCAATAAGCTTTGAAAATCATTCGTGGTTTTTATTACAAATTGTACGGGGGGACCGCCGCCACCACCGGGTAGGGGCGGGGGGACAATTGCAAAGGCATTTAATCCTGCGACTTGCGATAATTTATCTTGCAAGGGCTGCTTTAAGGCAAATTGACTGTTTTTTCGTTCATTCCATGGTTTTAGTACCATTCCTGAAACAGGTTGCTTGCTGTTTACGGTAAAGAAATTCTCTGTTTCAGGGTAGCTCTTATAAATTTCATCAAATGGTTTAGTAAAGGCTTCAATATAGTTAAGCGTTGCATATTGAGGGGGTACTGCCATGACAAAGAAGAAGCCCTGATCTTCGTCAGGCGCTGTTTCCGCAGAGGTATGCGTGTAAAGATAAGGCAGCATCAGAATAACCACGGCAGCAAATAACAGCATAATTGCCCGTGTATCTAATAAACTATGTAAGGCGCGCTGGTACTTATCCTTCAGCTTATTAAAAAAGGTATCGAGGAAGTGCACAAATTTTCCATCGCTAATGTTGGCGGATAATACTTTAGAGCACATCATCGGTGATAAAGTGAGCGCAATAATCCCGGAAATAATAACCGCGCTTGCTAGGGTAAAGGCAAACTCTTTAAATAAAGCGCCAGTGAGGCCACCCATAAAGCCAATAGGGGCATAAACTGCTGCCAGGGTAATCGTCATCGCGATAACTGGGGTAGCTATTTCACGCGCGCCAACAATGGCTGCATCAAAGGGGCTTTTCCCTTCTTCTATATGACGATGGACATTTTCTACGACCACAATCGCATCATCTACCACTAAACCAATGGCCAAGACAAAGGCAAGCAAAGTTAGCAAATTAATACTGTATCCGAGCATGAGCATCAAGGTGCATACGCCCACTAAGGACAGAGGTATGGTCACTATGGGAATAAGAACTGAGCGGAGTGAGCCAAGGAATAAAAAAATCACGATGATGACAATGATACCGGCTTCAATAATGGTATGGGTGACCTCATCGAGAGAGGCACGGATGAATGCCGTGGCATCATAAACAATTGTTCCTGTTAGTGAGGGTGGGAATTCTTTAATAATTGAGGGCAATAATTTTCGGGTATCACTAATTACCGTTAATGGATTGGCGGTAGGGGTTGGGGTAATCGAGATGAACACCGCTTTTTTACCATTGAAGGTTACCGAAGTGTCATAATTTTGCGAACCTAATTCAATCTTCGCTATATCATGTAAACGAATTATCGAACCCTTATCACTTTTGACAATCAGGTTACTAAACTGAGTGGCATCGTTAAGGTCTGTTTTTGCTGTAATGCTGATGGCGACGTATTCACTTTTAGTATTACCGGCAGCGGTTAAAAAGTTATTTTTTGCAAGTACCGCAGAGACATCCGCTGGGGCGACATTTAAGGCGGCCATTTTTATAGGATTTAGAAATATACGCATGGAATAGGTGGAGCCGCCTAAGATTTCGGCTTTAGCAACACCCTCAACCGTTTGTAATTGCGGTTGTACGACGCGAGTTGCATAGTCTGTAATCTGCTGTGGTGTCATTTCAGTACTGTCTAAGCTGATGTACATCAACGCTGTTGACGAATCTGAGGTTTTCAAAACAACTGGCTGCTGTGCCTCTTTAGGCAATTGGTTAATTGTCTGCTGCACTTTACTCGTCACATCGGTAAAGGCGACTTGTGGATCAAAGTTCAATTTAATGTTCAGGGTAATCGTACTGAGGCCCTGGGTGCTGGATGAGGTCATATAATCAATGCCCTCCGCACTGGCTACCGCATTTTCTAAGGGGGAGGTAATGAATCCAGCAATAAGATCTGCATCTGCGCCAGGATAGCCGGTCATAATGGTGATGACCGTATTATCCATACGTGGATATTGACGAATTTGCATGTTATTAATGGCGTTAATACCAAAAAGGAAAATGAGCAGGCTAATTACCATGGCAAGGACAGGCCGTTTGATAAAAAGATCGGTAAATTTCATAAGTTATCCTGACAAAAAAGTAATGCTTATATATTAATAAAGGTATTGCTGAGGCAGCCTAAACGCATCCTTATGTTTGTAGTTTGTAGCCCGGATTAGGCGAAGCAATAATCCGGGAACGCCTTGCCAGCAAATCCTATCTATTCCCGACGATTTCTTAATGGAATCGCATGGTTTTTATTGTCCAAGCAGCTCGGGATCACTGGTATCATTCAGTCTGACGTTATTATTGATTGCAACTGGGGTACCGTTTTGTAATTTAACTTCACCAGCACTAACTACTAATTGCCCCGCCTTCACTCCTTTCTTAATCACAGTATAATTTCCACGTTGCTCACCCGTAGTAACAAAAACGCGATTGACGCTTAGGACATCAGAACCATCTTTGTTTTTCTTGCCCTCTTTATCTTTTTCAATAATATAAACTGAGTTACCATATAAGCTATACGATATTGCTGTTGAAGGAACAATGATGGTATGTGGTTGTACCTTCTGCTCAATTTCAATGGCGGCAAACATCCCGGGTACAAAGGTATATTTGTGTATTTTATTGGCGATATTTGTCTCTGTATTGCATGAGATAATTAACTTATTGCCGCCAGATTCTTGGCGTGATTTTACCAGCGGTGAATTAGCAGGATCATTGATCGCTTGAGCAGGGCAGTTCGCTAAGGTGCCTTGAACTAAGACGTTGTGCGTGTTTAGATCTACTTTAGAGTTAATTGCGGATACTTTGGCTTCAAAAAGAGTATTGGGAAATTCTTCTAAAGAAAAGGTAATGCTTTGGTCTGGATGTACTTTTTTATAAAGTTGTTCTGGAAGATAAAATTCGATGTACAATGGATCCAGGGATTGCAAAGAAACAATCGTAGTTTGCCCTGGACTGATGAATTGCCCCAGGTTCACTTGCCGTATCCCAAGACGACCAGCAAAGGGGGCGCTAATGTGTTTTTGTTTAATTTGCGCTTGGGTTTGATCTACTTTGGCTTGTGCCTGATCCAAAGTAGCTTTTGCTTCGTCAATGCTGGAAATAGGCGTAGCACCTCTTTTATATAAATCAGTTTGACGTTTATAACTTAAGGTTTTCAGGGTTAAGTCTGATTGGTTAAATTTTAATACGGCCTGATCAACTGCGTCGTCAATGGTAATTAATGGTGCGTTTTTATCGACAAATTGTCCTGATTCAAAGTCGATTTGAACGACATTTCCTGATGCTTGTGAGCCTAAATCAACACCATTGATGGCGACGAAATTACCTATCGCATTGATGGTTGGCTGCCAATTTACCTCTTGGGCTATGGCTGAAGCCACAGAAACTGCAGGGGGTTGATAGCTTGCAAAGAAGCGTTTAATCATGAATGCTTTGAATAAGTTAAAAGCAATGATACCGCCGAAAACAATTAGTAAGGCTATTCCCATGATGGTCAAGCGTTTTTTCATAAATGCACCCCACATTATAAAGCGGCGCTAAATATACCATGAAAGAGATATTTTATTACCTTAATTGTTTTATTTTTTATTTATGCGTGGTTATAAAAATAACCTATTGACTAAATACAATACTTTGTTACTATGCCACTTTCATCACAAAAGGGGGAAACCATGAAGTTGAAGTCCTTGTTGTTTGTTGTATGTTTCGGTTTGTTTAGCAATCTTTTTGCAGCGAATGTGCACTTGAATCCTAAAGCAGATGCTGCTGATAAAAAATCCGTTGCTAAAGAGATGATGTACCCAGGTTATTGCCAAATCGAAGTGATTAATGACAGTTTTACTGATGTGTATGTTTATGGTACTTTTGATGATGGCAGCACTATTGATTTCAGTATCTACCGTTATGAAGCCCCTCATTACATTAGCCTGTTCTATTATTTCTATTGCCATAGTGGAATGTACCTCACTATTCAATCTCCTTATGGAGTTGTTTATTCGGGTTGGACTAACGTAGACAGTACTGTACACGTTGTTCCTTTCCTGAAAAAAGGCGCTAAAGCAGAAATATCAACTAGATAAGCAACGCAGTAATCGTTTATCAATAGGGAAGTTGCATTTTTAATGTAGCTTCCCTTTTTTATTGAGGAATTATAAAATGAAACGAGTCATCCCCGGTTTGTTGTTGCCTTTGCTTACTTCTTGTGTTGTTCAAGAAGGATATTATGAACCAGGCTATTACCCACCACCACCTCCTCCTCCATATGTTGAAATTCATCGTTATGACGAACATCGTCATGAGCATCACCGTACACCAGGTTATCGACCAGCGCCGCAAGCAAGAGTGTACCAAGGCCATGTCAATAATCATGGTAATGTACAGGTTCAAGGTAACAATCGTCCAGATGGACATGCCGTTGTTGTTAATCCACATCAACCACAAACGCAGGTACAACCAAATGCGCACGGGCATGGCGGGGCTAATGGACCTGCAGTGACACCCCCTGCTGCGTCTGGACCTAACGTTATGAATCAGCAACATAATATCGAAGGACATAATTAATTTGGGGGATTGTTGGTAGTTGATAAGCTGAGCGTTGTTCGTGCTTTAGGTTGGTGCTAAAAACGAAGTGCAGCCCAACATGATGGAGGTCACTGTGCTCCATTGTTGGGCTTCGTAAGCTCAGCACCAATCTACTTGCGAAAGGGTATGCTCTTTGCTCGGGGAACTGAACTACGAATTCAGCCTGGATTCGTATCCAACTAAATTTTGTGGTAGTCTATTGGCGTTTTTTTATTTAAGTTAAGGAATTCTAGTAATGCATAACTTTCTTAAAATACTGTGTGTCGGATTGTTCTCTTTAATTCTGGGGGCATGTGTCGCATCTCCCGGCAGTGAGAGCACAGGAGAGTTTCTCGATAGTTCGACTACGACAACAAAGGTTAAAGCTGTTTTAGTGAATGAGCTGGGTTCCGCTGGATTTGCAATACAAGTTAAAACATTTAAAGACCAAGTACAGCTCAGTGGTTTTGTTCCCACAGAACGGTTAAAGCAAAGAGCCGGCGCTATTACTGCGGGCGTAGATGGTGTGCGCAGTGTAATTAACGATATTGTTGTGAAACCTTGATGTAACAATTTTCAGGCTAAGGATTACTTATGTTTGATGGAAGCTATACCATAGAAGATTTTGATAAAGAATTATTTCAGGCTATTGTTGATGAGCAACGTCGACAAGAAGAGCATATAGAATTGATCGCATCGGAAAATTATGTGAGTCCACGTGTTTTGGAAGCACAAGGTTCGGTGCTGACGAACAAATATGCTGAAGGCTACCCTGGCAAGCGTTACTATGGTGGTTGTGAGTATGTTGATGTGGCTGAAGACTTGGCAATTGCCCGTGCAAAAAAACTTTTTGCTGCGGATTATGTGAATGTACAACCGCATTCAGGTTCACAGGCTAATGCGGCCGTGATGATGGCTTTATTAGCTCCTGGCGATGTTATTTTAGGTATGTCCTTACCACATGGCGGGCATCTTACGCATGGCTCCAAAGTTAATTTTTCTGGTAAAATCTATGAAGCAGTACCTTACGGTGTTGATGAACATACAGGGTTAATTGATTATGATGCTTTGGAACGTTTGGCCATTGAGCACAAACCCAAATTAATTATTGCTGGTTTTTCTGCTTATTCACGTGTCCTTGATTGGCCACGATTTAGAGCAATCGCGGATAAAGTAGGCGCTTATCTGATGGCTGATGTGGCACATGTTGCTGGTCTAATTGCTGTAGGTTTATATCCTTCTCCTGTGCCTTATGCCGATGTGGTTACGACGACAACCCATAAAACATTAAGAGGCCCACGTGGCGGCTTAATTTTATGCCGTGCAAATGAGGTGATTGAAAAAAAATTAAATTCGTCTGTCTTTCCTGGTATGCAAGGTGGTCCATTAATGCATGTGATTGCAGCAAAAGCAGTCGCTTTTGCTGAGGCATTATTACCAGAGTTTAAAATCTACCAAGAACAGGTATTGGCAAATGCAAAAACAATGAGCTCGGTTTTAATGAGTCGTGGATATAACATTGTTTCTGGTGGTACGGATAACCATTTATTATTGGTTGATTTAATTAATAAGGACATTACCGGTAAAGATGCTGATGCTGCTTTGGATAGAGCCAATATTACCGTGAATAAAAACTCAGTGCCTAATGATCCACGCTCACCGTTTGTAACTAGTGGTTTACGGTTGGGAACTCCTGCAGTGACCACCAGAGGATTTAAGGAAAAAGAAATTACTCTTCTATCGAATTGGGTAGCTGATATTCTTGATGATATTAACAATGAAGCGACCATAGCCAGGGTAAAAGAAGATGTATTGCGCTTATGTCGTGAATTTCCAGTCTATAGGTAATCATGTATTGTCCATTTTGTCATGCAGAAGAAACCAAAGTTGTTGATTCGCGTTTAGTGGCTGATGGTGCCCAAGTACGCAGAAGGCGTGAGTGTCTTGAGTGTCATGAGCGCTTTACTACGTTTGAAACAGCAGAATTAATTATGCCCTCAATTATTAAGCGTGATGGCCGGCGAGAGCCATTTAGCATTGATAATTTACGCTCGGGGATGTTAAGAGCATTGGAAAAAAGACCTGTGAGCGTTGATGCTTTGGAAGAAGCGATTATTGCAATTACTCAGGAAATTCGCCGTCGTGGTGAGCGTGAAATTGATTCTCGATTGGTAGGTGAATTAGTAATGCAGGCATTATTTAGTTTAGATCACGTCGCCTATGTGCGTTTTGCATCGGTATATAAGCGTTTTAAAGATGTAAGTGATTTTAGACAAACAATTGATCAGATGAAGAAAGATTAGCGTTAGTTTTTCTAAAAAGGATTTTGATTCGCATTAGGGCAGGACCTAAATAAGCAAAAAAATCATGAGGTTACAGTGGAAAAGCAGTCAATAAGTGGTAAAAGAAAAGCTCGTAAATTAGCGCTTCAGGCACTTTATCAGTGGTTAATGTCTGGGAGTGAATTGTCTGAAATAGAAGCGCAATTCCGGCTTATAAACAATATGAGCAAAGTAGATGTCGATTATTTCTGTCGTTTACTCTATGGTATTCCTGAACATGTAAATGAATTGGAGGGCAGTTTTGCGCCTTTTTTAGATAGGGAAGTACACGAGTTAAATCCGATTGAGCTGACCGTGCTGCGTCTTGGTTCTTTTGAATTATTCCATTGCCCAGAAATTCCTTATAAGGTGGTGCTCGATGAAGCAATCTCTTTAACCAAAGAGTTTGGTTCACAAGATGGATACCGCTATGTTAACGGAGTGTTAAACAATCTGGCACAACAGGTTCGTTCTGTAGAAATCAGTCTTGGTAATGAATGAATTTTCTTTAATTGAACAATTTTTTAAACCTTTAGGTTTAACGCGTGATGATGTTTTATTAGGCATCGGCGATGATGCCGCTTGTTTACGTGTTCCTAAGGGGATGAATTTATTAGTGAGCATGGATACCTTGATCGCTAATGTGCATTTTCTTCCCGAATGGGATGCTTACGACATTGCATGCCGTTCGGTGATGGTCAATGTCAGCGATTTAGCTGCCATGGCTGCTCAGCCTTGTTGGGCAACTTTGGCTTTAACCTTGCCAGAAATGAATGCTGAATGGCTTGCCGCCTTTGCGCGTGGATTAGGTGAGTCTCTGAAGCAATTTAATATTGCTTTGATTGGTGGTGATACGACGCATGGCCCATTATCTATTACGTTAACCGTTTTTGGTCAAGCGCCTCAGGGGCAAGAGTTACGTCGTAGCGGGGCAAAACCTGGCGACATTATTCTGGTTTCTGGGCAATTAGGTGCAGCTGCTTTGGCGGTTAAACTTTTTGATGCAAAAGATATTCCATTACCTGATAAAACAGAATTAATGCATAAATTACTTCATCCTCAGCCTCGTATTGATTTAAGCAGTTTCTTGCGCCAGTATGCGACTGCAGCTATAGATATATCCGATGGATTAAGTGCTGATCTTAATCATATTTGTGTGGCTAGCGGTGTGGGGGCTTGTTTGAATCAAGAGGCAATTCCTCTTCATCCTTTATTAAACCAATATTATCCTGATAAAGCTGTTGACTTGGCTCTTACAGGCGGTGATGATTATGAGTTATGTTTTACTGTTCCAGAGCAGCAACTTGATTCATTAATGATTGCATTGAAAAACGCAGCATTAACGTGTTATCCGATTGGGAAAATTGAGGAAAAGCCTGGATTACGAATTAAAATGTCCGATAATCAGTGCAACGAACTCGTTCCACGTGGTTATGCGCATTTTTAGGTTCATTTTAAAAGACCACTTGAGAATAATAATGAAACCAAAAAATTTAGCACAGCGTGTTTGGCAAGATCCTCTTTATTTTATCGCCTTTGGTTTTGGTTCTGGCTTAATGCCCTCAGCACCAGGTACTTGGGGTACTTTAGCTGCAGTTCCTGTCTATTTATTGCTAATGAATTGCAATTGGGCGATGTATCTCTTATTCACTTTGGCTGCTTTTATTTTAGGTGTGTGGGTTTGTGATAAAGTCAGTAAAGACATGGGGATCCATGATTATAAAGGTATTGTCTGGGATGAGGTGGTTGGTTATTTGCTAACGATGTTTTTAGCTCCCCAAGGATGGTCTTGGATGCTCTGTGGTTTTATTTTATTTAGAATTTTCGATATTTGGAAGCCTCAACCCATAGGTTATGTTGATCAAAAGATACATGGTGGCTTAGGAATTATGCTTGATGATGTATTAGCGGCAGTACCTGCCTGGCTAATAATGCAACTTTTAGCATGGAGTTTTGCGCGATGAATGAGAATCATAAGGAACTAATTAGTATGGGGTTAACGGTGGGAATTATATGCCTCACTATGTTTATCATTCATCGTTTCATTCCCTCTATGGTTTGGGCTTCAATTATTGTTATTGCCACTTATCCTCTTTATAAACGCTGGCGTCATCTATTTGGTAACCGAGATAATCTATCGGCCTTACTTTTTACGATGTTAATTGGTTTATTATTTCTGTTGCCTTTAAGCTGGTTAGTGCGAATTTTAGTTAAAGAAATACAACTTTTTATTAATTTTTTACAGGATATAAATCAACAAGGTGGCGCCGCGCCAGAGTTTCTCAAGAACTTTCCTTTTGTGGGTAATGACTTAGTCTCTTACTGGGACAGTAATATTGGTAAACCAGGAAAAATTAGAGACTTCTTGTCGAATGTGCATTTATCATTAACGCCCACCAGTTACTATGTCAAACAAATAGGAGCTAACTTGGCGCATCGTAGTGTGCAGGTCGGTTTTACCTTGTTAAGTTTGTTCTTTTTTTACCGTGATGGCGATAAATTACTCGCTCAGGTTTATCATGTGGGCGAATATTGTCTAGGGCAACGATGGTTCCGTTATGCGGATAGACTGCCTAAAGCATTGAGTGCGACCGTAAATGGAACCATTGTCGTAGGGCTTGGCGTTGGTTTTCTAATGGGCGTGTGCTACGGTTTAGTGGGTTTTCCTGCACCAACACTTACTGGATTTATTACGGCGCTTGCGGCAATGATTCCATTTGTTGTTCCCATCGTTTTTGTTACAGTTGCTATGATTTTGTTTTCAGTGGGAAGCACGGTGGGGGCGATTATTGTCTTAATCTGGGGGACATTGGTGATGTTTGTTGCGGATCATTTTGTTAAACCAGTACTCATTGGTGGCGCTATTGAATTGCCATTTTTAGCGGTGTTATTTGGTATTCTTGGTGGGGTTGAAACTTTAGGTTTGCTCGGGTTGTTTTTAGGACCTGTAGTTATGGTTTTGTTTGTGACCTTATGGCAGGAGCCACAAGCAACACCTTATATTAAAAGGCCTGTTAAGTTATAACGAAGCTAACACTCCCGTGGGAGATGGAACTTTTAGGTTTAATTTGACAGCTACGGAGCTACAGCCCCGCCTATAGGTATCATTGCCCATTAAGTTAAGAATTTTATGCTTTAAAGTTTTCAGAACCTGTCGTCCCCGCGCGGGAACGACAGATTTCTTTAACTTAATGGCAATGCCTACAGGTATGGGGTTACCCATCTTATTTATAATTACCGTTATCAAAACGATATATAACACCCGCATTACCCATTTGTGCTTGGAATGATTTGCCAAAATGACCGCTATTGGCAGTTGCTGTATAACGATAAGCAGCGTTGATGGCGTAGTTTTCTGAGAAATTGTAAGTTAATCCTACCGTTCCCTGATACGCAAAGGCATTGCCTGATTCTTTAAATAGGGTCGTGTAAAAAGGACCATTGCCTTCCAGTTTTGTTTCCATGAACGCATATCCAATGCCAATGCCTACAAATGGTGCAATAGCATCCAACATTTCGGGGAAATCATAATAAAGATTTGCCATAATAAGATTGGCTAATGCATGGCCTTTAACATCCTGCTGGTCAATTTGATTTATATAAAAACGCTCTGCTTTAGCATTGATGTAGGTGTATTCAAACTCATAACGAATGGGATTACTTTGGAATCCTATACGACCACCTGCATTATAACCGTCGTGATATCGTGCATCTGAGTAGAATGTTCCGAAGCGGTTAGTACTGATATTCGATGATAAATGGGAATAACCACCAAAAGCGCTAAGATACCATCCATCAATTGCTGTTGAAGCAGATGCAATGCTGGAAGCTAATAAAGCAGTAGAAAATAGTGCAAATTTCATGACGTCCCTTTGTTATTATTTTTTATTGAGTCATGTTATCGTTTTGCTTTAAATTTGCAAGCCTTTTAAGCGTCAAAAACCTATCTTAATGAGTCGCTTAGGTCACCGAAAAATAAAAAGTGGCGAAAAAAATAAAAAATTTTTGATCACTACTATACTAAATGAGTCACTTTGAAATCACCTCATCAAAGTGGCTTCTATCTATCCATGTTTATGCGTCTTTTGGGCGTGCACTTTAGCTCAATAAGTTTCTACTTGTTTCAAATTAATAGTAATGCAATGATAAATTTTATTTTATGAAATGGAGTTTCATTATGACTAGTGCAAAACACGAAAAATCCCCACTCACGATCCCCGTTGAGTTTATTGAAAAAATTCAGAGTATTATTACTGATATGTCAGCAGAAGGGATTAAGAGAATGGCTTTAATTGCTGAAAACGCACAAAGGGTATACAAAGAACCGGTTGACTCTTGGGTAACCGGTTGGATATATCAATTTACGCGTACTCGAATTACCCAAATTAATGATTCAATCGGCGCGATGAAAAAGAGCGATGACTACTATATGCATCTAAACTGTTTTAGAGAACTTATTAGGGAAGGTTCATGGGAAAAAACCTCATATAATTTTTATTTGTTTTATGAACTAATTCAAACAATACCTGATTATAAGTCATTAGAAGGAGAGCAATTGCTTTTATTAGTGCATACGCTTAGAGATGAGATTTTTGTTAAAATTGATACGTTGATTAATGAATATAAGCTTGGAGAGCGGCATCGAAAAAAACACGATGCAGAACTAGCGGCCATCAGCCAAAATTCACAGCAACGTAGTAACGAAGTGTTAGTTTTTAATGAGCTGAAGACGGCGCAAGCAGAAGCACTAAGTAAAAAAGATAAAATTGTTTTCTGTATAGTAAAAGATGGAGATTGGCAACTTTCATTGGTGGATAGTGCCGGTAGCATTTACTCTTTAGAGCTAACCGATGAGCTTTATCAAAACCTTACAACTAAAAATATTCAAGATATTAAAGGATTACACCCCATACACTTAAAACCAATAAAGGCAGAGTGCGTTAAAGCAAAAAATCAATATCTTACTCGAGTTCATTTGCTAAATGATCCAGAACAAACAAATGAAGAACTTGTGGCACAAAATATTTATTCAACTTTTGTTTTGCGTTATGCCGCGGAAAGAAATGCACTATGGTGGATAAACAGTTTAGGGGCAATAAATAAAGTTGAGTTAAACGATTATCCTGAAATTAGCGCCTTGCTTAGTAATGGTTCTGCACTATTAAATAATGAAGATTTATTAAGATTAAAACTGCAATTATTAGCCGTAAAAACCACCCAAAACATTAATTCAAGTATTGTGAATCAATTAGATGGATTGTTAGCAGGGATGTTTAAGGCAAAGGCTAACCCGGAGTCTTCAGCGGTTAAGCGTGTGCATTCAGAAGAACAAGCTAAAGAAATAGCTCTTGCTCGCCTTAAGTTAATTGTTAATCCTAAAGAAAATAATGCCGAGTTGACTCTTGATGGTATCTACTCCACTTTTATTTTGCGCCAAGCTGGTAAAAAAAACACGCTGTGGTGGGCCAATAGTGTGGGCATAATTAATAAAATTGAGTTGAATGCTTATGCTGAGTTGAACGCCTGGCTGCAGGAACATCAAGAGCAGTTGAACCAAGAGGATGAGCCGCGGCTAAAACGTTACCTTATGAATGTGAATACTTCACAAGCATTACCCTCTGAGAAGGTAAGAGTGCTAAACACTTTATTAGCCGATACATTTAAAAAAGTACTAAATGTACCAAACTCGGAAGCATCGGTTAAACCAGCTACCCAGTCTGTGACTGTTCCTCCAAAAGCGTTGACCGGAGATAGGTATACCAGTCTAGCGGAGCTTCCTACTCTCTGGCAGAAAAAGCGAATAGAACCTCAACAAGAAGCACCCAGAAATGGCGGCGTACAATCGTCTAGCAGTGCTTTATAATCTACTCAGCCTGAGTGTTGCGGGTTTATCTGCGGCATTCAGGCTATGTAGCATTGATTAAGTGATGACATTTTTGTTTTCATATTTTTTTAAAAATACGAAAAAGTCTTCCGCGCTGAGCGGCTTGCTAAAATAATACCCTTGCATGATATAACAGCCATTTTCTTTTAAAAACTGAGTTTGCTCTTCAGTTTCTACACCTTCTGCCAGGCAATCAATATGCATACGATTTGCCAGCGCAATCGTGTTACAAACAATGTTTCTGCTATCGATGTTGACGTTAAGATCTTGAATAAATATTTTATCGATTTTTATTTTATCGACTTTAAATAATTTAAGATTACTAAATTCTGAGTATCCTGTGCCAAAATCATCAATCGCGAACGCGATGCCCATTTCAGCAAGTTTATTAATAATTGGAATTGCCTCATTGTTAAAGACATTAGATTCAGTTAATTCCAGCTCAAGATATTGTGGGCTTAATTTAATTGTATCGAGAATTTCTGCAATACAGTCAACAAGATCCTCTTGAACCAGTTGTTTGGCGGATAAATTAACTGACATTTTAAAGGTATTAAATCCACTGTTGTGCCATTTTTTCAATTGTTGGCATGCTGCGCGTAATACCCACTCACCAATAGGAAGAATCATGCCATTCATTTCTGCTATAGGAATAAAATCCATGGGTGCTACTAGTCCCAATACAGGATTTTGCCAACGAACTAAGGCTTCTGCACCACAAATTCTACCGGTCCGAAGATCGATAAATGGTTGATAATTTAATATTAATTCATTTTTTTCAACAGCTTGATACAGCATATTTTCAATACGTAGTTGCCTGGCGGCATCGGCATTAATCACTATATTATAAATACATACGCTATTACCGCCACGCTGTGTTGCTAATACTCTTGCGGCTTCTGCATTCGTAATTAGTGTGTCTACATCGCGTCCATTGTCTGGAAAGACACTGACACCGATGCTGCCGCTTAATTTAATTGATTGTTTGGCAACATAGATGGGATTATTGAGTATTACAAATAAATTTTGCACATAATTTTCTATTTCAAATACATCGCTAATCGGTTCAATAAGGATAACAAACACATCTTGTCGTGATAAAGAAATGAAATAATTTTTCTTTTGTTGCAATAAGTGAGAGAGGCGCTGGGAGGCACGATTAATAATAGTGGTTGCTGCTTGATGACCAATACTGTCATTAATTTTTACCATTCCATTTAATGAAAAACAGGCAACCGCAAATTTGTAATGATTTTTCATCGCTCGTTCTGTTGCTGCTGTGATATGTTCATAGAGTAATCGTTCATTAGGAAGTTCGGTTAATAGATCATGGGTTGCTTGATAAGTGACTAATTTCAGTGATGTTTCTAATGCTTCTGTGCGTTCTTTTACACGTTGCTCAAGCAGGGTATTAATATTTTCAAATTTTTGACACAACAGTTTATTTTCATAGCCTAGGCGAAATACTTTGATAATAACTTTATTGCCAATAAAACACGCAATAAGCATGAAGAGACCTAGGGTTACAAACGCAGCAATAATCGGCATATTGAGGTGACTAGCTCCCTCAATAGTTGGAGCGGAAGGGATTGTTAAATAAAGGTGATATAAAATAGCAGGGGCTAGCAAGCAAAGAATACTTACTAGGCCCATGGTTAAATCGACTGCTGTTGAAAAGGAAAAACAAATTAAAACCGCCGATAAAAAAATAATGGTCGTCATCGACTGTGTTGCCTCTGACATAAATAAAATACCAATACAGCCCCAAAGTAGGCATATGAAGCTGACAATATAGAAATAGCCTTGCCGGAATTCGCGAATTTTTGCGTGTGTAACATCCTCGTGTTCAAAACGTAGTGACCAAAGAATATTGAGTATATTCACAACAACTAAAATAGAATACCAAGTGAAAATCAGAGTTTTTTGAGCGGGATTGTAAATAGCGAGTATATAAAATAAAGCGCCAATAATATTTGCAAATGCGCCAAGTTTAACTAGATCATGAAACATTTTTGATGTTTCAAATTCTATTTTCTGATTAATTTCATGTTGTTCACTTAAACTAAGCTGCGTAGCTTTAATCAATTTAGGCGTCTTAGTAGACTTGGTCATGTATCATCCCTTTGCCCAATACTATAAAAAGCGATCCCGAGTTACTTTTTAATTATACTCTCTATTATATTAGTATTAATTTGCATAATTATGTTTCAATTAATTAAAAATTGATGCAGAATTTATTGAGTGGAATTCAGGGTTTTATACTTTAGGTGAATAATTTTAATTATTTATCAAAAGATTATCTGGAAAATATAAATGGTTTGGATGTAGCCAACAAATTTATTTAAAAGATGGCATTGGTAATCTGATGGCCAGAGTAGGCCGTTCTATTCGGAGACATGCGGTAATCAACTATGTTTTTCAAACATAGTTGATTACCGCATTGGCTGCGCTGCTTATTTAGGCAAAACTCCAATTAATTTGTCCACCAATCACCGTCGTTTGGGTATTGGTATGTCCTTTGAGTGAGGTTAAGGCATTGCTAAAATTAATTGGCATTTGTTTGAAGAATGAGTGGCCAACGCCTAGATCATAGCCTAATTGTTCAGTTGCTTGAAAATGAGCGCCAACCGTGAGAATTGTTGCACTACCAATGGGATCGGCAACACCGCGATCTTGATTATTAGAGGGGGTATTCAGAAACTGCAAGCCTCCTCGTAATAACCATTGGTCCGTTGCCTTAAATGTGGCGCCAACTGCATAATCAAAACAGTTATGATAATTAAAGGGAACCGTTACAGAGGTAAGTTCGCCACCGGGAGTTTCGGTTTTTTGCATGATAATTTGATTAAATGTTTTCCAGTTGGTGTAAAATACTGTGGCCATTCCGGTCCAGCGTTCAGTAACATCATGCTGAACACTTAATTGGGCACGAGCAGGTAATGAGGCATTGGTTTGTTGTGCACTGGTTCTAAAGGCCAGATTATTGGGTTGATATATTGTACTATGTCCCTTGGTTTCAATAGCAATCAGCGAGTTGTAACTAAAACCAATCCGGGTTTGTGGACTGAGTTTTAATAATGCACCCACATTCCAGCCATATCCCCACCCGTTTAAATGATTATTGAGTCGCGAGTCAACCGGCATTGACAGTGGTGGGCCATACATATTATTAAAGGTAAATGCTAGGCGAAGAGCATCCATTCCTGCGCCAATTGAAAAACGTTCAGACAACTTCATACCTAAGCTTGGGCCTACATCAAGTCCTAATACTTCGGAACGCGTTGCGGCATAACGAGTAATGGAGCTAGGAGAAGATTTATAATTTGTACCTAATCCAAAAGGGGCTGCAGCATGAAAACCAAAGCTAAAACGGTTAGTCAATGGTAGTGCATAATAAAAGGATGGCGAAAATGCATTAATCCGACTACGGGCAACACCTGATTGGATAATTGGTGCCGGAAATGGGTAAGGGGGAGTCATGGAGGTTCCCGTAAATTGGGTGGTGCCGGTGATTCCTAAAGCATTAAATACTACTTGTTGATGCGGTAAGTTTACTAAACCGGCAGGATTAGTATAAGCCGTGCTTGCATCACTGGCTGCACTTGCCCAATCAGCATAGGCAACCCCTAATCCTGAAGAATTAATAAAGGGTAGGCTAAAATCAGAAGCTACTGCGTATGAAGAGAAGCAGAAAGAGGTAATAGCCAGGCATACATGAGATAGTTGGCGCACGTTAAAATCCTTTTTCTTATAGTCATATTGGGACTATTCTTTGTAAATTCAATTGCTTGTTGAATGATTGTATCTAATGTTATCTGTTGCTGCAAACAGGGCTGCTAGGGGGCAGTATTTCTTATTGTTTATTTTGAATTCGACGCAATAAACCCGTTAATACGCTTCCCGGGCCAATTTCTTGAAATCTGATGTTTGCTTTGCTTTGCAAATATTCTATAGTTCGTATCCATTGTACCGAATGGGTTATTTGATTGATTAAATTAGTTTTTAGGACTGAAGGATGATAGGCAGATGCATCGATATTAGCAATTACAGGAAGACAAGGGATTGCAAACTCAAAATCGTGTAAAAAAGCAGCAAAGGCTTGTTGGGCGCTGAGCATATATGGCGAATGAAAAGCGCCACTGACGGACAAAGAGATAAACGTCGCATTACTTAATGGAGCCAAAATTTCCTGGGTGCGTTTTATATCGGTCTTAGGACCAGAAATAACTAATTGTTGATAGCTGTTGTAATTGGCTATAGTCACGGTAGATAAATTATTAGTCTGTATTATGTGCATCAGCTCCTGTTGACTTAACCCTAATACAGCAGCCATTCCACCATCTTGAGCCTGACTCATTAACTCGCCACGTTTTTTAACTAGTGCTAAGCCCGTAATAAAGTCAAAAACGCCTGCAGCAAATAACGCATTATATTCACCTAAACTATGCCCTGCGGCATAGTCTGGTTGTTGTGAGGTATCTGCCAATATTTTTAAATACATAAAGGCATTTACTACATACAGAGCCGGTTGCGTATATTGCGTTTGCTTTAGTAACTGCTGTGGATCTTCAGTACACAATTCCTCAATAGAGTAACCTAATAGCTTGTCTGCTTGGGCGGTATAGTCGCTAAATTGGGCAAATAATTCTTTGCCCATGCCCTTAATCTGTGCGCCTTGTCCTGGAAAAAGGTACGCGAGCATTAAATGCCTCCATTTTTTAATAACTCAATAATGCCGCCAATCTCTTCTGACATGGGGCGGCACGTTTCGATTGCAGGGGAATGGCGACGTATGGTCTGATAAATTGCTTGGGCATTGTTACTGGCTTTATCAATACCACGTAATTCGAGTGCTTGCGTCGCGGCTAAAAGCAAAATGGCAGTTAGCCGTTCCAAATTAGCTACGGACTCTTGGAAATCAAAGCCGGCATGTGTTCCCAGGCTATTCACATCTTGATTGTCGCCTTCTGTGGGCAAGGTAAATGCTTGGTGTGCCTGCGCTAGCTTGCGATTTTGTACAGCAAGTGCGGCTGAGAGGAGTTGCATTGAGCGAAAGCCATTATGCTTATTTGGATCCGGTACCAGATTTACCGGTAAGTCATGATTTTTGCGTGGATGCACCAAGTTCGCCAGTAATGCATGGATCCAGGTTGACGCTTGTGCGATATTCATTTTTAAAATATCACAGGCATCGGTAATGTAGTAGCCCATGAAATTAGCACTGTGATGAATATTTTCCCCTTGTACATCGATAATTGGGTTATCATTGACAGAATTCATTTCATTTTCTACCCAAACAATCGCTCGTTCCAAATTTTCTTGAAATGGGCCAAATCCTTGTGGTACTGAGCGAATGGAATAATAATCTTGCACGGGTTTGTGGTTGCAATCTGTAGAGCGTAGTTCATCTAAATCCGTCAGTAATTGGCTGCCTTGCCAAAAATCGATAAAAAATTGATTAATGCGGTTCTCACCAAGTTGCTGCTTTACTTGATGAACCATAGGATGATAGGCGCTACTGATCACCAATAGTGACTCTAAGGTCATCGCGATTGCGGCAAGCATTTGCTTGAATAGCCGTTGCAAATCATAAATAGCTAGGCTGGTTATCGCGGTCATAAACGACGTGCCATTAATGAGTGCCAGTCCATCTCGCATGACAGGCTTATAGGGTTTAAGGCCTGCGAGTTGTATTGCTTCAGGGGCCATCATTACTTTATCTTGATAAGTTACTGCAACTTGCTCGCCTATAAGTGCTGCGGCAATCATCGCTAAAGGAATCAAATCGCCACTGGCACCAATGGAGCCATAACAACGTACCACAGGGGTAATGCCGGCATTGAGAAAGTCTAATAGTGAGTTCACTAATTCAGGATGAATACCGGAATACCCCTGCGCTAGGCAATGGGCACGTAAGAGCATAGTCATTCGCACAATCTGTGGGGAAACAACCGGTCCCAAACCACAAGAAAGTGAACGAATAATGTTTTCTTGCCGCGTGTTAATCGAGTCATAATAGTCAAGGGCCTCAGTTTCTTTAATCGCCGTATCGATATAACGTACCTGGTCACCAAAGTTGGTATTAATACCATAGATGGGAATTCGTGAATCGACATGAACTTTTAAAAACTGATAGGCGGCCTCAATGGCTTCCATTGCTGGCTGGGGTATGGCAACAGCGGATGAATATTTGTTCAATGCCTGCGCTGTGGCAATGGTTAATCGGCAACCCTTACCAATAGTGATAAGGATTTTATTTGCAGTGGTGTTTGCTGCTATAGGGGTACTAATTGACTCAAAACATTCCATTCTTTTTTAACTCCTTTTTGGGATCCTAATTTATCACGAATAAATTTTTAATCCACAAAAATTATTACAAAAAATGAGATGACTTTATTAAATAGTATTGATAGCATGATGAAAATTTTAAAATAACTTGCTCAGCAAATGGACGTTGCTCATGCATCATATTGTTACTGTGCTCCAGCGTAGGGCACAAAAAAATCCTCATCAAGAAGCGGTTCTCTATTTAGAAGATGGTGAGCAGGAAACAGCGCGTTGTTCTTACCACGAGTTAGATCAACAGGCGCGCGCCATAGCTGTTTGGTTGCAAACGCATAACCTGGTCGACCAGCGTATATTGCTTCTTTATCCTACGGGTATCGATTTTGTTGTCAGTTTAATCGGCTGTTGGTATGCAGGAGCCATTGCGGTGCCGGTACCTTGCCCTAAAGTAGAGGAGTTTGGCAAACATCAGGCCTTAATTAGCAGCATTGCTCAGGATGCTGATATTGCCGCGGTGATGACAACTTCACTGTATCAGGTGAATGTAGACGCAGTTCTTACGAACAAAGTTCCTGTCTTGCCTATAGACAGCATTGATTTGGCAACAGTTGCCGAGTATCAGCCAGTTGCGCTGCGCAAGGATGCTATAGCTTATTTGCAATACACTTCAGGCTCAACTTCAGCGCCTAAAGCCGCGATCATCAGTCATGAAAATTTACAACATAGCCTAAAGGAAACAATTAAAGCCTGGCACTATACCTCTAAGAGCATTACTTTAAACTGGGCACCACATACTCATGTCTATGGGTTGGTTTGCGGTATTTTAGTCCCACTGTACCATGGTACGCGCGCGATTATTATGCCACCTTCGGCTTTTATCAATAAACCAATAGTGTGGTTGGCTGCAATTTCAACCTATCAGGCTTCGCATGGTGGTTGTCCTAATTTTGGTTATGATGTTTGTGTACGGCATATTAACGAGTCAGAGCTTATTGGCCTTGATCTGAGCCATTGGCAAGTCGCGGTTAATGGCGGTGATGTGGTGCAGCAGCAGACCCTAACTGCTTTTGTGAATAAATTCCAGCGCTGTGGTTTTGCCTTAAAGCAAATTTGTTCTGCATACGGAATGTCGGAATTAGCCGGGGCTATTACGGTTACGCCATTTGCGACTGAGCCGCGTGTGTTTATGCCTCAAGATATCTTGCTACGACCGGTGCTCAGCAGTGGTAAAGCCTTAGGGGGACTGCAGGCCATAGCGGTTGATCCCCTAACTGGCTTGCCTGTTGCCGCTGGGGAAGTAGGTGAAATTTGGTTGTCTGGTAAATCTGTAGTACGTGGTTATTGGCAACGTCCTCAGGAAACGGACGCTGTTTTTAATGCCCGGGTACCAGGAACTAAACGCAGTTATTTTAAAACGGGCGATCTAGGATTTATTACTGATAACGAACTTTATTTAACAGGACGATTAAAAGAAGTGATGATTGTTTATGGAAAAAAATATTATCCACTTGATTTTGAACTATCGATTGCCAGCGCCTTAACTGTTTTGCAAATTGATTTACCGCAAGCGGTATTTTCTACAGAAATTGCCGGTAAAGAAGAAATTATTGTTGTACAGGAATTGTCTGAAGAAACAAGTCAGGCGCTGTGGTCTGAAATCACCGATACCATTCGTCATGTCATTACGCAGCAGTATGGTGTTGATATTCATCAGGTAGTATTTACTCCCCAAGGCGCACTCCCCAAAACAGGTAGTGGTAAATTACAGCGTAAAAAATGTCAGTTAGCCTTTAATGAACAAAGACTCACGGTATTAACATCACCTGTTTTACCCACACCAAGCCTTGTTCATTTAAGTCCTGAGGACAAGAATCAGGCACGTTTTAAAACCTTGGTTGCTAATGTCTTGGGTATTGATGAACAGCGTATTGATTTGCAAGCGCCACTTAGCCGTTATGAATTTGATTCTATTAATATTATTCAGCTAATTGCCCGCTTTAATGAAGAATATCAGTTGGCATTATCACCGGCGGCCTTATATGAGTATGCAACTTTAGCTGAGTTTTATGCGGCTCTTTTAGTTCTCAACACAAATTTGGCAACCATCCCTGAATACCCTCAGCAGCAAGATAAAAATACAGATATTGCCATTATCGGCATAAGCGGCATTTTTCCGCAAGCGCCAGATATTGACAGCTTTTGGGATAATTTAGCACAAGGTAAGGATTGCATCAGCGAAGTGCCGGCATTCCGTTGGGATTGGCGTGATTTAACGGTACAGTGGGGTGGTTTTATTGACCATGTGGATGAATTTGATGCCGCATTTTTTAATATCTCGCCACGTGAGGCCGAATTAATTGATCCCCAACAACGCTTATTTTTACAAACAGCGTGGAAAACTATTGAAGATGCAGGGTATACCACCTCAACGTTGGCCTCATTGAAAACTGGTTTATTTGTAGGGGTATTTAATCATGATTATGCTGAATTGTTGCAACAGCACGAAGTGATGGATGCTTATGTTACTACGGGTACGATGAACAGTATGATTGCCAATCGTATTTCCTATTTTTTAAACTTGCGTGGCCCCAGCGAGGCTATTGATACAGCATGTTCCAGCTCCTTGGTTGCCGTCCATCAGGCAGTGCATGCCATTTTACATGGCGATTGTGACCTTGCGATTGCGGGGGGCGTGAATACACTGATTACACCAACATCCTTTATTTCTGCTCATAAAGCCGGCATGTTAAGTGCTGATGGCCGCTGTAAGACCTTTGATAAAAATGCAAATGGCTATGTACGCGGCGAAGGGGCGGGCGCGCTTTTATTGAAAAAATTAGCACAAGCAGTACAGGATGGCGATCATATTTATGGCGTGATCAAAGGAACGGCAATTAATCATGGTGGCCATGTAAATACATTAACCGCACCAAATCCCAATGCCCAGGCGGACGTGATTGTTTCAGCCTGTCAACGGGCGCAAGTTGCTGTTGATAGCATTCAATACATCGAAACGCATGGTACGGGAACACCCTTAGGTGATCCGATTGAGATTAATGGTTTGAAAAAGGCCTTCCAACAATTGGCATTAGAGCAACAGATAGAATCATTGCCCACAAAATATTGTGGTTTAGGGGCGGTGAAAACGCAGATTGGTCATTTGGAGTCTGCAGCAGGCGTTGCCGGTATTATTAAAATATTATTGGCAATGCGCCATGAATTAATCCCGGCCAATTTACATTTAAACGAATTAAATCCGTACATCGAAATCAAGGACAGCCCATTTTATCTGGTTGATAAAGTGATCCCTTGGCCCAAAAGGGCTGATGCAACTCCCAGACGAGCTGGCGTGAGTTCTTTTGGCTTTGGTGGTGCGAATGCTCACGTCATTCTTGAGGAAAGTCCCAAACAAAAACCAGCGCCAATGCCTAATGAGCCTGCGTCTTATCTAATTACATTGTCAGCAATGACTACTCAAGCTTTGCAACAACGCCTGCGCGATCTGCTTGCCTGGTTGGGACGTCAGCAGGATTTGCCTGATTTAGCTGCCTTAAGTTATACCTTAAATGTAGGACGACAGCATTTTGAGCAGCGTTTTTGTGTGGTTGTGGATACGGTATTGGCATTAAAGCAGCATTTGCAGGCGATGCTGTCTGGATCGCCTGTAGGAAGTACGCTATTTTCTGAGCCGTTAGCCCATTTAAATCATCTGCGCGATGAATATCTTGACGGTAAGTTGATTGATTGGCGTATGCTCTATGGTGATTATCAGGAGAAAATAACGCTGCCATCGTACCCCTTTGCCAAGGAGTCTCATTGGTTAGAACAAAAAGTCAAATCGCGAGGGAAGTTACACGCATTAATTGATGAGAATATTTCCACCTTGTCCGCAACTGTTTTTAGTAAATCATTTACTGGCGCAGAATTTTACTTGCGTGAACATCAGGTAAATCATGAGGCTGTTTTGCCTGGTGTTGTTTGTTTGGAAATGGCATGCATCGCAGCCAATATGGCGCTAAACAATCAAGCAATAACCCTACTAAGTGATATTGTTTGGAAAAAACCGATTAAAGGTACGGCGTTACACCATGCCGTACATATTAAACTCATTTCTGAGACAGATTTTATCTCTTTTGTCATCACAGACACTGAGGGGGCAGTTGATTATGCCAGTGGTAAATTGTACACAGTTGCCCCCCCTTATCCGGTAAAAAATACTTCATTAAACCTTCAGCAAATACGGCAGAATTTGCCTAATATCCAGACTCCAGCAGAGATTTATACTTATTTTAAAAATGCAGGGCTGGACTATGGTGCTGGTTTTCAGGTGATTCAAAGTCTGTATTATGACGAACAATCATTATTAGCCGAATTGGCGTTGCCATCATCTATGCAAGTACGGCAAAATGAATGGCTGCTGCATCCTGGTTTATGCGATGGGATTCTCCAAACAACCCAAGCCTTGCTTAAAAATCGGCAAGTGCATTATTTGCCTTTTTCCATTGAACAAATGCATCTTTATGCGGTATTACCTGATTCTTGCTCGGTATATGCCTACTTAACTTCGGATGTAAATGAGCAACATTTCCCTGTATTTGATATTCAGGTGACCGATGCTGAAGGAACACTCTTATTGATGATTACAGGGTTTACCTTAGGCGCGCTTACTTACGAAGCAGTTACTCCTGAAGTAGGTTATTACCAGCCACTATGGATAGAGCAGCCCCGCTTATCTGCAAATAGCGTGTCTGGTTCCATGCGGATTATTGGCCATAGTGAAGCAACTGTGACTGCGTTGCAGGCCCAATTTAGCATTAGACATCCTGTGTGTCAGCTCGTTGATATTCGGGAGCAGGATAGTATAAAAATCGATTCGTTAACGGATTATATTTTGATTGGTCTGGATGAAATTAATGATGAGGGTTTACCCGCAGCCGGCCAAATTCAAAACTATTTACAACAAACTTATTATTTAGTACATAAAGTTATTGCTGAACTGATTCAATTAAAACCCACGCAGCCGATGCAAATAATTTGTGTCAGTAATGGCAAATCTATTTTTGCGCGCGCATTAGTCGGCTTGGCAAAAACTTTAGTTCAGGAACAACCCAATTTATCTTGTCGTTTTGTTGAATTTTATGATCCGAGCATACTCGCGCCAGAGTTAAGCCAATTTGAAACTCAAGTCAGATATGATGAGCATAATCGGCGTTTTATAAATCAGTATGAGTTATTCCCTGATGCACCTATTGCGGATGATTTGCTGCTTAAAACCGCAGGGGTTTACTTAATTACCGGTGGACTAGGTGGTTTAGGCTATTTATTGGCGACTTATTTAGCCGAGCATTATCAGGCACGCCTTATCTTAACAGGGCGTTCTACGCTTACTGACCAACATATAAAAATGCTCGCTAAGCTTGAGCAAAAAGGCGCATCAATTTTCTATGTACCGGCGAATATTGGCGATTATGACGATGTTGAGATGCTTATTGAGCGTGCCAAACAACATTTTGGCGCCATAAATGGCATTATTCATGCTGCTGGTCTTACCGCTGATGGTTTTTGGGCTAAGAAAACTACTGCAGAGATGGCTACTGTTTTAACACCAAAAGTTCAAGGTGCTTGTTTTTTACATGCCGCAACACGTAATGAGCCTTTAGATTTCTTGGTTTTATTTTCCTCCGTCGCGGCGGTATTTGGTAACCCTGGACAAAGCGATTATGCCTATGCAAACGCCTTCTTGGATGAATTTGCTATTGTGCGTGAACAACAAAGGCTCTTGGGGCATTGTGCTGGGCGCACTATGGCAATTAATTGGCCTTACTGGGAAGACGGGGGGTTAAAACTGGCTCCTGAATACCAACATTGGCTGGAAAAAAAGTTAGGTATTGTCAGTTTATCAACCGTTCAAGGCTTAAATGCTTTTGTACATGCATTACAACATTCTCAGGCTAACTGCGTTGTATTGCCGGGCTACCAATCTCAGCTTGTTGCCGCATTGCATCGTAAATCAGTAGTTAATACAGCACCTGTTGTGTTATCTGACGCAGTAAGTTTGCAGTTACGTGAACAAACGGAAGTCTTCTTAAAAAATTTAATTGCGAATACGCTAAAGCAACCTCCTGAGCACATTGATGCCAATTTAGCTTTTGAGCATTACGGCATTGATTCATTGATGATTATTCAACTGAATGAACGTTTGGATCGCGAGTTTTCTGCCTTACCGAAAACCTTATTTTTTGAATATCAAAACCTAGCCGCATTGACGGATTATTTTATTCAAGCACATGCTGCTGAATTAAATCAGTTATTTTCTATCACAGCAGTAAGCAAAGTCAATGCAGTAAAATCATTGGTTAATGCTCATAAACGTTTAGGATTTACGGTGAGCGAGGCTGAAAATGCTGCGTCTGTCACCGATATAGCGATTATTGGTGTTCATGGGCGTTATCCGCAAGCGCAAGATTTAACGGAGTTTTGGGAAAATCTTCTTGCCGGTAAAGATTGCATTCGCGAAATTCCGCAAGAGCGCTGGGACTTATGGGACTATTACGATAACAATAAAGATGCAGCAGGGAAAACTTACAGTAAATGGGGCGGTTTTTTAACTGACATTGATAAGTTTGATTCATTATTTTTTAATATCTCTCCTCGTGAAGCTGCGCTGATGGATCCTCAAGAACGCTTATTTTTAGAAACGGCCTGGAAAACCATCGAAGATGCTGGTTATGCACGCGAACAATTAGCGGGAGGAAAAATTGGCGTCTATGTGGGCGTGATGTATGGCGAGTATCAATTATTTGCTCATGAGCAAAGAGATGGGCGGCAATTTACGCCCACTAATTCCGTATTTGCGTCTATTGCGAATCGTGTTTCTTACTTCTTTGATTTTCATGGCCCTAGTATCGCACTGGATACTATGTGCTCCTCTTCGCTTACAGCCATCCACTTAGCCTGTAAAAGTATTCTTGATGGTGAATGCCAACTTGCTTTAGCGGGTGGGGTCAATCTTTCATTGCACCCTAATAAATATTTATTACTTAGCCACGGCAAGTTTTTAGCAACAGATGGACATTGTCGTAGTTTTGGCATCGGCGGCGATGGCTATGTGCCTGGAGAAGGTGTTGGGGCGGTCTTGTTAAAACCTTTACAACAAGCACTTGCGGATGGTGACCATATTTATGCTGTGGTTAAGGGAAGTCAGCTTAATCATGGTGGTAAAACAAATGGCTATACCGTACCTAATCCTAATGCACAAGCTGAATTAATTGCTGACACCTACCGGCAAGCAAACCTATCTCCTACAATGGTAAGTTATATTGAAGCGCATGGAACAGGAACTTCATTGGGAGATCCGATTGAAATTGCTGGTTTAAATAAAGCCTTTTACCAGGAAGGGGCGCAGTCTTTGTGTACTATTGGCTCAGTAAAATCCAATATTGGTCATTGTGAATCTGCAGCAGGAATTGCCGCAGTGACGAAGGTGTTATTGCAATTACAGTATCGTACTTTGGTTCCTTCTCTGTGGTCAGACGCTCTGAATACGAATATTAACTGGGATAAAACCTCATTCCGAGTACAACAAACCGTCAGTGAATGGGCGCATCCGGGGCCAAGAATTGCAGGGGTTAGTTCTTTTGGCGCCGGTGGTGCTAATGCGCATATTATTTTTGCGGAAGCACCGGAAGCAAGATCCTTCGCGCCGGTTACGAAAGCGCATTATTTGTTAACCTTGTCAGCTAAAACAGAATTTGCTTTGCGGCAACGGGCTCAAGATTTATTAGCCTGGTTAAAGAGGAATCCGGACGCGGAATTAGAGCGAGTGTGTTACACCTTAAACAGGGGCAGAAGTCATTTTGACTGTCGTTGTGCGTTAGTAATTAGTTCGCTTGCTGACGTTCTTTCATTATTGCCACAAATCGATAGCGTACAGCCTCCTGAAAATTTATTTATTCAAGGTGCACCTTTGTCTTCATCCCACGGCGCACCACAGAGATTAACACGGTCTTCATCTTCCAGGGAACGAGATAATTTGTTGCAGTTAGCAAAATCTTATGTTGCGGGTAATTCATTGGATTGGGATAGCTTCTATGCGGGAGAGTTCAGGAAGAAAATTTCTTTACCTACCTATCCTTTCGCAAAAGAACGTCATTGGTATTCTGATCAAGCTACATTCGTTGCATCCCATGAGAAACCCAGGATGATACAGCAAGGAGCGTTAGTGGATAAGGTAAGCGCCTTTTTACTGCAGCAGGTGGTGCAGTTATTGAAAATTACCCGCCATCAGATTGCAGTTGAAAAGAATCTGGGTGAGTATGGCATGGATTCAGTGCATTTTGTTGAACTCGGCAAACGAATAGCAGAGCATTATCAGGTAGAATTTACGCCTGCGGTTTTTTATATCTACAGCAGTATTTCAGCCATTAATCAGTACTTGATAAACCAATTTCCAGAAGCAGTGGCTAAAAATCATGATACTGCTGTGACACAATTAAGCAGCCCTAATCGCGTAAAAAACTCCGCAGTGATGAGTGAGTTCACCGATGGGATTGCCATCATTGGCATGCATGGTTTGTTTCCTCAATCGGATGATTTGGCAACTTTTTGGCAGCATTTGGCAGCAGGCCATGATTTAGTAACTGAAGTTCCTGCTGAGCGTTGGAATTGGCGAGATTATTATGGAGAGGGTACGGATAAAAGTAATTCGAAGTGGGGTGGTTTTATTCATGGGGTGGATCAATTTGATGCGGCATTTTTTAATATCTCCGCCCGTGAAGCCAATTTTATGGATCCGCAACAACGTTTATTTTTAGAAACCGCCTGGAAGACAATCGAAGACGCTGGCTATAATCCTTTTGCCTTACCCTCTAATAAAGTGGGTGTTTTTGCCGGTGTAGAGTTTAGTGAATACCAAATCTTAATCAGCAAACAACAAAAAGAATTCCATGGCTTTATTGCTACCGGCAACTCGCACAGCATGATTGCCAATCGCGTTTCTTACTTTTTTAACTTTCAAGGGCCAAGTGAGGCAATTGATACGGCGTGTTCCAGTTCGCTGGTTGCTATTCATCGTGCGGTGCAAGCTATTCGTTATGGTGAATGTGACTTGGCCCTTGCTGGTGGTGTGAGCTTAATCCTTAATCCGGATACGGTCGTGGTCACCAGCCAATTAGGTGCTTTATCTGCCGATGGCCGTTGTAAGACATTTGCTAAAGATGCCAATGGTTATGTGAAAGGAGAGGGCGTTGGCTCACTCTTACTTAAACCTTTAAAACAGGCGCAAGCAGATGGGGATCATATCTATGGCATCATCAGGGGCTCTGCGGTAAACCATGGTGGGCGGGCGCAGTCACTAACGGCCCCTAATGCAAAAGCACAAAGCGAACTACTCATTAGCGCTTATAATCAGGCCAATATTGATCCTGATACGGTGACTTATATTGAAACGCATGGTACGGGCACGGCTTTGGGTGATCCAGTCGAGATTGAGGGATTAAAACTGGCATTTGGCCATTTACGTACCTCAAGTGCACCTGCCAGTCGGATTGCACTGGGTTCGGTGAAAACCAATATTGGTCACTTGGAGCCTGCCTCGGGAATAGCTGGCGTCATGAAACTTATTTTATCGATGTCACATGAGCTAATACCTGGTATTTTGCATTTAAATGAAGTAAATCCTTACATCAATTTAAGCGACACCCCATTTTATATTGCCCAGGAAAATCAAACATGGCAGCGTCTCAAAACTGACGCAGGACAAGAGATTCCTTTACGTGGCGGTGTGAGTTCCTTTGGTTTTGGTGGTACTAATGCCCATGTGGTTCTTGAAGAGGGACGGCCTTACCGGCGGTTGCATGAGGACCATCAGGCTCAACCTTATTATTTAGTGGTGCTTTCAGCCAGGCAGCACGAAAGTTTACAACAAAAAATAAGCGAACTGCAGCAGTGGTTGTTGCAGCAAGAAAGCGTGTCTTTAGCTTCATTAAGTTACACGTTAAGTGTGGGACGTGCCCATTTTGTTTATCGTTGCGCCTTGGTCGTCAATTCGATTGCGGGGCTTGTGCAGGCACTGTCTTCCTTGATTAAGGATGAGACTCCTGAATATTGTATACTAAATCAGGGGCAAACCTGCGTGATGCACGGCCCTGTCTTTGATGAAGTCTATCAAGCCGCGATGAATGCATTGCAACAGCCAGAAGAGGTTGCGCAATATCGACATAAATTATTTGTTTTGGCTGATTTGTATACGAAACATTATCCCATTGATTGGCAGTACTTATATGGGAAAGGCAATAAGCAGCGCTTGGCGGGCTTACCTTCTTATCCGTTTAGCAAACAGCGCTACTGGTACGATGTTGACGTTAAACCCGTGCCAATAACAACACCAATATCTGCGTCATTGCCATCAATGCCTCTTAGTCGCGATCTTGATTTATCCAGTTTGGTTTTGGCTTACTTGCGGGGAATATTTGCTGAAAAATTACGGGCATCAGCCGATGCCATTCAAATTGACGAAACCTATGAGGTGTATGGCGTTGATTCCTTAATTGGTTTGGAAATTACCACTCGCTTGGAAAAGGACTTTGGCGTCTTACCGAAAACCTTATTGTATGAACGCAATCGCTTAAAAGAGTTAGCGCCTTACTTTATAAAAAATTATAAAGAAAAATTACCAACGATTTTATCTGCAATTAGCACAACTCCTGCAGTAGCCGCTATGAAAATAGACGATGTTGAACCAATTCGAGCTGTTCGCAAAAATCAGACAGAAAATTCAGGTGAGATTGCCATTATTGGTTTGAGCGGCACTTTCCCTATGGCTAATACGATGGATGAGTTTTGGTATAATTTAAGTACTGGCCGTGACTGTGTTGGCACGGTACCACCAGAGCGTTGGGATTATAAAGATTATCCAGTGCAGGTCGGTGGCACTGAAAAATATTTTCCCCATGGCGGCTTTATTCCCGATGTCGATAAGTTTGATCCGCTGTTTTTTAATATTTCACCACGTGATGCAGGATTCATGGATCCGCAAGAACGATTATTCATGCAATCAGTATGGTCAACGCTGGAGGATGCGGGCTATACCCGTGAAAAACTAAAGCGTCAAACCAATAATGCCGTAGGGGTCTTTGCGGGGGTAACCTATAATTTTTATCCTTTGTTTATTGCCGAAGAATGGCAAAAAGGGAATCGTGTTCCCTTGGATATCCAATCTTTTTCGGTAGCAAATCGTATTTCTTATTTTCTTGATTTTAATGGTCCTAGTTTTGTGGTGGATACGGCCTGTTCTTCTTCCTTGGCTGCCATCCATTTAGCCTGTGAGAGTATACTGCGCGGTGATTGTGCTATGGCAATTGCTGGTGGCGTTAATTTGTCACTGCATCCTAGTAAGTATCATTTTCTTGGCAGTTTTAGTTTCATGTCCGAACAAGGCCGCTGTACTAGTTTTGCGGAAGGGGGGACAGGCTATGTGCCTTCAGAAGGCGTTGGTTCGGTGCTATTAAAACCTTTAGCTGATGCGATTGCGGATAATGATTTAATTTATGGCGTGATTAAGGGCAGTAGTATGAACCATGGGGGTAAAACCAGTGGCTATACGGTTCCTAATCCTAATGCACAGGCCGCGGTTATTCGTCAGGCTTTAGAGGCTGCCAATATTGATGCGCGTAGTATATCGTACATCGAAGCGCATGGCACAGGCACCGCCTTGGGTGATCCCATCGAGGTTCGTGGTTTACAAGAGGCTTTTGAATCCTTTACGCAAGACAAGCAATTCTGCGCCATCGGTTCGGTCAAGTCGAATATTGGACATTTGGAATCTGCGGCCGGTATTTCCCAATTAGCCAAAGTAGTATTGCAAATGCGTCATAAGCAATTAGCGCCTACCGTGCATACGCAGCAATTAAATTCCTTTATTGATTTCAATGACTCACCGTTTTATGTTCAACGTGAGCTTGCCGAGTGGCAATCAGACAACGTATTACGCCGTGCCGGGATTAGTTCGTTTGGTGCTGGTGGTGCGAATGTGCATATGATTATTGAAGAGTATCTGCCAAAAACAAAGTGCCAAGAGGCGGTAAAAGGGCCCTATCTCTTTTTATTATCCGCACTTAATGAAGAGCGTCTGGCTGCGCAAGCACAACAGATGCATTCCTATTTACAGAATCATGCACCTGTTGATAATGGTGCATGGTTACGCGATGTTTGTTATACCTTACAAAAAGGACGCGAGCCCATGGGCGCTCGTTTAGCGATTATTGCGACGACTAAAGAGGAGCTATTGCTTGCCTTGGCAAATTATACCGATGCGCAGCGGCCTAATGTTTGGCTTAATTATCAAGTGCACAATAATGGGAAATCCGGCTTTGCCAATGAAAACTATGAAGAATTAGCACAACATTGGATAAATGGCGCAATGATTGACTGGCAACAATTGTATACCCAGCAGGTACCCAATATCGTGTCCTTACCAACCTATCCCTTTGCAAAACGGCGTTGCTGGATCCCAACTAAAGAAGTAATGCCACTTCCTGAGGTATTGCCTATTAGTTCGCCACCGGTTGCGCTTAGTAAGGAACTTAATCCCCTGGAATGGTTATACTGCGCGCAGTGGGAACAAAATCCACAGCAAAAACAGAGCACCTCTAAAATTGATGGCAAATGGTTGATTTTTAGTGATTGTGAATTAGGCCTGGTATTACAGCAAGAATTGGGGACAGAAAATTGTGTTTATTGCTTTAGTGGGGATGAATTTGCACGCATTAATGAACAAACATATTATATTAATCCTGCGTGTAAGAGCGATTATGAAGCGTTGTTCCAAACGTTGAATAAAGAGCAAGGAAGCGAGTTAAAAGGCGTACTGTATTTATGTTCTGCGCTTAATATCAAGACAGAGCATCCTCCTGAGCCCAGTTTATGTTTGCTCTATTTATTCAAAGCGATGAGCCAGTGCAGCTGGACACATCAATTGACGTTTTGCTTAATCTCTCACGGGGCACAGCAAGTAACGAACCAGGAGACTATTAACATCTGGCAACACCACTTGTGGTCGATGACGCGCATATTTGCTGCAGAACAAGCAAGTTATCATGCCTTATTGCTGGATTTGGATACTCAGGAACGCCTTACTAAAAATGCCTCTCTTATTGTCAACGAATTAAGGCATTACCATGCTGGACAGAATCATATTGCCTATAGAGCTACAGAGCGCTACACCATTCGTTTCACCACGGATGCATCCAAGCAACAAAATGCACCTGTGCGTCCTTGGACTGCACCTGTTGCTGCCTTAATAACCGGAGGCTTAGGGGCGCTAGGATATGAAGTCGCTGAATTTATTGCCGCGCAAGGAACGCGATTTATCTTGCTCACCGGCACCACCGAGCTTTCATCGCAAACCACGGAAAAAAATAATTGGTTAAACCAGTTGGCGGCAAAAGGAATACAAGTCCGTTATGTTGCGGTGGATGTGGCTGATTTTGAACGTATGAGCCAGGTAATTAAAGAAACAGAAAGTAGCTGGCAGCAGCCAATTGATGGCGTATTTCATTTAGCCGGTGTAACGACAGATAATGTGCCGATTACGGAGATGGAAGAAACCTTATGGCACCAGGTGTTAAATGTAAAAATCAAAGGCGCTCTGGTATTGCATGAATTATTTAAACAGCAGCAATTATCGTGTTTCGTATTATTTTCCTCCATTGCTGCGGTGCCTCATTTTGGCATGGCCGGGCTTAGCGCTTATGCGGTAGCCAATGAGTTCATTAGTGGCTTGGCCTTATATCGACGCAGTCTGCAGTTACCCGCATTAAGCATTAATTGGGTCGCTTGGTCCGAAAAGGGGATGAGCCATCGCCATAATCATGATGCTTTTTTAGAGGCGGTCGGCATGGCGTCCTTGAGCATTAAAGAAGGCATTACGCTCTTAAATACGTTGTTGCAATTGAATCCGGCAGAAATTACGGTTTGCAAGATTCATTGGAAGAAGTTTTTGCAGGTTAATGCCACTGCCAAGCAGCTGGATTTCTTTAGTCATTACATCGCCGAACATGCGCCACCGCTCACTGCGGGCACTGTGGTTTGCGCACTGAGCGCGAATGAAATAACGGCGGTGATTGTAACAATTTTGGCCTCATCCTTGGCATTAGAGATCCAAGAAATTGAACCAGAGACCCCATTCCAGCACTATGGCATGGATTCAATTATCGGTATTAATTTTACAGCAGAATTGGGGATGCATTTTCCTGATGTAGTCGCCCCTATGGATTTATATCGTTACCCCACTCTGAAACAATTAACAGATTATATTACTCAACGGGTTAGCCCCTCTACAGAGACTATACCCGCCCCGGTTTTTGCGGCAATGGAAGCAATTGAGATTGATCAATTAAGTTATGACCAATTAAATGAATTGCTCGAATCAGAACTAAAGGAATTAGAGCTGGCTTATGACTGATACTACCACCTTAAAAAAATCATTACTGATGATCCAAAAACTTAAAAAACTGTTGCAAGAACAGCAGGAAAAGTTATTTGATCCCATCGCCATAATTGGCATGAGTTGTCGCCTGCCTCAGGCTGATAATCCCCTTGAATTTTGGGAGTTGTTATGCCAGGGCAAAAATGTGATTACTCGTATTCCTGATGAGCGTTGGGAGTTATTACAAAATACCAGTGAACTTGGCCTGCGGGAGGCCAATTTAGCTTATTGGGGCGGTTATCTAAGTAATATTGCTGAGTTTGATGCCTATTTTTTTGGTATTAGCCCTCGCGAAGCAATGCGCATGGATCCACAGCAGCGTGTGTTATTGGAAGTAGCTTATGAATCACTGGAAGATGCTGGTTTAACCGTTGAGGATTTAGCTGGTTCGCAGATGGGTGTTTTTTCCAGTTTGTATGCAAGCCAGTTTAGCCATCTGCAGAGCTTAGATTCCGAGATGGATGCTTTATTCATCCCTACCGGAAGCGCAATTAGCATGGCTGCGAATCGCCTATCTTATTTATATGACTTGCGAGGACCAAGTATTGTTTTAGATACGGCCTGCTCTTCGGCATTAATTGCCATCCAGCTCGCCTGTTTAAATTTGCAGGCTAAATTATGCGATAAAGCCTTGGTCAGTGCCGTAAATATTAATTTATTACCATCCATCCACTCGGTTTTAAGCAAAGCAACCATGTTGTCACCCAGTGGGCAGTGTCATACTTTTGATGCCAGTGCCGATGGTTATGTACAAGGCGAGGGGGCTGGGGCTATTGTTTTAAAACCGCTGGCTCAAGCACTAAGCGACAAAGACCGAATTTATGCAGTAATTACTGGCGGGGCGGTAAACCAGGATGGCAAAACCAATGGCTTAACTGCGCCTAATGGTTTGCAGCAAGAGCACTTGTTGCGTTCAGCGTATCAAACGGCTAAAGTGGATCTCAATGCGGTTTCGTATATTGAGTGCCATGGTACTGGCACTTTTCTCGGTGATCCCATTGAAGTTCAGGCTTTAGGTGAGGTTATTGGGAAAAATCGTGAGGCAGAAGAGCCGTGTTTCATTAGTTCAGTTAAAACAAATGTGGGGCATTTAGAGCCAGCGGCAGGTATGGTGAGCATGATTAAAGTGGCTTTGGCTTTAAAAAATAGCCTGATTCCCCCTCATCTTAATTTTAAGACGGCAAATCCACACATTCCCTTTGCTAAATATGGTTTAAAGATTCCGAAAACATTAGAGGCATTACCACGATATGGCGAGGTACGTATTGCGGGTGTCAGTGGTTTTGGCTTTGGCGGCGCAAATGCACATCTCGTGTTGCGTGAAGTGAGAGAAGAAGAACAGCCTACCGTGGCACAAGCCATTAACCCAGACGGCGAGCTATTTACGCTTTCTGCAAAAGACGCTCCTGCCTTATCTGCTTTAATTGCTCGTTGGTGTGATTATTTAACCAAACATCCACAAAGCAATTTAGCACAGCTTTGCTATAACCTGCATGTGCGACGCTCGCACTATGCACAGCGCTTAGCAATTGTTGCGCATTCTCTTGCGGAGTTAGTGCAGAAATTAATTGCGGTACGTACGGACTCTCAGACAGTACCTGCAGGGGTATTTATTACTCTTGAGGCAAAAAAATTACCTAAGACGCTTAAGATAGGCGAATTTAATCATATGGCATTATCTATTTTAGCCAAAGAGTATGTAGATAATGCCAGCGTTGATTGGAAAAAGTATGAAGCTGGTCGCGCTTATCCGCATCTTGAGATGCCGTTTTATCCATGGCAACACAAAAAATATTGGCCTGTTTTAGGCAAGGCACCGTCTGCGGTGGCAAATACTAACTATCCTTTGCGCGGTCGCTGCGTGCCTTCTCCTTTACCACTAAGGCAATTTGAATTTGTTTTTGATACGAAAGTAATGCCTGAAATTCAAGATGCTTTTTATGTGCTGCATGCAGGGTATTACACTGAAATGCTCTCTTATGCGATGAATCAATTGCAGCAAACGACTTGTTTTAGTACTGAGAACCTTAATTATTTATCGCCATTGCTGGTTTTGGATGGCAAGACAATAGTGGTGCAATTGATTATTGAGGCCATTGAAAATAATTTATTTTCATTTCATTTTTATAGCAATGATGGCCAAGCAAGTTGGATAGAGCATGCACATGGTATTTTATCTTTAAGTGTTATTCCTGAGCCGCAGTTTTGCGCGCAAAAAGAGTTAAAAGCGCGCAGCATTAGTTCCGGAACCGAAGAGGTTTTTTATGATCGTGTCACCAGTATGGGGATGCCTGCAGGAGACACTATTCGTTGGATTAAGCATTATTGGGTTAATAATAATGAACTCTTGGCTGAATTACGCGCCGCAAAACCAGTAGAGCGTTGTGAGCAGTTTGTCAGGAAAATGCATCCAGGTGTTATCGATGCGTGTATTCAAACCTTGTTTTTACTGCTGCCAATACAACTCAATAAGCCTTATGTTGCTTCGCAAATGGGTAAAATCGAATTTTATGGCGCCACTGAGGAACCACAGTATATTTACACGCAGTTAACCGAGTTGCATCTTGAGGGTAAAAATATTATTGGTAATTGGTATCTGCTTGATAAAGATTATCAGGTCATCGCGAAATGCCTCGATCTGTGTATGACTCAGCTCAATGATACCGTACACATTAGTAAATTAATGGCAGTGCAAGCGCAGTTTCATTTGGATTTATCATTACCCTATGATGTTTGCCGTGAGGGTATAGTCCAGTATTTGACCGAACAATTCGCGCTTATTTTTTCAATGCCGATTCAGGATATTAGGATTCATCATTCCTTGCATGAACTGGGAATGGATTCTCTAATGGCTTTAGCGGTAATTCGAATTATTGAAGCCAATTTAGGTATTACCTACTCTTTGCCCTTAATGATGCAAGGCCCATCAATCCTTGAAATTGCCGATTATGTGTTAAGCCAGCATACCCATGATTATAAGCCAAATCATGCACAAACAAAAAACAGTGCGGATGCGCGGTGGCTGGCAAATCGCAAAATAAAACCAGATGCTCAGGTTCGTTTATTTTGTTTTCCTTATGGTGGGGGTGGGGCGTCAATTTATCGCGAATGGCAGCAAGAGTTTCCTGATTTTGTTGAAGTATGTCCCATACAATTACCGGGTAGAGAAAATCGACTGGAAGAACAACCGCTTGATGATCTAAATACCTTAGTCTCTTTGCTTGCTCGTCATCTTCGTCCGCAGTTTGATTTACCCTTTGCCTTTTTTGGCCATAGTTTTGGTTCGCTCATTGGCTTTGAGCTGACGCGCTATTTACGCCGCCATCATTTGCCTCAACCAGTGCATCTTTTTGCCTCAGCTTATCCAGATCCAAGTACGCCATCAAAAAGTTTGAATAATTTGCTCATGAAATTACAGCAAATGGATCTTAATTTATTTGCTCTAGATCAAGGACTCATCGGTCAATTAGATGAACAGCAGTTAGTTGCTCTAGCCACCATATTTAAAGAAAATGGCATTGTGGATTACAGTGATGAACGTATGAGTAAAAGTATTATCCAAGTCTTGCTGCCGATTTTTATTGGCGATATGAAGATAGTACGTAATTATATTTATCAGGATGAGCCACCTTTAAGTGTAGGAACCTCCGTATTCTTAGGTACCAAGGATTCTTGGGTTGCTCCTGAGGATCATTGGGGATGGGCTAATCATTCATTAGTACCTTGCCAATTTCACCAATTTGATAGTGGCCATCTTTTTGTTAGGGAAAAAGAAATTAGAACGAAAATAATTCAAAAAATCAGTGACGAGCTTGTCCGTTTTAGCCAATTAGCGTGTGAGGTTTAAACTCTTTTGCTGCGATCTCTTAAGTTTATTTTGAGTTTTTTAATATATATTATACAATATGTATATTTTGTAATAAAAGTAGGGTTTGCTAAATGCCATTTATGCATATTCAAGGTCGAGTTGACGTAAGGACTTACAAAGAGCTTTGCGAAAATAACGGCCATAACCCAGAAGAAAAAAAATGTATTTTCATTTTTCCTGGTAATGAAAGCCATCATGTTTTGGGCACCACTTTATTTTCAATAAAAAGTGGTGGCGGGCTTGCTGCTGCTTCTGCAGCAATTGGAACCGCCGGTTATCCAACATTAAGCTTGCCGACTACATCGATGGAACAATGGTCCATAAGTGTCAGACAGCAACAGATTGTCCACGGGGCGGTTGCCGATTTATATAAGGCTTTGGGAGCGGGTTATCAGCTCATGTTACCCGTTAGAGAACATCAAGATGCGACGTATTTTGACCATCCTTTACACCCTGCCGAGATGCAGGTGGAACCTAGTTTTTGGGGCGGGATTCAAGCCGCTGCAAATAAACCACTTGCCAATTATTATATTAAAGAACTAAACGCATTGTCTTTGTTTATGTCTTTATCACCAGCGCAGCGCGATAAACAGCTTCAAGCAGATAAGACCAATCCTTTTTACCAAGTTTATGTGCAGGGTCAAAATATGGCCATAGATGACCCGTGGTTAGTGCCAAAGATGGCTGTTAAAAAAACATCTGAATATAAAGGAAATCAAGCTGAGGAGTGCGATCGAAACACATCCGTGAATGAGCCTTTGTTAGTACCAAAGGTTACAACTAAAAAAGCATCTGGATATAAAGAAAGTCAAGTGCTTGGCACGACCAAGATGAGTAAACCAGAAGCGAACGCCAAACCCTACATAGCGGCCAGGACACGTGCATCCTATGAAAAATATTATGAGAAAAATCAGGATGCTCTAACCAATGCACGCAATTTATTAAATAACTACACTGAAAATAATTCAATGCTCATGAGATTTTTTTCTGGCCACTGGAACCGGCATCATGTGGTGGCGGTTAATAAACTTGTAGAGCAAATTGATAAAAAACAAATTACTGATATTGTTGATTTAATAAAACAGCTTAAAGAGATTAAATTAGTTAATCCTAATGGCTCTTTGGCGAGACGTATTTGCTGTATTGAAGAAATAAATCCAGTTAAACCAAATTCGGACGAGCCATCAACACCATCTTTAACATTGTAAGGTTTGGCTTAACGTTTTGGATAAGGAATGATGCACTGCCGCCATTATTTTAAACGATAGTACTTTTGATATTCTGTTTCGTTATTAAACGCTGTAATTTTGTATTTATTTAATATAAAAATCGATTTTCAAACGATTATCCTTCTGATTATTATAAAAAACTCGTTAAAATCGGCGATATCGTAACTTTTAGTTATCAAAAATTTATTAAATGATTAATTTCTGGCTTGGGGCTCAAAACAACCACTGAGTGGGTTGGCAGCTCTCTCCCTGGGGCGGAGAATACTAAAGAGGTCTCGATCTGAAGATTTCTAGACCTCTTATAATTGTTAACTGTTATTCTCATTAGCACATTACTATTAGCCATCATGAAAAATACATTTCTAACTAAATTTTTATAAATCTGAAGAACTCATTCCATATCGACAAGAAAATAATACACTAATGTTGCCATTATCATTTTTAACACAACTGAGAATTACCCCAGGCGGATAAGGACGAGGAAGGTCGACAATTTTATACATTACTTGCCAACCTCCTTGGTTTTGACAAATATTGAGTAAAGCTCCTTTTACATCGCCAAGTGTTAATGAACTGGAAGCATTTCTATAAGCTTCCTCGCATGAAGAGGGCTGCCCACCTGGAGGAGGCATTAAAATTTTTTCCGTATGCCCAGTTAAGGGTAGAATGCTTAAAATAAAAGAAAAGAAGGCAGTCAAATTCCATTTCATGACGTTTTCCTATTGATTATATATGTCAATTATAGCTCTGTATTATTAAATAATGTCGTGATTTAACCAATTAATGATTTAATAGACTTAATTACCGGGGCATTTTGGTACAAGGAGTAAGTTAAGGCTCGATGTTTACATTGCTATTATAATATTAGGCGATACTGAGATGATTAATATAGTTTTCATGTGACATCTATGATTCTGTTTGAGTTATTTGTTTCCATTGGAAATAGGTAGAAAAAAGGATAAATGAAATTGCGCCTAATGAAATAATCAAACTTCCATAATAGAACAGAGGCTTCCCATCAGGAAAATGAATTACTTGGTCCACATATGAAATTAATAAAAAATAGGCCAACCAAATAAAGAAAATTCCATAAGATAGATATATTTTTAAATTATAATAGTAACTAAGAATACGACTTAGAAAGGCTAATAATACAAACACAGGAAAAGAGAAGAAGTAGTACAGCATTTGCATTCCTGATGCTTCGTAAGGTATATGAAAAATATTATTTTGTATAGTCGAACAGGCCACTGCAATGTATAGGTAAATGAGATAAAGAGCCGAACCATTTATTAAGAATAAAAATAATAAACCAAGCTTTTTTTTCACTTATTGTCTCGCAAATTAATTTAAATAATTAAATCTTGGCTGGTAATGGGGGATTACAGGGCTTTTATCTACAATCTCGATCTGGCGCCTCCCAGTACACTCTATTGGTGGCGTGGTGTTTTTTTAATTAATGTTTCCATTTCTTTTTTAGTAGGTTTCTTCATACCGAAGTATACAAATACAGCTCTGATTCCTTTGTAAGATGGTGCCCTTTCTATAATATCGATCCAATAAGGAGAATTCGGGTCAGATAGATCTTTATTAACCCAATAACCTACAAATGGGTATTCTTCATCAGTTTCCACTTGTGCTCCCTTTTTACTATCAATATTCATTTTCTATATTCCTTAATTAATTATTTTTATTATAGCAATATTGGGTAATGTTGACTCAACATTAAATTCTGTCTCCAAAATACATGATTGGGAGTGCAAGCTGATCATGAAATTCGAATATCTTAAGAGTATCAGAGTATTGTCTAATAAATGGAATCATAGACAGTTATTCTAGATCACTATGCTCTACTTAAACCCATTCGTAATGGGATAACGCCAATCTTTACCAAAAGCCATAGGACTGATTTTTATTCCTGGGGCAGCTTGACGTCGTTTGTATTCATTGCGTTTAATCAATTGAATCACCCGGGTCACATCTTCGGCTTTAAAACCTTGCTGAATTATTTCTGTAGGACTTAAATTCTTTTCCATATACGCAACAATAATGGCATCCAGGACTTCGTATTCGGGTAAGCTGTCTTGATCTGTTTGATTCTCTCTGAGCTCTGCGGAAGGCGCGCGGGTTATCACGCGTTCAGGAATAACTTCTGTAAGGCTGTTACGGTAACGAGCCAGTGCATAAACTTCTGTTTTAAGTACGTCTTTTAATATGCCAAAGCCACCGCACATATCCCCATATAAGGTAGCATAGCCTACAGCAGACTCACTTTTATTCGAAGTGGTAAGTACCATGCTGCCACTTTTATTCGACATGGCCATGAGCAATAAACCACGAATTCGCGCTTGGATATTTTCTTCAGTAGTATCTATAGGCAGACCCGCAAATACCGGTTCAAGAGTTGCCATTAAGGTATTAAAAGCCGGTTCAATCGACAATAATGAGTGTGATACACCCAGTATCTCTAACTCTTTGATAGCATCTTCATAACTCATATCAGCGGTATAACGAGAAGGCATAAGCACGGCATGTACGCGCTCAGCGCCTAAAGCATCGACGGCAACTGCCAGGGTCAATGCGGAGTCAATTCCCCCGGAAAGGCCGAGTAAAACACCAGGAAAATGATTTTTATTCACGTAATCTTTAGTGCCGCAAATTAATGCTTCATACAGTAATTGTTCTTTGTTAAGCAGAGGAGCAATTGGTCCAGAAAGTTTTTTCCCTTCAAGCTCAATAGTACATAAATCTTCTTTAAATGCAGGTGCGCGTGCACAAATTTTGCCTTGATGATCCATTGCTAGTGATTGTCCATCAAAGAGTAATTCATCTTGGCCACCAATTTGGTTCACATAAATAATGGCTACACCATGCTGGGCATGCGATTTTAATAAGGTTTCACGTTTTTGATATTTGCTTGTATCAAATGGAGAGGCATTGATGCTTACTATGATGGATGCACCATTAGCAATTAAATCTTCTACTGGGCCTAGTCGCCAGGCATCTTCACAGATGCAAATTCCTATGGAGTACTTTTTGATGTTCAGCAGGCATGGATTTTTAGGGCCTGGTGTAAAATAACGTGTTTCATCGAAAATTTCATAATTAGGTAAATTTTGTTTTTGGTATTGGGTAATTATTTTTCCGTCATGGAGAATGCTGAGACTGTTATAACAGTTTTTTTGGTCTACACTTGGATGACCTATGAGTACATAACAGTCTTTGGTTACGGCCTGAATTTGTTTTAAATTTTCGATAATTGCCTGGTGAAACTCTTTGCGAAAGAGTAAATCCTCTGGTGGATAGCCGGTTAATGCTAACTCAGGAAAAATAATTAGATCATGTTCAGTTTGTTTATTGTTTATAATTTCAATGATCTGAGCTCGGTTGGCTGCCAGATCACCCACGGTGGGATTGGTTTGCGCCATAAGAATTCGGAGCTTATTTTGCATGATATTTCATCATCCTAAAGAATAAGACGCTTTAAATTATTATAAAGAGCCTCTGATTGAAAGATATAATTGTTAATTAGACTAAAAAGTGCATAAAATAAACCCTTTTGCCTAGGTAATCCCAAATATTATGTTAAATGAAGCTCTATCAAAAATGCCTGAGGCGTTTGAAGCAAAAATATTATTGCGCGGGCAAGAGTATTTTGAAAACGGGCATGTGCTTAATATTCGTTTTAGCGACGGTTTATTAAAAGGTCGCGTGAAAGGCAGTTCCAGTCAGATTTATGATGTGCATATGGATTTAAAAGCCTGGCCGGCAAAACGAGCAAGTTGTACTTGTACGTCATCAACAAATTGCAAGCATGCTGCGGCTTGTTTATTTGCTTTGCATGACCGTGAAAAAGCAAATTCTTTGTCACAACCTGCGAATAAATTAGATAAGCGATTAGATAGCTGGTTAAAAAACCTGCGGGCTCAGGAAGCTTCTGTGGTTAAGGCGCATGAAGCCACACATCATTTGACGTATCTTATTGAGCTTAAACTTATTGGTTATGAGCATAAGGTGGTGATTAAACTAGCCCTCGCCAAACTATTAAAGCGCGGTGGCTACGGCAAAATGATCCCCTTTAATTCGCTTTCTGAGTCTAAGAAACAGCATTTTATCGGTGATGATAATGATTTGGTGGCACAATTATTATTTAAGTGTGGTGTTGCCGGTTGGTTTGATTCTTTAACGATTCGTAATAGTGAGTTATTAGCAGGAATTATTGCTACAGGGCGAGCTTTTTTTATCGAAGAGCAGGATCATGCGATTCAAATGGGCGAAACTTATACGGGAACCTGCGAATGGATCTTAGCGCATAATGGCCGCCAAAATTTACTCCTAATGCACGAAGGTAAGGCGGTTAAGCCCTTGTTGTTGGATGAGAGTTGGTATTTTGATTATACCAATGTCACGATGGGCTATTTAAAAACATCTTACCCGATTAAACAATTAGGGCATTTACTGGAAGCACCTCCAATCCCTCTTGAGCAAGCGGTTTTATTAGCAAAGAAAATGGCGCAGACTTGTCCTGAGTTTCCTGTGCCACAGGTTTTTGAAAAATATGAGTTGCGTCAGGTTGCTCCTAAACCGCTACTGATTCTTGATGCCATCAGTGAGGGGAATGAAGAATTATCTTGGCTTTATGAAGATGAAGAAGAGCTTAATGCGTTATTTACTGCGCGTATAGTTTTTAACTACGCCGGTTTAATGATTGCCAGTACCGAGGAATGTGATACCGTAGTTTCTCAGCAGGGCGATGTGTTAATCCAATATCAACGGGATAAAGAGTTTGAGCGCGAAAAATTGGCTGATGCGCAGCAAATGCTGCGCTTAAGAGAGCCTAAAACTTGGGAAAAAGCGCAATGGAATGTAAGCAAAAATACTGATTTTATTTTGGAGAATATCAGTCAACCTGCAGATTTAGAGTTCCTCTACAGCCAGGTGGTGCCGTTGTTAAAAAGTCAAGGCTGGCAAGTCGAATTTGCCAGCTCCTTGTATCAGGAAGTGGTTAGCGCAGATGAGGTGGAATGGTTTTCCGATTTGCAAGAAGGCACAACTGACTTCTTTTCATATCAGTTAGGTATTTTAGTCGAAGGCAAGACGGTCAGTATAGTGCCCTTAGTAGCGGACTTGATTCACCGTTACAGTGGTGGTGATTTAGATAGTCTTCCTGATGAACAATTAGTAAAACTGCCCTTGGATGATGGGCGGGCATTGCAATTGGAAATGGGGCGGATTAAGCCTTTAGTTCGTTTGCTGTTGCAATTTGGCTTACGTCATATTGATGAGAATCAACATTTACAAATTAATAAGTACCAACTTATCTTGATGCAAGAAGCCGAGTTAGCGCTTGAAGCAACCAAGTCACGCTGGCAAGGGGCTGAAACATTAAGAGATGAATTAAAACGGTTGATTAAAGCAACCGATATTCCTGAAATTGAGGTTCCCAAAGGTTTACAGGCACAATTAAGGGATTATCAACGTTATGGCTTAAATTGGATGCAATTTTTGCGTACTAGTCGCTTTAGCGGCATCTTAGCCGATGATATGGGATTGGGAAAAACAGTACAAACACTGACCCATTTACAATATGAAAAAGAGCAAGGGCGTTTGAAAACGGCTACGCTAATTGTTGCTCCAACGAGCCTGGTGGGAAATTGGCAGGCAGAAGCGCGACGGTTCACCCCAGAGCTCAAAGTTTTGGTTTATCATGGCAGTGAACGGCATCTGGATAATTTTGATGATTATGATTTAGTGGTGTCGACGTATGGATTGATTCATCGCGATAAAGAGAAATTTGTTAGCTATCCTTTTTACTATCTTATTTTGGATGAAGCACAATTTATTAAAAATGCGCGCACTAAAACAACGCAAATTATTCAGCAATTGCACGCAGCGCATCGCCTGTGCTTGACTGGTACCCCTTTAGAAAATCATTTGGGTGAGTTGTGGTCTTTATTCCATTTTTTGATGCCAGGTCTCTTAGGTGATGCCAAACAATTCAGACTTTGGTTTAGAACACCTATTGAGAAACATGCTGATTTAGAGCGGCGTGAAGTACTCGCTAAACGGGTGAAACCTTTTATTTTAAGAAGAACAAAAAATCAGGTTGCCAGTGAATTGCCGCCTAAAACAGAAATGACCCGCACGATTGAAATTTCTGGGCCACAACGTGATTTGTATGAAGCCATTCGCATGAGTATGGAGAAAAAGGTTCGTGATGCTATTGTGAAGCAGGGACTAGGTAAAAGTCATATTATTATTCTTGATGCCTTATTGAAGCTGCGTCAGATTTGTTGTGATCCACGTTTGCTTTCATTACCGGAGGCGACCATGGCACATGGTACGTCAGGCAAGCTTGAAACGCTCATGGAGCTTTTGGATAATTTAGTAGGTGAGGGCCGAAGAGTATTGGTGTTTTCGCAATTTACTTCCATGCTGCAATTAATTGAAAATGAATTGCAAGTCCGACACTATGATTATTTAAAATTGACTGGACAAACACAAAACAGACAGGCGATGGTGGAAAAATTTCAAGAGGGTAAAACGCCGGTCTTTTTAATTAGCTTGAAAGCCGGAGGAACTGGACTGAATTTAACACGTGCTGACACAGTGATTCATTATGATCCGTGGTGGAATCCTGCGGTTGAGGATCAAGCGACCGACCGAACTCATCGAATTGGCCAAGAAAATCCAGTATTTGTTTATAAACTTATTACCTCGGGTACTGTTGAAGAAGCGATTTTGGGCATGCAAGAACGGAAACGCCAATTAGTTGATGGGATTTTGTCTGCAGATCCAGCCAAAGCGATAACCTTAAGTGAAGCAGATATTGAGCAGTTTTTTGTGCCGTTAAGTTAAAAAATGTTAGTCTCCAATTCCCTTCGCTCATTAATGGGAGCGAAGGCGTTTTCGATTTAACGGTAGTTTGACTTATTTATTGATAGATAATTCATTTTTTTAATTAAAAACTGGCATAGTTATCAATCATGGCTTAAGCTATAACATGATTGTAATTATGGAGAATATTATGAACTTATGGAAAGCAGTTTGTGGTTTAGTTTTTGCTGTGTCTTGTATCCCTGCTATGGCTGCGTCTCAGTCACCCCTAGGTAACTGGACTACAGTTGATGACAAAACTGGAGAAAAAAGAGCCATCATAACTATTAGCGAATCGGGTGGCGTTTTAAATGGGGTAATTGATAAAGTTTTCCCACAACCAGGTGACACTGGAATTTGTGATAAATGCCCTGGCGCGTTTAAAGGTAAAAAAATTCAAGGCATCCAATTTTTATGGGGCTTGAAAAAAGAAGGCAGCAACGAGTGGGGCGGTGGCTCTATTCTTGATCCTAAAACAGGTAAAGTTTACAAAGCTAAAGCCACTCTAGATGGAAATAAACTCCATGTTAGAGGGTATTTGGGTGTGTCCTTATTAGGTCGTACTCAAACTTGGGTTAGATAATCGTCTTATCCACCCCTCTATCTTTGCGAAATCCCGCAACATGTTTGCGGGATTTCGCTTTTCAACAGCAGTATTTTTGTATTTTTCTGTATGTAGGTGGTGTGGATAATTCGAATAAGCTTCTTCTGAACATACTTTCTTAGCTTTCAGGATGACATCCTTCTAAAAGACTATTACAATAGTTATCGTTCCAAATTGTCACTGTGTAACTAAATATGCTTGATCTGCAAAATCCCAAAAAAACCGTTGATCCATTAAAACGCCCTCCTCATTCAGCTGAAGCTGAGCAATCCATTATTGGTGGATTGATGCTGGACAATCAGGCGTGGGATAAAATTAGTACCAAATTGTGTGAAGCAGATTTTTATCGTACAGAACATCGCATCTTATTTCGAGCAATTGCTGCCTTATCAAAAAAGGATCAGCCTTTTGATGTCGTTACTCTGCTGGATACGTTAAAGTCTCACAATGAATTAGATGATGCTGGTGGTGAAGCTTATTTATTTGAGTTGGCTAATAATACACCCAGTGTTGCTAACGTTGGTGCTTATGCTGATATTGTTCGTGAGAAATCGGTACAAAGACAACTTATTTCTGTTGCTACTGAAATTGCTGATTCGGCCTATAATCCTGCTGGTCGTGAAGTGCCTGAATTATTGGATATGGCGGAAACCAAAGTTTTTGCTATTGGTGAGCAAACAGCCGGAGATGGTGGTCCTGAGAATATTAAATCGATTTTAGTACGTACCGTAGAAAAAATTGATGCTCTCTACCACAATGGGGATGCACTTACCGGACTTGCGACCGGTTTATCTGATCTTGATGAAATGACTTCGGGCTTACAGCCTTCTGACTTGATTATTGTCGCTGGCCGTCCATCTATGGGTAAAACTACCTTGGTAATGAATATGGCAGAACATGTCGCCATTAAATCAGGCAAACCAGTAATCGTGTTTTCCATGGAGATGCCTTCTGATTCTTTAGCTATGAGGATGATGTCTTCTTTAGGACGGATTGATCAGCACAAGATTAGAACCGGTAAATTGGATGATGATGATTGGCCGCGGGTAACTTCAGCGGTACATATGTTGTCTGAGGCCTCCCTATTTATTGACGATACGCCCGCATTAAGCCCATCAGAAATGCGTGCACGTTCGCGACGTGTGGCAAAAGAGCATGGCTCTGTAGGCCTTATCGTAGTCGACTATTTACAGTTGATGAAAGTACCAGGATTTCATGCGGAAAACAGAACCGCAGAGATCTCGGAAATCTCACGCAGTCTTAAGTCGCTTGCCAAAGAATTGCAGGCACCTGTTATTGCTTTATCGCAGTTGAACCGTAGTTTGGAGCAACGTGCCGATAAGCGACCAGTAATGTCCGACTTAAGGGAATCGGGTGCGATTGAGCAGGACGCGGACTTAATTTGTTTTATTTATCGAGATGAAGTCTATAATGAAGACAGCCCAGATAAAGGGACTGCTGAAATTATTATTGCTAAGCAAAGAAATGGACCCATTGGTAAAGTGCGCGTGGCCTTTATTGGTAAATACACCCGCTTCGAAGATTTGGCTTTTAATGGTTATCAAGGGGTAGAGTAGTGTCCAGACCCACCAGATTAGTCATAGAACCAAGAGCTTTGTTACATAATCTTGCGCAAATAAGACGATTTGCTCCAGGCAAAAAAATAATTACCATGGTTAAGGCAAATGCTTATGGTTGTGGTTTGCATACCGTGGTGCCCGTATTGGAAGGGCAGGTTGATGCCTTTGGTGTGGCTTGTATTGAAGAAGCCATGACTATTCGTAAGATGGGTAGCCGTACGTATTGCATTCTTTTTCAGGGCGTGTTTAGTCCTGATGAATTTAAAATGCTGGCTCAGCACCAATTTGGCTGTGTCATGCATCAGCCACATCAAGTGCAGTGGCTTTTAAATACGCCGTTAGATATGCCGATTAAATTATGGGTGAAAGTAAACACGGGCATGCATCGATTAGGATTTAATCCTCATGAGTTGCAAGAGGTGATGAATGCGTTGCAAAATTGTCCCTGGGTTGACAAAGAAATTGGTTTAATGACGCATTTAGCCTGTGCCGATGAGCCTGAATGCATTGAAAATATGCAGCAAATTTCTCTATTTGAACAAATTTCGGTAGCCGGTTTTAGCCAACGCAGTATCGCAAACTCAGCAGCAATTATTTCTTTTCCACAAACTCATGCGGATGTGGTTCGCCCCGGAATTATGCTTTATGGGGTGTCACCGTTCGCTAAGCAGACTGCTACTGATTTGGGATTAGTGCCGGTAATGCGTTTTGTATCTGCAATTAGTGCGGTTTATGATCACCCTCCCTTTGCCCAAGTTGGGTATAGCGGTACGTGGAAAAGTGATAAGCCTTCACGGATTGGTATTGTTGCTGCAGGCTATGGTGATGGTTATCCACGGCATATTGCAGCAAATACACCGATTTGGGTGCAGGGAAGGGAGGTGATGATTGTTGGTCGGGTGTCCATGGATATGTTGGCCGTTGATTTAACGGATCATCCGGATATAGAGCCTGGAGCTGCAGTAGAGCTTTGGGGGACTCATATTTTAGTAGAACGCATCGCGCAAGCGGCCGGAACTACCGGGTATGAACTGTTGTGTCAGATTTCAGAACGTGTGCGCTCAAGCTAGTGAGCCCTTTTGGGTAAAAATGCTCATACCTGTTGCCGCAAAATAAATCTTACCGAAGGGCTTATCAAGCAGGGTCTAGATCCTAAGTTCATGTGGTGCTAGAATGAACAGGATTTTATAACCCTTAAATCTGGTGATAATCATGAAAAAGTTAACTGTTGCATCATTATCTTTATCGTTCTTGTTAGTGGGTTGTGCTGACATGAATAATGAAGGTGTAGGCACCATTTCCGGTGGTGTTGTTGGTGGATTGCTCGGAAGCCAGTTTGGTAGTGGCTCTGGTCAAGTTGCTGCAGCAGCTGGCGGTGCTCTTCTTGGCGCTTTTTTAGGTGGCCAAATTGGTAAGAGTATGGACAAAGTAGACCGAATGGAAATGCAGCGTGCGTTAGAAACTGCGCCAACGGGTAGAGCCGTAGTCTGGTCGAATCCAGATACAGGGTATCGTTATACTGTTCAACCTACTCGAACATATTATCGCGAACGTTTACCTTGCCGTGAATATACTACTAAGGCTTGGATCGATGGACGAACACAACTTATTCGTGGTAGCGCTTGCCGTCAACCTGATGGTTCTTGGCACGTGGTAAGCTAATAATTCCTTAGGTAGATTGGTCTTTAGGTACGAACCGTAGGTTGGGGAATTTGGTCATCGACGTCTTTGTCTATCCACACCCGTTCAGGCAGAGACAGCGCTAAAGCGCTTCCTCTGCCTGAACGGGTGTGGATGGCATTTATGGGCTTTTTTTCCTTAACTTGACGCGCCTATGGGGCAAATGACCCAACCTACAGAGTAAATCATATTCATTTTACTTCTTTAGCTGCGGCCCTTTTATCACAGCAAGCACAGCCACAATTACTAAATTTGTTATATAGCCAGCCAATTAAAAAGCCCATAATAAACGCATCAATAAAGGCTATGATTGCGCCTAAAATACTGCCTTTAATTGAAGGGGTATATCCTGGATATAAATTACCCAAGGAAATAACAAAGTCATGTCCATATGCATAGTAGCTAGCAACTAATCCTAGGAATAAAATACATACCCCCCAAAGCATACCAAACGCAAGGCCTAATGCTACGGGGTTTAATTTGCAACCGCTCGTCGTCATCATTATCTCCCTATAAAGTTATTTATCTATTCCTGAAAAGCAACTATTATTATATTTCAATTGCCTCTTAGTATTATAGATCTACTTCTGATTAAGTAGTAGCTTTTGACAAATTGAAAAGTATTGTGCCTCTAATTGATGCAAGTCGTTTAAGGAAACACATTCATTAATTTGGTGAATCGTTGCATTAACCGGCCCCAGTTCAATGACTTCAACTCCGTAAGGTGCGATGAAACGGCCATCTGATGTGCCACCACTGGTAGATAGTTCAGGGGTGATCCCCGTTTGTTCAATCACCGCTTGTTGTGAACTATCTAAGAGAGCTCCCTTAGCCGTTAAGAAGGGGGCACCACTTAAACGCCACTCAATATTAGGATGAAGACTAAATTCATTAAAGATGGCGCCAACTTTTTCTGTTAATAAATTTTGTGTTTGCTCGGTCGAATAGCGGAAATTTAAATGCAGCACCAATTCACCCGGGATAATATTGGGGGCATAACCACCGGAGTTGATGTATGTAATTTGCATGGATGTTGGCGGAAAATAATCATTTCCTTTATCCCATTCAATTGACGTTAATCGGGCTAATACCTGGCTAATTTTATGGATAGGATTCTTCGCTAAATGTGGATAAGCCACATGCCCCTGTTTTCCTTGTAGATGAATCTTAGCACTCAATGAACCGCGCCTACCGATTTTAATGACATCACCAACATGTGTTGTACTGGATGGTTCACCAACAACACAATAATTAATATGAATGCCTTGGTCTTTTAATTGTGCCATGACATAGGGTGTACCTAAGTCATAATCATCACCTTCTTCGCCACTGGTAATAAGCAAACCAAGCCGGCCTGGAAAATCAGGGTAGGTCTGCGTAAAGCGTTTGGCCATGAGTAACATACAGGCCAGGCTTCCTTTCATATCGGCTGTGCCACGTCCATAAAGCATGCCATCCTTTTCAACCATGACAAATGGATCGGTCTGCCATTTGCCCGCATCACCAATAGGAACTACATCGGTATGGCCTGCAAACACTAATAAAGGGCCAGTTCTGCCATAAGTAGCAACGAAATTAGCGACAGGGCCCTGATTCATGCGTTCACAGCTAAATCCTAGGTTTTGCAAGAATTGAATCATAAACTCCTGGCAACCGGCATCATCGGGAGTAATGGATGGAAAACTAATGAGCTCAGATAACAGCTGTTTTAATTCATCCATCTTAATTCGCTCTCAATAGTTCATTAATGCTCACTTTAGCCCTTGTTTTTTCATCGACTTGTTTGACAATAACCGCGCAATATAAACTGTGACTTTTATCTTCACTAGGTAAACTACCCGCAACCACAACAGAACCAGCAGGAATACGACCGTAGCTGATTTCACCAGTCATGCGGTTATATATTTTGGTACTTTGTCCTAAATAAACGCCCATGGAGAGTACTGAATTGCGCTCGACGATAACACCTTCGACCACTTCTGAACGTGCGCCAATGAAGCAATTATCTTCGATAATGGTTGGATTGGCTTGTAAGGGTTCTAAAACCCCACCAATACCCACACCACCGGAGAGGTGAACGTTTTTACCTATTTGAGCACAAGAGCCAACAGTAGCCCAAGTATCAACCATAACCCCCTCATCAATATAAGCACCTATATTCACGTAAGAGGGCATTAAGATACTGTTTTTGGCAATATAGGCACCTTTGCGCACTATGGCATGCGGTACCACTCTAACCCCTGTTTGCTGGAACTGTTCTTCGGTATACCCTTGGTATTTGAGCGGAACTTTATCGTAAAACTGACAAAATCCAGCATCAACGATTTGATTAGGAAAGAGTTTAAACGATAAAAGAACAGCTTTTTTAATCCACTGGTGAACTACCCAATCATCGTTTATTTTTTCTGCAACACGATACTGACCACTATCAAGGCAGGAAAGCACCTCATTAACGGCAGCAAGTAACTCAGGTGTAGCAGTGCTCATGGATAAGGTTTGACGCTGTTCAAAAGCCTGCTCAATAATGGTTTGTAATGTGTGCATATATTGTTCCTATTTAGGGTTGGTTATGCCAAAAGGGCCTGTTGCAAATCTGCCTGTAAATCTTCTACATGTTCAATACCTACCGACAGACGGATAAATCCATCTTCAATTCCCAATGCCTTGCGTTGCTCAGGAGGTATGGAGGCATGCGTCATAATGGCAGGATGTTCGATTAAACTTTCTACACCACCAAGACTTTCTGCTAAAGTAAATAATTCACAGCGGGATAAAAAGCGTTTTGCCTCTTCTAATCCACCATTAATTACCATTGAAATCATGCCGCCAAAGCGGTGCATTTGTTCTTTAGCTAATTGGTGTTGTGGGTGGCTGGGAAGACCGGGATAAATAACTTTTTTTACTTGGGGGTGGTTACTAAGCCAATGTGCCAGGTATTGTGCATTGTCACAATGTCGCTCCATACGCAGAGACAGTGTTTTTAAGCTTCTCAATACGAGAAAACTGTCAAAAGGACCGGCAATGCCACCACATGAATTATGCAAAAAAGCAATTCGCTCTGCTAAATCAGAATTGTCGCCAACGACTACTACACCACTGACTACGTCAGAATGGCCATTTAAGTATTTTGTTGCTGAATGTAGGACTAGATCAAAACCTAATTCTATTGGACGTTGAATCCAGGGGGTGGCAAAGGTATTGTCTACTACACTAATAAGGTTATGTCGTTTGGCTATAGCGGCTATTTCACGTAAATTAGCTAGTTTTAACATAGGATTCGATGGAGTTTCTACCCAGATTAAACGTGTTTCTGGTGTAATCGCTGCTTCAATATTATGTGGATCCGTCATGTCGATAAAAGAAAAAGACAATTTGGAGGTACGTGTTTTAACTTTGTCAAATAAGCGGAATGTGCCGCCATAAAGATCATCCATAGCAATTACGTGATCACCAGCATTTAATAGGTCAATAACGGTGTTTATCGCCGCCATTCCTGATGCAAAGGCAAAACCACGTTGTCCTGACTCCAAACTGGCGATACAGGCCTCATAGGCTGCGCGCGTAGGGTTATGAGTGCGTGAATATTCATAGCCTAAGTGTTCACCTGGGGCACTTTGTTTGTAGGTCGATGTTGCATAAATTGGTGTCATAACTGCACCAGTACTTGGGCAAGGTGCTTGACCGTCATGAATAGCACGTGTATCGAAGTGATTTTTTTTCATTGGCTAATATTCCTTTTAAATTTTTTGTTTGGTAGACATGAGGCATGTGGGATATTCTAGTGGGGGAACTTAGTCTAAGCAAGGTATCAATTTGTGCTAAATTCAGAGAGAATAGGGTGGCTTTAAACGAAATTAATCAAGGGTGTTTTAAGCATGAAATTTGATCTTCATTATTTATTGTCAGCTAAATATGCGCAATGGATGAGTCTTGCTTTAATTGTTCTTTTTTCTGCACTGATCATTATTGAATGTTCTGCTTTACGCTTTTCGCCAGTTAGTGCGCCAGCAGTACAAGAAAAAAATATTCGTGTAACTACGAAACCTGATTCTTTTGAATCTATTCTAAATTCATCATTATTTGGTGTTTATGTACCTAATGATTTAAATGAGAGCAGCGTTAAAAAATCCATGTTAAATGTCACTTTGGTGGGAATATTATTTGCTGATAAGATGGATGATTCGCAAGTAATCATTCGTTCTGCAAAAGGTGAGGAAAAAACCTATAGAATAGGTGATACCATACCTGGGGACGCAGTGGTTAAACGTATTATGGCCAGCGGCGTACTGGTTGAACGCCATGGTACTTTAGAGAGTTTAAGTTTGCCTAAAAATGAATTAACTTTTGAGCCTGTAGCAGCGCCGTTAAAAGAGGAATAGATTTTATGAGACATTTATGTAAGTTATTAATCGTTATACTGTTTATTCCTACTTTGGCTGCGTGCCTTTCGCATACTATTAATTTACGTGAAGGCATTAGTAATTTTCGCGTTGAGGATTATCGGAAGGCCTTTGTGCGTTTGAAACCTGAGGCTGAAAGAGGGCAACCTGATGCGCAATATGCTGTAGGTTATATGTATTATTATGGCAAGGGTGTGGTTGAGGATCGTAAGAAAGCTTGGTTTTGGATTACTGCTGCTGCGAATGCAGGACAACCTGATGCGAAAGTAGCGGCGAAGATGTTAGATGGAAATATGAATACTAAGTAGCTTGGTTTTGTAGCCTAATGGCACTTCTTTTAGGAGCGGTGTTGCCCCCGCGCCAAGGGATTGTGGTACTATTTTGAACGGTTTGTCGTAGGTTGGGTCGTTTGACCCAACAGCAGTACTTATCACTAACCTCATACACGAAATGAACAGTGAACGTTGGGGTTACGTTTCAACTCCTGTACTGATGAATCCCTTCGAATTAAAAATTGCTACATTTCACAACAAAGATAAAATTTTACTTGTTGGTGTTGCTAATCCTAGCGAACTTAAATTTTCTTTAGCAAACCATTGTCCTTTCGCTTCCCCGAGTTTCGTTCCTAAAGCTTGTGTTATGATCTTAAGGGCATTAATTTCTAAAATAAAATGGCTAAAACGGTGTTTGAAGGCAATAAGCGGTTGCGGAATATCACCTGCTAAATCATATTCTGCGCGGATGAAATCAAGTGGACAATTGCCTTCATCTAAGCTGGGTAAACACCATAAGCTCCCCCACAATCCGGTCGGCGGTCTTTTTTCTAAATAAATATGGCCTTCTTTATTACATAAGACTAATAATTGTTGCTGTTGTACCGGCACGGGTTTTTTAATTTTTTTCGTTGGATACAGGTGCTGTTCTTGATGTTTCAATGCCAGGCAATTATCCTGCAATGGGCAGTTAAGGCAATTAAAATTCTTGGTGGTACAGCACGTAGCACCTAGATCCATAATTGCTTGGGTGTAATCCGCACAGTGCTCTTGTGGCATACAGGCCTTTGCTAGCTCCCAGAGCTTTTTTTTCACTAGTGTTTGTTCAGGATGGCCTTGAATTATAAAAAAACGCGTTAATACTCTTTTGACATTACCATCTAAAATAGCGGTAGGTTGGTTAAAGGCTTGCGACAAAATTGCTGCTGCCGTTGATGCCCCAATTCCTGGCAATTCATGAACCAATGCCAATTCATCAGGAAAAATCCCTTGATATTCTGTGGTAATTATTTTGGCTGTTTTATGGAGGTTGCGTGCACGGCTGTAATATCCTAGTCCCGACCATAAAGAAAGGATTTCATCTTCGCTGGCTTGAGCTAAATCCTGAATGCTCGGAAAACGTTGCATAAAACGTTCAAAATAAGGAATAACGGTTTGTACCTGTGTTTGCTGGAGCATAATTTCAGAGACCCATACTCGATAAGGGCTGCGTGGTAATTGCCAAGGTAAATTTTTGCGGCCGTGGAGATAAAACCAGTTGAGTAAAGGCTTACTAAATTGCTCAAATAAATTATTCACATCAATAACTTCTTATTAAACCAGGCAAAATGGTATCCTAATTTTAATATGATTAATACATGTGCATCATGCGAAAAAAATTTTAAAATTACTCGCGAAGCGCGCATCTATGGTCTATCGTTTTATTTAGAGGCATTAGATACAGCTTCGAATACCCGCAAAAAAGTCTTATTACTCGCGAAAGAAATCTTTATAGGAAAATTAGAGATCATCGCGTGCGATAGAGACTTTTTTTGTGTTATTGGACGGTATTCATGAGGTGTTAGTTAATTTAAGGAGAAAGGGATGCGCCAAAAATCATATGAAATAATAGTACTAAAACCCACCGCTGTTTTTTTATCATTCCTGGCTTCACAATTACCTGGGACTAAATTGCCCGATCTACGTTTATTGCAAATTGACAATACAGCTTATGTCTTGCCAAAACAGAATTCAGATGAAGCAACTTTGGATGAAATAGAAAAGCATTTTTCTAAAATGTTTCGGCATGAAATTTGTCGTTGGTTAGGAGATAATGCTCACTCAGAAATAGAAACTAATTTTCTTGATTTTCTCTGTTGCTTTAAATTTGAATTACACAATCATATTATTCTTATGGAGCCTACAATCGAAGAAGGAAATCAATTATTACTTTTCAAACCGCGAATGGCATTGCTTAATTGGCTCAAGTCAGTAGTGGAAGGTCAAGACGATTTAGTGGATGTATTGGAACGTGTGGAATTAGCTCGTTTAGAAGAGAATGCTACGGTTATGGTAAAGAATTTTTCTAATTTAACTGAAATAAAACCCTTTATAAAATATTTTTATCATCAGATTTTTGCAACTGCAATGACTCGTATCACGAATGAATCCGCTCAATGGCCTGAGATGGATTCATTTCAGGATTTTAGAGAGTATTTCGCTGTCGAAATACATACTCAATTGATTCATTTGCATCGTTAAGGGGTTAATCATGGAGCCGATGGTTGTAGCACTAATTTGTACAGTAGTATTTGGGACGGTAATGGTTATAGCGGCATTTGTAAGACAACTATTGCTTAGCCGTGATAAAAAATTAAATGACGAGGCGCAAAGTAGGGCTATGGCACAAGAAGCCGCTGAGCTAGAAAAAATACGTGTGCAAATGCAAAGCAATAAACGTTTTGACGCGCATTATGACATTTTAGGTGCCAATAAAGATGCTGTTAAGTATTTGGATACGCAAATAGAGGAGCTTTTACATAAAAAAACAGAATTGGTTGATCGCTATGCCAAACTTACAGTGAAGGAGTCGGGGACTATAATCAGTAGTGGCGAAGTTTCTCCTGAGCGAAAAGCTATTTGTGATAAGTTAAGAGATGAAATTGATTCTAAACTGGTATTTTATGACAGTGAGCTTAAATTGCTGCAAACACGAAGATCTACTTTATGGAGTTCTCATATTGATTTTGAGCGCTATCTTTTGGCGCAAGAAAGGGTGCGTAATGCAAGTTTGGATTCGGTATACAAACAGCATTCTGCTTTATTGGAAAAAGTTTATTTGCGTCATATTGATGATTCGGAACTTGTTACTATTGAAACAATTAAAGCCGGGACTATATCCTTTAAAGATATGCTCATCGCTCCAATCCAGTTTTTAATGCAATTTTTTGGCGGTGGTAATGGAGTGCCTAATGTTGCTTTTGTCCATACAAAGGTCGAACGTGGAGCTCGAGAGGATGTTGAGCGTGCCGAACAAGACATTAATGAATCATCTTTGCTGGAGCCGAATTTAGAGCAAGGGCCGAGTGCGTCCCGTGTTAAAGAAGAGGAGGATGAAGAGGATAACGTTGACGTCTCATCCCTTTCGGTTGCCCTTTAATTTCCATTAAAGCTCAAAACCAATCCATTTTGTTTTGAGCTTTATCTTATGAGTTAAAATTATTCTTTTGAGCCAATTGATGACATTTTTGCCAATGTATATTACAATCTTGGTGCATTTTGGAGGATGCAGAGGATTTAATAATTGAAGTGGAGTATGACAACAATGAAACAACGTAGTTTATGGTTTATTTTATGTACTGTTTTGTCTTTTTCAGGATACAGTGTAAATATAAACTCACTTCTTCCTGATGAACAAAATACAGTAGAGGTCTTTCAAAAAGCATCACCTAAGGTAGTGTATGTTCATCGATTAGCAACAGTAACTAATCATCATTCTTTTAAGAAAACGCAAGTTCCTGATGGTGCGGGCTCTGGAATTATTTGGGATGATAAAGGTCATATCGTTACGAATTATCACGTAATTAAAGGTGCTGATAAATTAGCAATTACTTTAGGTAATATGACGGTGCCTGCTAAAGTAATCGGTGCTGAGCCCCGTAAAGACATTGCTGTTTTACAAATCAGCTCAACCCATGCCTTATCTTTTTTAAAGGCGTTTAAACCTTTTGAAGTCGTGCGCCTTAATGACTTAATCGTCGGTCAAAAAGCGATTGCGATAGGCAATCCTTTTGGTTTGGATCACAGTTTATCAAAAGGTGTTATTTCTGCATTAGGCAGACAAGTTCCAGGAATTGGCGGGGTGACAATTCGTAATATGATCCAAACGGATACACCAATTAATCCAGGTAATTCGGGCGGCCCTTTATTAAATAGTTCTGGGCAATTAATTGGTTTAAATACTATGATTTATTCACGCTCTGGTTCTTCTGCTGGGATTGGCTTTGCTGTTCCTGCTGATGATATTCAGCGTATTGTAGCGCAAATTATTAAACATGGTCGTGTGGTATTATCCGGTATTGGTATTCAAAGCGTTGCGCCTAATATTGCTCAACGATTAGGTGTACATAAGGGAATTTTGATTGCCGATGTATTACCTAATACTCCGGCCGCGCAATTACACTTACAAGCTACACACCGTGATGCTTGGGGACGTATTGTACTTGGCGATGTTATTGTAGCGCTTAATGGCCATTCCGTTGATAATTATGATGCGCTTTATAATTTACTTACTGAAATTAAAGTCGGCGAGAAAGTTACTGTATCTCTTCAACGAGGTGATAAGCAAATGGATGTCGCAATGAAGACTATTGATATTGCAGGAGTTTAATTAGTTGCGGTTGTGGGATATTTCACATTGTGTGGATTGTAGCTTTGTAGCCCGGATTACGCTGCGCTAATCCGGGCTACAAAGCTTAATTTAATGGCAGTGAGGCTAAGGAGAATACGGATGTTACTTAATAAAGATGAGTCAATTCTATTATTAATTGATGTGCAAGAAAAACTAACCCCCGCAGTATTAGACAGTAATGCATTTATTGCCCATTGCGAATGGATGCTAAAATTAGCTAAAAAAATGGGGGTGCCAATTCTGGTAAGCGAACAATACCCCAAAGGGCTTGGCCCAACTCTTGCGCCATTACGCATTTATTTTAATCAAGACTCATGTGTTGATAAAGTACATTTTTCATGTATGAGCGATGCACATTACGTACAACGTTTAAAGCAATTTCAAAAAAAACAACTGGTTCTTATTGGCATTGAAGCCCATGTCTGTGTGCTGCAAACGGCATTGGAAATGAAAGAACAGGGTTATGATGTCTTTGTCGTTGTTGATGCGGTGAGCAGCAGAGGTGAGCAAAATTTGAAATACGGATTGAAACGTATGAAACAAGAGGGGGTACATTTAGTTACCTCTGAAATGGTATTTTTTGAATGGTTAAGAATGGCAGGTACTCCTGAATTCAAAGAGTTAAGTAAGGAATTTTTATAATCACGGAGAGTTATAGTGAATTTTTCAAATCAAATTGCATTAGTTACCGGTGGTGCTTCAGGTATGGGTAAGGCTTGCGCTCAGTATTTACAACAACAAGGAATGCGGGTTGTTGTTTGGGATAAACAAGCTGATAGCCACAGCGACGCAGACTTATTTATTCATTGTGATGTCACCAGTGATGAATCCGTGGAACATGCGATGCAACAAACCATTGCTGAACTTGGGATTCCACGGGTTTGTGTTAACTGTGCGGGAATTGCTCCAGCCAAACGCATCGTTGGTAAAGAAGGGGCTATGCCTCTGGCGGCGTTTAAGCAGGTGATTGATGTTAATCTTATTGGTACATTCAATGTAATGCGAGTCGCTGCACATGCAATGTCCACGTTGGATCTGGAAAATAAATCTCAAGAACGAGGGGTTATTATTAATACGGCATCAATCGCTGCATTTGAGGGGCAAATAGGCCAAGCTGCATATAGTGCTTCTAAAGGGGGCATTGTCGCCATGACATTGCCCGCAGCACGTGAATTGGCCCAATTGGCGATCCGCGTAAATACGATTGCCCCAGGATTAATTGCAACTCCTTTGTTATTAAATATGCCGCAAGAAGTTCAGGACAATTTGATTTCAACCATGACCTTTCCTAAACGCTTTGGTAAACCCGAAGAGTTTGCTGCTTTAGTTGGCCATATTGTTGAAAATGGTATGATTAATGGGGAAGTTATTCGCCTGGATGGTGCTTTGCGTATGCGCTGAATTGTAAGTCATAGTAGCCCGGGTTCCGCTGCGCTGCACCCGGACTATTGTCCAATGGATCAGTATCTTCTGATACTAGGGGGAAATAACTTTAGGCTTTTTCGTGATGTCTATTTTCATTAGAAGAGGTTAAGTTGCCATGAGAATTGTAAACACTTGCGGCACTGGCTTTATTTCCAGATAAAGTATTGACAATTTCTTGACGGATGTACAAGTTATTCGCAATTACTTGTCCATTTACGGTGTTTAATTCACGGCAAAGCGTTAAGACTTCAGCGAGCTTACTATTTAGGCTATTTATTTGACTTGCTTCTGCTTCAGTACATCCTTTAAGAAATTCTTTTAATGAGTCTGCAACAGTTTGATCAGCCTTATTAATTAGCGCCAAACGCTGTTTAGCACTTTCCTCTAATTTACTGGATAAGTCTTGTTTTCTACTCGCACAATCTTCCAATTGCTTAAATTGTCGTGTCTCTAACAATCCTTTTTCTTCAGCTAATAAAGCATTAAGCGACGCTACCCAGTTAATTTCTTGTTCCAAGTGGCTGCATAATGCGTGTACTTCATTATTGTTCATTTAATTGCCTTAAAAATTAAGCCATTTCTACATCATTTAACATCTTCGTGGCAATTTTGTCACTATCAATTTTGTAATTACCCAATTCAATTTCAGCTTTGAAATATAAAACACGAGCTTCATTAATTTCAGATACCTCTTGTAACGATTTTTTTATCGCGTCTAATTGTTTGGAGGTGTTACTGATGCTTACGCTATCATCAAAGGATGAGGCGCCGTCAGTTAAAATTTTATTAATTTCAAGCTGTTTACTTTTTATGCGAGTGTCTGACTCTATAGGTTTTACATGAGCGGAATCACTAATTTGATTAAACATAAATTTGTCCTCAATCGCGTTTATATGTATGTTTATACTGATGACCTATAGACCTATAAAAATGCATCAGCAAAACCTTTATCGGCATTTTTTTAAAAACCTTTAGTAAAATTTTTATTTTTTTTTAATTCTTATTAAAAAACAACAGTTACCCGTTTTTTTCCTGCAACCTGAGCTTCAATAATTCTTTTAGAAACGAGGTTTTTGACCTTAATTGTCTCGCCCATTGAGCCCTCATTAATCGCAATACCATCCATACTTACGGTTAAATTATTATTGTTAGTAACGATCGCAACTTTTTCCCCTTTACGTACTACTTTGGGTAATTCAATATTATGGGGATTGAAAGGGCTATTAATGGCGATATTTTGTTTGCAAACTCGCCCCACCAGCTCATCAATATCCTCAAAATAGCCATTCTTTAATTTATGTACATCTATTTCAGCTTGATACATATCATGGCCGGTAATGTGCTCACCTTTCATTAGAGCACGGCGTGCTATATACACTGTTTTTAAAATCGTGATGCGAATAGGAACATATAAAGACCAGTGATTGTCTTGTTCCTGGCATTTAATCCCCATCGTGTTGGTTTCTAGCATAGGGGATTGATAGGGGTTAAAAACGACTAATTTATCTTCAGCGCATGCTTTGAGCGTTAGACGAGAATCAATTCTATCTGCTGAAACGCGAATTTTTCCTTCGTGATATGACGCTAATTCATCAAGTACATAGTGCTCAATTTTATGGGTTAATATTTCCGGTGATTGGATTGGCTCTGCAGATAAACCTGTACTTGCAAAAAATAGTAAAACACTTAGTATGTTCTTTTTCACAGCAATGTCCCTTTTAAAGTTTGACGAATCATATCGCAAATAATGTACTAATTTAAGGAGTTTATAAATATGGTGGGTCGTTTAGTTATTTTTTATGCTGCATGTTTATCACTCATTATTTTTGATGCTCAAGCAGAAAGCCACCACCCTCAAGAGTTTTTACAGTCGATTAGCGGTTCTAAAAATGAAGGGGAACAAATTTACGCTCATTTTTGTGTCAATTGCCATGCACCAAAACCATTAATTCCGGTTGGAGCCCCAAAAATAGGCGATGAGAACGATTGGAAAATTCGTTTAAAACAAGGAATGGATGTTCTGTTTAAGCACACTGATGAAGGTTTAAATGCAATGCCTCCGCGTGGTGGATGCTTTGAATGCACGGATAAACAGCTGATATTGGCTATCAGGTTTATGCTGCCACAAGCCGTTCAAAAAACACCAACAAAATGAACGCACTAGACATAAAAAGAGCACAAAGTAGAAAATTTTTATAAAAAAAGCTAAACCTATTTCAGGATCTCCCGATACATAAGAAAAAAGAGGGAGAAAAAAATGAAAAAATATCTACTTTTAGTTCCGGTTTCTGCTTTAGCTGTATCATGTTCTTCTATGGATGGGGGCGTGCCTGTAGTTGATGATGCTGGTTATACTCATTACACAAAGAGTATGCAAAACGACCATAAAGGTGCTAGTCATTTTCCTGAAAAAAGAGTGGCAACAGGAAATAAAGTGTTTATCTTTGACCCTAAAGCTACGGCTTGGGCTGCTTATGATAGAGAAGGTAATCGTGTAAATACGGGTAGTGCTTCGGGTGGAAAGGATTTCTGTGAGGATGAAGGAAAGCCATGCCACACCGTTACTGGAACCTATAAAATCTATTCTAAAAAAGGTGAAGACTGTACCTCTAGTCTTTACCCAATCGAAACACATGGTGGCGCAAGAATGCCTTATTGTATGCACTTCCATGGTGGCTATTCAATCCATGCTGCCTACGAAGTACCTAACTATAATGCAAGCCATGGATGTATCCGTGTACTACCTAGTGCCGCAAAATGGTTGAACCAAGACTTTGCTGATGTGGGTACTACGGTAATTGTTAAATCATACTAAATATAAATTAACATGCAGCATCTCCACTCATGCCCTACCTTGTGTAGGGCTTTTTTTGTGTAACAGGCCATTTAGCAAGATTTTGATATTCCACTTAGCCTATGCCTTTTTTTGTTCAGTACAGAATACTTGATAATAATAGAATCACAATTTACTATCGTGTTTTTTTTATTGGGTACAATTACATTATGATTCTTTGCATTGATGTGGGCAATTCCCACATATATGGTGGTGTTTTTGATGGTGATGAAATCAAACTTCGTTTTCGCCATACTTCTCAGGTGAGTACCTCTGATGAGTTAGGTATTTTTTTAAAAAGTGTTTTACGTGAAAATGGCTGTTCGCCAGAAGCCATCACGAAGATTGGTATTTGTTCGGTTGTCCCGCAATTGGATTACTCATTGCGATCAGCTTGCGTTAAATATTTTTCTATAGATCCTTTTTTATTACAAGCCGGTGTTAAAACAGGCTTAAACATTAAATATCGTAATCCTATAGAAGTAGGGGCTGATCGAATTGCGAATGCAATTGCGGCAACAAACAGTTACCCAAACCAAAATATTATTGTTATTGATTTTGGTACAGCAACCACTTTTTGCGTGGTTAATGCACAAAAAGCCTACTTGGGTGGAGCTATTTTGCCAGGGGTACGATTATCCGTCGATGCGCTGTCAAAAAATACGGCTAAGTTGCCTGCTGTAGAAATCATTAAAATTGAAAATGCGGTGGGGCGCTCCACAATAGAGAGCATTCAATCTGGTGTTTATTATGGTGTGTTGGGTGCTTGTCGTGAATTAATTTTGCGCATGAATCAGGAAGCGTTTGGCGCCAATGCGAATCAGGCATTAGTTTTAGCGACCGGTGGTTTTGCTTCTTTATTCGATAAGCATGATTTATATAATCATCTGGTTCCTGATTTGGTGTTGCAGGGAATACGTTTAGCGGCGTTGATGAATAGCTAGGAACCTTGCGACCTTACCACCAGTAGGGTTGCACGCTTATACTATTTTTTTTCAAATATATCAATTTCTTATATTTTTTGTAGGCATAAAATAATAAGTAGTGCTTTTATTTTGGCGAGTAAGGGTTCATAATATAGTGCTGTTGGTTGATTAATGATCATTGATTGTTTTTAATTTTACATGCTGTACTGGAAAGCAATACAAGATAAATCAAGTCTTTTATACCTATTAATAAAGGAAATTATAATGCAATTTTCTCTTGAGGACCTCCCTAATGATGATGATGTTCGTGTTTATGCAGCAGTGGCTGTAGCTGCTATAATGCTGGATGGCTTTTATAAAATACATAATATCAAGCCTGGTGATTCCCTCGATAAGGTTCCCAAAGATTCAAAAATAAATCTAAACGGAGTGACCGCGGAAAATGCACGCTATATTTGGACAGCGCTTATGTGGCTTGCTCGTGATCGCAATTTTAATAAATGCATTTATGTTTCTGAACGTACTGGCTTTAATCCTCGCGATGAATTTAAATTTCTTGGTGGATATAAGTCGACGTCACTTTATAAGAGTGTATTTACCCCTATTATTGGTGAACATAAGGTGGAATATACTCCTGATGAGGTAAATAAATGCATGGGGCACCACGCGCCTAACATAGCGCTACAAAAAACAGTTGCTTTTTGCTTAGCAATCCCCCTAATCAATTCATTTTTTTTGTACAACAAGAACAGTAAAGAGCTTGAATTTAATAGTCGCAAGTCTATTAAAGAGCTCCAACGTCTTGGTTATATTAAATTATCCTTTGGTTTAATGTGCATTCCCAGTTTCGAGGTTGAAAAACTAAAGTTAAGGTATCTACATGCGGCAAAGATATTTGGTTTCGATGGGTGCAAATCTTTGCTGCAGTACGCTGGGTGTCGGAAAGAACTTGATCTGGGGGATAACGATCTTGTTAATTTAGGGGCTAAGCGTTTAAAAGAACTCTTCGGGGTTATTCCTCTGTCGGTAACACATTTGTGTCTATCACTGTGTGAATTTAATAAACTTACAGCAGATGACTTAGCCTACGCTCTAAGTGGAATACCTGCAACAGTAACCTTCCTCGATCTATCATTTAATGATCTTAATAAATTTACTAAGGATGAGTTAAAAAAAATCGTAAAGGCAATTCCTTCAACAATTAAGATTGATCTAACGAATAATGGTCTTGATGAAGATCTGTGCCGTAGCTTAGAACAAAGAACAAGCCTAGTTGAAGCTCTTTCGCAGCGAAAAATCACGAGCATGCCGCTTACCTCAGCCCCAGAAGCAAGCGCAAGCAGTAGCGGTCAAAACTTTTTTCCTAAACAAGGGACGTCATCGGCTCAATCAACGGATAATTCACAAACTTATGGTATAGGTAAGCCTTAATTTCTTTATCTCCCATCTTGCAAATAAGCCGCGGGATCTAGGCTACTAGGGGCTGTTGCCATTTCTCTAGATTGAGCCGAAATGAATTTATTTTGTGCCTCGGAGCACAGAACATTGACTCATTTTGGCCAAGACAGTAGAAATGGCAGCAGACCCTAAAAATGAGTGTTTTAAAAAGGTGAAGATCCTTTCGTCGTGAGGCTCAATGTCGAATCTATGATTCAATGTATTACTGTAACTGTCGGATCACAAGCAAACCTAGTCAGTACTTGCAGATGTTCATAACCACTCCTAACCGCGTTTTTTTTAATCATCAATTTTGTAAGTTCAAAAAAATTACAAGTAAAATAATAAAAAAGTGGGATTTTCCCTTGACGGGTGTAGAAATGTGTTTCTATAGTGTATAAAAGTGGGGTAAAATAATAAAAAAGTGGAGAATTGTGGAGGGATAAAAACCTTTGCTAAAGAGACAACCATGTTCCGGGGAATAAATGCCATCACCATAGATACCAAAGGACGCCTAGCTATTCCTATGCGCTATCGTTCCGCGTTGGGTGCTGAGGAAAAAAATCCTTTGGTGGTGACGATTGATACGGAAGAAACTTGTTTGTTGCTCTACACCGCTGCGCAATGGCAGGTAATTGAGGATAATTTGCAAAAATTACCTAGTTTCAATGCGGCTGCGCGCAGAATACAGCGTCTACTAATCGGCCACGCTACAGATGTTGAAGTTGATGCAAATGGTCGAGTATTGCTACCCACAGTTTTAAGAAATTATGCAAAATTGGAAAAAGATGTAGTGATGATTGGTCAGGGTAATAAATTTGAGGTTTGGAGTAAGGATCATTGGGAATCCCGACGTGATGAGTGGCTCGCTGAAGAGAGCTCAGGCGATTTAGGATTACCTGATGAAATGAAAACGTTTTCTTTGTAATGGAAACAAAAATGGCAATGCACCAATCAGTACTACTACATGAATCGATAAAAGGTCTAGCCATTAAAAATGGCGGTATCTATTTTGATGGAACCTTTGGCCGTGGCGGCCATAGCCAAGAAATTTTAAATCATCTGGATGCACAGGGTCGTCTCTATGCAATAGATAAGGATTTAGACGCAATAACACATGCAAAAGAGCGTTTTTCAGAAGATAAGCGCTTTCACATCTTCCAAGGTTCTTTTGCCAAAATTGAAGAGTTTGCTACTGAAGTAGGTGTTCTTGGCAAAGTCGATGGCATATTGCTGGACTTAGGCGTGTCTTCGCCACAATTAGACAATCCGGAGCGCGGATTTAGTTTCATGCAGCAAGGGCCTTTAGATATGCGCATGGATTTATCACAGCCCATGAGTGCCGCTGAATTTGTAAATACTGCTGAAGCTGATGCAATGGCTGCAATTTTCAGACTCTATGGCGAAGAGCGTTTTGCTGGACGTATTGCCAGAGCAATCGTTATGGCTCGAAATGGGGCGCCAATTACGACAACCCTGCAATTGGCGGAAATTGTTAAAGAAGCGAATCCGAAATGGGAGAAACACAAACATCCTGCAACTCGGGTGTTTCAAGCGATTCGTATTCATGTGAATCAAGAGCTAAGTGATTTAAGTAGTTGTTTAGAGCGATGTCTTAATGTGTTGGCTCCAGGAGGACGATTAGCGGTGATTAGCTTTCATTCTCTTGAAGACCGTATTGTTAAACAGTTTATGCGCGATAAGGAGCAGGGAGAAAAATTACCATTAGAAATTCCAGTTCGTTATGAAGAGTTAAAGTCAAATTTTAAGAGAATAGGTAAAGCAATAATGCCGCAGGAAAAAGAAGTAAAAGATAATGTCAGAGCTCGAAGCGCCGTACTAAGGATCGGGGAGAAACTAGCATGAATGCTGCAGCAAAAGTGATTAATCAAGGTACGTTGTTTAATGGTCAACTAGCAGATATGCAGATGTCAAAGTCATTATACATGTTAATTATATTATTGGTTGCTGTATTAGTAAGTGCTTTGGCCGTAGTTTACAGCACGAATTCTTATCGTTCTACATTTAGTCAAGTTGAACAACAAGAACAACAAACTCATTATTTGCAATTACAATGGGGGCAATTGTTACTTGAGCAAGCAAGTTTGGCTACGCCTGCTCGTGTAGAAGAGTTAGCTCAAGAAAAGCTAAGTATGGTATTACCAACTTCTACAAATACATTTTGGTTGCAAGGGCAGCAGTAGACGTTTTTGTTGCAAACGAGTACTATCGCGCGATGAATTATGGCGCCATCTAAATCATAGGTTGGGTCGTTTGGCCCAACATGCGCTGCTTATTTCAGGTATGGGGTTACTGATGAGCGCCATTGTTGGGACCAAATGACCCCGTTGCGTAGATTTCCCTTATACCCCTGTTCTGAATAAGGACATTATATGAGAATCATCAGATCAAAATTAATTTATCATTACAGTTTGGGTTGTAACCTATGAAAAAAACACGTCATTTAACCAGACTGGTCACCGTATCTGTTTTCTTTTCATTACTGTTGCTTATTTTAATTTGGCGTATGGTTGATTTAACGGTATTGCATCGACAATTCCTGCAAGGGCAAGGTAATGCACGTAGCTTACGCACGGTAGATATTCCTGCATACCGCGGTATGATTACAGACCGACATGGTGCTCCTTTGGCAATTAGTACTCCTGTCGAATCGGTCTGGGTTAATCCCAAAGAATTTTCTTCTGATAAAGAACAGTTCATGTCTTTGGCTAAATATTTGCATTTAACACCGAAGCAGTTAAGTAGAAAAATAGTTAATGCCAAAAAAGAAAACCGTGAATTTTTGTATTTACAACGACAATTGCCCCCGACCTTATCTAAAGAAATCGAGGCGCTTAAAATTCCTGGGGTTAATTTTCAAAAAGAATTTAAACGTTATTATCCTGATTCCGACAGCATTTCACAGTTATTGGGATTTACTAACGTGGATGATCAAGGTCTAGAGGGGATTGAGCTTGCTTACCAAGACTGGCTTCGTGGTATTGTTGGTAAAAAAAGAGTAGTCAAAGATCGTTTGGGCAGAATCATTGAAGAATTAAATGTGACTAAAGAGCCGCGCCCAGGTCGCGATTTGGTCTTAAGCATCGACAGACGTTTACAGTATTTAGCCTATAGTGAATTGAGTAAAACAGTTGAGGAATTTGCGGCAAAATCAGGTTCGGTAGTTGTTGTAGATACTGAAAATGGTGAAATTTTAGCGATGGCCAATGTGCCTTCATATAATCCTAATTCGCGTGGTCGTTATGATAAAGACACTTATAGAAACAGGGCGGTTACTGATACTTTTGAACCTGGTTCGGTGATTAAAACGTTTAGTATCGCCAGCGCATTAGAAACAGGTCTATTTACCCCCTCAACAATTATTGATACTAATCCTAGCTGGATGACTGTGCATGGCCGTACGGTACGGGATATACATAACTATGGCGTTTTGGATGTGACTGGCGTATTACAGCATTCAAGTAACGTAGGGGTGACTAAAATGGTTTTAGCAAGTCCACCCGAGCAATTAATTGGCTTATTGCAGCGTAGTGGCTTTGGCCAACGCACAGAAAGTGCGTATCCTGGGGAGAGCGAAGGCAATATAGTTAAAGTGAAAGATGCGAATCCATTTGTTTTAGCAACGATTAGTTTTGGTTATGGCTTATCGGTTACTGCCCTACAATTAGCTAAAGCACATATGATTTTTGCCAATCAAGGTAAGTTAATTCCTGTGACCTTGCTCTACAATGATCCACCTACGGCCGGTATTCAAGTAATAAAACCTGAGACTGCACAACAAGTCCTCTCGATGATGGAGGCGGTATTGGGTAAAGATGGTACTGGTAAAGCCGCACGAGTTCCTGGATATCGCGTAGCGGGTAAAACAGGAACGGCGCGTGTAGCAGGGAGAGATGGTTATAAAGATCGAAAATATACTGCAAGCTTTATTGGTATTGCTCCCGTGTCAAAACCTAAATTTGTCGTCGTTGTTATTATTTATCAACCCTCTCGTAAGGGGTATTATGCTGCTGCGGTTGCTGCTCCTTTGTTTTCTAAAGTCATGACTGGGGCATTACGATTGTTTAATATACCTACTGATGAAGCAATCAGTTAATGTCAGTTAAGTAAGACCTTGTGACAGAGTGGTACCTCTTAGATCCGTTCGAGCTGAGGAGTTGCGTTAAGGTTTGGCTCTATTTCTTATCCGAAGCTGATGTTAAGTTAAGAAAAATTGTTCACTATTGGAAATAATGCAATGAAACTAACGCAATTATTAAAATCTTGGCTGAACCAAGAAACGGTTGATTGTACGATTACAGGTATGCAAAATGACAGTCGTTTAATTCAATCAGGGGATTTATTTGTTGCCTATCCAGGAGCTGTAGCGGATGGTCGCTTATTTATAGCTAAGGCCGTTTCTGCTGGGGCTGTGGCTGTAGTTTATGAGCCGGCTAATTTTCCAACTGATTGCGTATTACCTACTTCTATTCCATGCATTGCTGTTCCTGATTTAGCTACAAAATTAGCATACATTGCCAAAGCATTTTATGACAATCCTGAAGATTCTCTGATGATTACGGGGATTACGGGAACAAATGGTAAAACAACCATTGCTTATCAATTAGCTCAAGCCCACCATTTACTTGGTCAAGGAACAGCTTATATAGGTACTATTGGTCAAGGTAATGTGAGTGAGCTACAACCTTTGGATAACACTACGCCAGATTCACTGCGCTTACAGAAATTATTACACCAATATAAAGAACAAGGTCTTAAACAAGTATGCATGGAAGTCTCTTCACATGCATTGGCTCAGCATCGCGTTGATGCGCTAACATTTAAACAGGCAGTTTTCACTAACTTAACTTTAGATCATCTGGATTATCACCACAATATGGAAAATTATGCGGCTGCAAAGGCAATTTTATTTAGTGGTGAATCATTACAATGGGCAATCATTAACCAAGATGATGAATATCAACAAGTTATGGCTAATGCATTAAAACCGCATGTAAAAAAATTGACGTATGGTTTGCGTGAAGACTGTGATGTTAAAGCGGTGAATTGGCGTATGGACATTAATGGTACTGAAATTGACGTTCATTCTCCTTGGGGGCAACATCATTTACGGATTAAGGCTTTAGGAGCGTTTAATATCTACAATAGCTTGGCGGTATTTAGTAGTTTATTGGCTAGTGGCTATGCGCCTGAAAAAGTAGTTGCGGTAATGTCCCAATTAAAAGCAGCTCCGGGTCGTTTAGAAATCGTGGCAAGTGCACCATATGTACTGGTTGACTACGCTCACACGCCCGATGCATTGGAAAATGCCTTAGTTACTTTAGGGCAAATTAAAAAAGGGCGCTTATGGGTCGTGTTTGGTTGTGGTGGCGATAGAGATAAAAGCAAACGATCGGTGATGGGAAAAATTGCCAGCCTTAATGCCGACAAAATTATTATTACCAGCGATAATCCACGCACTGAAGATCCGCAAATGATTATTGAGGAGATAATCCATGGAATTACCTCATCTGATCAAGTGATGCAATTTGTTAATCGTGAGGAAGCTATTGCTTATGCTCTTGAGAATGCAGATATGGATGATATTATTTTAATTGCCGGGAAGGGGCATGAAGCTTATCAGCAAATTGGTAGGGTGAAGCATGCGTTTTCTGATAAGGAAGTGGTGCAGCGATTGATGCATAGGTAGTTGAAGGGCACCGTCAAGTTAACTATTGAAAGAGCAAAAAGTATTTTTTGTCGAATTTTAGGCGCAAAGCATCTCAGTTGCAGCGGAATTCCAAATTTCTTTGGCTTTATGAAATTGTATTTTTCGATGAGAAGCGGAATGGGTGTAGCGTCCAACAGCGACTGCGAAGAGGTTCCTGATTTTTCCCATGAGTGCGATGAGGTTCTGCGCCCCTGCTGGTGATTTAAAGCGAATGAGGCATTTTTCTTTTCTACGCGTGGGCTGATGAGCATTTTCAACCCGATTATTGAGCCCTTTATGCGAGCGATGCTCGACTCCTTTGCACATCTGGCGAATTGGTCTCAAATAGCTTCTTAGCTTGTCTGTTACGATAACCCTTGGCTTGGGATAGGCGTTTAATAAGCGAGACAGGAAGCGGATGGCCGCCTTTTTATTACGTCGCTTTTGCAGAAATACATCCAGCTCATAACCCTCATCATCCACAGCACGCCATAGATAATAAGTCACTCCTCTAATACGTAGTTGTTGTTCATCCAGGTGCCATTTATCTGATGCCCTGGACTCTCGTTTCTTCATCACGCTCTTAAAATAAGGACCAAATTTAATGCACCATTGCCGTATCGTCTCATAACTTACGTCAATCCCTCGATACAATAACCGTTCGGAAACGTCACGGTAACTGTCATTAAATCGATGATAGCTCCATACCGAAATACTTATAAGCTCCATTGGGTAACGGTATCTTTTCGGCTTCCTTTCTAACATCGCGTTCTTCCGATAAATAAAGTTCAGTCTAGACCAAAAGTTAACTTGACGATGCCTTGTAGCGGAAAGGACCGTTTAATGATTTTTTTAGAACCAAATACACATAACTTAATCATTTTGAATGGATGTCAATCGTTATTCACCGCTTTCGTTAAAATAAGATATTGAACCTTAACTTCTTAACCTATTGTTTTTATACTAATATTATTCATGTGGCCCTTTCCGCTACAATCCCGGCCGACCCTCTATTTTATGAAATAGAGAACCCAATAAGATGCTTGTAAAATCAATGAATTAACTCTTGATTACCAGTTTGGTCTCGATATGCGGAAAAACCAATTACTAGATGAACAAAGCGATCAAATTTTTGCAATGATTGATGTTTTGGCTGAGCGTGTTCGTAAAATAGGAGAGCAAACCATTCATTCAATCGGGCAGATTAAAGAATTACAGCGAGTTAAAGATATGAATGAAACTTTATCCGCCGAGGAAATGCTGCATGACTTACTCCAGGAAAATAAAACATTCTTAACTCACCTACGCGCAGCCCATGAAATTTGCAGCGAAAAAAATGATGTAGCAACAACGAGCATTTTAGAAAATTATATTGATGAAACAGAGCGACGCGTTTGGTTCTTGTTTGAAACTTTAGCTTAGGACTAATCAAATATGTAGGTTGAGCCAATACTTAATGGCGCCGCTTGAAGCAGCGCCATTAAGCCAAGACTTAACCTACAATTTATTCAAGTATCGATCTATTTTCCTCACTATTCGATAAAAAATAGAACGCCCCAAAAAACTGTCCACTATTTACACTATAACTTTTAAATATACATATTGCCTTAGGCTCTGCCTCTGATCAAACTGAATTAAAAGAATCATTGCAGTTATTGAACCTAAAAAACGCTGTTGAAAAAGATATCCTGAGTCCATGGTAACGCCATCAAGATAGACGTAAATCAAACAAAACGATATAATCTTGAGTTAACATTTAACGAGAAGAGCGTATTATGGGCAAGACCATTAATTTGAACGGTATGGGTAGTTATTCCTTTGTTGATATCGAACCAGATTCAACTATAAATTTAAGTGGTACTAAAAAGGTCACCATTAATGGTTCAGTTGGAGATAATACTAAAATAAATGTAAGTGGTATGTGCAATGTGACTATTAAAGGGCAAATAAAAAACAACGTAACCATTAGTGCCAGTGGAATGTCAAATGTCACCATATGCAAAACGCCACCTAGTAACATTAAAATCAACAAATCAGGAATGTGTCATATTACAGTACCTTCACAAATAATCCAACAAACACAAAATGATACAAGCACCCATTCTCCTGAAATCAATAGTGAGCCTGAATACAATTTTATAGACAATTCTTTTTTAATTATCTCTCCAAGCCCAAGCCGTGGCAAAAGCATTTCAATTGTTAATGGTAAGACAATTGAATCAGAGGACGGTTTGATAAAAGTTATAGAAAACGGGGTTATGACTACTTATGCGGGTAATTCGACTTCTACTATAAATAATATACTCTATATAGATGGAAAAGTTGTGACTAAAGATGATCCACGAATACTTCATATAGAACGAGATTCATCTCTGTCTTCTAAACATGTTGTCAACTTTTTCAACTGTACTCCAACGACGACTTCCCAAACAAGAATTAATAAGCCTGTTGTGTTTCAAAATAACGCCACCAGTACTGACATAACACCTGCCTTAACCGCAGCAAAAAATGGTGATGTTCCAGCCATTAAGGAGCTTGCCAAGCATGAGGTGGTGGACTTAAATCAACCCAATAATAATGGAGAAACGCCTGTTTTTATCGCAGCACAAAATGGCCATATGTCAGTCATAACGGAGCTTTCTAAGCATAAGGTAAACTTAAATCAACCCAATAAAAATGGATCAACACCTGCTTTTATCGCAGTACAAAAAGGCCATACTCCTGTGGTTGCTGAGTTAATAAGATTAGGTGCCGACTTTAGTGTCCCCTATACCGCCTCAGTGGATAAATTAACGCAATTTGCCAAAACGAAAGGCGAAATCGTTTTTGCCAAAATGGAACTGTATATAAACCAAAAGCTCTTCACCGCTCCAAAGCAACAAACTATTTCAATGACATCTTATGACATTGCTTTGATTATGGGACAGAATGACATTATTCAATTACTGAAAGAGGAATGGGGCTTTAATCAAGCGCTAGCTCAAATTTCTAATGAGATAAATAATGTAAATGGAACTATTAAACCTTATTTGGCTTAGTGTGTACGTAGACCCTGTTTTCAGTCAACATTAGTTCCCATTTCAATAATGTAGTTGTCATTAATTGGCTTTTCATTTAATATCGCTAGCAATTCAAGGCCTAAAACCGCCTTATCATCAATAAATAGTTCCGCCTCTAAGTCGAGTAACCACCCCTCATTGCTGAAGGGCGGTCCTCTAAGAACGCAGCATGCCACTTTCATGGCACTGCGCTCAAGCCCTCATAAGGCTGAATAACTTTCAACCCGGCGTACTTTGAGTTTTCAGTAACGTTTTCCCTGGTTTTGCGCTCTTTTGCTCTTTTCTTGAAGTATTCCTTGAATTGAGGGTCAAAAGGATTCGCATTGGCCAGAATTTTCTTGTGCCGTCGGATAAGTGTCGCAGATGCATTCTTTAGATAGAGTTGCTTTTTGTTGCCATCTTTATCTTTGATTGTGCAGTAGAAACACCAGCGATCTAATCCTACTTGAGTATAGTATCGATGAATAATCCATCTTTTCCCTTTGCGCGGATGCCTTTTTAAGCCCCAGCGTTTTAGAGCCAAGAAAATTTCTGAGTCAATTTTGGAAAATATTCGAGAGGACACTGACCCTCTATAATAATTTGTCCATCCGGTTATCTTCTGATTCAATCGATGAATTAACTGATCAGTTGGTAGTGCAGCACCTTTCTTAATGATCTCCTTTATTTCTTCTAGAAAAGATTTAATATTGGCTTTGGATGGTTTTATTAGCAGTTTTCCATTCCCGTATTTTCTTACGTTAAAGCCAAGGAAATTAAATCCATCTTCGATTTGGGGGATACGTGTTTTCTCTTTAGATAGCTCTAGGCCAACATCACCCAGTGCTTCGACCAAAATTGGAATTACTTTCTCTTCAAGCAACTCTTTGCTTGCTGCGGTAACAACAAAATCATCAGCGTAAGCGATCACATTGATCTGCTCCTTCTTTTGTTGTCTTACCTTCTCGCTGCGAAGCTTTGACTCTAGACCGGATAAGGCCATGAGTGCAATTGTTGGTGAGATTGTACCCCCCTGAGGAGTGCCCATTGTAGTTTGATGCTTCTCGCCATGTTCCATAAAGCCTGCTTTGAGGAATTTCTTCAGAACAACCTTGTCCATTGGAATATTCCGTAGCAACCATTCATGGCTTATCCTATCGAAACATGCGGAAATATCGCCCTCTAAGACCCAGCGAGGTGATTTCCTCTTTGCAAGAGCATTAAAACATTGCTCTCTGGCGTCGTGGGTAGACCGCTTGGGTCGAAAACCATACGCATTTGGGTCTGCTCTTTCTTCCGCCACAGGAACTAGCGCTGCCTGCCATAAGGCCTGCATTGCTCGATCTTTTTGTGTTGGAATTGAAAGTGGGCGCAATTTTCCTGATTTCTTAGGTATGTGGATTCGCCTTAATGGGGAGGGATTGTAATCTCTCCTTTTCAGATCGTGAACCGCACTTATCTTTTGGCGAGCTGTTTGTAAGATAACACCGTCAACTCCGGGTGTTTTGCTACCTTTATTACTTGTAACTCGTTTGACTGCCAAACATTTAGCATAAAACGATGAAGTGAGAAGTCGTTGCAAAGCTTTCACTTTGCTTTTCTTTCCCTCTCTTTCTGCCTTGGCAATACGCACTTGGAGCTGAAATACATGTGCCCTTATCTTTGACCAGGGTAATTCCTGCCAATTACTTGAGGGTTTTGCTGAAGAGGCACCAGCAGATTGCTCCACCGTCATTTGCGTTTCTTCATTCATTCATGTCGCCAAATTATCTCACCATTTTAGACCAGTTCGAAGTGGGCCCACTTTCGTGTCAAGCAATTAATACTCGTATCTAATCCATTACAGACTAGCGTTTGCTTACTCAAACCTCCTATACCTGCAGGGCTTTAGTTTGTCTTACAACGCACCTTCCTTTGTTTCCAAAGGAGCTCTTCAGGCTTACCACGTTCCGCCGTTCGAGCACGTGGACTTAGCCGCCTGCTATAGATCGGAAGGTATTGGTAACGACGAAGAAGTTAACCCCCTGGCTTCTTCCCAACCTTCAATATCACGGCGTTAGCCATTTCCCGTGAGCACAAATTACGATCTTTCAACGCAGATTCAGATGTCTTCGGCATATCCACTACCTGGCACTTACCCGGATTATGGCTTCCAGGAGGATCCGCTGCTCGCGCGTAGGTTCCCGCATTTACATGCTTTGCTGCTTTGTCCGACCCGCTCTTTATTCAGGATCGTAGGTTCATCCAGTCGTATGGATGGTGGTAGCACGTCCTTGCTGAGTACCACAACTCTCTTGGGGTGAGTAGACCAGTGGATCTTCCCCACAAGCCTCTCGCAGAACCGTGCTTGAACCTCTCGACTCACACGGCTCCCATTAGATAAACACACTTGTTATACCCGCTTTCCAATGAGCAAATAGTCCTGTATGTTTTCTTGCTATTTCCTCCATATGCTCTGCAGCACAAGTAGGTCTTTTCGCAAGCTTTTTATACTTCTTCATGCTCCATCGTACTAACGTTCCATTCAGTCTTTCAAACACACCGTTCAGTTCCGACTTGGTAAACTTTCCATAGTACTCTAGCCATCCCCGTATCATCGGATTTAGCCACTCTGCTATCTGTTGGAGACTTAGATTGCTTTTGTTTCTCACATTCAGCTCTCTTATTTTCTGAGTGATGGCTTTCCTTGCTTTGGGGCTGATAGCGGGTAGAAAACCACTGAATATCTTTCCTGTTCGATGGTCCTTTGCTCTCCTTGTCCTGAATTCATACCCTAGAAACACGAAGCTGGTATTGCCTTTGTACGTTTCTTTTGAGTTACGCCTTCCGCAATACACTATCTTTGTTTTCTCGGGATGTATTTCTAGCTTGCACTCTAAGAACCTTTCTTCAAGTTCCACCAATAAGGCCTCTGCTTGTTCTTTGGTTTTACAGTGGCAGATGCCATCATCAGCATAGCGACACCACAATAATTCTGGATGAGTTCTTCTCATCCAGTCATCAAACACATAGTGCAGATATAGATTGCTTAGTAGTGGACTAATGACGCCACCTTGAGGTGTACCTTTGTCCCTATTGCTTATAGTGCCATCGGTCAGCTCTAGGGGCGCTTTTATCCAGCGTTCTACATACAGCAAGATACATTTGTTTTTTGTGTGGTGACGAACCGCCTTCATCAGTAGTTCGTGGTCTATATTGTCAAATAGCTCTTTGATGTCAAACTCTATGAGCCATTCGTACTTCCAACATCTCTTTCGGGTAACTCCTATGGCTTCCAGTGCCGATTTTTTCGGTCTGTACCCATATGAGTCTGCCAAAAAGTGCGGCTCTACACTCGGCTCAAACATCATTTTGATAGTCATTTGGGCTATCCGATCTGATACAGTAGGCACTCCAAGCAACCTTATCCCTCCTTGCTTCTTAGGGATTTCAACCCCTCTCACCGCTGGTGGAAAGTAGCTTCCTGAACTTAGTCTGTTCCAAATTTTGTATAGGTTCTTGCTTAAGTTCTTGTCAAAATCCTCCAGTGATTCATGATCTACACCTGAACCACCTTTGTTCGCTTTGACTTGTTTATAAGCGTCCCATACCAGGATTTTTGGTATATCAAATGGTTTTGGTTTATCCAACTCTTATCCTCTTGTCGAGTTTTGAGGTTGATAACCTCATCTAACGCTGTCCCTTCGCTCCACTTCCATTACAGAAGCTTCAACACTACTACAGACAGCTCCGCCACAGTACCTGGCATCGATACTCTCACTCTTGGGATTTTACTCCTTGAGTTTCTCTCTTGGCATCCAGATGACTGCTTCCCGTAGTTCCACATAAAAGCCTAAACTAGAATCGTGCCATCTCTACACCGAACGCCACATATACAGTAAACAGGTATCCTATATGTTTATCCCAAAATGAAGTCGAGACCTTGGTTTTGACGTTGTTTTCGACTAACGATGCTTCAACAATGATTCAGTTTTATTCACCTTTCTAGTTCATACCTCGCCAGCTCTAGCTGACTTTCCTTAACGCTCACTACCATTGCTCTTTACAACAGCAGCTTAAGGTGGTTTGTAGCCGGCTCCTGTAAGCAGACTACGGCGGGCCTACCGCCATCTCTTATGTAGCTTCGCTACGGCACACCGACTTCGTGTCGCACGGGGTTCTTTGTGGGAAGGTACGAAATTTCCCAGAACACCCTTATAACCCTTTAGTAGCCTAGGATGCAGCCAATAAATTGATTTTTATATTGGTTACTAATTACTATATAATCTCATGTAAATTAAAACATTTTTTATTGGGTTGAAATTCATATTTATCAGCCTAGTTATTGCGCAATAATTGATTCTACCGGGCAATTAATACGCGTTTTACTCTTGATTGCACGCTTGAACTCTGTTTTCAGCGGGGTTGCTAGGGCGTGTTTTTAAAGTTTTTCAAACGGTTAAAAATTTGGTAAAAAGGCTCCATATTAAAAATGGAGTAACTAGGGGTTTAGTTCAGGAAGGTACGAAATTTCCCGCGGCATGACTACAACCCTTTAGGTAACCTAGGCTGCAGCCAATGAATTGGTTTACAATTTGCAACCTGAATTTTATGTAACTTGTTGAAATATTTGTATTAATGAATTTTATCATTTTCATATTATCAACAGTCAATACCTTAAAAAGGTAGTAGCAGATACTTCGCGTTGCGAAAATCACCTTAAAATCTTGAAAATCTCGCTAGGGCGTGTTTTTAAAGTTTCAGCCACAATATAATACTTACTAAAGTTAGTGAGCCTAAAAACATGACTGCTGTTTTATCATAACGTGTAGCAATTCGTCTAAAGCTTTTAATGCGATTAAAAAACCGTTCAATGTAATTACGCTCTTTATATATATGGATGAGGGTCGGCCGGGATTGTAGCGGAAAGGGCCACATGAATAATATTAGTATAAAAACAATAGGTTAAGAAGTTAAGGTTCAATATCTTATTTTAACGAAAGCGGTGAATAACGATCGACATCCATTCAAAATGATTAAGTTATGTGTATTTGGTTCTAAAAAAATCATTAAACGGTCCTTTTCGCTACAATCCCGGCCGACCCTCAACATCGCGTTCTTCCGATAAATAAAGTTCAGTCTAGACCAAAAGTTAACTTGACGATGCCGTTTCAACGATTCATTTCAATTACGATGCTTATGCTGATTTATTATAGATATTTAATGAAGGCTGCTTATTGTTGTTGAAGGGCATAGCTCTATGGATGAATTCTATCTGACAGGAGAACTGCAGTGGTCTAATATGAGAGAGTACGCGTAAACAAAAAATATCAGCTATTGATTGAAGAGATATGGTCTCTGATAAAATAAGGAACACGATATAATGAACACCGAAGATAAATTAAGCCACGCTTTACAGTTGGCAACTAATAATCCGGATAAACGCAAAGATTTTTATAGTTGTTTATTAACATCAGACATTTATCTGATCAACCAGAATCTCGAGGTTAATGAGGATCAGTTAGACACATCCAATGGCGCTACCCTTTCGGTTATTTGCATTAAAAATCAACAAAATGAGGAAGTATTCCCTATTTTCTCCTCACCCGAATATCTTCTTCACTTTACTAAAAATGCCGCTACTTATGCCAGAATAAACATGCAGGATTTTTTAAATGCCATTCAATGCGCACCCTGCGTATTAAATCCAGGTAGTGAATACAGTAAAGAATTTACAACGGAGGAGCTTGTAACATTATTGGATGGAAGTTTATTTGACAGTATAAGAGAACATGTTGTTGCGGCAGGAAACAGTATATTTATTGGGCAACCCGCCGTTGAACCAACTCAATTGATAGAGCTTTTAAAAAATTACTTTAGCCAATTTGAGAATGTTTTTGAGTGTTATATTGCGCAAATCATTCACGAAGGCGACCCTGTTGGCCCACATCCCATCGTTGCTGTTAAAGGAAATGGAGACTTGAAGGAACTATTTGATAATGCATCCAACAGGATAAACAGTATATTACCTGCTGGCATGATTGTAGATTTTATTGATTTATCCCCGTCAGAACAGTTGAGCAAGTACTTTTTGGAAATTGAGCCTTTTTATAGAGCTTGATATGGCTCCGTTGCAAAAACGAATCATAGTTTATAATTTAGTCTAACTCGGATCAAATACTGGACTGTCGAGATGCGCTCCACAAAACCTATAGCCTTTAAATGGCGTCATTTTCAAAGTGAATTAATCCTGCAATGTGTACGCTGGTATTGTAAATACGGGATTAGCTATAGGGATTTGGAAGAAATGATGGCGGAGCGTGGGTTAGCCGTAGATCATACAACCCTGTACCGCTGGGTTCAGCATTATGCCCCGGAATTAAAAAAGCGACTTGAATGGCATAAAAAGCGTTATTCTCGACGTTGGCACTTGGATGAAGCGTACATCAAGATAAAAGGCGAATGGAAGTACCTGTATCGTGCTGTTGATGAACGAGGCAATACTATTGATTTTTATCTATCACATCGACGCAATGCCATTGCTGCCAAACGATTTCTTAAGAAACTAATAAAGGGTAATCCGACTTGTGATATTGGTGTGATTAATACGGATAAAAATCCAGCTTATGGTCAAGCGATTAAAGAGTTAAAACTGGAAGGTACACTTGCTGAACACGTTCAGCACTTACAAATTAAATACCGTAATAATCGCCTGGAAGCAGATCATGGAAAGCTTAAGCGCCTTATTAACCCAGTCAGGGGATTTCAGTCCATGAAAACGGCCTATGCAACGATTAAAGGTATTGAGATCATGAGGATGTTTAAAAAAGGACAGTTCAATATCTGGATGTATGGAACACGGACGGAAATATCATTCATTAATGAACAATTTGGCTTATACAGTTGAGATCCGTCCAAAACTTAAGATTTTTTAAGTTGATTCTTTTTTGCAACGGAGCCCTAATTCTCTACAAAAGCCCAATGCGGGAATGGATCTGCAAAATGCGTCCAGGACTCTTTTCCTGATGCAACTTCCTCTTCGGAAAGTAAACATTTGTCGAGCGTTTTTGTGATTGCATCGATATCAATTCCAAGCCCGATAAAAACAAGTTCTTGCCGTCTATCACCATATTCAGCGTGCCAATAAGTTTCTTTGACTATTGATAAATCCTTGTCCTCGTTTTGCTGATCTTCAATATTTTCAGCTGCAGCCCACCAAAGACCTGCTGCTTCATGTTCTACAGCACAGCCGGCTTGAGAAAGATGACCAACCCAGTCATAACGGGAGGCCAACCAAAAATATCCCTTGGCTCGAATCACATTGCCCCAATCACTTCCTAGAAACTCATAAAATCGTTGTGGATGAAAAGGTTTACTTGCACGATAAACAAAACTGTTAATCCCATAAGCTTCTGTTTCAGGGATATGTTCGCCCCTTAGTTCTTTTGCCCAACCCGCAGACTGCGCTGCTTTTTCTTCATCAAAAAGCTTGGTATCTAATATTGATTGAAGCGCAACCTTGCCATAGGTTGATTTAATCAATACAGCGTCAGGATTTAACGCTTTGACAATCGACTCAGCCATTCCTAACTCGTCAGCATCTACCCTATCGACTTTATTCAAAATAATGACATTCGCAAATTCAATCTGGTCTACTAAAAGATTAACAACACTTCGCTCATCTTCTTCACTGAGAGCCTGCCCCCTTTGTTGTAGAAAATCATCGCTATGATAGTCATTGATAAGACTAGAAGCATCTACCACGGTCACCATGGTATCGATATACGCCACATCACTTAACGACTTATTTTCATCGTCTCGAAAAGAAAACGTTGCCGCGACAGGCATAGGCTCTGAAATCCCTGTTGATTCAATCAGTAAATAATCAAAACGATTTTCCTCAGCAAGACGCCTCACTTCAATGAGCAAGTCATCACGTAACGTGCAACAAATACAACCATTTTGCATTTCCACCAATGATTCTTGTGTTTTTGATAGATTCGCTGTACCTGCTTTAATAAACTGTGCATCAATGTTGATTTCCGACATATCATTAACAATCACAGCAACCTTAAAACCTTGGCGATTGGTTAAAATATGATTCAATAACGTTGTTTTTCCTGCACCGAGATAACCCGACAATACTGTTACAGGTAGTTTTTTAAACATTCATCCTACTCCAATATAAATAAAGTGGTATAATATAACACTTTATTTGAGTGTTACAATATAACACTTTATAAATTTTAATTGTGTTTTGTTACTGACGAAGTCATGCTCTCAAAAACAAAGTCGAACGATCTCCTTGTTACATTTATGATAAAATTAAGAAACTGAAATTAAGAGGTAGTTCAATCAATGACTGAGGACGGTTCTGTCGCAAAAAGTTATCCATCAAGATAAGATCTGTATTTTTGCATAGGAAAAGTTAACGATGCTCCGATTTAAATGGCGACATTTTAAGCAGGATATTATTTTGATGTTGGTCAGATGGTACCTAGCCTACTCATTGAGTTACCGAGATGTTGAAGAATTAGCTTTGGAACGTGGTCTAAAAGTAGATCACTCCACCATTAATCGCTGGGTTATTACTTATTCCCCTCACTTTCGCAAGCGCTCCAAGCGTCCTGTTGGGATTTCATGGCGTATGGATGAGACTTATATTAAAGTCAAAGGCCAATGGGTGTATTTGTATCGAGCCGTTGATAAAGAAGGTAAAACGGTTGATTTCATGCTGTCAGAGAAAAGGGATGAGCCTGCTGCACGGGCGTTTTTTGAGAAAGCCATTGGTTCTAACGGCTTACCCGATAAGGTAACTATGGATAAAAGTGGCGCTAATAAAGCCGGAATTGATACGATTAATTTACACTTGGCACTGATGTTTCTGTTGGGTGGATTGTTCGTCCAGCTCACTGTGAGACATATTAAATACCTCAATAATATTGTGGAACAAGACCATCGATTTATCAAAAAAATTACCAAACCAATGAAGGGATTTAAATCATTTCATTCGGCAGAAGCTACCTTATCTGGTATTGAACTACACCATATGCTCAGGAAAGAACAACATAACCAGTCCGCCAATCAGACTATTTTTGAACAGTTCTATGGACTCGCGGCATAAACTCGCACAAAATAAACTCGTTTTGAGCCTAGAAAAATTTTTGCGACAAAGCCTAATGAACAACCCATTTTTGAACTGTGGAGTGATCTAAATCGGCTCCTCGTTCTTCCATTAATTCTTCAATCGCACGATAACTTAATGGGTGAGCTATTTTCCATCGGACCTCCATCAATATTATATCTTTTGGAAAGTGTCGCCCTTTAAAACTGATCATCAAATTGCCTTTTTTACGAACATGATAACTTTAGTTCGCTATTTTCGACAGAGCCACTTTTTATGCCTCCTTACTCTCCAGACCTAAATCCCATAGAAAAATCCTGGGCGAATCTCAAAAATAAGATCAAAAAAGTTATTGCTCAATTTTCATCACTTGCAGAAGCCGTCGATTACGTCTTTCAAATAGATCACTTAAAATTCAAGTGACTATATATTGAGCTCAATTCATATGATTATTGCTACTGTTTCTGTTTTCATCAACATCCATTGGAATCCCTTTGTTTTCGCGTAGATCTGCGCATGTTGTTTTATACCGTTGTATCGTCTGAATTGCTTCAGAAGGAGCGGCTGTAGAGCCAACAGCAGCAGCGGCTTTAGAACCAACAGCAGCAGCAGCGACTGTAGGGCTAACAGCAGCAGCGGCTTTAGAGCCAGTGGCTGCTGCAGGATGTTGCGGATTATGGACACTACTAGCAGGATCAGCATTTGAGTACCTTCTATTTTTAATGTTACTGTCTAATAAAATAGTCGTTTGAATAGAAGGATGGTCTGTTGCCGTCTTATCATTCTTTCCCAGCTGAAGCTTTACATGATTTAATACGGTAGGCTGCTGCATACAAAAAGAAAAATCTTGGTCAGAAGCGAAAGAAGCCCCTTGCATAAAATAGGTAAATCTGTTGGCGCCAGAAGAGGCTGGCACTACAAAAGCCGTGCCATTTTGTCCTCCTGCTGCTGGACTGGAGTTTTTCTGAATGGGGCTCTTATAGTTGGTATCTCCTATATACCCCACCACAATTCTATCGTCCGTTTTTCGTACTTGTTGCGCATAAATTTCCAACGAGTGGTGGGCATTATTAGGCTTTTTTGCGATTTTATTAGGAATATGAGTAACTAAAACACTGTATTTCCCTTTGTCAGTTTCAAACTGAACTTCACCTACTTTAAAATTAGAGGCTATATCTATAGTAGTTTCTTTAAATGTTATTGCCTTTACCATATCATCTCTTATATAGAAATGCATATTTTGTTTAAAGTCGTTTTTACCCTGACAGTCCTTTCCTTGAATGTAACGCTCATTTAAGTTATAAGTAGCAGGTGCACCAGCGGCGGCTGCGGGAGAGGCATGAGCAAGTACAGTGGCAGGTACCGTGATAGGTGCTGCGGCAGTAGCAGTGGCAACGGCGTAGCCAGCAGCACTAGCTGGATGTGGATAACCCGGTAAAGTAAACTCCTTAAGCAGGTTATCTCTTCGACCTTCTACAACAACAACAACCTGAGGAATTTCTCTATCTTTAAATAACAAAGGGAATGCTTCCCCGTAGGTCTTTGCAGAATAAGTTCCTATCTTTGATATCAATTGGGCCTCAACGGCTGAATCTATAGGGTATGGAGTGCTCCCATTATGAGATTGATAACATGATGCTCCAGTCGCCCAATATGAGGTAGCAAAACGTTGAGAGGCTTCCTGAGAGAACACGGCAAGTTTGAGTCCATCTTTCCATTTCCAATTATTTGGAGTGGGGTTATCACCTAAATAATTGTGTTGAGCAGGTCTAATGGGTGTGGCTGTACCGTCATGCCCAATAAATACACTGTTGCTTCTCGTTGGGAGATTATTGATTATTTGCGTCTGTGTTAGAGTTCTTTTTAGTGTATATCCACCAGCAGTAGTAGCAGTAGTAGCAGTAGTAGCAGCAGTAGCAGCAGTAGCAGCAGTAGCAGCAGTAGCAGCAGTAGTAGCAGTAGTAGCAGTAGTAGCAGCAGTAGCAGCAGCAGTAGCAGCAGTAGTAGCAGTAGTAGCAGTAGTAGCAGTAGTAGCAGTAGCAGTAGCAGTAGCAGTAGTAGCAGTAGCAGTAGTAGCAGTAGTAGCAGTAGCAGCAGTAGTAGCAGTAGTAGCAGCAGCAGTAGTAGTAGTAGCAGCGGCATTAGCAGGTAACGTTTGTTCCTCTTTGGGATGATCATCATCTTCCATGTGATCATTCGGCTGGAGTTTTCCTCTCATCATAATCTCCAATAAAATGCCCTATGCACGCATAAAGTTCAGCAACAGGTCGGGTTGTCATATTGTTAATTATAATGCATAAAAAAAATAAAAATTTTGATAAGGGGCGCTGCCCCTCTTTGATGTTTTTCTCTCAACCTGGGCCAAAGATGACTGTTTCTACAATGATGCTGGCTCTGTCGAAAATAGCGAACTAAAGTTATCATGTTCGTAAAAAAGGCAATTTGATGATCAGTTTTAAAGGGCGACACTTTCCAAAAGATATAATATTGATGGAGGTCCGATGGAAAATAGCTCACCCATTAAGTTATCGTGCGATTGAAGAATTAATGGAAGAACGAGGAGCCGATTTAGATCACTCCACAGTTCAAAAATGGGTTGTTCATTATGCGCCTGGGACTAAAGATCGTGCTGTGAAGTGCCAAAATCAGCCATTTTTTTGTTGCTTGATCCAAGCAAATAGCTGGTTATGGGTTTGTGTCAAGGAAAAAAATTTTTGTTTATTAATTCATTCTATTTCATCAAGCAAGACGTTCTTAACCTACTGATAATAAGCAATATTGTAAAAACTGAGTGATTTTAATATGTTCTGAAATAACACAAGAAAAATCTCCTTTGATTATGATCTTATCTAATTGATTAGATTGATTTTATTTAAAAAAAAGCATCAAAATAAGCCTTGAAATTACACTTCACAGCACGATCTTTAGTCCCGGGCCTATTAGAAATTATAGGGTTAATGCCAAAGTTTTTATTGAAGAATAGAGCTTTCGAAATAGTAAATAAAAAGCTTAAGTTATCTGATGCTTAATAGGGATATTAATCTGATTCTGCAAGTTTTTATCCTACAGCTTCTGTAGATCTCAAGAGGTCTTGATTGAGCCTAACGCTCCGGAACTTGCGCTGTGATGCAAAAACCCCAAAGAAATTGGATTGATAATTAACTAACAGTCTATATATAATTCAATTAAGTTTATCGAAACTCGTTTTATGCATAAAAAAATTTAAAATCATCTGATTGCCCCTCTAAAGTTGTTTCAATAAAGTAAAATAAGTAATAAATTTTATCTGTATTTTTGTATCACAGCGCAAGTTCCGGAGCGTAAGGCCTAAGAGAGGAGATGTTGGATCAAGCCATTGCCTATTATGGGAATACAGAAACTATTCCAGCGAATAATATGCTTCGTCTTCAAGAGATCGGACTCACTGAAGTTTTGAACCGTTTGGAACATTGTATGCGGCTTGAAATCTAACTCATCATGGCGCCAAGATCTGTTTAATTTACCCACTACATATTGACAAAAAAACCATATTGGTTAATAATTCCCCTTGATTTATTTAACCAAGGACTCTTATGGCATTGAAACAAATCATCAACCCCTTTATAAAAGCCCTTTCTTTTTCTTTACTCACAATGAGCCCAGCTTTTGCTGAAGATGTGACTATTATTGGCACATTAAAGCATACTTTAAAATCGGTCGATACAAGCGCTTCTGCAACAAATGGAATAACAAATGACCAGAGCACGACAAAAAACATTCAATTACTTCATATTCAGCTATCTAAAGAAGCCAAAAGTCTTCTAGCCGACCGAGCTAAAAATGCTACAACACACACCAAGCAATTTTCACTGACCACTCAAACTGCGGAAACATTAGCATTCCCCTCTCAAGTACAACTTGATATGAATAAGGTACCTGTTTTGGATCAAGGCGTTCATGGTACATGTGTTACATTTGCAGTCACAGGGGCGCTTGATGCTGCCATTGGGAAAGGAGATTATATAAGCCAAGTATGCAATCTGCAATTAGGTAGTTATTTAGAAAAACATGGTTATGGTCTCAGTGGTTGGGATGGCAGCTTTGCTGTTAATGTAATTAACCAAATTGAGCAATTTGGAATTGTTAATAAAGAAAAACAAAAAACTGTAGGTTGTGGTGGGCTCACTGATTATCCAACTTACTCTGCCCATAACCCTGAATCTTTTATAGAACCAGAACAATATCGTTCGATGAGCGAATTGATCTTCGGTAACACAGTGAACTGGCTTGATGTATTTCAACGAAATGATCCTGTTAAAACATTGAACGAAGTGAAACAGGCCATCAATAGTGGAAATAGATTGGTTTTTGCCGTAATGCTTCCACGTACTGATTTAGGAATAGCTGGGGCAGTTGGCAAACATAAGACCTGGTTCGCCAAAGACAGCTGGGTATTAACAGATGAGGTATTAAAAGGCCTTGATTCAATAGACTCTGCCCATGAAATGATTATCACCGGTTATGATGATGAGGCAGTTGCTGTGGATGATAAGGGCGCAAAACATCAAGGATTATTAAAATTACGCAACTCATGGGGCAGATCTGTTGGTAATTATGGAGAGTTTTATATGTCTTATGATTACTTTAAGCTATTAGCTTTTGATGTAACACGTATTTCTCCAAACTAATAAGTAATCGTAAGGTCACTCCGTATCAAGGAACGGCCATATTTGGCCCAGATGGAACGAAAAAGTCGCTGATAAATGCTCACATACCTGACTGATGTATGCTGCGCTTTCTCAGCGACTTTTTCGCTCCATCTGAGCACCAATCTGACCGTTCGACCAAGATTCACCATCCCCCTGAACGATTACCAGCTAATAAAAATGGTATTGATTTCCACCCATTTCTTTGGCTTGATACATAGCCATATCCGCATTTTTCATTAATTCAGTAATGTCTTCGCCATTTGCAGGATAGGTTACGATTCCGATGCTTGCAGCAATTTGTAGTGGTTGTTTGCGAATGGTTAAAGGTTGATTAATAATTTTAAGAATTTTATCGGCTACAATCGCGGCATCTTGCGGTGAGGGAATATCAGTTAAAACAATGATAAATTCATCGCCACCTGTGCGCGCAATAATTTCGTTACTGCGAGTAATTTTATTTAATCTGAATGTTATTTCCTTCAAGAGTTCATCACCTGCATCATGCCCTAAAGTGTCATTAATCTGTTTGAACTTATCCAAATCAAGGAACATGATAGCAAAAACCGGCGCCGTCAACTTAACTTTTTAGAGCGTAAGAAAAGAGTGCTTGTCGAATTTTAGGCGCAAAGCATCTCAGAAGCCGCGTCTTGCCAAATTTCTTTAGCCTTTTGAAATTGGATTCTTCGTTGATGAGCCGAATTGGTGTAGCGTCCGACGGCCACCGCAAAGAGGTTTCTAATGGTTCCCATGAGCGCGATGACGCTTCGCGCCCCTGCGGGTGATTTGAAACGAATGAGGCATTTTTCTTTTCTGCGCGTGGGCTGATGTGCATTTTCCACCCGATTATTGAGCCCTTTATGCGAGCGATGCTGCGTGCCTTCACACATCTGGCGAATCGGTTTCGTGTAGCTTCTTAGCTTGTCTGTTATGATAACCCGTGGTTTGGGATAGGCATTCAATAGACGAGACAGGAAGCGGATGGCCGTCTTTTTATTACGTCGCTTTTGTAAAAACACATCCAGCTCATAACCCTCATCATCCACAGCACGCCATAGATAATAAGGCGCTCCCCGAATACGTAGTTGCTGCTCATTCAGGTGCCATTTGTCCGATAGTCTGGACGCTCGCTTCTTAATCACGTAAGAGCCAAATTTAAGGCACCATTGACGTACCGTTTCATAACTGACGTCAATCCCTCGATACAACAAGCGCTCCGAAACATCTCGGTAACTGTCATTAAATAGGTGATAACTCCATACCGCAATACTGATGAGCTCTATAGGGTAACGGTATCTTTTCGGCTTCCTTTCTAGCATCTTGTTCATCCGATAAATAAATATCAGTTTAGCTCAAAGTTAAATTGACGATGCCTTTCGGGGGGATTACCAAACCAACTATTGAACATTACAAGAAATAACTGTATAATTTTGCTTCAATCCAGCTTATTTGAACTCATTGTGGAAAACAAAATGACGAAACTTATCGATTCATACAATAAAATGCAAGCCATTGCTATCAACTTAACAAATAAATTAAAAACAGCCTCTTTCGGTGAAATTTTTATAATACTTGCCGCTGCAGAGGACATCAAGCTTAATGATTTTCGACTCAATAAATTTGATTCTAAAACAAAAGCTCAAATCACTATCGTCTTGTTATTCAAACAAATTGAGCATGAATTCGGCAAAGAGGTCCTGGCATTATTAGATGCGAATCCTTCTCAGAAAATAGCTATCGCCCCAAACGTTGTTTTTAAGATAGTTAATGCGCTTGAAGAGGATTTAATTCAAAACTCAACGACTCAAAGAAGCGAACAAGAAGTGGATTTTCTTAAAAGCTGTGCCAGTTTCTTGTCAAACTTATTAAGCATTGATAAAAGCCCCAACTTTTTTCATCTTACCGAGCATTCATTAGAACAAGTTAAAATATATCAGCAAATTCTGAAAAAAATAACCAAGAAATTTTCTGGGGAAGTTGTATGCGATAGGCTTTTAGATGAAGTATCCCCTTTGTAAGTTAAAAGGGAGTTTGGCATTTATAGGCCTAGTGTAATGAAATGGACTCCTCTCCTAATCAGGGCAATATTAAGGCCTTGTTGAGGAATTTAAAAAAAAGAGGCGCTTATCATGAACATGACGACCCTTGGTATTGATCTTGCGTGGTAAAAGAAAAGGCCAGCGATCTATTCGCTTAAATAAAGCTTATCGGGCTATATATGAATTAAATACTAATGGACAAATGGAAGTTGTCGAAGTTATGGAGGTAAATAAACATGATTACTAATGAAAGTAAAGAAGCACTTGACTATTTAGAGTCTTTAATAGGAAAAAAGCCTACTTTTGGCGATCATTTATTAGCTATTCGACAGGGTGAGGAAGTAACCCAAGCTGATTTTGCTAAACAGTTGGGTGTCTCTAGGCATTATTTATGCGATATTGAGCATAATCGTCGTTATGTAAGCCCTAAAGCAGCTTCTGAGTTTGCTGAGAAACAGGGTTATTCAAGTAAGCAGTTTGTGCGCTTGTGTTTGCAAGATATGCTCAATCGAGATGGTTTAGCTTTATTGGTTGATATTCAAAGTGCGGCCTAAAAATATAGGTTAAAAAACTAATAATCAGCATAATACATAAGTTGGAAAATATGAGTCTTGAATACATTAGAAATTATTATTGCGTTCCTGCAAAACGAGGCATGAAGGTAACATTTTTTAATGAATCCGGTATAATTGTCAGATCATTGGGTGCTTATCTAAAAATTCGATTAGATGGTGAGCGTGACTCCAAACCTTATCGTCCCATGTATGAACTTGAATATGTAGGCAGTACTCACATTAAGTCCATTTCATTTGATTAATTCCCAAATCAAATATACCTGACTCTTACTAAGTTGACGTTTAATCCATTAGCTCATGCCGTGCAATCACCGCAGGAAGCTGTTTAGGCGCTTTGATACGCAATTGCTTGTTAACATTCATGCGGCCAAATACAACTTCAATATCGGAAATCGTCACATCAAATTCTTTGGCCAGAAAGCGTAGCATATGATCCGTTGCCCTGCCTGCGCGGGGCGCTTCAGTTACGCTAATTTTAAGTTGATTACCTTTAACTTTACCAATGGAATCTTTCTTGGCGCCGGGCGTTCCCAGCACATTAAGCACGAGAACGTCGCCATCCCAAACAAAAAACGAGGTCATTTTTTGAGCACTCATGGAAGTCTTTTCTTTATTACTTTTTTTTGATGGCATTATTCTAATCTCATTATTTTTATACTAGCAAGTTCGTGTTTGAACATACAAACAACTCCTGCCTAGCTTTATTCCTACGTGAATCGTGTGGACAAATGCAGATATTTTTTAGGTAGGGGTTCTAGGCGTAAACCCCATATTTTTCCGACCACTGACCAATTAAATATCTAATAGGTATTTTAACATAACTTATGACTATCTTTCGACCCAACCAAGTAAGGCATCATTATTGTGAGGGAGAAGAAATTAGTTTTTTGTTAAATAATATGAATTTTAATGGGGCTATTAGTGAGTTTTTTTGCCCCTTGCAAAAATATGGGGTTTGCGTCTAGAACCCCTGGATGTAATCAAAATTTAATACATACTTGAAGTAAACCAAGCCCCGGTTTTCTTCCTATAAATGGCGCCTAGACTATGATCTATAATTAATAAATACTGAGCTTTATGGGCTAATTACGTGCTACCAAAATCGTTAAATTCTTCTGAATGGGCAGAAGATACCTTAAGATCCTTTAGTATTAAGTGTTTAAATGAATTAAGGAAAGACGAATCAAAAACTAATTCGGTCAAAATCTTATATCATTATACAAACTTAAACAGTCTTAATTTGATTTTATCAAATAGAAATTTTCTATTTTCAGATTTTAGATATCTAAATGATAGTCTTGAGTTTGAATATGGTTTGAGATTAACTGAATCGTTGCTTGATGAACTTAAAATCAATAATAAGCAAAAATTTTTAGATACACTTATTTCTTTTACTGCAAATCCGAATACAAGATGATTTAACCGCGGAACAAAAGAAAATGTTGCGTCAATTAAATGAACGGTGGTAATTATGGACACGAAATTATTTGAAAGATTATATGAAAGTATGACTCAAAAACGTTCATAATGTTAGGCTGATGGTCTATATTTGACCATCACGTTGGCGCGTTATTAATAAAAGTTCAACAAATAAAGCTAATTCCTTATGACTATAGCTGGATCGTCCTTGCCAATAATGGTGTCTTTGATTAAATGTTTTCAACCAACCCTGAAGACTGGTGTTATGAAAAAAAATGGAGAATTATTATTGGCTCTAGAACCCACCCTAAACAGTGTTCTGTGGAGCAACCCCCAAAAGTGTACGTTTCAAAAATATAATAATTAAAACAAGACCGTTTTGTATTGTTAATGAATTTTATGGCTAACAATCACCCGGAATTTCAGTAAAAATGTTCGCTAAAATTTCTATTGTTTTTCATTGGGTTATCGTAGAACGAACACTTTTGGGGGTTGCTCCACAGAACACCTTTGTATTGGCATTTTTTAACTATCGTTAACCAGCTAGATAAATCGCCGATGACGGCGTACGGTGACGTCATGGCTTTTGCCTTTAACTTACTTAAGGAGAATGGTATGACGCGAGTACTTTGATTATTAACAACTCAGATCTATATTGTCCCAATTACTATTACAGTCTAAAAGCCATTCCAAAGCTCTTCTTCTAGAAATAATTCTTAAATAGAGTTGCTTATCAGCTTTTATTTGATTATTAACCCACCAATGGGCTCTGTAATATAGATCTCGCATTTCATAAAGTGAAATTGGGGGAAGTAATTGCATGGTTTTGATATATTTGTCACCGTTTTCATTCAGTTGAAGATCCGGACTCATTTGTGCAAGGTTACCGATATGTTCATCCAATGGAAGGGAAGGGGTCAGACTAGTTGCCCAGGATAATGCCCATAGAGATTCTAATGAACTGTAAATAAAGTTAAAATCACCATCATCTAATTCATCATCAGAATGCAAAATAGACCCTTCGTAAGGGGTAAGATCATGTTTTAATCCATTATCTATAACCCATTGTAAAATAATAAATTTTGGTGCTTTCATGCATAATTGAAACATTGCATTTAGTATCAACGCCCGATTAATGATTTGCTCTATCGGCCTTGGTGTAGTTAGCTCACATATTGGTAGCCAATCTAAAATTTCACCACCTAGATTTAAAATTATTTCTTCAGATTTTTTTTTAATTTGTATTCCCAACTCATCTTTTTCAGATTGGTCATGGGATTGATCAATGCTTATTTGGGCTAATTTACTTTCATTATTTGTCATATTTATATCTGCTTTGTTATTAATTAAAAATTGAATTACATTTACTTTAGAGAGTTGTGCTGCTTTGTGTAATAGAGTATTACCGTTGTCTTGTTTATCTTTTGTATTGATATCAAATCCTGCTTTAATAAGCTTATCTAATAAATCAAGACGTTCTTCTGCTATTAATCGATCAGTGTACCAAAATAATTGGCAATTGGATTCATCGTTTGAATTGGTTAATTTCATTAATAGACTCGGGTTAGACAAGGATACTAATTTTACAAACGAGTCTGTTTCAACTGAGAAAAAAAGTTCGAGTGGGGCACATCCATCATTATTCAATAGATTTACATCGGCATGGTTATCCAATAACCAATTTAGGATAATGTTGTTTGCGTATGATGCAGCGTAATAATGTAATAAAGTAAAACCATAATGATCGTTTATATTGTAGGATTCAAATCTATTCGCAGAATATCGTGAGTTCATGTGATTCTGTTCGTGAGTCCTAATAAGCCATGGCTCATATGGGGCATGACTTGTTAGATCGGGTTAAGAATGGGGTTTAAATTCATGGGAATGGTGAGTTTGGTGCCCGTGATGATTTTGGTTTCCATGATGATGGTTATAAAAAGTATTGGGATTAGTTGCATGGTAATGAGTCATACCCTATGGAGTGGGGGGTACGGCAAGTAGATTATTAGATACAACATAAGTTGTAGTTGTAGTTGATGGATGCTGATGTTGTGTCGAATGATCTCGCTGCATCTCTTTCTCCTCTGTTAGAAAATCGATAAAACCCAGAATAACCTAGTTCTTTTAATATAATATTGACTAATAAAGTTTAGTATAGATAATTTAATTATTAATTAAGTACATAGGGTACCATTTCCGACTCGTAAAAAGGCAGATTATGCTCAGTTTTAGCTTACGGTGAGGCAAATTAAATACCTCAATAACATCGTGGAACAAGACCTTCTATTCATTAATAAAATCACCAAGCCAATGAACGGCTTTAAGTCGTTTAACTCGGCCGATGCAACGTTGGCTGGCATTGAATTGCATCATATGCTCAGAAAAAACCAGCATACCCAGTCGGTCAATCAAACTATTGTTGAACAGTTCTATAAACTGGCGGCATAAACTCGCCCAGAATAATTCCGCTCGTAGTTTAAAAGTATTTTTGCGACAAAGCCAAGTTGACTCCTATGCACCTATGCGGGGATGACAGGTTCTGGGAAATTTGAAGCATAAAATTTTTAACTTTATGGCTATGAACCTACAAGCCTGTCTCACCCAATAATAATCTACTCTTCTTATCCAAAGCTGAGTTAGCATACAACTGAAAATCATGCCGCTGGTGATGATTTTTCCTGAGCGTCAAAAAAGCAGATTCTTTATCCGCCGCTTCTTTTAATAAGATGGTCTCAGCAAGAGGATTATAGATAGACAATATATTTTCTTCCCAGGTCTTATCTTTTTTTAAAGTAAAAGTATGCTTCAGTTCTGGAATAGCAAACTGTGGCGATGGAAGTTCGGTAATTTGATGAAGGCGTTCACTAACCATAGTAACTGCTAAATATTTTGCCTCAAGGCTGTGTCCTGCTATGTGCGGTGTGCAAAGAGTTGTTCGCTCAATAATTCGCTTATCTACAGCCGGTTCATTTAGGTATACATCAGTACAATAGCTGAGTGTTTTGTGATTATTTAATAATGCGTCTTCGTTAATAATACCGCCCCGCGCTGCATTGATAATCACACATCCAGGTTTTAAGTACTCAAGAAATTGCTGGTTAATTAAATTAAGGCTTGGGTGCGGTTGAGTGTCATGTAATTCTGCATGAATGCAAAGGAGATCGGTTTGAGACAAATCCTCAAACTGGCAACTTTGGAAGGTATGTGGTTCGCGTAACTCTTTAAGCGGATCATAGGTTAGTAGTTCAAAGCCCGCAGCCTGTAGTCTTGCTGCTACTTGGCTGCCTACTCTTCCTAAGCCAATAATACCAGCCTTATTGCCCTGGATAAGATGATGCTGTTCCACATAAGCAAGAGCAGACACCACATAATCAGCAACCGCACGTGCATTGCACCCTTTGGCGTCAATTACCTGGATATTTTGTGAAGTTAACCAATCGAAATCAAGATGATCTGTGCCACTGGTTGCTGTGGCAACATAGCGTAACGAGTGATTTTTTAATAGGTTGCGGTTTACCTTCAGGGTAGCCCGACATAGAAGAATATCTTGCCCAGGAATTAACTGGGCAACATCATCGAGATGGTGATAGAGCGTGAGATGAAATGGTTCAGGAAATGCTTGCTTTAATCCTGGCAGGGAACTATCAGCAAGAATATTCATAATTGAAAAATTGCAGTTAATGCCGAAAGTCCTATGCTGATTAAGGGGGTCAATAAGTAATTTAAGATCCCTGTGAACATTAAGAGAATCAGAATGAAAAATCCATACGGTTCTATTCGTTCATAGATCATTGCTTTTCTGGGGGGTAAAAGACTACTTACTACCCGACTGCCATCTAAGGGGGGAATAGGAAGCAAGTTTAATGCCGCAAGAACCAGGTTAATGATCATTCCCGCACGGGCAGTCACTAAAAGGAACAATGCTGCCATGGATGATTCCGGATGCATATTTATGGCAAGTTTAAAGCCTGCTGCCCATATAAATGCCATTAGTAGGTTGGCAAAGGGGCCAGCTAGTGTTACTAAAATCATATCTCGCCGTGGATTATGCAATTGGTTCCAATTAATTGGCACCGGTTTCGCATAACCAATAACGAAATTAAAATGTGTTAACACACCCATTAATATAGGTATTAATATGGTTCCTACAGGGTCAATATGACGCAGTGGGTTTAAGCTTAAACGGCCTAACATTTTAGCAGTAGTGTCACCACAACGGTTTGCAACATAAGCATGAGCTGCTTCATGTAAGGTTATACTGAGCACAATGGGAAGAGCCCAAATGCATACTTGCTGTACGAGAGTAAATTCTGGCATTAAAAAGCGCTTAATAATAAATGTATTTTGATTTTAGCGAATAGTGCGTTGTAATAATAGTAATTGTTTTATTTCACGAGAAAATTTTTATACGTAATGGGCTTATTTTGACATTGCAAGTCGACCATTAATGCATTTTGTACCGATTAAACAAGTGGAGCAGCAAGATACTCAATCATTGATAATAAAGAAAATGAATTAACTATTTCTTCATGTGAGCTAATGCAATAATCATATGATGAGTTAGTCGAGCTATAAGGACGACTAAAAAACTGGAAAAGAACGTGATGCTTCTTTGCAAAGAGAACGCCGCATGCCGACGGCCTCTTTGTCTTCCTGATTTTGGTGAGTTGACTGCCGCAGCAAACGTTGCATTTATAAACTGGTGCTTAATTACATTAAAAAGTCAAAAAAAAAAGGACAGATCGCATTATTGCGCATATTATACCTGAATTGGTTGAACCAAGATGGTATGAGTATTTATTGCATAATATTTATGCTACAGGATTACGTGCCTTACTTTTCTTAGAGCGCGATGAGCGTACCGTAGTGATTCCAATTCCTTGGATTTACGTGACTCTGCTCTTAAGACTGCAAACCATGATTTTGATGACGAAGAAATTTCGTGATTAAAACATGAGAAGGTAAAAAATTATTAATTGTATAAAAGGAATCTTATTGATGACGCAATTTGAAAAAACAGTTCATTTTATGAAAAAACCATGGGCTATTATTTTTTATGCAATTTTGGTAGTTATATCCTATATTTTCATTGATAGGGCGCTAGCTACTTATTTTCATCAGTTAGATCTTAGAACGAATATTCATATGTTAAGCTTTTTGACCACATTCGGAAAATGGATTGCGTATGTTGTTTTATTTGTTGTTGCTGCCTTATATTTTCGTTTTATAAAAGTCAATTCAGTCTATGAAGCACGCTCTTGGTACCTATTAGGCTGTGTAATTATTGTTAATTTGGTATGCTTGGTGGTAAAAGTTACGCTAAGTCGAGCACGTCCTGATTTATTCTTTACATATAATGAGTTTGGTTTTTATTGGTTTAAATTAAAGAGTGCTTACTGGTCTTTCCCATCAGGACACACCATGACAATTATTAGCGTAGCTTCTGGACTTGGAGTCGTGTTCCCACGTTATTTTTATGTGTTGCTTACTCTTGCCTTGCTAGTCGCTGCTTCAAGGGTATTATTGTATTATCATTATCTAAGTGATGTGATGACCGGTTTCTATTTGAGCTTAATGGTTGTAGGTATGTTTACTCAGTATCTGAAAGAGAAAAAGTGGTTTACTAAACAATGTGCCTTAACTTCATAGCCTGAATTTAGAGCAGTTGCATTGTCTTGAACGCAGCTGCTCTAGGTTGAATAGTCAATTTTAAAGGAGTAATTATGACTATAGAGACTGAATTAAAATTTTTAGTGGGGATTTATACTGAGTTTGATCCTGAAAAAGGATGTTATTCGGGGGCTTTAAGCGAGGAGGAATGTGTACGCTTAGAGTGCTCCTTCAATCAATTACTCCTCAAATGGTTGCTTAAAAATGGACCTGAAAAAGAGCAGGTCGAAGAAAATTATACTAAATTAGCGCCACTCTTTGAAATGAAAACGAATGGTTTATTGGGACCCGAAGTTATATGGATTGAGAATGTCTTATCGTGCGGTATTAATGATGGTGTCTGTTTTAAAACCTTGTCTCTTAGTCATCAAAAGCTAATAGCCCCAGAGAATTTTAAAAATATTAAGTTTAACGACATTGTAACCCGTGATGATCTCAAAAAATGGTTAGAGAATTTTAAAAAACAAGCCACAAATTACACTGAGCGTAGTTTTTATGAAAGCCTTTTAAGTTTATTGAATGAGTCCGCTGAATTCTATGACGAGGTTGGACAAATTAAGCCTAGAGGGGTACGCGTTTTACTATCATTCTTGCCAATGGTTCTTGTTAGTATTGGCACTGTTGCTTTTATTGAGGAATTATTTGCGGCTTATGCACTTTATTTTATTTTATTAAAAGGGGGGCAATTTATTGGCAGAAGTAGTTCATCTGAATTACAGTCCTTTGGTAATGCGCTGCAGAAAATTAGTACGGTAACGGCGACAACAACTACAACTTTGTTGGTTCGTTTAATCGAAATGACTTTTTCAGCATCGCTGCAATGTTATGTGGCAACGCTGCAAGTAGGTTCTATTGTCTTAAGCCCCCTGGTTTCCTCCAAGCTGCCTGAGTTGATTACCCCAGAATCTTTAGAACAGGCTTTAATCAAGGCGAGTGAAAGCAGGCATATAGGAATGTATTTTGAAAATTATGAATTAAAACTTATTGCCTCTCCGATCGAGTCACGACTCGGTTTATTAGGGCAACAATATTTTTTTGGCTATAGGGTAGGGAAGATTAAGTTTCAAACTTTAGAGTATTTGTTAGTTAACATGCGTACGCTGGATATGAATTTAGATCCAATCGAAACTAAATTAGAGGGTGTGCAAGATTTATTAAATAAAATTAAAAAAAATAAGGTGGTTTATTCTGCAGGAGGAGAAACTGCTCTAGCAATTAATAAAGCTCAAGGTTTTTTGCAGTTTTTAAAGGATAATCCTTGTGTCTTGCAAAATAATGAAGCCGAACCTGTAGTTACAGGTGATTTAACCAAGTGTGAGGTTGTGCAACCCTACTTTTGAATACCTAACTACTTGAATTAGCCCCTATATGTCTGGCAAGATGCTTTTGTGTTGATTTTCCAGTGAGGAATTATGAAAATTCTCGTTGCAGTGAAGCGTGTAATAGATCCGTATGTAAAAATTCGGGTCAAATCGGATAATAGCGGAGTGGAAACACAAAATATTAAAATGGCAATGAACCCTTTTGATGAAATAGCCGTTGAAGAAGCATTGCGGTTACGTGAAAAAAACTGGGCAACTGAAGTTGTGGTTGTAAGTATTGGCGCGGACAGCGCGCAGGAAACTTTGCGCCATGCATTGGCTTTAGGTGCGGACAGAGCAATTCATGTCCATACGCAAGCATCAATGGAAAGCCTTAATGTTGCCAAGGTATTAAAAAAGATTGTTGACGATGAAAAGCCAGCCTTGGTTTTGTTGGGAAAGCAAGCCATTGATGGGGATAATAATCAGACGCCACAGATGTTGGCTGCGTTATTGGATTGGCCACAAGCTACTTATGCCTCTAAATTAGATGCGCATAGCGATCATCTTGAGGTCACTCGCGAAATAGATGGTGGTTTGGAGACTCTATGCGTCAAGTTGCCAGCAGTAGTAAGTACTGATTTACGTTTGAATGAACCGCGATATGCCAGCCTTCCTAACATCATGAAAGCAAAACGTAAGGAATTAACGGTTATTGAGTTAGACAATATGGGTTTGTCACTGAAGAAACATGTTGATGTTTTAAAAGTCACAGCACCTGCGGTTCGTAGTGCCGGGATAAAAGTTGAATCGGTGGCTGAATTATTAGATCACTTACAGAATAAAGCCAAAGTGCTTTGATAAGGAGATGTGATGAGCACTTTAATACTTGTTGAACATGATAATCAAACCATACATCCAGCTACGCGTAATACGTTGGCCGCAGCATTGGAGTTTGGTGGAGAAATTAGCTTATTAGTTGCAGGGCATCAATGTAAAACAGTAGCAGAGCAGGCTGCTACACTTGCGGGAGTGGATGCTGTCTTATATGCGGACATGCCATGCTACGAACATCCTTTAGCTGAGCAATTGGGCGATTTGGTTCTTTCGGTTGCCAATGCATTTAAAGCGATATTTGTTTCATCCAGTACCTTTGGTAAAAACATTGCTCCACGTATTGCGGCAAAACTGGATGTGGCGCAAATTTCTGATGTCAGTAAAATTATTGACAGTAGTACTTTTGAGCATCCAATTTATGCGGGAAATGCGATCGAAACAGTACGTGTTTTAGATGCAATTAAAGTAATGACGATTAGAACTACGGCATTTAATTCAGTAACTGCAATGCAAGCTGCTTGTGCCATTGAAACCTTGAATAAAGAATGTATTGCCACCGGAACTCAATTTGTGAAGCATGAATTGAGCAAATCTGAACGCCCTGATTTAGGTAGTGCAAAAATTATTGTTTCCGGTGGCCGGGGTTTGCAAAGCGCTGAGAAATTTAAATTAATTGATGAGTTAGCTGATGTCTTGGGTGCGGCAGTTGGGGCTTCACGCGCGGCTGTGGATGCAGGGTTTGTTCCTAATGACTATCAGGTAGGACAAACTGGAAAAGTTGTTGCTCCTGCGCTATACATTGCTATAGGCATTTCAGGAGCAGTGCAGCATTTAGCGGGGATGAAAGATTCTAAGATTATTGTTGCCATTAATAAAGATGAAGATGCGCCAATTTTTCAAATTGCAGATTATGGTTTAATTGGTGATTTATTTGAATTAGTACCACAATTAATCGAACAATTAAAAAAATGATAGTTTGTTATTTTGTTGTCCTGAGTGCCGTGATGGATTCTTAGTACACTTAAGGCAACTGTAAGTGAGTTCTAAAAACATTAAAGGGAGTATTTATGTTAGTAGGCGTTCCAAAAGAAATTAAGCCCCAAGAGAATCGTGTTGGCCTTGTTCCTTCCAGTGTGCGCGAAATCATACGCGTAGGTAGCACCGTCATCATTGAAAAGGGTGCTGGATTGGGAATAGGTATCTCTGATGATGATTACAGTCATGCTGGTGCTGAAGTAGTTGACAGTGCTGATGAGGTTTTTGCCAAAGCGGATTTAATCGTTAAAGTTAAAGAGCCACAGCCTATTGAATGCAAACGCCTTCGTGAAGGTCAAACTTTATTTACTTATTTACATTTAGCACCAGATCCACATCAAGCACGTATGTTGAAAGAGTCCGGGGTCACCGCGATTGCTTATGAGACTGTAACTCAAGATGATGGTGGCTTACCCTTGCTTACGCCAATGTCGCAAGTAGCCGGCCGTATGTCAATCCAGGCTGGGGCTCATTGCTTGGAAGTAGCGCAAGGTGGTAGTGGTATTTTATTAGGTGGCGTTCCTGGGGTTGCAGCTGCAAACGTAGTTGTTATTGGGGGCGGTGTTGTTGGAACGAATGCTGTTCGTATGGCTATGGGTATGGAGGCACGTGTAACTGTACTGGATCGTTCATTACAGCGTTTAAATGAATTGGATTTCCAATTCGGCTCTAAAATTAATACTGTATATTCTACTGCTGATTCAATCGAGAAGTATGTATCTCGAGCTGATTTAGTGATAGGCGCAGTATTGGTACCTGGTGCTGCAGCGCCTAAATTAGTAACACGCGCGATGTTAAAATCAATGCGTCCTGGTTCGGTACTGGTTGACGTTGCTATTGATCAGGGCGGTTGTTTTGAAACAAGTCGGGCGACAACCCATCAAGAGCCTACTTATGTTGTTGATAATGTCGTTCACTATTGCGTTGCCAACATGCCTGGCGCAGTGCCAAGAACCTCAACTTTTGCTTTGAATAATGCGACCATCCCTTTTATTTTAAGCATTATTACTAAAGGGACAAAATTAGCTTTATTAAGTGATCCGCATTTATTGAATGGCTTGAATGTCCATCAAGGTAAAATTACGTTTGAAGCTGTTGCTCGTGATTTAGGTTTTGAGTACACACCGGCTGCGGTTGCTTTAGCTGGCCGCTAATTAATTCAGCGTCATAGCTGTGTAGGCTGGGCTGTAAAGCCCAGCCATTATTCTAATGGCGTTGTTGAATAAATCAAATCAAGGTAAATACCACACCAATGAGATAGATTTTATTTCACTTTTACAGAAGCTAGCATACCTAGCGAAGTCATTCGGTTTAAAGTACGCGTAGCAATCCCCTCTTCTGTTTTTACTGAGGTAATTCTCTTGTTGGGTCCATACATGACGGTGCCTCCGATACGACAAATTATTTGATTAGACAACAGACGGGCTTGTTCGTTCTAAATCATGTAAATCTGCAGAACTGGATGATGGTTTATTTGCCAACATTGACCATCTGGATGTTCCCAAATTGACCGGCGATGTTGGCCGAGGCGTACGGATTGGATCGCCACCTTCCTGCGTATCTGCTACATGTGCCGTCTCTTCAAAAGCGCTGCAAGCTCGTTGTATGTAGTCAGTTGAAAGAGATTGTTGTGCTTGTGTTATTGAATAACTGTCATTGAGTGAATTTTCTGCAACTATTTTTTCCCATTTAGGAAGTATGGTACTAGCCATTTGTGATTGCAGAGCTTGGTATCCACAAAATATTGCTCCGGCAGCAAAAAAAGCCAATGGCAGTAGAAAGTAAGGTAAAGCCGTAACCACTAATATGCCAACCGTTGCGACCATTAAAATGGTACTGAAGATAGTTAACGCTAAAAATGTGCGCTCAATAAAATGTGCGTAAGCTAAAGCATCATCATATTGCTTATTAGCTACATTAGACCGCTGCTGCGCTATGGCTGTATTATGTATTCGTTTATCTGCATATTCCTTGAGGATAGTGTGTAACTTATTAGAACGTATGGCATTCATCATGCCTGCTTGCATTGATGGGATTTGAAGGTAAGCTTTAATTTTGTCCAGATTGAAGATATTATTTACAACAGCTCCTTCTTGATTAATCGCTTGCTGTAATAAATCGGGGTTATCTTTGGTCGCATGAATAATTTGCATGTAAGCCAATATTAACTGGTTATTATCACTACTTGCTGAATCAGCCAAACTTACCTGAGTGGCAAGCAGATCAAATAAAAAATACAGTGGATGCTTATATAGTGGAGAGGATTCTTGCACATTACAATAAACGGTTTGTTGTACATGTTGATGCAATTGTTCCAATTTACATAAGTTGGTTGCACCGTCAGGCATAAATATATTTTGTAATAAATATTCCATTAACGAGCATCCAAGAAGTGACTCAACTGCTGGATCTAGATCTGTGGTTAATGTTAATATTGCATCTTTAGATGATAAGGATTCTTGAGCTGTTGTTGTGACTGGAAAATATTCCGTTTTATTTGTGAATGACGTGAGGCGGGGTTGAAATGTTGCGTACCACAGTTGCGGATTTGTTTTATCAGACGTGAGGCAGGGTTGAAATTTTGCGTACCACAGTTGCGGATTTGTTTTATCATAAGTGAAATTAAATATGTACTTAGAGGATGAATAATTGTAGCTATTTTTTCTATTATATTGAATATTTAAATGCCTTTGATTTTGTTTCTCAATAATGCACTCCTGATTGTCTTGATCTATTTCTGAAAGACACTCACTAGTTTTTCTTACAAAGCGTACCATTTCAAATTCCGTCATTAGTTATTTATTGACCTATTATACTGTAGGAGGATATTTTGTCACTTATTTTAATCATATTGATTTATCATAAGACATTTTGTAGGGTGTGTATTTAAGGTTCCAATGGACCATCCCATCCACTGAGTTGGCAATTTATAGTTACCAGCTTAGTATTCAAAACTATTACGTCACTCCTTCAAGTCTTTATCGTACATATTTTACTCTGAGATTTAGTTAATTGAATATATTGGCAATAGGTTGAATAAATTACATAACAAATCCCACCGAGTGAAATAAATAAGCTTCCATAATATAAAACATAATTCTCTATGGAAAAATGAAGCACCAAATCCATATAAAGGATTAGAATAAAATAAGAAAACCAAATTATAAAAATACCAGAACATAAAGATTTTCTTAAATTAAAATAATAACTATGCAATAAGCTACGTAATGCTAAAATCATGAAGAATGGGAGTGATATAATATAAAAGAACAACTGCATTCCTGAAGGTTCATAAGGAATATGAAGAATATTATCAGCCTTTATCGAGCTGGCTATATAAGTAGCCCAATATATGAGATATAGCACAGAAAAATTTATTACTGCTAAAGAAAATATACCGAAAATTTTTTTCATGTTTCCTCTCCTTAACGATTGCATAAAGATTTACTCCGCATCCCTTCGGACTGTCTGGAGGGGCTGGTTGGAATGGTTCATTTGAACTGTCATACCCCATGCTCAAATTTAAATTTCTAATTTAGAGCCTGTATTTCTATCATAGAAGAACTTGTGATTCCTAGGCGACTTGCAGCCGCATAAGAAAGATCTATAATTCGTGTACTATAAAAGGGGCCACGGTCATTAATACGAACCACCACTGTTCGTCCATTTTTTACATTCTTAACTTGTAGTCGGGTATTAAATGGAAGCGTAGGATGCGCTGCCGTCATAGAATACATATTGTATCGCTCTCCATTGGATGTCTTATGATGATGGAGGCGTTTACTATAAAACGAAGCTAGTCCTCGTGCTTTATACCCTTTTGCAGATCTAAGAGGTGTATATACTTTACCCTTAACTTTATAAGAAGCTATTTCATGTCCTAGAGGCTTTGTTTTCATACAGGCGGTTAAACTAAATAATAATCCTGTAATGACAAAATATTGCATAGTTTTAGTGGTTAATCTCATGCTTATCTTCAAAAACCAAATGAGCATGGAAACATAGCATATTGATTAAAGTCTGGCGACATATTCGTTGAATATTGAGAATACTATCTAATAATAGATCCTTTAACATAGATAATCAGATTTAGTATTAGTGATTACAATGATTATTGGGAATTGCTCAATTATGTTGATTATTGTTTATTCAAGATGAGACAAAGACTAGAACAACAACATCCGAAGCCTAACGCAAATGTTAAAAGACAATTACAACTTATAGACGTGAATTTAACGAAAATTGGGGTAGTGGTCTCAGTATTATTACTAAATTCTCAACGTAAAAACCTATATGATTTTGCCATGGGATTCACAGAATCTGAAGAACTCGATGAGATAGCCCTCTCCTTGGTGGGAAAGATAAATTAAAACAGTATATTCAGAAAATGGTCAGAATCTCCAGTACAAAAGCAATTTTTGCCTTACGTGATGCTCTTCTCTTAAATCCTGAAAATTTTAAAAAATTAACTTTACTTCATTCTGATTCAGAACTATGCGATATATCATATATCTTACAGTCTTTATGCAAAGTTAATTTATTAACGCAAACAAATTTTGAACGTATTATAGCTAATCATCAACATTCAATATCTATTGTTAAAGGATTGAGTCGCTTACAATATTACAATATTGCAATATTTTAAACCAACTCTATTTAGATAGAGTCATTAATGCAAAACAATATGCAAGCTCAATGGGTAGTGTTCTAGAGGATTTATATAATGTTGGATTAATTACTGATGAAAATTTAAATACTGTCGAAAAAATATTCCCTAATCTTATAAAAATTCGTACTGCTTTAAGTGAACTAGAAAAAAACGGATTTTTAGATAAAAATAAGATGTCTACTATTTCATCGTGGAATGGTCCACAAGAGTTACATCTTCTTAATCATCAAATTAATCAAATGATTGCCCATGGTATTTATTTACTGCATTTTGATGCAGAAAAAGGAAAAGTGTGTCTTTTGTTAGGATTAGAACTGAAGGACGATTTAAAATAATTTTTTGAGCTCTCGCCCCAAAACCTAACAGCGTTCAAAAAAGAATTTTTATTAAAACTTCATAGTAAAGATAAAGAAATGTCAGTACATCGGGCTGAATGGAAAATTATTACAACTAATATAGCGATTGCATTGACTGGTTTTGGTCTTATTGCTTTAGGAATTTATTATGCTTTGTATAAGCAATGTTTTTTTGCTTCAACCAAAAGAGAATCATTAATCAATAAAATTAGTCAAAATGATTGGTTATCCATGCCCACAAGATAATATTGGGGGGTGACAATCATTGGAATGAAAAGATACTCTAACAGGGATTAATTCCATATAGCGTTGGTTTATCAGCATTACCCTCACCCTTATATAATATGGCTTATCGGTGAAACACAGCTATTAGAAATATTGTCATTCTTTCTTCAAGAATTAGCCAATAAAAGACCATTAAATGGCTGGCGTTTCTTTAAATGATCATTTTGCCCATCATTTGACAGGTGGTGCTAATAAATCAGCGCTCTATGGAATTAACCCCAAATAGCTTTAGCTGTGTTATGATTCCCAAAAGATTATAAAAAAGCCAAAAAGGTGATTTTATAAACTCAAAATAAATTAACTGCTAAAAATCAGGCTCCTTTCCATGACAAAAAATGCATTGCAATTAAAAGAAGAAGGTAATAATTTATATCGTCAAAACAAATATCAAGAAGCGCTTGAAAAATATGATGAAGCGCTTGCGCTTGATCCTGCGTTCGCTATAGCCTGGTATAATAAAGGGTTTATCCATAACAAATTAGGGCAATATGCTGAGGCATTGGCTTATCTTGAAAAAGCTTTATTAATTGATCCTTTTTATCAAAAAGCCAAATCTCAAAGAGAAAATATTTTGCAAATTTTAAATTCAGCAGAAATAAAAGAACAATTTAACGATAGTTGTGCGAAGCAAAGGTATGCAACGGATATTTTTCGCCCAATTATCTGCAATAAAAACTATTTAGATGAGATGGATTTTTTAAGCCAAAAGCATCAAAAAATGCTACAAAGTGCTCCTGCCAACTCGTTTCCCGATCAAATTCAAGCAACGTTGGCGTTGCTTGAATTTCTTTTCAAATACTATGATAACCCGCAGCAACCTAACGCCCTTCTTCGAGAAGAACTGCTTAGTTCCTCAGCAGAAGGAAAAAAACTCAGGCTACAAACAATTGGCAATAAAATAGTTTACGCATTGACTTCATTGCCTGAACAATTTGCTAAACATATGGATCTAACTGCATTGAATATTATGATGCAATGTCAAAAAGAAATCTTTCTTGAAGATGCAAAAAAGATAGTGCGTATGATCTTTGAAACGATGTATCATTTTCCTCGAGAAGAACGAGGCAAGTTAATAAACTACTTACCTTGGCACGAAAACAGTTGCTACCTTTTTGATTTCTGTGGTGCTTTATTTATTGAAGATGAAGCAATAAATAAAGAAAATAGGCTCGGTGGCATTTCTCTAATCAGTTATGATTTTAATGGTGATCTAAACAAACAACAATCATTAATGTACTACCAGAAATCACTGATGCATCATATTCCGCTCGTTAAAATAGCTATAGCAGACCTTATCAAAAAAGACATGCATTCCTTTCATAGTTTTTTTCAGGAAGTAGCATTACGACTGAACAAGAATCAAACTTATGATGGCCTTCAAAAGATGCAGCAATTACCTCATTTATACACGCTTTTATGGTATAGCAAGCAGATGTTTAATCTCCAGCGCCTCTTATCCATCCTGCCTGCAGTACCGGGTAATTCCAGACCAGTTGATTCGCACTTATTAAAAAAGATGCATCTAAATACTGAATTTAATACAGCCCCCCCTATAGACATAGAAAAAAGTTTCCGGGCATGGCTTAGAATGGATAAACCAGAGAATACCAAAGAGCAAAATAAAAAAGCGTACTTGGCTTTGAAAAATACACTTAATAACCCAGTTCTGGAATTGTTAATTAAGCAGATGTTACAAAATAAAATACCGCAGCCAATAAGTTATGGCATGATGGAACATGATAGCTATCAACCCATCTATGTTTCAAGCAATGCGATAACACCTTTAAAGCGTATGCAATTAGCATCAGATAACAATTACCTTAATCCTAATACACTAAAAGGCCGATTAGCAGTACTTAGAAAATTACAATTGATTGGAGAAATTTTCATTCCGCGAAGCTGGGGAAATCAATACTTAAAAAAAATAGATTACATCGATCCCAACACCCTTTCTAATATTAGAAATGGTCTGGCTCATATAGAAGACAAACACTATTTCTCCATTGCTAAAAAACTGGAATCAGATAAACAACAAATTAAGAAACTTTTTAGAGAGTTACAAACACTAAAAGAAGTAACGTATGAGATAACTGCAGCAAGGCAAGAACAATTTCCAGCCTTCCCCGAGGATAATCCTTTATTTTCTCTCACTGACCCTGATACGGAAAATTTTTTCAATTACTATTGGGATACACTAAAGAACGCTTATCAGGTAGTTAACGAGGTCAAAAAAGAACATTTTATCCCCAATGAACATTTATTAAAAAATCAACAAGACATAAATAATGTTCTACGTGTTGTAAAACCTGAGCATCAAGACCAAATAAGAAAAATGTTAGAAGGTAGTGTTCCTTATCAAATAGAAAACAGTGGTGTAATTCTTCAGGATACCCTTAATGATAAAAAATTAATTAAACGAACTAAGAAATTGCTCGAAAGTGCAGAAAAATACTATAAAGAATGCTGGAAACAGAACGCTAAAATAAACGAACAAAATAAAGAATTAATTAATCAAAATATTAGCGAAAGCATGGCTAATCATTACCCGACCATCAGCGATCTTGGCCAAAAACTTGCGCAGGCAGGATTGAAAAACTTACCCGATCTAAGTAATGAAGCGCTTTTTAACCTGTTAAAAAATCGTCTTGAAACCCTTGAAATTCTTATGAAAGAGTCCAATGTATTCATTACAGGCCAAGTAGAACTAGTGGATGCTTTAGAGCATGATATAGCATTACAATTAAGTACAACCTACCTTTTAGGACAAATTTTATCACTAATTCATAAGATTGAAACAATAGTAAATTGGCATGATATAGAACCGAAGCTTGTGGCGCGGCTATTAGACTATCACGCATTAAGAAATGTTTTGGAACACAATGATCCTATCCTTGAAACAGCTGAGCTGTCTTATTATCAAATGCTAAATAAAACGCCCCAAATGATGGCCTCTGTCATTGGAGAATTACTTTTAGACTTTAAAAAATCGATTTTAGATTTTGATGCCTCAACATTGCTTAACACAACACCAGTTCAAGTAATGCGCACAAGACAGGATCATGCAATTAATCCCTCAAATTTTTGGTCAAAAACAGGTAATTCTATTAGCCAGAATGAAGATTTGGATGATGATGAAAAAACAAATAGACCGTAAATAAATTATAATTTTTAGTCGACTGAGTACAATGAATCATAGCGCTCACTTTAAGTGAGCGCTATGATTCATTGGCAATATGCTTCTTTTTTTTTGCATTTAATTGTCGATAGTTGTGATATGGTTAATTGAATTTTAATTGAAAATCTTCTTTTTGTTTCAGCTTAAAATGAATGGCCATCATGGTATAGTTGGGTCATGAAAAAGACCGCTGATTTACCCACATCTCCAGAAGAAAAGGACGTTTTGATTACCTCATTGCGTGAAGAGGTTGTGTTGCAAGAAATTTTCTAAGCAAAAAGCTGGGCGTATTTAAGCCGCTAATGCCAAGAGTGTCGCTACCTCGTCAGTATTTTCTGGCTCCGTTTTTGCGCCAGCCCTCTATTTTTCATTCTACGTTTCAAAATCTGAAAAGCTGTAATTTGGGTTTAGCGATCAATTCGCTTTTGAAGATACTCAGGATATCTCTCGCCTTTCGCTGTGATTTTTGCTACCGCTAATTCAATATCATGCAGCTCATTTGTGGTAAGATTAATCTCAGCTGCTGTCAGATTTTCTTTCATACGTTCAATGTTTGTTGTACCTGGGATAGGAACTATCCATGGCTTCTGAGCAAGAATCCATGCAAGCGCAATCTGCGCAGGCGTTGCGTTTCTGGCCTTGGCGACTTGGGTGAGTAATTCAACAAATCTCAGGTTTTCCTTAATATTCTCCGCGTTAAATCGTGGAACGCTATTTCTAAAATCCGTACTATCGAACTTCGTCTCAGCAGTAATTTTACCTGTAAGAAATCCTCTACCCAGTGGACTAAACGGCACAAAGCCAATACCAAGTTCTTCAAGGGTTGGAAAAATTTGTTCTTCAGGCTCTTTCCACCAAAGGGAATATTCGCTTTGAAGCGCAGTTACGGGCTGCACAGCATGCGCACGGCGAATAGTTTTCACTCCAGCTTCAGAAAGACCAAAATGCTTTACTTTTCCTTCTTTAATGAGATCTTTAACCGCTCCGGCTACGTCTTCAATTGGTATCAGGGGATCAACCCGATGTTGGTAAAAGAGGTCTATCGCATCAATTTGCAAACGTTTCAGGGACTCTTCGGCGACTTTTCTGATATGTTCCGGACGACTGTCGAGATCAGTCCATTTTCCGGTGATGTCTGGTTTAAAACCAAATTTTGTTGCAATAATAACCTTTCCGTGGAAGGGGGCAAGCGCTTCACCAATAAGTTCTTCATTGATGAATGGGCCATATATTTCCGCGGTATCAAAGAAGGTCACCCCGTATTCGACTGCTGCGCGAAGGACTGATATCATTTCTTTCTTATCTTTTGCTGGTCCGTAAGCGTGGCTCATTCCCATTGCGCCAAAGCCTAAGGCAGAAACTTTTAATCCATTGGTTCCAAGCGTTCGTTTTTTCAATTACTTCTCCTTTTTATGGGCGATCCATTTTCACTAAAATAACGTTAATTTAACGCCAGTTTTGGATAAGAAATCGAGTAAAATTTTACATTTCCTCAGCCTGAATGAAGCGAGGTGAGGTAAGGTTTCGCTAAATTCCTTATTTCTGAAGCTAGATAGAATTATAGTTCTTTGAGATGGAAATAATTTACTTTTTAACAAGTCGCCTAGTTGTTTGCAGCTAGGCGACTCTTGCTAATGCGCTGAGAGATACCGTAGATTGGAATTTAAAATAAATTCTCTTCTACGGTTGGAAGTTGTCCTTGATCGGTACTTGCATTATATACTGGAGTAGGATCTTCTTCTGCAGGAACTTCTTTATCGCGGAAGTATTCTATAATGCCATTAGCCTGATTCGGTCTGGCCAATAAGCCACTACTCGGATCAATGCGTACAGTCACTACATTTTCAGGTTGTTTCATTTCACTTTCCGGCTTTCCTTTCAGCGCGACTTTCATAAAGTCTATCCATAAAGGGAGAGCAAGGCCTGCGGCATATTCATGAAGTGATTTAGGATTATCAAAACCTACCCACGTGGTCACTACTAAATCAGAGTTAAATCCGGCAAACCAGGAATCGACTTGATCATTGGTTGTTCCTGTTTTACCCGCTATGTCTTGACGATTAAGTACTCGAGCTGCTCTTGCCGTACCATGTTGAATTACGTCTTTTAATGCGGAATTCATTAAATAAGTAATGTCTTCCGGAATGACACGCGGTGCCAGAGTAGAGTGATCGACATTGGTATCGCAATTATTGCACACAACAGAAGGCTTGGCTTGCAAGAGAATTTTACCGTCTTTATCTGTAATCCGATCAATCAGGAATGGTTCTACTTTATAGCCGCCATTCGCAAATACAGCGTATGCAGCGGTTAAATCCATTGGACTAATAGAGAGACTGCCTAAAGCCAGCGATAAGCCTCTAGGGAGTAGTTTTTTATTAAAGCCAAAACGAGTCAGGAAGTCGATGGTGTAATTGATGCCAATATCATCCAGAATTCGAATCGACACTAGGTTTTTAGACTGTACCAATGCTTGTTTTAAGCGCGTAGGGCCATTGAATTTTAAGTTAACGTTGTGTGGTCGCCACAAATTAGGCTGGCTTGGATCATCAACAACAATTGGGGCATCATTGATTAGTGTCGCCAGGCTGTATCCGTTATTTAATGCAGCAGCATAGACAAATGGCTTAAAGCTTGAACCAGGTTGTCTGCTTGATTGAGTTGCACGGTTGAACTTACTTTTTTGAAAATTAAAGCCGCCAACTAAAACTTCAATGGCACCATTTTTCGGGTTAAGTGCTACCATTGCCGATTCTGCTTCTGGAATTTGCGCTAATTCCCAATGCTCTTTTGTTGAATGAACATAAACAATGTCACCTATGGCAACAATTTGCATGGCTTTGGCAGGTGACTTTCCTACCCAACCATTTTTAAGAGCAGGTCTGGCCCAAGATAAACCACTCCATGGGATTATTGCTGAATGTCCATTTTGTAATATTGCCGTGACTTCTTTATCATGGACTTCAGTAACTACCGCAGGAATCAGATTGTTGAGCGTAGGGTATTTCTCCAGGCTTTTATGAATAATCGTCAATGATTTACTGTCTTGCTCACCAATGGTTGCGATCGGACCGCGATAGCCATGGCGGTGATCGTAAGCAATCAAATTCTTTTCTACGACTTGATTTGCTGTATTTTGCAGGTTGCCATCAATCGTGGTGTAAACCTTGTATCCTTTAGTGTAGGCATCTGGGCCAAAATTATCATATAAGGATTGGCGAATCATTTCGGCCACGTATGGTGCGCTTACTTTGATGTCAGTGCCATGATACTTTGCCGTAATTGGCTGATTAATGGCATTTTGGTATTGTTCTTCATTAATATAGTGTTCTTCCAAAAGGCGTTCTAAAACGTGGTCACGACGCTTTTTAGCGGCCAATGGATTAGCAATAGGGTTTTGCGTTGACGGTGCTTGAGGAAGACCGGCAATCATCGCTAATTCAGAAAGGTTAAGCTCTTTAAGCTGTTTGCCATAATAGACCATGGCTGCAGCCCCAACGCCGTAGGCACGATTACCTAAATAAATGCGATTAAGATACAGTTCCAGGATTTTTTCTTTACTTAGTTCTCGGTCTATCTTAATCGCCAACATGATTTCATTGAACTTACGTAAGAAGGTTTTTTTGCGGGTTAAAAAGAAGTTACGCGCAACCTGCATGGTAATCGTACTACCACCTTGAGATTTGGTTCCTGTTTTGACCATACGTACGGCCGCACGACCAAGTCCCATTATATCAACGCCAGGGTGTTCAAAAAAGCGTTGATCTTCTGTAGCAACTAGAGCATGAATAAGTGTTTGTGGTATTTCATCGTAGGTAACAGGAATACGTTTTTTCTCACCGTATTCTTGAATAAGCAAGCCTTCTTTGCTGAAAATTTGTAATGGGACTTGTAATTGCACTGTTTTCAATGAATCGACATTGGGGAGTTGGCTTTCAAGGTAGAGGTATAAAACACTACCTACTACTAATAAAAGAAAAAACAGGCTCATCAGCGCCCATAGACCTTTACGCCAGAAGTATGCCATTTTTTTCATAGAGTCATGTTGGTTTAAATGAAATTAGTGTCACATTATACCGTGATTCCTTATGAGATTGCGAGTTTTGTACAAAAAAGAGGAGAATTTTGCAATTTAGTTGGCGTTTCATTGACGAAGGAGGCTTCATAATTGATGAAACGCCAAGAGATTTTACTTATTCATCACTACTAGAACCTCCCTGTGATGGGGTTTTATATAGAGTGGTGCTTGTCGGAGGATTTCTAGGATGCATAAATAACCCAACAGGGTAACTCTGATAGGGGGAAAAAGTGCTCGGAACATTAGGCAACGTTCCTCTTAATCCTGGAAAAAGCCCTTTGAATACCATGGGTGTGGGGAGTGCTTTTTCTTTATTTGGTTTTACTTGAGGGGGTGTTGCGCTCGACTGAGACTTTGAGGGCTCTTCCTCTAATTTCTCAGCTATCCGGCGAGCTAATGCTTCATTCGTACTTTGTTGCTCAGCAACTCTAAGCTCTAATGATTTGATTAGGCTTTGTTGCTCCACAATTCTACGATTTAATTCTATGTTTGTACTTTGTTGCTCTGCAAGTCTAAGATTTAACTCTTCGTTTGTACTTTGTTGCTCCGCAATTTTACGAGTTAATTTTTCGTTCGTGCTTTCTTGTTCGGCAACTTTACGCTGAGATTGCTCTAATTCGGCTTTTATTTTTTGGTTTTCCTTTGCTAATAGGGAATCTTGGTGTTCCTGACATAAAATTTTAGCTATTTGGTGCATTTCTTCATTCGAGGAAGTTGCCTTAATATTAAATCTATCAAGCAATATTTTAGTTGTAAGTTTTCCAGAAGTACATAAACGCTCTTCTTTACTGGGGCTTATAAAGCTTGTGAACGAACTTGTATAGCTATCGTCAATCAGACCCGGTAAAGAAATACTCGTGGCCTCACTATTAACTTGTTTTAATTGCACATCGTAGGTTTTGCTTTTAGTTATCTTTAATAGTTCTCTAAAGTCGATAAATAATCGAGCTATATCTTTAGTGTATACCTCCAATTCATTGTCATCAAAAGGGGTGTCTTTATTTTGTTTTTCTTTTAAAGAAAAGATTGTATCTTTTATAAAATCAAGAAAATGAAGACGTCCCTTGTAACGAGAAGTACATGCTTTGTTTAAATTGTCAATTTCAGCAACATAATCGGCGTCTTTTAATAGTTCTACTGCATAGTGTCGAGATTTGTTTCTAAATTCATCGTCTTCAGTAATACGTGGCTTGATTACTTGACTTTGACTGTCGTGATAACAGACCAAAATTGTTGCCAGTGAAATAATTAAATCGTCCAATCGTGTCATTTTAACCTCCTTTCTAAAACAATGAATGAGAAATTCCCTTACAGATTGATTTTTCACTATATTAAATGTTTTGTAGCGACGCAAGACGTTTTATGAAAGAGCGCGAGAAGTTGTGCTTGATTGTGGCTTAAACCCAGTAAATATAAAGAAAACCATTCTATTTTTGAATGGCTTACGTTAACATCAGAATATCAGTTCTATAGGAGTTTTTTTTGGATGCAAGGAAGATTCAAAAGAATAAGTCGTTTGCTCAAATTGTTTCAACCTAAGCATCGTTCAATTCTTGGCATAGATATAACGTCCGCAGCCGTGAAAATGTTAGAAATTTCTGGCAATGGCGAAACGCTTTGTGTCGAAAATTATGGACGCGAAGTTTTACCCCCTCACGCACTTGATGGAAATGTTATTAAGGATGTTGATGCTGTTGCGTTGTGTATTAAAAAATTATTCGATAGATTACAAACACCGTGTAAACAGGTTGCATTGGCTGTGCCTGATGCGGCAATAATCAGTAAAATAGTGCAAATTAATGATGGCTTGAACGATGAGGATATGGAGGAGCTAATTATTATTGAGGCGGATAAATACATTCCTTATCCGATTGATGAAATCAATCTTGATTTTGAGATTTTAGGTCCTTCAGAAAAAAATCGTTCGATGCTTGATGTTCTCATCGTTGCTTCACGTGCAGAGAATGTAAATAATCGTGTTGAAACTGTGACTCGGGCTGGTTTGGATGTTTTGGTGGTTGATGTAGAGTCTTTTGCGGTAGAGCGCGCAGCACAGCAACTTGCTAAAGATTTACCTGCTGCAGGACAAGATAAAACAATTGCAATTATTGATATTGGTGCGAATTACACCCATTTATTTGTTTTGCATGGGATGAAATTAATTTATTCACGTGATGAGAAATTTGGTGGCATGCAATTAATTGAGGCGATTGCCGCACACTATAAGATGACTGTTGAACAGGCAGTTTTAGCAAAAGAACAAGGAATGTTACCCGCCGATTATGAGGCGCAAGTTTTAGCGCCGTTTAAAGAAAATATTTTAGTGCAGATAAAACGAACGATGCACTTTTTTTATTCGGCAAGTCAGGAAGAAGATGTTGATTATATTTTGCTCGCCGGCGGTTTAGCACGGCTTCCAGGGTTAGTGAATTCAATTCAAGATAAACTAGGGGTGACAGCTACTGTGGCTAATCCCTTTTCTAATATGTCATCAGGAAAAAAGGCTCATTTAGATTCTATAAATAATGATGCGCCATCGCTTATGGTTGCCTGTGGATTAGCATTAAGGAATATTGAGTAACGCGATGACACGAATCAATCTACTCCCTTGGCGTGAACAAAAACGCGAACAAGAAAAAAAGCGGTTTACCATACTCTTGCTTGTCTGTGTTGCAATTGCTTTATTTATTATATTTTTGATTAATTGCTATGCGTCTAATCTGGTAAGTAACCAAATAACCCGAAATCAAATGTTGCAACAAGAAATTGCTGTTTATGACGGCCAGATAAGGGAAATTAAAAATTTGGAAAAGGTGCGAAGTATGTTGTTTTCCCGTATGTCTATAGTGCGCAACTTACAATCTACACGAACACTAATGGTTCATTTATTTGATGAGTTAATTAAAGTCACACCCTCAGGTGTCTATTTAAGTAAAATTGAAGGAAAAAATAATATTGTTTCTTTGTCAGGTTATGCTGAATCGAACACTTATGTATCTCAGGAAATGAAAAATATAGAGAATGATGAGTGGCTTCATAATCCTGTTCTTAGCGAAATTAAGAAAATGGATGATAAAACACAACCTGCAGATAATGAATTTAAATTAACGTTTGTTCTTGAACCTAAATCGCCTATTGGGGGGATTTCATGAATAAACTTAATATAAATGAATTAACGCTGGAAAATGTTGGGCAATGGCCAATGCCGATCAAAGTTGGTGTGCTTTTTGGGGTAAGCATGCTTATTGTTGCATTGGGCTATTGGCTAATTATTCAAGACAATTTTGCTAAATACGAGCGTTTAAAAACACAAGAAGTAACCTTAAAAGCCGATTTTGAAAACAAACAACGTCAGGTATTGAATTTAGGCGAATATCGTCAGCAACTGAGTATGATGAATGAGCGCTTCGCCTCAATGCTTAAACAATTACCAGCAAAAAACGAGATGCCGGGCTTATTAGAAGAAATTTCTAAAACAGGGCTTGCATCAGGTCTTAAATTCGAACTGTTTGCCCCACAACCGGAGGTAAGTCACGATTTTTATGTGGAGCTGCCTATAAAAATATCGGTGGTAGGGCGCTATTTTCAATTGGCTATGTTTTTAAGCCGGGTCGCAGAAATGAATCGAATTGTGACTTTACATGAATTTAGTATAGAAGGGGTATCCTCCAAGGATCATAAAGTGATTTCGGCGGATGAATTGGTGATGAACATCACTGCTAAAATATATCGATATCGTACCTAAATGATGAATCAGAAGCAGCGAATATTAATCAGTTTATTCTCTTTATTGCTGACAGCGTGCTCCGGTGACAATAATGATTTGCGACAATACATCCAGCACGTGAAACAACGAAAAACACGGGCTATAGAGCCCATTCCTGCGTTTACTCCTTTGCCAGGATTTAAATTCCCCGATGATGAGAACATGCGTAATCCATTTAAGGCTACAAATCAGCAAAAACGTATCGCTCTTTTTGCGCCAGACCAACGCCGAATGAAGCAGACTTTGGAAGTTTATCCGCTTGATGCTTTGAAATTTGTGGGGACATTAACTCAGGATAATCAGACATGGGGCTTAATTAAACAGCCTGATTCACAAATTACGCGTGTATCTATTGGTGATTACATGGGGCAAAATTATGGTCAGATTCGCTCGATTAAGAATAATTCAATTAAATTGGAAGAAACAATCAAAAGTTCTTCAGGGACGTGGGAGAAACACATAACCACTCTTGATTTATATACCGGGAAGTAGAATAGGGAGTTGCAGTGCGAAAAATTGGTGTTTTTTTATTTTTAATGAGTGTTTGCTTCGGTATAGTATTTGCACAAAATAATGCGCTTATCTCTGTAAAAATTATCCCTTTGCCTGAAGATAAAGTGCGGATGGATTTTCAATTTGTTGAGCCCATAAAACAACAACCCGCCAGTTTTATTACGCAAAAGCCAGCGCGTATTGTGCTTGATTTTATTGATTCAAGCTTGAAATTACCCTCTGGACAAAATGCGAAGCAAATAAAATTAAGCTCGTTAAAAACGTATAACATTGTGGTTATGGGAACACGTGTTCGAGCCATATTGGATTTGGAGCGCTCAGTAACTTACTCAGGAACAATGACCGGCTCTGTATATACGCTTATATTAAATGGCAAAAATAGTGAATTATTTGAACCCACAAAAGAAATTTTTGTGACTCATCGTCCTATTCATGCCGCTTATGAAATCAATCGGTTTGACTTTCGTGGTATCGATAAGCAGGGTGGTCGAGCGATTGTTGATGTGTCTAACACGAGCGTACCGATTGATGTCATTCAAAATGGAAAAGAAGTCGTTGTTAAATTTTTAAACACAAAAATTACTCCGGAGCTAATAAAGCGTTTTGATGTCGCGGATTTTCATAGTCCAGTACAAATGGTAACGTTGCGGCAAAAAGGGAAAAATGTATGGATGACCTTGTTGAATAAAGGTGATTTTGGGCATTTTGTTTATCAGGTGAATAAACAATTTATGGTTGATGTGTTTCCATTAACGCCTGATGAGGTACAACAAGCCAAATTAAAAAAGAAAGTTTTTACCGGGAAGCGTATTTCTTTAAACTTCCAAAATATTAGTATCAGGGCCGTATTGCAGTTACTTGCTGACTTCACGCACATCAACATTGTGGTGAGTGATAAGGTTCAGGGAAATATTACGCTTAGATTAAATGATATTCCCTGGGATCAGGCTTTAGATATTATCTTAACCACACAGGGATTAGATAAGCGGCAAACGGCTAATGTCATGCTCATTGATACGAAAGTATCCTTAGATAAAATGGAGGAGCAACAACTTAAGAGTCAACAAATTATTCAGCGACTTGAGCCTATTCGCTCTGAATTATTGCAAATTAATTACGCCAAGGCTTCAGATATTGCGATTTTGGTTAAAGACCGACAAAACTCCTTACTCTCAGAAAAGGGTAAAATAAGTGTTGATACCCGAACCAATACCATTTGGATTCAAGACAGTGGTACGAAAATTGAAGAGGTAAGGGCATTAATTAAACAATTGGATGTACCCGTTAAGCAAGTATTGATTGAAGCACGGATTGTTGAAGTGTCCAAAGATTTCGCGCGCGATTTGGGTATTCGTTGGGGAGTTTCCAAACCAAATCACTTAAGTGGTACATTGCAAGGCGCAAATCAAATGGAGCAAGGCACGGCTCCTGCGAATGTGAATCCTTATACCCAAAGATTGAATTTAGATTTAGTTGCTGCACCGGCAACGGGGATGGCTCCTGCCTCCGTAGGTATTGCTTTAGCCAAATTGGGTGATAATATATTACTTGATTTAGAATTATCAGCACTAGAAAGTGAGGGGCGAGCTGAGTTAATATCCAGCCCTAGGCTGATTACGACAAATCAGCAACCTGCGGTAATTGATTCAGGTCAGGAAATTCCTTACCAGGAATCTACATCAAGTGGTGCAACTGCTGTAGCATTTAAAAAGGCGGTATTGAGTTTAAGGGTGACTCCACAAATCACTCCAGACAGTAAGATCTTGATGGATTTAAAAATTAATCAAGATACTGCTTCAACACAATTATTTAATGGAGTTCCTGCTATACTTACCAAGGAAATTCAGACGAATGTTCTTGTAAGTAATGGGCAGACAATTGTTCTTGGTGGGATCTATCAACAAGATAAGAGTAGAACAATTACCAGAATACCTTTTCTGGGGCAGTTACCTGTGGTTGGAAATTTGTTTAGAAATACGCAAATCTCATTAACAAATGATGAATTGCTTATTTTTATTACACCTAAAATAATCACAAATTCCTTATCAATTACCACAATTGAAGGACGAAAACATAATAAAGCAAGGATGTTGGATAAGTTTGGAAAACCGTTGGTTTTTGACCAAAAATAATTTTATGGGTTTTTAGTAGGTATTTGTGTAGAATATCGGCGGGATTTTTAGGGTTGTGAATTATTATAATGAATGATTAACAAACCTATTAGTATGGAACCATTACAATTAGCACAGTTAATAACTGCGCTAAGTATAATTTGCTGTTATAATAACTTGTTTAATTTATGACACCACAGCTAAAGAGGTATGTAATTAAAAATGAGCATAGTTAAAGTACGAAATATTTTTCTGATTGGACCTATGGGTGCTGGAAAAAGCACAATTGGTCGTGCTTTGGCAAAGGAGCTCAAATTGGAATTCTTTGATTCTGATGAAGTCATTGAAGAGCGCGCTGGTGCGGATATATCATGGATTTTTGATATAGAAGGTGAAGAAGGATTTCGACGTCGTGAGCAAAAAGTTATTGATGAATTGACTCAAAAAACCAATATTGTCTTAGCTACAGGCGGCGGCGTGGTCATCACTCCTGAGAACAGAAATGCACTTGCAGGAAGAGGGACGGTCATTTATCTTAAAACCTCATTGCAACAACAATTCGAAAGAACCAAGCGCGATACCAAACGCCCATTGCTGCAAACCAATGATCTTGAGGGACGATTAGAATCGCTACGAGATGAGCGCGAGCCATTTTACGATGAGCTAGCAGACGTAAGTTTTGAAACAGATAAATTAACAGTCAAAGCGGTTGCAAATAATATAATAAAATATATTTATGGCGAACTTTAAGACCTATGAACAGGTTGATGTTTCTTTAACTGGGCATCATTATTCTATTCGTATTTGTCGTGATGGTTTGAACTACCCCGAGTTGTTACGAACCATCGTGAAGTCCTCGCAGGTTCTTATTGTTACGAATCAGACCATAGCGCCGCTCTATCTAAGATATATCCAGGCAGCTTTTACTGATATTCAATGTGATGTGGTTATTTTAGAAGACGGCGAGCAGTATAAAAATCAGCATAGTTTATTTGCTATTTACGACGTGTTGATGCAAAAAAGGCACCATAGAGATACTACTATTATTGCCTTGGGTGGTGGTGTAATTGGTGACATGGCTGGTTTTGCTGCGTCAACTTATCAGCGAGGTGTTGAATTTATTCAAATACCAACTACTTTGCTAGCCCAAGTAGATTCCTCGGTTGGCGGCAAAACAGCAATTAATCATCCGCACGGTAAAAACATGATCGGCAGTTTTTATCAACCCCAAGCGGTGCTTATTGATGTGGCGACTCTAGATACCTTGCCTGAACGCGAATTTTGTGCGGGTTTGGCGGAAGTAATCAAATACGGTTTACTTGCTGGCGGCACATTTTTAACCCAGCTCAAAGAGGTATTACAACAAGGCTTAACCGCTCATCACCCGCAATTACCACAACTTATTGCTCAATGTTGTCGTATTAAAGCGCAGTTTGTTGAGGTAGACGAAAAAGAAAAAGGACAGCGTGCTTTATTGAATCTAGGCCATACCTTTGCCCATGCATTAGAGGCGTATACGCATTACCAGCACTGGTTGCATGGTGAGGCGGTGGCAATAGGCTTATACTGTGCCGCGCTGCTCTCTCAAAAAATAGGCTGGATTGATGCACAAGTTGTGGCACAAGTAGAACAAATGCTGCAAAATGCCGGTTTACCACATAAAATTCCAAGCGCAATTAATTTGAGGCAATTAAGAGAATTGATGAGCCTGGATAAAAAAATTAAAAATAATTGTTTACGTTTTGTATTGATAAAAGAGCTTGGTACGTGTTACCTAGACGATCAGATAACAGAAGATATTTTATATAATACGCTTATGGCTGCAGTTGAAGGAGAGTAAAAATGAATGAGGGATTGTTTCAGTCTGATTTGGCAGCTGTAATACAACCAAGAGTGTTGTTAAAACCAGAATCTTGGATGTCAAAGATTGAATTCATTAATCATTTGATTCTTTTTAATAACGTACTTATTACTGTTTTATCTGAAAAAGAGGGGGGTAAAACTTGTTTTGCCACGCTGTTGCAAAACAATTTGGATCCGCAAATAAAACTGTTGGCCATGACTGTTAAAGCACCTTGCAACCGCGAAGAAATCATTGAGGACCTTGCAACGCAATTTCACCTGAAATACGATCAGTATACTGACATTTCTTCCTTGGTAGCGCAAATTAATGAACGCAGGGCACATGTCTTACTCATCATTGATGATGCCCAGCATTTACCGGAAGTCTTTATTAAAGAAGTGATGCTCGCAATAAAAAATCAAGAAAATTTTAATTTTTTTCATTTGTGTTTGATTTCAGATTATTCTCTGGTTGCTGCATTGAATAGTTTATCTGCTTCATTTTTTAATGATTTGGTACATACCATAGAATTAAGTTCATTGGCTGAAAGTGAAGCACGAACCTATGTATTGCAACGTGCGATGGCTACTCATTTAATTACCAAACCGCTAAGTGATGCTCAGTTAAGGCAATTTTATCAATTAACTAAGGGTAATGTAGCTAAAATCAACTCTAGCTTAGAATCATTTGTATTTACTTGCGCGAATAAAGTTCAAGGTAATATGAGGGAATTGTTCAGAAAATTAGCTGTTCCAGTTGGGGGGGCAGTGCTTGCTGGCGCTGCCTGTTTGTTTTTATCCAATGCTTATTATCAAGAGCCGGCAACCAATGTGACAACAGCTTTAGCATCACCTCCAGCTAAGGTTGCTGCGGCACAGCCTGAAGTACTGCCGAGCAAAATTGCGTCATGGCAAGATTCTGTAACACGACAATTAGTGGAACATACCTTAGCTGAAAAGCAAAATTTGGACATTATCAATAAAGGTTTATCTCACGAGGCTATAGCCATTGCCGATAAAGCAGTAATACATGCGAAAGCCAATATTAGTTCCCATATACTGGCAAAAGCACAAACAATAAGTGGAAAAGGCACTGCATCTAAAGTAGAAAAGTTATATACCATCCAATTAGTGGCTAGCCCAGATAAGGTGGACATGCAGCGTTACATAAAAAATAATAAATTGCTTTATACATCCGCTAAATTACATCATTACACCGAGAATAAAGTAGTTTGGTATGTGCTAACTATGGGCGAATACAACAACATGACGGATGCGCAACAGTCTATTGAGCGCTTACCGCCTTCATTGATGAAATTAAATCCTTGGGTTAGACCTATGTCATCTTTAGGTTAATAGGAAAAAATGCTGGGTTGGCTCGTCTGACCTAGGGCGTGTTTTTAAAGTTTCAGCCACAATATAATACTTACTAAAGTTAGCGAGCCTAAAAACATGACTGCTGTTTTATCATAACGTGTAGCAATTCGTCTAAAGCATTTTAATGCGATTAAAAAACCGTTCAATGTAATTACGCTCTTTATATATATGGATGTCATGCTTTATAGGGATGATGCGATTCTTTTTAGATGGAATGACCGCTATGGTTCCTCGATTTTTTAACTCTTCTCGTAATTCATTGCTATCCTAAGCTTTATCAGCCAACAAATATTCAGAGAGTTCATCCCCCAATAATTCCTTGGCTGTTTTAATCTGATTTTCTTGGCCAGGTGTTAAAATAAAGCCTAGAGGTAATCCAAAGGAATCAACCTTTGCATGAATTTTTGAACTAAAACCACCTTTGCTTCGACCAAGTGCCTGTTGCTCTTGACCACCTTGCGCTCCAGCGGCATGTTGATGTGCTCGAATAACACTACCATCCATCATGTGCCATTCGTGATCTCCATCTTTTTTTTAAAATTTCAAGTATTCCATTGAAATTTCCTTTTTTAACCCATCGATTATAGCGACCATATACGCTTTGCCATTTTCCGTAATTCGGTGGCAAATCTCTCCATGGTGCTCCAGTCCTAATTATCCAGCAAACCGCTTCGATAAATAATCGATCATTTTTCCCATGACGACCTTTGGGGGACGGCAATAATTGTTCTAATTTATTCCACATAGCGTCATCAATGACAAATCGTGACATCCAGTTACTCCACTTTTAATATGGAGCCTTTTTACCAAATTTTTAACCGTTTGAAAAACTTTAAAAACACGCCCTAGGGTTATGAATGTTATTTTGGTTTCGTCGAAAATTTTTTATCAAGTTAAGAGCGCCATTTAGTAGACGTAATTAGGCCGTAAGATTATAAAATCGCTTCTAAGCAGGAGTATTTCCTGAGTTTTTCAACTACTGCCTACCGATTTTTTCCTTTTCCTGAACGACTCTTCCAACAGCGACGCATAATAAACAACCCATTTTTGAACTGTCGAGTGATCTACATCAGCTGGACGCTCTTCCTTCAATTCCTCAATGTTTCGGTAGCTCAGTGGATAAGCAAGCTGCCATCAATATGAGTTCTTTGGGAAAGTGATGCCCTTTAAAAATGATCATTATTCAATCGAGTAGTTATTTTGGGGGGCGACAGTATAATTTGAATTTTCTATTTTCTATTTTCTATTTTCTATTTTCGACAGAGCCATCTTTTGGACTTCCTTTCTAGCATCTTGTTCATACGATAAATAAAGTATAGTTTAGTTCAAAGTTAATGACGATGCCCATCGGGTAGCTATTTTCCGCCATCCGTGATGGGAGTTTTAATTCCAAAGAAATCAGGAGGCACGCGAATCTTGGGTTAAATTACAGGACTGGGGGCATGCACAAAAAATGTCATTTTGTGCAATAATGTTATACTATGGAAGCTTAATATTAAAGTAGGGCTGGTTTATGCGAGATATAGAAATACAATTTTTTGAGTCATTCTCAAGAGAAATGTTGATATCTTCTAATAATAGAGGATTGCTTCTTTCTCAACCACTAGGATTGGCTACAACAGAATTTTTAACATCTGTGCAACAAAAAGAAATATTTAAATACGATGAAGCTGGCAAATTGTGGCTTCAATTAGAGCTTTATTTCAAGGACTCTCCAGAAAACCAAAAACAAAGGCTCCAACAGATAGAGCAAATATTAAAAGCGTCACTTTATGGGAGTAATGCAGGAGATCTACAAACTAAAGAAACAGGAACATACCTCATGGATGTGTCTCCTGAGATTATACGACAAGTCTATTTATCAAACGCTCATTTCCTTATTGATTTATTTGAAAAGTACGTTCCAACTCCTCCTGCAAGCTTTTTTGAAGGAAAATCAGTACCTGAAAAAATTAAGCTTCGCGAACAAGAAGCCCAAAAAACGATGAAAAAAGTCGCTTTAAAAACATTGGAACCATTTATATTAAAAGCACAACGCCATATTCGAGGAAAAAGACGACAAAGAGAAGAGCTTCATCGCATTGAGGAAGTGCATGCTAGAGAATTAAATTGGCGTAAGATGACAGCTGAAGAGCTCATGCAGGATGCAAATACCCCTTATGTACCGAAATGTGAATCAAATCTATCCAAGCGAATTATGGATGCCGCACAAAAAGTAGCTGCATTTTCTACCGTAAAACATATTACATCTCGTAGTACGCTACAGAGTGTATTTGATGATGCATTGTATGGTCGTCGAACCTTGCTAGATTTTTATATGACTTTTAATCCAGCAGCTTTAATGACATGTGATATTTTAAATGGAGATGGCAATGTTGTCTGTTTAGGGCCACAAGATATTGACCCTAGAGCATCTGGTGCGATTATTATTGAATTTGATCTGCCTAAATTATTGCAAACAAAGCCTTCTGCTTTTTATAAACAAAAGGATCTTGAATATCAAACTGGCAATAAAGTAAGGCATGTTTCGTTAGGAAATACAGAATTATATTTTGATCATACTGGATTTGTTCGGTGCGCCGATACTGGAAGTGCTTATTTAAAAATAATTAATGGTCAATGGGGGGGCTTAACACACATTGCTCGATCTTTAAAATCAACTTTTATTGCCTATGATCTTGAGCGAATACATGAAATCCTCACGCTTAATTTTTTTAGATTTATGGATAGAATGACAGATGCTGCAACCGGAAAAACTGATCAAGCTTATATTGATCAATTTTATCAAAAAGTAAGTCAATTAGATGATGAAGCATTAGTTCGTTTTTTAACTGATATTGAAAAAAACCTAACTGACACTGCTGAATTTAATTTTTATGGCGCACATCAAATCAATTTTTCTACGGTAACCAGCATAAGTGATCGCCATAAAGGCTCTACGTTACAACTTCCAAAATTTCTGCACGTTTTAAACTCAGGTGAGCTAGACATATTACGACAGGCCCGCCAATCTTTACCTGAGGTATTTCAAAGTTATCGTTTTCTAGATTATTTACTAACACACATCAAGCATCCAGAAGCTCGCTATTATTTAGATGATTTAAGAAAACAATGTAAAACACCAAATTGGGTGCAATATACACCTATAGAAACCATAGATGCATTTGAGATTCATTGGGATATTTCAGATGAAAGACCGTTTCAAGAGCATTCTATCAATTCAAAAAAAGCAGAATTATCACAAGATACTACTGAAGAAAAAATCCCTAATCCTATAATTGAGAGTCCTGTATCTCCTGTTGAACATACTCAAACAAACAATGATGTGCATTCCTCCAGTGTGCAGAATTCAATTGAACTTGATATTGAAGTTCCTCATCAACTTGATATGTCTTCAACTATCCAACCTAAAAAAGATGAGCAGAATCATTCTGCAAGCGAGGAACGATCTTTAGATGTACTTAAATCAGGTTTTGAGGATACATTGGATAAAATGCAAACGGAACTACAAACAAAATCTAATCTGGTTGTTGCTGAAGAGGGTAAAAAATTACATGATGCCTTATCAGATACAAAAAAAGAATTTATTCAAACTGGAGATTCGAATCAATTTATCCATAGTGTTAAAAAATATGTTAGAAAATCCGAACCAACACTCAAAAATAGCCCTGTATGGAAACAATTTTTACTCGATATTCTAAATGCAGCTCTTTTGATTTGTACATTAGGTATTTCTTATATGGTTACGGGTCGTGTGAGATTGTTCACCGTACAACCTCAAGGCGCCTGTGGCGCACAGGCCGACTCTGTCGGTAAACTGTCGTGTGGTTCCGTGCTAGACTAAGACCTTGTATTACAACCTGTTATCCTTATGAGTTCTTTGGGAAAGTGACGCCCTTTAAAAATGATCATTATTCAATCGCATAGTTATTTTTTGGGGCGACAGTATAATTTGGATTTTCTATTTTCGATAAAGCCCGCATTACTTGGGTCTTAGGATGTGGATTTCACGCTAATTCGAGCCATCATGCCACCATCTTCATGTTCCAGGATGTGGCAGTGATACACAAAATCTCCGGCGACAGCAAAAGGAACCTCAACGGTGACAATTTTGGGTTTACAAAGGCCATTATGAAAGTCAGGGATAGGATTGCTGTTATCATCTGGAGGATTGTTGCCGCAGGTGCCAATGGCACATTGTCGATCATCAAACGCTTACTGTAGGGAACGTATTCTCCAGAGATATCATCCAAACGAAGAAGGTGAAACTTTACTTGGTATAAGTGGAAATTATGATCTTCCAAAGCTAAGTTAACAAGTTGCCAACGTTCTTTTGTTGGTGTGTTTTCAGGACCCAAGGGTAAGCAGATAGAGGGTTTTTGGGGATCAAACTGTGCGACATCGGTTGCAGGGGGACCAACGATGTTGCCATCTTTGTCAATCTCTTCGTAGGCAAGTCCAAATGCATCCAAATTGGTTGTAGGTGCAGCGAAGTATATACGTTGCGTGTGACCAGGCGGTAGAGGATGGCATTTTGGATCTGATTCATCGGCTTTGTCTTTCTAAATGATGCGTGCACTGCCTCATTTCAATTAAAGCCCATATTGACCAATTGTAAATCATTCATGTATACTTTAATTAAATTTATACTTTAGGTTAAGAGTGTCTTATGTCCGATTTAAATGCCCTTGAAATTACAGATTTGATTCAAAAAGCCAATGCTGGAGACGCTGAGGCGCAATGTGCTTTAGGGAAGCGATATTCCACTGGTAATGGGATAGCTAAAGATGAAGTAGCGGCAGTTGAGCAGTACCGCCTTGCCGCAGCCCAGGGGCATGCGCCTGCTCAATATAACCTAGGGTTTATGCTGGTCAATGGCCAAGGGATTGAGCAAGATGATAAAGCGGCAGTTGCGCAGTACCGTCTTGCCGCAGCCCAGGGGTATGCGCCTGCTCAATGTAGCCTAGGGTTTATGCTTGGCAATGGCCGTGGGATTGAGCAAGATGATAAAGCGGCAGTTGCGCAGTACCGCCTTGCCGCAGCCCAGGGGCATGCGCTTGCTCAATATAACCTAGGGTTTATGTTTGCCAATGGCCGTGGGATTGAGCAAGATGATGATGCAGCTGTTGCGCAGTACCGCCTTGCCGCGGCCCAGGGGTATACGCCTGCTCAACATAACCTAGGGTTTATGCTTGGCAATGGCCGCGGGATTGAACAAGATGATGAAGCGGCAGTTGCGCAGTACCGTCTTGCTGCAGCGCAGGGGGATGCGACTGCTCAATATAACCTAGGTTTAAGGCTTACTTCTGGTCGTGGGGTTAAGCAAAATGATGAAGCGGCAGTTGAGCAGTACCGCCTTGCCGCAGCCCAGGGGTATGCACCTGCTCAATATAACCTAGGGTTTATGCTTGCCAATGGCCGTGGGGTTAAGCAAAATGATGAAGCGGCAGTTGAGCAGTACCGCCTTGCGGCAGCTCAGGAGTATGCGCCTGCTCAATATAGCCTAGGGTTTATGCTTGCCAATGGCCGAGGGATTGAACAAAATGATGAAGCAGCAGTTGCGCAGTACCGCCTTGCAGCAGCTCAGGAGTATGCGAAGGCTCAATATAGCCTAGGATTAAGGTTTGCTTCTGGTCGTGGGGTGGCTCAAGATAAGGTAGCGGCAGTAGAGCAATTTCAACGTGCAGCAGCCCAAGGGCATGCAGGTGCTAAGGCAGAATTAAACAGAATAGGAACTGGGGCTGGGTTAAAAAATAAAATTAATAATCTTTTGCTTGGTCTGGAGAATAAAATAGGCGGGGTTGAGCAACATCAATGGCCTGCTGCTCATGCCAAAGCATCTGAGCTGTTAATGGCCTTAAACAACGCGCGCGATGAGCTTATTAGCAATATAGCTAATCCAGCTGTAGATTTAAAAGTTGCCAAGACTGCATTCAAACAAAAATGTGATGCTGCAATAAATGAGGCACTTCCTATATTAGAAAAAGATTTAGGCTGGGGTAATTATCTACTTAATCTTTTGAAGAAGTTAGGCAATGTAGTGAGTACTGTAACTACTTTTGGCTATCGTACTAATTTCTTTCAACTTAAAGCTTCTGAATCCAAAAGTGCCGCAGAGGATACATTAACTGCTCTTAATTCACTTGACTCTGATAAAGGTGGCTCATTAGCTCCATGAGGTCTGAAGGGGGCGGTGCCCGGCGCCGTCTCGAAGCCTTGCCGTCAAGATTAGCAAGGCTTCGAGACGGTAATAAATATCTCATCAGCCCGAACGGATCATTGTGAGCTAAGATATTCCTCTATTTCTTATCCAAAACTCACGTTAATTTAAGATTAAATTTGCGGTTCTTTAATTTTTTTTATGCGTTCACTAGCAGCTTGGTAAACCTTTTTGAAATCATCAAAAAAATCATCAATAACCAGTTCTTTTAAAGAATGCTCTGTAATTCCATTGGGTGTGGTAACACCCGCACGTAAGTCTGCAAAAGAACGGCCGGATTGTTCTGCCAGGACGGCAGTACCAGCCACAACATCAAAAGCTATTTTTTTGGCAAGTTTTTCAGGGATATGCTGACTCATGGCTGCTTTTTGGAGCGCTTCCATGAATAAGAGTACATAAGCAGGTGCACTGCCAATTGCTGCAGTGAGTGGCTCTAAGAGTTGTTCCTCATCAAGCCAAAATAGTGAGCCTACCGCGTTGAAAATATTTTCAATTAATAGCTTCTGCTCTGTATTGACTATGCTATTGGCAAAAAGAGCAGAGGTGCCTTTGCCAAATTCCATTGGTGTATTAGTCATGGCACGTATAATAGGTAGATCGTGAGCGCCAAGCCATAGAGCAATTTGTTTGATTTCGGTAACACCAACTAGAGAAACGATTAATGGACGTTTTATTTGAACACTCGTTGCAATTTCCATACAGACATCGTGCATGAATTGGGGCTTTATCGCCAGAATAAGGATGTCAGCATCCTCGGCTGCCTTACTATTGCTTTTAGCGGGGACAACATCGAGTTCATTAACCAGGCGATTTAATTTAGCATGATTGCGATTACTGACAATTATGAATTTTTCTCCATAGCCACTTTTGATTAGACCGCGAATTAACGCGCTGCCTAGATGTCCTGCACCAATGATTGCTATTGATTTTTTACTAATCATATTGATTCATATTTTTTTATTAATTAAAAAAGATAGCAAAGGGGCTGGGTTTGTGTCAAGGAATGGTCTTATTTCGTGCGAAAAGGTTCTTATTTGCAAGAACCTTTTTATTGATGATTGAGCTTAAGCTAACTTAGGCGTATTCCCTAAATATCTTTTTAGAACTTTCAACACCGGGTTGATCAAAAGAATTAATATTCCAAACCACCCCTTGCACGAAAATTTTATGCTCATATAAAGCGATTAGAGAACCAAAGGCTCTGGGTGTGCAATCGGCAATTGATAAGTGATTTACAGGCACTGCACCGGCCACATAACTGTGTGGATTTTCTTCACCAGTCACGCCCTGTGTTAATACTCTTTGATGCCCAAGACAGATTTTATTTATCGCGTGATCATCAAATGTTTTCACACTGATTAAATCGGTTGCTATTTTTAGAGTACCTTGGCATAAAAGTTGATAGTAACTATGTTGCGCTTGATTGCCAGGACCACCCCAAATGATAGGACCCGTATCATAATCGACACGTCGTCCCTGTTTATTAATTGATTTTCCATTGCTTTCCATATCAAGCTGTTGCAGATAAGGAACAAAATATTCTAAATCCTCGGAATAGGTGAGTACTAAATGGTTATTATTTTTTAAAAAATTAATATTCCAAATACCTAACAATCCTAAAAGAATTGGCAAATTCTCAGAAAACGTGGCTGTGCGAAAATGCTCATCCATCATCTTTGCGCCAGTAAGCATTTCTGAAAATTGTTCAAAACCTATAGCGATACAGGTGATCAAATTAATCGAAGAACATACAGAATAACGGCCACCAACCCAATCCCATATGGCCAGTACATTATTAAATCCATATTCTTGGGCTTTTTTTACATTAGCAGTTACTGCAATAAAGTGTTTGTCAAAATGTTGTTTTTGATTCATCCAAGCAAAAGCTTTTTCCATATTGTATAAGGTTTCAGGGGTTGTAAATGATTTTGAAGAAATAATAAACAGAGTCGTTTCGGGATTAAGTTTGGCGCTAACTCTGGAGAAGGCTTTGGGATCCATTTCTGCAATAAAATGAAATTTTAATTTATCAGTTACATAATCGCTAAATGCATCAACACAGAAAAATGGGCCGAGCATTGAGCCACCGATGCCAATATTCACTACATCTGTAATGGGTTTTCCTGAATAGCCAAGCCATTCGCCATTTCTGATTTGTGTTGATAGGCGCTTCATCTGCTGACGAACTTCAACAACATCGGCTACCACATTTCGCGAGTTGACGTGTATTATTTCATTATCATGAGCGCGTAACGCAGTATGTAAGGCAGGTCTATTTTCAGTGTTATTAATTGGATACCCTGCTAATAAGGCATTGATTTGTTCCTGAAGATTGCTTTCTATAGCAAGTTCGAGCAGTGTATTAATAATCTCATTATCAATCCGTTGTCCGCTGTAATCAAGAGTAATATTGTCACTTACTGCATGATAGTGCGGTGATGATGCATTGGAAATTTTAATGAAATTATTTGCGTGTTGCTCCAGTTTTTTCCATGCATTTTTTTTTGTTGGATATTCCATATCTAATTCTCTATTAATTAGGGCCTATTGGCATTTCTACTATCTTGACACAAAGAAATTAGTTTTCTGTGCTCAGATGCTTGAAAATCAACCCATTTTCGCTCAAGCTCGCGAAATGTCAACAGCTCTTATTAATTATTATGCTCTTCTAAAAGCCATTTGGAAAAGCGTTCACCTTCAATTGGGTGACTTCTTCCTAGGTCTACATTTGCTTTTAAAAACCCAAATACACTGCCACAATCATAGCGTTTGCCTTGATAATGATAGGCTAAAATGGTTTCTTCTTTGAGCAATCTATTGATTGCATCAGTCAGTTGAATTTCTTTATGTTCTACTTTGGGTAATGCCTTGATTTGCGCAAAGATTTTTTCAGTAAGAATATAACGACCGACAATAGCTGTATTTGAGGCGGCAAGATGAGGTAAGGGTTTTTCTACCAGATTTTGCACCTTTGACATATTTTTTTCCCAGGGAATGCCCTGAATAATGCCGTATTGCTCTGTCATTTCTGAAGGAACATGTTCGGCAGCAATAATACAGTGTCCATATTGTTCATAAAGTTTCGTCATCTGTTGTAAAACCGGCGGCTCCCCAATCATTAAGTCATCGGCAAGAATCACTGCAAAAGTTTCTTCACCTATTATTTTTTCCGCACATAACACCGCATGGCCTAAGCCAAGAGTTTTAGGTTGACGTACAAAGAAACATTCCATATCCTCCGGTTTCACCGATTGCACTATGGATAAGAGTTCGTCTTTATGATGAGCGGTGAGTTCATTTTCAAGTTGATAGGCAAGATCAAAGTGATCTTCAATGGCACGTTTATTATGACAGGTGACAAAGATCATTTGACGTATGCCTGCGGCATATGCTTCTTCAACGGCATACTGAATTAGAGGTTTATTAACAACAGATAGCATTTCTTTAGGAGCGGCTTTTGTTGCAGGTAAAAATCGTGTCCCCAGACCTGCAACTGGAAATACTGCTTTACGTATTGGCGCGTGTTCTGTTTTCATTGTTAATCCACCTATTTAACAAAGGGGTTGTTGACACTTTTGCTATTTTGACGAAAACTCGCTGTTTTTCGGTACCCGAAAATCAACCCTTTTTCACCTTAATTAGCGAAGGTCAAGCGGACCCTAATTAATATAGAGTTTACGAATTCTTTTTAAGTATGTACCAAAATCTTTGATTTTATACGTATTTTGGATTTTTTTTTTAAAAGGTAGTTGCAATGTATTCATTAGATTGGCCACGTGTTTATGATTTGCCCAAATCGACAGCACTTTTTAAATATACTCCTGATGATTTTCAGGTTAATGAGTTTTTTGATACGCCATTTAGTGGTCAAGGTGAACACATTATTTTAAAAATTGAAAAAAGAGGGTTGACTACTGAAGAGGTGGTTAAGTCGCTTTCAGGCTTAATTCATAAGCCAATGAAATTGATCAGTTATGCCGGATTAAAAGATCGACAAGCATTAACGACGCAGTGGCTTAGTGTGCATGCACCCGGGGAGGAAATTCCGGGTATTGAACAACTCGCAGCACCAGGCTGGAGGGTATTGGAATGCACCCGCCATCATAAAAAGTTACGGCCAGGATTTTTAACGGGCAATCAATTTATAGTACGTTTGCGCGAAGTTTCTAGTGAAGATGATTTACTGCAGCGTATTGAGCAAGTGAAGCAATTTGGTGTGCCTAATTATTTTGGTGAGCAACGATTTGGCCGTGAAGCGGGTAATTTAATTAAAGCAGAAGAATTGCTTGTTCATGGTCGCAAGGTTAACGATCGTTTTCTTAAAGGCATGTATTGCTCTGCTGCACGTTCATGGATCTTCAATTTAATCTTAGCACAACGTGTGCGTGAGCAAAATTGGAATATGCCTCTGGCCGGAGATGTAATGCAGCTTAGTGGTTCAAATAGTATTTTTGTTATTGATGAGATCCAGGAAGAGTTCTATGAGCGCATAATAAAGAAAGATATTTCTCCAGCAAGCCCACTACCTGGAAAAAGCAGACACAAAGCTAAAGGGGATGCCTTTGTCCTGATTAATCAAATATATGCTGATTGGTTACCGTGGTTGGCAGGTTTAGAGCGGCTTGGATTAGATGAGGCCTGGCGAGCAAACATTTTGCATGCAGAGCAAGTTGAATGTGTTATTGCAGACAAAACTGCGGAGCTGTCGTTTATTTTGCCAGCGGGCACTTATGCTACGACCTTATTGCGCGAGCTGGTTCTTTATTAATTGATCATGAGCATCTTTTCCGAAAAGTTAAGTTAAAACTCCCTTCTCTTCGAAAAAATCATAAATGCCTTCCAGACCCGTTCGGGCTGAGGAAGCACTAAAGTGCTTCCTCAGCCCGAATGAATCGAGGATAGATACGGTTAATCCCCTTCGCTTGACACGCCTTTGCCCATTATTGGGAGAAAGGAATTTGATGGCTATGGGCTTACCTCTCCTATAGTTGTACCTTATTTGCAGGTGGATTCTCCAATTTATGGAATAAATCGGCAGTACGCGTACTAATACGGCCTTCGGCAGCACGAGGATAATCTGCTTTTGCTGCGGTAACTGCTTCGGTAACTGTCATCTTTTGCGCATTAATTATTAACGCATTTAGCGCATCGATTTTGATCTGTTTTACGCGTTTATTTGGATAAGGCCAACAGCTTTGTATCTCTCCTGTTAATTGATCAATGGTTTTCCTAATTTCTTTAAGTTGTTCTTCTGTCAGTGATGATTTACTTTCTGTCGTTTTATTTGTTGTTGATTTATTAGGCTCTTGTTTAGGCAAAGGTGGGAAGATGCCACTTGAACCTGGGCCTGAGATTTTTCCTGATGTACTTGATTGATCTGTAGTAGATGTTTTGTCAGTTGCTACTGGTACATCCGGTGAGGATTTATCAGCTTTTTTCGTAGTATCCTCTTGCCTTGGTGGTGGTGGTACTTGAGTCGATTGCTCTGGTGTTTGTTTCAGTACGTCCTCAGTAGCGGGTTTCGTCACCACAGGTATTTCTGTTGACGTTTTTGATTGAGGAGGGACAGGGAGCGTTTTACTGTTATTGTTCTCTTCTGTTTTTGAGGCAGGAATAGAATTTACTGGAGCATGATCTGCCGTTGAATTAGTTCTACTTCTATTTAAAACAATCGTATTATCTAAATAATTTTCTTCAATGCGGCTATATGCTTTTGGATTGACACCATAGCTGCCTAATGGGGCGGTAGATACGGTTCCTATATAAGCTTGCAGTGTTTTCCCTGGATTTTTACCAAAAATGTTACGCAGTTTGGTATCTGCTGATTGCCAGTGTTCGCCAACATCACTTTTGCCATAAACAACATTACAGCTGGATGGATTGTGAATTGCACAGAGTTGATTCTCAGAGGTTAATTGAGCGGCGACAAAAATAATATTTTTGGTGGTCCGCGCTACGTTAATTGGTTTTTTGTTGTTTTTAAAGACTTCATCTTTAAAGCCTTCTTTTAAGGCTTTATCAAAAGTTTTCTCGTGATCGCCGGCATTATAAATAATGTTTAAATCAGGATACTCCTGGGCCACGGTCATCAACACTTTAAAGTACGTCTTTGGGGTGCCTCCATGTTCACCCAAGCCTGCTGCGGGCATGACAATGTAATTGCGCCCTTGACTGGTTGCGGCATGAAACAGATTGCGATACATGCCAGCAATAAATTTAATTCGTTCTTCTTCAGTTTTTAGGGCTTTAGTATGACTTTTGCTCAGATTTAAGATGGGGTTTGAAAGTAATAAAAGTGCTGGCGTGTTTTCGGTGATGGAGGTTCCATCAGGTAGCACCGTAGTATGTGCTCTTGCAGGGTGACTATCGCTGGCGATGGTATCTACAAGTAAGTGGATTTCCTGAGCGTGACATATTCCTACAGCAAGATTTTCCCAATCAATACCTTTATTTTCTTCTGGTAAATCTTCTTTGGTCGTTAAATGCTCTTGTATTACTCGTTCATAGTATCCGGCTGGAAATAGATGCGTGTTTACATAAATACGAGCACTGTTTAATAGTTTGTCAATTGCTGTATCAGCAATGGTTAATTTATTTTTCGATTTTTCAGGGGCGAAACTTGTTACGCTAATATCTGGATTACCTGAAGCTTTAATGCTTCCTTTGGTAGTTAATAATGGATTCGTATTATCTTGAATGCTTCCCAGTTGCGCTAATACTTGCTGTGATGGTTTAAGTTTAAAGGGTATTTGGTAGGTATGTTTACCATCCATTGTTTTATCAGATTTTGAAAACACACCAATTCTACGATCGTTTTCAATTTTTTTTATTACATCTTGTAAACTCATAGCAACTCCTTTGTTTGGTGAGCAACGTAAAATAAGTCTTAGGCACCACTTCTAATCACCCTAACTTCCTTATTAGTGTGAATAGAAATGAAAAATTGCGAAATATCAACAGATCCAGAATATCGTAAGGAAAAATTTAGTGCAATTACTCTATGCTGTATTCTTGTAGAGCCTTGAGAAAATGATTGCCATAATGAGCTAATTTATGTTGACCAACTCCTGGCACAGCAAGTAACTGTTCGGTATTTTGCGGTTTTGCTTCCGTCATTGCATGTAATGTGGCATCGCTGAAGATCATAAATGGAGGCTTATTTTCTTCATCGGCAAGTTTGCGTCTTAAGGCACGTAATACTTCAAACAAAGGATTATTATTCGGTTCTCCTGAGCGGCGTTCTTTCGTTTTCTTCTTGCTGCCCTTAAGGTCATTATTGGGAATGGTCAGCGCGATTTTTTCTTTTCCTTTGAGTAAAGGAATCGCTTTTTGTGTAAGCTTTAATACATTGAAATGAGCAATGTCCTGGAAACAATAATCTTTATGGATGAGTTGCCAAGCCAGTTGTTTCCAGTAATGTGGGGACTTATCTTTACCAATACCAAAGGTACTTAATTGTTCATGGCCAAATTGTTTGATTTTTTCAGAGGCGCTGCCACGTAATACCTCTATGGTGTAGGTTAAGCCATAGTTTTGGCGTAGACGATAAACACAAGATAAAAATTTTTGCGCATCTTCAGTTGCATCGGCGGTTATCGGTGGGTTGTCGCATACATCACAGTATTTGCATTCGCTATCACAGGGCTCATCAAAATAACGCAGTAAGATTTGACGTCGGCAATGGGAGGCTTCTGCAAAAGCCAGCATGTGGTTCAATTTGTTGGTTTCTACTCGGCGTTGTTCATCCAGTGGCGTATGAATAATCCATGAGCGTAGTCTGGCGCTATCTGCTGCATCGTAGAGAAGTAGCGCTTGCGCAGGCAAGCCATCACGCCCGGCACGGCCTGTTTCCTGATAATAACCCTCAATATTTTTAGGTAAATCATGGTGTGCAACAAAACGAACATTAGGCTTATCAATCCCCATACCAAAGGCAATCGTGGCAACCACGATATCAATGCGATCATAGCGAAATAAATTTTGTACTTCTTTGCGTTCTTTATGTGAAAGACCGGCATGATAGGCGCGTGCTTTGAAGCCCATATCTTGTAGCTTTTCAGCAAGACTCTCAACGCTATTACGCGTACCACAGTAAATAATACCAGATTGTTGCTCAACTGATTGTAAGAATTGATTTAATTGCTTGGCCGCATTGGTTTTGGGAACCACTTTATAATGAATGTTAGGACGGTTAAATGAAGCAATGTATTTTTTGGGCGTGTAATTTAATTTTACGACAATATCCTGACGTGTTTGTTTATCTGCTGTAGCGGTTAAGGCAATAATCGGAATAGTGGGAAAGTGCTCTTTTAACAAACCTAAAGCTGCGTATTCAGGACGAAAGTCATGCCCCCATTGGGAAATACAATGGGCTTCATCAATAGCGAATAGGGAAATGTGGCATTCTTGTAAACGTTCGAGAAAAGCGGTGCTAATAAGACGTTCTGGAGCAATATACAGTAAATCCAATTCATCATTATGTAATTGGGCCAATACTTTTTTGGCTTCTTCGCTGGTTAACGAGGAATTATAGTACGCTGCACGTATACCTTGTAATCTTAGTGCGGTTACTTGATCTTCCATTAAGGCAATTAATGGGGAAACCACAATACCTACACCGGGTCTAACAAGCGAAGGTATTTGATAACAAAGAGATTTTCCTCCACCAGTGGGCATTAAAACAAGTACGTCATTGCCTGCTATAACATCTTTAATAATGTCTTCTTGCGGATTTCTGAACGTATCAAAACCAAAGTATTCTTTAAGTACTGCAAGGGCACTTTTATTGGTTGTCGTGGTTGGGGCTAAAGTTTCCATGTGCGTATTCTTATTTTTTCACGAGCGCTTAAGAGTGCCAATCATATCATCATGGCTTGGAAATAAAAGCATTATCTTTAATATAAAAGCGCAGTAATTTTTCAGCCCAATCTTTTGCATAATGCACACCGATTCTTGGTTTTTCGACAATGGTCAATGGTTCTTCGTTTTCTCCTGCGGCAATATAAAAGGTATTGCTAGTCAAATCATGCGCATTCAGTTGCTTGTCAATATGCATGGCTTTAGAGAGTAAGCCGGGGCCTTGTGTGCGCCCTAGAACATTTTGGATTGGTTCTACGGCACGTAGCAGGACGCCTGAGCCAATGCCTTCGCGTTCAGTAACCACATTGGTACAGTAATGCATGCCATAGATTAAATAGACATAAGCATGACCTGCGCTACCAAACATCACTTTTGTTCTTGGGGTATGGCCTTTGGATGTGTGTGAGGCTAAATCATGTTGGCCAAGGTAGGCTTCAACCTCAACGATTTTCCCGATGCACTCGTGGTGAACGAGGTACTTCCCTAAAAGTTCTTTGGCAACAATAATGGTATCGCGTTCATAAAAAGAGCGGGGTAATTTTTGCAGCATTATCTTTTATGGCAATGAAAAATTAGCAATAATATTACATTAATAGTATTGTTATAACAAAATTTTCTAAGGATGGTTTATGGATTTTGAATTCACTGAAGAACATCAAGAGATTAGGGCAATGGCCGCTGATTTTGCGCGCGCTAAATTGGCCCCTATGGCAGACACCTGGGATGACCATAGTCACTTTCCTATTGATATTTTACGTGAAGCTGCTGCATTAGGTATGGCCGGTATGATGGCGCGCGAAGATATTGGTGGCTCGCAATTAACGCGCTTAGAATCGGCTTTATTATTCGAACAATTAGCTACTGGTTGCATCAGCACCAGTGCTTATCTTTCTATTCATAACATGGTTACCACGGTGATCGATCGTTATGCCGGTCCTGAATTAAGAGCAAAATGGGGACCTAAATTAACTGCCATGGAAGTATTGAGCAGTTATTGTTTAACAGAGCCTGAGTCAGGCTCTGATGCGGCCTCTTTAAAAACCAAAGCCATAAAAGATGGTGATTATTACGTACTTAATGGTTCCAAAGCCTTCATTTCTGGAGGATCTGCCAGTGATGTTTATTTATGTATGGTGCGTACTGGGGATGAAAGTCATCATGGAATCAGTTGTTTGTTAATTGAAAAAGATACTCCAGGGTTAACCTTCGGTAAATTAGAGAAAAAAATGGGATGGCGGAATCAGCCAACCTGCATGCTCTATTTTGAAAATTGCCGTGTTCCTATTGTTAATCGCGTCGGTGATGAGGGTATTGGATTTAAAATTGCTTTAAATGCACTAAATGGTGGGCGTGTGAATATTGCTTCCTGTTCCTTGGGAGGGGCACTGGCTTGTTTGCGTTTGACGCAACAGTATATGCGTGAACGCAGACAATTTCACAAGCAATTGAAAGACATGCAGGCATTACGTTTTTATTTTGCGGACATGCTTACTGATTATGAGACCGCGCGCTTGATGGTTTATCGGGCAGCGAATGCTATGGATAAAAATGATCCGCGAGCACCAATGTATTGTGCTATGGCAAAACGCTTAGCGACGGATGTTGCGTTTCATATTAGTGATAAAGCAATGCAGTTACATGGTGGTTATGGTTATTTACGTGATTACCAAATAGAGCGAATCTTTAGGGATTTACGAGTGCATCAAATTCTTGAAGGGACGAATGAGATCATGCGTGAAATTATTGCAAAAACAACTTTAGATGATGATTATGTTTTGTGCTAATTACGTTATTAACAGGAGTTAAATCAATGAATTTAATTGAACAAGAATTAGATAGCCAGGGAATTTTGTTGCTTACTTTGAACAGACCAGACAAATTAAATGCTTTAAGTACCGAAGTGCTAACTACGTTAGCAGAATTATTAATGGCAGCAAAAACAAATCCCAAAGTAAAAGCTATTATGATTACTGGCAATGGTAAGGCCTTTTGTGCGGGTGCTGATATTAACCGACTGGCTGAATGTACGGCGCAAACAGGTTACGAATTTTCCTGTTATGGCCAAGAAGTTTTTCGTTTATTAGAAACTATAGGCAAACCCTCTTTAGCGGCGGTGAATGGTTTTGCGTTTGGTGGTGGTTGCGAGCTAGCCATTTCGGCCACCTTCAGAATTGCTTCTACTAAGGCACAATTTGGTCAACCTGAAGTCAAACTAGGTGTTATTCCAGGTTATGGTGGTACGCAACGTCTGGCGCGTTTAATTGGCAAAGGCCGAGCCTTGGATTTATGCTTAACCGCTCGTTTTATCAATGCGGAAACCGCGTTGCAGTGGGGATTAATTAGTGAGGTAGTCGAACCTGAAGCCTTGTTGGCGCATGGTAAAACTATGTTGCAAGGTATTTTAAGTATGGCTCCACTTGCTGTAGCTGGCGTGATGGAAGCGATTGATCATGGTTATGACTTATCGTTGACAGATGCTTTGCATTTAGAAGCAATTCATTTTGCTAAGGCATGTGCAACTGAGGACAAACAAGAAGGTGTGTCTGCATTTTTAGGTAAACGAGTTGCACAATTTAAGGGAATATAATGATGACTGATGATGTGCTTTTTACACAAGAAGGTCCGTTAGGATTAATCACCTTAAATCGGCCCAGTGCATTAAATGCACTGACGTTAACGATGATTTTGAGTATGCAAAGACAATTAAGTCTTTGGAAAAAAGACAACAACATTCATGCTGTTGTTGTCCAGGCAGTGCCGGGCAGTGCTTTTTGTGCCGGAGGCGATGTACGCTCACTTTATTTTTCTGGTCGCTTAAATGACTCAGAGCAAATGCAATTTTTTGGGCATGAATATCGTTTAAATCATTTTATTCATCATCTAGGTAAGCCTTATATTTCATTGATCGATGGTATGGTTATGGGGGGCGGTGTAGGGATTTCATTACACGGTAGTCATCCTGTTGCGAGCGATCATTTTGTTTTTGCTATGCCTGAAACAGGTATTGGTTTTTTTCCAGACATCGGCGCTAGCTATTTGTTAACTCGCTGCCCGGGGTATTTAGGTATTTATTTGGGATTAACCGGCAACCGCCTGGGGCCTCAGGATGCACTAAGGGCTGGGTTAGTAAAACAAATCATCTCTTCAGAACAAATTCCTGCCCTGTTAAATACGTTAAAGAATACGGATTTATCAGTGGATGCATTTAAGGGAATTGATCAGTGCTTGCATGAGTATGCCGCAGTGCCTTCTACAGCAGAGCCAAGCCAGATTAAGCCGGCCATTGATGTTTGTTTTGCTCATTCTACTGTAGAAATGATTAAGTCTTCTTTGCAAGATTTAGATGGAGTGTGGCCTGTAAGCATTGATAATGCACTGTCACAAAAATCACCAATCAGTCTTAAAGTAACATTGGCGCAATTGCAAAAAGCCAAGGGTTTAAGTTTAGACCAGTGTTTACAAATGGATTATAACCTTGTTAGTCATTTCATGCATGGCCGTGATTTTTATGAAGGAGTCCGCGCCTTATTAATTGATAAAGACAAGACTCCTCACTGGCATCCTGATCGTTTGGAGATGGTTTCAGAATCAATGGTTGACGATTATTTTACACGGATGCATTCTGGTTTAGAATGGGTTGATTAGACTGGGTCTGGAGGCTGAGGCTCTGCCACTATGAACGTCTTACGCACTATTCGAAGCATTACTGATTTACCTGCATTAAAGAAAAAATTGTTCGATATGATTCAAGCACCTGAGATACAATCAGCATTTATTTGTTCTAGTGCAGGATGATTTTGTTAAAAATAACAAACAGTATTTTCATTTCTTTATCAGATATTGAGTTGCTCCCCATACGCGCCCAAGGGGCTGGGGGGCAAAATGTGAATAAGGTCTCTACCGCTATTCATCTGCGCTTTAGTATCGAACAGTCTAATTTGCCTGATGAATATAAGCTCAGATTAATGCAATTAAAAGATAATCGCATTACGGCCGATGGGATGATCATTATTAAAGCACAAAAGTATCGAAGCCAAGAGAAGAATAGGACTGATGCTTTGGCTCGCTTAGTTGAATTAATTAAAAAAGTAAGTTCAGTACCTATTAAGCGCAGGCAAACAAAACCATCTAAAGGCTCGGTCAAGAAACGACTTGCTAGTAAACAGCGACGAGGTGATTTAAAAAAACTACGCCAATCGCCGGTGTAGTATTTTTAGGTTCACGTGACTTTTGGATAAAAAAGCGTTTCCAAAAGATAATTTCCCTCGAATGAACCGAAATCATGTTTTAAACGCCTAAGATCGCTCTCCGCGCTTCTGTAGAAATTAATAGTCTGACTGATATTGGCTCTCAGCCAAGAAGCTTATTTAAATATTCTGTAATGCGCATGAGTTGCATAGGCTAACATTTCTGCATCCCCAGAGCTATCGCCGTAGGCATAAATTAAACGGGGTTCATTTCCAATCAGTTCTAAAACACGATTTAATTTCTCTGCACCGTAACAACTTTGCCCATGAATCGTACCGCTCGCAACATCATGCGCATTAAAGTGAATCTGTGTGGAAACTGTAGCATCAAAGCCACTAATTTTAGCCCAATAATCAATATAAACATTAAATGCTGCGGTTGCTAAGATACAATAATGACCTTGATTTTGATGCCATTTCAGCCGTTCCAACGCGGTATTTTTTATCAAAGAAGGTATAATTTGATTAGAAAAGTGCTCGCCTGCTTGGTATAAATGTTCACGAGACAAGCCTTTAAAGAAGGTGTATGCAATGATGTTATTTAATTGATCAAGCCCACTAAAATGACAATGATAACTAATCAGCGAAGGGAGTTTGGTAAGTAGTTTTAGTAAAAAAGAGTGCCCGCTAATGAATTTTAAAAAAGGAGTGGTGGTACTTTTTTTGGTAATCGTACCGTCAAAATCAAACAGTACAATAGTTTGATTATCCTCAATTTTTTTTGACATGATAAAAGTCCAAAATAGATCTTGTTGGCTCATATCAAGTATAGCTTGAATAACAACGTATTTTTATGCTCTATAATTAATCATACTGATCATTGGTCACCCGTTTATCTTTGCATCAAGTGAGTAATTACTATGAGTTCTGAGAATAATTTATTAAATATGGTTTTTCATTATGCGCAAACTCAACCTCAAAAGATAGCCTTAAAATTTTTGGAGTCTGATTATCAAAGCAGCCAGGAGTTATCTTATCAACAACTAGGTGAAAAGGTTTTATCTCGAGCAAAAAAATTAGTGGCTTTGCAAGCGAAGAAAAATCAAACAATGCAAAAGCCAATATTGCTGTTGTTTGATTCCAGCATCAATTATATTGTGTCTTTTCTCGCAGTATTGCATTCGGGTAATATTGCTGTGACCGCCTATCCTCCACGCCAAGTGCGGCATTTACAACGCTTATTCAAAATTATTACTGATTCTTCTGCTCAATTGATTCTCACTACCAGTGCGGTAAAAAGCTATTGTGACGAAAATAAATTTGCATTTCCTAAGGGAACTACATTAGTTTGCGTGGATAGCTTGGCGCAAAAACCACTTGACTTAAGCGTCTCTTTGCCAGAGGTTTGTTCAGAACATATTGCCTTTTTACAATATACCTCGGGTTCTACAGGCTCACCTAAAGGCGTGGTGGTAACCCATAAGAATATTTGTGCTAATCTTGAGCTTTTAGAAAAATATTTAGGACATGAATCCGTAAGTAAATGTGTTTCTTGGCTGCCTATATTTCATGATATGGGCTTAATAGGAAATACGTTATTACCTTTATACACAGGTGGAACCTGTGTATTTATGGAGCCGTTTACATTCTTAAAAAAGCCATTTTTCTGGCTCCAGGCAATGAGTATGGAGCAGGGAACATATACGATGGCTCCTAATTTTTCTTATGACTTGGCTCTTAAAGCATTAAAATCCAAGACCCCATCACCATTAGAACTTGATTTTTCACATCTGCGTTGCACTGTCAATGGTGCTGAACCGATTAAACCAGAAACGATACGACTCTTTGAACAAATACTTGCGCCTTATAACCTTAAAGAGTACACGATGAAACCAGGTTATGGTATGGCAGAAACAACCCTTTGTATTTCTGTTGAGATGGCTAAGGAACGCTCATTTTATATTGAAAAAAACGATTTGGAAAAAGGCATTGTGACACGGACTCAGAATACTCAGCCTGCTACTTTTGTCGAGTTAGTCAGTTGTGGGCATGTGCCAGAAGAATATTTGGTTCGAATTGTTGATCCTAATAATTTGCAGGTGCTTCCTGTTAATACTGTCGGTGAATTGTGGGTTCGGGGCGATTCGGTTGCCTCTGGTTATTATAAAAATCCGGAAAAAACCAAAGAAATATTTGAGGCATTTACTGCTGATACCCTTGAAGGTCCATTTTTAAGAACAGGGGATTTAGCTTTTCTGGATGATAATGGTCGTTTAACCATTTGTGGACGAGTCAAAGATTTAATTATTATAAATGGACGCAATATTTATCCTCAGGATATAGAAATCGTGTGTTATCAAAGTGATCGCGCAGTGATTCCCCATTGCGCCGCTGCTTTTTCAATAACGCAAGATTCTGGTGAAGCTTGCGTGTTGGTCGCGGAAGTTCAAGCAGAACTTAACGATAGCCAATATCGAGAAATTATTGCAAAAATCAAGAAAACAGTTCTTGAGACGACCGATGTTGGTTTATTCGATATTGTATTAATACCTCCGCAAAAAATATTAAAAACCAGTAGTGGGAAGATTCAACGCAGTGCGTGTAAACAAGCATATCTGAATGATGAGTTTCAGCGACTGGCATGGATGGAACAACTTACAGAAAAAGTCAAAAATGAGCAGGTAACGCATACAGATGAGATGGAGAACAAGCTCATACTCTGGCTGAAGAAGTGGATTGCTACACAGACGGGCACTCCTCTAGATGCAATTGAAGTGAACGGGGCTTTTTCTGAATATGGGCTTACGTCAATCCAATTAGTAACGATGATGAGTGATTTGGAAAAGGTTGTTGCACAGGCTCTTGATCCCTGGTTAGCTTGGGAATTCCCCAATATTCATAGTTTATGCGTGCATTTAACCCAACATCAAGCGACTAATAGTCAATGTGTAGAATCCAAAGCCTACGAACCTATTGCTATTATTGGGATGGATTGTCGACTACCAGGGAAAAACTATCAGGATATTAATGGGGTTGATGAGTTTTGGCAGAGTTTGTTAAAAGAGGAGGACAGTATTGAACCCATTCCTCCATCTCATTGGGATAATCGATTGTATTTTGATGCCAAGCCCGATACTAAAGGTAAAATGTATTCTGCTAAAGGGGGATTTTTAAATGATGTAAAATGCTTTGACGCAAAATTTTTCAACATTTCTCCTCGTGAGGCAGAATACCTTGATCCGCAACAGCGTTTGACATTAAGTACCACCTGGCATGCATTGGAAGATGCGGGGTTAGTTGAAAGCGAATTAAAAGGTTCGCACACCGGTATTTATCTCGGTATTAGTACACATGATTATGATCAATTAATTCAAAAACAAGTACCACTCACTGAATTAGATACTTATCAGGCTACAGGCACCAGTTTTGCTACGTCTGCAGGGCGAATTGCTTATTTTTTAGGAACAAATGGCCCTTGTATGGCCATTGATACTGCTTGCTCTTCGTCTTTAGTCTGTATCCATCAGGCAAGTCGCGCGCTACAGGCAGGAGATTGTGAATTAGCGATTGCTGGTGGGGTTAATTTAATTCTATCACCTGAAAGCAGCATTATTTTTTGTAAAAGTGGCATGCTTTCACCTCATAATCTTTGCAGTACTTTTGATGTTAGTGCCGATGGTTATGTACGTGGTGAGGGATGCGGTATTGTAGTGTTGAAAAAGCTAAGTGATGCATTACGCGATGGGAACCGCATTCATGCGGTGATTTATGGTAGCGCAGTGAATCAGGATGGGGCTAGTAACGGTTTGACCGCCCCTAATTTGGCGGCTCAAGTGGATGTGATGAATACCTCATTAAATTTGGCTCACTTAAGACCTGAGCAAATTACCCATGTTGAAGCACATGGTACTGGAACTAAATTAGGTGATCCTATTGAGTGGGAGGGTATTCGCCGCAGTTACGCTCAAGAACGCACTAATCCTTTGTATGTTAGCTCTGTAAAAACACGTATTGGTCATCTTGAGGCTGCTGCTGGTGTGGCCGGATTCATTAAAACGGTGTTGGCAATTAAATATGGACAAATCCCCGCTCATTTAAATCTACACCAGTTGAACCCTAATTTGCATTTACACGACGCCATGTCTATTCCAATGCATTGTATACCCTGGGAGGATGAGCATCGTTATGCAGGGATTAGCGCTTTTGGTTTTAGCGGCACCAATGCACACATGATTTTAGGCAACACGCCAATGGCGGAGCCGAAGAAAGAGCATATTAATCGACCCGAACATTTATGGGTTGTTAGTGCCAAAGAGCCGAAAATTTTGCATCAATATCTACAAAATTATCGTGCTTATGGTGAACAGCATTCTGCAATTCATTTTCCTTCTCTCTGTCATCAATCGTTGACTCAAAGAACACACCTTCCTTATCGGGCTTTTATTATTGCCAAAGATCAGTCTAGTTGGTTGTCTGCTTTGCAGCAACAGCAATGGCATGAAGGGAACATTGCGAAAAGTAACCAGTTGGCATGGTTATTTACTGGGCAAGGTTGTCTGCTACCGAATGTAGCGACGGTTTTATACCAGACTATCCCTGAGTTTGCTGCTGTTTTGGAACAATGTTGCGCTATTGCCCAAAAGTGGCTTCCTTATGATTTACGCACAATGTTATTAAATACACCATCGGATGTGGATATTAATGATACTTTATATGCTCAACCAACATTGTTTGTTTATGAATATAGTTTAGCGCAATGGTTCTTGTATTTAGGGCTAAAGCCCAATTTGTTGTTGGGGCATAGTTTGGGGGAATATGTTGCCACCTGTATTGCGGGGATATTATCTCTTCATGACGCGTTATATTTGGTGTGCAAACGTGCATTATTAATTTCTTCGTTACCTGTTTCGGGGGGGATGTTGGCTATTAATGCTTCAGCTCCTGAAGTAGAGCCATTTATTTCCCGTTTTGATGATTTGGTTATTTCTTTAAAAAATGGCCCGGAACAAACGGTAGTTTCAGGGACAGATGCTGCAATTTTAGCCTGTCAAAATTACTGTGGCGAGCAGGGAATTCGGTGTAAAAAAGTGACTACTTCCCACGCATTTCATTCACCGTTAATGAAACCTATCGTTGATGAGTTTGCCAAAATTGCTGCCGAAATTACGTATCACCCGGCAAAAATAGCAGTTGTTTCTAATGTGACAGGGGAACTATTGAACGATGGGCAAATCACTACGGAATATTGGTGTGCACACATGTTAAAAACTGTGGAGTTTTTGCAGGGAATTCATACTTTGGTGACCCATGGAGTGGAGTTATGTCAAGAAATAGGGCCAAAACCTATTTTAGTAGCGCAAGCACAAATGGTTCATGACTTTATCGTTTTACCTTCGGTGAGTGAACCTGAAAATCCCTGGCCAGGGATTATGGAAACATTAGGAACCTTTTATTTAAGAGGGGTTGATATCAAATGGCACCTGCTGAATAAGCATGCATCTTTTGTCCATGAAGAATTACTTAAATACCCCTTTGGTGGCAAAGAATATTGGCTTCCAAAAAATAGCGATAATAGTTCTCAAAACAGTGAGATGTGGAAGACTTATTTATATCGTCAACAATGGCAGAAAGTGAATCCTAATTTGCCTTTAATTAGTCTAAAAAATGAGCATGTACTTTTGAGTGGTACGAGATCATTCGAGCATAATTCTTTATTTTTGTGTAAGACGATGAACTTTCTTCCTGCGAATTATGCAGTGGATCCTTCTCATGAGAATCTCATACAACAAGCTGACTGGATTGTTTATTTTTGCCAATCTGCGCCTGAGCAACTGATCTTTGAAACTGCTTCATTTACTCATTTTATCCAATACTTAGTGCAGCACCATTCGGGAAAAAGAGTTCTATTACTTGCTGATTATGATTCTTTGGTTGCTACTTCTTTATTGGCCTTACTAAAATCAGTAAAACAAGAATACCCACTATGGCCTGTTCATTATTTGGAATTCAACTTAAATGATACAGGTACTAATCCAATGCAATTTATTGGCAGTAAGGAGGAAAATTATTGGGCTTTGCGTAAGGAACAAGAAGTGTTTTATCGTCAAGATATTAGTCCTGTCGTAGCGGAGAATTTTGACGGGGAGCGGAAGATTAGTGACGATTTTTCATGTTTGGTTACCGGGGCGGGCGGTGATGTGGGGCAAGCACTCATTGAGTCATTATCCGTGTTGGGAGCCCGTTATATTATTGCGGTTGGGCGTAAAGAACAAGAGCCAAACTGGAGTGAGGAAATAGTACGACAAAGAAGTCAAGGAACTAAAATTAAGTATTATTCATGTAATATCGCGAATTATGACGCTCTTTTGCAATTGATAGAGGGACTTCCTGATGATTTTCCACCTTTAGGCATGGTTGTTCATGCCGCGGGGGTTGCTCATGATAAACCTTGGCAGGAAACTACAAAAGAGGATATTCAGGAAATACTAGGGGCCAAAGCCATTGGCGCTTGGAATTTGCATCAAGCAACCCTGAGTCATCCACTTAACGCGTTTATTGCTATTTCGTCTCTCAGTGCGGTATTAGGAAATCAAGGACAAGCGGCATACGCTACAGCCAATGCATTTTTGCATGCGTTGAGCATACATCGTCACCAAAAAAATCTACCTGCTCAATCATTAATTTTAGGTCCGATTAAAAACACCGGCTTATTTAAACGTAATGAACAGCAATTAACTTCTTACTTAGCTGAAAAGGGTATTACCCCGTTGTTAAAATCAGAATTACAAATGATTTTTCAACAGCAAATTAATGAAAGTAACTTAATCGTGAATCATTTCTTAAGGGATCCTTCGTTGATTGCTGCCCCTATATCTTCCGTACCTGATGTTTCGTATGCTTTGGATAATAATAAGCTATGTAATGCAGAAAAAATTCTGATTATTGCTGAAGAAGTTCTAAAGCTGTCTTCAGGAGAACTTTTGCTCACGGATAATTGGTTTGAGTTTGGTATGGATTCCATTATGGCGACTCAACTTATCTATAAAATTAACCATAGGTATCCAAATACTCGTATTTCAGCAGCGGATGTGTTTAATCATGCTTCCGCACAAGAGTTGGCGCTAAAACTGAGTCAGCAACCTAGAAATACTGAGCAGGATAAAAGCCTAGTACAGTCTCCTGTTTATAAAAACAGACATACGTTTCCTTTGTCGTTACAACAGCAGGAAATTTGGAATTTTATCCAAAATTCTCCTCAAAGTCTGGCATACCAGATTCCTATGGAACTTGCAATTACAGGTAAATTATCAGTAGATAAATTGCAACAAGCGCTGTCATTTGTTCTGAAACGTCATGATATTTTACGCTGCAGTTTTCATGAAATTGTACATCAGGTCAATCAGCATGTGCATGATGATTGTTTTCTCACCCTGGAATTATTTGATGAGTATGATGAGCAAAAGGTTACTGAGTTTTTTAATATGCCTTTTAATCTTAGTAAAGCCCCCTTGCTCAGAACGTGTTTAATCCGAGATGGTGAGGCTCAGTATCGCTGGCTGCTTGTTTTTCACCATTTAATTTGTGATGGTCATACGGCAACATCCTTTATAAAAGAAGTAATCGCCCATTATGAAGATGAGCATTTTGAGGATGAAGTAATTAACTACAGTGATTATGTTAGTTGGCAATGGGATCAGGTTTTAAATCGTTTTGATGGCGAAATTGAAACATTTTGGTCGCAGCAATTACAGGGGGTTTCTATAGACGTTCCTTTAGCGCTTGAGACCCAGCTTCCTCAAGAAGCTGGTGTGATTCAGGCAAATATCGCACTTAAAGATATGAATTCATCTTTGGCATTAATTGAGCAGAATAAACTCTCACTGAGTAACTACATTTTAGCAAATCTGTTTATTATGTTGTTCGATAAGTTTAAGCAAGAGAGACAAGGAGTCATCGTATTTTTCTCGGGAAGAGAAAATGGGGACTTTGCCACGGTTTTTGGGGACACTTCGAATGATGTTTTGTTAGTTGGTGCTCGTGAGGCGAATATCTTTAGTCTTGCGCAACGATTACAGCAACAAATATTTTTGTTACATGAAAAGCAATATTTCCATATTCCTGTATTCAAAGAGCTGGGTCTAGCTACTCCTATGATTTCATTTGATTTTCAAAGGAGCAGTGACTTAAAGATTAATACCCACTTACAAATAAGCGCTTTAAAAAATGGCAATATACAAAGTTATTTATGGGGAGATGAACCGCGTTTATTGTCGTTTAAAGTTTTGTTAAAAGCACAAGGCTTAGAGTTAAATTTGAAATATCGACGCGATAGGATAGATGACTCATTAGCTAATACTTTATTAGATGCCTGGGTGAATACCTTAATGATTCAGGAACAAAATAATGCTCATTTTGTTGAAGACAAGCCATTAGCTTTATATGATGCGACGATAATGCAGAGCAATTTATGGCCATTATTTAAGGGGCATCCTGATAGGACTCCTTATTATGTTCCTGTATTCAAAGAAGTTGACGGGGTTTTGGAGATTGATCGGCTTAATCAAGCGATCAATGAATTGATAAATGATACTCCTGCATTACAAGTCTTTTTTAGTGAGGATAATGGAACACTTAAATGGAATTTTAATCCAAAAGCAAACACAGAAGTGCAAGTTATCAAGGATAAAAGTCTTTGTGAAACCATAGGACGGTTATTAGTAGATCCAATTGATGTAACGCAGGCCCCTTTATTTCGTTGTTATTTGGTTCATTGTGACGATCATGAACAATCGATTTTATTAATTCGTTTTCATCATCTAATTGCGGATGGTGTTGCTGCAGAATTATTTTTTAAGAAGTTGGAAAACGCATATCTTGGGGAGAAAAATACTTCGGAGTCCAATCTACACAAGAGTGATTATTTGCATGACTATCATCAAGAAATGATGCTGTATGAGAACAATAAATCAGAATATGAGCGTTACTATAGTGAAATTAATCAGCAGTTGGAACCACTGCCTTTGATTCATCCACTCCAAACAGTAAGTTATGTTGGCGGGGTAGTTTATCAACTGTTACCTCATGAATATTCAGAAAGAGTACATACTTTTTGCCGAAAAAATAGTATTTCTCTTTATACTTTTTATTTCCATCTCTTTTGTCTTACTTTGGCTGAGGTAAATAAGCAAAATAAAATTTATATTAGTTTGGTGAAATCAAATCGAGGTCGATTAAATGATCCGGAAATGATTGGATATTATGCGGATAATGTTCCTTTTATTTTTGAAGTCAAACCCGACAGTGGATTGACTCAAGCGCTTAAAAATACTCAGATGCAAGTGCTTTATTTGATTGAGCGTTTTCAACATCCTTTACGTACTGAAGATGCGGCACATTTGGAGTATATACAACCGCAATTTATTTTTAATCAATACAATCTGGAGTCCTCGCGCGGTTTACTTTCTTGTGCCGATTATTTGATTGAGAGCTTAATTAATCTCAGCGGAAATAAGGTGGGACTATGGAATTATAATCGTCCTGAACAATTTAATTTATTGATTCGTAGTAGTCATCTGAATCACATGATGGGATTGGTGTATGACCAGTCTTTATCAACTGAAGCTGAGGCTGAATTGTTACTAAAATATTTTAGAGAAAAAATATTAAGTTTTCTCTAGGCAATAGTGTCTGATAGTGAGTTTATAGCTCATTTGCAAAAGTTAAATAAGGAGTAATTATTATGGCGAGAACTCTTGAACAACTTCTTGGAGCAGAAAAAAAGGTTGAATAACCGAGTTGAGAATGCTCACCAGCCAACTCGAAGAAAGGAACAGTGTTTAATTAAGTTCAAATTTCCAGCAAGCGCCCAGAAGTCCTATTCCTGATGGAGAAAACCAGGAATATCTTTGCTGTAAACGTTAGGCGTTATTCAAATACAGCCATTCTTCAAAGAGCTATAAAAATGCAAAAGAGATTTGGTATTCTTTTAAACACCATTCATTACATGACGGTGTCGGCGTATTGGTTTTTTTGGTATTTGTAGACATTATCCTCATGCCTTTTAGAACGTTTTACGACTTCAGTAGCTGTTTATTGTCAAGATGGGGGGTAATTGTACGGCATTGGTGTTGTATTTCCGGACTAGACTTCGTCTAATCCGGGCTACAAAAAATTATTTTAACCAATCACTTAAAATATCAACAATCTTTTGTGCTTGGTCGGCACTGGAAATATTAAATTTGGATTTTTGCCAATATTGATTGTTACGCTTTTGATAACGGCGAATAGTGTATTTCACTGGACCAAAATCATTTTTGGCATTATCCCAATCTTGATATTTAAACATGATGGTAGTCCACGCACCTTTAGTTAATACTTGTTTATCCAGTTCCTTGGTTGTTTCAGTGCCATTTTCACTAAAGGCAATAGTGATATCATCTACAGTTTCGGACATTAGAGTAGTACCTCAATTAATTAATTGAAGGATTTTAGTCTGCCATCAACAAAAGTCAAGGTTACTGGCGGTTGATATTGATCGAATTGATAGATCCATACCTGCGGTTTTTGTGCTGTTGGCACTATTTCATTAATGTACGTATTGTTCGTCAATGAAGGACTACCGCAGGAATAGTAAACTTTTTCTACTGGATCGCCAATTTGAATGCTATTTCCGCTACAAATAGAAGCGGCGTTGGTATCTGAACTGTTTAATTTGATGTCTTTTACTTTTTTATCAACAATACTGACTTCCAGTCGTGAACCGCTGCTACCTGTGGAGACGTTCCACACGCCATAAAACGCAGAGCCAGTACCCATATTATTGTAAATTAGTTGTTGCACTGGGATTTTTTGCGTTACGGGTTGATTCGAGTCTTGCTGGCTTATGGGTTGGCCGCAGGCAGCAATAACTTGATCGGGAGTCATGCCAATACTAATGTAGGCATGATTCTGCGGACAATACAACGATTGCGTATCAGCAAATAGACTAAAGGGTAAAAGAACCAATGCTAAACTCGCACTATGAGTCAATTTCATGATTTCATCCTTGCTGTCCGTCGTCTATATGTAAGTATAGTTTGTTTTATAATAATCTCCAGGGCAGGTTGGCGTTAATAAATAAGGTGATTACTTTCAAGACCATAAGGATAAGGAAGGGCGAAAAATCAAAACCAGAGATATTTGGAAAAAATCGTCGGCCATACTTTAAAAGGGGTTCGGTTAAGATGCGTAAAACATCTGCGATTGGGCCATTCCAAGCAGGATTTGCAAAGCTCATAATCACGCGAATTAAAATAGCAAAAAAGAGTAGATCACACGGTTGGACGATTAAATCTGCGATCACATAAACTAAAAAATAACCCATTGGCATGATGCTATGGAAGGCAATAAGACTAATGAGCAGTATTTTAAGGATCTCGACCAGAACTAATGCAATAATTACTGTTACATCATATTTTTGCCCTGGCTTTGGTTTTTGTTTGAACAGTTGTTGTATTGGGTTAACCAGTGGATCAGTAATTGTATGAATGAGTTGGCTCAAGGGGTTTAACGCACTAATGCGAAAATAGCGCAAAGCCATTCGCAGCCATATAGTAAAAATGAGAAGTGAAAAAAATAAAGAAACAACAAATAACCCTACTGCTGTTAAACCCGACATGTTTACCCCTATAGCATCTTAAATAATTAGCACCACAACTAGTATATCAGCTTTGTCGTTCACCAAAAATAGCACGTCCAACACGAATTATGGTTGCCCCAGCTTTAATTGCTGGCACTAAGTCTTCACTCATCCCCATAGACAGAGTATCCATGGTTAACCCTAGTTGTTGATTCAGTGACTGCATGAGTTGATTCAATTGCATGAATAAATCATATTGTTTTTGTTGATCTTTTTGTGGAGGAGGGATGGTCATTAATCCTCTAAGTCTAAGTTGAGGCAATTGACTAACAGCTGCGGCTAGCTCAGCAACCTCTGTCGGCATAACTCCTGATTTGCTTTCTTCATCGATTAAATTAACTTGAATACAGACATTCAGTGGGTCTAAATTGGTCGGTCTATGTTCATTAAGGAGTAAGGCGATTTTCTTGCGATTGACACTATGAACCCAACTGAAGTGACTGGCAATGCCTTTGGTTTTATTGCTTTGGATGGGGCCGATAAAATGCCAACAAAGAGGTAAATCTCTTAATGCATTTATTTTGTATTGTGCTTCTTGAAAATAATTTTCACCAAAATGCGTTACTCCAAGGTGAAATGCTTCTGTAATCGCATTAATATTTTGTTGTTTACTCACTGCAAGCAATAAAACTTCGTCAGGCATTCTGCCGCTGTCTAATTCTGCTTGCTTTATGAGTTGTTTGATATGATTTAAGTTTTGTTGAAGGTTCATATTTTAATTTGTAATGCTAAAACGCTAACAATAGCAAAAGAAATAATGTTTGCCGAGCAACATTTCATGCGCTAATCTATTGTTACACAATTTAGGAACAATTGAGCTATGGATGTAGCAGAGTTATTGGCATTTTCAGTTAAAAATAAATCTTCTGATTTGCATTTATCTGCGGGATCACCGCCAATGATTCGTGTGGATGGTGATTTACGTAAAATTAATTTACCCCCTTTGGAGCACAAAGAGGTAATAAAAATCATTTACGATGTGATGAATGATCGGCAAAGAAAAGAATTTGAAGAGCATTTAGAAACGGATTTTTCTTTTGAAATAGCAAATTTATCGCGTTTTCGAGTCAATGTTTTTAATCATTTGCGCGGTGCTGGCGCTGTATTTCGTACGATTCCCTCGACTATTTTGAGTCTGGGTGAGTTGAATTTGCCACCGAGTTTTGAAGAAATGGCCAGTTTTTCTAAGGGATTGGTATTGGTCACTGGACCTACAGGTTCAGGAAAAAGCACCACTTTAGCGGCGATGATTAATTACATCAATTCCTCACGTTACGAACATATTTTAACGATTGAAGACCCTATCGAATTTGTGCATCAAAGCAAAAAATGTTTAGTAAACCAGCGAGAGGTGCACAAAGACACCCACAGCTTTAATGCCGCTTTGCGTTCGGCCTTACGTGAAGATCCGGATGTAATTTTGGTTGGTGAGTTGCGTGATTTGGAAACGATTCGTTTGGCGATGACTGCCGCAGAAACCGGGCATTTGGTATTTGGCACCTTGCATACAAATTCGGCAACGAAAACCATTAACCGAATTATTGATGTTTTTCCTGGAGAAGAAAAAGCCATGGTACGTTCCATGTTGTCGGAGTCACTACAGGCCGTTATTGCGCAAACATTGTTGAAACGGACTGGTGGGGGGCGTGTTGCTGCTTTTGAGGTTATGATTTGTACAGGTGCCATTCGTAATTTGATTCGTGAAGATAAAGTAGCGCAAATGTTTTCTTCTATTCAAACTGGCCAGGCTAAAGGGATGCAGACTTTAGATCAGCATTTAACTGAATTAGTGAATAAGAATATTATTTCTAAGTACGTGGCGCATGGGGCTGCAGTGGATAAGAATTTATTTTAAAGTCTAGTGGTAATGGTTGGGTAAACCATCTGAGGGAGGCTACAGTAAAAAATTTCTTCTCCCTCTTGGGTATGGGAATTCAGTTAAGAAAAAAAGTCCATAAATTCCTTACAGATCCGTTTGGCTGAGGAGGCATTTATGCCTCCTGAAGCTTCTTGCTAAGCTAATAAGGTTTCATTCCTCAGCCCAAACGGATCGAGAGGATAGCCAAGGCTAAACTCCTTGGCTTGACGGCTTTAGGCGTTTTTCTGTAACGCAATTAACTGAGGGATGCCGATTTCAGCCAATGCCAGCATTTCATTCAACTGAGCACGATTGAAATTTTTATCTTCCGCTGTTCCTTGTACTTCAATGAAATGTCCTTCTTCATTCATCACCACATTCATATCGGTTTCAGCAAGTACATCTTCAGCATAATCCAAATCAAGAACAGGTTGACCTCTGTAAATACCAACGGAAACAGCGGCAATATAATTAAATGCAGGCATTTTACGTATTTTTTCGCGCTCAACCATCCAGTTAACGGCATCTCTCATGGCAACACAGGCACCGGTGATGGCTGCAGTTCTTGTTCCACCGTCTGCTTGAATGACATCACAATCTAGAGTAATTGTGTTTTCACCCAAGTATTTCAAATCGACGCAAGCTCTTAGTGAACGTCCGATAAGACGTTGAATTTCCATTGTTCTGCCGCCTTGCTTGCCTTTGGCTGCTTCGCGCTCAGTACGGCTGTGAGTTGCGCGAGGGAGCATGCCATATTCTGCTGTGACCCAGCCTTGGTTTTTGCCTTTAATAAAACGGGGCACACCGTCAATTACTGAGGCGGTACACAGCACTTTAGTTTCGCCAAACTCTACAAGAACAGAACCTTCGGCGTGTTTTGTAAAGTTTCTAGTTAATTTAATGGAACGAAGTTGATTGGACTCACGATTACTAGGGCGCATGGGATAATCCTCACAAAAAAGGGCAAGTATAGCGCTTAACGCTTAGAGTTGCACTTAATACTGCATTGAGTTTTTAATTTCTAATCGCTATTTTGACCAAAAGAGTAGAAATGTCAGCAGATCCTATCTACTCGGCAGCAAGAGAAGCAAATGCGGAAATTTAAATCGCCAAAACAGGTGCAGCGATTTTTACCCGTTCATGGGCAAATAAGGAATTTGTTCATTGGTGCCGCCCCTCTAACTCTGATTTGTCTACCCATTGACCAAAGTAGGTTAGTTAATTACAATGTGGATACATAATTACTATTCTTCTATTTATTGGTATGAAACATGGCTAATGACACCTATCCAATTGGTTATATTGATGCACGAGAAAAATTTTCTCGTCGATTTCTTCATGTATTTGATCAACTAATTTCCGATTCAACCCCAGGCATTGGAACAGCCTTTATGACACTATTTCTTTTACCTATAGGACTACTGGCATATTGGGCATACAGTCGTGAACGAGAAAGTCTTTATAATAATCTTATCGTAATATCCCGTGATAAGCGTCGGCTCGAATTGATTGATCAAGATTTAGCCACAAATGCCCTTGCCGATAAGATCGTTGAGCTGCGGGATTTAGCTTCTATGCCTATTGAAGCACTCAAATTTATCCTCAGGCCAGATATTTTAAACACCATACAACAGGATGTAGAAGTAATAAAACAAAAAAAACAAACAATTCAGCAACAATTGAGTGCTCTTACCAGGGAGGCGCGAAAGTTAGAAAAAAATGGACAAGTTAATAAAGAATTACAAACCAGAATAACAAAAGTAACTGAGGAGCTTGAACAGTTAGAAACAGTAGCGGAGAAATTAAGAAAAACGAATTATTCATCTGAATCGTTAGCCCGTTTTTTTCAAGAACCAATACCCAAGACTGTGCAAACTAAGCCACCAGAACAGATTCCATTATCGAAACAAGATGAATACCAAGCAGCATTAATTGCATTGAAAAATACCTTGCCTTTAATTAAAAACGATAAAATTCTCACAAAAACCGTAGAAGTTATTAATCAGGTAGAATTATTAAAGAAACAAGGCTATCATCCAAAAGCTGAGCTAATTAAAGCCTTAAGTCAAACTCTTTCGCTACTGCAAGGTAAAATAATGGCAGAAGATTATGAGTATTTTGCGAAACAAGCACAGGGTAGGCCATCTATGGGGATGAAGATTCTGGGTGGTATAATGATAGCACTTGGAATACTTGTTATCACTACTGGGATTATTCTCGCTGCAACCGGAGTAGGTATCGTTGCAGGCCTAGGAACCGCTGCTGCTGGAGCAGGGATTGGTGGGTTAGGCGCAACATTTTTTGCTCAGAGAGGACTTTCCAAAGCAATGAGCACGCTTCAAAAAGCAAAAGAGGATAGTCCAGGTGAAGAGAAGATACTCTCAGTGTCCATGCAGTAAGACTTGTTGCAAATAGCATCATTGCGCATAACCGCATTATTTTAAATAGAATATATGAGTAAATGCTCGCTGAAGGCGTTAGCCATGAGATTATTGATAAATTTGCCAGAATTTCACCTATTGCACCTTTTATTGGCAAGTACAATTTTAAAAGGAGTTCCGGCGAAATTGACGGGTGCGGTTGAGGAGCATTACCGTTTCCATGCGAGTTTTTTATCCGATACTGATGTTAACTTAGTGCCATTCGAGTCCAAATGTAATGAGTGAATTTTATTACGGCTCTTCACTCATTACGGTTGTTTTTAAATGTTATGTTGGGCTAACCGGCCATTCCCGTGTATTGAACACCTAAGGAAATAATAAGGTATTTATTATTTAACCCTGAAGAGCCACTTCCTTCGAACGTCATCTCTCCTGAACTATTATCTCTAATTGAGGTACTGGTTTTTTTATGGGGGAAATAATTAAAGTCGCCTTCAGCAAAGAGTTTTATGTGGGGTTTTACATGATAGCCAGTATTGACTGTTAGGTTATAAAATTTAAATTGATTAGAACCTTCTTTAAATGTAAGGTTACGTTGAAAATGTTGATCCACATCGCGTGCATTAACCTCGTTACTAAATTTGAATAATCCATTGATTTCAAAGGCATTCACTAAGTATTTACCGGCGATACCAAGATAGGGTGTTTTGAATGTTTGTTTGTAGCCTATTCCTTTTTCATCATCGGCAAAACAGCCAATTGAATTGCCATTATCATAATTATAACAACCTCCTTTGGCCAGGAAGCTGAATAAGGTTCTTTGATAGCCGATTAGGCCCGCAAGTTGATAATTGGGCTTTTGCAAAAACCAGGCACGAAGACTTAAATCAAACTCATTACCTTGACGCAGATCGGTATCATTGTGGTGCGACCAGTGGCTCCAATGTCTTTGGCCAGGGACTAACCAATCATAATCATCCATAACGGCTTTACCTGTTGCCAGGGTTATCCACCCTTGGGCATTCGCATCCAGCCAGGGGCGTAGTTTATAATTTGCCTCGCCTTTGATAACTGCATCCCCTTTAATCCCCCAATTCAATTGGCTAATTTTGTGTCCAGTATTACGGTCATAAACATATTCTTGTGATTTTCCAGCCAAATATCCTATTGAGCCATTCAATGAAAGACGGTCGTTGGTATACGTAGCAGAGATTGCTTGACTGGTTGTAGACATAATTGCCAGGGTCATCAGCCATTTTGTTTTTTTCATTATATATTGTTCCTTATATATATATTAAATTTTTGCGCCTCGATGAGTATGAGATCACATCTTGAGCGAAATGTCACTTTTCTTGAGAAAAATTAAGGTTCTTTTTATTTTTACTCTCATCAATGTAAAATATTTTTTAACTTTGGATGAAATTTAATATTGTTCCTATTCAAGAAAAACATATAGCCGCTTGATAAGGTCACGGATGTAATTGGAAAATATTTTGGCAAAATGATTATGGAGTGATCTGATCTCTTAAGCTATACTTAAATAAGACAGGTGTTTTCAAGGAGGAATATAATGATTAGTACAATATTGTTAGTATTGTTAATACTACTTTTAATTGGCGCTTTACCGACTTGGGGGCATAGTAGAGAATGGGGATATGGACCCTCGGGAATCATCGTTCTTATCTTAGTAATTTACTTAATATTAGTTTTGTTAGGTCGAGTACCTTTTGGTTAGGTTTGTAAATTTTGGTAAAAGAGAATAAATAGATTGTTGTGGCGTTGATAAAATATAGGAAACAGGAATTGTTATCATCACACTAATATAGTGTAACAGCGGTGATTATTTTGGAGCTGCGTATGGTTAAAGAAGCCACTTAATTCGCTCTCTGTTCGCTGGAGGGTAGTTATTGAATCTACCCCCTGGCATAAAAGTTTGTTACAGATCTGATTATGTTTTTGCCTATTCTTGCCAAAATCATCTTCATGCAATTGAATTTTAAAATAACAACTAAACTAGATGCTTGTTTAGTGTGTTTCATAGAAACCTTCTAAGAAATCATCAAATGCCTTACCGGTTTTTCCTGTAATTATGAGGCGTATTTAGTCATTTCTTTTACATGGATAAATCAATGTCGTTTTATCTGATTTTTAACACCAAAAATTGGCTGTAATTAGTCCATTCCATTCGTTACAATTGTTTACGGTTCGGAAATGTATTTGTCTATAATTTGTTTTAAAAGATTTTTATAGGATCACAAAATACATTTGACAATCACTTTTACTCTGCGTAAACTGCCGCCAAATGAATGAGTAATGGAACTAATCTCTATGACGTTGCCCCTGCAGGATGAAAAAAACCCCCTTTATGGCTTAGAGCTCGCGGAACAATGCCAGAAGCTTTTTACGGATGGAACGAGCATAAAACCTTGGGAATTTTTGTCCCTGGATCGCTTTAATTACACCGAAAAACAACTAAAACAAGCCTATCGCCAATTATCATTACGTTTCCACCCCGATCGTGTTCCCGATGACCTCAAAGAAACAGCAGAAGAAGCATTTAAACTAGTCAGCCAAGCGAAAGAATACATGGCCTATGGTTTAAAATCCGCACGCGAAAAACAACGTGACGTTGAGGCTATTCGCCATAATCCCTTTTATAAAATCTATGGTGATGCAAGTTTTAGCGCCGGTAGTTCAACGCAGGATGAAGTGAGAACCGCCTCTTACTTTGATGAATATGGAATATTTCATTCACGTAAAGGCTCGTTTAAAAAGAAAAGCTATGCAGAAATGAGTTTTATTGAGTTGCTAGCCGAAGCAGAAGCTGGGGATGACCCGATGCATGAAGCAATCGTTGTACGATTAAAACAATTTATTCTATCGGATAAATCATTACTTGCCGCAGGCATAAGCAAAGACAACCCTAAAAGAAAAATTCTGAATCTTGCGGCTGAAAAAGGCACTGAAGAGTTTATCATTTGGTTACTTGAGCAAGGCGCTGATCCATTTATACTCTCTCAAGCCTATCCGCCTGAAGATTTTAGCTCTAAAAAAGACATTGTTTGTTATGCAGTTTTAGGAGAATACGTAGAGCTTTTACGCTATTTAGCAAAGCATTATAACACCCGTTTTTTCTACCCAAAAACAGAAGATGAATCGAGCGAAATCCCAAATTGGCGTTATTTAGAAAAAGCGATTTTAACGAACAAAGCAAAAGCAACTTATTTTTTACTCCATGAAATGGAGTACTTAAAACATATTAAAGAGCTTAAGTTTGATAGTTTTTGGGCTAGAGGTTTAATTTCATGGAGAGATGGTGGGGCGCTTACGGCCTTATTAATGCAGCACGGACTCATCGAAGATTTAGAAAAAGCGATGTATTGCGCCATAACTAGTGGCTCTCTCACTGCCGCAAAACAAATCCTAACCCAAAGGACGCAGTTTAATTTCCAAAAATTGTTTGAAGGCTATTTTTATTCTTTCAATAAAAGAAACGATAAAAACCTGATTGAATTCATGCGGACTTTATTCAATAGCCAAAAAAATATATCGGCCTTTTCTTTAAAGGATGTGCTTGACAAAGTTACGAGCTCCTCATTAACTATCCGGCGTGCATTATTACCCACCGTATTTGCCCGTTTGTATCATTATGATTTACCAACCGAGGCAAAAATCGAAGCACAAAAACTTTATCAACTGTCGCACGAGCAAAGAGAAAGCCTTTTATTTGATGCATGCGACGTAGCGGCAGATGACAATAGCCCTGAAACGCTAAAAGAGCTATTGAACATTGCGCCAACCTTATTATTAACGCGAAAAAATCCGCAGTGGACTGCCCCATTAATATCATTAATTACGTTCAGCCTTCGTAAAAGTAAGATACAAGATTACGAAGAGACTATTTCCCTGCTGATTGAAGTGGGTGGTTTTGGCTTATCTAGTTACCTGATGGGCGTTAAAGACCTAGATACTGGCGCCATACGTGACCGATATATTCCCTTACATTTCCTCAGTGAGCTAGGTTTTAAAAAACAAGCTCTGCGTTTGGTTGAGAAAATGGTTGAGGAACAATGTAGCCTTGATGATGTTTGCCTTAGAAAAGAGCAAAAAAAGGATGATTCTCCGGCTACTAGTTATCACTATACAGCGCTGCATTTGGCCCTTGAAGCGAACAACCAAGAATTAGCCATAAAACTGCTTAAAGCCGGGGCTGATTTTACCATTAACGCAGTGATTGAGCGGCCCAGCGCTTATTTTTGCGGGTGTTTTCCCACCGTGAAAAAAATTGAAAAAACACCCTTACAAATGGCTATTGATGGCCAGCAAACGGAGGTTCTCCGCGTCCTGCAATTAAAAATGCTCGAGGCCTACATTGCCAAACGATGCCAAGAAGAAATCTATCTGAGCCACATTACTCTGTTTGGTTATACCTTCTTGCGCTTTGGTTTCTTCGCGAAAACAACCAAGCTTCATGCCGCAAACGACTATCGAGAGGCCTTACTGCGTGGGAACGTGGATTACCACGAACTCGATAAACGTCATGAGGGGGCGCTGAGTCAAGGGCGCCTTGGCGCGATTGCCCAGCTTGCAAAGCTTATCCCAAACAACCTTGATACATCGCCAAGTCCAACCGCAGCAATCTAATAATACGATAACGATAAGGAATGTTTATGACTTTTTCAAAATTACCAGAAACACTAAAAGAACGATTTAGGCCCTATCAAAAGACAGGAAGAAGAGCTCTTGATATAAACGGCTATCCTCTAGACCGTTTATCTGACGATGAATTTACTGCATTCATTGCGGTATTAAAAGACCTGCCCTGGTTGGTGACGCTTAATTTAGCAAATTGCAATTTAAATAAATTAAAGCCTGAGCAACATGATGCCCTCTGGCAAGCGATAAAAACACGACGCCAGCTCGCTTTTTTAACTATTCAAGGTACAGGAGAGCAAAAACTAAGTCCTGAATTCTTATTGGAGTTAACAACCTTACCCGCATTACGGGTATTTAAACAAAATCCAAAGAGCTCAGGTTATGAGTTTTTAAATTATTCAGACGCTAAGGCGCTGATTAATTTATTGGAACAAGAACCTGTTTTTGCCGCCGATTATTTACAAATGGCTACGGCAACTATTGGGAGTGAGGCTTATAATGCACTTAAAAAAGAGCATAAAAGTATCAGCGCGTTCCATACGCACCGTTTAGCAATAAAAAGTGCCTCTCCCTCTCCATATTGGTTTCCACCCCAAACAATGGAGGCACTACGAATTTTAGACTGCTTGCAGCATACGGGCGCGCAAATGTCTTATGAACACGCGCAAACAAAATTTACTTTAAATTTAAAAGACTGTGATGCGGCATCCTGTACTCGAGTTGCGCTCCTATTATTTAATAGATTACCGAAGGACTTCAATATCCAGCTCACGCTGCCAGGTGGGGCACTCGGTCATTTTGCGCAAGCAGCCTTAACAAAGCTGCAAGAAAAATATCCGCAGACTTTGACCATAACAAATTATTCACCGATCCAATATTCGATTGCTCAAACGACTCCGGCTTACGCCCAATTAAGCTCACTGAGTCATTTGTTGGCTTTGTGTGATTCTTCCTTCTATGCATTATTAACTAATAAAGAACAATTGCATGAGTCCATTGTCGTGTTAAAGCAGATTTTGCAGGATAATAATACGGAGATGCACCATTTAGTCTATGAATTTTTTATCATTCATCAGTTATGCGATCTTTCTAAAAAAATTGACAATATAGGTGCTTTTCAGTCTGCTTTGAATGAAGAAAGCAAATCAGATAAAGCGATTATGCAACTCAGAGAAAACATCCTTGCTTTATTAAATTCTGAGCATCAAGCTGTTTCAACACAATTACGAGAATCCACCACGAAAACATCGAATGAATCTACGACGCTCGATGCGGTTAAAGCCAAAGCACGCGTTGCGTTACAAGCAAAAGCTTGGTTGGGGAAAATTGCTTTTGAGGAAATCAATCAAAATTCTGGCGAAGGAATTTATTGGTATGGGCGTTTTTTACATGAATTTCCCCTTAGAGCGCAAGAAAATCGAACTGAGAAGGCATTGCCAAGAGCTATAGATACCGTTTCTGTGAAACAATTTGCCCCTAAAGAAACGGGGATTTATTGGCTAAGACTTGCTGCAACCCACCATAAAAATAGAAGTGCACAGACTTATTTAAGTGCGCTGTTCAGCAGACAACCAAGCTTAGCCCCTATGGAGCGGTACCAATTGACTCTGGCTACCGAGGAATTAGAAGTGCCGCAAAAAAAAGGCGAATTATTTAAACCCCACCATAATTTTTTGGAATTATTTCCACGCCATGATTTCTGGGTACGATTCAATGAAACGATGAGTTTTGGGGCCTCTGAAAATACACCCTATGCAAAGGAACATTTATTCTATTTAAAGCTTTTACTTCAAGATAATTTAATCACTGAAAAAGCTAAATTAACCCTGGTAAAACAAATAATTGATAGTCCTAATGTATATACATGGACGTTCTCGTCTCAATTAAAACATCATAAAAAAGAGTTAACCCTCACCCATGCCAGCCCTCTGGGCGCTCAAATACAATCAGAATTACTTCCAATACTCAACAAATACAAAAAAGGCAATAAAAATAGCGAACTGGATAATACGAAACCAATGAGTGAGCAACCCGTAGCGCGAAGGCTTGGTGTCTTTTGTACATTCTTTGTAGAACATCTCGAGCATTATCTAAAGAAGCGCACGCTCTTTGGTACAGAAATTGCTGAAGATGCGGCTCCAAGTTATGTTGCCGTGCTCATTCATGAATTATTAACGCAAAGCATTAACCGCTTTGAGCTTCATAATACACCATTAGATAACGAATTAAATGAAGCGATGCACTCCATGAAACAAGGCTTGCACGAAGATGCCTTTAGAAGGGCATTAGCGACGCAGCCCGCCTCATTTGGCTTTGCTCAGGTCATGACCAATCGCTTTAAAAGTTATTCAACGACCGCTTATGTTGCAAATGTCTCCAATCTCTCCTTATTAAGAAAGTTTGGGGAAAAACAACCACATAAAGAGAAAGAGCATGGGTTATCACTTAAAAAAATAATCGCTGGCGGTGCTCTTGCAATTGAGTCGCTGCATGTTGCATTGCCTCTGGTTATTGCCGTGACCGGCGTGACGCTACCGGTGGTAGGTGTTTGGGCCGTTATTGCTGGCCTTCAAGTTGCTTTAGACAAAATTCACCATTATGCGCACCTGGTGGAGAAAGGCGCTGAGGCCGGCAAGCTTGCAACGGATTTAGTTGTTGGATTAGCACACGGGCATCATCTTGCTCATGAGGCAGGATTGATTGCTCATAAACATCATGAGGGGCCACCTCCTCTTATTGAGCTGGATACCATAAAACATTTTAATCGCTTACTGCAAAGCGCTTCTGTAAACGATATTGATTCTATAACCACATTAATCAATCAGTGGCGAGCGATTTACCAGCCGGCTACAGACGAATTGACCGATACCAGTAATAATCTTCTCGGGATTCTCTTAGTCGAATTATTGATGCGCGGTTTAACGCTACGTCTTTATGCGGAACAACAGAGTTTGGCTAAAAAAACAGAACACCCCAAATCGCTTCCTGCACTGCTTGATTATTTAAATGAAACCCTCTGGCTTTACAGTTGCCCAAGAATTAGTGATGATGCGCATTTAATGACGAAAAACATGAAGGTTTTTTCAGCGTTAGACCTTATATTCCCCACGCGACTTCAGGCCAGTCATTTAGCAAAGTTGATTGAAATTGCCGTTGAACCTGCAAATCGTCCCCAAGAACGCATCGCGTCAACAGCTCAAGTTGGTCTAACGCGTTATGCTTCAAATTATGAGGTACAACAAATTAATCAATTGTGTGGAATAATAATACCACCCAAACCCGCATTTACCCTGGTAAACGGTGGGCATCAAGTGCTTATTAATAATAAGTCAGTAGAGGTAAGGATTGCTTATGATGAGAGGAATACCTTGAGGGAAGATATTTCATTTTTGTATGAAAAAACCGAGTTATTGCAATTAGATAGCGCGGTGCAAGCTTGTTCTCGTCATCTTTTGTTTGTGGAGAAAAAGGCTGAATCTTCTCAAGATAAGGAGAGACTCAATCTTTATGCCGCTAATATGGAACTTCTTAGTAGTATATTACAAAACTCAATGGATAAATTAGATAAGCCTAATGGGGTGATTTCAGATACATTGAAAAATATAGCGCAGTTTGATTTTATTAATCCAAATTTATCGCCTAAAGTAGCCATTAAAGATTATCTTGATAGGTTAAATGCTTTTGTAGTGTTATTTACGAGAACGCATAAACTAGAATTTAAAGCTATAGAGCTTCTTTCTCTTGCCAAAATGGATCAATCTTATTTGGAGGATATGGTTAAGCTTCTTGATATCAGTTTTGAGCCCATGAAACCATTGCCGACGACGACGACGCCAATCAAACTATTTGAAAAAGCAGTTGGTTTTTTTGCGCAAAAAGCCGGTTCAGGATCACCCTCATCTTCAAAAGGTTCAGAGGAAAAACCTTCAATGACATTATAAAAAAATACCCAAGCAGTATACAACTGCTTGGGTATTTTATGTAAGTTACATAGCCTGATGTACTATTAAATAGCGCACTGTCCAATTACCTCAAATTGATGTATATTCGCACAAGGTATATTCATTGGTATTTTTATGATTCAAAGTATGACCGCTTTTGCGCGTGTGCAAAAACAAATCGACGCAGGAAATTTATGTTGGGAGATTCGTTCCGTGAATCATCGCTATTTAGATGTTTCATTTCGTTTGCCTGAGCCTTTTCGTTTTATTGAAACGCAGTTACGTACTGTGTTACGCGATAAAGTAAGTCGTGGTAAATTAGAGTGCCAGCTTAAGTACCAGGATACAAGTTCTGATAATCAGTCTATGCTTATAAATACAGGCATGGTTAATGTCTTAGTGGATTTAAGCCATCAATTATCTACTTCTCATCATTTAGCGAATGACTTAAGCGTGAGTCATATACTTTCCTGGCCTGGTGTAGTACAAGTCAGTACTCCTGATGTTGATGTAATCGCGCAAAATGCCCAGTCCTTGTTTGCTGAGGCGATTGAGCAGCTTTTACAGGTTCGGGCTACAGAGGGCACGGCTTTAAAAGCTCATGTGGATGGACGTTTACAAGAACTTGCTAATGAAGTGCTGCGTTCACGAGCCACAGTCGCCACACAAGCGGAGCAAATTAAAGATAAATTGTTGACGCGTTTGCACGCGGTGCAAATTGAGGTATCTGAGCCTCGTGTTGAGCAAGAAATCGCTTTGATTATCGCACGTTTGGATGTCAGTGAAGAATTAGATCGATTACAAACGCATATTAATGAAGTGAGTCGAACCTTAAATTGCGATAAAATAGCCGGCAGACGCCTTGATTTCCTGATGCAGGAACTCAATCGCGAAGCAAACACCTTAGGTTCAAAATCTGATTCGGTTGAATTAACACAGAGTTCTGTGGAAATGAAAGTGTTAATTGAGCAAATGCGTGAGCAAATTCAAAACATTGAGTGAGTACTATTGTGGGTCAATATTCAGGTAATTTATTTATTGTTGCGGCACCTTCTGGAGGGGGCAAAACAAGTTTAGTCAGAAATTTAATTGCAACTCTTGATAAAATAGAGGTTTCCATTTCGCATACGACACGTGCGATGCGACCAGGAGAAACACACGGAGTAGATTATTTTTTTGTTAGTGAAGATGAATTCATGGCGATGATTAATAACCATGCTTTTTTAGAGCATGCACAAGTTTTTAATCATTTATACGGCACTTCTATAGCGCAAATTAATGCCCGTTTAGAATGTGGAATTGATGTGGTTCTGGACATTGATTGGCAAGGAGCTGCGCAGATTAAACGTATTTTTCCTGATGCGGTGAGTGTATTTATTATTCCGCCATCAATTGAGGAACTCAAGCAACGTTTAATGAATCGCCGCCAAGATAAAGATGAAGTAATCAGTGATCGGATGAAAAAAGCTCAGGATGAACTGAGCCATTATTCTGAGTTTGATTATTTGGTTGTGAATGATACTTTTGAACATGCGGCTGCGGATTTAGAAGCGATAGTGATTGCAAATCGCCTGCGGACTGAACGGCAGGTAAATAAACAAGCAAAATTACTTTCATTCCTGATGTCATCGCAGTAAAATAAGAAGTTTTGGTTACCAGAGGAGACAGTTATGGCACGAGTTACAGTTGAAGATTGTTTAGAGCACGTAGCAAATCGATTTGAATTAGTCATGGTAGCTACCAAGCGTGCGCGACAAATCGCAGTTCGTGGTGATCAGCCCATGGTTGAATGGGAAAATGATAAGCCAACTGTAGTTGCTTTGCGTGAAATTGCAGAAGGTCTTGTAACTGCTGATATTTTAAACAAAGAATAAGTTCCTATCTTTCTAAAAAACAGCATATTTCCTGTAGGTAGGGCTTTAAGGCTATCGGTGTTACGCTAAGGGAAAAAAAGTTTTTTGTACGCTCTAAAACTGTTCGGGCTGAGGCGGCATTTATGCCGTCTTGAAGCCTCGCGCAAGCGCTTCCTCAAGCCGAACGGATCGAGGATAGACAAAGTTAAATTCCTTAACTTGATGCTTATGGGCTTTAGCCTAACAACAGAGCATGAGTGGCTCTAGATTGAGTTCTTAGCTCAAGCTACATTACAGATCGACTGATGCTGTTTGGGCTATTATTTAAATAAGAGTATGTTTTTGCTTAAACAGCGGGGAATATGTTGTTGAGCCTTAGGCTCAATCTACGTACCGTATATCTGCAAATTGGTGCCCAATGCAGGGTGCAAAAGTGAGGTATGGTCATGTTGGATATTAGGGAGTGCTACGTGAGCTACTTTAAGGAGCTTGATGAGGAGCTAAAATGCTATCTTGAACAAGCTCAAATAGAAAAATGTTACCAAGCCTATTTGGTGGCTGAAAAAGCACACTATGGCCAAATGCGCCGTTCAGGTGAGCCTTATATCACTCATCCTGTGGCTGCCGCTTTAATCCTTGCACGAATGCGCCTGGATTATCAAACCATTATGGCTACTTTGCTCCATGATGTTGTTGAAGATACCTCGGTTAGCAAAGAAGATTTAACCCGCCAATTTGGTGAAGACATCACGGCTTTAGTCGATGGCGTTACCAAACTTACAAAAATAAAATTTGAATCGAAAGCAGAAGCCCAGGCAGAAAATTTCCGTAAAATGGTGTTGGCCATGGTCAAAGACATTCGCGTGATTATCGTGAAATTGGCTGATCGTTTGCATAATATGCGTACTTTGGGCGCAATGCCGCCAGCAAAACGTCGGCGTATTGCTATTGAAACCTTAGAAATTTATGCCCCGATCGCCAATCGCCTGGGGATGCATTCCATTTACGTTGGCCTTGAGGATTTGGGTTTTCAAGCCCTATACCCCATGCGTTATCGGGCCATAAAATCAGCAGTAGAAAAATCACGTGGTAATCGTCGTGAATTAACCCAAACCATTGAAAGAGATTTACAGCAAGCACTGGCGCAGTTAAACATTCCTTATGAGCAAGTTTTCGGTCGTCAAAAGCATTTATACAGTATCTATAGAAAAATGCGGCTGAAAAAGGCATCATTTACTGAGATTACCGATGTTTTTGCCTTTCGGGTAATTACAGAAGATATTGATTCATGCTACCGTATTTTAGGCGCGTTGCATTGCACATATAAGCCTGTTCCCCAGCGTTTTAAAGACTATATTGGCATTCCCAAAGCGAATGGATACCAGTCTTTGCATACGACCTTGTTTGGTCCTTTTGGGGTGCCATTAGAAGTACAAATACGTACTCGTGATATGGATAAAGTGGCTGACAATGGCGTGGCCGCGCATTGGATTTATAAATCGTCAGGTCTTGAAGTGAATGAGGCGCAATTACGTGCTCGGGAGTGGGTGCAGAGTCTGTTGGAAATGCAGCGCAGTACTGGGAACTCTTTGGAGTTTATTGAAAACGTTAAAATTGATTTGTTCCCTGATGAAGTGTACGTCTTTACACCTAAGGGTCATATTATGGAATTGCCTAAAGGGGCTACGCCAGTTGATTTTGCCTACTCGGTGCATTCAGGCGTGGGCAATAGTTGTGTTGCCGCCAAAGTAAATCGCCGTTTGGTGCCGCTCAGTATTCCCTTGTCCAATGGTCAAACAGTAGAAATCATTACTACTTCAGGCGCACATCCTAATCCTGCCTGGTTGAATTTTGTCGTGACCGGGAAAGCACGTTCTAATATTCGTCATTTCTTGAAAAGTCAGCAAAATGCAGAGTCTATAGTTTTAGGAAAACGCTTGTTAGAGCAATCACTTACTGAATTATCCAGTGATTATGCTAAGGTTCCACCTGAATCGTTACAGGCATTGCTGAGTGATTTACATTATAAAACTACAGATGATTTATTATACGCAATTGGTATCGGTAACCAAATGGCTATGGTTATTGCCAAGCGTTTAGTGGTAACCCAGGATGCGAACGAATTCGATCGCAGTGGTAAAGCACGTCCGTTAGCAATTAAAGGGACTGAAGGGATGGTGGTGCATTTTGGTGAATGTTGCCAACCTATTCCTGGAGACAGTATTGTTGGCGTGTTCCAACAGGGGCGCGGAATTATTGTTCATAACAGCGATTGTGTCACCTTAAAAAATACCCGTTTCAGCCCAGAACAATTCGTTGCCTTACGTTGGGATGATAAAGTGGAAGGCGAATATTGGGTGGATATTACCGTTGATGTCGCCAATGAACGCGGCGTGTTAGCTGCTTTAGCAACAGCTATTTCAGAGGCGGGCTCGAATATAGGTAATATCAGTGTCGATCCACGCGATGGTCGTCATAATGCCGTGACTTTTTCACTTAGTGTTATTGATAGGACCCACTTGGCGCGCGTCATGCGTCGACTGCGGGCGAATAAAGTAGTCCTGCGCCTATATAGAAAAAAACAAGGAGATAATTAATGCAGCCTGTACATACCAAATTAGCTCCAGAAGCTATTGGCACTTATTCACAAGCCATTCAATGTGGAACTACGGTTTATCTTTCAGGACAAATACCACTAGATCCTGAAACCATGCAAATGTGCAGTGAAGACATTAAATTACAAATTACCCAGGTTTTAGAAAATTTATCAGCCGTGTGTAACGCGGCTGGTGGTAGTTTAGCTAACATAGTAAAATTAAATGTTTATCTTACTGATTTAAGCCATTTTCCTTTAATTAATGAGGCAATGGGACATTATTTCGTTGAGCCTTTCCCTGCACGAGCGGCTATAGGTGTTGCGGCCTTACCACGTGATGCGCAGGTTGAAATGGATGGGGTGATGGTTTTACCAGAATCCAAGGAATAAATTTTTCTTCCCCTAAAGTATTCTGCTTTGGGGGTGAGCGTAGAATGTAGAATATAGAGTTAATATCGATGAGTATCATTTCCCTTCATGGCCTAAGCCTTAATATCGCAGGCAATCAAATACTGGATAAAGCAGATTGGCAAATACAACCGCATGATAGAATTGCTTTGGTTGGTCGCAATGGTGCTGGAAAGTCCACACTACTGAAATTATTGCAAGGTGATATAGTTCCCGATAGTGGGCAAATTAATCAACTTTCTGGCTTGCGTATCGCTGGTTTAACCCAAGAAGTCCCAATTACAGGTGATGAGTCTGTTTATCATTTTTTAGTGAAAAGTTTGGGAGAAGTGGGTGAGGTTCTCGCACAATTTAATGACTTATCACAACATGGGGATATGGATAAATTGGCTCTTTGCCAGCAGCGCATGGATAATTTGCATGCTTGGGATAAATTACCGCATATTGAAACTATGGCCAGCCGTTTGGGTATAACGACCAATGAGCGCATGAATAACCTATCGGGCGGTATGAAACGCCGTGTTTTATTGGCTGCCGCACTGATTGCCTCTCCAGACTTATTATTATTGGATGAACCCACAAACCATTTGGATATTGAAGCCATTGAATGGTTGGAGTCTTATCTGAAAACGTTTAAAGGTTCCGTATTACTGGTTACCCATGATCGGGAATTTTTAGGGCAAGTCGCGAATCGTATTGTGGAAATTGATCGTGGCACACTGTATCAGCATGATTGTAATTATGAAATTTATCTGGAGCGACGTGAGTCCATTCAGCTTAGTGAGCAAAAACAAAATGATTTATTTGATAAACGGCTGGCTGAAGAAGAAGTGTGGATTCGTACCGGAATCAAGGCGAGACGTACACGAAATGAAGGTCGGGTTCGTGCGTTAAAAGCGTTGCGTGAAGAATATAAAGCACGTCGTAATCAAGTAGGGAAAGTCAAGTCGCTTTCTTTAGATGTCAGTCGCTCGGGCTCTATGGTGATTGAAGCAAATCAGGTGAATTATTCCTTAGGGCAAAAAAAGCTGTTACAGGATTTTTCTTTATTGCTGACGCGTGGCGATAAACTTGGAATTATTGGTCCTAATGGTTGCGGTAAAACTACTTTAGTGCGGTTATTGCTTGGTGAATTGCACGCTGATTCAGGGGAAATAAAGCGGGGTACTTCGTTAAGCGTGGCTTATTTTGATCAGTTGCGTCGTCAATTACAGGAAGACCAAACGGTTATGTTTAATGTTGGTGATGGTGCTGATTACATAACCATTAATGGTAAACAAAAACATGTTGCCAGCTATTTGCGTGATTTTTTATTTTCACCAGAACGTTTTAATCAACCGGTTTCTGTTTTGTCGGGTGGCGAGCGGAATCGCTTACTGTTGGCGAAGTTATTTGCTAAACCCGTTAACTTTTTAGTCATGGATGAGCCAACCAATGATTTGGATATTGAAACCTTAGAACTTCTGGAAGAAATGTTAGGTGAGTATCCGGGGACATTAATCTTAATTAGTCACGATAGGGCGTTTATTAACCAAGTCGTGACCAGTGTTTTGGTGTATGAAGAAGCAGGAAAGTTTGCCGAGTTTGTTGGTGGTTATGATGATTATAAGATGCATAAAAAACAACAACAGCAGAAAGAGCGGGATGTTGTGGATAAGATAGTTCCGGCGGCAAAACGTAGCGCAACATCAGCTAAATTAAGCTTTAATGAGCAGCGTGAGTTAATGCAATTACCACAGAAAATTGAACAGTTAGAAAAGAAAATTTCTGAATTGCAATTACAAATGGCTGACCCTATGTTTTATCAACAAGATACTCAGGCTATTGCAAAAATAAATCAAGGCTTGGCTGAGGATGAAGCTTTATTGATGGCATTTTATGCGCGCTGGGAAGCATTGGAAGAACGATAGTGTGAATAAGTTTTATGGTAACTGTGATTGTGTTCGCATATTGGGTTTTACAGCCCAACCTATACAAAATGTAAATCTTAGCGATCTACACTTACAGTTACAGCGAAAAAGGAACAAGTACATGTTATTAACTCTGGCTTTGGTAATTTTAGGTGCCTCTATTGCGGTCTTCTTTGCGCAAGAATTTATTGGCATGTTTAAAAAATTATTTGCAATCAAGATGGTTAGGTTATTTTTACCTTTATTAATAGCCTCTTGGTTAGTATACACCTTTGAATATTTGGCTTTATGGATGGTTTATTACTATCGTGAAATCCTACAGGTTGGCTTAACCTTTTTGATTAACATAATGCCATTTCACCAATACGCAGGACCTATATCTTTAATTATCCTGTTATTTACTATAACGACACTTCCGGTATTTTTAATCGATGAGTTACAGCGTAAAAGAACATTTAAAGGGTATCAATATCCTAATGTAACAAGGATATTGATTTTTATTGTGAGCTCCGTGCTATTGTTGGCGCTTTAATTAGAAGCTGTTGACATAAGAGCATACAGAGCATTTCCTTGAGGCGCAACAGCGACTGTTGCGCAAGTAGCGTTTAGGCTCCCTGAATGTTGCAGCCAACTTCTAGTCTATAACTACACTCAATGTCACATTCAGTGTATAATGGCGCCAATTTATTTTCAGGTTGCACTATGAATAAACAGGACTTCTATTTTGATTTACCTCCAGAGTTAATTGCGCAGTATCCGTTAGCTAATCGCAGTGACTCGCGACTATTAACATATAATCGTCACGCAGGGGAGTATGGGCATCATCAATTTAGAGACATTGCTGATTTTCTAAAACCCGGTGACTTGCTGGTCATGAATGATTCTAAAGTAATTCCCGCACGTCTTTATGGTCATAAAGCTACTGGTGGTAAGGTTGAATTGCTGGTTGAGCGTATTACTGGTGAATTTACATTTCTTGCGCACATTAAAGCCAGTAAAGCGTTAAAGGCTGGTGCTTTAATTTATTTGGAACAAGACAGACAACTTGAAGTATTAGACCGATATGATGACCTGTTTGTTTGTAAATCCAATATTGATGTCTTGCAATTATTGCATGGCGTAGGGCATATACCTTTACCGCCCTACATCACGCGCAGTGATGAGGTAATGGATGAAGATCGCTACCAAACTGTTTATGCAAAATACGAAGGTTCAGTAGCTGCGCCTACGGCAGGATTGCATTTTGATGAAGCAGTCTTAGCCAGTTTGCGCGCACGTGGCGTTGACATTGCGCATGTTACCTTACATGTTGGTGCTGGAACATTTAGACCCGTTCGTTGCGAGAATATTAAAGAACATAAAATGCATAATGAGCATTTTACCCTAAGTCCTGAATTATGCGCGGCGGTACACGCAACTAAAGCGGCAGGTAATCGTGTTATTGCAGTTGGCACTACGGCGCTTCGTAGTCTTGAAAGCGCAGCCTTGGAGGGGGGGGGATTAACTCCTTGTAGCAGGGACACGAATATCTTTATTTATCCAGGATACACGTTTAAAATTTGCGATGGGCTAATGACCAATTTCCATTTACCTGAATCGACCTTGCTGATGTTGGTTTCTGCTTTTATTGGTTATAAAGAGGCAATGATGCTTTATCAGGAAGCAATTGCTAAAGGTTATCGATTTTTTAGTTATGGTGACACAAGTTTATTGCTTTAAAGGGAGAGAGGAATGTTCGCAGTGCAAAATTTTATACCCGTTCTGACTTCAGAAGCGGGCTTATGCCTTACCGCAGAAAATTGGCAAGAAGCTAAAGTTACAACAGTATCCTATTCTTTAGAGTTTTTATTACATAAACCAGGGGCTGAGCTATTAAAAAAAATAACTGACTTACGGCATTATTTGGGATGGAGTGGCACACTTATTTTAAATGCAATGTCTTTGGTGGCCAATCGAGAAGGCGTTTATACGCTTAAGTCACCTTATGATGGTTCTAAAACAAAATTAACCGCTTTTGAGCTCATCGAATTAATTCAACATCTAAAACCTGATGCGGTTGTTTTGCCTAAAAACATCCTTCAGGATTACCCGAAAATTTGGGATGCATGGACTGATGCTATCGTTCCCTTTATTCATGCAGACGATCTGCGTGTCCATGAGGTAGTACGGCCACATGGTGTCTATTTTAATTACACCGATGAATCGATCATAGCGCAATTGGATCATTGGCCACATGTACCGCGTTATGTGACGGGTAGTCTTAATGCTGAATTAATACAGGCTTTGCGCGCTAAAGGAATCAAATTAATCGAGACTGATGAGCCGGCAAGAGCTGCGTTCTGTGGCCAAGTATATAGTGAGAACGGAGTGGTTGATTTGACAAGCACGAATACGGCAATGCAGTTTGAAATCATTGATCCGGATTGTGTTTGTCCTACCTGTTCACAGCAATTTACCAAAGCTTATTTTCATCATTTGCTGCAACATACTCCTTTATTATGTCAGAGATTTTTAATTCAACATAATGTATTTTGGATGGCTAAATAGTAAAAAACAGTTAAGCTTAGATTTAGAGCAATAATAAATGGGGCATTCCATGATTAAAGTTAATATTCCAGGATTTGCTGATTTAACAATTAATGATGTCATATTTGATTACAATGGTACCTTGGCTGTAGATGGTCTTTTAATAACCGGTGTTGCTAGTGAGTTGATTGAATTATCTAAGAAAGTAACGATTCATGTTGTAACCGGTGATAGCCTGGGAACCGCTAAAAATGAGTTGCAAGGAATCCCTTGTAATGTTTTGATTGTCCCTCCAATAGAGCAGGGCCTTGCTAAGCAAAATTATTTACACAAATTAAATGCTAAAGAAACGGTTTCTATAGGTAATGGGCGAAATGATCAGCAAGTCATGAAGGATTCTGCTGTCGGTATTCTTATTTTAGGCAAGGAAGGAACTGCGGTTGAAGCATTGAACGCTGCTGATATTGTCGTTTCTAATATTTTCGATGCCATTACTTTATTGCAACACCCTAATCGCTTGCTCTCAACTTTGAGATCTTAAATTCGCAGTGCATCAATAGCCGCCAGAATATGCCGCTATTGATGTGGTATTTTGTTAACGACAACTTAGTATTGGAGGCTCTTGCTTTCTTTCAGCACTGCTAGGCTTGATATCGGCATAGTGGCTTGTATAGATTGGGGCACTACTGCTTCTTTGATGAGTCTTATTAGGCTGTGGATTGTCCATTATTCCCAAACAAGGCATAAGTGTAGAGTAAGAACCTCTACGCATATCTTTGTGATATAGGAAGGAATCACGCGATTTTTGTAAGTTGATATTCTTTTCCTGATAATGCAAATCGGGCGTAGAAGTCGGGTTATATTCATCTCCCTTCTCACAGAAGAAGCTTTTATTCGTTGTTTGCGATAGTTCGGAAATTGAGCGAATAAAGGCACTTACAATGGCTTTAACTGCCATGCCAGATAATCCACCAAGCACTATAAAAGGTGACCATAGCGCTGCGCCAATTGAGTTTAGGACACCGTTAACACTGAGACCCTCTTGATGGATAAGGAGTGATTTAAGAATGTCTAATGGTCCTTTATCTGTTTTATAACATTCATGGGCAGCGGAACATAAATAGGTTGCGCCAATAGATGCATAAAGAATCAGTGCGCTAATACCGAAGCTAAACAACGCGCTTCCTGTAGCAGCTAGCGTTGCAATGGCTATTGTCGGGGCTGCTGTAAATTGAAAAAAAATGAACCAGAAAATTAACGGTGATCCTATAAAAGCACCAAGGATCATCAATGTTAAAGCATTGGATGCTTGATAATTACTATGATGGCGATGGTGGTGGTGATGACGAGACATGTAATTGTCCTTATCTTTATTTGTTGGCTCCATTCATTATATGGACGCCTGTTTGTATATAAAAGAACTATTTTTTATAAGGTTTGACACGATTTCCTGAACCCGCTAGGATATGCCTAAATTAGATGGCGCGGGGTGTCGTGAAAACGACTGAGAAATACCCGTTGAACTTGATCTGGTTCATACCAGCGTAAGAACGCCTTTTAATCTAACTTTAGCAAGGAATTTCTGACTCTAACAATTAGGGGCGGGTTTTACTGTTAAAGTTAGATTAATATTTCTTTGGTTCTTCATAAACACGAAAGCCGCTGCCATCCTCTATTTTATTCACATAAGGAGCAATGGCAATGAGTGTATTATCTTCAAGAACAACCTTATTACTTAATTGGTATGCCAATCCATACCATACCCCCATTTATGTCGCCCATTCTTTAGGTTATTACCAAGAAGAAGGCATAAAGCTTGCTATTTTAGAACCTAGTGATCCTAGTGATGTGACTGAAATTGTTGGTTTAGGCTATGTTGATTTTGGTGTTAAAGCCATGATTCATACTGTGGCGGCACGCGCTAAAGGTTATCCTTTAACTTCAATTGGTACTTTATTGGATGAGCCACCTACGGGGCTTATTGCTCTAAAATCAAGTGGCATTAATTCATTTCAAGATATTGTTGGTAAGCGGGTGGGGTATATTGGTGAGTTTGGCAAAATCATTATTGATGATTTAGCAAAATTGGCCGGTATAGCTCCTTCTAGTTATGAAACAGTGCGCATTGGTATGAATGTTACGGATGCTATTTGTCGTGACTTGATTGACACGGGGATTGGCTTTATTAACTTTCAACGCGTTGAGTTAGAGCATTTACGTGGTGAAACCGTTTTTTTACGTTTAGACCAATTGGCTGGATTGGGTTGTTGTTGTTTTTGCTCCATTCAATTTATTGTACCTGAACGTATATTAGCACAGCCCGAATTAGTCAAGAGCTTCCTTAATGCAACACAGCGTGGTGCGGCATTCACTACGGAATATCCTGATGAAGCTTATGAGCGATTATGCCAAGCTAAACCGCAATTACGTACGCCAATGTACCATACTATTTTTATGCGTACCCTGCCATTTTTTTCGCGAACGCTGTTAAATGTAGAAAGAGACTGGAATAAAGTGGCACGTTTTGGCAGACATTTGGGCGTGATTAATGAATCTTTTGATGTGAGTACTTGTTATACAAATAACTTATTGCCTAAAATGCCTCATTCGGATTTACAGCCGATTGCTTGTTGTGCAGATTAACTACCAAGCTTTGATTGATACTTCATTTGGGCATCGGGAGGTGCAATTATGAAAACTGTGTGGGCTATTGCAGGAACTGACGCGGACGCACAAACCATACGTGGATTTGGTCTTGAAATTGCCCATGCAGAAGGCATGCCTGCGGCAATTAAAATTGGGGCATTGGAAACGGCCAATGAGCTTGCGGCTACGATTGGTTTTTTAACTAATTATTTGGGGCCGTTGGTTTTGGATGTACCGCTTATTCCAAAAGCGATGCAGAGTATGTTGCATCAGGTTGATATTTTAGTGCTTGATATTCATGAGGCAGAAACTATTTTAAATCAGGTTATCAATTCTCAAGAGGCCATCAAAGATGCGGCGATGGAGTTATTAGCCTTAGGTGTAAAAAGTGTATTGCTAAAGGGCGATCAGATGCATGAGCCATTATGGGTTCATGATTACTGGACTAATGGCAGTAGTTCATTTTGGCTGACGCAACATCGTTACGCTGATGTCAAGTATCCCGCGGCTGGGGCAGTTTTTTCAGCCGCCATTACTGCGGCATTGGCTCTGGGGTATCTGGCAGAAGATGCGATTGTCATTGCGAAAATGTACGTGCATCAGGCAATCCGTTTGGCACAAACAGATCTTTATTATGGTGGTTTTCCTGAGAATGAGGCCGATTTGCCTTATTTAGCCGCAATGCCATTATTTGCCGCGCCACAGGCATTTAAGCGTACCCATTATTTAGGACTTTATCCGGTTGTTGACAGCTTTAAATGGGTAGAAACCTTAGTTGAGTTTGGTGTTAAAACAATTCAGTTGCGTATTAAGGAACGAACATCGACTTTTGAAGAGGAAATGAAACGTAGTATTGCATTAGCAAAACAACATCAAGTGACTTTATTTATTAATGACTATTGGGATTTAGCGTTAAAGTTGGATGCAGAGGCGGTGCATTTGGGGCAATCAGATTTAGATACGGCTGATCTCGATGCAATTCGGCGTAAAGGACTTTTGCTTGGTGTGAGTACATATTGTTATTATGAAGTGGCGCGGGCGCATGCTATTTGTCCTTCGTATGTTGCTATAGGCCCAATTTATCCAACTACCAGTAAAGAACTAGCTTTTGAAGCCCAGGGCGTGGAAATGTTGCGACGTTGGAAGCGTACTTTGCATTATCCCTTAGTGGCAATTGGTGGGATAAGTCTTGAACGCGCGCCTGATGTTGTGGCAACTGGGGTGAGTGGGGTTGCGCTTATTTCGGCGATTACCGCGGCTGAAGATCCGAGAAAAGCAACCCAACAACTTTTAAGCTTAATGTAGGTTGAGTCCGAATATGGGAAGCTTGCACTCATAACCAATTCGATCTCGAACACCCTTTTACCGTAGAGGAAATAACTTGGGCGTTGAAGGTAAAAAAATATTCGTGAAGCATTGGCTACTAATTTTCTTTTTGAACTTAGCCTGAATAGAAAAGCCTCTTGCAATTTTAAGATGCGTTTGCCTTGGGACGGAGCCTGATTTTCGGATAGGCTCTTAATGCTCAGTTAATACTCATTAGTTATAATGTTGTTTAAATTAATTAAGAATGAGTAATATTATGTCTAAATTTGTTGGTGAATTTAAAATTCTATTAAAAAACATTAAAGAACCGACCGCTCGTGCTGAGCTCTTGCGCGAATTAACCGTTAATTTTGCGGCCCTGGTTCAATCAAGCGCAGATTTAAACCAAATATTTTTTGGATTGTCTAGGGAAGAAAGAAATGTATTTTTTAATCAATTTAAAAAGCACATTACTCCACTGGTTTCTACGTTAACCGATTTGAATTGTGTTGGTTATTTATTATCTGAAGAACAGGTTAGTGAACTTTATTTGCATTTAAAAAATACACATCCTTTTAAAGTAGTAACCGTTAATGACTTTGAAATTCTATTAAAAAGGATTAAAGAACCGACCGCTCGTGCTGAGATTTTGCGCGAATTAACCGTTAATTTTGCGGCCCTGGTTCAATCAAGCGCAGACTTAAACCAAATATTTTTTGGATTGTCTAGGGAAGAAAGAAATGTAGTTTTTAATCAATTTAAAAAGCACATTATTCCACTGGTTTCTACGTTAACCGATTTGAATTGTGTTGGTTATTTATTATCTGAAGAACAGCTTAGTGAACTTTATTTGCATTTAAAAAATACACATCCTTTTAAAATAGTAACCGTTAATGACTTTGAAATTCTATTAAAAAGGATTAAAGAACCGACCGCTCGTGCTGAGATTTTGCGCGAATTAACCGTTAATTTTGCGGCTCTGGTTCAATCAAGCGCAGACTTAAACCAAATATTTTTTGGATTGTCTAGGGAAGAAAGAAATGTAGTTTTTAATCAATTTAAAAAGCACATTATTCCACTGGTTTCTACGTTAACCGATTTGAATTGTGTTGGTTATTTATTATCTGAAGAACAGCTTAGTGAACTTTATTTGCATTTAAAAAATACACATCCTTTTAAAATAGTAACCGTTAATGACTTTGAAATTCTATTAAAAAGGATTAAAGAACCGACCGCTCGTGCTGAGATTTTGCGCGAATTAACCGTTAATTTTGCGGCCCTGGTTCAATCAAGCGCAGACTTAAGCCAAATATTTTTTGGATTGTCTAGGGAAGAAAGAAATGTGGTTTTTAATCAATTTAAAAAGCACATTATTCCATTGGTTTCTACGTTAACCGATTTGAATTGTGTTGGTTATTTATTATCTGAAGAACAGCGTAGTGAATTTTATAGCATTTCGCAGAAGGGAGCTAATAGTACATTCAATCAACCTTCTGTAATTCATGAAAGTATAAGGCCTCCTGTGGCGAGTAGAACAATAACATCGTCTAGTGTGCCCAGTAATAGAATTAGCACTGAACCAAACTTTGATGTTAATTCTGCACAAACAGAAGAAACCCCTTCTGTAACTCATGAAAGTATAAGGCCTCCTGTGGCGAGTAGAACAATAACATCGCCAGGTGTGTCCAGTAATAGAATTAGCACTGAACCAAACCTTGATGTTAATTCTGCGCAAACAGAAGAAACACCTTCTTCATCAACGGCGAATATTAGCATGATGGTTTTAGGTGGTTTTATAGCCGCAATGGGCGTTGCTGCAGTCGCTATTGCATTTACCTTGCTTAATGCAGCAACTTTTGGTATTCCAGGATTAGTAGTAGCGGGAATTGGCGTTGCCGCAGTCCTTTCAGGAATAGGGCTGTTTGCTAGTGGTGTCTATAAAAATAGGCCAACGATTGCTGAAAATTCATTTGATTACCCACGCAATCCAGTTCATCAAGGTTTTGCTGTTTAAATTCTTGGTGGAAATTACCTCATTAGAAGTTGCTGAAAAAGGCAGCCGGTACATCACTGTACCGGTTATCAGAAAAATTCAATTAATGACATTAAATTAAAAAATAAGATTAACGAGCAAAGAATTGAAAAAAAAGTAAAGAGAGGCTTATTCAAAAAATTGATAATTTGGATAGCAAATTTCCTCTTAGATTCATTTACCTTCTGAGCAATTCGCTATATGATGTCACGCGATTAATTAATAGCCGTTTTAGGAGATATTATGAGTTTTTTTATTAGCGATGCTTTGGCCGCAGCAGGCACAACTGCATCACCTCAAGCAGATGGAACTTTTTCGCTCATTATGATCGCCGCTATCTTTGTATTGTTCTATTTTATGCTGATTAGACCACAAAACAAAAAAGCAAAAGAACATCGTGATTTGATAGGTCGTTTAAAGAAAGGTGATGAAATTATTACTTCTGGCGGCATGTTAGCTAAAGTAGTTAACATCGATGAACAATACATTAAAGTCAGTCTTGCAGAAGGCGTAGAGATTAGCTTACAAAAAGGCGCTGTCATTGCTGTATTGCCAAAAGGCACTTTAAAATCTCTTTAAGTCAGTCATAGGGACACGGAAATATGCAAAATAAATATCCTCTATGGAAAAACCTGATGCTGGTTGTTATTGCCGTCATCGGGTTTATTTACGCCATACCTAATTTGTACACAGAAAATCCTGTTGTGCAAATTTCAGCTGAAACACCAGTAGATTATGATGAATTAAAAACTCAAGTCGAAGGTGTTTTGCAAAAAGATAAACTCTCATACAAATCCGTTTCTGCGCAAGACGAAGGCGTTGAAGTTATTTTTGCCTCTACTGATTCTCAGCTCTTAGCGCGCGATGCAATTAAAAATGCCTTGGGCAATCAATACACGGTTGCATTAAACTTAGCGCCGTCTACTCCTGGTTGGTTGCGTGCCATTCGTGCTGAGCCAATGAAGCAAGGTCTCGATTTGCGGGGCGGGGTGCACTTCTTATTAGAAGTTGACGTAGACAGTGTAATTAGCCGTCGCTACGAAGGGATCATGAAAAATATTGGTCAATCCTTACGTGAAATTGGTGTGCGTTATTCTGGCATACGTTATGTTGCTGATAAGGGTGTTAATTTACGTTTCCGTGATCCGCAATCGATGGAACGTGCTCTTGTAGGCTTAAGAGAAAAAATGCCTGATGTACTTTTTGTGAAAAGTAAAGCGGATAACGAAATTGTCGGTTCAATTCCACCGGCTGAATTAAATACAATGCGTCAGAATACTATTGAACAAACCATGAGTATTTTACGTAATCGCGTTAATGAATTAGGTGTTGGTGAAGCTGTTGTGCAACAGCAGGGGGCTACTCGTGTTGCTGTAGATTTACCTGGAATCCAAGATGCTGCGCGTGCAAAGCAGATTCTTGGTGGTACGGCAACGTTACAGTTTTATTTGGTCGATCAGGATAATGATCCGCAAATCGCCAAACAAACAGGGTCTGTACCTGTAAGCGATAAGCTGTATATGATGGATGGACATCCTATCCTCTTAAAACGTCAAGTAGTATTAAGCGGGGATTCAATTACCTCTGCGGTTTCTAGCTTTGACCAGCAAACAGCAACGCCAGCAGTGCAAATCCAATTAGGCGGGGGTGGTGAAAGTTTATTCACTAAAGTAACGCGTGACAACATTGGTAAACGTATGGCTATTGTTTATGTGGAAACAAAAAATGCCATCCAGACAATTAATGGTGTGGATACGCGTGTTACACATAAAGAAGAGCGTGTTATTAGTGCACCAGTCATTCAAAATGCTTTAGGGAATAATTTCCAAATTACCGGCCTTACGGACAGCAAAGAAGCAAGTAATCTGGCTTTACTGCTAAGAGCAGGGGCACTGCCTGCAGCAATCTATCCTATAGAAGAGCGTACAGTAGGTCCTACTTTGGGTAAAGAAAATATCCGCCGCGGAATTGTTTCCCTGGAAGTTGGAATGGGGTTAATTTTAATCCTGATGTTAGTTTATTACCGTGTCTTTGGATTAATTGCTGACATCGCGCTGATGCTGAACCTGGTTTTATTGTGTGCCTTGTTATCGGTCATTGATGCAACACTGACTTTGCCGGGTATAGCGGGTATTGTTCTTACTGTTGGTATGGCTGTTGATGCCAACGTACTGATTTATGAACGTATTCGCGAAGAGTTGCGTCATGGATTATCTCCTCAGGCGGCAATTTATGCTGGTTATGAACGCGCATTCTCGACCATTCTTGATGCGAACGTGACTACTTTAATTGTAGCGATCATTCTTTTTGCAGTCGGTACTGGCCCTGTGCGTGGGTTTGCGGTAACTCTATCTTTAGGGTTATTAACCTCCATGCTAACAGGAATTACTTTCACCCGTGCCATTGTGAATTGGTATTATGGTGGTCGTACTGTTAAAAAATTATCTATAGGTATTTAAGGCGAGGCTCAGATGGAATTTTTTAATCCAAATTCAAAAGTGGACTTTATGGGTGCTCGTCGTTGGACAGCCCTGTTTTCCATATTAATTTTTGTTGTTTCGATTGGTGCTTTGCTTTTTCATGGCTTGAAATGGGGGCTTGATTTTACAGGCGGAACCCAAATTGAATTGTCTTACCCTCAAGCTGCCGATTTGGAAGCGATTAGGGATAATTTAAGCAACGCTGGTTTTAAAGAAGCCCAGGTAGTGAGTTATGGTACTTCTAAAGATGTGTTAGTCAGCATTGCGCCAAGACAAGATCAAGATCAATCGCATTTGGTTGATAAAGTGATGAGTGTGTTACCTGGGGCGGTGAAGCAACGCGTTGACTTTGTAGGGCCACAAGTAGGTCAAGAGCTGGCAACTAAGGGTGCTTTAGCAGTGCTGGTTTCCTTGTTGGCGACGATGATTTATATTGCCATGCGTTTTGAATATCGATTGGCAGTGAGTTCTGCGGTAGCGCTAATTCATGATCCGGTACTAATCTTGGGTATCTTTGCCTTTTTCGGTATTGAATTTGATCTGAAAGCACTAGCAGGTTTATTGGCCGTTATTGGTTACTCCTTGAACGATACGATCGTAGTATTTGATCGGGTGCGTGAGAACTTTATTAAAATTCGTCGTGGTACTCCGATTGAAATCATGAATATTTCCATTAACCAGACGCTTTCCAGAACAATAATGACGTCTTTATTAACTTTATTCGTTGTGGTTGCACTCTTTGTTTATGGGGGTGAAGCTATTCATGGATTTTCTCTGGCATTGATTATCGGAATAGTAATTGGTACTTATTCATCTATTTATGTAGCTGGGGCTTTGGCTGTAGCTATGGGACTGGATAGAAAAGATTTCATGCCCAGTCAACGTAAAGAACTGGACAGTCGCCCTTAGGTGCTATGGGCTGGATTTTCCCGCTTAAGAGATAATTCCTTTCTTATTATCTGAATTACTTAAAATCTTATGTCCCGCGACTTGTTCGCGGGATTAATTATTGAACTTCGCTTCGCAAGATTGAGCCGAAATGGGTTTTTTTGAGTATCGGAGCACAGAAAATCGACTCATTTTGGCCAAGATATTAGAAATGGCAGCAGACCCTAGTTTGGGCAGCGCATGGAATATTAAGGCTCCATTGTGGCTGTTTGGGCTGTGAATGTGTCAGAATCCTCACTTAACTGTTCATTTAACTCTTTGATAACTAAAGCCATATTATTACTCGTATCAGTTACTGGTTGCTCGTCGACAAAAATCTCACCCTTGTCAGTGATTTGCAGTCTTTGTTTATTTATATCGGATACTAGATATTGAGGAACCAAGTTAAATTGCATTGGATTACCTTGGGCTACATAGACACCATCAGCAATACGTATTCCATTTAATGGGGCAAGATGAGGTGGGGCCGTGGAGTAGCTAACAATCAGCGATCCCGTAGCTCTTAGCAGATTATAAACCAGATCAAACGGCAGACCAACAAGCACCCCAGTCCCTTTGCCAACATAAGCCATAGTTGCTCCGCTCATACTGGCTAAACTGATGGTGCAAAAAGAGCTAAGTAGTCTGGAGGCAATTACAGGTGCTAATAAGGCAACACCCGTTGCGCCTGCAGGGCCCATAACTAAGAGCGAACCGACGAGAGACGTTACTTTTAAACGTGGAGTTATGGCTGCTGATGAATTGCTTAAAGCTTCAGCAACAACCCAACCTATTGTTGAACCCACATAGGAAAATGCGGTTTCAAAAATAGGTTGGATGAGTGTTGTGACCGGATATTTATTGTAAACAGGTAGGGGGGCATTTTTTTTGCAGACTTCATTTTTTATAAAACTTACAAATTGTTCCCATTCTTCTTTCGTAAATTCTTTGCCACCAACGATTCTTAGTTCGGCATTAATATGGGTAAGTGCATCTTGCTGATTAATTAATTTTGCTGCTGTTTGATAACAGCTTTCTTGATCTTCATCATCAAAGAAGTTTTCGCTGCTTACACCTAAATATGTATTGATCAGCCGATATAACGCGGAATTATCTTTTGAACTACCAATTTGGTTTTGAATATAGAGTGCTACTGCAATCATAATTCTTGAAGCCATTAGATTAGCTTGCCATTGTTCGGCAGTTTTAATTTCTTCCTCTTCAAATAGAAATCGGTTCAGGACACAGTTCATTTTTTCTACAAATGAAATTTGTTTGCGTCTGTTTTTTACATCGGTACCGCCAAATATGGTGGGCATACCTAGCATTGATGGAGTTGCTTCCAGATTGATTTTTCTTTTTTCTTCATAATCGTTACGTATATTGGCAAATTGCCTAATGCTCCCTGGTACAAGAATAAATTGCATAATATTCCCCTGTCCTTGATGTGTCATGCGCATCAATGCGCACCGATAATTATCCTTTTGTATATTTTATCTTACTTCTTCATTGTCTAAATGCAATGTTATAGGGCTATTATTTACTAAAATGTTGCAATCTATTAAGTCATAATATTTAATTTAGTAATTAACTCATTGAAATGATGCTTTTTTTTAGGATTATGATACTTTTAACGTTTATGTAGCCTGGACTATGATGATGTAGGCATAAGAGAGAAGGTGGTTAAATTGACAAATGACACAACAAAAGTGGGTTTTAGTGAACGGTTGAAACATTTATTTTTACTTCTCCGTGTATCGCACTGGGCTAAAGCCGTCTTTGTAATGCTGGGATTTTGCTACACACCAGTTCCTGGGTATTTTGTACCCGCACTTATGGCTTCACTTGCATTTTGTTTGATCTCTAGTGCGGTTTATATTTATAACGACATAGAAGACAGAATAGAAGATAGTCTGCATCCACATAAACGGCACCGACCTTTAGCCAGTGAAAAAATTTCCGTAACCGAAGCGATTTTTATGTTGTTTTTGTTGTTGATTACTGGTCTTGTCTTAGGCTGGCTGATTTCAAAAAAACTAGCCATTATTCTTTGCGCCTATTTGATTATTAACATCGCGTATAACCAGGTACTAAAACTGATCCCTATTGCTGATGTATTGTGTATTGCTGCAGGCTTTATGTTACGGGTTTTGGCCGGAACCATAGGCATTGGGCTACCTATTTCTACCTGGCTTACGATTGCGGCGACGTTATTGAGTTTATTTATTGCTTTAAATAAGCGCCGCTTAGAAATGCGTTTAGGATTAAAAAATTCAACACGCGAAGTCTTGCGCAGATATCATCCTGCAATCTTGTATGCGTTGATTGTTGGTAGCGGCATCGCTACTTTTATTACGTACATTTTTTATATTATCTATGCACGCGATGAATCGTTTTATTTTATGTTAACGGTACCTTTTGCCGCTATTGCTTTGTGGCGGTTTGGCTGGCTTGCGACTCAGGATATTGATAATGATGATCCAATTATTGTTTTTCTAAGTGATCGTTTATCACGAATTAATTTTTGGTGTTTTGTTGTACTGACCTTTATGGCTTTATCACCATGAAGTGGAAGTTACGCTGGTATGACAGCATTTTTATTTTGTTGTTGGTTTATTTATTTGTTTTGCAAATTTACGCCATTTGGCCATTTACCATTGATGACATGTACATTTCTTTGCGTTATGCCAAAAACTGGGCTGCTGGCTATGGCTTATTATGGAATGTGCAGGCACCGCCTGTAGAAGGGTATTCCAATTTTAGTTTTGTTGCTTTAGCGGCGATCACCTTGTTATTAAACGGTAATCCTGTAGTTGTCTTAAAAATTGTCGGGGTGCTCGGGTTATTTTTTACGGGTTACTTTCTTTATTTGATTAGCCGTTTTTGGTTTACTAAGCGCTCGTCTCTCCTTCCAGTTCTTTGTTTATTCGCCTATAAAGGGCAAATTATGTGGGCGGTCTCTGGCTTAGAAACAGCGGTATATGAAGCTCTGATTTGTGGTTCGGTGTATTTTTGTTTACGCGGGATGGGCTATCAACTTTTCCCTCACCATCGTGGGCAAGCAAAAGCCAATTTTTTAATAGCTGCTGGATTATTGCTTGCATTGGCGGGGATGACACGTCCAGAAGCACCTGTATTAATGGTTTTGTTTTTTATTCTGATCTGTATCGACCGACCAAAAACAGAATTAAGGCATTATTGCTATGCAGTGTTTCTTTTTAGTCTGACACTTTTGCTTTTATTTATACCTTATTTTGTGTGGCGTCTTTTTTATTTTGGTTATTTATTTCCCAACTCAGTATATTGCAAAGGCCTTGTTAAAGCTTTTACGTTATCTTTGGATTTAACATACCTCAAGTTAATTTGGCCTTTTGTGCTTTTTGCCTTACCCGCCTGTATTATGGCTCATGATAGACGTCATTATTTTTTATGGTTGCCTAGTCTTGCATATTTATTCATGCTTGCAGACTCGGATCCCATAGTTGCTTTTAATAATCGATTGTTTTTACCTGCATTTGCTTTGTTATTGCCTTTAGCATTGCAAGGGATGGGTGTGGTGGTATTTTGGTATTTGCAGCGACGGGATACTGTCTGTCTATTTTTTTTTACGCCCTTGTTTTTTTGATGGTTTTTTTCTTCATTCCCGGAATGACTTTGGCTGATTATCATTACTTTAGTCAAAATCCAGTCAAAGGGGAGCAATTACGTGAAGAGGTCTTGAATTGGTTAACGATTCATACGGTTTCGGGTGAGGTCGTCGTACTGGCCGATAGTGGTATGATACCTTATTACAGTAATTTAAATTTTATTGATTCATATTGTTTGAATAATGTGTCTATGGCGCATTATCCTGCAGCGCAACGTTATGAACAATTTTGTAAGGACGTTGTGCAAGAGAAGCCGGAGGTGATTATTTTAACTTCCTTGATTGAGGAGGGAAAGGTAATCTACACACCGAGCGATGTGTGTTTGAAAACCTGGCTTAATCAACAGTCTAATTATAAATTCCAGCATGCTTTTGTGAGTAATGATCCTAATTCTGCTTATCGTTATGAAGTGTTTACTCATTCGGTGGGTAGGCGTGATTAAATCAATTCAATCAAGGGATTAGTATCATTGCCGTGTTGTATGATTTTACACAATTCCGGATACGATTTTTGGTGTTATAAATAGCAACATGGTGTACTATCTCTTCTTATAAATGGATTCAGTGCCTTATATTTTATGATGCAGAAATTAACATTATTTATGAGAAAATTCTTCTTAAAATTACCGGTGATGTTGTTTGATATAACCGCAATTCCCGTGGCATGGTATACTGCCTATTGGTTGCGCTATAACATGCACCCCTTTCCTAAAATGTTAACGTCCTCTCATTCTTATATTGCATTATCGTTATTAACTGTTATTCAGGTAGGATGTTATTTTTATTTTAAAACCTACCGCGGTCTATGGCGTTTTTCTTCGCTTAATGATGTGTTGCGTATTATAAAAGCATCCCTTTGTGCCATGATGTTGGTGATTCCTGTTTTTTATTTAACATCCATATTGCAGCATTTACCGCGTACTATTCTTCCCTTGTATTGCATGATTTTAACCACTTTACTTTGTAGTGGTCGATTAATGCTTCGTCTATATTGGGATCGGCGCGCCCGTGGCCATGAATTAACCGACATTAAGCGGGTACTTATTGTCGGTGCAGGTTTAGCTGGTGAAGGTTTGGTTCGTGATTTAAAGCGGAGTAATTATTATCAGCCGGTTGGTTTTGTCGATGATAATAGCAGCAAACGTGGTTTGGAGGTTCATGGCGTGCCTGTTTTGGGTACTATTCGCCAAATTACAGAGCGTGTTAATCAGTATTCAATTGATTTAATCTTTATTGCAATTCCATCAGCACGCTCAGTAGAGATGCGTCGCATTGTAACTTATTGTGAAAGCAGTAATGTTCCCTTTAGAACGTTACCGAGTCTTTCAGCCTTAGCCTCTGGACGCGTCGAGGTAAATGCGTTAAGGCCGGTAAATATAGAGGATCTATTAGGGCGGGATGAGGTTAATTTACAATGGGATAAATTAACGGCGGGTATTGCGGGTAAACGCGTATTGGTCACTGGTGGTGGTGGCTCCATCGGTTCAGAATTATGTCGACAAATTATGGCACTAAGACCTGCTGGTTTAGCTATAGTTGAAAATAGCGAATTTAACCTATACCAAATTGAGCAAGAACTGAGTGAGAAATTTCCCTACATTCCGATGATGCTG
>CAWJMX010000008.1:0-15028 GCA_963844185.1 uncultured Gammaproteobacteria bacterium
TGTGTTTGCAAATCTTAACCTCACCATTCAGCCCGGCGAAAAAATTGGTTTGGTGGGGCATTCTGGTGCCGGTAAATCAACGCTGATTTCTTTATTATTGAAAAACTTTAAGCCTACGGCAGGGCAAATTTTAATTGATGATGAATCCGTGACCAATATTACTTCGGATTCGTTGCGGCAACAAATTTCATTGATTCCACAAGACATCATGCTTTTTCATCGTTCGATTGGTGAAAATATTGGTTATGCCAAAGAGAATGCAACTTTGGCGGAAATTAAGCAAGCCGCGGCTATGGCTAATATGGATGTCTTTATTGAGTCCTTACCTGAAAAATACGACACCATGGTTGGTGAACGTGGCGTGAAGCTTTCGGGCGGGCAGCGCCAGCGTATTGCGATTGCGCGCGCCTTTTTAAAAAATGCATCCATCGTGGTTCTTGATGAGGCTACCTCGAGTCTGGATAGTCTTTCTGAGCAAGAAATTCAACAATCGATTAATGCGATGTTGGATGCGAATAAGGCGACAGTTATTGCCATTGCTCATCGTCTTTCGACGATTCGCCATATGGATCGAATTGTGGTGATGGAAGGGGGCGTTATTATTGAAGAGGGGGCCTTTGACGATTTAATAAATAATGAATACAGTTATTTTAAAAAGTTATGGGACAGTCAAGTAAATGGTATGGTGTTGTAATGAAGCAATTAATATTTTTTGGGTTGGCTATTGTATTCACTCCTTGGACTTTTGCTAATGATGATTGTTTTTTAGCAAAAGAAAATGGGGTGATAATTCAGCAAGAAGGCGAGTGTGAGTTACGGCAAGCCCCTTGTTCTACGTTTAAAATTGCGATTAGTTTGATGGGATTTAATGAGGGTATTTTAAGCGATGCAGCACATCCACAATGGTCTTTTAAGAACGGTTATAGTGATTTTTTGGAGATTTGGCGGCAACCCCATAATCCAACCCAGTGGATGAAAAATAGTTGTGTCTGGTACAGCCAGGTTATTACGCAAAAGTTAGGGATGAAACGATTTAAGAAGTATGTGCATTCTTTTGCTTATGGGAATCAAAATGTGTCTGGAGACAAGGGGCATGATAATGGACTGACGCGCTCTTGGCTGTCAAGCTCTTTACTAATTTCGCCTCAGGAACAGATTGAGTTTTTAACACGCCTAAAACAAAATAAATTGCCAGTGAGTGTGAAGGCGGTGAATATGACTGAACAAATTTTATTTGTTGAAGAGCTTCCTCGTGGATGGAAGCTATTTGGAAAAACAGGCGCGGGTTATTTTTTTAATGAGGATGGTTCGCTGCAGCAGAATAAGCAAATTGGTTGGTTTGTCGGCTGGGCGGAGAACGGTTCGCGAACGATTTATTTTTCGCAATTTGTGACGGAAATGGATAATAAGGAGTTTTCTACGGGGAAACATGCGCGGGAGATGGTGAAGAGGAAGTTGTTGCAGTTGGTTGTGAGGGATTGAGGTTGTGGGTATGCGGCTTCTGCTAAGTACGACGGTTGGGTCAAACGACCCAACCGACAGGACTATTTTTTATTGATGTCCATGATTGTGTGAATGTGTGGATGCTCCAGCATGTCCATGATTGTGTGCATGTGTATTCGTGAATGGTCCAGCATGTCCATGATTGTGTGCATGTGTATTCGTGAATGGTCCAGCATTGTGTCCATGATTGTGTGCATGTGTATTCGTGAATGGCCCAGCATTGTGTCCATGATTGTGTGCATGCGCATTCGTGAATGGCCCAGCATTGTGTCCATGATTGTGTGCATGTGTATGATTTGGGAAGAACGTATTGCCTCCTTGGAAATAACTAGGAGTATAGCCATAACGATAGCCAGTCGAATAAGTGGTATTACTTTTACCACCGAAACATGAGGCGAGGAAAGCAAGTGCCAGAAGCCCAATTATGATTATGGGGATAATCGGCGCCAATACCAGGGCTGCTGTTGCTAGTGCTGTCTGCGTAGCGGCAACAGTCGTAGCTGCAGCACCAAATTTTAACATTGCGGCGGCTACAGCGGCAGCTGTAATTAAAGCTGCGGTGGTAACAGCGGCCATGCATTTGAGTAAAAAATAATGATTGGTATTATCTGTTTGTTGTGTCTTTTTAGCCATTTTTCACCTCACAGGTTATTTTTTGCATGAAAATGTAACAGGTACTTGAGCGAAAGTGAAGCATTAGTTGTGCGAAGGACTTTTGGGTGTAAGCTAAACTCACACCCAAAGTGTGTGGTAATTAGGCTGTTTCGTCATCATCCCAGCTTAATGTACCACCAGCTTGATATTCAATAACGCGTGTTTCAAAGAAATTTTTCTCTTTTTTCAAATCCATCATTTCACTCATCCAGGGGAATGGATTTTCCGCGCCGGGGTATTGCTCTGGTAAACCAATTTGGTTTAAGCGGCGGTTGGCAATGAAATGTAGATATTCTTCAAACATTTCTGCATTCATTCCCAAAATACCATGAGGCATAGTGTCTTTAGCGTATTGGTATTCCATTGCAACACCGTCTTTGATCAATTGAATGATCTCTTCTTTAAATTCAGGTGTCCATAATTGTGGATTTTCAATTTTAATTTGGTTAATTACATCGATACCAAAGTTCATGTGCATGGATTCATCACGTAAAATGTATTGGAACTGTTCTGATGTTCCTACCATTTTATTACGACGCCCCATAGACAGAATTTGCGTAAAACCAACATAGAAAAAGATTCCTTCAAAAACAACATAGAAGGCTATTAAGTCGCGTAATAAGCGCTGATCATTTTCTATCGTTCCAGTATGGAATGATTCATCACCCAAACTTTGTGTGTAGGGGAGGGCCCATGCTGCTTTAGTGGCAACCGATGGAATTTCACGATACATATTAAAGACTTCAGCTTCATCAAGCCCTAAGCTTTCAATAACATACTGATAGGCGTGCGTATGCAATGCTTCTTCGAAGGCTTGGCGTAATAGATATTGTCGGCATTCTGGGTTGGTGATGTGTCTGTACACCGCAAGTACCAGATTGTTCGCAACCAATGAGTCTGCAGTAGAGAAAAATCCTAAATTACGTTTGATGATTAAACGCTCATCATCCGTTAATCCATTAGGATCTTTCCACAGTGCTACGTCAGCACTCATGCTGATTTCATTGGGCATCCAATGGTTTGCACAAGCCGATAAGTATTTATCCCAAGCCCATGTATATTTAAATGGGACCAGCTGGTTTAAATCGGCACGGCAATTGATGATTCGTTTATCATCAACGTGAATGCGCGCCGCTCCCATTTCAATAGACTCATAGCCTGTTGCGCCGACAATATTGCGGGTTGTTTGTTGTATATTCATATCTGACATTAAAATTCTCCTGATTATTGGCACGCTTCACAGTCTGGATCGAGTATGGAGCAAACTTTAGGTTCATCACTTATTATTTTGACCGCATTTAATGCGCCATCAGTGATGGTGGATTTTTCGGCATTTGTTGCCCCTAAACTACGTAAGTAATAAGTAGTTTTTAATCCACGTGTCCAAGCATGCATGTACAATTGATCCAGTTTCTTACCGGAAGGTTGAGCCATATAAATGTTGAGTGATTGCGCTTGATCTATCCATTTTTGACGGCGAGACGCAGCGTCAACTAACCAGATTGGGTCAATTTCAAACGATGTTGCATAACGTTGCTTCAATTCAGCAGGAATACGGCTGATTGGTTGTACGCTGCCGTTGAAATATTTCAGATCATTGACCATCACTTCATCCCAAAGATTTAATGCTTTTAAATCAGCAACCAGGTAGGGATTAATTACTGTAAATTCACCAGACAGATTAGATTTTACATATAAATTTTGGTACGTTGGTTCAATTGATTGTGCTACGCCACAAATATTGGAGATTGTCGCAGTAGGCGCAATAGCCATTACGTTGGAGTTACGCATGCCTTGCGTACGTACTTTAATCCGTAGACTTTCCCAATCCAGGCGTTGTGAACGGTCTTGCTCTAAGTATTGGTTACGTGCTTGTTGCAGTAAGTTAATGGAATCAATTGGCAGTATGCCTTTGCTCCATAATGAACCCTCATAACTTGAATAGCTGCCGCGTTCTTTTGCTAAATCGCAAGATGCTTCAATGGCGTAGTAACTGATTAATTCCATAGAGGAGTCAGCAAACTCAACCGCTTCTTGAGATGCGTAATCAATTTTTAACTCATACAAGGCATCCTGGAAGCCCATTAAACCCATACCAATAGGCCTGTGCTTCAAGTTTGAGTTGCGTGCTTGGGGTACTGAATAATAGTTAATATCAATTACGTTATCCAACATACGAATCGCCGTAGTGATTGTACGTTTTAATTTTTCTTTATCCAGTTGGCCATTTTTAATATGAGCAGGGAGGTTAACACTACCCAGGTTACATACGGCAATTTCTTCTTCAGAAGTATTTAACGTAATTTCAGTACATAAATTTGAGCTATGAACTACACCTGCATGTTGTTGTGGTGAACGCAAGTTACATGGGTCTTTAAATGTCATCCATGGATGGCCTGTTTCAAACAGCATGGACAGCATTTTGCGCCACAGTTTTACTGCAGACAATGTTTTCGCATTCGTAATAAGGCCTTGTTTTGCTTTGGCTTCATATTCGTTATAGAGCGTTTCGAATGCTTTACCGTATTGATCATGTAACTCAGGTACTTCGTCTGGAGAGAATAATGTCCACTCGCCATCTTCACGAACGCGCATCATGAATAAATCAGGAATCCATAGTGCGGTATTCATATCGTGTGTACGGCGTCGGTCGTCTCCAGTATTTTTTCTTAACTCCAGGAACTCTTCTACGTCTTTATGCCAGCATTCTAGGTACGCACAAACGGCGCCTTTACGCTTACCACCTTGGTTCACTGCTACGGCTGTGGCATCGGCAACATTGAGGAAGGGCACAACACCTTGTGATTTTCCGTTGGTTCCTTTGATGTGTGAACCCATCGCACGAACTGGAGTCCAATCATTGCCCAGACCGCCTGCAAACTTAGAAAGTAGGGCGTTGTCTTTGATTGCACTGTAAATACCATCTAAATGGTCAGGGACAGTAGTTAAGTAGCAACTGGATAATTGTGGGCGAATAGTACCTGAGTTGAACAGGGTTGGTGTCGATGACATGTAATCAAAAGAAGAAATTAAGAGATAAAACTCAATGGCTTTTTCTTCTTTATTCTGTTCACGCATTGCTAAGCCCATCGCAACACGCATAAAGAATGCTTGGGGTAATTCATAACGCACACCGTGATCATGAATAAAATAACGGTCATAGAGTGTTTGCAGACTTAAATAAGTAAATTGCATATCACGTTCTGGTAATAATGCCTTACCTAATTTGTCTAAATCAAAATCAGCCATTTTTACATCCAGCATGTTTTGATTGATACCGTGGCTGATATAGGCTTTAAAGTAAGAAGGATACAGCGCAGACATTTCATCAAAGGTTGCATCTGTTTTGATGTTTAATTTATCAAGTGCTTCTATACGTAAGCTGTCTAATAATAAACGGGCACTAACGTAGGTATAATTAGGTTCTTTTTCAACCAGAGTACGCGCAGCCATAATTAATGCTTTATGCACGTCTTCAAACTTGGCCTGGTTGTAAAGGTTACGTAAGGCATCTTTAATTACTGGTTCTGCAGTAACATGAGCCAGATCACGACATGATTCATTAACAATAGTAGTGACGCGATTAATGTCTAATGGTCTTAATTCGCCATCGGGCATGGTGAGCAATAAAGTTTTGCTGTCACTTGCTTGTTGCTGTAATTCAGACTGACGTGCTTTACGGTGTTCTTCACGATAAAGAACATACGCACGGGCAACTTTATAGTGGCCGCTACGCATCAATGCCAACTCTACTTGGTCTTGAATGTCTTCAATATGAATGGCGCCACCACTGGGTAAACGACGTTTAAATGCTTGAGTGATTTGACGAGTGAGTTCTTCGATCTGTTGATGAATTCGATCAGAAGTAGGGGCTGTGCCGCCTTCATCTGCAATAAAAGCCTTAGTAACAGCGACTTTAATTTTATTCTCATCGTAATTCACTACTTTACCGTTACGCTTTATCGTTTTAAGCACACCAGGAGCATTAGCTGTCAATTCCAGTTGACTTGTTAACGGCACATCATTTACCGGATCAAGTATTGCGGACATTTTTCCTCCACGCAGTATGTTTTTGTTATTAACAGTAGAGCGAACTTTATTCACTGTCACTTAAATTATAGTAGATCTAAATTGTTGCGAACCCAACATATAGGGTATTTATTTGAAGAGCATACAAGATAATGTGTTTTTGCCTTATGGTCAATAGAACAACTTGGGAGTATATTGTGGATAACTTGTGTGTTTATCACTTTTTTTTCGATGCGGTCTATTTTGAGATGAAGTCATGGCGATTAGGCGGCTTTTCTAATCGATAATCGTCTTCATACAAATTTCTCATTGTCTCATACAAATCCGCAGGCTGCGCATTACGACGCACCTACTTTATCGGAAAGGGGCGGATTCTATGTCTTTTTTACAATAATTGCATCACTCACATTAGAAAAACTGTGAACATTTAATAAAAAAGAACCTATATGCGCATACAATTGGCTTGAACTACCCCCATCCAAATTAATGGCATCAGTACAGGATAAAGGAGGAGCCTTGAGCAAGTGTGCCAATTTATTAGTAGACATTGCTGCATTGGTTGAAACCAGGATAATTACTTTTCCATCTGCAGTAATTCCTAATGCTGAACGGTCTGCAAGCCCTGGTTTTAGTGACGGAATTTTCTTTTTAATTAATAATCGGGGCCCACTTTGCATGGCAAAATCAATATCATCATCATGATGAAAGCGGTTCAGACTGGAAATATAAGCGTTATTATTTTTTACATAGAAAATTCCCCACCAACTGATTCGTTTCAGCGGGTTTTCCAATTTCTTATCATTGATTCTCAGCCCAAGTGGATTAAATTGGTGATCAAAAAAACCACCATTAATACTGAGTAATGCTTGGCTGTGTTCGCCAAACTGATCGGCCGATGCATTTTTAAGCGCTAAAGACTTTGCGCTGACAATTGCTAATTTATTTTTTTTGAGATCTACGCGAAATGCATAGATATGCGACCACGGGGCCAGTAGCCTTCCAGCAAGATCTTGATATTCAATACCTGAACTTAATTTCTGCCAATTTCCTGCAGAGTACGAACAAAAAGGAGTCAGTAGACTGACTAGAAAAAAGAGCAGATAAAACAAATTTGATTTGTTTGCAGGATAAACATTGGTTTGCGAAGACATGTTATTGTATCCTTATGTGCATCATTCAACACCACGGACTCTCTTATGCAAATTAAAACGCAAAATAACAATACTGAAGTACATAAGTCAATAACAGAATTAACTAGTTTGATGAATGACGTACTGGAACTTGCTAAAAAAGAAGGTGCTACCGATGCCATGGTGGCGGTGAATAATGACCGCGGTTTTTCGGTAGATGTTCGCATGGGCGCAGTAGAAACTGTTGCTTTTAGTGAAGACAAAGGAGTTGGTTTGACTGTTTATATTGGTCAACGTAAGGGGGGAGCAAGCAGTACGGATATTTCCTCTGAAGCTTTACGTACCATGGTTAAGGCGGCTTGTGATATTGCACGTGTGAGTGCAGAGGACCCTTGTTTTGGTTTGGCTGATAAAGAATTAATGACTAAAGAGCATCCTGATCTTGATTTATTTCATTCTTGGGACGTGGATCCACAGCAAGCTATTGATCTGGCATTAAAATGTGAGTCTTATGCTTTATCATTAGATAAGCGTATTACGAATTCAGATGGTGTGAACGTCTCTTCTTATGAATCTCATCATGGTTTTGCTAATACCAATGGTGGTTTTGGGTTTGTCCACAGCACGCGCCATGGTTTGAGCTGTTCCTTAATCGCAGCAGAAGGCGAGGAAATGCAAAGGGATTATGATTACACTACAGTTCGCAATGCCAAAGATTTAGTTGATCCTTTGGTTATTGCGCAAAATGCGGTAGAGCGTGCTTTAAGTCGTCTGGGCGCGCGCCAAATCAAAACTCAGACAACGCCTGTTATTTTTTCATCACGTGTATCTAGTGGCTTATTTGCAAGTTTTATTAATGCAATTAGCGGTTCTAATCTATATCGAAAAAATACGTTTTTGCTGGATTCAATCGGACAACAAATTTTCCCTGAATTCATTCGTATTTATGAACAGCCTCATTTATTGGGTGCGTTAGGAAGTTCGCCATTTGATAGTGAAGGCGTACCTACTCGTCCTAATCTTATCGTTGATAATGGTCGCGTGATGCAATACGTATTGGGTAGTTATTCTGCACGACGCTTGGGCTTAAAAACAACAGCAAACAGTGATGGGGTTCATAATTTAACCGTTGATCCAACTGCGGGTGATCTTTCTGATCTATTGAAAAAGATGGGTACGGGATTGTTAGTCACTGAGCTGATGGGGCAGGGGGTTAATGGCGTCACTGGTGATTATTCACGTGGTGCAAGCGGCTATTGGGTGGAGAATGGTGTGATTCAGTTCCCTGTTGATGAAATTACTATTGCTGGCAATTTGAAAGAGATGTTTCAGTCAATTCTTGCTGTAGGTAATGATATTAATCCGAATATTCCTATGCGTTGTGGTTCTGTTTTAATTGAGAAAATGATGGTGGCCGGGGAGTAGTCTCTCAATTAATTGGGATTGTAGGCTTTCTGAAAGTTGTCTTTTTGAGGTTATAGGAAACTCAAAAGTTAAAAGCCTTAAATTTACACTAATAAAAGTTGAGCGTTTAGTGGTTGTTTTCCCAATTGTTGGCGTCAGTTCTTTGAGCTTGGTTTAGCGATTAATCAATAAGACAGGCTGTTTTGCTACAGGTGCCTTGATATAAATACGCATAAAATGTTAACATTTAAATGTTAATATTTAAACGATGTAATCATTATCAGGGCACTTCCTTCGGCGATAATCCATTGTGTTTACTCTCTAAATAAAACGGCCCATGCTGTTTGACGTGACCACAAAACTTATTTATTTTGGGCTATCTATCCTAAGGCAGGCTTGCAATCACCATAGGGAAATTATCATGCCAATAGATGTCTTAATACTAAAAAGAATTCAGGAAAACGATGCAACCTTTACCACCCTTGACCTAAGGGACAATAACCTGGGTGATGAGGAGGCTAAAACGCTTGCCAATGCACTCGCAACCAATACGACTTTGACTACCCTTGACCTTCGGGGCAATAATTTGAGTGATAAGGGCGAAAAATATTTTCGCGATGCATTGGCTACTAATTTCATTCTTTTGACATTGGAAGGAATAGACGACCCAGATATTACTACATATCTTAAACGCAATAGAGTCCTGGATAATGCTCTTTATTTAATGAACGAGTCAGGCTTATTAACTTATAATGCAGCTAAGGCTAATTTTGACGCAGTGATGAGACACCAGGACCCGCTCTTGGTTGTTGACGCCCTTACTCGACTAAACCAATCCGGTTTATTAAAGGGGGATTTCGCCCAGGTAAATCGTGATTTGGTGGCGGGACACCAGAACCCACCCATGATTGCTGAGCTCCTTATCCATATGAAACAGTCGGGTTTATTAAGGGGGGATGCTGCACAGGTGAATCGTAACACGCTGGAGGGACACCGTCGCCAATACGCAGTTGTTGATGTCCTTATTCAAGTGAAGCGAGCCGGTTTATTAATGGGGGATGCTGCACAGGTTAATTTTGATACGGTGGTGGGACACCTGGATCTAGGCACGCTTGCTTCTGCCCTATATCTACTGAACTGGGCCGGCTTATTAACGGGGGATGCCGCGCAGGCTAATTTTGACGTGGTGGCGGCGGGATGCATACGTTCACGCACGGTCGCTTCTCTTATCTACATGAACGATGCTGGTTTATTAAGAGGTGATGCCGCACAGGCTAATTTTGATAAGATGATGCGGCATCAGAACCTAGATGCACTTGGTGACGCCATTAGGATACTGAATCGAGATTGTTTATTCATGGGGGATGCCGCACAGGCTAATTTTGATGCGGTGGCGGGGCACCTGGATCCATCTGCGGTTGCTTCTGCTCTTACGCTACTGAATCGGACCGGTTTATTAACCGGTGGTGCAGCACAGGCGAATCGAGATGTGGTCGTGGGACACCAGACTCCATATGCTCTTGCTAATGCGCTTGCTCTACTGAATGATGCCGATTTATTAACGGGTGAGACAGCACAGGCTAATTTTGATGCCTTGTCCACTTATTCTGCTATTTTATTTGGCCCGACTGCGCGCGATCTCTGGTCTAGAATAACAGCTTATGAACTAACGGCAGAGCAATTTCATCGCATTATCCAGATTGCAGCACAACATAGAAATAATGTACTTGAAGGCCAAGCCGCGGTTGTGCAATTTGTTAATAAGAACATCCTTTATGTGGGTACTGCAATACAAGGTTTATTTAACGAAGGTCAAAGTACTCACACCGCCAGTGTTTATGCGCGTGCAACGAAATTATTAGATTGCTATGGAACTCCGCTTTCAGGAAACAGTTCCCATGAGTTAATGCGAGGGGGGGATGAACTACAAATTGATAATTTGTTAAAAACTAAATCTGAAAAACGTTGTCTTAAACGACTTCCGACAAATGATTTTACTAAGGAACCGAGGGTTATTATTACTTCCTCTAATAAGAATGCATTTTTTCAGCCGCAACCTGCTTCAACTGAGGAACCTCATTCAGAAGAGCTGTTGTCAAAAAATATTCAGTGAGACTAATTGTTTCACCTAGTGTAACTGCTCCCCCTATTAGGCGCATAGCGCCTAATAGGGGGACGATGTGGAGCAACCGAAGAAATAAAAATATGATTTCTATTCAAAAGTGATTGACGGAATTTTTCATGTCTATTTTGGTATTTCCTTCGCTTTAGTCTAAATTTTGTATATTTTGCGCTTACTAGATTATTAACGTAATTTAAATTGCCTCGCCCGTCTTCCTGGCCATCCCTTGCGGTCCAAAAGCCCCTGTTTGTTTCATGTGCTCTTTCCACAGGCTATATTGCGGTTTGAATAAAAGCAAACCATGGAGCTTCATCTTTTTAGTTAAATGTGTTCAATTTCTTGCTTTGTTGATTCTATCTTCTACTATTTTAGATAAGATAACCGAAATGGAGTCGGTATGCGCAGTCTTATTTTAGCGGCATTATTCGTGATGAATACTGCGTTTGCAGACGAAGTTGTTGGTTTTTCTGCTTTTGAAAATGGAGATTATACCACTGCTTATCCCCACTTAATGCAATCCGCACGGGATGGTAATCCTGAGGCGATGTATTTATTAGGACGGATGTATCAATACGGCGAGGGTGTTGCTAAAAATCAGACAGAAGCACTGAATTGGTATCAAAAATCAGCGGAAAAAAATAACGCACTAGCGCAGCTCAGCTTGGGTTTTCTTTATGATTTGGGTGAGGGTGTAAAGCAAAATTATGCTGAGGCTTTTCAATGGTACATGAAAGCGGCAAAGCAAGGTAATGCTATTGCTCAGCGAAATATAGGATTAATGTACTCTACTGGCGATGGTGTCAAAACCGATAATAAAATGGCGTTACAATGGTTTAATAAATCAGCGAAGCAGGGGTATACAAAGGCGCAAGTTAACCTGGCCTATGCTTATATTATGGGTATAGGTACACCTAAAGATGTGAATAAAGCGTTGTATTGGTATCAAAAGGCTGCAGAACAAGGGGATACTAAGGCTGCATACAGTCTGGGATTATTATATACCGGCCAAGAGTCTGGCATTGTTGCTGATGATAGCGCCGCGTTTAATTGGTTTGCACAAGCGGCAAATCAAGGGCATATTAGATCGGCTAATTATTTGGCTTTTTATTATCTTAAGGGCTATGGCGTCCAGGCTAATCCACAAAAAGCCGCTTATTGGTATCAGATAGCAGCTCAGGGCGGGGAAGCGGATGCACAAGCAGAATTAGGTCAATTGTTACTTACTGGGACTGGGGTGGATAAAGATTATGAGCAAGCCGTATTTTGGTTCACAAAGTCAGCAACTCAAGGAGAGCCTTTAGGACAAGCTAAATTAGGTTATATGTATTTAGCGGGTTTAGGCGTAGAGCAGAATTGGGTTACTGCATATGCTTGGTTAAAACTTGCTGCAAATAATAAAAATGAATATGCCATTAAAGAGCTCAAAGCCTTGAAAGCTAAATTATCTGCCCAAGATTTAAAAGAGGCGAATCAGCTTGTTAAAAAATTTGCTCCTACGCAGGCGAAAAATAAAGAGCCATCAGATTAAGGGGGTAAGTCATTCGGTTAAGACTAACTTTAATATAAAAGTCACTAAAAATTGGGCTGTGATGACTCGTTTTCTTATTTGCCAAACTGTATCATAATCAAGGTATAACTCTTCAATTGTTATTTGTAAAGGGCTCCAGAAGTTTTTCATAACTGCTCACGTCCTTCGACATAATACGTCTGTGACTATTAAAATATTCGAAGTATATCAATAAAGGTTCCTTAACCGAATGCCATTGTCTTCCACAGAACCCCGATATGGGGGATTGCAAAGAAAAACTATGGGCTTTTTAATGCTGTGTCTTACTTCATTTTATTTTCTTGGTTTGATAAATTGTTGCCTTGTTCGTCTACCATTTTGTTAAAGGCTTTTATTGATGAAGTTTCAAGACCAAACACCTTAGTTGCTATTCCTTGACCTTTTTCAAGTATTTTATACTCAGGTTTTAATTTAAGTTCTTGCACAAGTTTATCAAGCTCCGGTTTCGAAGTAGTATTTTCAATTTCTTTTTGAAAATTTGAAAGAATTGAGCTTTTTAAATAATCTCCTTTGGCATCTTGGTATTTTTCTTTTAAAGAGTTACAGTTATCTGTATTTACCTCAAAAGCGTGAAATCTTTTTTTATCAGGACTATTTGTTTGGTATGGGTAATAATTACTCTTAATGTGTTGCTTGTTTTTGTTCTCAGGCAGCTGAGCAGAGGAGCTTGGTAACGTTGTATTTTGCTGTTGATCTGTCTTGCTTTGAACCGGTGTAATGGGCGCAATTTCTATATTATTTAACGTGTTCTTATTATCCAAGTCATTTGCGGTCTCAAGATGTGTGAACATATCGTTCGATAATATAAATTTTTGATGAGCGCCAGAATCTTTACTGCGCTGAAGGATTGGAGCCACTAGAGTATCAACCAGATCACTAAATTCCTGTGAATTTTCAGAAGGGATGATTCTATTTTGACTATAATCAATACCAATACGTGAACGTACCCGTGATAATCCTTCTTGTATCTCGATAAGATCCCCCCTCGCTTTCTCACTATTTGGTGCTTGTAGTTTTAATTTGGGAATGGCGACAGCTTCTAAATAGCGAATACAATTCAAAGCCCAACTAATTGATGCTCTTGAGGGATCATTAAATGCTCCAGATAATACGGAGCCCGCCACTATTCTCATTGCAACCGAGTGTCCTAGAGAGGCTGCTTCTTGTAGATATTCTCTGGATTTGCTGCGAAGAGCGGGATCTTTTAATGAAATTTCATACACAGCATAGAAATCTTCGGCTGTTTTTGCATTATTATGGAGCTTGTGGAAGAGCTTAATTTGCTCATTAAGCACATCTACATTTACCAGGATACCTTGCCACTCCTTCAATAATTTTTGTGCTGTAGCCTGAAAATTATTGGGCGTTAACTGATTTGAGGCGTTGACTAATTTATCCAAATCCGTTTCGCTCTTTTTATTTAACCCCTCTTGCTTAGGTGTTTGTATTGTAGAAGGTTGAGCCAACAAGTTGTTATTTACAATGGATTTTTCTACATAGGATCTTTTTTGGAAGTTAAATTCCTCTGCGTGTATAGGGCTATCAATCGGTAACAGCCCACCCTTCTTACAAATGTCCAGCATCTCTTCCTTACTGCAATTAATCTTAATCTTAATTTTTGTATTTGCTGTTTTTATATTCTGATCTGATGGTCTTCTTGGCATGGCATCCTGTGTTTGAAGAAACTCATCCGCAGATGTTTTGGAAGAAAAAACGTTCTCTGGTGCTGCAGGTACTACAGATGATCCTAGTGCTGTATTCTTTATGGCCTTTATGATTAACTTACTTAACTCCTGCTGACTCATATTTTCAAGGTCGCAAAATCTAAAATCTATCGCTCCAATGCCGTGCTCAGCAAAATAACATGTGTTAGGCTCTATTTCCTGCTTCGTCTTAGCCCCTAAATCAAGCAAGCCATTAATTAGCGCAGAATTTTCCTTTTGCCCTTTAGCCTGTTCACTCGCAAGCCATTCATCCTTATTCATGACATTATGATCAATTAAATTTTTTAAGGCTGTAATTTGATGCTTGTCACTAATTAACGGATTAGCTCCTCCTGAAATCAGCATAGTAACAACTTCTTTACTCCCGGCAACAAATAAAGGAGGCGAGGCACTAGTTTTAGTCTTCAAATTAAAATCAGCTCCTTGGGTAATAAGTACCTGAAGAAGAGCCAAATCACTTTTCTTGGCTGCCACATGAGCAGGACTCCAACCCGTTCCAGGGCCTTGCAGATTTATATTAGCTCCCTGCTCAATAAGACGCCACACATCATCAAGATTAGCGAAACTTTTCTTATCCAATTCTGCGCCAAGCTTTTTATTTAACTCCTCTTTCTGAGGCTCTATTTCCTGCTTCGTCTTAGCCCCTAAATCAAGCAAGCCATTAATCAGCGCAGAATTTTTCTTTTGTCCTTTAGCCTGTTCACTTGCAAGCCATTCATCCTTATCTATTACTTTATATGTTATTAAATTTTCTAAGGCTGTAATTTGATTTTTGTCTTTAATTAAAGGGTTAGCACCTCCTGAAATCAGCATAGTAACGACTTCTTTACTCCCGGCAAAAAATAAAGGAGGTGACTCACCAGTTCCCGCCTTCAAATTAAAATCAGCTCCTTTG
>CAWJMX010000009.1:0-198660 GCA_963844185.1 uncultured Gammaproteobacteria bacterium
GAAGATATAGGGCGGAGTTTATCTGAGAGTCCTAAGAATCAATTGTAAACAAGATTGGCGTTATCTTATCTGATAACTGGATAGGGAATTTTCCGGAATAATAGGGTCCTATGCTTTGCAGGCAAGCTGCAGGATCGAGAAATAGAGAGAAGTGAGCATACCCGGATGAGGTAACTTGTCATCCGGGGAAAATATTGCATGACTTATTTCGTTTCCACAACAGTAATCACGGAGGCTACACCGCGCGCAACGGTATTTGGATCATACATTGCTTCTGCATAAGTAGGAGGAATGGTGTACTTTCCAATATTTACCGCTTTAATTTTATAAATAATTTCCTTGGCGTTTGCATCAATGCTACCAAAGAAATTTACCCGGTCTTCACGTATGTCAAAATAATCCATATTGGTATTTTTAACGGAGTCATTTACTACTTCAAAACCACCGGGCAATAAATCTTCAATCGCAATGTTCGTCAAATAATCATTATTTAAGGCACGAATTTGAATATGTACTTCAATTTCACTACCTAATGTAGTTGATGTAATGACCTTACCTGAGGCATCACGGTATTCTCTAAAGAGTTCAATGCCTTGTTTTATGGGCTCTTTGGCAATGGTTGTGTTGAAACCAGATTGCATGAGTTGGTAAAAGAAGGCTTCTTTTTTGGGGTTATCAAAACGAATCTGTTTTGTTTCTGTATTTAGCGCTGCTTTTTGATAATTAGCATTTTCAACCGGAACAGGAACTTGTTGGTTGTTTGTCATGATTTTAGTCATTGACAAGGTTGATGCTGTATTAATTGTTGTATTGCTTGGATAGGCCCCTAAAGCCAGGCTGGTATAACCAGATAAAATCGTATTGATTTCATTGTCATTAATTGCCTGGATTAAACGCATTAATACGGAATCACTAACTTGTGGCAATAAATTAGGAAAGTGTTTTGCCACAATATAAAGATATTGTGCATTCGCAATATTACGGTCATAAAAATCCGTATCAGAGGACAAGTCAGTCTGTGGTTTGTATTGACCAATTAGTTTATTGGCCTCGTCATGACTTTGCAGCAATTGATACGAGCCGGCAATATAGACTGATGTGATGTCATTTTTCCATTCTTTTGCGTAGTTTTGTTCTAGATACAGTTGCAGATTCGTAATGTAATTGGTCGTTACAATTTCATTACGCGTTAGAATATAAATTGCATAAGCTTGGATTCTGGCTGCATCCAGATCGGCTACGTTTTGACTAGCAAGTTGTTTTAGGTAGTTAATGCCATTAAAAAACAGGTCATTTGGCACGTCAAATCCCTGTGATTTTGCTTCAGTTAGGAAATGCATGGCATAAACACTAGCAAAATCATTGCCCTGATTATTACCAAGTCCAGGCCAATAGCTAAAACCACCATTAGACATTTGTCGTTGGCTTAGCATTTGTACAGTGGTATTTATTTTTTGAGCAATTTCTTTTGTTTCACTAGCGAATCCTGTTTGACCGTTCATTGCCAATAAAGGCATTACTTTACTGGTTAATTGTTCGGTACAACCGTAAGGATAGTTATTCAGATAACGTTGCAAGCCAAATACCAGGATCATAGGGCTGGTAGATAGTGTTGCATTTACATTGCGGTATTCTGGATATAATGTTTGCATGACATCCAGTGTTTTTTGTGGGTCTTGTGATTTGCCACTGTTAATGTAGGTCATCAATGGTGTCGCGGGGCGGACACTAAGCGTTGCATTCATTGAGCCTGACTTATCTGCCGAGCGTGCGTTAAAATCTAAGCTTGCAGACCCTAGCACTGATTTAGCTTTTAATTTAAAGTGAACTGATTGTTCTTTCCCCTCAGCAATTTCTAATGTTTGTGTGGGGGAGTCTAAAAGTTCAAGTTCTTGTGATGTATTTAATTCAACGGTAACTTTAGCATGTTCACCAGATCCCTTTATATTATTGGCAATCGATGAAGAGATTTCAAATTCATCGCCTGGTGCTACAAAAGTAGGAACATTCGGATTAATAATAAAGTCACCACGAATTTCTGCCGAAGTATCTTTTGAGCCAACGGAATCAGCAGATACGGCTACAGCCATTACTTTAAGTGTTCCGTTAAAGTAATCAGGGACTTGATATGTTAATTCTCGCGTAGTTGTATCGGTATCCAAAATGCCAGACCAATACACTACAGGCAGGTCTGTTTTACGTTTGAAAGGATTAAGGCGGCTTGCCATGCTTTCCTCTCCAGAGTCACCACCCACGGCAGAAAGTTCGCGATCTAGAATAAACTGCGGCATTATTTGATCAACCGTTTGTTCGGTAAGCACTTCAAGAGCATGTTTTTGGAAGAAGAATGCCAGCGGATCCGGCGTCGTGTATTGGGCTACTTGCAAAATACCCTCATCCACTGCAAATATGATGATTTTTCCAGGTTTATCGGTGTGATAATCAATGGTTAATGGTGCACCAGGACGTGAAACAGCGGCTGTTTGTAACTCGATTTTAATGTCATGATTATCGTGATTTACCTTAAAGGGCTCAATACTGTAACTAAGGGGACTAATGAATATTTCTGGTGAATTCCAATCGCGAATAAAGGCTACGTTAATGTAACCATTTCCTTGAAAATCAGCAGGGATATGAATTGTTTGTACCGAGTTGGTTGTCTCTGTTTTAAACCATTGTGTTGCGTAGACTTTGTCACGTTCAATCGTGATTAATCCAGAGCCAGTATAGGGCGCGGTAATTTGAATTTGTATGTCTTCGTTTGCATTGTATTCGGTTTTATTTAATTTAATGGATAACTCGGCATTTTTAGCCAGTGGTTGTTGGCTTGCACCGACAACACTAAATTTTAATTGGTTAAGTACAGTATCGTCTTTACCCATAATCGTTAATGAAAAATCACCAATTTTTTGAGTAGGCAAGGTATAGCTTGTGCCTTGTTTTTCAATATTAAACGGTGTGGTGCTGACAATACTCGATTGAATAATGGATTGATATTGATAAGTTCCATCATCTTTTTTAACTAAAGTAGTGACCGGATGTAACGACACTAATTGGATTCTTAAGTCTTTAACGTCTTCTGGCAGTTAATTGAGGGTTAACTGCGATGAAATTGACGGTACGTGCGCTGTTTTTCTTTATAAACGCTAGGTCACCATCTGGCTTATAGCCAACGAAATAGGGTAGTGGGCTCACTAATGTTTGTGTTTGCCCCGTTACGCTACGGCCACCATCGGCTTCAAAACCTTCGGCGAAGAAGGTTAATTGATAGGTTGCTTTTTCAAAGCGATCAAGATTTAAATCAAATTCAGCTTCACCTTTGTCGTTCGTTTTAATGTCTGTTAAGGATTCCGTAAATACCTTGGCTGGTTTCTTTGGATCCATTAACGGGTCAATAAACACATAATCTGGGTATTTAGAGAATTGAACTTTTTGTGGCACTAATAAAATTTTAGCGCTGATGGTTCTATTTACTGCAGGAGCGCCATAGAGATTCCATAGACTTACATCGCCTTTTAGTCCACTCGGTGAACTCCATCCTGCTGCTGGTTTGGGGGATAAGCTGGTGGTAATACGCATTCTATCTGGTAAAAACTCTGAAACTTTAAAGCTTATCGAACCCAATTGATTTTGTGGGTGATTGTCTTTTACCAGGAATAAATTCACCATGTATTGTCCAGTAGGAGCGCTGGAGTTCGTGGTGAAATCAAACTCCATATAACCGGTGTCATTGAGGGTGACTTTTTGGTCTTTGACAGTGGTTCCGCGTGAATCCACTACGGTTACTTGCAATGGCAAGCCTGCGGGTTGTGCTTGGGCATAGGCTTGTTTAATAATCATGCCAATATGCGCTGTGTCACCTGGTCTGTATATCCCTCTGTCTGAGAAAAGATAGGCACTTAGGCTCTGCATCTCTTGGTTGTAGTAAGTATAAAGACCACCTATATCAAATTTAGAGAAATTTAATTGCCTATTGCCATGATTGAAGGGGATAAAGGAAACATCGCTATTCAGCTGGGCTAGATAAGCTATAGGCTCTCGATCCTCAACAAAATCTCTTAGCGTTGGAAAATTAGCGCGTCCTTGGGCATCTGTAGTACGCGATAAAATAGGCAGGCCGTTTTTGCCTAAAACAGTTACTTTGGCGTTAGCAACAGGAGTTCCTTGCGTGATGGAGGTAACAAAGACATCATGGCTGCCGTCGTTATTATCTTTCACCAAAAGCGCCAGATCAGTAATTAATATTAAACGACTGGCTTTAACATCGAGGGGGGTATGATTCGTTACATCCCATCCAGTGGCTTGTAATAAAAATAAACCTTGGGGTCCAATAGCATTCGCTTCCATGGATAAATACTTGCTGAAATCAAGCGCTGTGTACTGTTGTTTTCCTAAGTCAGCGGTATCAAATTGTTGAATATCTGAGGAAATTTGACTGATATTTTGTTGATTAAATGATGGATTAATAAAATAAGGATTATTAAAATCACCTTGAGTTTGTGTGACTAATTGATTGACATTTTCAGGCAACACACGTGCAAAATCAAATTTGACTGCAGGGACGCCACGAATAAGTACGGAAAGTTTCTTTTCACCACTTAATGCCAATAAAGCCCCTTTATGTAAGAAACTAATTTCTTTAGGAAACTCGGGAACTGAGATTACGGCTGCATAATCATTACTTAAGGTAAAATCACCAAAACCTTTCATGCCCTTATCTATTTTAACATAAATATAGCTGGGCGTTTTTGCCGTGAATTTGAAGCTATGTAAGGTGGCGTAATTTTGTTCTGTGGGAATCGTTTCCTTGGTGAGTGGTCTTGATAAGGACAAGATGTTGCTGGTGACTTCGCCAGGATTTTGCCATTGGTAATTTGGTTTTTCTTCTTCAGTAGCAGTGGCTGGGCGGTTTTGGGGCAATGCATAAAAGTGTACTGATTTATTAAATTCATGTTCATTGATGCCCAACGTTGTTTCAACTGTTAGGATTTGTTCGGGTCTGTCTTTATCATTTCTCACGATTGACGCTGAGGCTGATAGCACTTTAAGAAAATCATGTGTATCGGGAATTAAGATTTTTTCTGAGTATTCTTTGGCTAAGATTCCAGAGCCTGTTGATGAACTTACTTCTTTACCTAGGCTTAAGCGTAAAAAACGGGCAACATCTTTTATTTTTATGGTATCAGAGTGTAAATAGGCGACTCGTTTGTGCGGATCGTATGTATATGAAAAGGGTAGTGATTCTTGATTACTCCCGGCCTTTCCTTTTTCCTGGGTTTGGAATTGTAATGATGTATTTTTTTCCAGGCTTTCAGGATTCACGGGGTAATTAAATTCTATAGTAGCGACTGCCTTTCTGATTTCTGCATGGAGTGGATCTTGATAGAGTTTGAAGTCGTTAATTTTTGCTGCAAATGGATGGGTAGAAAATGAATAGGTATGGGATTCCATATTTGCTGTAGCAGCAAAGAAATCTGGAGCGAATTTAATCGTATATTTTTGACCTGCAAGCCAGTCGTCTGTGGGCATAAATGTTAATTGACTGTCCGTACTCCAGGTCCAGGTACCTGCCATTTTAGGCATCATTTCGATGCCTTCTGTCAGTGCTTTACCGATTAAGCTTAACGGGGCAACTGATTTGTTAATAAAGCCATTATTTTTTATGCCAAAATCAATAACTAAATTGTTAGGAACTAAATTTTCTTCATTGGCTGTAATGTCAGGAGTGGCAATAACTGCAGTGGTGTAGATTGGTTGGGGTAAATTTTTATACCAGTATGCACCATAACCTATTGCAGTCAATACCAATACAGTAAGAAAACTTGTCCCCCAGAATGCTTTAGGAGATGTTTGGGATTTAGTATGTAAGTGTGTCAACCATGGCGGACTATTCCAATTTAATTTGCCAAATACAGCGGAAAATGCATTCAGTATTCTTTTGCTCATAGTTTATCCTAGCTGATTAGGTAAAATTCACGAATTAGTTCTTTGTTAAATTCCGAAGACACTACCATCCCGAAGGACACGTACATTCTCTGTTACTATAAATTTCTTTCTTCAAAACTGGCGTCATTTTATTCTTTTTGGTGCATAATAGCGAACATGAAAAAATATTTTAAACACTTAAGCATAATCCTTGTTTTGTTGTTTGTCAGTGGGTATTTGATATTATTTTTCTTACCCAAGCCTACATTGCTGGCTGGAACAAATTTTTCCAAAGCGGTTTATGATGATCAACATCAATTATTACGACTTACTTTAAGTAATGATGATAAATATCGCCTGTTTACTCCTTTAGCACAGATTTCAAAACAACTCATCGCTGCAACTTTATTACAGGAAGATCAATATTTTTATTTTCATTACGGCATTAATCCCTTAGCTACATTTAAAGCTGTTTGGCAAACTTATGCCGTAAAATCGCGACGAATGGGCGCCTCAACCATCACGATGCAAGTGGCGAGACTGCGTTATGGAATCAATTCTAAAAAAATAACTGGAAAATTATGGCAAATCATCAGGGCTGTACAAATTGAAATGCATTACAGTAAAGATCAAATCTTGGAAGCCTATTTAAATCGGGCACCTTATGGTGGAAATATTGAGGGAGTAGGGGCTGCTAGCTTGGTTTATTTTGGCACATCCGTAGATAAATTAACCCTGCCACAAGTATTAACACTGAGTGTCATCCCGCAAAATCCAGGAAAAAGAACCCCAAATAATCGTTTTTTAAAAAAAAGCAGAGATCACTTGTTTGCGCGTTGGCTTAGCTTACATCCTGAAGACCGTGACAAAAAAGTGATGTTTGATTTGCCTTTGGTTATGCAAAATAATCACTCTTTGCCGTTTGGTGCTCCGCATTTTGTAAATAAAGTCTTACATGATGCGCCTAAGCAGCAAAATATAACCACAACGCTAGACTCGCGTGCACAAATTATAATAGAGCGAATTACGCGTAATTATTTAGCTCGAAATAAGGGGATTGGTGTTCATAATGCTGCGGTGCTATTGGTTGATACCCGTGATATGGGGATCAAAGGATTCATGGGGTCGGCTAATTTTTTCAATCGAGCAATTAGTGGTCAAATTAATGGTGTGGAAACAAAGCGCTCACCCGGGTCTACTTTGAAGCCGTTTATTTATGGTTTAGCTATGGATCAAAGCCTTATTCATCCTAATACAGTTTTAAAAGACGTGCCACATAGTTTTAATGGCTACAATCCTGAAAATTTTGATTATGAGTTTATGGGGCCTATTAAAGCCAAAGATGCCTTAGTTTTAAGTCGTAATATACCTGCTATTTATCTGTCTAATTTATTAACAAAACCCTCGTTGCATCAATTGTTAGAAATGGCTCAAGTAAGCCATCTTCGTGCAGAATCTTATTATGGATTGTCATTAAATCTCGGTGGCGTTGAATTGACAATGCGGGAATTGGTTGGTTTATACGCGATGCTGGCTAATGACGGTGTTTGGTATCCTACTCGTTTCTTTAAAGATGAGACAAGAACTAAGGGGCTGCGTTTGTTAAGTCCCGAGGCCAGCTTTTTAGTATTGGATATGCTGCAAAACGCCCCGCATCACGATCTTAATTATCGAAGCGGGTCGCAATTACCTATTGCCTGGAAAACAGGAACTTCTTCTGGGTATCGTGACGCGTGGACTGTAGGTGCTTTTGGTCCTTATGTGTTAGCGGTATGGATTGGTAATTTTGATAATACCGCGAACCCTGCATTTATTGGTAAAGACATCGCTGCCCCTTTGTTTTTTGAGTTGGCTGACGCATTAAAGCAGGAGCGCGGTCCTTTGCGTCCCTTAGAAAAGCATCTTGAACACTTGAATCTTAAAAAAGTGGAGGTATGCAAGGCCTCCGGAATGTTGCCTACTCGCTATTGCAAAGATACTGAGTGGACTTGGTTTATTCCTGGAAAATCACCAATTAAAACGGACACGATCTATCGAGAAGTAGCCATTAACAAGAAAACGGGATTGCGCACCTGCCATATTGATGCAGATACACAATTTGAAGTTTTTGAGTTTTGGTCTTCTGATTTATTGCGTATTTTTAAAAAAGCTGGAATACATCGCCATACACCACCTTTTTTTGAAGCGGATTGTACTTTATCGGGTAATGCCGGAATTAATCCGCAGATTACCTCACCACAGGCTGGATTGAGCTATATTATAAGAGCAGACTCACAACAAAATAATACAATACCGTTTACTGCAGTAAACGATGCGGGTATTGCTCATGTTTATTGGTTTATCAATGAGGTTTTTATTGCGAAAACCAAAGCAGGGAAGTCTTTTTTATGGCACGCTAAACCTGGAACGTTTGTGGTACGAGTTGTAGACGATCATGGTTTATCGGATGCTCGAGATATTAATGTGCAGTTAGATAGTTAAAAGGAGTTCATACTATGTATAAAAGGATTTTAGTATCAGTAGATGGAAGTGACGAATCAAAATGTGCACTGCAGGAAGCTGTTAAATTAGCAAAAGTAGAACCTGCTCATTTATTAATTATTCACGTGCTGGAAGAAAATTTTATGTACCACACGGGCCCCGGATTTGATTACGGTGCGCTAATTGCTGCGATGAGGGCGGAAGGAGAGCGAATATTGGATGCTTCTAAGAAAATAGCTTCGAGTAATTCGTCAATTAATGTTGAAATAAAATTAATTGAGCTGCAATCATTTCAAGGACGAATTGCTGAGGTCATTGTTGATGAAGCTAAAGAGTGGGCTGCTGATTTGATTGTTCTTGGTACGCATGGCCGTCGCGGTGTTAGTCGTTTGTTTTTAGGGAGTGTTGCTGAGAACACTGTACGTATTGCAACGACTCCGGTTTTGCTTGTTAAAAGTGACCAGTCATGAACAGCATTAAACGCCCTTTCCCTAGGGAGAAGGGCGTTTAATGCTCTGTAAGAGCCTATTAGCTTGTTATTTTCCCTTAGTTTGCAGGAGGCGCCATAAAATCAGGCCCAACCGGTGTTTTTATATGTTGAACAATTAGTTTATCTATTTGCAGCATAGCGTTTTCATCAAGTGACCAGCCCATAACCTCGTTAATATTTTCTAACTGCGTAGGATGTCGTGCTCCCCAAAGAGCTATAGTATGTCCTTTATCTAAAATCCATCTGACTGCCAATGCCAATACATTTTTTTTATAATTTGATTTAGCGAAACTATTGAGCGTTGAAACTGTGTCAAGATATTCTTGAAAAAGAGGTTGTTGAAATTTGGGATCTGCTTTTCTTAAATCATCTCCGCTAAATGTTGTTGATGAATTCATTTTTCCACTTAACAACCCACGGCATAATGAGCCATAGGCTAAAGTGACAATACCTGCTTTCTCTGTAAACGGTAGGATTTCATTTTCTATGGCGCGCTCAAAAAGATTGAAGGGGGGCTGTGAGGTATGAATAGGCGCATATTTATGAAATTCTTGCATTTGTTGCGGTGAAAAATTACTAACACCAATGGCACGAATTTTTCCGCTATTCATTAGTTCTAATAGGGATGTTGCTGTTTCTGCAAAAGAAACTGATGGATCTGGCCAATGAATTTGATAGATATCAATGTAATCAGTTTGTAATCGTCGCAGAGAGTCATCGATTTCTTGCATAATTCTTTGTCGAGAGGAGTTTCTGAAAACTTTACCGTTTTTCCATTCAAGACCAACTTTTGTTGCTAAAATAATTTTTTCACGATTTTCAAACTGTTTTAATGCTGCTCCTACCACTTCTTCTGATTTGCCAAAACCATAAACTGGAGCCGTATCTATTGTATTAATTCCAAGTTCAAGTGCTTTATGAATGGTTTTTATAGACTCTTGATCGTCCGTTCCTCCCCACATCCATCCGCCAATTGCCCAGGTGCCCAGGCAAATTCGTGAGGCTGGAGTTTTTAGGTTAGATATTTGAATTGTTTCCATGACGATACTCCTTATATCGATCGGTTAACTGGTTGAACAATCTTCCTTGCTGGATGCATTAATAACTTATAAAGTATAGTGCAAGTAAATAGTTAAGGGCTGTAATCACATTTGCCCAGGGTCTATTTTTGATTGGAGAATTATTAACATGTTAGGCTGGATTGTCAGATTACTTTTAGTCATGTCAGGTTCAATCGCCAGTTGGTTTGTCGCTCGTGATGCGCTTAATTTTGCGGTTGTCCAAATGGTTATTGCCGTTCTATTATTTACCCTGGTTATTGCTATAGCCGCATTTTGGTCTACACTTAAAAACTGGTTTAAACGAAAGGAGTAAACGCCATGAAACAACATGCACACGGATTTTTAGCCTTGGTGACGGAATCAAAAAAACACATTAAAGAAATTAATCCACAAGAATTGAAAGAAAAACTAGACCAGCATGAGCCTCTGCACCTTATTGATGTACGTGAGGATCATGAATGGGGAACAGGAAATATCCCTGGCGCAATGCATCTAGGTAAGGGAATCCTTGAGCGTGATATCGAGAAAACAATCCCTGATCTGACACAACAAATCGTTGTCTATTGCAGCGGTGGCTTTCGGTGTGCTTTAGTTGCAGATAATTTACAAAAGATGGGATATTCTCATGTGTATTCTCTAAACACTGGATTACAAGGTTGGATTGATGCGGGCTATCCCCTTGAAAAGAAGCAATAAACAAATGATTATCGGCGATTATGAGTTAAGGATAATTAATTAAGAAAGGAGGCATCTTGATGTATCATTTACTAAAGATAATGCTTTTATCGTGCAGTTTTTCCTGGTTTCTTGGTGGTTTTGCCTGTGCTGCCGACATGGATTTACCTCCTTTTGGTAAAACCATGTCGCAAGCGAAACAACAACAAATGACACCACAACAGGCTTTGCAACGCTTGAAAGATGGAAATCAACGTTTTTTAACCAACAAGCAAGTTACTCGTGATTATTTAAAACAAGCCTATCAATCTTCTTATGGTCAATATCCTTTTGCTGTAGTGCTCAATTGTATGGATTCACGCAGTGTTCCTGAGTTCTTTTTTGATCAAGGCTTAGCTGATTTATTTACTCTACGCGTAGCTGGAAATGTGCTTAATGATGACATTTTGGGAAGCATGGAATTTGCGACTAAGGCTGCGGGTGCGCGCTTAATTGTTGTTTTGGCTCATACCTCTTGTGGTGCAGTAGCTGGGGCATGTGGTGGTGTTAAGCTAGGGCATCTCTCTGATGTTTTAGATAAAATTCAGCCGGTGGTACCAATGAGCATGAAGGAACTGGGTACAAAAAATTGCTCTGATCCCAAGTTGATAGATGCTATTGCTAAAGCAAATGCCATACTGGTTGTTAAGGAGATTCAAGAACGAAGCCCAATTCTTAATGCGTTAGTAAAGAGCAAGCAAGTAGGAATTGTTGCTGGATTACATGATATTAAAACTGGAAAGGTACAGTTTTTTGAAGAAGGGCGTTCTGTAGCTGAGTAATCTGCGTAGGTGTAAAGCTCATAGCCGTCAAGTTAAGGAAAAATCCTCTGCCTACTTCCCGTGCTTGTCCGCAGGATCCATGGAGCTTGCGCAAAGACTAGCTCACTGGATCCCGCGGATAAGCCATAGGGCTTAGCTTGACGCTTATTATCCTAAGGGGATAATGGAATTTTTTGCTTCAGAAATAAAAAATGAACTTTGATTGGTATTTCTTGGCATATTTTACTACCATAAGCATACTTTACATTCAGTAATTTGTAGTCATTATTCAATTATGTCACGCACCGAACGTTTATTAGATTTAATTCAGATATTAAGGCGTCATCGATTTCCTATACGTGGAGCTGTTCTTGCTGATGAATTGGGGATTAGTTTACGTACTCTATACAGAGACATTGCAACGCTCCAAGCACAAGGCGCTAACATTGAAGGGGAAACGGGCGTTGGTTATGTATTACGTCCAGGATTTATTCTTCCCCCGTTGATGTTTTCTACTGAAGAAATAGAGGCTATAGTTCTTGGGTCACGTTGGGTGGCTGATCGTGCCGATACGGAGCTCAAACACGCGGCGCAAAACGCGTTAGCTAAAATTGCAGCCGTATTACCCTCTGAATTATATGAACAATTGGAAGTTCCCGGATTGCTTATTGCCCCAGGGCAAGTGGTTGAAAGTCGTGATGCTGATTTTATTTTAATTAGAAAAGCCATGCGTTTGGAAAAAAAATTGCAAATGGATTATCAAGATGCGAATGGAGTCTCTTCACAACGAATCGTTTGGCCTTTGGCACTGGGCTTTTTTGAGCAAGTTCGCATACTTATTGCCTGGTGTGAGTTAAGGCAAGATTTTCGTCATTTTAGAGCGGATAGAATTTTGCAATTGGAGCTTTTGGATGTGCGTTCTCCAGAGCGCCGCCAGATTCTTTTAAAAAAATGGCGGACAATTATCATAGAGAAACATCCACGGGAAAATATTAAATATTAGCTTGCAAATGCGCAATATTTGTGATGGCTCGCCACTCTTTTTATCCATGATTTTCTCATTATTCTCATTAACATAGATATCTTTACTAACATCTGAAAACACTACTGACAAAAACTGTCAGTTTCCTCTATTAGACTTATTCCGTTGTTTTATTAAGACAAAAAATCAGAAACAAAAATTGGTTGGCTGTCGCATCAGTGATTTTTATAATAAGGAGAAAAATATGTCTGTTTTAAAACCTGAATTAGTTGAATTGGATGGATTTACAGTAGTGGGGATGCAGGTTAGAACTAAAAATGCAGATGAATTTAATCCTCAAACGGCAAAATTACATCAGCTTTGGGAACGGTTTTTTAAAACACAAATACCAAATCGTAAACCAACATCACCTATTTATGGGGTTTATTCAGATTATGCCTCTGATTTTAACGAATTTTATATGGTAACTGCCGGTGTGGAAGTTAGTTCTGACCAAGAGCACGGGAGTCAATTTAACCCGATTAGTGTGCAGCAGGGCGATTATTTGGTATTTAAAAACTCGGGGCCAATACCGCAAGCAATTTATCAAACTTGGGAGACAATTTGGGACTATTTTAAAGCAAATCCTGCTGTAGTTAGAGCTTATAAAACGGATTTTGAAGTATGTGCTGTGCCTGAACAATGTGAGATCTATATAGGTATAAGAAAATAGTGAGTAAATGGGATGATGTATAGGCAACATTCCTGACATTTATTCGTGCACAAATAGGCTTTAAGGACGTTATTTAGGGGCTGTTTATGTCGGAACGACACGGATGAAATATGCCTGCCAATATTTGGAAGGTTATTGGAAAACGGGAGCGCGTGAGTTGTTTGCCCCCTGTATCATCAAGCAGTAATATCCCCAACCACGTCTTTCTGGATAAATGTGCAATATTTGTCTAAAATAAAGCCATAATGGACTAATTCAGGAACGACTCATGCCTCAAAATCGAGTAAATTTACAGGAATTGTTGGCGTATGAGAACTCGCATGCCCCTTGGTTTGCGTTGAATGAGCATCTTCCCCATGCTTTGCTCAGACGGAATTTGAAGCTATTACGCGGATTAAATGGCTCATCAAAAATAACACTTGAAGAATTAGACCGATTAACCGAAAAAGAAATCAAGGACGCGGTCTCGGTTTATCAAGCTCAGCCAAAACAAAGCACTCATACGACAGTTCCTCTTACAACGGCACCTCAGTTTTTTCAGTCCATAATCGCCAAATCACCCTACTTTAGTGAAATCATTCCTTATTCGAGCATTAAAAACACGCCCATGAATCCTAAAAGCACACCATTGTCTGCATCAACACACACTAATCCCGAGATTGTTCCCCAAAAAAATACCGCGCCCGTTCATGGATTTCATTTAAATGAAGGCGAGGCTTTTTCATCTACCCGATATTTTTCTAAAGACAAGAAAAGCCATGCCCAAATTATTGCCAAAGATGGTGTATTTTATGCCAAGCAGCAGAATTTAAACCACGAGCAAAAAACTGACCTTGTCTTTGAAATGAGTTTTCAATTTTTATTGAACTTACCTCCTGAGCGTAAGACAATTACCCTTGATGGTTCGCCGGAAATGGTTCATCGTATGCGCGCTGCTTTTTTGTATTTACAGAAAGAAGCGGGTACACGTTATGCAGATATAACGTTTCAATTGCCTGATGGGATGTCGATTGCGCCCGAGGAGCTAAATGATGCGTATATTAAAAAACACTTAGGCGAACTCAATGAAACACCACAACAGATAGTCCAGTGGCGTCATTTTCTCAAAATGGAAACGAATTCCCCGGTAAACGTTCGTGCTACAACACTTGCGTCCAATCTCAAAGAACAAAAGTCTGCGTTAATTGATATGGAGCGCATTTTTCATACTCCTGATTTATCGCAACAGGATAAAATCCTGTTAAATGAATACCAATGTTATTTAAATGATACCTGGGTTGATGGACTCAAAGAGTGTCAAGGAAGAACGGAAAGCCTGATTGCAGAACATGAGGAATTTATGCGGCGCACCGAAAAGGCGTTACAGCTCTTTAAGAAAGCACCTTCTTTGGAGCGGGAGTTCGAGGCATTAAAAATGCTGTATATAAAAACAATGGAGTCACATCATGAAACCTTAGAGTCGCTTCATCAAAATGAACTCGCGTATGAGGAAAAAATGAAGGAGTTGATGCCTCAACTTTTAAAAGCACGGCGACACGCATTGGAAAGCGGCGTTCATTCAATTAGCGAACATCTTAAGGTGGAAATGAAACGCCATACTAATTTGAGTAAGGAGCTCAAAACAAGTCTACTTAGTCATGCGCAAAACATGCACGAAATAAAGCATTTTATCAAAGATAAAGAGGAGCTATCCGATGAAATGATGCGTTCGTGTGGTGCACAAATGCTTCATGCGGTCAATTGTTTGGAGGGACTAAGCGATTACTCTAAATCGCCCCTATTTCAACAAATTAAAGAATATTCAAAAGAACAGTCTGAAATAAAAGAAAAAGTCATTAAAACCGCACCCGAACAATTAAGGCAAGCCAGCAATCAGGTGAAAGAGCGATTGCATCAGTTCAAAAAAGAACTTCAGGAACCCAAGGTATCCGAGGTGCTGTTGGATACTAATACAAAGGAACAATTTAGAGTATTGACTAAAAATGCAATGCGCATTATTGAAGGGATTGATGTAAAAGAGAACCAATTACCGATAGAACAACTCATTACGGTGTTGCAACGACTATCGAGTTCTTCTGATGCAAGCACAGTGCGCATTAAAGAGCTTCACCAACGCATTGATGCTGCTCTTCCTCACGTACACGATAACCCAGAGTTCGTACAAGTACTTTCGCAAATGAAGGCACAGATTATAGCGCCTGCGGTATTGGATGCATTATCACAGGAGCCAAATACTGCACCGCTACAAGCCATGCGATAAAAAACATTATCATGTGTAAGTATGAAACAATTTTGTTATAATTCAGGATATTTTTTACGCAAAGGAGCACAGCATGTCATTAGAAGCCGAACTTTTTAAACTCATTAATAAATGCGAATATTCTGCAGCGCATACTCTGTTAACCAATAATAAGGGAATTGATATTAATGCCTTGGATGAAGAAGGGTGCTCCTTGTTTATGGCTGCAGTGGAAAATAGAGCAGGACTACCTTCAGAACGTTATACTTTTATTAAAGAAGTACTGTCACATCCAGATTTTCAACACGCCAATAAACCAGTCAATGGATTTCAATCAAGCCCTTTTAAAATGGCAATAGGCCAAATGGATCCCTGTTTAATCGATCTGATTTTAAAATACAAGGATACCAAAGGCATTCAGGTCATTTTTGACAAAGATAACTTATTCTATGTGCAACAGGCACAGAAAATTGAACGCGCCAAGGAGCAACGGGTGAACAAATCGGCCTCCTCGTTTTCTGATTATTTAGAAGAGCAAGAACAAATCCTGAGCTCTTTGCTGCTTACCACCGTCCACCATGCAATTAAAACAGACGATCCCTCCTTACTGCAACGATTGGCTGATGCCGGCGCAAAACTGAACCTGTCTTTAAAAGACGGAACTTATGCGATGGATTTAGTTCGACACCAGGGAGAACTTAAGGTGCATCAATGGCTATCCAAATACATTAAAGAACAAATTTCCTTATCCCCCACCTATTTTCTTGCCGCAAATAATTTGGCACGAAAACAAGAGGAGCAAACACAGGCCATTGTGCAACAGAAGACCCAAGTGATGAGAGAATCAATCATGAAGATGTTTAAATTTCATGATTTTCCTGAAGAGCAATCTTCTGAGCAATCAGAACAGAAATCAGAGATAAAAAAACCGTAAGTAATGAAGATAGGGCGCTGCATTACACAAAGGATGTTCTCCTATTGTGTAGTGCATTTGATTTTAGATGAGTTCAGCAGTATTTATTCCATCAATTTTTAATTCCGTTTTTGTAAATCATCACGTAAAACCGTTAATTTCCCTTAAGACGCCATCGCTTTTGAAATAAATAGTGTCATGGTACTTATTAATAATAAAGAGGTGGATTTAATGAGTTGTGGCATGCACTCTGTAGAACCTGAAAAAAGAGCCCATCGAATCGAATTCGAACACATCGTCGCGGCGTAGCATCTAGGACAGCAATTCGCGTGTTGGTGAACACCGATGTGCCATGATAAGAACGGGAAGGGTTCTAATGTAATGAACCACCCACCTATATGGCTCCTTTTTATAGAAGCAGAAAATAAATTCAGATAGCTTGATAACCCTGCTTCATGCGCTATAATTTCGCATAAACAAGGAGAGAATTTATGCCGAGATATGTTGTTTTTTGTAATGTACATCATGATGGCGTCGGTGATTTTTCGCACTTTGAAGACATAATGATAGCACTGCTTGCCAATCCTGCATTTAATGATGTGGAGTTTATCCCTATAGTTTATTTTGATGATGCTGGTAAAGAGTCAAATTATGTGAGAATAGGTGAAAAAATGAAATCATTTGGCATTCCATTTTTTTATGGTAAAACAAGCGAACATGCTCATTTTAGTTCGGATGAGGTCGTTCAAAAACTGTTAAATGAAGCAGATCAGGCTATCATTATTTCTTATGGTAAAGTGCCCAATTTCTATAAACCCTTTCTTAAAAAAGACATCCCCGTTAAATTTATTTATGAACATGAAAATTGGGGTAACGGTACGAGATCACTAGGATTATCGAGGTCATGCTATGGTATTAAGATAAAAGATGTTCCTCAGATACAACCCCTTGAAGCATGGAGTATCATTGAAAAAAATGACCCTGAATTTGCAGCACAATTATTAAAGTGTACACATTCTCCTGATTTCAAAACCTTTAATAATACGCATATAGTCATACCAGCCTATTTTAATAATGATTGGTCGTTTATCTCGTTATTAGACCTATTGGGTATCAATACTTTTTTTCCTAAAGATAAAAATATTGTTATCTATCACTCAGGCACTGATTTTCGTAATTCCCTGCAATCTAATAATCGCCGAATACAAGCAGCTAATCTGAATTCTCTATTCGAAAAGAGTTGCATTAAAAATATTGAAGTAATCAATCCACAAAATAATCCTTCTTCCATTATTATCAACGGTAATCAGCAGCAATCGCAAACTATAAAAATTTTAACGGGGTTCTATATTAGTGATCCAGCACTTAATGCTCTGTACCACTTATCAACAATGGCTGGGGTGTCTGGAGATAACTCATTTGAACGTTGCATTTCCATGGATATACTTCCTTATTATTGGTCAACTAATGGGCATAATAAGCGTGCAACCTTAGATAGGCTAAAAGAGATAACGCAATTGGACGAGTTAAACATTTCACCAGAGGCAAGAAAATCATTCGCTATTTTTTTTGATATACATGAATACTTGAGTCATCAAGATGAGTTACACGATGACACAAACCCAGATAACTTTACACATATTAATATTCTCAAAATGATTGAAGATTGGCCAATTGTCACTGACTATTTAAAGAAAAATATGAATTTTTATGATAAATTAGAAAGTATTGTCCTCGAAAATCTTCCGTTATCAGCACTACCAACCACCACCGTTTTAAAGAAAATTCAAGAACCTGCTTCCGTTCAAGTACCCATTCAGACCTTTTTTCAACCAACTAAAGAATCCGCTGTCGCTATGCCAAAGAATGAGCCAGAGGGGAATCAAAATAAGTTATAGCCAGAAGGGGTTGCTTCACAGAACCCCATCTAGCCCCCAGGCAGAATTACAAACGGTGATCAAAGGAATGATGCTTGAGCCGAATAAAACGCTTATTGAGTGGACATTAAATAAGTGTCATTCAACCCAGATCTGTATGGTGCTTACTTAAGGAAAATATTCAATATAATCAATTTATAGTGTGTTCCGTTAATTAAATATTTAACCATTTAATTCTAATTGTAAATTTTACTACGTAAGTGCCATTAGACTCTGATCCTGTTTGGAATGAGTAGCTTCGTCTCTTAATATTTACTTAAGTTATCGCTGGTAAAATGGTTCAAATTTTATCAGGTTGGATTATTATGTGGGCATTAGAAATTATAAAATTATTACAAGTTAAAATTAAAAAAGACGAACAGGAAAATTTTAGTTTTTTTTTAAATGCTCTTTTTGATCACTTTAATCATTACATTGAAAATGAGTTGGAGAAAAACCCCGTGATTCTCTTAGGAGTGATTCAAAAACTATATGCGAAATTTTCTGCCAGGGAAAATGATTCAATTGAGCTTAAAGAGTTCGCACAATTTATTTTTGGCTTGATGATTATTTATAATAAAGTAAATAATGATGAATTTATTCTATCTAATGCCGCTTTTCTTGTATTTTTTAAAAATCCAGCAATAAGAAATAGTTTAGCTCTTAATGCGGAAATTCAAAGGAGCATAAGAGAGTTAAAGAGCGGTACTAGAATTTTTACATCTAAAAACAGTGAGAAGAGTTTTTCAGTTAATATTCAAGCTCTGATTATCGTCTTTAATCAGATAGAAGCTAAAGTTTGGAACGAGTTGGACTATGAACTTGAAGTTGATCTCCAAAAACTGTTAGAACTCTTCCGCTCCACGCAAAATCCAGAACTTTTAATCTCGTTTTGCACACAAATGACCCATCTTCATAAGAAAAGCGATATCTTTGATGCTTTTGCTGAAGGGGCATTGCGATTATATAATGAATGTACATTAACAGGTAAGATGCCAGAGCAGTTACCTGAAGAGTTTTCTTTGCCTACACTGGTAGCTCACCGTGTGCGTCAAATGAAAACGGCGACTTCTACTAGAAATCGCTCCTTCGATGAAGAACTAGTAATCATCCCAATTAGTGTGGCTCAAGATGTTAGTGAGCCTCCTCCCAGAAAAAAAGCACGACAAGAAAGTATAGATAATCCTCCGTCAAGAAGAGATGGTTTTTTTTCATTGATTAAAAATAGCTCGGAACAAGACCAGGAAAAACCGGCGGTAGAGGATCTGCGTAGGAAGTTACGCGATCGATTGATTGATCGCATTGCTGAGAAAAATAGTAAGACGTCGATTCAATCTTCAATTCAACACAGTAGCACCCCATAGTGTGGGGTGTTTTTGTCTGTCTTAGCGGTAGCTGCATCAAGGAAATGCTTTATACTTATTGGCTTTTAGAATGAACTTAAAAAATGCATGTATTCGGTTTCGTAGCCTATACATGCAGGTAATTGGGTTACCGAGTTTACATGGTAGGTTATGGTGGCTTCGGATGATTTGACTTCGGATGCCTTGCTATTAATATGGCAATAATTAATGCCAAAGTTCATTGCGCCATGACCGTCACTGAGCATTGAGTCGCCCACCATAAGGATTGAATCTTTATTATACGCCTGAATGGCTTGATTTCGTTTGTTGGCAATTTCTTCCAGAGCAATTGCAAAAATCTCTTTATTGGGCTTAGCAATCCCCACCTCATCAGAAACAACAAAACAATCAAACCAATTATATAATCCCAGCCGTTGTTGTTTTTTTCCTTGTGACGTGGACAAACCATTGGTAATAATGCCTAAAATATGTCCTTTTTGATGCAGGAATTGAATTGTTTTTTTGACATCAGGTAGCCAATCTGCATGTTCGCCAATGTGATGATCATAGGTATCCGCTACTTCTTGAGCGGTACCTGTACACTCAATGTGTTTGTTTAATTGTTTAAAGCGTAAAAAGCAGACATCTCTTGGCATGAGCGGATCTTCCTTTGCACCAACACGATTCCACAGGCTGTTGTTAATTTTTTTAAAAATGCGTTCAAAGACGGCATAGTCTGCTGCTTGATAAAACTGTTCGTAAATTTTGCGCAAGCTCATCATTTCGGAGGCAGCAAAATCAACTAAGGTATCATCTAAATCAAATAAAATAATTTGATACGACATTAAGAATCCTCTTATTTTTTCTTTACATCCACAAATGGATATACCAATCTAGTATCTGTTGTCCCCAAAATAATGCGGCAATACCTGAAACGCATAGAAAAGGACCAAAGGGTATAGTTGTATCCTTGGACTTATCTTGTAAATACAAATACAACAGCCCAATAATTGTACCAGCAATTGAGGAAAAGAGCAGAATTAATGGTAAAAATTTCCAACTAAACCAGGCGCCAAATGCAGCAAACAATTTAAAATCGCCATTTCCCATGCCTATTTTACCGGTTACTAAGTAAAACAGTTTAATAAAAAGCCATAGCCCTATATAGGCACCCGCAGCACTTAGAACCGCTTCAGGTAAGGGCGCAAATAAATTTTCTGTATTGGCAATTAAGCCTAGCCATAATAAGCTTAAAGTGATGCTGTCTGGTAAAAGCTGATGATCTATATCGATAAAGAACAGGCAAATTAAAAGCCATAAGGCTATTAATGCAAAAGGTAGTTGCCAAGTAAAGCCAAAATTCCAGCACGCATATAAAGAGAGGAGCATAGTGCCTAATTCAATTAGGGGGTAACGAATAGAAATAGTGCTTTTGCAGTGATAACAGCGTCCGCGAAGAAATAAATAGCTTAAAATAGGGATGTTTTGCCATGCCTTTACCATAGTCTTACATGTGGGGCAAAAAGATCGCGGGACGAATAAATTAAGTGTTTGTATTTCTTCCGTTTTGATGTTCATTAATTCACAATATTCTCGCTGCCATTCGTTGTGTAACATAATTGGCAGGCGGTAAATGACCACATTGAGTAAACTACCTACGGCTAAAGAGAAAAGGGCTACGGCAACATACAAAAACCAGGAGTGATTAGTGATTAATTCATGCATCATGTTATTGTTATACCTTCTAGAGGGGAGCCGGGTCTATTGCTATTTCGCTATTTTGGCCAAGATAATCGAAATGTCAATAGACCTTAGATTGCGGAGCCAAGTTTAAAAATAGGCAGATACATCGCGACCACGAGCCCACCGACCAAAATACCTAAGATGGACATAATAATTGGCTCTAATAAACTACTGAGTGAGTCTACTGAATTATCTACATCTTCTTCATAAAAATCTGCAACTTTACCTAACATTTTTTCTAAAGCACCTGACTCTTCACCAATAGCGACCATTTGCGTGACCATATTGGGAAATAAGTGGGTGTTTTCCATTGCTTTATTCATTTGTTGTCCAGTGGATACTTCCTCTCTAATCCGCTCTGTTGCTTTAGAAAAAATAATATTTCCAGTGGCCCCAGCAACTGACTTTAGCGCTTCAACTAAAGGCAGGCCTGCTGCAAAGGTAATGGATAACGTTCTTGCAAAACGAGCGATCGCTGCTTTTTCAATAATTGGCCCAACAATAGGAAACTTTAATAAAGCACGATCAATACCTTGTGCAAAGTTTGGCGAATGTTTTTGGGCATAGATAAATGAATAAATCATTGCGGCTAAAGAGCCCAAAATGAGATACCAATATGATTGAAAAAATTTGGACATATGAACAACTGCTTTGGTCATCGCGGGCAAATCGGCGCCAAAACCTTTAAATAGTGTTTCAAATTGTGGCACCACAAAAATAAGTAACCCTGCGGTTACAATAAAGGCAACTACGATTACGGCCATAGGATAGGTTAGAGCTTTTTTGATTTTCTTTTTTATGGTTTCAATTTTTTCTTTGTACGTGGCGATTTTGTTCAGCATAATGTCTAGTGATCCTGATTTCTCACCGGCATCTACTAAATTGCAAAATAATTCATTAAAGTATACAGAGCGTTTTTGTAGTGTTTCTGCAAGTGTTAAACCGGTTTCGACATCGTGTTTAATATCTTCAATTAAATCCTTAAGGCGTTTATTTGATTGGCCTTTGGCAACAATATCAAAGGATTGGACTAAGGGAATACCTGACTCAATCATGGTAGCTAATTGGCGGCTGAAAATTGTAATGTCGCCCGAGGTAATTCGTTTATTTTTTTTATTGAATAGAGCGTTATGTTTAAGAGCCACTTTATTAATCGTGATGCCTTGTTTGCGTAAATCGACTTTAGCCAAGGCCATGCTTCTTGCTTCAATATCACCAATTACTTTCTGCCCGGCTTTATTGACGCCGACGTAGTGAAAGGTTAATGGGGCATTGGTGTTCTTTCCTATTTTCGCCATAAAATTAATCAACAGTTACCCGATTGATCTCCTCTATGGTTGTTGTTCCTTGCTTTACTTTCTCAAGACCTGACTGGTAAATGGTAATCATGCCTTCTGCTTGAGCTGCTTTTAAAATTTCCAGTGAATTTCCACCCGCCATAATTAATTCCCCAAGAGGTTTACTCATGGGTAATACTTCAAATAAACCGATTCTGCCGCGGTATCCATTTGTACATTTAGGGCAGCCTCCTGCTTTATAGAGCTGAATACCTTCTAAATCGGCTTCGCTAAAGCCGATGCCTAGTAAACCTGGTTTGCTGAAATCATCTCTTAGTACTTTACAATAATCGCATAACTTTCGTGCTAAACGTTGGGCAATAATGAGTGTTACTGAGCTGGCAATGTTAAATGTTGGAACACCCATATTCACTAATCGGTTTAATGTTTCTGCTGCGCTGTTTGTATGTAGGGTTGATAGAACTAAATGTCCTGTTTGCGCCGCTTTGACGGCTATTTCAGCCGTTTCTAAGTCGCGAATCTCGCCAACCATGATGATGTCAGGGTCTTGTCGTAAGAATGAGCGTAAAGCACCAGAGAAGGTTAGACCCGCTTTAGGATTTATATTGACTTGGTTAATTCCAGAAACTTTAATTTCAACTGGATCTTCCGCCGTTGAAATATTTACTTCTTTGGTATTAAGCATATTTAATGCGGTGTATAAGCTTACTGTTTTACCGCTACCTGTAGGGCCTGTAACTAAAATCATGCCTTGAGGACGCTCAATAGCGCGAATAAACTGTCCTTTTTGAATAGGGCTAAAGCCTAGGGCTTCAATACCTAGTTTTGCTGCTCCGGGATCAAGGAGCCTCATTACTACTTTTTCACCGCCTGTAGTAGGGCAGGTGCTTACCCGGAAATCAATAGAGCGACTTTTCGATATCTTCATTTTAAAACCGCCGTCTTGTGGCACGCGTCGTTCAGAAATATCTAAATTAGACATTACCTTAATGCGTGCGGTAATACGTGCGGATAAGTGAGCAGGGGGAGTTGCAACTTCATGTAAAATACCATCTTGGCGGTAACGGATGCGGTATTCTTTTTCGAAAGGTTCAAAATGAATATCCGAAGTCCCTTGTTTGATTGCATCGAGAAGAATTTTATTAACAAATTTTACAATAGGTGCATCTTCAGTGACAGAGCTTATTTCATTAATGTCGTGTTCTTCATCATCACTAATAATAATGCCATCAAAATCATTGATGTCATCAACATATTCCGATAGTCCTTCATGTTCTTTTAGGGTTAATAGGTGCTCAATTAGAGCCGCAAGTTTATCCGTTTCAACGACTATAGGGTGAGTATTTAGGCCTGTATGAAATTGAATTTCTTTTAAAGATGCTTGTTTACTGGGATCATCTGTAGCTAAATATAGATTCGTCCCGCGACAGAATAACGGCAGCATACCGTGACGACGAATGAGCTTCTCATTAATTAAGTTGGTAGGAATTGAATCGATTTCAACGCAATCAATGTCCATCATGGGGAGACCAAAGCTGAGCGCCGCTGTATTGGCGATTTGCTTGGCCGATAATATATTATTTTTAACAAGATATTGAACGAAGGAAATTTTTTCAGCGGTTGCGAGCTTATAGAACTCTATAGCCTTTGGTTTTTCCAAAAGCTTTTCTAGGACAAAAAGTTGTCCAATGCCCTGTAGTTTAAACTCATCGCTTCCTAACATAATTTTTATTAATTCATCGCTTCGAAATTAACTATAGTTAACTTACTTAGTAAAATCACGTGCATCATACAAAAATAGAAATGGATTGTTTGCACATGAAACTCGTTGTATTGTAGTTTAATTCAGGATTAACCTTTTTAAAAGGCATCACCTTGTTGATTGGACAGCAAATAAAACAATATCGCGCTTTGAATAAATGGTTTCAATCACCACTGGGTCTTTTTGCGGCCCATGAATTTGCTGTTAATTTAGAATCAGTACACGAGCTTTTAAGTGGTGAAACGCTCGTGCAATTGGGAAATTGTGGCGATAATGTTTGGTTAAAGAAACTTAAATTTGCTCATCAATGGGTTGCATCCCCTTTTGCTTTGGCAAATAAAATCCAATTTGAAAGTGAGTTAAATCAGTTGCCGTTGAGTCGTAACAGTATTGATTGCCTTGTAGCTCCTTTGACATTAGAACCTTTTAATAACAGTATTACTCTAATTGATGAAATTGATCGTGTTCTGAAACCCATGGGGTTTGTGGTTTTGCTTTGTATCAATCCTTGGAGTTTGTGGGGCGGGGCGATAAAATACGGGATGTTAAACTGCTACCGCGATCGAACAATTAAAATGCGTACTCCGTTTAATTTGAATAGATTATTCATACAAAGGGGGTATCGACAGGTTTCATTAACTAATTTTTGTTACATTCCCCCCGTAAACAGCGCCTCTTTAATTAAAAAACTGACTTTTTTAGATGAAATTGGCAAAATGCTGTGGCCATATCCTTCAGGATTCTATTGTTACATTGCCCAAAAATATCAAATAATTCAGCCTTCACTTTTTGTCAGCCCCATCTCTTCACCAATTAGTGATTATCAATTGCCTTTGCAACCGGCAACCAGTACGGCGAGCCTATTAAAAAAGCTGTCTAAAAAGTAGGGATTCCGATCAGCTTGCTCGCAGCAGGGTAGAATCTTAATATCGATTGAATGATTTAGCCTATATTATATATAAAGGTACCCAAACCAGCCTTATTTTTGTATACTTCGCTCAGCATTAAGAACAGGCTCATGTTATGACAAAGAAAACATTATTCAGAATTACTTTTGCGAATCAAGAAGCAATTTATGAAGTGTATGCACGATCAATAAAAGAAAGTGATATTTTTGGCTTTCTCGAAGTTGAAGAGCTGGTATTTGGTGAACAAACTTCACTAGTTGTTGACCCTTCTGAAGAACGATTAAAATTGGAATTTAGTGGTGTTAAACGCACGTTTATCCCCATGCACTCAATCTATCGGATTGATGAAGTCAATAAGCAAGGAACAGCTAAGGTCAAGGATAATCCTGGCTATGGTGGTAAGGTTAGTCCTTTCCCAGGCACTGGAAAAATAAAAGAGTAATACTTAACCCTATCTTTAATTAAGAGAATTCATAAATGACTATTCCTAGTAAAATCAAAGAAGTATATGAAAAATCAACCTGTCTGTTCACCACGAATGAAGTTGAAGCTGCTTTAGACCGCATGGCAATTAATATTCATGAAAAATTACAAGATGAAAATCCTGTGCTTATTTGTGTCATGGTAGGTGGTTTGGTTCTTTTAGGTAATTTATTACCTCGTTTGGATTTTCCTTTAGAAGTAGACTACGTGCATGCAACTCGATATAGAGGCGCCACAACAGGCGGAGATATTCATTGGAAGGTAAAACCATCAAATAGTTTGGCTGGAAGAACTGTGTTGGTTGTTGATGATATTCTTGATGGTGGCATTACATTAGCGGCGATTATTGATGAAGTTACTAATTTAGGTGCTAAAAAAGTTTACAGTGCTGTATTGGTTGATAAATACCGAAAGCGCGTTGAGAATGGCTTACAAGCTGCTGATTTCGTGGGCTTACAGATTGAAGATCATTTTATTTTTGGTTATGGAATGGATTATAACGAATATCTGCGTAATGCTCCGGGCATTTTTGTTGTCCACCCAGATCACGAATAGTAACCATGTAGGTTGGGTCGTTTGCCCCATAGGCATCAAGACAGCGCTAAAGCGTTTCCTCAGCCCGAACGGCTCGAGGATAGACAAGGTTAATCCCCTTAACTTGACGCCTCTGGGGCGTTTGCCCCAACATCTGCTCTTCATTAAAAAAAGTATGCGTTATAAAACTTATAGTCGGTAGTGAAAATCCAAACAATAAAATAGCAAGTACCGGTATTAAATATTGTTTTTGTTGTTCCAGGGGAATGTCATTGTTTCCAATCAAGTACTTTCTTTGGGCTACGAGGAACATCAAAAGTGATAATCCATAAAAATGGATGGAAAAAAAGCTAATACGACTTAAGAAATGAGTCATATTATAGGTTTTTACATAATCCATTGGAAAATTAATCATAAACAGAGCAAGAAGCCATAGGATGCTTATTGTTCTGGAGATGTTTTTTTTCTTTAAGAGAGTAATTCCTGTAAGGACTAGCGGGAAAATTAATAATGAGAAGTAGTACATCCAACCCAATGGACTTAAAAAGAGCATCATCACTAAAGTAAGGCAAAACGGTTGATGATTTATAGGGGTATTTTGAGTTGGTCCTAATTTTTGTAAGTACCAGAGAAAGAAGACAAAAAATAGAAAAGCATAAAGTAGTTTAATCATTATCAAATTTTGGCTTAGGGTTTGCTCGTTGAAGAGCCGAAAAACAAGTCCACAAATTGATGCATTCCAACTATCACCATACCAGAGGGCATGTGATAGTGCTGTCGCATAAATTGTATAAATCTCAATTCCATAAACCAGTACAGGAATTAATAGGGCAATAAAGAGGATAATCATCATTGCACCGAATACTTTAAATCGCCGTTGTTTTAAGACATAACAGAACAACAAGGCTGGGAACAATTTCATCGCAATGATAATGCCCCAAAATATGGCGGCCAGATAATGGCGCTGATTCTGATAAAAATAATAACCTGCCATTATAAAAAATAGTAATATGCCACCTAATTGTAATATTGCTGTATTCATTACAGTTGCAAAAAAGGAACAATAGAAAAGGGACAATATTAAAAAATTTTTTCGCAAGAATGCAGGAGAAACTGCATAGTAAAACGCAATGAGCGCCCCAAGATATCCCAAAATAGAGCAAAAGAAAGACCATAGAAGCAAGGCTGTTGAAAATTCAAAATACGCTAATGGATGAAATAGCCATAATGCAAACGGGGGATTTAAGTTAGTTGGTAATATCTTATTGATACCTAAATAATAAGACACAACATGATTTTGATAAGGATTTTCTCCCTGCAGTAAAGCCTGGCTTGCTGCATACAAGGATGAAAAATCTAATTTTAATTGTTTGGTGAAAATAAGAAAAAAAAGTAAGCTATAAGAAATGAGTAATAAAGCAAAACCTATTTTTTTATATTTATTCTGCATCATCCTTCTCTTTAAAGATTCCAATTAACGGGTCAAACAATTATTGATTTCTAGCTTGTATATCATATTCATATGTTATTTTATAATTTATCTTTTATTTTGTATAAAATAATTGCTAAGGGTTCTTTAAGAAAATAATAAGAGAGGTATTTATGTTTTGACCAGCAGATACTTTGTGTTGCTGGCGAGCTTATCACATTGAGCCCTAGTTTCTTTGCAACTAATATGGCTCTCGGGGAATGGAATGGCTCGGTGACTACGATGATCGATTTCAGGTTATTTTTTGTTAATAATTTTTTGGAAAAGAGTAGATTTTCATAAGTCGATGTTGATGTTGATTCAAGCAGGATATCTTGTGGCGGTATCCCTAAAGATATTGCTATTTTTTTCATGATTTGGGCCTCATTAACATGATCTTCTTTATCAGTACCACCTGAAAAAAGCAGTTTAGGGGCGTAATGTGCTTTATATAAGGCAACAGCATGTTCAATGCGTGCAATTAAGCACGGATTGTATGAGTTACCACGATAAGCTTTTGCACCAAGAACTAAAATTACATCAGCTTGTTTTTTCTCATCTTTTTGAGCATTTTTTGCGATATAAATGGTTAAGAATAAATAAATGCTAAGCGTTAAAACGAAGGAAAAAATGCAGACTCTTGTAAAATAGTTCATTAAGATTCTCTTCATTATATATGCATTTAAAAGGATTTTTCTTTCCCTCTATAAGATGAGTCGCGCACAATAGTCATCATTTTTCGTTTCTGATGAAGCTTCTTTGGCTACCTGCCGAGCAAAAAATATGTGCTCCGAATTTATTATACTCGTGGACTTATCTTCTTTGAGTACTTATTTAGCATAATTCGCTTTTGAAACTCACAAGCTACGCATCCTAAAAAAAATGCAGGTTTAGGCCTCGTTTTATTCGATTATTGCGCTAATAAAATAAAGCTGAAGACCAAGTCGAGACACACATTTCTCAAATGTAAACTATACTGAAATTGCTTTTTTAATAAAATAGATACGGAGTTTTTTATATGGCATGGCATTCTTTTTTTACTTTTAATTTAGGCAATCAAATTATATACAAATCCATCCCCTCACAAGCGTTAAATAAGCCAATTGAAACAGATGTAATTCCAGTAAAACCATCCTACATAACCGCAGGGCAAGCTAAACCACATCTATTCTCTCCTCCCGAAACGGCTACTCACGAACTACAAGATCGTTCATCTGAGCTGGAAAAAAAAGAACAATATCTAAGAAAGAAAATTACCTTGCTGGATAGAGGTGCTACATATACTCAGGCAGCAGCTTCTTTTATGGTATCACTGTTGAGCTTAAAAGAATTTATTAAAAATGATGAAGAGGCTCTTAATATTACCGTTGGTTGCCTGAATATTGTTGTTCCCGCAATTGCAGTATTGGTTAGTATTATATTAAAAAATGAAAGTGCCAGTAGTGTTCATGAACTTCATCATTTAGTAGTTAATAAGGAACACGAAACGCAACGGCAAGCCTCATCAAATTCTATTTCACGACCCGTTAGAGAAAATCAAATAATGGGAAGTGTTCTAGTCTGAAATGGCCATTGGGTTAAAGATTACAGTCGTTCCAACTTGACAAGCGTGTCGCTACCTCGTTAGAAATACCGGGACATCCTTGTCCCCGGAATTCACTTGTCAACACGACAGGTAAAAGGCCGTGAGCGCTCTGTTTACGGCACTAATATGATTTAACGGCTACTCCGCATCCCTTAGGTCTGCGTAAATCGCAGCTAATCGCGCGGACTAGACGCCTCGGCTTTCAGCCTTCCTTGGCGCACCGCGATTGAAAAAAAAAAGCAATAAATTAGAATTAAAAAACTCACAAAGCTTAGATAATTTAGATAATTATGAGCAAAGCTTTAAAAAATGTCCAAATACTGATTCATCGATACATGAAAGCCCACTCACAAAAAAAATAAACATCATTCAGAGCCTAGCAATACGTCTATTATACCTCCTAATAGTTCCCATGCCTTGGCTAGTTATTCACATGCACCAATCAATCACCAATCCTCACAAATCATTTATTTTAATGGCATCCTTGGGTTTTTTACACCAATAAATACTGAGACCATGCCTTTTCCAACGTACCTTCCAATATCATTTATGCAACCTGTATTGCTTTTCCCCTCGGCATTCCAACATTATCTCCCAAATCTTTATGGCCTTTCTCAGGACAACTATTTTCTTCCCCAAATCAACGCGAGTATTCCAATCCAATCCTCTAGCTCAGGATATAAGAGGGTATATTCTCGTGCGACCAAAATCATAACATGGCAACCCGTAAACTCATCCCCTCTGGAAAACAGTCAAGCGCCAATCCATGTTTATTACCCTAAAGGTCAAAAGACATGTACTGAGGCAATATATTTATTCAGACGTTCTAACCATACCCTATTTAATACCAGATACTTCTTCTGCTGAGCAGCAAGATACAACATCAATTGATACAAAGAGTATCTAACAGTGCTGGAAGTTCTCTGTCGGAAAACGTCGTTTCTGTTCATAACAATAAATTAGTAAATACAATTTATATTTATATTTATAGCAGTATGGACTCTGAAAATAGTGAATTCCAACCGAGCAGTTCGAGAAAGCGATTCATCGAGGCATTAAAACACAAGACTGTATTAGCGCCACAACAAAATAGTTCCGTCAGTGTATCTAGCTTAAGAAATGCATTTTTTTCACCGTCAGCATCCACTCTAAGCAGTAATAATATAAAGCCAGTACCCTCATCCGACCACACTCAGGCACTGCGTTAATATTGAGTACTTGAATAGTTTAGGGGGGGCTCTATTAGAATCAATTAAAAGAGATTTCCCTGTTTTATTTAAACAATCTCTCCGATCATGATTGTGTGAGGACTGTCCCCGGGAATACTAAAGCTCTTTTAAAACACTGCAAGACTTTGCCTTCTTTAATCCCTTTTTTGCCATATTGCTCACATCTGGAGTTACTGACTTAGCACTGATGTATTGCAGGCTACTTAGCATTAGTTGTTGACGTTTCTTATCGTATTTATCCCAACTGTTAAATTTTTCTGTTAAATTAGCCGCTAATGTAGGGTTTGTTTTTTCTAATTGTAGAATGAATGAGGCAACTAATTTATACCCCTCACCGGAGGTTGCATGGAAACCATAGGGATTTTTTATAAATGTTCCTAATAATGCATTCACTTTATTGGGATTAGATAAATCAATAGCTGGGTGATGCATCAGTTTTTCAACCTGCTGTACTACATTCGATGAGTGCGCGGAGGCTTGTAAATTAAACCAATAATTAATTGCATTAATATCTTTTTGCCAATAGCTATAAAAACGCCCTAATAAATCATCGAGTTGCTTGTAATTTGCATCGGCCAATAAGGTTAGTGCAGAAATAGTTTCTGTCATATTATGGCCTAGCGCCTCGTTGAATTGCTCAATCAACGTTTGTTCTGTTGCTTTAGGCTCTACGGCAAGTAAATAAGAATAACAAACTGATTTAAAACGACGATTTCCTGCCGCGCTTATATCAAAAAGTACTTGATCTGTTGTGGATTTAGTCTCAAGCGCCATCACAATATTTTGTAAATCAGTTTTTAATTCTTGCGCTAGTGTTTGTTGAATCAAGTGACGCCCCGCAGCAATCTGTTCAAAACTGGCATTAGGCAAGCTGGTAATTAATGCTTCTTCTGAAGGTAACGCCACTAGTTCTGCCAAGACCCATGTTTTCAATTCGCTACTATCTAAAAAAAGCTTGCGATAAATAGCCATAAACTCAGAGCTAAAGGTAATTGTTTTACCTGAACAATAATCGCTGACCATACGTGTAATCAATATTTTTGCCGCATTACACTTATTGTATAGGTCATTATCATACTGCATTAAAAATAATAACTGCTCATTCGTGTAAGCAAAGTCCAGAAGAACTGGAGCAGAGAATCCACGTAATAATGAAGGCATGGGGTATTCTGGAACGTCCACATATTCGCATACCATGTCAGACTGATTGACCATAAACGTCATATCTTTGGCTAACATGTGTTGGCCGTTTTTATTTAATAGTGCGATATCAATTGGAATGGGTCTTTCTTTGCCATCTTTTGTTACAAATTTTAATTTATAAATTTTGTTTTCTGGATCATATTCATCGCTGACGGATACTTTAGGAACACCAGACTGAGTGAACCAATTTAAAAAGGGACGAATGTCTTTGCAACATTGTTCACTTAATGAATCCAGGATATTTTCAAGTGTTACCGCGTTACCCATATTAGCTTTTAAAAAAGTTGCTAATGCTTTATTAAAGGCGTCTTCACCTAATGTATTCATAATCATACGAAAAATTTCAGCACTTTTTTCGTATGCTGCATTGGTGTACAGACTTCGCACGGCGGTATAAGAGTCAGGTCGTGGTGCTTGTCCATCAATGCTTCTACCCTCAAGCATTCGCTCCAGATCAACGCCAAGTAAGTGCTCAAGAAACAAAGAGGCTCTAAACGTAGTTAAACCCTCTTTGGCTGGCAAATTAAACCAATCACGAATCGTGACAAAATTACCAGTCCAGGTATGAAAGTATTCATGTGAAACTACATCGAGTACACGGATGATGTCTGTATCTGTTCTACTTTCTGGTGTGGCAAACAAGTTGGCGGTGTTAAATAAATTTAAGCCGGTAGGTTCTGATGCTCCGGATGGGTATTTATTTACTCCTGCAACTTTATATTCAGGAAGAAGACATTCCAAATCAAAACGCTGTTCATCCCATTCCATCGCTGCTTTCAATACTTTTTGAGCAAAAGCAGACTGAGGAACCGCATCTTCAGGGATGTGAAAATTAATATCTATTTTTCGACCTAATTTCGTTGTATATGAGGTTGGGGCACAGGTTAATTGGCCTGCAACTATGGCAAAAAGATAGCTGGGCTTAGGAATTGGATCAGTCCAGGTTGCAGAGTGGCTGTCATTACCGAGATCTTTGGCATCGGTAAGCACGCCATTTGAAAGTAGTGTTGGGTATTGTTTTTTGTTCGCAATAATCGTCGTTTTATAAGTAGCCAGATTATCTGGTCGATCTTTGCACGGAAATACGCGTCGCAGTCCTTCGGTTTCTGCTTTAACAAGTATGGTTCCCTCTGTTTTATATAAGCCAAATAAATCTGTATTTTCGCCTAAGAGAGTTGTTGCTTCGAGTGTAAATGATTTATTTTGAGGTACGTCTTTAATTATTAATGAATTATCTTTAAGTTGATATTCATCAGCAGTAAGTGGTTGGCCATTAAGTGAAAGGGCGGTTAAGATCATATTTTCAAAGTCTAATTGCAGAGTATCAGATTGAGGATGGGATAGGGGATTAGGCTCAATTTTTAATACGGCTTTTGATTGTATGGTTTCTTTAGTCAGATCTAATTGAAGATCCACGTGTTTTACAAAAAAATTAAGAACCTTATACTCGCTTAACTTATATTCTCCAAGCATAAAAACTCCTTTTTAATGGCATCAAATTCTGGCGCAACAATATAAGATTGAATAGCTTATTTCAACTAACTTAGGTGTTTTTTATCGAAAGCTTACGTTTATTTAGCACTATGGTTTTGCCGATCTTAGGCTCCGATCCAAACTAACGTTAGTTATAGCTTGCTTTTAAGCAAGCCTCTTCAAATTGAGCCAGTTTTTTACGTGTGTCGGTGCGGAAAATACCTTGACTACACACATACTTATAGATAAAGCCAGAAGCCTGATTATGATGTCGATCAATGAACGAGATATTACTCTCATTGTTTAATTGGCCATGTATCTTATTAAAGAAATGTGTTGCTCCGATTTGCCGTTCGGCTGTAGGTTGATTTAGAAATTTAAGTGTTTCATTTAATAAGGTAGCGGTTAGTTGCAGCGTGTTGTTTGCTTTATCAATACGCACAGGATCTTTGGTGTTTTCCTTGAGTAACTCAATGGATTTATTTTTCAAAATAACTAATGCATCATAAATTTTGAAGTAATTATTGGACTGAAATAATTCCTTTTTTTGGATTTCCAAAATTCGATCGTGGAGTTCTTGTGTCAACGTATTCATATTCTCAATTAAATTATCTTGTTCCTCAACCTGTGGAGATTGTTCCTCGGGCGTATTGGTTGCTTCATCTGGTGTTGTGTTGGTCGTGTCAGTATCCTCATGGTCAAGTATGGGGTCATTCGAAGTACTAAAATACATATTTGAAATAGCTTTAGCAATTGCCAGCATTTCATAATGTACCGATTTTTCGGTATATGTTTTGATTGATTTGATTGCGGCTTGACGACATTCTTTGACTTGTTCACCCAGATCTTTGATTTCACCATAAATAGACTCAAGAGCATCTTTAACTTGATTAGGAAATAGCTCTTTTTCTTCTATCTGCATGTTATTATCATTGTCTTCTTGAAGTTGTCTAAACGCTTGTTTTGTGCTTCGTACATCATCTTGAATGAGAACACAGAGTTGATCGAGCACATCAAATATTTTGCAAAAATGAGCAGGATTATTCACGTAAAGATCACCAAGAAGTTGAATGCTTTTTAGTAAATGCATGCACAAATATTGGAGCGAAATGATTTCATGAGCCAGTTTGGCAATCTTTGCCATGATTAGTGAGCGATCGACAAGATGTAATGAATCAGTAATGATTTCAAACTTTTTGCTGTGCTTATTATAGCGAGTACTTATAAAATTCCCGCTTTCTTGAAATACTTTACGAATTAGCTTTAATTGCTTATGCATTTCCTCTTGCTCTTTGTGATGACCAAAAAGCTTTCTGCTCAAAGTTTCTTTTGCTTTATTAAGAAAAATAAAAAAATCACTAGGTGAATGTAAATTATTGTCCTGTTGGTCTAGGTCGGTATTTTGTGCCCTAAGGTAATAATTGGATAATTTTTTTATCCAATCTTTAAAAATAGACTCAGGAATAAGAATTTTATCATCGGAACGTATTTCAACCCCTAATACTTCAGAATGAATATAATGTTGACGTAAAATCCCTTCTTTAAGTTCTTCTTGGGCAACCGTATCAGCAAGATCGGTATCTGGATCTTTAATAACCATTTTAACCAGCATGCGAATAAGAACGTCACTATGATTTACGCAACTATCTTTTAATTCGGCTACTGTTTCTTCTAGTGATAATACTTCTTTGTGTTTTTCAAGCTTTTGTTTGGCTTTTAATAAATGAGCATAAACTGGTGCAAGACGGCTAAAATGCTGGCTATTCACACCATTTCGTGATGAATAAGCATTGATAAATTTACAAATTGCATCTAAATAAGCAATATCATAGTCATAACCTAGAAAATTTAAACATTTGGTATCAAGCATTTGCATTAAATAAGAAAGAACGCCTGCTGTGATGTCGTTTTCTTTAAGCGAATTTCCTTTTTTACGGGAAAAATAATATTCCTTAAGTTTTCTGATTGCAGCACGAACGGATTCTCGATAGCTTGATAGGGCAATGTCCGTTCCATGCGGTACTTCAGTACCAATATCTTTCACTTGCGCTGGGGTAAAATGCATGGATTGGTAGATCCCCTCAACTAGCTGAAAAATTGGCGGGAAGCCATGAATTTTTCCGTGATGAGGTACTATTATTTGTTTTAAATGAGCCAGATATAGATCATTCACATCCTTCATTTTTTCTTTATGTACTTTTTCTTGATAGCTTTTATATTCTGAATAAGTGAACAAAGCGGCATTAACCGCCAAAACAGCACCGGCTGCAATCATTGCTGGGATTGTATCCGCACTTGCAAACAAACTAAGGGCACTTGGACTTCCTAATTTTGTTAAATCTAAACTTACAGCCATAACTTACCCTCCTTGTAATAGTACAAAATTGAGTATAGTTTAAAATACAGTCCGCGCCTGATTCAGGCATAAGTATTTAAATTTATTCATAAAGCATGATTTTAAATGGCTCTTTTTGGGTTGTTTTGATTCATTCCGGGGCATGTTAAAGTGTTGGTGTTCAGTTTGACCATAGTGGCACTTACTTAAGGCCTTAAATTTTTGTAGTCTATAATTGAATAAAGACTATTAGGAATGATCATGTCTGCCTATTCAATGGATTATGAGCATTTGGAACAACGAAGACTACACGCTCTTGAGTCTTTAAAAATTATGGATACGCATCCAGAGGAGAGCTATGATCGATTGGTGCACCTTGCTGTCGAGTTGCTGAATACCCCCATTTGTTATATTGCCTTTTTAGATGAAAAAAGACTCTGGTTTAAATCACGATATGGCTTAAAAGAGAAACAGACGCCACGTTATATTACTTTTTGTAACGAGACGATTAAGAAAAATGAACCCTTAGTGATTAAGGATACTTATTTGGATGAGCGATTTTCCCAAAATCCGTATGTTCAAGAATTTCCTTTTATTCGCTTTTATGTAGGAGTTCCCTTGACGGATCCTGATGGATACAACGTAGGTACTTTTTGTTTGGCTGATACAAAGCCTAAAGATATGGAGCCTAAGCAAATGAGGCTTCTATTAAAATTAGCCAATATTGCTAAAGATCAACTTACTCTTCGCCACGCAAATCAGTTATTGGAAAAAATTAAAAAACAACTGGAGCTGCGTAATCAATTTATTCGTAAAACCTTTAGTTTCTATATGTCCGATGAGGTGGTTCGCACTATTCTTGAGTCGCCATCTCATAAATTGGGTGGTACAGAAACCAAGGTTACTATTTTATTTAGTGACTTAAGAAATTTTACGCCATTATCAGAACAACAGCCTGCAGAACAATTAGTTGTTTTGTTAAATACGTATTTTACTAAAATGGTGCATGTTATTGAAAAACATAAGGGGACCGTTGACTCCTTTATTGGTGATGCCATCATGGTGATGTTTGGTGCGCCATATTCTACTGGTGATGATTCTTTGCGTGCGATAAATTGTGCTTTAGAAATGCAGCGTGAATTGACGAAATTGAACCGCACCAATAAAAAGCGTGGTTTGCCACAATTAGAAATGGGGGTAGGAGTTAATACCGGAAACGCTGTAGTGGGAAATATTGGTTCCAAAAAGCGCATGCAATACAGTGCTATTGGTTCCTCGGTTAATTTATCTTCACGCATCCAGGGCTTAAGTCTTGGTGGGCAAATATTAATTTCTGAGGCGACGTACTTAGAAGTTGCTGAAAATATTGAAATTAAAGGGCATTTGCGCGTAAAAGTTAAAGGGATTGAATCCCCCATTACTATTTATGATGTGGATAAGGTGAAGAAATAAATATGTAGGCTAGGTTATAAACCGCACCTACATAATTTTTAATTAGTGTTTCTTAGCAAACACAGAACGTAAATGATTCGTGATAGTATCGATGGCATTACGACAAGCAGGTGTATCTGCTAAATCATTGATCATCATAAAATCATGAATCGTACCGTGATGGCGAATTCCGGTTACTGGAACACCAGCGGCATTGAGCTTATGTTCATAAGCTTCACCTTCATCACGTAAGACATCACACTCACCATTAATGACTAATGCTGGTGGTAAGCCCTTTAATTGTTCTGTAGTTGCGTTCAATGGGGAAGCAGTTATTTCCTTTCTTTTTTCTTTGTTCGGTAAATAATTATCCCAGAACCATTGCATTGCCTTCTTAGTAAGCCATGGACCTTCAGCAAATTCTGTATAAGAAGAATTTTCAAAATTAGAATCAGTCACTGGATATATAAGTACTTGATAATCAATTCTTGGGCCACCACGTTGTTTGGCCATCAGCGTCATGGCTATAGCCATATTTCCGCCAACACTATCACCAGCAACAACAAAATGCGATGTATCAAGATTTAATTGTTTGCCATGCTCAAACACATACTTCATCGCGGCATAACCTTCTTCAATTTGAGTCGGATATTGCGCTTCAGGAGCTAATGTATATTGCACAAAAACTACTGCAGCATGTGCACCTACTGCCAGTTCACGTACTAAACGTCCGTGTGTTTGGTAATCACCAAAAACCCAGCCAGCACCATGATAGAACATGACCACAGGTAAGGCTTCTTTAGAACCTTGGGGACGTACAATGCGAATGGATACTTCTGCATTAGAATCTCTTTTTACTACGTAGTCCTGAATTTCAACGTCAGGCTTATCGTTAGACAAGGTTTGTAGTTTATCAAATATTTTTCTTCCTTCTTCTACAGGAAGATCATAAAGTGGCTTCCCTCCAGCTTTTTTGATTTTTTCTATAAAAGCCCAGGTTTTAGGTTCTATTCGTTTACTTAAGTCCATTTTGTATCCTCATAGTTTAGTTTAAAAAGCCCAGCAAAAACATCCGCCCCATTGCCAAGAACTATGTTGGCAATGGGTTGAATGGTGATGATGGGGTATTACTTGTGTTGCAGACGTAAATACTTTTTTTCGATGATAGCCACCGTAATATTTGACTGGAGACCAGGAGGGGCTTACTGGTGGCAAGGGGGGATTGTATTGGGCGAACTTATCCTTCGCCTGAACAATTTGACCACCAAGCACTGTCATAAGCGAATAAATGTCTTTAATTTCCTCATCCGGGATTTGAAAGAAATTTTTCGAGAGTACGGCAAAATCTGCTAATTGATTCGGAAGAAAAGAGCCCTTGGTGTCTGCCTCATTGGAAAACCATGCACTACCGTGAGTGTAAAGCGCCAATGCTTTTTCTCTGGAAAGGATATTGTCTTCATTGTATAAGGAAAAACCACCGATAGTTTTTCCTGTGGCTAACCAATAAAGGCAAAGCCACGGATTGTAACTTGAAACTCGTGTTGCATCTGTTCCCATACCTACGGGAATTCCTGCGGCAAGTATTTTACTAATTGGTGGCGTGTGCCTGGTTTTTTCTTTACCGTAGCGATCACTAAAATATTCACCTTGAAATGCCATTCTGTTTTGAATGGCAATTCCACCACCTAGTATTTTTACACGCTCAATTGATTGATCCGAAATTGTTTCTGCATGGTCAAAAAACCAATGCAATCCATTAAATGGGATTTCTGCATTGACTTGCTCATAGACCGTTAATGCGCGGGAAATTGATTCATCGTAGGTTGCATGCAGTCTAAAGGGCCATTTATTTTCTGCCAAGACTTGTACTACAGGTTTTAGTTGCTCTTCCATCACTGAGGGTAAATCTGGGCGAGGTTGTAAAAAGTCCTCGAAATCAGCTGCTGAAAAAACAAGCATTTCACCTGCGCCATTATGGCGATAATACTCATTACCTTGTTGATATTTTGATGTTTTTGTCCAATTATTAAAATCATCGAGCTCATGGCCGGGGCGTTGCGTAAATAAGTTATAAGCAATACGTACCGTTAATTTATTTTCTTTGTTAAGCGCGTCAATTACCTCATAATCGTCTGGGTAATTTTGAAAGCCTCCGCCAGCGTCAATCACACTGGTGATGCCAAGACTATTTAATTCACGCATAAAGTGTAATGTTGAATTAATTTGATCTGTTCGTGCAAGTTTGGGGCCTTGAGCCAGGGCTGAATAGAGGATGATTGCATTAGGATGAGCAATCAACATTCCGGTTGGATTGCCCTCTTTATTGCGCTGAATAATGGTTCCGGGCATTTCTTTCGTATTTTTATCATAGCCAATCGCATTTAATGCCGCTCGATTAAGTAGGGCGCGATCATACAGATGCAAAATAAAGACAGGTGTATCTCTTGAAACAGCATTGATTTCATCCAGCGTAGGCATTCTACGTTCTTTGAATTGAAATTCAGTCCAACCACCAACAACCCGAACCCATTGTGGGGCAGGGGTACGTGCTGCTTGCTCTTTTAACATGCATAACGCGTCATTAAGGCTAGGAATACCATCCCAGCGTAATTCCATATTAAAATTCAGGCCACCACGAATCAGGTGAATATGTGAGTCATTTAATCCAGGAATAACCGTTTTTTTATGCAAATCAATCAGTTGTGTCGTCGACGTTTTTAACTTCATGATTTCTTCATCAGAGCCGAATTCCATAAAACGATTGTTGTTAATAGCAACAGCAGTTACGTTGTCTTGACTAATACCTGGACCTTTAAAATTACCATTATAATAAATTGAATCCATTGCGGGCCTCCTAAATTATCTGGAGATAAGCTAAATTCGGGAACATAATTCATGTTATTGGACGAGCACTTTCCTTCCCCTTATCTAGGTTATGCACTTATTTAATTAGTTTACCACTCCAGTCACCGCGGGGTTTTTGTTTATGAAGCATGGTATAGGCATAATCAACGCCCATGCCGTAAGCACCACTATGATCTTTAACAATTTGCATGACACTGTCATAGGTTTCTTTTCTTGCCCAATCACGTTGCCACTCCAGCAATACTTGTTGCCAAGTTAAAGGAACAACACCAGCTTGTCGCATACGTTCCATTGAGGCGCTCTGCGCGAGTTCACTGGTTGCACCGCAAGCATCTTCAACCACATAGAGTTCATAGTTATCTTGCATCGTCGAGAAAGCACACATATTGATACAAACCTCAGTCCATAAACCGGCAAGAATTAATTTTTTTCTACCCGTTGCATGAATATGTTCTCTGACACTTTGCGAATCCCATGAGTTCATGCTGGTACGTTCGATAATTTCATTTTTAGGAAAGACATCCAGTAACTCAGGAAAAATGTAGCCACTAAAACTTTCAGTTTCTACAGAGGTATAAATTGTTGGGACTTGAAAAAGTTTTGCGGATTTTGCAAGGGCGACTGCATTATTCTTTAAAGTTTGTCTATCGATACTGACGACACCGAAGGCCATTTGAGGTTGATAATCAATCATTAATAAAACAGAGTTTTTTGGTGTCAATAACTCAATTTTCTTGTCCATAACCACCCTTCCTTGTAGTTTGTTTATGCAATCCGTTATAATTTAATATAACAATTATAGACTATGGGTTTTATTTTGATCAAAAATAAAACGTGAATTACTCAAACGCATAAATGATCTGGGTCTGTTGACCTTCGGTAAATGGTGGGTGCAAAAGACAATAATATCGTTATAATCCGTTTATCCGGCTGAGTGATTAAATTAATTATTTTGCAAGGAATAGCAAATGAAAAAAATTGGGATTAGTGCATTTATTTTCTTCCTGTTAGCAAACTGTACAATTAATGCGGCTCAAACTGCTGGTTTTGCTGTCGGGCCTCAATATGATACAACACATGTATATGTAGCTCCGGAAGATTTTGACCGTTTTGTTGCCAGTTTTACTGCAACTTTGGGAGGTAAAACGTCAAAAAAAGGAGTTTTCCAAGTAACGCCAACACTAAGCCAAACGATGTCTCAGCTTGCCTTAACACCTGCAGGCACCATTTCTATATTTGGATTTAAAACGCCAATTCCTTATCCATTTGGACTTGAACGAACAGGGTATTTGGTCAATGATTTTGACAAAGCTATTTCTGCCGCTCGTTCTGCAGGCGCTGATGTTATTGTTGCTCCATTTCCTGACCCAATAGGTCGTGACGCCATTATCCAGTGGCCAGGTGGTGTTAATATGCAAATTTATTGGCATACTACCGCACCTGCATATGAGCCATTAGTGACAATTCCCGAAAATCGGGTGTACGTCTCACAAGATCGTGCCAATGTCTTTATTCAACGTTTCGCAAGTTTTGCTCGCGGAAAAGTTATTTCTGATACGCCTAAAGCACCTGGTGTCGAAATTGGCCAACCTGGTACAACGTATAGACGCGTTGCGATTGAATCTGGTTTTGGAAAAATGCTGGTGATCATCACCAATGGGCATTTAACCTGGCCTTATGGACGAGAGCTTACTGGTTATGAAGTTCCTAATCTGAACGAAACACTTGAGAAAGCAAAAGCAGCGGGTGTCAACGTGTTGGTTGCACCGTTTGTTTCTGAAGAGCGTACTTCAGCAATGGTGCAGTTTCCAGGTGGCTATATTGCAGAAATTCATGAGCTTGCAAAAAAAACGCAACACTAAATCTGGATGAGCAGCCTATTATACCGGTTTCTGGTACTGCAGGAGAAGGAGGGCGGTTTACTGGGAATTATTATCAACTTCGGTTTGGCTGGTTAATGTCTTATCATTTTACCCGCGCATTTGAGGTGGTGCATTTTGATGTAGCTGAGGCTCTGCGTGCTGTTGGCGGTCGAGATTCAGATTATGTCGGTGTGTAAATTAAGTTTGGTTGGTAGGATCTGGTCGTTTTTCAGGTAGTGAATATGTAAAATCTGGCTCAGCCCGAACGGAGCGAGGCATGGTCTTACTCGATATTTTATCCCGACCTCACGCTAACTTAATGGCTGCGTGAGGTCAACTTATGTGTTATTGATGATTGGGTGTAATAATATTAAATGAAGGATTAAATGTCGCAAACATACCTAATAAATCAATAAATTTGTTTTTATCCCCCTCGATTTTCACGGTTCCTTTCTGTAACTCATTATCTAAAGTGGTTTGCTTTAGATTCATTGCATCTAATACATCGCGTGATAATGAAATACTCACATCGGCATTATCTAGTTTCTTATTAGGGGTATAAATCAGTACGGAATTTTGTAGTTTAATCGCATATTGTTCCTTTTTATCAGTGAGATTTAAGTTCATGCTAATTTTTATGCCTTGTGCTTTTTGGCTATCCAAGCGCATTCCTAAGAAATCCAGATACATTTCCATTGGCATCGCACGAATGGTATCGGGAGAGGCTGATACTGCATAATTCATGGCAAGTACGCCATTTCTTAACTCATAGGCACCCATTAAATATTCATTACGCCAAGTCGGGTTTTCAGCTTGATAACCTAATTGTTCAAAGGCATCTGCTTCAAGGTTCCGTGCTGTTTGATTTTTAGGGTCTGCAAACACGACATGATTCATCACTTCAGCTACCCAGCGGTAGTCGCCTTGATTATAGGCCTCGGTGGCTTTTTTAATCACGGCATCGGCTCCGCCCATATATTCCACATATTTCTTGCTGGATTCTGCAGGCATAATCGGATCAAGATGTGCGGGATTTGAATCATACCAACCAAGATAACGCTGGTAGACTGCTTTCGCGTCATGACTTGCAGAACCATAATAGCCACGGTTGTACCACTTATTTGCAAGCTCAGGTGGTAACTGGATCATATTGCCAATTTCTGTCATGGTATATCCCTGATTTAGCATGCGTAATGACTGATCATGAATAAATTTATATAAATCACGTTGGCTTTCCATGTAATCAACAATGCGTTTATTATCCCACATTGGCCAATGATGCTGGGCAAATACAACTTCAGTTTTATCACCAAATAACTCTATAGTTTGGTTCAATGTTTTCCACCAGGACGCGGCATCTCTTACTTGCGCACCGCGTAAAGTATAGAGATTATGCATCGTGTGTGTTGCATCTTCTGCCGTGCATAATGCTTTAAATTGGGGGAAATACATGAGCATTTCTGCGGGGGCCTCAGTGTGTGGTGCCATTTGAAAGACAATGTCGATGCCATCAATATTCTTGGTTTCCCCCGTTTGACTGATTTCATCCGTTGGTGGAATTAGAGTGACAGTGCCAAGCGAGGTCGCTTTACCCAAACCTGCGTCTACTTGACCTTTGTCATTACGAGGAAGTAGGGGGCCATACATATATAAACTACGACGGCTCATGGCATTACCCGCATACACATTTTCACTAACCGCTTCTTGTAAAAAATCTTTAGGGGCATAAATTTTAACTTTGCCATTGGTCACATCAGCTTCGTTGACCACGCCTTTAACGCCACCATAATGATCCACATGGCTGTGTGTGTAAATCACGGCAACAATAGGTTTTTGCGGACGGTATTTAAAATATAATTCTAATGCTGCTTTAGCTGTTTCCATACTTATAAGAGGGTCGATGATAATTAATCCTGTATTGCCTTCGATAATATCCATATTCGATAGATCAAAACCACGTACCTGATAAATTCTATCTGTTATTTTATAGAGACCATTATTTTTATTAATATTGGCTATACGCCACAAACTGGGATTGACCGAAGGAGGGGCTTTTTCATCATTAATGAAATTATAGGAGCTGAAGTCCCATACAACATGGCCATCCGTAGAATTTTTAATGGATTTTCCATTAGTATTCCCAATAAAACCATGCATGGCATCGCTAAAGTCTTGCTTGTCTGCAAAAGGTAATGATTGGGCCATTGCTGCATTTTTCTGTAGTGTGTTTGCAGTTGGGTCTTTCGCTTCTGCAAGCACATCCGCGGCGAAATTGCTTGATGAAACTAGCAACATTGAGGATAAAATAATAAATTGATAATGATTGCGCATTTGAATTCCCTTTCCTAAAAAATCATTATGGCATACTAATTTTTATCTCACAATTTGGTTAGAATCGAGCCCTTTAGGGCTCAGAATTATGTCATTTGACACGCTACCTCTTGTTGTGGCATCTGGAGTGAACGAGAGGAATAATTTGCTTTAGGGGCAAATAAAGTCCCTGCTGTTGAATTCATTATATTAGATTCAGGGACAACGACTAACGTTGCTTTAGGTTGGGAATGATGACCTAAAGCCTCCAAAACTTTGGATGTTGTATTTTCAGTGACTTCTTCATCGATTACTGTATTTTTATCATTTGTGGCTACGGAAACAATGTCCTGTTGTTTAAAACGATATAAATTTGCTAAAACAATAGTGGATTCAAGCACCATTAAGGCCACACCAAGTGCCGGATTAAGGGCAAAACCTAAGGCAACAAACAATCCTGCAGCCACTAAAGTTATCGTTGAGTTATAGGTTAAGCTCACAAATAGGTTTTGGAAAATATTTTGTTTGGTTTTTTTTGCCACATCAAACGCGGTTGCAATAGGAAATAACAAGCCTTCTTGCACCACGATACCTGCGTGCTGTTCCGTGATGAGATCACCAATGCTTGATTTAACCGCAATACCTATGTCTGAATATTTAATCGCAGTGAGATCATTGATTGCATCACCTACCATCGCCACTTTGAACCCTTTGAGTTGTAGCTTTTGAATATAACTTGTTTTAGAGACTTCACCTGTTTTTGTGGTAGCCCCCACTGTATTAGCACAAATATTCTCTTTAGAAATACCCAATAATGCGGCGTATTTTTCTGCGGATGCCTGATCTGCTCCCGTACAAATATGTACTGTTTTACCAAGACGCTTTAATTGATTAACCGTTGCAATCGCATCTTGACGCAAAGGGTCGGTTAAGGCAATTTGGCCTATTACTGTTGTTTCACGTACAATATAAATAGAGCCATTTTCGGGATCATCATAAGACTTCTCGATGTCTGTAATGCCATTCGCCAACAGCATATCTTTATTGCCTATTATGAATGTCTCTCCATTAATTACACCTTGTATGCCATAGTGATGACTTTTATCTACAGACGTTATTTCTAATAACTCGCTGGAAACAATGCCTTGCTCTTGTATATAAGACTTAATAACTTTTGCCACAGGATGTTCGGATTGACTTTCTAATAATGCGATATAACTCAAAAATTTTTCATCGCTAATACGTAAAGCATCTACTGCAATTTTTCCTTGAGTTAGGGTGCCATTTAAATCAAAAACAACGGCATCAATATCAGCTGCCGCTTGTAATGCTTTGCCATTATTAAAGTGAATCCCATTTTCAGATGCTTTTTTCATGCCAATTTTAACCGCCATGGGCGTAATCAAACTCAACGCACATGGGCATGCACTTACAAGAACAGATATAACACATTGAATCGCAAGCGCAGGGCTAAACAATACACTTATGGCAACGCCTGATACTAGAGCAATAGCAAGTAAGCTGGGAATAAAATATTTCAATACCTTATTTGCAAATAGTTCAACAGGAGCTTTTTCGTCATTCGCTTTATTAATATTTTTTGCAATTAAGGATAAATAGGAGTTTTGATACGTTTTTGTAACACGCATTTCTAACGAAGGAATATGGTCGGCTAAACGCATACCTGCTTTCACAACATCGCCCGGTTTAAATTTTTTGAGATAAGGTGAGCCATCGACTCGAGTGGTATAAAGTAGCGCTGTTTGTGTTAAGACACCATCAACAGGGATAATATTTCCCTTATTAATGATAATAATATCATTAGGAATTAATTTTTTAACGGAAATTTCATGATTTGGATTACCTTTTAATAGAGTGAATGGCGGCACACAGTCGCGCACATCTAATTTTTTATTGATTTTATCTACTAGGGTATGTTCAATTCCTTCGCCTAAATGCCAAAAGCCTAAAACTAAAGGGGCTGCCTCAAACATCATCGGCAATCCGGGGACAAACATGCTTGCAATAGACACCGCGACAATAGTCAACGTGCTAATTGCATATAAAGTGGTGGTATCCCATCTTTTTTCACGTAACGTATTCCATGCCGATTGATAAACAGTACTGCCCAAATAGAATGTCATCAATGTAGTCAGCCCGGTAATGACATAGTAGGCGATCATAGGAATATTAAAACTTGCAATAGAAAGAATGAGCAAGCCTACGCCCCAAATCAAACCTAGTGTAGCTTTCAGCCAGTGATTATCTGGTTCATGGTTGTGTTCATGGCCGTGCTCATGGTTGTGTTCATGGCCGTGCTCATGGTTGTGTTCATGGTCGTGCTCATGATTGTGTTCATGATTGTGTTCATGGTCGTGCTCATGGTTGTGTTCATGGCCGTGCTCATGGTTGTGCTCATGGTTGTGCTCATGGTTGTGCTCATGGTTGTGCTCATGGCCGTGCTCATGGCCGTGCTCATGGCCGTGCTCATGGTTGTGCTCATGATTATGGGGCGCTGCCGGATTTTTTTTGTGCTTTCTTTTACGGTAAGACTGTACAGGTTTAAACATAGGTGTAAGATCTTCCTCTTCATCCCTGAGTGCTTCTACCCCTATCTCTTCACTTGCAGCAATTTTTTCTGTAGCATTTTTCGGGTCGAGAAGTTGGACATCATCTGAAAGTTGGAATCGATAATTATTATAATGCATTGGCTTCCTCTATTTAAATGATTATATAGATACTAAAGAGGGCAATGGGAATATGCTCACTTCAGAAATGGATCTTCAAAATGGATCCAACTATTGTTTTCTAATGATATAATTTCTTCAAAGAGTAAAAAACAATCACTTTGTAGTTGTTTTTTAAACTTTGATACTTAAAAGAGTGTTATACTATAACACTTGATTGATGAGGATCAAGATATATTAAGTAATTTTTAGACAATATGGGGTTTTTGAGTTATTCTCAATGGCTATTTTTTGATTCTTTTTCCTTGAATTAGGGATTATGATAAAATAGAGCGATCTAACTATTAATAAGCGTAAAGACTATTGATGAAACATAATTTGTTGGACAGAGCTTATAAGCATTGCATAAACCATGGCTATCGATTTACAGAGCCAAGGGAGCGTGTCCTCAAAATATTGGCAGATGAAGGAAAGCCTCTCGGGGCTTATGATATACTGCAGAGATTATCCATGCAAGTTGATAATCCCAAGCCGCCAACGGTTTATCGCGCCATTCAATTTTGGCATCAAGAAGGCTTTATTCATTGCATTGACAGCCTTAAATCCTATGTCGCTTGTTTGCATGGGCATCATGTGGGACAGGCCCAGTTTCTCATTTGCAATCAGTGCGATTTTGTCAAAGAATTAGAATGCGTTCTTGATTTTACTTCCGTAACAGAATCTGCTAACGCCCTTCAATTTTCAATTATCAATTGTACTGTAGAAATCAAAGGCTTGTGTGATGACTGTAATCTTACTAAGGTAAGAAATTAGAAATTTTTAACAGATATCATATCGTAATTAATCTATATTAGGGAGAATATATTAATGAACTATTTACATACTATGGTCAGAATAAGCAACTTGGATGAGTCGCTTGATTTTTACTGCAATAAGTTAGGGTTGCTTGAAGTTAAGCGTACAGAAAATGAAAAAGGTCGATTCACTTTGATATTTTTAGCGGCTCCTGACAATCTCAATAATGTTGAATTAACACAAGGACCTATGCTTGAGCTCACATACAATTGGGATCCTCAGCCCTATCCTGAAGGACGCAATTTCGGTCATTTAGCCTACGTTGTTGATAATATTTACGAAACTTGCCAACGATTAAAAGATGAGGGTATTGTGATTAATCGGCCGCCTCGTGATGGTTATATGGCTTTTATTCGTTCGCCTGATGATATTTCTATTGAATTATTGCAAAAGGGGGGTGCGTTACCAATTCAGGAACCATGGTTCTCTTTGCCAAACAGCGGACATTGGTAATCGGGTAAATTTTGAGGTAAATAAGGTATCGGCCGGTTGTTGATTCTTTTCAACAGGCTGGGTGGTGTTCAAAGTAGCCAATAATAATGTTTCGATAATATGGTTTTCAAAAGATCATCTTTCTTATAATGTGGATTTGCTGTTCGTATCAATTATCCTATCCACATCACCCTGATTAATTCGCACCTTTTTATGTAACTCTTTAAATTGTCTAGGGATTTCGGGGCTAAAAAAGCGAGTTCTCGCCACCGTAGCAATATTTTCTTTGTTTGCTAAGCCTGCACTCCTTAAGCTAAGTAGAGCTTCAGTTTTATTCTCACCATCATTCCCCATTGCTTTAACCAGTAGGGCATAACTGTTAATACAAGAGTACAGTCCATCGCTAAGACCCGTTAAATGTGTATGCCATTCTATTTCTAGAAGTAGTTTTACAAGCTTTAAAAATTGTCCCTCAGAAAAATCAGGATGAGCTTCTTCAATCTTATTTGACGTTGTTTGAGTAGCGAATTCTTTGAGTTTATTTATTTCGGCTGGCGTTTCGAGGAAGAGGCGAAGAAGTAGTCCATATCTTTTTTTCATCTCTTGTGGATAATTCTCTACGGCTTTTTGAATATCCGTTCTTGTTATTAACATATATTTCCTTTATTTAATGTTAAGAAGAATTTATTAACGATCAATAAGATAAAACTTACCTACTACTAATCTGAAACGATTATACCGAGCTTTTGGTATCCGCAAAATTTAATTTATTATTTTATGGTGTTTTTAAAAATAAATTTAAAGAGCGGTTTTCGCTACTTCATAAAATCTTAATAAATACGATATATAATATATTGTACTAATTGTTGAAAATTTATCTCGGAAAGAAGATAGGTAATTATGAAAATATTATTCTATACACGGCTTGAAGGCAATACGGGTGGGGACGAGACGTTGTTAAATACCCTGAAGTTTTATTTGCTTGAAAAATTACCAGAGAGAACTGAGGTTAATTTGTGCCTTAGTTATGATTCGGTATCGGAAGCTCGAGCTATCAGGATTACAAAAGAATGGCAAGAAACGTTGAACGGTAAAAACTTAAATGGAGATGTTTTTTTATTTTTAACTAAAGAGAGTTCTTTTGAAAAAAGTGTTTCCCCTGTCAAATACAGATATATTGATTTGCGTGGAAAAAAAATTACAGGAAATATTGCCTCGTCATTGGATCAAGCCTTGACTTGGTATATAAAATCCAATGAAGAGTATTTTGCGCACTCAAAGGGTGAATATCATTCATTGACAGTTCGCGGAGATGTAAGTAAGGTCAAATTAAAAGAAAAAAAATGTTATGCTGCTTTGGAAAAAGCAGAACTGAGTGCAATGTATCCTTTGTTTGTTTTAAAAGATTTAAAAGATATAGATGAGTTAAAAGGGTTAAAAGACTTAAAAGAGTTAAAGATAGAGTTAAACAAGATAGAGTTAAAAGATAAGGCTATATTTTACTATGCAGATGGCGACTCACCAGCTAAAAAATTTCCTCTAGCAAGTTTATCTAAGAGTCTGCTTCAATTGAAATTTAAGTTAGATAAGTCCAAAGAAAAAGTAGAATTGTTATCTGACAGTGAGCTTAAAATGATGACATCCCTTACAACTTATATTCCTGAGGATCTCCTCATAACTGAGTCAGAATATCAGACAATAGAACAAAACTTAGAGATACCCGAATTACTGGTAAAGGAAAAAACCAATTGGGTTAATTTCAAACACCTTACGAGATCCTTGGATTTATTTGTAATGGCTGGCTGGGCTCATTTGCAAAGTGCCATCACCGCAAGATATATAAAAGAGGAGCTAGAACTTCCTCTTAATTGTAAAATATTATTAAGCTGTGTACCCGGGATGAGTATCAATGTATTTGGCTTTGTAACTGGGCTAAAAGAGGAGCCGAGCTATAAGAACCTATATGTTATGCAAACAGGAATAGGAGTCAGTGGCGGTTTCCCTCTACTACCCTCTTTAACAAAAGAAGGCATTGAACGCCCGCAAGTTAGAGATGCATGGTTGATGAATGTTTTGAAGCTGGGCGATACCAATCAAGAGGGAGACGATCGAGATGTAACCGATCAAGTGGCTATCAATTATAAGCAATATATGAATGACAAAGGAGTGGCGTGTCAGGATAAACTAATTGTTATTTATTGCAGTAAAGATGAGCCAGGTGAAAGTGGCGCTAGTTTTTTGCAAAAAATTTCTGAACAGATTAACGAGGAAGATCGTGAAAATTATCATGTTCTTTTGATAGGAGCGTCTCCAAACAGCACGGCATATAAGCTCTGGGAGAGGGCATGCCAACTTCGTGACTTCAAATATACGGCTTTACCCCGTACTGCGAGTACGGAGGGTATCTCCGGTACGGAGATATTAATGCGTGGCTTACGTGATGCCCAATTTTCGATGGCGACTGGTTCCTATTCGATATTAGAAGCAAGATACTTGGGTATTGAGCATTGTGTTTACTTAAGTCCGCCGCACATGAGACAACTGGGTGATATGTTAGAAAACGCACCCAAAAATAGCATAAAGCATGCATTTGAGCAGGGGCAAATAGCGTTAGAGGAATTATGTCAGCTACCATTACCAGAATATGAAGGAAACCTCTTTAACCGCGACTCAGCTTGGAATAAAGGCGATTCGTCAGAATGGAAACCAGGTTGGCAAAAATATCTTGAGGAAGCTCAGCAGCAAGATGATTCTTCTGATAGAGAAATAATTAGTTTCAAACTATAAGCAATTAGATTGGAAAATAATAGCTGTGTTTAATAAAAGGTCGATATAATTTGAGACTACATTGCAAAACATGCTAAAATGTACACTATAAATAATAATATCTATTGAAATGTTGTTTGTGAGTTAATGATAGATAAACTAGGATTATTAAAGGAGTATAAATATGCGTTTTTTTTATCAGGAAAAGCTACCTTCTGCTGGACCAAAGATCAATCCTTTGTTTACTGCAGTAAGTACGTATATGAAATCTATAGATATGGGGGACTATAATCCTAAGCTTCCTGATACTAACTGGTCTTCCGCAGACGAATCAATCTGCATTCGGCAACTATTAAAGAATGCATCAAAACATTTTGAAGAAATAGATATTCCTGAAGATCTTGCTGTTCCTAAAGATCCTGCTGTTCGTGAGGAGCTGGGAAGTTGCGTGCCTCAGGTTGCGCATCTATTGGCATCATTGACGATTCTTGACGAATATTTTCAAGTGGTTCCCCATGAACAATTAAAGAAAATAAAAGAAATGGGGGTATTGACTCAGGTTAAAGCGGGTATGCCTGGCCCCTGTATGGTTTATATCGACGCACTTTTAAACCCGGAATCCGGACGTGATAATATTTCAAAAATCACGTTACTGAGCGAAGTGATAATCGATCTTAATACTAAGGGTGATAAATTCAGTGATCTTAATTCTGTGGTTCTCTCCGTGGCAATTGATCAGTGGTTATCTCTAATAAATACTCTTGAACCCGCAAAAAAAGACCTTTTTACGGATGAAGAAAGAGCTTACCAAGCATTTAAACGAGACGCTTTTCCAGTAGTAAGAGATGCGGTAAGTACAACGTTTATTGATCAGTGTATTTTAAAGGTTTGGGAAAAATTAGATATCAATGTCGGATTAGAATTAAGGGATAAGTCGTCCCCTTCGAATAACTACCCTGAGCGTTAAAATTTTTTAATTTGCGGTTATGAGCAAAAATTTCTAGCGATGTTTTAACCACAACATCAGTAATTGTGGTCGCTTTTTTCTTTGACATCTTGTAGAGTTACTCTCTGTAAATCAGCGAGTAACAGCGATGGAGTTAATTTCGTCTGTTTTACAAAGAATAGGGAAAGGATTTTTAATCGGATACTAAAAAAATTCCAGGTCTTGTAGGACAGGATAATTTGTTATCAACAAGCGCCTCGTTAACTTTATCAATTAACATCAGCCCATTGTAGTGAATATCCTTTCGTTTATGTTTTCTAGTCGCTTGCTTAGAAGGGCATTTTTCCACTTAAAACCGTGAATCATTGTGTAATTCTTGGTTAAGGCGCACTCGAATGCATCTAGTGATTGAGTTCTGGTGATAGTGTGTCCCAGTATGTTGTTCTTAGAGTTGTATTATTTTATTCATAGCGAAAAAATAAAAAACACAACCAATCTGATTGATATTGAATCATTTTGTACTATGTTTACAGATATTTGTACAAAAAGGAATCAAAATGCAAGTGGGAATTGATAAGTTACCACTATCAAGTGATCTTAGTGTTACCGTCGAGAAAAATACAGTCTTTGCACGTATGAATTCACAGCCAAGACCATGTTTTACATCAATCTTGCTGGAGAATTTAGCAACGCTACATGAACACATGTTCCATCGTATAGAGCGTGAGCCGTTGTATTTCATTTTATGCTCAGATATATCTAATACCTTTAATTTAGGAGGCGATCTCGATTATTTTTATCATTGCATAATGGAACGAGATTCCGATCTTTTGCTACGTTATGGGGTGCAATGTATCGATTTAATACATCAGAATCTTATAGCCTTCCGCCATAATGTTGTACCAATTGCCTTGGTTGAAGGGGACGCATTGGGCGGGGGATTTGAATGTGCTTTATCTTGCGATGTTATCATTGCTGAAGAACAATCAATGTTTGGCACACCCGAAATAAAGTTTAATTTATTTCCAGGAATGGGGGCTTTTCATTTACTTAAAGAAAAAACTAATCTGGCTATTACGCGTGAGATCTTAACGAGTGGTCGTATATTTACTGCTCAAGAGATGTTGCAACGTGGAATTGTGGATTATGTGGTGCCTAAAGGCGAGGGTAAGGCCTTCTTGGGACAATTGATCCATAAACATACGCGTTCATTTCATGGTTTACATGCCATCAGAGAAATTGAACACATTAATAGCCGTTATAGTTACGATGATTTATTAGTGGCTGTGAATATTTGGGTCAATAAAGCACTTTCAATCGATCAAATGAGCCTTGGCCTAATAAGAAAATTAGTACATGCTCAATCTACTAAATATGCTGATTATGTTTAGATGTGTTTTCATCCTGTCTCTATGGAGTTGTAAAAGCCGGTGCTTCTGTGAATATTCAAGATAACAATAATAAAAATCCACAAGATTGTGCTCCTGATGAGGGGCTACTATGGTTTATTAAACATTGTCAGGCCGAAACGAATTTTAATCTGATATAGAAAGAAAAGGTACATGCGTGTCGCTATCATGTTAAAAATTTTAAAAAGGATTTTAAATCAATTACTCCCGTATTCTTAACTATGCCACACGATTTTTGCTCATGGAGATATTGAATTATATGAGTAATATGATGTTAATAAGACAAGCTATTTAAGGTGTAAAAAGGTTGCTCTCTCCATTATTTACTGGCTTTTGTCATCGTCTTTTGAAAGTGACGTGTGCATTTGAATATTCCTTTAAATTATTAATATCTTCTATAATTGTTGGTGGCAAGATGGTTTGATGCATATCAGAGATTGATTGAGGGGGGATAGATTGAGATATTGATTCTTTAGGTGTTTGATTTAATGTTTTTTGATTGTTGTCTAACTGGATAGGCATTGGCGTATTTATTGGTTGCCGATATTGAAAGTCAATTGTTTTTTTTACAGAATCAAGGTTATTCATCAGTGTGTTGTAAATTGACGGTAGTCTTGCTTGCTTTTCAGGATGAGTTTTATTATCCAATGCTTGTTCGCGAATTGGTGGTAATATTAGATTCTCATTTTCGAAATGAGATGTTGGCTTTAAAGAGGTAAAGAATGTTGTTTTTCCAGTATTCCATACCCATTGTTCATTACTTTTATTATGGATGGCCGGGGACACGATAGTTGAAAAATTATTTTCGTTTGATTGTTTTGTATGTCTAGAGAAGATAACGAGCTTTTCATATGAAGTTAATTGATTATTGACCGAATTGTATTGGGATAATTTACGTTTTTTTAGGTTATTATCAGGCATGTTAGTTTCTATTTTTTTGTAAACATAATATTCAATAGAGCCATACTAACATGGCAAGCTTAAGATACAATATTAATATATTGTTCAATGTACGGGCTGGATTAAGTCGCTCTACAAAAGAATATACTGAAACATTGCTTACCGGGAACCCCGATCCCCGGTAACTTTACCTACAATTCTGCAGATCTGATCCACGCTCCGCTTTAACTTTTTTTGGCGTTGATTGGGCAAAAAAACCTTTTCGCTTCAAGAGATTTCCATGGTCTACCTCACTCATTTCTTCATCAATAAAGATGAATGCTTGTTCCTTTTTAATCTCTAGTTCCGCCAGTTGGAGCAAATCCCTAAATGTAGGTTGGGGGGTAAGGTTTTTCTTCAGTGCTTTTGCGACATTATGCTCATAAGCTGCAACCATTAATGAGGCTTTCTCCGGATGAAGTCCTTTGTTCATCAAGATGGTTTCCATTTCATCGCGAGTGTAGGCGGGGAGTGCGACGGTCATTAAGCGCCGAGCAAGCGCCGTACTTGGGGCGCGCCGTCCATCCATGGTAACTGGGTTTTGAGTGCCAATAATCAAAAAGCCGGGTTGTTCAGGACGCTTGCCTTCTGGGGTTTTGCCCATCAAGAGATCGTTCAGTAGGCGTTCCATCATGGGTGAGCTGTTGATTTCATCAATAATCACCACCGCTCCTTGATGAAAGGCCTTGAGCAACAGGTTTTTTTTGTCTTCCAATTGCATGCTGACCGGCATGCGGTAAAAGGGTTTTTGGGGTAAATACTGCGCGTGATGTACTTCTTGGTAGCCCTGGGCAATGAGGGTACTGAGAACCAATTCACTTTTACCAATCCCCGGCTCGCCTTCAAGGATAATCCCGCCCAATCCCCCATAACGCTGCGCCTCATTTAACGCCATAGTGCATCTAAATTGGCGTAAGGCTAGAACATCATTTAAATGATGACTGATTTGTTGCCGTGAGGGTGTCAGCAAAAATTGCGGAGTGACCCGGAGGTTTTCTTGCCGTACTAATTCTGATTTCGGCTTAAATTGTTTGTCCAATTCTTCTCGATGTTGTTCTGGGACTAAAGTTGAGGCCAGGTACCAGGCATAATGTTGAGCCGCCAGGGTATCCTCGTGCTCTGGGTATTGTTGCTGGTAGGATACGATGAGGAGCGCCATCATTTGTAATTCACGCGGAGAGATTAAAATTGTATCGGTGGAACATTCCCCTAAAAATTTATAAATGTTGAGTAAAGGGGTGCATAGACTCAGCACCTCTGCTTCGCGCCTGTTCTGCGTAAAGATAGGTTTTAAAATGCGTTCATAAATAAATTCCTGAGGCATTGATTCAAAAACAAGCGCATTCCCATGGCGTGAAAAAAAGGGGGCAAGCTTGCGTTCATCGCCATAATTGACGGGATTTCCCGCAAATAAGACTTTATGTGCGGACGTTAAGGGATAATAATGCCCTTCAATGAGGATGCCGGGTGGGTTATTAAATAACCCTTCAAATTCACTCCATTCGCGCTCACTTAAATTAGCCTCATCAACGAACAGAATTTTGCGTTTACTGGAGGCGTCTTTTGCCCAGGCTGACAGGAGCGATTCACCAATGTACAGGACATCTTGTTCTGTATTCACATTTTTTTCAACAAACGTAGATTTACCAACCGCAGTAAGGCCCGTAAGAAAGACATAGGGCGCTTGGGTTAACATTCGGTTTACCGCATCAAGACGTTGTTGCTCAAATTCATCGGCGATTTGAGTGCTGTTTTGTGCATTAAATTCCTGAAGAACGACCCCCGAAGACAAACCCTGCAATCCTTGCCAGGCATTATCTGTTTGGGTGACCCGTTGGTAACTTAAGCGCGCATGAAGAAGGCTAAGGGACTCTTGATTAATCAGTGATTCATCCATCCTTTGCACTTCCTCTGCTGAAAAGTGATGTTCTAAGCAGTTCTGTTTTTCCTGACGGCTGACTTGGTGCTGTTGGGCGGGTAAGTAATGAAAAGGGTCGTCTTCACTGAGTACAACCAATTGTCCTTGGGAATGTGGATTGCGCAGTCTTGCCAATAAGAACGGAGCTAGGGAGTCGACTAATTCGGCTGAAAAGCGACCTTTGAGCATCACTTTTTTCCCCTGCTCCAGAGCCAGCAGAAGCGCTTGCTGTTTTTGTTCGAAGCGCATGGTACCGCTCAGCGCATCCACCTGGGCTTTGATGTGGATTAATAAGTCATCGCCTCCACATTCTGAACTCTCGATAACCTGCCAGTCCTTATCCTGTAAGGTCAATTGCTGGGCGGTGGTATCATAATCCGTACTGACCACTATCGTGGTGTGCGCTAAGGTGGTTCCTGTCCATTCACTTAACGTTCTGGGGGCTTGCGCTAAATCAACACCCAATACCTCCGGAAGGGGGATGCCGGGTGCGCAATGTACGGTTAACTGAATGGCGTGCTCTTGGCAGGCTGATAAAAACAGCGCCCATTTGTCGTCACTCAAAGCCCCGGTGAAATTCACCTGCAAATGCCCCTGGGCATGGGCTTGAATGAGCCCCTCCAGGGTATCGAGCATTTGGGTTTCATTGTTGCAGTGGTAGCGCGTGAAATAGTCATTGATGCACTGAGCATTGAACACATAAGCCGGTTCATTGAGCGTCAGACCGGCCTGCCAAGTAACCTGAGTGGTTAATTGTTCCCAGTCATAACCGCTACTTTGTAGGAGTTGTAAGGAATCTGGGAGATGGATTACTCGTCCTGCCTGTTCAATCTTGCCAAGAAGACAGGCTTGTTGCCAAAACTGCACAAATTTCTTATCCTCCCAGGGCGCATTTTTTAATTCCAGGGGAAAATTCCATCCTAAAGCCCGTTGCAACTCGTCAAAGGTATATAAGGGCATTTCTTGGGGTTCAACTGGCGGGGGAGTATTAAAGGCTTTTTGCAGCGCGCCCTCAATAAAATAAAGCGCGTCGTTTTGAATAATCCAGCGTCCAAGCAGGCGTTCTTCCCAATCGGGGTCATTGTACAAATTAATGGACACGGTCTTGAGTTCGGCTGTTTTTTCACGAAGCGGGAGTGGTGCTAAGCCCTCGGATAAAGAGAGCCCTTCGGGGCATTGTTCTATGATGTTAAACCGCGAGTAAAAATCAGCCCCTTGATAACACTCTGGTTTTTTAGAATTAATAAGTCCGATAATGAGCGTGTCTGGCGGAATAGGGACGCCGTCGGCCAGACGTTCCTTATCCAATAAGCTATTAAAGCGCACCAGGTCGTCTGCTTCAAAATTATCGTAATTGATTATCAGTACGGCCGGGTTACTTTTATCTTTATTCTGTTGTAAAAAATCATATAAAGGTCCACCGGGTCCGGGCGTTAAAATGCCTCGATGCCCTTCGCGTTTTAAAAAAGGCGCACTGCACACTAAATCATCGGGCGCATTGATGTAAAAGAAGGGGCGCGCGATTTTTTTGCACCAGGATTGGAGCTGCAAGTGTGCGTGGTGTACCTCATCACTGCTTGTTAGTTCAATGAGTCGTTTCTTGGCCTCTCCTGGCTGGGTTAAGTGCTGGCAAAAACCTAAAATAGTCTCAAGATAAGGGGCGTGCTTGTTCCAGGTTTGGAGCTGTTTTTCGTACGCCATGGAGGGAATGGATTCAGCCGGTGTCCAGGATTCGTTCACGCTGAGTTGGACGGGATACCCCCCTAAATCATAGGCCACCCATTGATTGTCCTGATTAATCTCTACAAAGGCATGACATTGGTTGGTGATGATGCGGACAGGAATTTCAGGGTAGCGCTTTTCCATCAATACTTTAAAAACCAAAGCCCGGTGCCTGCAGGCACCTTTTCTTTGGGTGATGAGGCTGTTTAAGTAGTCTATCCCTGTTGCGGCCTCCTTGTTTCTTGTTAAAGCACCGGCACCAAACTCGGAACAATACGTGATGAGTTTCTGAACTTGCTGGGGAAGGGGGGCTGTTCTGGGTGTGTCGGCGACTTCTAATAGAAAACTGAGCACGCGCGGGCCGGGAATGGTACTGCGAAGATAATACAGGTTGTCGCGTGGTGACCAGGAAAACTCCATGTCTTTTGAGCCTGAATCAACCGAAAAATGAGTAAGTGTCTCCTGAGGCGATAAAGACGCGAGGGCTTGCCACTCGCCGGTCAACCTTAATGTTTGTTTGCCCAGGTAATAAGTGCATCCTGTTCTCGTACGTGCGCGTTGTTCTCCTATTTCGTGGAGATCATCGACCAGCACCGGTTGCGTGCATTCAGAGAGGGGGCTACCTTCTTCATTCTCCAGTAGGAACGCCTCGTTTAAAGCACAGGGCGACGTGGTGATGCCGACCTTGTTAAATGCCTGCAAGCGATAGTTCCGTACTTCGGGCATTGGCTGTTGCCCTAAAGGGTAGAATACCCGGCTTACCACCATTTCGTTATTGGCTGAATAATGGGTATCGGCATCCATTGGCATGCTGGCATTAAATGAGAGTTCTGCAATTTCGTTGGTTGGGCTGTTCTCATGCTGCTTTTGCTCGGTGAGCCAGTCGTGATATTCATCACTGTACCCTAATTCAAGTACGATTCCTTGCATTAATTTCTTGAGCTCACTATCAATATGCAGGGTCTCATTACAGTAGGCAATGCATAGTTTTTTTAGATTAGGCGCTAGCTTTAGCCAAGCTTTAAGTGCTTGTGCATTGATATTACCCTCCCCGAAACCAAGATGAGTAAGGTGGTGTAGGTGAGGTTTTTTTATAAAATTATCAGGTGAACAAATGCTGTTAACTAATCGGAGGTATTTTAGTTTTTCGGTTCCACTCAGTAGATTTTGTATACTGGTGGTACTGATATTGCATTCTTGAATAGTCAGATCTTCAAGATGCTTTAGGTGAATATGTTGGATGAAATTATCGGTTATTGTATAGCCAGATAACAAAAAGATTTGCAGCTGGGACGTTTTATGCAATAAACGTTCGAGCGCGACGGCACCGATCTTTTCGCGAGAGCCGCCGAGCTCAAGTTTTTTCAGATTTGGCAAATTAAGTTGTTCTAAGGCATTAGCTGGAAGGCAACGGCTATATAATGAGAGCTGTACTAGGCGCGGGCTTATAATTTGTTGCAAATCAGCAGTGCTAATCATTGAGTTGGTGATATGCAATTCTTCAAGCTCTTCAAAATTTAAACTTTCTTTACAATCCTTAGATAGAGCAGTACTTTCTGTTATATAGAGTATTTTAAGGTGCCTTGCTTTGGTAAAGGTCTTCATGCTGAATGTGCCGTTTTTGAGAAACAGATATTCAATCCCTTCCAGTTCTAAAACGGTTTCTTTTGATAAGTCTTGAGGTAGCCACACATCGAGTGCAGTCAGATGGTGTATTTTTGCCAGCAGCAATTGTAGCGCGTTAATCCCGATGTCTTGATAAATGCTGAGGGATTGAATGTGAGAGAGATGCTCTAGCTTAAATGTCTTGTCATCGAGAGTAACTGCTCCCTTTGAGAGTAATTCATCAGCTAATTTTTTATTTAATGAAAGTCTCGTATAGTGTTCTATCCATTTGACTTGTGACAAAGATAAATCATTTGACAAGAATTCAGAAGAAGCAGCAGGGGGAAATTCATCGCAAATAATGTATTCAAGAGGCGGTGTGGATTCATGAATAGTAATATTCAATACATGGAGCAGTTTATCACTCGGTTCATACAGTTCGCTCAAGTATAATTGGCGAGGTTGAGAGGATGTTTTATCATTTAAAAGAACATCTATCCAATAATTATCTAAAATAAGAATTTTATCTGGTGATAATTGGCATTGAGAAACAGCAATTTGTTTTATTTTATTGGCGGGGACAGGGGTGATCCATTCTAATCTTTGAGGAAAAAGAGCGATTAACTCGTCCTTTGTAAGTTTATAGAGTTCTCCTTGCTGTGATCTATCATCTGGCAAGTCATCATGCCATGAATCATCCATTCTTTTTATCACGTTGGACGAAAAAGGCTCCAATATATTTTGCCATACATAAAGAGAGAACCCGTTATCAGTTAATTGAGCCAGTATTTTTTGTACCTTATAAATCTTTTCATTAGACCAGTATTCAGTAGTCCAATCAGCCAGGATCAGGGTTTTTTGCTTTTGCACACTGATAAGAGTTTTGTTCTTAAATGGTTTTTTATGTTGAATCAAGCGGCTAACGTCTAATATGCCCGATGGTTGATTCGTGTACGATAGCCCTGGTTGCTTGCTGTTGAAGTAAAAGGAAGATGGATATTGCATTAGGGTTCTAAAATAAAAACAATGTGCGTTAATTGTACGCCGTCATGGATGGTTTTTACAGTAACTAGAATCTACACGACGTGCGGTTCCTGATGTTGAATAAAAAAGCATTGGCTTTTTTTCGGTGTATTTTAATTTCACAATGAAAAAGATATACTTTTGTTCTAAAATGATTCAAAATGCGCTTGAATTTGATTTTATTGTTGGAAATATAATGCGATTTACTCTTGTCCATAAAGGAAAAGTTGTCAGTTCTCCTCTGCTTGAAGCGGAACAGGATGGTAAGTGGGTGTTATTAAGTGATAATCCCAAAGGACTTATTTCTTGTGGGCAATATAATTGTTATGCGTTAATTGTTAAATATGGGCATCAAGTTGCTATGGCTCATGTTTCTACTGCAGATGACACATGCGAATTTTTGAATGACATGATTTGTGGTGTCTCAGCGAGTGACCATAGGGATGTATCTGTTTCTCTTGCGCGAAGCTTTACTGGCTATACGGCTTCTCAAGAAGAGGATATTCAGGACTGCCAGCGTCTAAATGTTCCTTTTGAAGGGGACGATGCTGAAACCTATTTTAAAGCTATGGATGAGGAATATACTCAACTATTTAAAAAGGATTTTAAATCAATTACGCCTACATTTTTAACTATGCCACATGATTTTTTGGTCATTGATGCGCATGGTGATATCAAATTATATGAGGAATATGGCGTTCATGAGATAAGCTATTTAAAATATAAAAAGATTGCTTCATCTTCGTTATCTACCTCTTTAAGTAATGCATCGTCACCTCAGGTTTTTTTTAACTCTTCTCAAGCATCTGTTTTATTGTCAGGCGTTGCTGTACAAGCCAGTCATGCGCCTAATAAAGTTGCTGAGGAGGAGCAAGAAACGTCTCTTAAACTCGAGTTTCGCAGTTAGCGTATGTGGGCAAAGCATTAAGAATTTGCTCTGTTAATGAATAAAGATCTTAATTAAAAATTGAGCTGTGCTCATATTCCTATAGAATCTTTATATTTGTTACACTCCAAAGTTAGCTATTAAGTCATAATTGGACGAAAGGAGTCTTGTGCATGGATAGGGATAGAGCTAAAGCATTAAAGTCCAGTTTATTTTTATTGGTTGGTATATTTTCAGTAGGCGCAAAAGCCGTTAATGCCGCTGATTTAGCTTCGTTAATAGTCAATACTAAAAGTTCTAACATGGGGATTTGTTCTCCATCAATACAGAACTGTTCCATACGTATCGCACCAACAGATTGCTTAACCCCGAAAGGTTCAGTGTCGATTACTAATAATTCGCGAATTAACGCGAAAAATATTAGTGCTATGTCCCTTGATTCCAATTTCATGACTTACGTAGGGCAAAACAATGGCTGCCCTACAGCATTGGCTCCCGGGGCAAGCTGTACTATTTCATTTTATACCAATACCGCACTGGCTTTTTTTTCGCCTAATGTTTTGGTAAAGGGAAGCAATACCCAAGCTGTTGCATTTGACATGAATGCGATTACATGTGCCGCAAGCAGTACCACCATTTGCACCGCAGTGGGAATTGACACGAGTACGAGTAGCGCTCTGCTTTACCAAAGTACGAATGGAGGCAGTACCTGGAATGCTGTGGCAACGGCTAACGATAGCTCCTTTGCATCTACGAGTTGCAGCGGCACTGGCAGCACCGGCATATGTACCTCCGTCGGGAATGACACACTTACCAATAGCCCGATTCTTTACCAAAGCACGAATGGGGGCAGTATCTGGAATGTTGTGACAACAGCCGGTTTAGGCACCTTTAATTCTACGAGTTGCAGTGGCACTGGCAGCACCGGCATATGTACCTCCGTCGGGAATGACACATTTACCAATAGCCCGATTCTTTATCAAAGCACGAATGGGGGCAGTACCTGGAATGTTGTGACAACGGGAGCTATAGGTTATTTTAATTCTACGAGTTGCAGTGGCACGGGCAGTACCGCCATTTGCACTGTTGCAGGGGGAGTTCTGATTAGCAATCCACCTCTACTCTATCAAAGCACGGATGGAGGCAGCTCCTGGAATTCGGTAGCCATCGCCGATGCAGGTATCTTTGTATCTACGAGTTGTTCTGGGACAGGTAGCACCGCCATTTGCACTGCCGCAGGAACTACGAGCACCAATACACCTCTACTCTATCAAAGCACGGATGGAGGCAGTTCCTGGAATGCAGTGACAACAACCAGTGACAGTGGCAGTTTTTATTCTACAAGTTGCAGTGGCTCGGGCAGCAGCACCATTTGTATTGCCGCGGGGGTTGACTCGATTACCAATACCCCTTTGCTCTACCAAAGTACAAACGGGGGCAGTACCTGGAGTGCGATAACAACGAGCAGTAACAATAGCTCCTTTGTCTCTACGAGTTGCAGTGGTATGGGCAGTACCGCCATCTGCGCCGCAGCAGGGGTTGACTCGACTACAAATACTCCTTTGCTCTACCAAAGCAGGAACGGAGGCAGTACCTGGAATGCGGTGGCAACGGCCAGTGCGGGCTACTTTAACTCTACGAGTTGCAGTGGAACGGGTAGCACCGCCATCTGCACCGCCGCGGGAGTTAATACGAGCATCAATATTCCTTTGCTTTACCAAAGCACAAGCGGGAGCAGTACTTGGAGTGCGGTGACAACAACCAGTGACCTTGGCATCTTTTATTCTACCAGTTGTAGTAGTGAATAACGACAAATGAACTTCCTCGAAACGGTAGGTACGCGCGCCGAGGAGGGCGCGCCGCCTCAGCCCTATATGACACCCGTGGACTAACGATTATGCGCTCCAGGACGGAGCTTATTTGTAGTGACAGATTAGTTACTATTTACCAGAGTCATCCCCGCCCCTTTTTTTTCTTTTGTTCAACCTGGTTTGAGGCATGATAAAGACCAAGATTACGTCAACAGCTCGCCTAGAGAATAGAAACGGTGTTTAATTTACGGTATAACAATCTCATTTGATTTATATAGTTATTTTTTATCACGCTTGCTTTGTAGGATCAATAGGATATCATATAGAGTAATCGGAGATATCCCAAGTTCGAAGCTTTAAACTAATACAAGGGATAACATACCCATGCGTTTTCTGACCTTTTTACTAGGATGTTTCCTCATGACAAATATAGCTTCAGCAGATAAGCCCAATGATAGCGCCTATGATTTTTCATTTCATACCTTGACCGGACAGAATCCTTTGCCCCTTGATTCGTTTCACGATAAGGTCTTAATCATCGTGAATACCGCGTCCAAATGTGGATTTACACCGCAATATGAAAAATTAGAGAAACTTTATGAGAAATATAAGGATCAAGGGTTGGTTGTCCTTGGAGTCCCTTCCAATGATTTTGCGGGGCAGGAACCAGGCAGTGAGCAAGAAATTTCCGATTTTTGCCAGGTTAACTACGGTGTTTCATTTCCAATGACCGCGAAAGAAGTTGTTTCTGGGAAAAATGCGCATCCATTTTATCTTTGGGCCAGAGAAAAACTAGGGTTTGGTACGGCACCCAAATGGAATTTTCATAAATATCTGATCAATCGCGATGGAAAGCTTATCGATTATTTTTATACGATAACCTCTCCTGATTCGCCAAGATTTATTAAGGCTGTTGAGCAAGCACTTAGTGAAAAAAACTAAGCATAGCGGGTGCTTGTATTAACATAGCCAGCCCAAGGAGAGGCGCATAGGGGGGGCTTTTGATATCCAATTTGCTATAAGTTTAAAAACTGGCTTTAAGAAATTTTTTTGTGTTGAAGACATTTCTGCATATGACAAGACAAATACTAAGGCTCCAATGCTTCTTATTGCAGCAGTTAAAATAGAAACCTCCTCTGCTATTGAGAAACCTACCATTCTAGAGCCTACATCTAATTTTAATCCCCAATTTTTTCCATCGTTAATATCTTCTCAACAATATAATAATGATTCTAAAGAGCTTTATGACCTGCTTCTGATGGATGTGAGGCTCCTCCGACTCGATTTAAACCTTTTATTTTTGAATTTCCTATAATATCAAGAATTGTATGTTCTTAAAGATTTTAACTATAATCAAATAAATAGTTTATGAAGATTAGCTTTTAGAAAAAATAAAATTCATTTGAGATTCCAATGCTTGATTATTTATAAGGAGAATAGTAGTGAGTACTAAAAAAAATTATGCCGATCAAATGTTTACAGAACTATCTAACGTTATTGAAAATGTTGGAAAAAATGACAAGGAATATACTAATCAAAATAAAGCTGTTGATATTCTGAATATACTGGAAAGTTTATTAGCCTATACAATCTATACTACCTGTAATACTACAGAGGAAGTAAGGGATGCTTCAGAAGAATCTTACTTTAGTATTAAAAAGCAAGCTTTAGCCATAATAAGAGCAAATCCATCTAGAGAATTGGAAATAAATCCTAAATCTTAGAGTTAGTTATGTTAAATTTATAAGCTATTGATCTTAGGCTTGCTGAGATTATTGCTTTTACTTCCATTGATTTATTAAAGCGAATCGTTTATTTGTCCATTTATTAATATGTCTTCTGCAAAATAAACAAAACGGATTTTATTTAATTAAAAACACTTTGTGCTATAATTGGCCATCTTGTTATTTTTGAGGTGATGGTGAATGTGGGGCAAAACATGCAATTTAGAAAAGATTAGAAAAGCATTTAATGCGTTGGACACTCAAGAAAAAGTTAAATATGGCCAGTTAGAGCGAGATATCCAAATTTATGATAGACGTGTTCGGGAAGATGAGGAACGCGTACAAGAGCGCGAAGTATTTTGGTGTGATAGCGCTGCAACTCATAAGGCAGAAGATGAGGCCCGAGTTGTAGAGAGGGCTAAGTATTGGTCTCAACGTGCTAAAGCCCAAGAAACGGAAGATGCGGCTATTAACGAGGAACGCACGGAACATTGGAAGGCCCGCAGCGCTCGCCATCAAAAAGAAGATGAAGCTCGAGAGCAATCCCGTCAAGAGTACTGGGATAATCGTAAAGCAGATCATACGCAAGAAGATGAGAACCGTCCTAAAACGCGTGAGCAATTTTGGCGTAATCGTGCTGCAACCCATAAGGCAGAAAATGAGGCCCTAGCTGCAGAAAGAGTTGAGTATTGGTCTCAACGTGTTAAGGCCCAAGAAACGGAAGATGCGGCTATTAACGAGGAACGCACGAAATATTGGAAGGCCCGCAGCACTCGCCATCAAGAAGAAGATGAAGCTCGAGAGCAATCCCGTCAAGAGTACTGGAATAATCGTAAAGCAGATCATACGCAAGAAAATGAGGACCGTCCTAAAACGCGTGAGCAATTTTGGCGTAATCGTACTGCAACCCATAAGGCAGAAAATGAGGGCCTAGCTGCAGAAAGAGCAGAGTATTGGTCTCAACGTGCTAAGGCCCAAGAAACGGAAGATGCGGCTATTAACGAGGAACGCACGAAATATTGGAAGGCCCGCAGCACTCGCCATCAAAAAGAAGATGAAGCCCAAGTTCAATTCCATCAAGAGTACTGGAATAATCGTAAAGCACGTCATGCGCAAGAAGATGAGGACCGTCCTAAAGCGCGTGAACAATTTTGGTGTGATCGTGCTGCAACCCATAAGGCAAAGGATAAGACCCGAACCATAGAAAGGGCTGAGTATTGGTCTCAACGCGCGAAGTCTCAAGAAACGGAAGATGCGGCTATTAACGAGGAACGCACAGAATATTGGAAGGCGCGCAGCACTCGCCATCAAAAAGAAGATGAGGCCCGAGAGCAATTCCATCAAGAGTACTGGAATAATCGTAAAGCACGTCATGCGCAAGAAGATGAGGGTCGTCCTAAAGCGCGTGAGCAATTTTGGCGTGATCGTGCTGTAACCCATAAGGCAAAGGATAAGGCCCGAACCATAGAAAGGGCTGAGTATTGGTCTCAACGTGCGAAGGCCCAAGAAACGGAAGATATGGCTATTAACGAGGAACGCGCGGAATATTGGAAGGCCCGCAGCACTCGCCATCAAAAAGAAGATGAAGCCCAAGTTCAATTCCATCAAGAGTACTGGAATAATCGTAAAGCACGTCATGCGCAAGAAGATGAGGATCGTCCTAAAGCACGTGAGCAATTTTGGCGTAATCGTGCTGCAACCCATAAGAAAGAAGATAAGGCTCGAATCATAGAAAGGACTGAGTATTGGTCAACTCGCACTTCTGCACAGAAAGCAGAAGATGAGACTATTAAAAAAGAACGAGCTACGTATTGGAACGGACGAAGTGCTCGACATCAAGCTGAGGATGAAGCTCAAGTCAGAGCTCGTAAAGAATATTGGGAACTGCGTAAAGAGCGTCATGCGCAAGAAGATGAGGACCGTCCTAAAGAACGCGAAGCATTTTGGCGGAAACGCAAACAGGATCATCAAACAGAAGATAATGCTCTTCAGCAAGAGAGAACGGCTTATTGGGATGCTTTAGCAATTGAGGGAGCTAAAGAAGATGAGGACTATTCTTCAAATTGGCAGGAAGCAAATAGACTAAGATTTGGTGGACTTTATAGATTTGGATTTTTGGTCGCTTATTGGACTAATAGAATTTTTTATAGAGTGCCACAGAAGTTCCTCCATGTAACTGGAGAAAAACTGTATGACTTAGCTGTTTGGTTTCCTCGTGCTATTGGCTGGGTAGCTCATCATGCACGCGAACGCTTGGAGACTATAGGCAGACCAATAAATCGAGGCTTAGGATTTTTAGGTATGCATGCTCTGGAAGCCTCGCAAACAGTATTCAGGAAGCCTGCTCAGGCAATTTCTTGGTTAGGTATTCATGCGAGTGAATGTTTGGATTCAATCGGTGTGTGGATTGGCCGTGGTTTAAGTTATCTAGGGGCTCATGCCGTAGAAGGTTTAGAGACACTAAGTCGAGGAGTGTACCGCGGAACTGGCTGGTTAGCTCATCACGCACGTAAGTGCTTGGAAATTATAGGCAGGCCAATAGGTCGAGGCTTAGGATTTTTAGGAATGCACATACTTGAAGCCTTAGCGACTGGATTTAGGAGTACAGGCCGAGGACTCACTTGGCTTGGTCGTCATGCGAGTGAATGTTTACAAACGATCGGAGTTAATTTCGGTTGTGGTCTAAGTTATCTGGCTGCTTATGCCGTTGGCAGCTTACAGACACTGGGGCGAGGAGTGTACCGCGGAGCTGGCTGGTTAGCCCATCACGCACGTGAGTGCTTGGAGACTATAGGCAGACCAGTAGGTCGAGGCTTAATATTTTTAGGAATGCACACACGGGAAGCCTTAGCGACTGGATTTAGGAGTACAGGCCGAGGGCTCACTTGGCTTAGTCGTCATGCGAGTGAGTGTTTACAGACGATTAGAGTGAAGTCTGGTCGTGGATTAACTTATCTAGGCGCTTATGCCGTTGGCGGCTTACAGACACTTGGCCGAGGAGTGTACCGCGGAACTGGCTGGTTAGCTCATCACGCACGGGAGTGCTTGGAGACTATAGGCAGACCAATAGGTCGAGGCTTAGTGTTTTTAGGAATGCACGCACTTGAAACCTTAGTAACTGGATTTAGAAGTATAATCCGTGCGCTGACCTGGCTTGGTCGTCATGCGAGTGAGTGTTTGCAGACGATTGGAGTGAAGTTTGAGCGTGGTTTAACTTATCTAGGCGCTTATGCCGTTGGCGGCTTACAGACAGTTGGCCGAGGAGTGTACCGCGGAACTGACTGGTTAGCTCATCACGCACGGGAGCTCTTGGAGACTATAGGCAGACCAATAGGTCGAGGCTTAATATTTTTAGGAATGCACACACGGGAAGCCTTAACAACTAGATTTAGGAGTGCAAGCCGTACGCTCACTTGGCTTGGTCGTCATGCGAGTGAATGTTTACAGACAATTAGTGTGCCCACAGGCCGTGGTTTAACTTATCTAGGCGCTTATGCCGTTGGCGGCTTACAGACACTGGGTCGAGGAGTGTACCATGGAGCTGGTTGGTTAGCTCATCAAGCACGCGAATGCTTAGAGGCTATAGCCATGCCTATAGATCGAGGCTTAGTATTTTTAGGAATGCACACACTAGAAGCCTTAGCAACAGGGTTTAGAGGGTTGAGTCGTGCACTTACCTGGGTTGCTCGGCATGCTAGTGAATGCTGTGAAACAATTAGCGTCCCCGTAGGACGTACTTTTAGTTATGCAGGCAAACATATTGCAGAGGGATTGGAGACTTCTCATCGATGTCGATCTCGTTCATTTGGATGGATTGGGGCTCATACTAGAGAGTGTTTCGAAACAGCAGGTAGAAACATTAGTCGCAAGTTGCACGATGTTAATCCATGGAGAGCAATTTCAAGGGCATTTCAAGAAGATTCTACTTTTTGTTAATAAACAAGAAGCTAAATCTGGGGTTACGCCTAAATCAGGTGTTGGAGTCAATCGAAATACGATGTTTGCTGATAAAATACGTAAGCCAAAAGATGAAGAAGGCGATTTTTTCACACCTAATGTTGTTCTTGTGTAATATTTAGTTGTTACATTTGATTTGACAGTTACCTGTTTTTAAAAGCGGCTGTCAGGTCAAATTTAGGGTTCTAAAGTAATGAACCCTCGTCCATACCGTTGTTCTTCAACCCAGGAATCTCAGGGGAGGAAATTCAGTATTTAGGTGCTAGACTTATCTATAAGGTCTACTATGGATGCAGCCATTAATGTCAAAAAAAGCGGGAAAACCTATTCTTATTGATCTGGCATTACAGGGTGGTGGGGCACATGGAGCTTATACTTGGGGTGTGCTTGATCGTTTACTTGAAGAGCCAAGGTTGTTAATTGAGGGAATTTCAGGAACTTCTGCAGGATCAATGAATGCCGCAGTTCTCGCTAGTGGCTACGCAAGTGGCGGAGCCGAGGGGGCTCGGGAAGCTTTAGCTGAGTTTTGGACACAAGTCGCTGAGGCCGCGCGCTTTAGTCCTTTTCAACGAGGACCTTGGGATATCCTTTCTGGAAATTGGACTATGGATTTTTCCCCTTCATTTCTCGCGCTTGATTTAGCTACACGTCTTTTTTCTCCCTATGATCTCAATCCGGCAGCTCTTAATCCTTTACGGGAGATCTTGATGGGGATGATTGATTTTCCCGCACTAGTAGAATCCCCCCTTAAATTGTTTATTACCGCAACAAATGTTAAAACGGGTCGCGGAAAAATTTTCAGAAATAAAGAAATTACGGCCGATGTTCTCCTTGCTTCCGCGTGTTTACCGTCGATGTTTCATGCCATCGAGATTGATGGAGAGGTTTATTGGGATGGTGGGTATACAGGAAACCCCACAATTACTCCTCTAGTGCAGGAGTGCGAATCCAGTGATACCATATTGGTACAGATAAATCCTGTTGAACGGCCCGGTACGCCAAAGACGGCACGAGATATTCTTAATCGACTAAACGAGGTTGCTTTTAATGCAACGCTGATGAAAGAACTACGTATGATCGCTTTGTTAAGACAGACCGTTAATTCTGATTCAGGAGAAGGGGCGCGTTGGGCTAAAATGCGTATTCACCGAATTACCAGTTCTAAAATGGTTGAATTAGGCTATTCTTCGAAATTGAATGCCGAACGGCCTTTTCTTGACATGCTTTTTGAGGAAGGTAGAGCCACAGCCGAGGTTTTTTTAACTGAGCATGGAAAAGCCCTCAATAAATACTCTACTTTTGATTTGGATGCGCTTCTCTAAAGGGGATTGCAGCACGAAAAGCGGTGTCAAGCACCTATCTTAAAATTGTTCTCTATCTTGGGTTTCTCTCTAATGCTGGCTGATGCTTTTGGGAAAAAATTTAAGTTACTTTGTTGATAGGTCTTTTTATCCAAATTTAGAGAAGGAGAGGGCGCTGCTGTCGTTAATTTATTGCGAAGACTAATTTTAAGCAGCCCTTGTCCTCCATTTCTTTGTAAAGGAGTCTCATAATTAAAACGTAACTCTAAGTGTTCTTCGGCAGTAAGTTCAAATTTGTAGGTTGCAAGCATGCGGAATAAGGCGAGTACTTCCGTCATTGCGATGCGAAGACCGGGACAACGTCTGGCCCCAGTTTTAAACGTTAATAATCCTCCTTCTTTTTCCATGACACCAGGTTCATAAGCGATTGGTGTCTCAGCAAAAAAATGAGCATTATAAATCGCACCAGTAGTTGTTTGTGGCCCCCAACGCTCAGGAAATATATCTTTTGCACTTATTGTGCCTTTACCGACGCTCTCATGCCCTGCTTTAGAAAGAGCAATGTCAGGAAAATGCATTGAATGTGTGTGTACACTTTGCATGGGAATAAATATCAGGGCACCGGCAGGCAACGTAAACGATATACCATTGATATTCAAAGTGACTGTTTCGTTAATAATTTCTGGCACAATGGGCGCAGGAGGAGATAATCGCAATGCTTCTAGCAAAACGGCTTCCATGTAGGATAATGCTCCCTTATCCCAGGGAGAGTGTAATTCGAAGTGCTCACCTACGGCGACTTTCTTGTGCAGTTCTTTTTTTATTAAAGCATAAATACGTTTGTCTTGAAGAGCGATTCTTAAGGCAGTGATTAGAGCTGTTGCTGTGGCATCAAACCCTAATAAGGGAATGAACAGGCTTTCATTAATAACGTCTCTTATCCGAGTGGATAGTAGATTGTTGTCTAAATGTTCTTTTGAATACTCGATTAGAAATTTGCATTGTTCTGCAGTTAATTTGGTTGTAGATTTGATACCTATTTGTTCCAATTGACTGGTCACCTGGGAGTTCATCAAGACTCTTGCTACGAGCAAATAATTAAGCCAACTCTGCTCTGTAATTAATTGCTCAGTAATTTTTTCTGACGAAAAAATAAGTTGGCACCCTAAAGCAAATACTTCATTTCTTAATAGGAGCAGATTGCTTTTTTCTTTTTCTTGAATGGGCTCTAGGCTAAATAAGCAGTCGATTAATTCTCTAGTTAATTTGGCGTTATAAAGCTTTTCAAATGGTTTAATAATCGCTTTGCCAAAATAAGTTGCCAGCAATACTCGCCGAGAGAGTTTATCCATTACGTTACCAAGTGGTTGGCCTTGAGCCCCTTGCTCTAACTCATATTCTTGAAAAAAATCAGCGACAATTTTGGCTACTTGGGGTCTATTGGCTTCATTGCGCGAAAGAATCGATTTGCGAATTATCGAATGAGTTTCGCTACCTAGCTTGGAAGACATCAAGTTATCGGAACCTAGTATAATTGCCAGGCGATGAAAAAATTGTTTTTGTCCAAATTTTTTTTCATTAGTTCGTGCATAGAGTTGTTGAATTGCTGCTTTGTTTGAAAATACATATACAGGCGTTAAATCAGGCAATCTTAAATAGCCTATACCGAAACTTTGGTTATCCAGAGAGCGAGAACCTAGATCTGCAATAAACGTCATAAAACGAGTTTGCAATTGCGCTTTAGCTGTTGCGGAACTGGTTTTTAAAGTGGCAATATCTTTTATAAGTGAAAGATAACTAGTTGCTGAAGGATAGGTTATTTTTGCAGCAGTCTCTTGCTGATATAATTGATAAATTCGTACTAGCACCGCAGTGCCTAAAATAAAAAATAATACAAAAATCATATGCTTCCACCTTGCATGTTATAGGGGCAGTGATGTACCCCCCGCAAATAGTCCGTTTCACCAGTATCCCTGAGCAGTGGTTCTGAGATTACAAGACTATTAAACAATTCTTAAGCAAGTTATTCAAATATATTTTATTATTATTACCTTATGGAAAAATATTTGTGTCGTTGTGTTGCGGGTGGACGACATTTAATGCTTATATTAAATGCATCAATATTAAATTATATTCACCCCGCTGGGTTTAATGAGATAACTGATGACCTACATTGCGCTTGTGTAAATACAAAGTGCATTGAATTTCAATGCACTTGAAAGATTATTTTTGTTGGGGTTTTTTGAAGTCAGCTTGAGGATTTTGTCCAAACTTACGTGGTTCCTCCTGTGAACCCATACCTTTTTTTCCTTTTTCATCTGGCTGTCTTTGACCTGCTTTACGTAGGTCATCTTGTTTAGTTTGATCGGCTGTATTATGACCTGGAGTTTTTAACTTGTCATTAGAATTGTCCATTTCAAATCTCCTTGAATGAAGCCCAATTGGTTAGAAAATAAGTAAACCAGGAAACCAAAAGAAAAATGGCTGATGTTTGAATGTTCACCATAAAAATTTATGGCTTAATAAACAGTATAGCACATGCTTATAAAGAGCCTTTTCAAAAAAACTGCATGGGATCTTAATATAATGACATGATGATTTAGGAGTAAGTGGCTAAAATTACTCGACTATCTTTGGTCATGCAACAGAAATATGTAAATTATCCAATAACAAAAAATGCGTTTCTTCATAAGAACTTATACAAAATATTATATCCAATAAAAAAATCAATTTATTAGCTACAGCCTAGACTATAACGGTACTCCTAAAGACGATATGTCTACAGAATAGTGCATGGCAAGCAGCGTTGTTCCGTTGGTGGTTGGGGAATGGGAACCCTGGCTGGTTGATTTGCAAAAAATGTTGCGCAAGAGGCTGATAGCCTAGGTACATCTTTACTTTCCAATGCTTCATCTACTACCTTCCTGCGTGCTAATTCTAATTCTACCTGTTCTTTTTCTATCACATGACAGAACATTTCGTTAATCGAAAGCCCCCATACTTTAATCAGGGCAGGTAAAGCCTCTTCCTGCGAAGTAGGGTAGTTCCCTGATTTATTATTGGCCAATAGTAAGTTGCCTTTTTCAAAGTAAAGCTCTCCCCCGACAATGTCTTCTTCCGCATTTGGACCGGCTAAAAACGCATGTCCTGATTTATGCGCATCTTCTCTTAATAAAAAAAGCCCATTTTTTAACATAATGAAAATATAACTGGAAGTGAGAATACGAGAAAAAGGCTGTTTTGGAAGTGGTTCTTGTTGTTCATTAAAGCAGGCTTCAATTTCTTCAGGAGTATGCTCTAAAAACAAAAACGCGCTTTTGCACTGATAATAACGTTCTTCTTTTTTAAAGAGAAATAGTCCCATTTTCATGCTATTCCATATAGCTCGTATCTCTGACAGTGAACCAATTAGTTGATAACCTTTGCTAGAAAAAATATCTATTTTCATTTGAGCATGGGCTATATCCGCGCGTTGTTTAACGTGAATCAACATTAGTAATCCTTGAGGGGAAATATTTGATGTTATAAATCAGTGTAGCAAGTACAGAATAGGACCGCAATGCAATACATAGTCCCTTTGCTTTTATCCTTATAAACTAATTAAGAATCACGTAATTGTCTTTTAGCAAGCTTATTAAAAATGTGTTTGGGGAGCAATAGCCAATAATGACCTTTATTTTTCATATGTTCCCCAAGAAATGTTGCAATTTTACCAGTGCCCCAATATATATCGCCGCGCATGAATCCACGAATTGCCCCACCTGTGTCTTGAGCGATCATAAGACGCTGAAATTGCTTCTCGTTATTTTGTTGTACATCGGGTCTTTTAGTATCCAACCACAGAGGCGCACCAAGTGGTATCCATTTTTTATCAATGGCTAAGGAGTAACCTGGAGTCAAAGCCATATCTTTAGCGCCTATGGCCATGGGTCTTTTTAGGTTTTCAAAAAAAACGAAGGATTTATTTTTGTGTAAAATATTATTTGCTTTATCAGCATGACTCTCTAAATAACGTATGATGGCTGTTTTGGATGCATTATCCTTAGTTAAGATTCCTCTATTGATAAGTACCTTTCCAATTGACGTGTATGGAGCACCATTCTCGCCAGCATATCCTAAATAGAGCTTTTTACCATTCGTTAGTTGAATAACTCCTGAGCCTTCTATTTCCAAAAACAATCGTTCAATAGGGCTGTGGATCCATGCAATTACCGGTGCTTTTTTCTTAAGAATGCCATTATCTATTTGCTCACGCGTATAATGACGCTTATGTTTGTGCTTCGGTAATCCATAAATTGGGGTACTGTATTTGGATGTTTTCTTTAAGCTACCTTCCAGTTGCGGTGCATAATAACCTGTAAATAAGCCATGAATCGGCTTTTTTTGCTCAAACTCAAGGGGATGAAACCACTTTTCAAAAAATGTTCTTGCTGTCTCTTCTGAGATGGCTTCAAGCGCTAGAGCTGCTTTGCATGCCGGATACCAGTCTCCTGCCTTTAGTTTGATAAGTTTGGAGCCTGTTGCATGAGATGGTTCTTGTTTCAAGAACGCCTTACATGACAACTGAAATGCGGATAATGATTTCTTAACATCTGCTTTATCCCAACCTGGTAATTCGTCAAAAGATACTTTGGTTAATGCGAGATTTTTTGAGGCACTGCTTTTGATGACGACCTTCTCTGTTTTTCGCTTAGGAGGCAGATTTTTGGGGGTCGGTACTTTTTTTATCGGCGCTATCTTTGAAGGTAATGTCTGAGTTTGAACTGTTTCTTTGGTAGGGGGGGCTATTGCCTTGCGAACCTTTTTATGCAACAAAGGCCCATCAATGCTGAATGTAAGAAAAAAAATACCAATTAGTGTGCAAATTAATTTACTGTTCATAGCTGGAGCAAATTTTACACAAGATAAAATTTAAAGCAACTTTTTTTGAGATCTATTCCCAATATTTGATCATTTAGCGAGAATTTAAATCATGTTTTTGGGTATGTTTTTTCATAATTTTAAGAAAAAGATCTGCATTTAAAAAAAGTGCAACCACGCCTGCAAGTGTTTGTATTCACAATGTTCAAACTATTGACTGTCGACCATATAAAATTGCTTTATGAATGGAACTATAGCGACATCAGCTAAACTAATCTGATTGGCAAGTCGGTAGCGCAATGAATTTAATTGGCCGAGATAAGCTGTGGTCTCATCTCGATAATAGTTCGGCTCTAATAATCAAAAAAATCCCATTAAAAAATCATTTGAAAATTATTTATTAATCAAGCCGATCCATTAATTTTAATGTTGACAATAATAAGTCGCCTATGTACTATTTTCGCGGTTTTTTCATTGAGATAAAAACGTTGTGACACCAAGGCAAATAGAAAATTCATTTCGATGAGATGAATTGATATATAATTAAAATGGATGAAACATGGAAAAATCAACAGTAGATACAAATTCACCAGTAGTTACAGGATTGGCTGCCAAGCTTAGTGGAGTCTGTCTAAGTGTTTGGGATTATTTTTACAATCCTACCCCTCCCAAAAAAACTGATATTATAGACAACAATATCCTAAAAAAAGATCTAGCTGCTTACCCGTTGATCCTTGGCGAAGTTTCAGAAGAAAGAAGTCAAATTATCAATGCTGTTAATAATCTTCCTAAAGCGGAGTTAAATCAATCTCGATTAGCATCTGGCAATGATCAAAAATTTTTTTCAGATATGTAGGAAATCTTCATAAAGAAACGGAAGAGCATCACCTTAAGGTAAAGCTAATGGCCGAAGAATGTTTCAGACGTGTAGATGCAGCGAATTATCAACAAGAAGAATCAGTCGTTAATCAAACTATTTAAATATTTCAAAATAGATAAAATCCGAAAAACTAAAACCCTAAGAGAATAAGCATTAGGCTCGGAGCATCCTGCCGTAGCTGAAAGCGCCAATAATTTGGCGCTCGTTTATGCCGAACAAAAACTATATGAAAAGGCAGAACCCTTCTATCTGTGAGCGATACAAATCACTGAAAATAGCAAAGGACCAGAACATCCTTTGTTGGTTACTTACATGAATAATCTTGCTAATTTGTATTTGGAAGAAGGCAAACGTGAGCTGGCCAAAGTATTCTTTGAAAAAGCTATAACAATTGGAGTGAAACGTTTAGGGGCAACACATCCTACGGTATTGACAGTGAAGAAAAATTTAAGAACGTCTGTAAAGACGAGGCCATGATTAGATGAAACTTTCTGGTCTATTAGACCGCTGGGGTGGAGTAGACCGATTGAATTTTTTGTTTGATCTCTTGCGATTGCAATACTAAGACTCGCAACTAATTTTTTCATTACTTCTTTTGGATCTTCATTATTATTCAAAGTGCTCTGTAACTTTCATAGATCTTGCTTCAATGTATATTGTTTTGGCAGTAAGCGATTAAAAAAAGAGGGGCCTGATTTTGTATGCTTGCTCTTTTTTCACTTGGTATACCTGCAGATTTGCACTCATTTTTAGTCAATATATTCTTTAGCTGCAGTTGTGACACTCCAGGTTTTTTGACTTATAAATAATAAATAACTATACTTTTTGTGTTATGGAATAAATATAACTGTGCAAATAAATTTAACTTAAGCTTAAAACTTTAGGAGATTTATTATGGACGCAAAAACATTTAAAAAACTCTTAGAATCCGCCAAAAATGATCCCAAATTTTTTCATTCACTAGTATTTGAGCCCGAAAAAGCCTTGGCATCATTAACCTACCTAGATAGACATGCAAAAGGCGCAATAGTATCTGCTCATGCCGCGGAGCTGATTGCTCGATTAATTGGAGTTCAAGAATGCGGTAATACTTGCACCAGTAGTTGTGAGAACACTTGCGGTCAAAGTTGTGGTTTTACAACTAATTTCACAGATAAGGGGCAAATCGCAGAAATAAGTTACTTTTCTCGAATAAAAAGTGATGTAATGGAATGTGGTAATACTTGCACCAGTAGTTGCGATAATACTTGTGGTCAGAGTTGCGGGTTTACTACTAACCTTACTGATTTTGGTGGTGGTCGCGGTAACTATTAATTATAAAGTTGGTGTGGATTTAACAGTGAATAAAATGATCCGCATTAGCTATGCCTATGACACAAATTCTTATCAAAAGAAAAACGCAACATTTATGCCATGAATATTTATTATTTCCTAGCGATATGTATTTATGGCATACCTTAAGACTAAAAGCGATGGTTTGATCTCAAAACAGACATAGTCTGTTACTAGAGCAAGGAGTGAATCAATATGAGCATTTCTATCATTTTAGAGTTAACGAAACGAGCCAAAGAAGATCCGGCATTCTTTCATGCACTGGTTTTTGAACCTAATAAAGTTATAGAGCAAATCAAGAGTGAAGTGGGTGAATCAGCAGCATTATCCGTCCAAAAACTTAATCCATCGGCGATAATTGCCGCTGCATTAGGATTATTAGAAGATGCATGTGGCCCTGATACAACATCTTCAGGCCCTTGTGGTGGAACGTGTGGAGGCATTACTTGTGATGTGACCTGTACTACAGAGAGTTGTGGTAATACTTGTGGTAATAGCTGTGGTTTTACCACTAATGTATTTAGAAACCGTCACTAAGGATCGCAAGTTTAAGACGTGGTTTTCCTTGATAATGACCTGATTAGATGGAAAATCAGGTAGTCATTTCGAACACTAACCCTATTGGGCGTACCACGGAAAACGAGGTGTAAAGCCGAATAACGAATGCTATTTAAGGACATCAATTATGCTAAATAGTCGCCAGGATGCTTCAAATTTAGAGAGTCTTCAGTTAAATTGTGACAAAGATTACAGTCAATTATTACAATCCTTTGGATTAACACCTACGATAAAGGATCCCTGGGCAATCGTTGGAAGAACACCGCGAATACAAGGATGGAAACTACATATTTCAACAACTCCTGTCGAAGCAACGATGTTATTCACCATTGTTATTAAACACTTGCTAAATGTAAATGTTTCCACATTTAAAATAGTAAAAGATGAATGGACACTAGGCGCACTCAATGAAGGTGAGCTAGGCGAAACACAAGTCGGTAAAGCAATGACCATTTATCCCGCGGATGATGAAGAAGCGTATAATTTGGCTCAGCAACTGGCTTTTCTGACAAAAGGTTTCCATGGGCCGATTGTAATATCTGATTTAAGGTTAGGGGATGTCCTTTATGCGCGCTATGGCGGATTTAATCCCATTATCCAACGAGACAGACTTGGGTTACTCAGACTGATGATTTATGGAAAAGAAGGATCTCTTCATCAAGATGAATATACTGTTCCTTTTTTGTGTCCACCTGAAGTGGATAATATTTTTCATGACTGGTCGTTTCAGTCGACCTGGCAACAAGTAGGCGATCCCATTCATCAATTAAATGGAAAGCAAACTGAATTATTCGGTCCAGGTTATTTAGCAATAGATGTGATTCGCAGACAAGCAAAGGGAAATATATTCCTGGCTATGGATTTACGATCTCAAGACAAGGTCGCCGCAAAAATAATCAAGCAAGGGAAACAATATTGCATGACCGATAAAGAAGGCCGCGACATACGAAATCGATTACAACGCCAGCAGGAATTACATCATTTTTTTGCAGATAAGCTTTCTATACCAAAAGCAGATAGTTACTTTGAAGTTAAAGGAGATGGTTATTTACCCATTGAATGGTTGGAAGGACAAAGTCTGGAATCATTAGCCATGACAACCCTTAAAGGCCACAAATGGATTAATTTATCGGTTGAAATAAAAGAACGCTTATTAGGGTATTTTGCTCAGGTTTTACATGAAGTAAAAAAATTACATGATGAAGGATTTGTGCATCGAGATTTGGCAGCCGCCAATATTTGGATTACGGTTGATGACAAAGTATACCTTCTCGATTTGGAATTGTGCCATTCTGTCAATGATCTTACGCCTGCTTTTGGTTTGGGGACGATGGGATTCATGTCTCCTCAGCAAGCAAATCGACAGCTACCTGATTTTGCTGATGATATTTTTACTCTTGGCTGCGTATTATCGTTATTAATAACGGGTTTGGACCCTCGGCGAGTAGTCTCCTGTAATGACTCCGATTTATTCAGAAGATTATCGGGATTAACTGGAGCACCCTCAGCACTTTTAAATATAATTATTGCGTGCGTTAGAGAAAATCCTCAAGACAGGTTAACTTTGAACGAATTACACCATGCGATACAACAACAGCTTTCTGTGAGAGAGGCTGAAAAATTAATTATAGAACAACCTGTACCACTCAACATTGAAGAAATCATTGCCGGTGGACTATGTGGAATACTGGAGAATGGCGTTGTGCATACCCATGACGGACTATGGTTGTCGGTTGAAGTAAATGGCTCTCACCAAATGCAGCAGCGTTTTAACAAACAAGTTCGGCTGCGAATGAGTGCTAACAAAGGCATTTCTGGTGTTGTATACGCCCTAAGTCGCTTATCCCATCTTGGTTATTGTCATGAAAACCTGGCAATAAGAGTTAATAAAGCCATTGATTGGTTGATGAATAGTATGAGCGATGCGCCAGACGCCGGCCTGCCAGGGTTACATTTTGGTGCTGCGGGGGTTGCTGTTGCACTATCCGAAGCTATTTCCACTGGATTAATAACCAGGACAGATGTGCATTTGAAATTCATACAAAAATTATTTATTGGATTAATAGATTGGCCGGATATAACACATGGTGCTGCAGGGCAAGGGATTGCCGCGTTTTATGTTAATGATATTGTGCCAGAAATTAATTGCCTGTCAGTGGCTCACCAAGCGGCGAAATATCTCATGGATACTCAACGTGCTGATGGTTCTTGGCAAATGCCAGCAGGGGTAAATGGCATGTCGGGCGAAATTATCACCGGCTTTGCACATGGTGTAGCGGGTATAATTTATTTTCTTGTAGAATACAATAAGAGAACGGGAGACAATCGTAGTAAAATTGCATATGAGAAAGCAACTAATTGGTTAATCAAACAAGCTATTGAAGAAAATGGACTGTTAGAATGGCCGTATAGCACCACTAACCCTAATCGCTGGCAGTGGTGGTGTCACGGAGGTCCCGGAATTGCCATTACTTATTTAAAATTATATGAAGAAACACAAAGTAGTCTTTACGCTGAGCACGCTAGGAAAGCCCTGTCAGTTCATCCATCTATTTTATGTTATCCGAATTTAACCCAGTGTCATGGCCTTAGTGGATTAGGAGAGATATATATGGAAGCCTATCGTATACTCGGCGAGGATATCTGGTATCAGCGGGCGACTAATTTAGTGGAAACGTTAGTGCACTTAGGTCGTAGATCACCGGAGGGCGTTATTTCTTGGCTAGCTGAAGATGCTAATGTTGCCACTGCTGATCTGATGGTAGGATCTTCAGGCATATTACACTTCTTGATGCGTTATAGAAGTAAAGGGCAAGAATTTGGTATCCCTTTATTACTTGGGTTGTCACACAAATATTAGTGGCGGAGAACCTTTAAAGAGTTCATGCTGGTTCTGCGGTAAAAGCCCAAGTTGACTTGTGAATTTTGATATAGTAAAAAAGATCCTATTTTTTTTAAACAAGGATGAAAGAGATATTATGCTGTCAATTAAATTTATCTCGTCAATTGCTTTATTATCTATCGCAACTCAGGTACTTGCATTTAATCTACATGGACATGCTGTTGTGCAATTAGGCGGGTATTGGAGTAATCAAGGGAAAGTACAGCATATAAACATTGAAGATTTGATCGGCGATGATTTTACTGTAACCAGAGGCCAAAGTAGCAACGGATTAGTTGGTTTAGGTTATTTTCTTGATGGTCAAGAAAAAGATTTATTCAACATGGCCTATGGAATTAATGTCTTTTATCTTGCGAAAACAGGCGTATCTGGCTACGTGGTTCAAGAGGATTTATTTACTGATTTATCCTATGGATATAAGGTCACTCACTATCCAGTTTATGCGGTAGCCAAATCTACTATTCACACAAAATCGCCAAAATACGCATTAACTCTTGATTTAGGTATTGGTCCAAACTTTATGCATACAAGCAACTTCCAAGAACAATCACTCGATGGAGGCGTAACCATTCCAGATAATGTTTTTTCAGGACATACTACTACTACATTTAGCGCAATGACTGGGGTTGGAATTAAATTCAACAATTTTTTTGGTCCCGCACCTTTGGAGTGTGGTTATAAGTTCTTTTATTTAGGGCAGGGTGGTTTTCGTAAAAATACCAGTCAATTGCTTAATACGCTGCATACCGGTCATGACTATGCTAACGCACTAATGTGTTCAATTACCGTTTAACTCACTTCTAATTTATGGATTAATTTATGATACAGTGCTTAAGGACTATAAGTGTTGCGTTGCTATTGATGGTTTGTCAAAGCGTGTTTTCTGGACGGGGTTTGCTTTTTAATGTTTCTGCAACAGGAACGCCAGGTAATGTGAATATTACCCTATGTTTAAATGGAAAAGGGTCTTTATCTTGTCAAAATTATAATGTTTCAGCCCTTACATTAAACATACTTACGACCATACCAAATCATACATATTCCTTTGCGGGAATTAAAATAAATACACCGGGTTATTTGCCAACTGGTTGTAGCATGAATGGTAATGGATATTGCCTATTTTCAACGAGTAATACAAATGTGGCAACCATCACAGTTACCACCTCAGTTCCACCGCCGACGTGTCAGCCGGGCGTTATTGTTTTTTCGCCAGCAGTAACACGAGTGAATAATCCGACTGGGATCACGCCTAACCCTATACAGCAGTTTACGATTCACATGACGATGTGCAATTCTCAGGGGCAGCCACTTATTCCCCATGCGAATAACCCAATTCATGTCGATGTTTATGGCGCACCGGATGGAGTGATTTCACCAACTTCAACTACTTCGAGCACAGAAGATGTCACTTTTACCTACAGCGGCCAGTCGTTTCCAAATAATATTTCGATCAATGCCTGGATTAGCGATAGCAGCAATAATGGGGCCGCGCTTGGTGTGACTCAAGTGTTGCCGCAAAACACGACATCCTGTAGTTATGGCAGTACAAGCTATCAGGTGCCACTGGTGAGTACGCTCCCAAATGCATTAGATGTCATGGCTGATGTAGGCTATGATGAGAATTCGGCTCAAAATTCGCTTACTTCCTTCACGATTGACACCGGCTCTTTGGGCGTTCTTGTCCCGAGTCATGAGCTACCTCATAATGGGAACGTGATCGGTCCTGGGGCGCCAGGGGTCAAATATTATGACAGCAGCGGAAATACTTATTCTGGTAATTATTACTTAGCTCCGGTACGCGTGAAGCTAGCCAGTGGTGTAGTGATGACTCAACCAATAATGGTACTGGGGATTAACAATGCCTACTGTAGCGGACCGACTACCAAGTCGTGTTATTCAAATCCTCCTTCACCGAATTTGCATTATCTGGGCGTTGGTTTTAACCGCAACAGCACCACCGCTGGTGATTTGTTTAACTCGCCTACGGCTAATGCTTTTCTTCATATAACGAATACTCAAAATGGAACCGATCTGAGCCCGGGTTATTACCTCACACCGAATGACAACTTGACAACGACTGGGCTAACTCTTGGTATTACCTCGAGCACTAATTATAATGTTATTAACCTGGTGTCTAATCCAACTGTGCCCGCTGATTTTTATCCTCAGGCTGGCTGTTATGGTTTTCCTAATTCTCCGCAGCCTAATCAGTTCTGCGGTACGGCACTTCTCGATGTTGGAATTGACTCGATGTTCATTGAATTACCCAAAGCTCAATGGCCAGCAGGAACTCACAATGCCAATAATGAGGTACCATTAGGAGTCTATATGGGGATCTTAATGGGGGCTGTAGGTACACCGTCGTTGGAGTATAGTTTTAACGCAGTTCATGGTAACCCTCCCAGTGATAGCCCAACACCTACTGTTGTACAATGGGTCGATAGCGCCGCAACGGGGCAGATTTTCGTTAATACTGGTCGGCGCCCATTGTACATTTACGACTATTTTTATGACGGCCAGTGCGGACAGGTAGGTTTTAAACCATTACCATAAGATATATAGGAAGTGTTTTTAAAGATAGCCTGGTTGAAGCCGCCAGGCTATCTTGCCACATAAAAGGGGCAGTCAAGATACGTGTTCTATCTCACGGTAATAAGCTTAACCCAGCCGGCACTCAGAAGCTCCTGGCTCTCATGGGTAAAACCAGAAATCTCTTTGCAGTAGCCGTTGGGCGATACACCAACTCCGCGTCATTCCAGCGAATCCAATTCCACAAAGCAAAAGAAATTTGGAAATCGGCTGCTTCCGAGATTCTTTGCGCCTAAAATTTGACCTAGGCTCTTTCTGGCATCATTAAAAGTTAAATTGACAGTGATTATCGTTTCAATAAAATTAAAAAACAGTCCGAAATTTCGACAATTAGTTGGAAATTTGACGTATTGCAGTCTATATTTTGTCTAAACACTGACTAATACAGGAGTAATTGTTCGTTTGCTGTAAGTATCTAATTATGGGCGATCATTGGGGCAGGAAGCCCTTGCCAGCAGGCGGGCTTTTAGTTGCAAATATGTCTAATAATGTGTCCAAAACTTTAATTAATATTTTAAATGATAATGCAGTTCATTATCCCAATAAACTAGCCTACACATTTTTAAGCGAAAATAAAACCTATTCATTAACTAATAAGGAGCTTTTGCAAAAGGTTATTGGTATTGCTTCTCGCTTACTTGATGTGGTGCAACCTGGGGCTCGTGCAATTTTATTATTACCTCCGGGTTTAGATTATATTGCTTCCTTCCTGGGATGTTTAATGGCAGGTATTGTTGCTGTACCAGCTTATCCTCCACGGGGTAATCGTCATGCCCAGCGTATTGTGTCAATTATTAATGATGCCAAAGCTGAGCTTATTATCACTACATCCGCTATGGCACAGCAATATACTTTTGAGCACGTCACGCTAATTGCCGTAGATGATGAGATACCCGAGCTTTCTTCAGTTCCTTCATTTCCGCAGCTTTTGCTTAACGACCTGGCCTTTCTGCAATACACCTCGAGTTCTACAGGAGCGCCTAAGGGTGTGATGGTCACTCATGGGAATATTATTGCCAATACAACCGCTATTGATGCGTTGTTCCAAGGAAAGGGAGAAACGCTTTGTTCCTGGTTGCCGCCATTTCACGATATGGGGCTAATTGGCGCTATCTTATATCCTTTAGCGTACCATATGCATAGTGTTTTAATGGCGCCTACAACCTTTTTAAAGACACCATTTTTCTGGTTAAAGGCCATTAGTGATTATCGAGCGAACATCGCTCCAGCGCCAAATTTTTCTTATGAAATGTGCGTTAGCTCCATCACTGATGAAGAGAAAAAGCACTTAGATTTGAGTCATTGGCTCGTTGCTCTTAATGGTGCTGAACCTGTAAGTGCTAAAACCTTAGTACGCTTTAGTGAGGCATTTAGTGCGTGTGGATTTCAGGCAGAATTTTGCTATCCAGCCTATGGAATGGCCGAAACAACGTTAATGGTTTGTGGTAAAAAACCAGGCAGTAGCACTACTGTTCTTCAGGTTGATAGGAAGACGTTACAAGAAACGCACGATGTTCAATTATATGACTCAGACAATGAGAGTCTTCCTATTGTAGGTTGTGGTCATACCTCCTTTGACCATGAACTTAAAATTATTGATTCACAGTCCTTTAATGAATTAAAACCTTTTCAAATAGGCGAAATAGTAGTGTCTGGTCCCAGTGTTGCTAAAGGTTATTGGGATAAACCAGATATTAGTCGAGAAATTTTTGAATTAACGTTACTGAATTCCAACAAAAAATATTTACGTACTGGCGATTTGGGATTTCTGGATGAGCAGGGCGAATTGTTTGTCACTGGGCGTTTAAAAGATTTAATTATTCTTCGTGGGCATAATATTTATCCCCAAGATATAGAAACCACCATTCATGACTGTCATCCCGCTCTAATTCAACATGGTTGTGCGGCTTTTATCGATGAAATTGATGAGGAGCCTGAACTGGTTATTGTGCAAGAAGTACATCGTCGAGCTAAAGATTTTGATGAGATTTTTAATACGATTTTGCAACGTTGTGGGGAAGATTTGTCTATATTACCCGCGCGTATTATCTTGATTCAACAAGCGACGTTGCCTAAAACTTCTAGTGGAAAAGTTCAACGCAGTGCTTGCCGTCATGCAGTTGCAAACGATGATGTAAAAATTATTACCGAATGGAATAAGGCAAGTTCAAATGCCAAAAAGCAATCCGTTGAGTTGAATCCAAATGAATTACAACAGTGGATAAAACAGTGGTTTGCAAATCGTCTGTCTATAAAGGTGGAAGATATTAATCCCAAAGCTAATTTTGCTTATTATGGGGTTGATTCCAGTTTGGCAATCCAATTTTGTGGGGCTCTTGAGCACGTAGTGCACCATGAGGTGAATCCCAGTTTGTTATGGGAGTATTCAACCATGGAACAATTGGCTGATTATCTGGAGGTCAAACCAGAAAAAGTGGCTGAGCGCCCTGATTTGAGAACTGATCAAGAGCATAATGTCGAGCCCATTGCAATTATCGGCATGAGCTGCCGTTTTCCAGGAGGAGCCAATACTCCAGAGGAGTTTTGGGAATTATTACAAACAGGACGAGACGGTATTAAGGAAGTACCCAATAATCGTTGGAATAGTGACTTATATTATGATGCTCAACCTGCAACCCCAGGAAAAATAGTCACCAAAAAGGGCGGCTTTATTGATAACATTGATCATTTCGATGCCGCTTTATTTAATATTAGTCGCCTTGAAGCTGAGGCGATGGATCCTCAACACCGGCTCTTATTGGAATTAACCTGGGAGGCTTTGGAAAATGCAGGTATTGCCCCCTTATCACTTGATAACACCGATACCGATGTATTTGTCGGTATTTCTTCTCATGATTACGGCCAGTTAGCCCAAAGAAATCGCTCTTATAATCCTGATGCTTATTATGGGATCGGTAATGCCCATAGTGCGGCAGCAGGCCGTATTGCTTATTTTTTTGGTACTCATGGTGAGGCAATAGCCGTGGATACGGCTTGTTCTTCTTCTTTGGTAGCTGCATTCAATGCATGTCAGGAATTGCATGAGAAAAATTGTAATTTAGCGATTGTTGGTGGAGTAAACGTAATTCTCGATCCTGCTTTGAGCGTTAGTTTTTCCCAGGCCGGTATGCTCTCACCTGAGGGTAAATGCCAAGTTTTTGATGCCAAGGCAGATGGTTATGTTCGTAGTGAGGGAGGCGGGGTTCTCATATTAAAGCGTTTGTCCGACGCTCAAAGAGATAACGATAAGATCTTGGCAGTAATTCAAAGTGCTGCAGTCAATAGTGATGGTCATAGCAATGGAATTACCGCACCTAGCCCCAAAGCGCAGCATGATTTAATTGTTAAAGCACTGCATCAGGCGGGTCTGTCTGCGGATGCGATTGATTATGTTGAGGCTCATGGTACTGGAACTCGTCTGGGTGATCCGATTGAATTTAATGCATTGAAAGAAGTTTTTGCTACAGGTACGAGACAAAAAGCGTTATATCTCGGTTCGCTGAAGAGCAATATTGGTCATTTGGAAGCTGCTGCAGGTATGGCAGGGCTAATCAAAACCGTGCTGATGTTACAAAACCAGCAAATACCAGCTAATTTACATTTTGATACAGTAAATCCTTTAATTAATTTATCTACTATTCCTGCTCAGGTGCCCACCTCATTACAACCTTGGGAAACCGAATCTGCTCAGGTGCGCCATGCTGCAGTCAGTTCCTTTGGTTTTACCGGAACGAACGCTCATTTCATACTGGCTGAGTATCAGTCTGAAGCGGTCAGTAATTTGGTTGAAACAGCTCAGCGCCCCATGCACATCATGACTTTATCAGGCCATACACCTGAGGCCTTAATGGCACAAAAATCTAATTTATTTGCTTTTTTGCAACGTCAGGAGCATGTTGATCTGGCCCGTTTGTGTCACAGTCTTGCAATTGGTCGCAGTGCATTAGATTATCGTTTGGCCTTTTCAGTGCAAAACTATGAGGAATTAATTGCGACATTTGAGGCGCCAATTTCTGTAGTTGAACCCATTAAAGCAAATACCAATAAAATAGCCTTCTTATTTACCGGACAAGGATCCCAATATACTGGGATGGGTTTAGCGCTTTATCAAAGTCATCCGCTCTTCAAGTCTGAAGTCGATCAATGCTGTCAATTATTAGCGGATCTCTTGCCTGAACCATTAGTTAATGTAATGTTTGCGCCAGAAAACACGCATTTATTGCAGCAGACTCAGTATGTACAGCCCGCTCTCTTTGTTCTGCAATATGCTTTAGCTAAATTATGGCTCAGTTGGGGAGTTCAACCTACAGCGGTTATTGGTCATAGTGTCGGTGAGTATGTTGCAGCAACTATAGCGGGTGTTATGAGCTTGGCGGATGGATTAAAATTGATTGCCTGTCGCGGAAAACTGATGCAAACACAGCAAGCGGGCAGTATGCTTGCCGTGAATGTGGACAGTGCACGCGCCTTGAATTTAATTAATGAATTTAAACTTCATTCCCCTGAGGCGATTTTAAATATTGCTGCAGTGAATAGCCCTAGTCAGGTTGTTTTTTCTGGTGAGCATGAAGCAGTTAAGCAATTCAATCAGTCTTGCCGGACACAGTGTCTAAGAACAACCCAATTGCAAGTTTCCCATGCATTTCATTCTGAGTTGATGCGCCCAATGCTGGAAGAGTTTGGTCAAATTGCAGCAACAGTGGAGTATCATTCTCCGCAAATGCTACTTATCTCTAATGTGAGTGGCCAGGCAATTTCGTCGCTTAATGCTACTTATTGGATGGAGCATGTGCTTGCTAGCGTTCAATTTAGCGCTGGAGTTCGCGAATTAATACGTTTAGATTATCAAACCTTCATTGAAGTAGGACCTCAACCCGTTCTATTGGCTTTTGCCCGAGAACATCATGTTCAACCTGAGAATGCATTATGGTTGGCATCGTTGAAAAAGAACCAATCAAACTGGCAAACGTTAACAGAGGCGGTAGCTGAATTTTATATAAAAGGTGGGATTATCAATTGGCACGCTTATGATGCTCCTTTTCATATTCAGCCTTATGCAACATCTTTACCCGTTTATTCGTTTCAGCGCCAATCTTATTGGCTATCCTCTGATCAAGTATTCCATGAAAACACGATATTGGAACGAACGCTCACCCAGTCGCTTTACCAAATGGCGTGGAAACCATTAAAGGCAACCAATAATGTTGTTCAAATAGAGTCAATTACTGGGACGTGGTTAGTTTTTGCGAATCAGAATCAAGAATGTAAAAATATAGTGGAGCAATTGTCCGCCCATTTACCTAATCTGGTCGTCATCTATCCTTCTTCAGAGTATCGAGAGAGAGAGCAGATGACTACACTGAATCCGTATAAACCAGGGCATTTTCTGAATTTATTAAGTGGGCGCTCGGAGGTAGGTGGCATCATTTATTTATGGGGTATGCTCGATAGTAAGTTTTTCCAAACGGATCAACTCAAGACGATGACGTGCGGAGATTTTAATCAATATTTAACAGGCCCTTGCGCTGGTTTGCTGCATCTAATCCAAGTGCTCACGCAACAACAATTGGTAAGTAAAATATGGACGGTAACCCGAGCAACAACAACGCTGCAGCAAAATAACATTCCACTTTTTGCTCCTCTGTTAGGTATGGGTAAAACCTTGGTGCTTGAACATCCTGAATTTAATTACCAACATCTTGATGTTGATGCCAATGCAAGTATTGAAGAAATCGTATCACAATTGTATCAACTGATACTTAAGCGTCAAGACGAGCCATTGCTTTCCTATCAGAAGGGTACAATCTATGCGCCGCGATTGACCTCTGTATTAGTACATGATGAAGATCAAAATAAAAAAGAACTCTTAAAAGAGGCTACTTATTTAATTACTGGTGGGCTCGGTGGCCTTGGTTCTGTTTTATGTAAATGGCTAATCCAGCAAGAGGTGACTTCAATTGTTCTTCTTGGACGGCGTTCTTTGACGGAAGAAATTGAGGAGCAGATCAATGCTCTCGCTGTTGAGGGTATTCGCGTGCATTACATTCAAGTCGATGTCAGTGACTATAAGCAATTACGTTGTGTCTTAAGTGCTGTGCAAAACTCTATGCCCACGATTAAAGGTATCTTTCATGTCGCCGGTGTCTTAAATGATGGGCTATGGTCCAATTTATCTTGGCAAGATTTTGAAACTGTTTTTCAGGCAAAAGTAAAAGGCTCTTGGAATTTGCATCGTTTGAGTATTGAGCTTATGCCTGAGTTAGAACATTTCATTATGTTTTCTTCCATCAGTTCTTTATTAGGTTCGCCAGGGCAGGCAAATTATGCCGCAGCGAATGCATTTCTTGATAATTTGGCACACTATCGTCTCCGAATGAGATTGCCCGCTTTAAGTATTAACTTTGGTCCTTGGCAAAATATCGGTATGACGCGTAATTTAGCTCAATCTTGGCTTACTTATGGAATTAATAATATTAGTGAGAAATTAGGATTAAATGCTTTGCAGCACATGATGTCATTATCTTTTGCTCAGCTGTGTTTGATGCCTAATAATATTGTTGCCAAGGCCGCTTCATTACCTTCTTCCTACAAAAAATTGCTGACTGAATTCTTTCCTACGGAGATAGAGAGTTTAGTTGCTGAGCCAAAAGCCGCACAGAGAGCGGAGAATGAGCTTATTAGAAAATTAAAAGAAGTAGGCTCAGAACAGCGTGTTAGTGTTTTAACTGAATTTCTGGTCAATGAAATTCGTAGCATTCTTCGTTTAAAAGAACATGATAATTTGTTAATGAATGCCACATTACTATCATTGGGTATGGATTCAATATCAGCAGCTGAGTTATTGCGTCGGCTTCGGTTCAATTTAACTTTGGAAAATCTGAGTATCCAATCCTTGCTATTTGAAAATCGCTCAATTCACGATTTAGTTCATTTATTGACTGAAAAAATGACTGAAAGCGAAGCTTGTAGGAAAAAAACGACTCACTCAGTCCCAGAAGTAACCACTCACTTGTCACAGCTTTCTGTACAACAAATTCGAATTTGGCGGCATATCCAGGCGCAACCAACAAATCCTGCTTATTTGATCGCTAATTTTTTCAGACTTGAGGGACCTGTGGATGCCGCAATCTTGGAAAAAAGCATTCAACAAGTTATCGAGCGCCATGCCATGTTACGTTGTAGTTTTCATCTGTCTATGGGCACAGCGTTTCAATTTTTTCATGACCAGATTGACTTTAAATTGCAGCATCTTGATTTCAGTGCTTTGAACGCTAGTGATCAGCATGCGCAAATTAATCAGCTGTTGGAGCAGATAAGTCATAAGCAATTTGATTTATCCAAGGCTCCGCTTTTAGCCAGTTATTTGATTCAATGTTCTGAGCAACAATATGTTTGGGCTTTTAGTATCAGCCACTTATTAGCGGATGGTGTCAGTAGCTTAATTATTTTTCAGGATATCTTACATTTTTATGCGTTAAATCAAAAGAGAATCAGCCAAAATCTTGCATTAGCAACGCCATATCAGAACTTCATTGATTGGCAGTTAGATAATGTAGTGAATGGTACTTATGAACGATATGTCGATTTTTGGCGTAGTCGATTGCAAAATTATACCCCCCCAGTTTTACCCACGGATAAACTTGTTTTGCAACAGGCATTAACCTCTGGCGCGAAAGAACCTATTCTTTTCTCTGCAGAACTATTGGACGGGTTACAAAACTTGGCAAAACACAGCCAGGTTACTCTGCCTAATTTATTACTTGCTGCTTATGGAGTACTGATAGCTCAGTTTGCCAAGACGGATAATGCTTTTATTGCCATGCTTTGTGCTGGACGCGAAGCAGAACGATATCAGACAACTGTCGGAAATATTTCGAATGAGCTTCCTTTAATCATTCAGTGCACTTCTGAAATGACTTTTATCGCGGCTGCCACGCAGTTGCAAAACAATCTGATTCAGTCTTTTGAATATCAGTATTTGCAGACCGAGCAAATTATGGAGCTTAATCTGCCAGTACCCGATATTTCTTTTGATTTTCAAAATCTTGAGCTTAAACCTGTAGACCCTGGTTTTCAAATGAAACCGCTTTCTATTGAGTCCGCTGGTGAGCCACTTTGGGGAGGTAATCCACGCAAACTATCATTAAAACTTAAATATAACGGTGCCCTATTAAATGGCTATCTTAAATATCGAGTTGATTTATATGACCGTGAAACTATTTGTTATCTTACCGAGCAGTTTTTGCAGATTATTAGGGAGATTATCGAAAAACCTGAGCGTGTGTGTGGCAACTTAGCTGACTTATCTGGAGCTAAATTATGAGCAAGTCCTATTTAATAACCCCCCCTATATCAATATTCAAAGAGTATGATGTTCGTAGTCAGATTGGTGAGGATTTGAATGAAAATACGTATTATACCTTAGGTATTGCTATTGGGAGTGAGTTACAGGAAGTACATAGGTTGCACACCGTACTGCTTTGTCGTGACAGTCGCGCAAGTAGTGATCCTTTTACGGAGAACTTAATCAAAGGTTTATTACAGAGCGGTACCAATATAATTGATATTGGTTGTTTACCTACACCGCTGTTGCACTTTGCAATGCATAATTTGCAATGTCAGTCTGGTCTGATGGTTACTGCCAGCCATAATCCAGCTAGTTACAATGGTTTGAAAATAACGTTGGCCGGAAAAAATTATTATGGAGAACGGTTACGTTCTTTATACCAACGTATTGTCGATAAGAACTTTTTGAATGATAGAGAGGGGCAGGGAAGGGTGGTACAATATCCAGCGGAGCAAGTTGTTAACAATTATATACGCATTATTAAAGCTGACTTGAAACCGGTAAAAAAATTACGCGTTGTCGTTGATTGCGGTAATGCTGTTGCAGGGCATGTGGTACCTCAATTATTGTCTGAATTAGGTTGCGATGTAATTCCATTGTATTGTGATGTGCAATCAAGCTTTACTAATCATCATCCAGATCCAGCAATAGAAGAAAATTTAAGTGATTTACGTCAGGTTGTACAGGAACATAATGCTGATTTAGGGGTGGCTTTTGATGGTGATGGCGATCGTTTGGGCGTTGTAGACAATCATGGTTGTATTATTCCCTCAGACTACTTGCTTTTAGCCTTTGCCGATACACTTCTCAAAAAAGAATCAAACTCTGCAGTAGTCTTTGATGTTAAATGTACTCAAAATTTAAATGATTACATTGTGGCGCGTAATGGCAAGACCGTCATGACCAAAACCGGTATGGCTCATATTATGGCAAATATGATAGAGCATAGAGCAGCATTAGGCGGTGAGTATAGTGGGCATTTTTATTTTAGTGATCGTTGGTTGCCGTATGACGATGGCATTTATGCTGCAGTACGAACTTTAGAAATGCTGAGCGAGCAACCTAAAGACAGCCACGATTTCTTTGAACAATTTCCTAAGTCATTAAGTACGAATGAATTAAAAATTAATATCGAAGAGCAGCATAAAGAGGAGTTTATGAGGCAACTTTTAGTGCAGGCTCCCATATTTTTGCAAGGAGAACTCATTCATATTGATGGTTTACGAGCAAATCTTGGTAATGCCTGGGGACTAATTCGCCCATCAAACACGGGGCCTTATTTAACGTTGCGTTTTGAAGCAAAAAACTCTAAAGAAATGCAGGATATAAAAGGGGTGTTTGGAAAGTTAATTACTACGATTAACCCTTTATTAGCGCTGCCTTTTTAAAGAGATATAACTTTTTTTAAAGCACAAGCGTGTCACTACCTATTTAAAAATTCCGGGACATCCCAATCCCCGGAATTCACTCGCCAACGAGACAGGTAAAAGGCCACTAGCGGCACGTTTACGCTCAATGCGTATTAACCTTACTCTGCATTCCTTCGGGATTATGTCCCTAGCCTTTCAGCCTTCCTTAGCGCGCAGCGGAGGAGGGAGTTACAGTAATATCCTGTTGAGGTAACAAAACCGTTATTGAGTACAATAATTACACAACGCACTTATATCACATGAATACATACCATGAATCCATCAACCAATGAAACTCGCTCCGAACAAAGCTTGCGTATGCAAGCAATACAAGAATTTGATACTGAATCACCTTCTTTCTCCAGTTAAGGCTATTATCGCTTAACTGGGTTGGTTCGATCTATTAGAGCACATCATAATATCGGTATCAATTGTTTGAAAAGCGCGCTCCATATCTATATTAAAACGATTTAATGCCTTAGCAGAATTGGTGAGTCTACTGTTGGTATTGAAAAAAATACATCCATTTTTTTGTATAGTAGTCTTTGTTAGATAATCTTCATTTGATAAAAACAATCGTGCCCCCAAATTATTAGAGACTTCAACAATTGCCCCATGCATCCGTCACGATGAGTGTTATATCTCTTTTTACAGTATCGTTAACAGCATTAATGCAGGCGGTCTTAATTTCTTCTATATTCCCTGTTTTGCTAGTACCAGGTTTTTAATGCGGAATTTAATTGCTTTATTAACCGCTTGTTAGTGAAAACTCAATGGTTTGACAAAGTAACATATGCTCCTGTTCGTTTAGCAAGCAATGCTGCGTCACTAAAACATGCTTATTTACTTCATCCACCACGTAGGAGGTATAAAATTTACTTTGTGCCTTACCTTGAGCTAACAAAAGTTGCTGCTTTAGATTCTCGATGGAGACTGCCGGTGATAACAACCCATCGTGAACATGCACCGGCAATGCACTATTTTCAATCACATCACCTAGGTTGTCTGTAATTAAGGTTTTACAATCTTGTCTATAAACGGTGCCAGGACCATTAACTGGAGTAATCGCATAATGTGGTTTCATAATGATTTTTATTCGCATTTTAATTTGGTTTCATCAAAATCCGTTTGCAATTTAATGTGAGTTCATTCGCAAAATAATTTGAGCAGAGCCAAATCTGTTCGCAAGTCCTAACACATAGGCACAAGATTTTTGTCTTGGTGGATGCTTCGATACGGGGTTTACCACCTCTCCTTCCGAAGTAGGTGACATTCTTATCCAGAACGTTACATTAAAGCCTATCCGTAAACAAAGCCAGCCTTATTTTTTAAACCTCTTATTTCTGCGCTCACTTCATTTTCCTGATTTTCAAACTTTTCTTTCTGCGCATTAAATTTTTTTATGAAGTCAGCTACTTTTTCTGATGTTGAAGTTGGAGGTTGTCCAAAGAATGTCTGCATATAACCATGCTTTGTAGTGGCTTCGACTATTAGTGCTGGTAGTACTGCAATTGCGGCCAAAACACCTAAGAAACCTCGTAGAATTGGATCAACTGCATGCCAACCTCTATGTTTTGCAGACTGCACCACAGCGTCGTTAATTATTTCTGCACAATACTCCTGGCATTGTTGGAATTCTAGTGCCGTTGGATTAGCAAAAAATTCTCCCATCTTTCCCAACAAACCATCATGTAGTACAAAAACAAAGTATCCCACAGTATCATAGTTACTATCATTTTTTGCTTTTTCGTGTAATTCATCTTTTATCACGGTAAGCTGCTTTATTAAGTTATTAAATTCAATTTCATATGGCGCTAAAGCAGCCGAAAGCCGCTGCTTCTGCTCATTTTTCCGTTTATTCTCTTCCAATTGATTCTGAAGAGAAGCGAGGGAGTTTCTCGCACTGGCATGGCCTAACTTAATGGCTTCTTCATAAAGACGAATGGCTTCGGGATAATTTGGTTGACCACCTAATCCATGTTGGTGCATATAGGCCCGCAAGTATAACGTATGGCTTTTTTGATCGGATTTAGCAGAAGATAATTTCTCAATTTCTTGAAGAGTTTTCTTGACTTCCTGTTCATTAAGACCATTGTATTTATTATATGCATACCATTGCTCTAATGCCTCCTGTTTTCCGTTTAAAACATCATTTAAAAGGATGGAAAAATTAGGTATGGGCATGGGGTTTCTCGGATATCAAAACAGTAAAGGTTAATTATTATATCATGTGACCTAAAAAGACACAAATAAATAGCACCGTACAAAATTGGGTTCAATTACAGAAACGGGGGTATATCATAGCAAGCTGCGGAAGAGATGGTGGTAGATCACACCCGCGATAGGTCTCAAACCACCTCATGCGGCTGTTGTTAAGAGCAATGGTTGTGAGTGATGAGGAAAGTCAGGCAATGACCTGGCGAAGTATGGATTAGGAAGACGAGTGCTAGCGAATCAGACCCCCGGGGTGAGTAGACCGGTTGAATCACTCCAACCAGCCCCTCCTCAGAACCGGACATGCAGAGCTACCGCATCCGGCTCCCGATAGATCAGTGCCCCTACACATATTCAGTGTTTCTGAAACATCGATATAGTTTTCCCCATTTTAGGAAACCCCAACCCTTGCATCATTCGATTAAATTTATCCCACCTCATTGGCCGACGTCTGCCTCTGCGATTGAACCATCTGTAGATTGTTCGCATGCACTCCGCCCTAAACGCATCAACCATATGTCCATTATCCGATATGTGGTGATCCTCGAATAACAGCTATCGTAGTTTGTATTACGCCGCATGGGTCTCGTGCGTTTAGGTTATCCCATAGGAAGCTACGTCGTCCTTTGAGTTTTGACGTAAAGCGATCTCTGCGGCTCTTGAATTTCAAGCGCCAGAAATCGGCTCTCACCTTTCCCCAGTAACAAGTAAATCCTAGGAAGTGGAATATTGGTATACGTTTTCCCATTCGGTCTGCTCGTTGAGCTGCATAGTTACCTGCAGGGATAAGCTGTGACTTATCCTCATGCAACGTTAGCCCATACTTTGCAAGTCGCTTTGGCAGTACCCGGTAGAAGCGCTGGGCTTCTAATGAGGTTTCGAATGTGAACACCATATCATCGGCATATCTGATGACTTGTGCTCTACCACGTATGTGGGTTTTATTGATTTCAGCAAACCATTCATCAATAACGTGGTATATACTTAAACCATAAAACGATTTGAGTTTAGGATAAACTATGACCATTCCATCAGCTGGATTTTCCTCTCTTTATGAGTTCATAACAAGCGGGGTAGAGGGGCTTAAATGTATTTTTGAAGAGATTAGTAATGGCATCACCATTACAGATGAGCGCTCTCGAGTTCTGTATGTGAACCCGGCGTTTACCACCATCACAGGCTATCAAGCAAATGAAATTATTGGTGATAATCCCGGGGTTCTTCACTCTGGCCGTCATGATAAATTTTTTTACGAACACATGTGGAAAGAGCTTCTGGCCGTAGGTCGATGGCAAGGCGAAATATGGAACCGACGCAAGTCGGGTGAGATAGTTCCTGAACTATTGACCATCACTAAAATTGTTAATAAAAAAAATCAGGTCTTTTATGTTGCTGTTTTTTCTGACATTTCTTTCCTGGTTCAAGAAAATGAAACAAAAATTAATCTGGCCTTACATGATCCGTTGACCGGTCTATGTAATCGTAGTCTTTTAGACGATCGATTTGATGTAATTCTTAATGAATACAAACGTCACAGTTTTGAACATCCAGACAACACCAGGCAAGTCGCTCTGTTGTTTATCGATTTAGATCGCTTCAAAAAACTAAATGATACCTATGGACATTTAGTGGGGGACAGCATTCTTGTGTTTGTCGCTCATGTTCTAAAAACCTGCTCCAGGAGCAGCGATACAGTTGCCCGTATCGGTGGCGATGAATTTGCCGTGATATTATCCGATATAATAACCAAAGAGGAAGTTGAAAATTATTGCAACCGGGTACGCGAAGCGACACGTGTTGGTAAAGAGATTGATGGAGCGCGCTTAATACCCGAATTGAGCATTGGGGCCTGTTTTTTCCCATCGCAGGCAACAGATTTCGATACCCTTACTGCTCGTGCAGATAAGGCCATGTATCACGCTAAAAGAAATAGAACGTATTTAACCTTTTATTCCGAACTGTCCTAGACAATTACTTACTCTGCCCAATAAGAAAGTTCAATAAAACCTTTAACTCAATGTATATTACTCTAGAGTAGAGCGGCTTTGTTTCTTAGCACAATAATCAAACAAAACCGAGGTCTAATCCTGTGGTTTTGTTTGATTATTGAGCTATGAACCCTCTCGTTTTGCAAGCTAAATTTTCAACGATGGATTCGGTTATCCGATTTTGACAAAATTAAAATCGCAAAGTTTAATATATAAACAAATATGCGAGAACGAGAATATAATGCCAAAAAGTGAACACACTTCCCGACCGCCTTACATTGAAGTCAAACTTGCACTAAAGTCTATAGAAAAAACGTATGAAAAAGCATGTGACAAGGCTATTTTAGCTAATAGTCAACAAAAAAATATTACTAATTATTTATTAGTAATTACAGCTGGAGAACATTTTAAGTATGCTGTTTCCATGATTGATTACAAGCCTCATAAGGATCTAGAAAATCGTATTATTGAGTTTACAAAGCATATTGATGAACAACGTATCGAAATGGAAAAAGAATTTCGAGAAAAACTTAATGAAGATAAGGTATTATTTACTAGAACATTAGATGAGTTAAATAAGTGTAAAAGTAGACTTGAAGATAAAAAATATAACCACCTTAATGCGTCTGTTGATAAACAAAAAGCTCATCGTGCAATAGATAATTTGTATTTAAATTTACAAAAATTTAGTAAAGAATATTTTAGTTCAGATACGACATTATCTTCATTCAAAGAAAAATATGACAAATTGCCATAAGCAATGCCTCAATGAAATAGAAGCTGCTAAAATTAATGGAAATTTAAGTAAGCACAGGGGTATTGAACCTACTTTAATCAAAATAATAAATTTTATTTTAAGTATCCCTCTTTTTATTGTTACAGTCGTAAATAGTATTCAGAAAGGTAAATTTACACCTATTTTTTTTACTCCCGGACAAACACATTCAGAAAAAGCAGTAGATGAAGTTAGTGCACAATTAGAAAAAAACAAGCCTTCTTTTTAATTAATAAGAATTCAGTGTAGCAACTAAGCAGTCCTCATTAAAGCTCTATAATTAATTTAGAAATTGGGTTATCCTAAACCATCGAAACCAATCCTAGATTGCGTGCACGAGTTGCCAAGGGGATAAAGCTTGGCAAGCCTAAGGGTGTGATCCAAGTATCTATGTATGATAAAGATAGAGAAAAAATTTTGCATTTGCATCACTTAGGGGTGCCAATAAAAAAATAATTGAAATTCATTTAGAGTACGGGAAGTACTTATCATTAGCCGCCTACATTCGTAAAACAAACAAGAGTTGTATTAACCATGAATCATGATATTAAAATTAGATTTGCTACGTCCTCCGATGTTCTTTTAATTTTACAATTTATTAAAGAGCTCGCTGAATATGAGCAATTGCTTAATGAGGTCGTAGCAACCGAAGAAATTTTGCAAGAAACCCTATTTGGATCTAAATCACACGCAGAAGTAATTATTGGATATATTGATGAGAAGCCAGTAAGTTTTGCTTTGTTTTTTCACAATTTTTCTACTTTTTTAGGTAAGCCAGGTATTTACCTTGAAGATCTCTATGTGAAGCCAGAAGCTCGTGGACAAGGGATCGGGAAAATTATGCTAGCGTACTTGGCTAAATTAGCTAAGGACAGAAAGTGCGGACGATTAGAGTGGTGGGTCTTAGATTGGAACGAGACTGCTATTAAATTTTATAAAAGTATTGGTGCTAAAGCTATGGATGAATGGACTGTATATAGAGTGACTAATCAAGCATTGGATGATTTAGCAGCTAGTTATAAAAAATGAGGAGTTGTTTGGAGACTACCTAAACTGTTCATTGCCAGTTTGGGCTGGATATACGGGAAAACCCAACATATTGTTAAGAGTCAGGAAAAATATGGCTGGGGTAGATCGGTTGTAGAACGTCTGTCGCAAGATTTAAAAGCTGAATTTAGTCATAAAACAGAGTTTTCTCCTCAGAACCGTTGGTACATGCGTCAATTTTATTTGGAATATCAGAACAAACCAAATCTCCAACAACTTGTTGGAGAAATCCCATGGGGACAAAACCTACTAATTCTTAGTAAGGTAAAGGATGATGATGCTTATATACGCGAGCCGTTACAAATAGCCCATTCCTGCATAAAGTCTTCGGTTTTTATCCTCAATTTTTCGTCGTCCATGCATGAAACGAGTATTATCTATTAATACCATGTCATTTTTATTCCATAGGATATCAGCGGTTAATCGATCAGAAACCATTTTAAATTCATCATAAAATTCTTGCGGAATTTCCTCTCCATTTTCATCATGAATAACCGGTTTTTGATAGTTATATGAAGGCCCGATGAGGCTGTTTGCAAAGGCCAGGTCATTAGAAAATTTTGTTTTGTGAACAAGCGCGATATTTAAATTTGCAATAAGATCTCCATTGGGTTGGATTTCCAACTGATGTTGTGGGAACGCTTTTATAATTTGATTGTAAAACTCAGGAGTAATAGAAGATAGGTCTTGAATCTGATATTCATTGGCCACATATTTTTCGAATAATTTTTTTGGAATTGTTCGATTAAAATAAAATTGATGACTCTTAAAATAATTCCTTGCTTTTTCAGATAATTCGTTCCAAACCAACTGTCCATCACAATAGGTTGTTGCAGAACCTGACGAGGCTGGAATCTCACAAAAAAATAGCAAGGCATCGGGTAGAAATGGAGTTAATCCATTTTCACAATGCAAAGGGATTTCATCGTAGCCTGAGTCAACTAATTGTGCTGTTTTAGAAACAAATTCACGCGCAGGGTCAAGTGTAACTTTTTTGCACAACGACTTTAAAAAATCAGAATATTTCTGCGCATCAAGAATCAAAACCATGAAATAGAACAACTCCGTATTTTTCAAGTATTTTTTTAATTTCAGCCTTATCAATATCGTTGATAGATTTTTTGCTATTTGGACTAACTTCAACGCCACCAACCTTATTCAGTTGTTTTATGTTTAACATATTTTTCTCCTTCTTGTTATTTGAATGTTACTTAATCATTAAAAAAATCAAGGATTTTTGGGTTCCTTGTCTTTAGTTTATTTATTTGCTGTTCTATATCAATAAAAGATGGATAAACTATGCCGTTATACTGAATTTTTTCTTCTATAGTAATTGGGGTAATTCCAAAGCTATTAATTATTTTTAATAAGCCTTTTTTTGATATTAAGCTTCCATATCTAAGGCCATCAGAGAGATAGGCTAACAATACAGGTTTTAGTAAGTGTAAAATGGGGCTTGGATGTGCTTCATTTTCTTCATAGCCCATATCCAAAAGAACATTTTTAACTAATTTAAATCGATTTTTTGATATTAATAATCTTGATATTTCAAAGGTTTTATTTATATTTTCCTCACCTATTGCCATTAATAATTTTTTTGATAATTGAAGCGGCCTTATTCCTCCAAATTCTTTAGTCGGATCTGGAAAAATAAGACGAATTCCCCCAACATACAAATCCAGTGGGCGGAAAACAAGCAAATAATGCTCTGAATGCTCATCATGCTCATCGACTTCTATATTAGAAATACTTGATTTTATTGTTGAAATTTCTTTACGTGGGATTCTCCCTTCTTCAATATAAACTTGGTGGCGAAGACGCCCAAAAATATGAAAGAGATGAGGCGAGTCAACATGAATCAAGGCATAGGGATCATTTCTTCTTTCATAATGTCCTTTAATAAAAGAATCATTTTTTTCCTTGCGCCGATCAGAAGTCATTAATAGACTGTGGATGCCTTTTAGTCCTGGGGTCACCATAGTTACTCCATAGCTTTAGATAATAATATAGATTATAGGTGACATTTATAATTGCATTTTATTTTTTCATTGCTTGTTTGTGATTAAATAAAGTCAGGTAATTCTATTAATATTCATTTTTAACGCATGATTTATTTTTTAATTAACGAGGATCTTGCAAAATTAAAAGAAGGGAATGATTTACCTTGATTGCTTTCGCCATCACAGCGTTAAAGACAAAAAGTAAAGTGGACCCTTATCACAATTTTTTAGTGGCATTTATCTCAAACCACTAGATGATGCACTAAGCAAAATGAGCGTGACGTATCTACGTTTCCAAGATGATATTTGGGTCCTTTGTAAAACAAAACACCAAATGCACCGTTGCCGGCGGCGCATAATGGACGTATTACACGAAAAGCGCTTAAGCCTATCGCGCAAAAAATCGCGCATGGGTTGCATCAAAGGTGGCTTTCATTTCCTCGGCATTGATTATCTACCGACACGAACGGAAGATAAAACCAACATGGCGCAAAGTAACCACCTTAACTTCTTTTAACTCAGGATAATTATTAGAGTTTTCAAGAGATTCTATCCACCGCATACTTTCTTTTTCTTCAATAGGAAGAGCAATGTTATGACTTCTTTTTTTTAGCTCCTTTACTGTTTCATCTAAAAGCGGCCTTGAGCTAATTTTTTGATCCAGTAACCCTATAGGTAGTCCTTTTGTAGTCACGGTAAATGTTGTATGCATTACTAATCCATGAGTTTGAAAATTAGTTGTTTTAGAACGAACCCTGGCGGCTATAATTCCTAGTCCTTCAGTCTTTTTATGATTTTTATAAGAAATATAACTCGTATCTTGGATGGCTAAAATAGTTGGATATTCCTTGGCTCTTTCAACCGTTTTAGTGATATGGCTCGCCAGGATTTTTCTTTCAGATACAGCATCATTTTGGAAAAACCTATAAGCTGCTTTACTTTGATGCCAATCTTCACACGTTTGATTTATTGAACGTTCAGGAGAGTTGGCAAAACTATCTGCTATTTTTAGAAGTCTTTTACTTAATCGTTTATCACCAAAATTAACTAGGCCAAACTCGCTCTCTGCCCATCCCGTAGAGGGCTTATTTAAAGTTCCTTTTATCATTTATTTTTATTACCAGGTTAAATTATGCCACCATTTATAACAGAGAGTTAAATTAATGGAATATTTTTCTTATAATTTATAGACTTATGGGTAATAGTAAGGTTCTTAGAGGGCTGCTCCTCAGTAATGGGGAGTGGCTACTCGACATTTATGATAAAACAACCCTGGATCCACTGTTTAAATGAAACTTAAAAAATCCAAGGTTTGAGATGGATAAGATTTATTTCTCAATATTTCTTAAACTCACGTATTTTTTTATCGGTGTTATATTGGGAAAGAGCATGTACTTGCCCACAGGGCAGCGGGTATCCATCCTATAATCGTTATTTGTAAGATTAGACAGATAATTCCTGATAATGGTCTTCCGATAGTGAAAAATACCGTAAATGGTAAAAAAATAGCTAGAAGTAAGCTCATCGTAAATTCAATATAGTTAAATCAAATTAATTTCATTGTATTTATTAGACATTTTGTAATCAATAATAAAAATTTTGACTGTTACTCCATTTCGTAACACTGAAACTATATCACAAGCTCATTTAAGGTAATCTTAATTTATAAAAGTTACGGGTATGTGTGCTCATTAAATAGTTTAATAAAACCACCGTATAATTGAACCATTCAATATTTGTATATATTTTTAACTTTGTTATCACCTCTCGGTTTAAAAAACTGTTTCATTTATATAATGTTTAATTTAGACTACATGTAACCTTATATTGAACTAAATCCTCTATGTTAATTGGCTATGCTCGAATTTCGACCACCAACCAAAATTTAGATTTACAAATTGATGCTTTGAAGAAAGCTGGATGTGAGAAAATTTATCAAGATCAAATTAGTGGTTCTGCAATAAACCGACCGGCTTTGGATGAATTAATTCAGGATATTAGAAAAGATGACGTTTTAGTCATATGGAAGTTAGACCGGCTAGGGCGATCTTTTAAAGATTTAATTACATTAGTAAATAATCTTCTGGAAAGAGGAGTGGGTCTTAAAAGTCTGAATGACCCTATAGATACAACCACTGCGCAAGGACGATTAATATTCAATATATTTGGTTCTCTTGCGGAATTTGAACGAGAACGGATAAGAGAGCGGACACTTGCAGGATTAGAAGCAGCAAGATTGCGAGGAAAAAAGGGAGGGCGTCCTGCTGGTTTATCAAAGTCGGCTCAAGGAAAGGCGCACTCATCAGAGTTACTCTACAAGGAAGGAAAGCTTAGTGTTGCTGAGATTTGCATGCAACTTGATTTAAGCAAAGCGACGTTTTACAAATATTTGAAATTGAGAGGAGTATCTATTTCTGCTGATAATTATAGAGCCAGGCATAAACCTCCAACAAGTATTATTATAGATAAAGATAAGGAATGACCATTTTGTATATATGGGAACTCGAACTTCAAAATCAAGACCAGTTCATTGATGTGATGAAGAGAAGAAAGGACTTTTATTTCTTTTGTCACTCCAATAACGGATAAAGAGGGGTTCTAACAAAAGTATCTAAAGACCAATAATTATAATTTCAAGAGAAACTTGGCACTCGATAATTGAACGTTCCCAGAATATTAAGAATAAGATAAATCTACGGTTCTTAAAGTGCTATTGATTAAATTTTAATCAGGCCCCTTTTTTACTAGAATCCAGGCCAGAGGTCAATTTATAGAAATGTTCATTTTCATTAAATTACAAGTTCAAATGGTTATTTGAAAATTTCAACTGAGGGTACAATCATTTTAAAAGCAGGCTCAACTCATTTACCAATAGATGATTTTATAGATGATATTTTACAGAAGGTAACATCTCATACTAATTTAGTAATAACAGCCGCACCTGGTGCTGGCAAGACAACTCGATTGCCTCCGGAATTGCTTTCTGTCGTAGCCGGGAAAATATTAGTGCTAGAACCTCGAAGAATGGCGTCGATTGCTGCTGCTCATCGGGTTGCAGAAGAAAATAATTGGCTAGTCGGTGAGGAGGTTGGTTATCAAGTCCGTTTTGTCAATAAAACATCGTATAAAACCAGATTAATTTACATGACGGAAGCTTTGCTGGCCCGACACATGATTCATCATCCTGAGTTAGACGATGTAGACATTGTGATTCTAGACGAGTTTCATGAAAGATCTTTATACGTTGATTTAACACTAGGATTAATACGTGAATTACAAGAGTTAGGGCATCATATTAAAATTGTGGTCATGTCAGCGACACTCGAAGCAGAAAAAATTGCTGAATATTTGGGTAATTGTCCTGTCATTTCCGTGCCTGGAAAATTATTTGAGCTAACGGTACGTTATCAAAAATCAACCCAATTACTAACACCTCAATATCAATTTTATGAGCATTTATCTCAAGTCATCAAAGAAGCACAGCGACAGACTGATAAAGATATTTTAGTATTTTTACCGGGTGCACGTGAAATTGAACGCGCTAAAGGAAATTTACTTGATTGGAAAGAAAGCAAAAAAATAGAAGTGATCACGCTGCATGGCAGTCTTCCTCTGGAAGCACAGCGTATCGCATTGCAAAAATCTTCAGCGCAAAAAATTATTCTTGCAACTAATATTGCTGAGTCTTCTATTACTTTAGACGGTGTTGATACCGTCATAGATTCAGGTTTAGTAAAAATAATGAAACAAGATTTACGTACTGGATTTTCACGCCTAGAAATTTCGCGAATTAGCTTAGCGAGTGCCATTCAGCGTGCTGGTAGAGCTGCCCGACAATTTCCAGGTGTTTGTTACAGGATGTGGAATCAACATGATGAAAGTTCATTTGTGAAATCAAATATTCCAGAAATTCTACGTTCAGATTTAAGTGATAGTTTACTTTTTTTAGCTAATCAACATATCTCGAATTTTCAGAATTTTTCGTGGTTTGAAAGACCTCCCTGTGTCAACATTGAACGTGCGACCTTTAGCTTACAAGCGGCAGGTGCTATCAAAAATAACAATGAATTAACATCAATAGGTCGCCAGCTTTTGGATTTCCCATTACCTCTGCGTTTGGGGAGACTATTAATTGCAGGTATAGAAAATAATTGCATCGATCTGGCTGCAAAAATTGCAGCGTTATTACAAGAGCGCGATATTCTACGGAAAGAAATGGCGAATCATTTTCAAGCAGATCATTTTGAATGTGATGTTGCACCGCGATTAAAAATTTTGAATAAATTTCTAAAAGATGGTTCTTCACATGAAGGTCATTTCACAATTTTACAAACTGTCGCGCAAAGTTATCAGCAGATTCTAGATCTTGCTAAAAAATTAAAAAAAGCAGAGCCCCCGGCTTATCTTGAAGAAGATGAAGCTAGACAGTTACTCCTTATGTTATCTTTTGGTGATCGTTTGTGTCGACGTCGCAAGAACTCTGATCGTGCATTAATGGTCGGTGGTCGTGGTGTAAAGTTATCAGATCGAACGTTTGTGAAAAGGAGTGAATTTTTTATTGCATTGAATGGTTTTGAAGAAAGCGGGGAGGCTGAAACTTTGATTAATCAGGCGAGTGGGATAAATAAAGAATTTTTGTTCAAACACTTTTCCGACAATATAATAAAGAAAAGAGACATCATTTTTGAAGCAGCAAAATCGCAATTTTATCAGCGGGAATTTAAAACACTTTGGGATTTACCTATAGAAGAACCGAATTTTTCGCTGGCAACCTCTGTACACGTTGCAGAAAAATTGCCTGATATATTAACTGACAATTGGGCGAGCACACTGAAGAAAAATGAAAATTTACATGAGTGGTATCAAAAGATTATATTTTTACGATTCCATAAGGCATTAATCCCCCCTCATATACAAGATGAATTGGAAAGTCTTTTCGACGGAGATGCATTAAAAAAATCATTTTGCTTAACTGTATTTAGACAAGCATGTTTCGGTGAAAGTAAAATGACCTTCGTACTGAAAAAAAATTTAGTGTATTTTTTTGAACTAAATATATCTGAAACATTGCGTAGTATTTTACAAACCGAACTCCCAAATAGGTTAAAAGTTCCAAGCGGTAGCATGATACCCATTCATTATTCAACGGTTGAACATCCCTTTCTTAGAGTACGCATCCAAGAAGTGTTTGGATGGGAAGAAACGCCGAAAATATTATTTCAGAGTGTGTCAGTTGTACTGCATTTATTAGGGCCGAATTTTCGTCCAGTTCAGGTAACAAGCGATCTAGAAAGCTTTTGGCAAAATGGTTATTCAGAAATTCGTAAAGAGTTACGGATACGTTATCCTAAACATCAATGGCCATTAAATCCTGCTGATGGCATTGCTCACGCGAAGGGATCGAGGCGAAAATAAAAGAAATCCAACGATAAATCTATGGTTGTTTGGAAACGGGATCACAGCAATGTGATCTCGTTTCCAAACAATTTTTACGTCAGGGCGCAAGTTCCGGAGTGCGAGGCCATATAAGCGGCTCGTTAAGAAGTTGACGTCAGGACAGGTGATAATTAATATTTAACTTCTCTATGGTGGTGTGGGTGTTTTTTCGTACTCTGATTATTAAAATTAGATTTCGATTTGGCTTGTTTTGACCTTGAGTAATGTTCTCTAGCAGTGCTCAACCAATTTGCGTCTTTAAAATATTCCGAAATAAACCATTGAGCGGAATCATTCGAATAACGAGAAACTGTTTCATTGCTTTTAAAAAATTTGGGGTTTATCCTAACGTCATACTCATAATTAATTGCATATAAGCTATATCGGGTAATTTTTTTATCAAGCCTATCATTAAGATAATCGAGAATGTCTTGAGTTTTATAAGGATACTTTTTTTCAATATCTATGGCTTTTTGGGGTATGACAATCATCCGAGTGAAAAGATACTCTAAGGTAAGTTTTTGCTAAACATTACTCAGTTTTTCTGATAATTGAACAACTAAAACATCACAAAAGAGCATCTCCCAATAGGAAAAAGAAGGGAAATAGAACTATCTGCTAAACATTATTTCTAATTAATTTGATTTTTGGGCTTAAAGTATCTTTTCACTCGGATGATTGTCATACCCCTACATCGTATCGAAAGAGAGATTTTCTAAAGTAAAGTTTTCTGATAAAATGGCACTTTACTTTACAAAGTGGTGAAATTTAATGAGAATCCCTGTCGCGTTAAAACTAGACTTTAAAATAGATGAGAAAGGAATAGTAAGAATTTTTGATATTGGCGATGGTTTGGCAGCTGATACAGCGGGTTTTGAGGATATTCCACTCGCTGCAAATATACTGCGTGATTTATATGATGCCAATAAAAGTGCGCTAGCAACGGTATTTGGGGAATTACCACTAGATGTGATGCAGCCACAAACAATGCATCTTCCTATTATACAACGTAAAGTACCAGCTCAACGTTCTTGGATCGATATCAGCGATTTATCTGAATCTGATTGTGGATCTTTTTTACCTTATAGTTATGCTGGGCGGATACAATCTTATGTATCTCATTTTTGGTGGAAAAAATTTGATAGCGTCGCAACAACCCCTATTGGGCTGATGGGCATGGAAATGCATAAACTACTTTGGTATACCCTAATACAAAAACATATGCCTTCTGCATATAGAGATAATATTTTATATTGGAGTAATGATAATTCTGTCGTAGAACTTGATCTAAGCACAATCGACATGACTAATGGGGTTTTTATAAAAATTGGAGATCGCTCTACTGGCGGTGGAAATGAGGTCCATTATGCAAAAAATGCTTCTGAAGTAACCAAGACTCTGAGTCAATTATATAAATTATATCAATCCAGCGATCAATCTTATAAAAAACATATTTATGTTATTGAACCAGCCTATCAAACCATAAAATCCCATGGTAGTAAAAATTATAACGTTACTGGAAGAGCTTTTGTTACTTTAACACTTGATACTGAAACACGTGAGGTGCGGGTAAAAATTGCAGGTGCAAAATGGATGTTTCCCATGGAACCCTTGCGAAAAGACAAAACACAAGAGCAAATGCTTTCTAACCTAAAGCATTGCATTGAAATATTACCTCTTAACCAAGAGGAGTTAGGCACCCTATCTCAACAAATTGTGGAAGTTTATGGAGACATGTTTGCGGCTAGTATAGAACATGATGATCTGATTGAATATTGCAAAGACGCTCCGATAGTGGAAGAATTTAAAACAATATTAAGACCAAATGCTTCTTATAAGATGATGGTAGAGTGCAGTAAGCTTAAAGGTAGTGACAAACACGTTCAGCAAGAACAACTTTTGATGCAAATGATCAATAGCCTTGTGTTCACACATTATCTGTCTCAGGATCTTTCGGCTTTATTAGCTTCAGAAGATAAAACCTCTGGTTTTTTCTCTACAGAAACCACTAAACAATCTCTTATTAAAAAAATATGCACTTTATCATTCTTAGAGGGCTATGCTAAATTTATTAAAACTTGCAGTGAGCCGTTTATAAACTTCCCTAAAGTCGCTCCTATTCTTAAAAATGAATCTCTAATTAGTTTAAAATTAGATGCATTAATAAAGCAATTTTTACAAATTATAGATAAAACTTATGATTTGAAGGACATGAACCGAGCACTAAGGCAAGCAGCTTACGTTAGTGATATTGAAGTGATGAAGCTCTTAATTGGCACTCATAGAGCCTCAGTGCATGAATGTTCCCCCAAAACCCAACAAACTGCATTAGATTTTGCTCTCAAAAGTGAACGTGAGTCGAACATAAAAGAAAGCTGCATAGAACTATTAAAACAAAATGGCGCTCAATCTATGCAGTCACAGGCGGTATTAGAATCTACTATAGGGGGTTGTAGGCGCTAACCCCAGAAATTTCGACCTTAGATAAAGCCATTATTTTATCCGCTTCTGCTTTTGCATTTGCAATTCTTTTAATATTGGTTTTGTCGCAAAAATATTCTCAGATCACAGACAGAGCTATTTTGGGCGAGTTTATACCGCCAGTCCATAGAACCGTTCAAAAATAGTTTGATTGGCCGATTCAGTATGCTGGTTTTTCTGAGCATGTGATGCAATTCAATGTTGCATTCGCTGAGTGAAATGCTTTGAAGCCCTTCATAGGCTTGGTGATTTTCTTAATAAATCGATGGTCTTGTTCTACAATGTTATTGTAGGTATTGGGGTATGACAATCATCCGAGTGAAAAGATACTTTAAGCCCAAAAATCAAATTAATTAGAAATAATGTTTAGCAGATAGTTCTATTTCCCTTCTTTTTCCTATTGGGAGATGCTCTTTTGTGATGTTTTAGTTGTTCAATTATCAGAAAAACTGAGTAATGTTTAGCAAAAACTTACCTTCGCTGTGCGCCAAGGAAGGCTGAAAGCCGAGGCGCATAGTCCGCGATAGACTGCGATTTACGCAGACAGCCCGCAGGGATGCGGAGTAAATCTTTATGCAGTCGTTAAGTCATTGGTGTAGGCCTACGCTTTGTTCGTTCAGAGCAAACGTGCGGGAAACAGGACGCTCGCGGCCTTAGCTTCGCGCGTTGGCGAGTCGATTTTGGGGACTGGGACGTCCCGAAATCTTTCACGAGGTAGCGCGACCCTTGAGAGTATCTTTTCACTCGGATGATTGTCATACCCCTATATAGAGCGACCAATAATGCCGGGAATGCTTAGAGGCGGAACTATTTATTGATGATAAGACTGTTTTAGGCCTTCAATTGCTAGTGATATAAAATGAAACATCCATTAATGATTGGATTTGGTTAGGGCCCGTTTACAGTTGTTCTTGGATAAGGTTCTCTTTTCCATATCCCCAAAAAAAGAGCATCTAATTCCTTTGGGGTTGTAGGACACAAAACTTCAGACTTATATTGCATACCAAGGAAACCGTTGCATAAATTCCAACTTATTTAGTCATAAATAGAATAACCAATCAAAATTTAAGACACGCAAATGAGCATTTATTTTACATTCAGATTCTTTCTTGATAAAATCCATTTCATAATAAATACGATGGATTTCAATCCAGCTTAAAAAGAGGTAGGCATGTTTTACGAAATTATTTCAAAAAATGGAAAAAAAAATTACTTATTTGGAACAATTCACATCAACGATCAAGAGGTAACGCAACTTCCACTTGAAGTGAAAAAGGCTTTCTGTGATGCTACAAAGGCTGTTTTTGAAGCCGATATTTTGGCCGGAGATCTAGTAACACAATCCTGTATAATGACATTAATTCAAACATGGCAAGCAGAATACCACACCCAAGAAGTCCCATCCATTTTAGCGACGCAAATAAAACTGTATAGTGCCTTAAGTTCGAGACTGAATAATGGAGTGGATATGCAGCTAGCCTGTGAAGCAAAGCAGCGGAACATACCCCTTTCATTTCTTGAGTCAATATCGTTCCAAATGGAACGTGTTATAGGTGTAGAATTTAGTCCTGCCGAACAAGAGGAATATGCTCAATATATGGAACGCTGGGACTCAATATATATAAACGATCAATTAGATAAATTAAAAAAATACTACCTTGAAGGTAATATAGATAAAGCGTTGCAATATTCAACTATTGAGTTAGAAGGCTCACCGGACATCATTAGGCGCTATTACCAGGCAATCATCTTTGATAGAGATCTTAGTATGGCCGAAACTATGAAATCCCACCTTGAAGAAGGAGGAGCCTTTATTGGTATTGGGGCAGCTCATCTGCCTGGCGTAACCCAAAAATTAGTTGAAGAAAACTACATCGTCAACCTAATCCCGCTTGGCCCAAGAGTTCATCCAATACAGGGATTGCTAAAAGAAGCGCCAGGAACCAACGTCATCCAGGCTCTCGGAAACTTTGGAATTTTCACAGCTGCCGACTCAATCTCCAACCAAAATGATACAACACCTTCCTCTAGTGCTTCATCGCCAGGGGGCTTTAGACCTCACCGCCATTAATTTAAGGAAATCTGACTATCCGAGCCGCGACCGTTAGGGAGCAGATTCAGTGCTTTAGCCTACTATCCACTCCCTAACGGTCGTGGCTCGGACTCTTAACTTAATGGAGTGGCTGCCAATGTCCTACATTAGATGCAGAGACCCACGGTTCTTATACAGAAAGCGGTTCACCTTGTTGCAATAATTCAATAGAGATATTATCTGGTGAACGAATAAATGCCATGCAACCATCTCTGGGCGATCTATTAATAGTAACTCGGACATCCTTTAAGTGTTGGTAGGTTTCATAAATATTTTCTACCCTATAAGCCAAATGCCCAAAGTTACGATCTTCATTATAAGGTTGGGTATCCCAATTGTAGGTAAGTTCGACTAGTGGCGTTTTTGCATCACAGCGCAAGTTCCGGAGCGATAGGCCTATTTTTCTGAAGACACAAAAAGTTTTGCCAAAATCATTGTAAAAAATGGGACATTTACAGCCACTTACGAACAGTTAAATGACGCGCAGGAAATAGACTTGGCATTAGAAATGAGCTATCAATTTTTATTAAATCTTCCTCCTGAGAAAAAAGAGGTGTCCATTAATGGCTCTGCTAAGAACATTCATCGGGTACACGCAGCACTTTTGTATTTACAAAAAGAAGCTGGCTCGCAATTTGCTGATTTAAAGTTTAAATTTCCTGAAGGAATGTCGATTCCCCCCCAGGAAGTGAATGAGGACTACATCAAAAAACACTTAGGGACATTGAATACACCACCGCAACAAATAGTCCAATGGCGTGATTTTCTCAACCTGAAACAGAACACGCCAAAGATACGGAATACCTGATTACAGAACATGAAGAATTCATGCAGCGTACTGAGGCCACACTACGTCTTTTAAAAACGACCCCTCTCTAAAACAAGAATACGAGGCATTAACCAGCCTGTACACCAAAGAGATGGAATCACAAAACAACATGCTGGAGAAGCTGTACCAAAACGACTTGGACTATGAAACTAAAATGAAGGAGTTAAGGCCTCAACATCAAAAAACAATTAGAAAAGTCATGGATGAGAGCCTTCGTTGGATTAGCCAACATCTTGAAACAGAAAGGACGCTCAATCCTGATTTAAGTAAAGCGCAACACGACAACCTCAATCATCACACGAAGGCCATGCACGAAATAAAATCGTTGCTTCAACGCCAAGAAGAGCTCTCCGATGAGATGCGTCGTTCCTTTGGTGCACAAATAGGTCGTGCGATCACCTGTTTGGAATCCATTAAAGACTACTCGAACTCGCCGCTATTTCAAAAAATGAAAGAATTTTCACAAGGCCTGGGACTAAAGACCATCGGTTTTGCCGACATTTGAATAAAAGTGCCGAATCAAAAAAACGTTTCCATCGTTTAGCATTTTCTGGTACAGATTCTCCTCTGAAATTCATACTGTTTTGATAGTGAAACTGCCGATACCCACGCTTCTAGGAACTTTTATATGCCAGGCAAACAGGAAATGCAACCCAATGAAGATCGTGAGATTGCACTATTATCAACGGCATTGCATAACGATATTCGAAAATTAATTGATCAGGCTAAAAGCCATGTTGCGAGAGAATATAATTCAACTCAGGTTTTGTTGAATTGGATGATTGGCCGGCGCATTGATGATGAGTTCCTCAATTCACAGCGTGCAACGTACGGTGACAAGGTACTTGAGAACATATCATCCCAGTTATCATTGGAATATGGGCGTGGTTATGGCAAGGTCAATCTCTCTAGAATGCTGAAATTTACTCGCCTATTCCCCAATCATGAAATTGTTTCAACACTGTCGAAACAATTGTCGTGGTCACATTTCGTGATGGTTTGTGCTATTGATGAAACCCTAAAACGTGATTTTTATACGGAGATGTGTCGTCTTCAGCGCTGGAGTGTGCGCGATTATAAACGCCAAATTGATGGCAGGCTCTATGAACGGACAGCTATCAGTAAGGAGCCTGAGGCGGTAATCAAAACCAGTATTGAAGCACTCAGACAAGACGATAGTTTATCCAACAGTCTTGTTTTTAAAGATCCTTACTTCCTGAGTTTTATTGGCAGTAATAATTATCAACGTGAACACGAACTTGAAGACTTAATCCTAGATAATATCGTTGAGTTTTTACAAGAACTTGGGGAAGACTTCTGTTTTGTGTCACGGCAGAAGAGAATGAGTACTGGCAGGAAGGATCATTACCTTGATTTGTTATTTTTTAACCGGCGACTTAGGCGATTAATAGCTTTGGATTTAAAGATGGATAATTTTGATCCCGCCTTAAAGGACAAATGGAATGGTATCTTAATTGGCTCGATAAGCACGCTCGTTTACCCTATGAAGAAAAGCCATTGGGTATCATACTGTGTGCTGGCAAAGATCAAGACGACATTGAATATCTTAAGATGGATCAAAGCGGCATTCATGTTGCCCAATATTTGAATGAGTTGCCGTCGCAAGATATTTTGGAACAAAAATTTCATAAAGCTATTGAATCTGCTAGGGAGTCTTATGCACGCAATAGTGAGTTCTGATTTCATGACGATCAACCAGCTAAGTTCAGTTGGCTATTGACGGATAAACAAGTTGAATTAGTCAAGATAAAAAACACCTCTCAGCGCTTATATTTTTCACTGTTACTGAAATTTTATGAGCATCGGCTTTCATTTTTTGAAGCACCTTCTGATGTTCCGCAACGAGCTATTAAAATAATTAGCAAGCAATTAGAGTTATCCCCCAAATTATTAAATAAATCTGTAACGAGTAGAACGATTGAACGCTATCGCTCTGAAATAAGGGATTATTTTCAATCAAGAGCAATCAGTCAGAAAGATGAAGAATTAATTAAAAATTGGTTATTTGATACCGTGTTTCCCCAGGAAACATTGAACTTAGAACAATTAAAAGAGCGTGTATCTGGTTTTTTAATAAAACAAAAAATTGAACAACCAAGCGATACTGCGTTTGACCAAGTCATTAAAAGTGCTAGACATCAATATGAAGAGCGATTATTTGAAACTATTTTCACAGGGCTGAACATTGAGACTAAAGCCTCTCTTGATGAATTGTTGTTGATTGAACAAAATAACATGTCGCGATTATCTGTTTTTAAACGATGGCCAGGTGGTTTGTCGTTAGAAACCATTCTCAGCGAAGCAAAGAAACTAAAATTTCTGAAGGCACTTGTTTTGCCCGACGGTCTTCAAAATATTCCAAACAAATCGCTACAACGTTATTATCGTAATATTTGCACCAAGTACCCTAGCGCCATTAAAGCAATGCCAGAAAGCCATCGTTACGCATTGCTTGTAATCTTTTCGCTGATTAAAAAAAGGCAAGTATCTGACAATCTTGTTGATCTCTTAATCAGGTTAACGAAAAAAATAATTACATCCGGTGAAAACAAACTTAAAAAAGAATTATCAAAAGTCATTGAAATTAAAAAAAGTTGTAACCGCAAGGTCTTGCTCAACACCTTGATTAGCACGATTCTTCAACGCGAAGACGAGATCATAAAAACAGCCATTTACTCTGTAGTTTCAAAAGAAACCTTGGAAGCCATCCACAAGAAGGATCCTGAAAAACAAATTACCTATGACGGTTTGATCCATGATCGTGCTAGAAACTCTTACGTGCATCATTATCGTCGCATGATAGCACCGGTACTCGAATTATTAGAATTTGATACACGTAATACGCATTATCAACCTATCATTGAAGCTTTAAATGTGATCCAAACGCAGCTAGATAGTGGCACAACCTATTATCCAACAAACTTAATGATTCCTATTGACGGTGCTGTGAAAAAATCACATCAGTCCTTTGTTATCGAAAATAATGAGCAAGGTGAACGCATTAATCGCATCAATTATGAAATCTGTGTTCTTAGGAATCTGCGGGATAAGTTGCGCGTCAAAGAAATATGGGTGCAAGGGGCCTATCAATACAGGAATCCAGAAGAAGATTTACCGCAAGACTTCGTTGAGAAAAAAGATTATTACTACAATCTGTTGAATAAAACGAAAGTAGCAAAATATTTCACACGTTATATTAAACAACAGCTTCATAAGCACTTAAATGATTTTAATACAGCCCTCCCCAAGAACAATCATGTTCAAATTTTGAAACAAGGCCATATTAAAGTCGCTAAGTTGCTAGAGCAGCCACCACCGCTACAACTTGAAGCAATCAAGCAAGAGGTTTTTAAACGTTGGCCTAATGCCAGTTTATTGGATGTGCTCAAAGAAACTGATTTGTTTGTCAATTTTTTACTAGCCTTCACACCCAGTGGCCCAAAAGAAGGGCTAGATAAAGAGACTTTAAAAAAGCGATGGCTTCTTATCATTCTTGGCTATGGCACCAATACTGGATTGAAAAGTGTAAGCATAGGAAATGAGGGAATTACTTATCAGGATTTAAAGCATGTAAAACTTCGTTATCTTGATCCCGATAACCTGCGTGATGCTATCAGAATGGTGATCAACCAATTATTTGAAATTCGTGCACCAGAAATATGGCCGTCCTGCACAACAGCTGTTGCTTCTGACTCAAAACATTTCCCATCATCCGACCAAAATTTGATGAGTCAATGGCATCCTCGTTATCATAGCAAAGGTGTCATGATTTACTGGCATGTTGATACCAAATCGGTGTGCATTTACTCGCAGCTAAAAAGTTGTTCCTCTTCCGAGGTGGCTTCAATGATTGAAGGTGTGTTACGGCACTACACTGACATGGATGTACAAAAAAATTATGTTGATACGCATGGCGCAAGTGAAGTTGGCTTTGCTTTTTCGTATATGCTGGACTTTGATCTATTACCTCGATTTAAAAATATTCACTCGCAAAGCTTGTATGTCGTTGATAAGAATGACTTAGGTAAATACAACCATCTTACCCCTGTGATATCGCGAGCTATCAACTTGGATATTATAGAGGCTCAGTATGATCAAATCATTAAATACACCGTTGCTCTGAAGTTAGGTACTGTTAACGCTGAAGCCATTATGAAACGATTTACGCGGGGTAATTTACAACACCCAGTTTATAAAGCACTTAGTGAGCTTGGTAAAGTAATTAAAACAATATTCTTGTGTCGCTATTTAGGCTCTGAAGATTTACGACGTGAAATCCATGAGGGCCTCAACGTTGTAGAGCGATGGAACGGGATTAATGACTTTATTTTTTATGGTAAAACGGGCTCATTTCGGAGCAACAGACCCGAGGAAGTCGAACTATCCATGCTTTGCCTGCATCTACTGCAGTTAAGTATGGTTTATATTAATACTCTGATGCTACAGCAAGTGATTAAAGAGTCAAATTGGCTAGATAAAATGGCCCTGGAGGATAAGCGGGCCATCACACCGTTACTGCATGAACACCTTAATCCCTATGGGGTTTTTCTTTTAAATCTTGATACACGGTTGGCTGTTAATCACCCTAATCTAAAAGAGGTAGTTTAATATGGAAAAGCGGACTGGCCCACACAAAAAAGCCCTGCAAATAGTAAAATATTTTCGGCATGAGGATCCTGATTATAATTATCTTAGAACGGTTTTTAGTCACTTACGTAAAGAATTAGATGTACCTGTTAAAGCCAGCCCTAAAAAATTACCTTATGTACCAACAGAAGACGAAATAAAAAAATACTATGAAGCTGTCTGGCAAACTAAAAATATGCAGGATATGTTGATTATAAAAACACTGCTATATACAGGCGTGCGTGTTAGTGAGCTTATTCGGATCAAACTAGATGATGTTGATTTTACTCGCTGTCAGATTAGAATTGTCGCAGGGAAAGGTCAAAAAGACCGACAAGTGCCGTTTCCAAAAAGTTTTCGGGAAACATTGGCTTTACATGCCTCAAACGCTATAAAATCAGGGTATAAGAACCTATTTGAATCTTCCTGGAAAAAACCGTACTCGGATCGAGGCATTCGAAGGATGCTAGAAAAGTACAGTGAAATGGCCGGACTTACGCATACGGTATCACCACATCAATTACGACATTTTTTGTTCACTTGGCTGAAGAAAAAGGGCATTGATGATGCCTTAATTCAACCTTACTCAGGCCATGAGAATCGCGCCTCACTTGAGGTTTATTCAAAATTATCATTGACTGATGCTCAAGAGTCATATGATGAAAATATTAAAGATTTTCCTGTATAATGTTGCTCAAATGTCGGCAAAACCGATGATCTTTAGTCCCAGGCCTTATGGTCAAGTTCTATCAAAACAAGCGGTATGTACTATTCCAGTTATTGGAGCAAATAAAATTGCGCTCTGCATCTCAAGATAAATCACTAGAGCAGGCAGCTTCGTTTATTATCAAGCATCGTCAAAGCAAACAAAAGATGATTACCATTATTGCCAATGATTTTGATCAATTAAACTGGCTCAATGATAAATGGTTTAATTTTGTTACTAATAACAAGCGGCATGATGAAGTCATGGAGGTCAATAAAAAGCATTTCGAAATGGCAGTATTCAATGCGTTAGCAGATGAGATCCATTGTGCAGACATGTATCTGGTAGGAGCTAATCATTATGACGATCCCAATAAGCAACTGGTGACCTGGGAGGAATTCTATGTAGGAGTTGATGAGTATTGTGGTTTAATTCAGCAATCCAGAAACTCGTATGAATTTATTAAAAATTTGCAAGACCAGTATCTTGAAGCAGCGATACAAACAGATAGTGGTTTTCTGGAAAATGAGTACTTGAGTATTGAAAAAGGAGAGCCAGTTTTAAAACGTGCAGTCACCAAAAAAGAAGATAAGGCTATAACTGCTTTTGTTGATGAAATTTCAGCACGATTACCACTCTCAAACATTGTTGATGTTTACATGGATATTGAAAATTGGTTATCCACTAGCCAATTTTTTAAACCACTTTCTGGCTACGATTCAAAAATCAAGGATTACAGCATACGTTTTGTAGCCACTACTTTTTCTTATGGTTGTAATGTCGGACCTGTACAAGCGGAACGTTGTTTACAACAATATAGCCGCAAACAAATCGCATGGATATTCAATCGTCATGTGACTGATTACCGACTAAGCAAGGCAACAGAGCAGTTGATTAATATCAATAATCAATTCGAGTTGCCGAAGTCATGGGGAACTGGTGATAGCAGCTCTGTTGATGGTACGTATTGGAACATGTATACCAATAATTTGCTGGCTGAACACCATATTCGCTATGGACAATATGGCGGTATTGGTTACTACCATGTTTCTGATCAATATATTGCCCTGTTTAGTAATTTTATCCCATGCGGAGTCTATGAGGCCACCTATATTTTTGATGGTGTCATCGATAATGAGTCTGATATTCAACCCAAAACAATCCATGGGGATACAGGTGCTCAAAGTGAGGTAGTATTTGCTTTCTCTTATTTGCTGGCAATTAAATTGATGCCAAGGATTCGCAACTTCAAACATCTAAAATATCACAGACCCGTGACAGAATCTGGTGTGATGTTTAAACATATTGATAGTATATTTACTAATGATAAAATAGATTGGGTGTTAATTGAGGCACATTACTACGATATGTTGCGTGTAGTAATGTCAATTCAAAATGGGAAAATTAAAGCTTCAACTATTTTGCGTAAGCTATGTACACAAAGCCGTAAGAATAAGATTTATCAGGCATTTCGTGAATTAGGCCGGGTAATTCGAACGGTATTTTTGCTCAATTATATCAATGATGTTGAACTGCGGCGGGTTATTCATGCAGCCACTTGTAAAAGTGAAGAGTTTAATAACTTCATTGATTGGGTAGCGTTCGGACATGAGGGTACTATTGAAGATAACCTACAAGGGATCCAAAAGAAAATCATTAATTTTGGTCGCTTGGCCGCTAATGCCGTTATTCTACATGTCGTGGCCAATATGACTAATGTTATCAATGAGATGAAAACGGAAGGTTATGAAATTCGCCCCGAAATGCTCAATGGTTTATCGCCGTATCACACAGGTCATCTTAATCGATTTGGTTTATTCCCTCTAACAGGAGATAGAGAAAAACTGAGGGTTGAATTTAAATTGAGTTAAAAAAAAACAGGGAACGGTCCTTTTCGTCAGGATCCCGGCCGAACATCTAACTGCTGCAAGTGAGCAATATCTGAAGGACAAGGTAATACCGACATTAACGGCGTCACTAAAAGAAGTAGGCTTGGAGTTATCCATTGAGAAGAGCAGAATCACCAAAATAGAAGACGGATTCAATTTTCTTGGATTTAATATCCGAAAATATCCGTGCGAGAAATTATTAATCAAGCCGTCCAAAGCGAGTATTAAAACGTTTCTCGAGGATGTTCGAGCAATCATCAAGTCAGCAATAGCTCTTCCCACAGAAGTATTGATCCACCAGTTGAACCAAAAAATAACGGGCTGGACTAATTACTATAAAGGAGGCGTATCGTCAAAAGTATTTGCAAGGATTGACTCTGAAATCTATGCAGCCCTGGGGAAAGATGGTGCCTGAAAAGACACGCCAGAAAAGGCAAGCGCTGGATCTTTCGCAGATACTTTACGAAACTTGCTGGCGACAATTGGCGATTTCATTGCATTGTAAAAGACAAAGAGGGAAATAAGAAACCACTTTATCTTAAACGAGCATCGGACACACACATTAGACGTCATATAAAAGTGAAAGTAGAAGCAAATCCATTTGACCCTCGTTTCAAAGCGTATTTCAAGGAACGGGAAAAGAAGACTAGGAAAGCAAATCTGCCAACAACTGCTGCAACTGCTGGGCTGAACTCAATCAGCCTTATGAGGGCTTGAGCGATGTGCTGGGAAACTAGCCCGCATCGTTCTTAGAGGGCTGCTCCTCAGTAATGGGGAGTGGCTACTCGACAAATTAATTGTATCAATCCCGGCTTTATTAGCGTCACTTTTATCCATAGTTACCTATAACTCAATGAGTATGCCAGGTACCATCTGAGCAGCATTAAAATAATATCCTGCTTAAAATGCCGCCATTTAAAACGGAGCATCGTTGACCATTCTTATGCAAAAATCCGGATCTTATCTTGACGGATAACTTTTGCGTCAGAACCTATAGCCAGTCTAGCGCAATCAATTTCCATATCCTGGCTCAGCGTGTATTTGTATTCTTTGCTAAATTCCTTGGTGATTTTCAAATATCCTTAAAATCAATTGGTAGGTATCTCGATAAACCGGTAATTCTGTATACAACGCCATAACAAAACCTGGAAATTAATGACCCGCTTCGCCGATCTTGCAAAGCAAGGTCAAAAGAAAAGAGCTAAAGGGTTAAAGCCCGAGAACACCTCACTCCATACCGATTGGACTTAACGAGGGTGAGGAAGTGAGTGCTACCACCAGAACTGAAGGTCTCGTACCACACGCCATTCTGTGGATTACCTGCGTATTCAGTAGAACTCCAGTAGCGGCCTGCAAGACAATCTGTGCCACTAGGAGGAATACATGAAGTACTTGGTGTTCCTGCGTTTGGGTCTCCAAGCAAGAATGAAAGATTGACCACTATGCTTTGTGCTCCTGCAGAACAGGTGACCGTACCATACACCGCATCCATTTCACAAGAGGAGGGCAAATACCAATCAGAATAGGTATTAATAGTTGCCGTACATAAGCCCGCGGCATAATCTGTTCGGTTTGTTGGTCCAGGAGAAAGGGTATAAGGACTACCGCCAATACCATAGCCTGTTTTATAGGCGTCATAAAGCGCTAAAATATTGCCGCTATTACACTGCCCCTCACTTGCTCCATTACAAGTGGCAAATGCACTGGATGCCGGAAAAGGAAAAGTACTTTCATTGGAGTAAGTTGAGTTGTATGTTGTTTGTGCGTTGGCGTAAGAATCGTTTGGCGTCGAGCTATCAGAAATTAATGGAATAATGTCATTACTGACGTTTGCGCTTGTACTCCCGCTTCCATTGGAACTCCAAATAATACTCGTAGCCTGAGGGCCTGAGCCGATATAAGGCGCGGCCTGGTCTACCAGTGATGCCACTTTACCGCCAATACTGCTTGTATTGGCGGTCGTGTCATCTACTGAATAAAGAAAACCACTTTGATACTGACAGCCGTAACTCAATACCACAATATCGCTCGTTACTGTTGTGGCAACATTGGTGGCACTCACCGTAATTGTGTCTGGTGCTGGCGCAATCCCTGTGTTGCAGCTAGAAGTCGGGTTAACGCCTGGCGTGACTGTAATTGTGCATGTAGCGCCTGCGGCCAGTGTAGCGCCACAAGTCGATGATGCTGTAGTTGCAGGTGTTCCTCCAGGCCAGGTCGGGTAGGCAATGCTTAAGCCTGTAGCCTCATTTACCCCAGTATTTTTAATCGTAATCTGCCTTGGATTCCCAGTTAACGCTGGATTGAGTATTGTATCGTTAACCGAGAGCGCTAAGGTTGATGGCGTAGCACTCAATGTTGTTGCTCCTGGTTGACATTGCAATGCATTAATGTTGAAAAAAGTCGTATTCGTATTTGTTCCTTTAACCACTACATTAGGCACTAGAAACGGATTGGATGCACTTGAAATAAATGAGATAGTGCAACTGGCTCTTGGACTTAATATTTGTGGACACCCATTATTTTGAGACACAAAACTTAGGAAATTTGTATCAGTAGATGATGCGGTTATATTTCTTGCATTAATTATGGAGTTATTGGTCACGGTAATGAAACCAGGGGGATTCAGACAAGTAAGGCTACTGATATTTACAGTGCAGTTTTGAACAAAGTTAGAGCAGACAACCGCACTATGCTCATTGGACTTTACCGTGAGCTCTGCAATAGCATCTGAGCTTTTTTTTTGTAGTGTTTCTACCAAAGGCGGTTTTCCAGCAGAAGTTTGTTGTGCAAATAATAAAAACAATCCCAATAACCTTTTGTTTAACATGATAAAAATCCCTATTTTAATGTTGTTTTACTACTTAAGGGACTGTAACAAAGGAATTACTTAAAGACAAAATAAAATTTACTAAGAGGCTATACGAAAAATACGGTTCTGTCGCAAAAATATTTTTAGGCCACGAACGGATTTATTCTGGGCGAGTTTAAAGCGCCAGTCCATAGAACTGTTCAAAAACAGTTTGATTGGCCGATTGGATATGCTGATTCTTTTTTGAGCATATGATGTAATTCAATACCAGCTAACGTAGCATCGCTGAGTAAAATGCTTTAAAGCCCTTCATTGACTTGGTCATTTTCTTAATAAATCGATGCTCTTGTTCCACGATATTATTGAGGTATTTAATTTGTCTCACAGTGAACCGGACAAAAAGTCCACCCAACATGAATAGCAGCGCCAAGTGTAAATTAATCGTATCAATTCCGGCTTTATTAGCGACACTTTTATCTATAGTTACCTATCTGGTAAGCCGTTAGAACTAATGGCCTTCTCAAAAAATGCGCGTGCAGCAGGTTCACCTCTCTTTTCTGACAGCATGAAATCAACCGTTTTATCTTCTTTATTAACGGCTCGATACAAGTACATCCATTGGCCTTTTATCTTGATATAGGGTTGAGTAGACCAAGGGAGTTTCACCCTCAGCCTCTCCAAGAACTGTATTGGAAATATGTTCTGCTTCCAGGGTACAAATAAATGAGGATTTGCTCTGGCAATACGATCAAGAGAGTCTCTAACTCGTCCTTTATGCCTGGCGAATCCCTTATAGTTCCTGCTTACCCAGCGAACAAGATATGCGTTAAAGTTCTGCCATATTCTATTGAGTGCAGAAGGATAAAACCGTCCATAAATAGATAGACCATCCTGCCAAGACTGGATTAAACATCTTCGATAATTCAACCAATGATTTCTCGCTTTTCAGTTGTATGTGCCAACTGCGGATTACTCGGTTGATTGCCTTCTTTGATGTTTTGCTTATTGCAGGAAGAAAATTTGGATGCTCTTCGCCTTTCTTGTTCACGCATCGCCTTGGGCGAAATTCATAACCAAGAAATTCAAAACTTAGTTCCTCATAATCTTCTTTGATGAGCGGAACGTCCTGGACGATACCCATAAGAATCATTATCAAATAGGGGTTCAAGAATAGGCTCCAGCATTATTTTAACAACCATTTGCGCCACTTTGTCTGCAACAGTAGGAACACCAAAAATCCTTATACCTCCTGACTTCTTTGGAATTGGAACGGATTTTACTGATGGTGGAAAATAACTGCCGGAAGACATCTGATTCCATATCCGATATAGATTGGTTCACTTCAAATGCCTCAATTGATTCACCATCTATTCCTGATGAACCTTTATTGGCTTTCACTTTACGGTATGCCTGCACCACGAGTTGCTTCGATATCATAAACGGTTTTGCTGTATTCAATGAGTTCCTCCTGTTATTCCAGTTGACTGATTGTCTACAGCATAGTGGCCAGGCTCCTTCGCTCCATAACCAGTACAGTTACTTCAACACTACTACAAGCCCGGTCCACCCCTGTGCAACGCATTGATACTGTCAGCCTCACAATTTCTTGCTTGTGCCTTTCTCTTATCATCGTCACGACAGGTTCCTGCAGTTCCACATAAGGGCCCAGTTCAAGATCACGCCTCCTCGATGCCGGGGGCCGTTTGGTCAGTAAACAGGTTGCCTCCAAACTTATCCTGCAGCAACGAAAACTCCGCAGTTTTGACCCCATTTCGTATTTCGACACTTGAGCGGAGATTCACTTGTGCTCGTCTTCTTGAACAACACCTGATGCATCTAATGTACCTTTTCCGTAACGCTCACTACCGTGGCTCTTTACCTCAGCAGCTTACGGTGGTTTATAATCAGTTCCTGTAAACCGAATATGAGAGGCCGACTCTCATCCCTCATTCAGCTTGCTGCAGCACACTCTCATCCATTCGCCAGGATACACCAGTTAGGCGCTTACAGCGTTTGCGAAACGATGCATGGACTACCCAGCGATTGATGGTGGAGTGATCGACTTTTAAACCGCGCTCCGCTGCGAGTTCTTCAATGTCACGGTAGCTCAATGCGTAGGCTAAGTACCAACGAACCAGCATTAATATCATATCTTGCTTAAAATGACGCTGCTTGAAACTGAGCATATATCACCAATAGTCATTACTATGATTTAATTCTAGAAGTTTGTTAAGCTTTTGCGACAGAACCATTTTTTATAATTTACTGTATTTGTAGGAGCCAATCTTTTTCAAAGAGGATTTACAGAATTTAGTCCTTTTAAAATGATTTTAAAGAAGTTTATTCGGTAGTCTATACTGTAGAAAAATAACAAGGAATGTAAGATGAATTTTGATGATGCAATTAAAGCACATGCTGTTTGGAAAATGAAATTAACTACTTATATTAATAAGCCTGATAAGTCATTAAATTTTGCTGAGGTATCTGCGGATAATCAGTGTGACTTAGGCAAGTGGTTACACTCCGCTGAGTCAGCTGCTTATACAATGCATCCCGAATTTTCGATGATCAAAGCAGCCCATGCCGATTTTCATAAAGAAGCAGGTTCCATTATACAACGCGCAGACAAAGGTGAGTCGATGAGCTCGGAGGTTTCTTTAGGCTCAGGAAGTAATTATGCAAAGGCCTCTTCTGCTTTGGTAACCCACTGTATGGCATTAAAAAGTAAAGTAAAATTAAAATAAGGGCGATTAGCTCTTGTTGAGCACACATGGTTCTGTCGCAAAAATTATTGTTTACGAAAATCCCTGTGCTTTTCGTAAACAATAATTTTTGCGACAGAACCTTAGTGCTGATATAACCCCGTTGTTTGCTTAATTCATGACTGTTGACCAGGCTTGTCGTATCTTCTATTACTAACAGTAAATTATGTGATGTGGCTAATTATCCTGTCACATCATAACCACCTGAGGCAATCCCAGTCGGCCTATCAATGGGTTATAATTTGACCAAAATGATCAATCGATGTATTCTTGCTGTAAATTAACTAAAAGGAGCGCGCTTTGCCAGCAGATTGTCCCTTAATTATCTCGTTGCAAGAAGGTTTAGGCTATCTAAAATCATTAGGATGCTGTAACGGTTTTGCTGTGAGATGGCTAGAAGCTCGCTTGGTTGATGAAGAAGCGTTATTTGAAAACCGCATGAATGATATTCGTTCTTATGGTTATTCATTAGTTAGTTTGATCGACGCCGTAAAAGAAAAAAAAGGACTTAATTTAACTGAAGAAGATAGAAAAATACTGGATATTCATGCCTTTTTAGATCACCTGGAACTACAACATTCTCCAGAGAGATATACCTTGCTTTTTGGCCGATTTCTTTCCCAATCAGATACTGAATTTATCTCAAGTATTGCTACTTCAGATACGATGCAGAATCGTTGTGGCTTATCTAAAATTTATTCCGAACCCGGAGTTTACACAATAGAAGAAATCCAAAAAAATCTAGATGAACTCAGGACTACTATAGATAACTCGACTATCTTCTTAAAAGAAACTTGGGGAATCCTATTGAGTGGCATTGATCATACTGTTGCATTGAGCTATAGGTCAGAGGAAGGGTGGCGATTTATGGATGCCAATCACTATCCCCCTCTTCCCTTTCGTAAGGAAGAAACTTATTTCCTTTCAGGAAAAATAGCGGATTCTCTAAAATTGGCTTCTTCAAACGCATATATTGGTTTTAATACATCAATTTTTACAACGGGCGATAATCTATTGTTGCCCAAGATGACCAATCTTCTTAACCAATTCAAAGAAAAACATGTGTTAACTAAAGATAGGTTTGAGCGTGAATTGGATCAGTATGATTTAACTTATATTATAACTCAAAATAAACATGCCTCAATTTTAAGTGAGTGTATTGCAAATTATGGACTTCGTTTGGATAAATGTTATGGGGACTACACATTGCTCTATCTGGCAGTTTCACTAGGTGATGCAGACATTGTTGAGTTGCTTTGTTCGAATGGGGTTGACCCAAATTTATCAAATCAAGGCTTTACACCAATCTATTTAGCTGCAATTCGTGGTGATGTAGCATCCATAAAGGTCCTTGCGAGACAAGCAGCAGATTTAAATCAAGGACATGAAAAAGGGGGTACCCCAATTTATGCGGCAGCTTGCAATGACCATCTTTCCGCTGTCATCGAGCTAGCTGAACAGGGCGCTAATGTAAATTTAGGAGACAAGGCAGGAGGAAGAACTCCACTTCACATAGCCACAGAAAAAAATAGCGTTAACATGCTAACAGCACTTATCAAACATGGAGCTAATGGAAATTTAGGAGATAATAATGGAGTTACTCCACTGCATATTGCAGTCACTCAAAATAATAGTCTGGTAATTTCTGAGTTACTCAACTATGGAGCAGATCCAAATAGGAGTGATGGAAGTGGAATTCTTCCGATTCATATTGCTGCTGCATATAATGATGTTGATATCATTGCTGAACTTGCCAGGCATCGGGCAAATTTAAATACTCAAGATAATAATGGATTGACCCCGTTTCATGTTGCTATAGCATATAGGAATATAGAAGCGATTATTCAGCTTGCAAAATGTGGGGCGAATATCAACAAAGATGATAGAATGGGACGTTCCCCCGTTTTTTTTGCAGCTCAAGAGGGTTATGCTGCTGCAGTGGAAGCATTAATCGATGTAGGAGCTGACCCTTCCTTATCTTATACGGCGACTGTAAATGACTTAAGAACATTTGCTGGTCAACATGAGAATAATATTGTTGAGCGTATGGATTATTTTTTAAAGCAAAATAGAGCCAGAGATGACCAAAAAATAGCTATTTCCCCTTATGAAATTGCCTATATTATGAATAATAACGCGGTAATTAATTTTTTATCCCCAAAAGGTAGGCGAAAATTAGAAGAGATAGAAATGACTTTTTTTCCCAACCCCACCTCTAAAAAAGCAAAAAATGAATCCCCTCGCTCTAATAAGGAAAATTCGTCCCTTTTGGGGCCAAAGTGCTAAGGCAGCTCATCCCAATCTTTTTTAAAACGGGTATAGGAGGTCTGTGGAAAACAATGGGTTCTGTCGCAAACATTATTGTTTACGAAAAGCACAGGGATTTTGGATGAGTTTACGCCGCAAGCCCGTAGAACTGTTCAAAAATAGTTTGATTAGAGGATTCTTTATGTTGTGCTTTCCTGAGCATGTGGTGCAATTCAATCCCAGCTAATGTCGCCGCTGCAGAGTGAACCGCTTTAAATCCCTTCATGGGTTTTGTGATTTTCTTCACAAATCGACAGTCTTACTCAACGATGTTATTAAAGTATTTAATTTGTCTCACAGTGAGCTGGTGGAACAGTCCACCCAACATAAACAGAAACGCCAGATTCAGGTTGATGCTATCGATACCCGCTTTGTTGGCACCACTTTTATCCATAGTGATTTTGTCCGGAATACCGCTTGAACCAATCGCTTTCTCAAAAAATGCCCGTGCAGCAGGCTCATCTCTCTTTTCTGACAGCATGAAATCAACCGTTTTACCTTCTTTTAGGCCTCCAGAAGACTTTCACCTCCAAGTCAATTCCCAGTTCGCTTTCGCTTGCTGGTTGCCAGCGCCATGATGCACAGTTATCTTTGGTTTACATCTTTCTTTGCTTCTAATACTGATGCAAGGTTATTAGACTAGGAGAGTTTCTTGGTACGGAATCCCCGTTTCCGTTTCATTTGATAACTTGTGCGCCGGTTTGGCGCTGCACGCCATGCCCGGCGCACGTTGAGTAGACCAAGGGAGTTTTACCCTCAGCCTCTCCAAGAACTGTACGTGAACGTCTCCGCTCATACAGCTCCCGCCACGTTACCATTTGGAAATATGTTCTGCTTCCAGGGTACAAATAAATGAGGATTTGCTCTGGCAATACGATCAAGAGAGTCTCTAACTCGTCCTTTATGCCTGGCGAATCCCTTATAGTTCCTGCTTACCCAGCGAACAAGATATGCGTTAAAGTTCTGCCATATTCTATTGAGTGCAGAAGGATAAAACCGTCCATAATAGATAGACCATCCTGCCAAGACTGGATTAAACATCTTCGATAATTCAACCAATGATTTCTCGCTTTTCAGTTGTATGTGCCAACTGCGGATTACTCGGTTGATTGCCTTCTTTGATGTTTTGCTTATTGCAGGAAGAAAATTTGGATGCTCTTCGCCTTTCTTGTTCACGCATCGCCTTGGGCGAAATTCATAACTAAGAAATTCAAAACTTAGTTCCTCATAATCTTCTTTGATGAGCGGAACGTCCTGAACGATACTATATCAAATAGGGGTTCAAGAATAGGCTCCAGCATTATTTTAATAACCATTTGCGCCACTTTGTCTGCAACAGTAGGAACACCAAAAATCCTTATACCTCCTGACTTCTTTGGAATTGGAACGGATTTTACTGATGGTGGAAAATAACTGCCGGAAGACATCTGATTCCATATCCGATATAGATTGGTTCACTTCAAATGCCTCAATTGATTCACCATCTATTCCTGATGAACCTTTATTGGCTTTCACTTTACGGTATGCCTGCACCACGAGTTGCTTCGATATCATAAACGGTTTTGCTGTATTCAATGAGTTCCTCCTGTTATTCCAGTTGACTGATTGTCTACAGCATAGTGGCCAGGCTCCTTCGCTCCATAACCAGTACAGTTACTTCAACACTACTACAAGCCTGTCCACCCCTGTGCAACGCATTGATACTGTCAGCCTCACAATTTCTTGCTTGTGCCTTTCTCTTATCATCGTCACGACAGGTTCCTGCAGTTCCACATAGGGGCCCAGTTCAAGATCACGCCTCCTCGATGCCGGGGGCCGTTTGGTCAGTAAACAGGTTGCCTCCAAACTTATCCTGCAGCAACGAAAACTCCGCAGTTTTGACCCCATTTCGTATTTCGACACTTGAGCGGAGATTCACTTGTGCTCGTCTTCTTGAACAACACCTGATGCATCTAATGTACCTTTTCCGTAACGCTCACTACCGTGGCTCTTTACCTCAGCAGCTTACGGTGGTTTATAATCAGTTCCTGTAAACCGAATATGAGAGGCCGACTCTCATCCCTCATCCAGCTTGCTGCAGCACACTCTCATCCATTCGCCAGGAAATACCAACAGGACGCTTGTAGTGCGTGCGAAATGCTTCTTCTAGGCAAATAACCCCGCGATTAATGGTGGAGTGGAGTGGTATGCTCTACTTTTAGCCCGCGTTCCCGGGCTAATTCTTCAATATCATGGGAACTCAATGAGTATGCCAGGTACCATCTGACCAGAATTAAAATAATATCCTGCTTAAAATGCCGCCATTTAAAACGGAGCATCGTTGACCATTCTTATGCACAAATCAGGATCTTCTCTTGACGGATAACTTTTTGCGTCAGAACCGGTTTTATTGCTTGTGGCAATGCCAAAATAAAAAATTGACCTTTAAATCTATTGTTTAGACGATTATCTACTAAGTGGCAATACAGTTTCACTGTATTAAGTCAATCGTTGATTTTATCAAGTATTATAAGGTTTTGATAAACATAAGCTTTAATATTGATCAAGCAGGGCTGATAGTGTTCGTTTAATTTGCGTTCATTGGCTTACTGATTTGGTGATTTTATCAAAATGAAAAGCCTATTTGGATAAAATTATCCCTATATGGCTCATTATTTTTCGTTGGCTTGGGATTTTTTCTTGGTGTCTTGTCAGGATTTGTCTTTTTAATAACCTTAACTTTTACTAACGCCGCATCCTCATTAGAATTTTCTGAAAAAGGCAATAGATGCATTAGGATGGGGTTCTCAGAGAAAAATTCTTTAAGCTGATAATTGCGCTGATGGCGAATATCGGCGAGCACGCAAAAATGCGCCAACGCGTCATTAAAATTGGCAAAAGCCAGAGTACGGATTTGTCCACGCTTTGATTTAATGCGGCCATTGATTAAGGTGATCACCCAGTCGTCTAATAAATCCTTGCTTAAACGAATCACATAATAACGCATATCTTTTTCAAAGCGGGCAGTATGATATGTTTGCCTGGGTGCATAATTAATCAGGTGTAAAAAGGGCAATGTGGTGAACCAGGGGCTCATTAAAAGAGCGCCAGATTAGCGATTCGTTTTAGCCGTTCAGGATTGTCTTCTATATAAATGGTGGTGGTAACAATATTTGCATGCCCCGCTAGATGGGATACCGCTTTAATGTCAGCACCTTGTTCAATAAGGCGGGTGATGAAGGTTCGCCGACCCGAATGAGAACTTGCCCCACGAATTCCTGCTTTATCGTAGAGCGCGCGAAACCACTTTTGTAAGGTGTTGGCGGTGAAGCGGCTTTTGCGTTGTGTTTGAAACAATGCTTTATGGCGTGGTGTGTCTTTTAACTCATTTACATGCGCTTGCAAGACCTCGCGTATTTTTTTATGCGTCAAATACACATGACGCTGTTTTTCGCCTTTGGTCATTGAACGTTTTAAACAAATATCATCGAGCAATTGATATTGCGCATTGGCCACATCGGCAATGGTTAAGGAGGCAATTTCTTTGGCGCGCAAACCTAATCCGAACGAGCAATAAACAAGCGCTGTATTGCGTGTGTTAAATTTACCCACCTTTGCGGCCAAAAGCAGTATTTTAAATTCTGCTTCACTCAAAACCTTCGCTTTGCCTTCACGCGCCATCAAATTCTCATTAACATGCTGATTTATCATTATTTTATACAAATAAGGCTGTATTTGCAAAGATAAAAGATACCCAACATTGGAATCCCTTTATTGGGGCATTCTCTTTTCTAGATAAACGTTGAATGCAGATTTCTTTCAAGAAGCAGCATTAGTAATTTACTGGAATATAAAACTTACAAAGGCTAAATAATAGCATGACCTTTTTTACAAGGAGCCCGGCCGAGAGGCACTTTCTGATGGAGTATCCTGATCCTTGATGTCCTTTTCTGGTTGACTAAATAAAGCGTTTTGGTTTGGTTTTTTTTCTTGTAGAAGAATATCCAAGTCTATTTTTTTAATCAGCTCAACAAACTCCTTACTCACTCTGTGTTCCTTAATAGCTTCTTTGAGCCCCCATCCATCAGAGATGGACTGACCTAATATTTCTTTGCGTATTTTTTCATCTTTTAACGATATAATTTGCTTCCATAACGGGTTGAGCTGATTCGTATTTGAAAATACTGCGATTAATAATGCATTCCAACCTCCTGTACTACATTGTTTTAAAACATAGGCTTTATTTTCTTGATCAAAGGTGCTTATGATTTTCAGTAAGGGCTTAGCATATTCATGATGGCAATGGAGCGAAGTCATTAAAGAATTCCATCCGTTCGGACCGCACTGAGCCAAGAGGTTTATTTTGTCTGTTTTATCCTCAGCCGTATTAAGCAAAATTTCTAACATTTGAGGATTAAAGCGCGCAGCAATTAAAAGCCAGGTATAACCATTTGAACTAACGAATTTCAATTTCTCGTTTGAAATGGTTTGTATTTTTTTCCAACGCTCTTGTGTTGATAATAATGAAAAACAATGAGTTATGGCTTTTTCGTAGAAACGTTCAACAAAAACCTCTACAGCCATAAGTACATTTTTATCATCAGAATGAGCAAAACAGACTGTTTCGGCAATAAGATGGCTATTCATAAGTTGGTTTGTTCCCAATTGATTTGCATCAATTAATTGCCATGGTGCATTGCGTTCATGCGGAAAATAACCAACTGTAATAGTATGATCACCATTATTTAATACAAAAGCCACAGGAAAACTGATTTTTTCCTGTTGCATTATTCGATGTATTTCCGCAAAAAAAATAGTTAACTCAATGTGATTGTATATTCCCGAAAACCGGATTGGAGTCACTACATTTGCAAGGCCGTGAGGGTTTGCTCGTGGATACATTAATAATGCGTTGGCGGAACATGAGGCTGGTTCTTTTTTAAAGAGTTGTGGGAACATAGACGCATTTTGATAGATGATTACTCCATCAAAAAAAGCAAAAATTTCTTCCTTAATAAAAAAAAATCTTTTCGTTTCATCTGCAAATGAATCTATAGGTGTTGCATGTATCTTTCCTATTCGTTGAAAAAACCTCTTGGTATCTTGTGCTAAAATGGCTTGCATTCCCATAAGAGCAATCCCAAAGCATATACCCGTATCATATAATTTATATCCAGATTTCTCCAGTCGATCCAAAATCCATTGTTGATCAACTGATATTGGATTTGAATTAACAAAAAAGTTAGATAACCATTCCAAATAAGACAGGTTCCAGTCTAGTGTCATCATAAAAAAACCTGGGTTTTTTATGGGCGTATTATGATTAATAATAGCCTATTGACCTTCATTAACCATGCTATTAAAAAACATCTCTACTGTTTTAAAAGATACACAGTAAGGTAAACGTGCCGGCCTATTGAAAAATATGATTAAATTAAGATCAAACATGCTTTATAATAATAAATGCTAAAAAACATTAATCTCTTGATATTTAGAGCTATAGCAGCAAAATAAGCTTGGATCTGTGTGTTTTGCAGATCTCTGTGCAGAATATTTGGCAATGCATCGAAAGGATATGGTAACACATGGGTTAGCGGGGCAGGGTGATTCCAGGTACACTATTGATTGTGTTGCTTGGAGAATAAGTCCGACTATTCTATGGTTGTGCTGGACATTAAATGCCGATGAGTAAAGAGAACGAATAAGGTATTTTACGTGCAACCCCTAACCGTTGTAAAATCAGTTTTAGTTATCAATTTTGTGATGTAGGTTTTATGGTTGTAGTTTGACAAAACTGATGGCCTCATCAAATCACCTTTAGGTTGAACATGGAACTTTTAGATAAAATTAGAGCACAGGAGGAGGAAGCCTCCCAATTTGGGTTTAAGTGGCAAAATGCAGACCAAATTATGAATCAAATTCACAGTGAGTGTGATGAAATCAAGGAGCACCTGGATAATGACCCATCTAAAGCCAATCAAACCGCTTTACAAGAAGAAATTGGCGATTTACTTCATGCAGTGTTTTCGCTGTGTATTTTTTGCAAGTTAAGTCCTAGAGTAACACTTGGGCAATCACTCACTAAATTTGAAAGGCGATTACGAGCAATTAAACTGATTGCTGAGGAACGTGAATTGATTAATCTTGAAGGCCTACCCTTTGATGAATTAATGCACATTTGGGATAAGGCTAAAGAGTTAGTTGGGTAGCCAGATGTAATCTTATTATAAAAAGTTAAGCTGAGAGTTAATGGGTTTTTATGTTGTGCCTGTGCGCAGCTGTAAATGCCATTGATTTGAGTTCATCCTTGAACTCGCTAGTGTCTCAACATCCTGTCAACATCCCAGCTGCGCCAAACAAGTACAGTATAACGTTTCTGCACTATTAAGGCATTGGCTGGTATGCTGTTTTTTTTGTAAGAAATCTCTTGAAATTATTTGAAGTGATTAGTGTTTGTTGGGCTGCGGGGAAAGGTCTTCCTTAATTTCATGTGTGGTGTGTATCATCTAAAGATATGAAGAGCGCGGAAATAATAAAAATAATTGAACGCGATGGTTGGCTGCGATGTCAGCAAAAGGGGAGGGTGACAACACTCTCCCTAAAAAAGATTTACCCGTTAAATCTGAAAGGGGTTGTTTCAACACATCATTTAATTCCAAAGATACAACAGGTAGTTGACGAACTTCGAGCAGAAGGACTCGATATTCTAAGCGCACATTTACAAAAAATATCCGCTTTGATATTTAAGCATATTCAAATTTATGGCACGTACCACTTTGAAGATATTTAACTCTGACTTATGTTTATTTTACAGGATGAAATAATGATTATTACTGTTATGTTGTTACTCCTATCCGCTGTATTTATTTACTTATCCTGCGAATTTTTTGTTAATGGGGTTGAATGGGTCGGTCGTAAGTTTAATGTGACTAAAAACGCGACTGGTAGCATTTTAGCCGCATTTGGTACAGCCCTTCCTGAGAGTGTAGTGACCTTTGTAGCGGTGGTTTTTGGTACTAGTCCAGCTCAAAAAGATATCGGCGTAGGGGCTGCAATTGGGGGGCCTCTGGTTTTGGCAACTATTGCTTATGCTGTTGTAGGATGGACATTTATCATCTCTAAAAAACAACATAACAAAAAATTTATATCTAAAGCAACTGAGCTTCGCTTAGGATATGATCAGCAATGGTTCATGAGTATTTTCGTCTTTAAAATTATACTTGGGTTAGTTGCTTTTGTGTTCAAGCCATGGTTGGGGATATTGTTCTTACTGGCTTATGCTGCTTATGTTAGACAGGAAATGAAAGGAACAGATGATCCGGATCATTTGGATTTTTTAGAACCGCTGAAAATAAGATCTCATGACAAAAATCCTTCACATTGCTGGGCATTGTTACAAACAGGACTTGCCCTAATTGTAATTTTTCTGAGTTCGAATGTTTTTGTTCATCAGCTGGATGTCATTGGCCCTTTACTTGGTTTACCACCACAGATGGTGGCTTTGCTTTTAAGCCCGATAGCCACAGAACTTCCAGAAATCATGAATGCAATAATATGGGTTCGCCAGGGAAAACAAATATTAGCGCTGGCAAATATCAGTGGTGCAATGATGATTCAGGCTACTGTCCCAAGCGCATTAGGCATTATATTTACACCATGGATTCTCGATAAAGCCTTGGTTTGGGGTGCTTTGATAACCATGGTATCAATCCTTTGTTTACATCTACTCTTAAGAAAAAGTGCTTTGAGTGGTCGCCGTCTATCCTATTTCGGATTACTTTATGTGGTATTTGCAGCAGGACTCTATTTTATTGATAATTGATTCAAATTGGAGAGAGTAGCCATGTTAAACAGTCGATTAGTTTCGCCTACCTGTGCCGCCCTTGGAGCCGCGTTTTTTTTTGGAGCAAGTATGCCGTTTGCCAAAGAACTCGTGGGTCAAATTCCGCCTTTACTACTTGCTGGATTATTATATTTAGGTAGTGGATTAGGATTAATTTTGACACGATTGATTAAAGATCATGAATGGAGATCTTCTGGATTAGTAACAAATGACTGGGTTTGGTTGTTAGGCGCTATCGGGTTCGGTGGTATTTTAGGACCAATATTATTAATGTTCGGTTTACTGCAAATAAGTGCTGCAACTGGATCATTGCTATTGAATTTTGAGGCAGTTCTAACGGCTTTATTAGCATGGATTGTTTTTAAAGAAAACACATCTTTCTGGATTGTGCTTGGTATGTTTTTAATTGTAGTAGGGGGTATTCTTTTATCTTGGCCTTACGGTGAAACAAGCCAACAAAGTGTGCATGGCTCGCTTCTCATTATAGGGGCTTGCCTCTGTTGGGCGATTGACAATAATTTAACACGAAAAGTTTCTTCTGGTGATCCTTTGTTCATTGCGGGAAGCAAAGGTCTTGTCTCTGGCATTGTGAACACAAGCTTTGCGCTTTGTTTTGGTTTGACCGTCCCTTCATGGTTAACTGTCAGTTATGCACTTTTAGTTGGTTTTATTGGTTACGGTGTTAGCTTAGTTCTGTTCGTTCTTGCTTTGCGTGGTTTAGGGACTGCGAGAACAGGAGCCTATTTTTCAACAGCGCCATTTATTGGTGCAGGAATTGCGATTTTATTTTTTCATGAGGAAACTTCTGTATTATTTTGGATTGCATCATTATTAATGTGCGTTGGTGTCTGGCTACATCTCACGGAGCACCATGACCATGAACATACACACGAACTGCTTAACCATGCTCATAGCCACATTCATGACGAGCATCACCAGCATGAACATGATTTTCCATGGAAGGACAATGAACTACATACTCATTATCACTATCATGGTGCTATAAAACATTCACATCCTCATTATCCCGATATTTATCATAGGCATAATCATAAATAAATGGTCATTAAAGATTTTGATTTGGAAAATTACTCAATAATAATTGGGGGGTTGATTATTCACATAATACGCCACCTGCTAAATCTGTAATTTGCCTGCCTAAACCCCTAATTGGTTGCTTATTATCACAAAATATTATGTTAGCATCACTACTCATGTAACATGTTAAAAAGAAATTAATTTAAGGATAAATGATATGCGTTTAGGAGTCGTTGTTCTAGGTATAACCGGGGCTTGTTTGTATTCTTCATGTACTTTGGCAGGTGAATCCGGTATATCCGGTATTAATTGCGCGATTACGAGCAATCGTTCAGTGATTTCTTTTTTTGGTGGTTATGCCAATATTGATGCTGGGAGCAGGGCATCTTACTTGGGGCGCGATGGTACGGTTTATTCCTACCGAAGTTCAAAAGATGGCCGAAGCGATGGTTTTATTGGGGGATTTCTAGGGATTGAACACCCCATATCTTGGTATAATTTATTGGTGCAAGCAGGCATGGAATATAGTTATTTTGGCCCTGTGGGGGTACAGGGGTTTAATACTGTAGCCATGGCTACTGGAACATCAACTTTGCATCGCTATCACTACAGTTTCCTCGCGCACCAATTTCTTGCTTCAGTAAAATTCTTAACGACTACTCATGAACGTTTTCATCCTTATGCCTCAGTAGGAATAGGGGCCGCAGTTAATCATATGGGTAATTTTCGAGCAACAGATATTGAAGCCGGTGGTATGAATACATCCCCATTCTTCCTCGATAATAATGCAACCCAATTTAGTTACAGTGTTGGGCTTGGTGTGGATGTAGATGTTAATCAATATGCTCGTTTTGGATTAGGTTATCGATTCAGTGGGTTAGGTGATGCTGCATTGAAAGGAGGAAGGATGATTGCAAATAATCAACTTGTCTCAGTACCATTTATCCTCGGTATTCACAATACCCATGTGAATCAATTAGTTGCTCAAATCACCTTTGCAGTATAAGGCCGATCTAATTTATACCCTATAGGTAATAATCGCAACCTATTGATAAATTTATATTTTTAGGTTGGGATTATTAATGCTGTCATCTATTTGTTTTAGCATATCTTCTAACGCTGCTAGAGAGGAAGTCTTTTTGCCAGTACACCTTGTAAATAATCCTTGTCCCGCTTTTAGAATTGCATATTCAGATGAATGCATTAGTGTGTCTTTATATGTGTCAAAATCAGCTTTCGAGTTGATTTTTTGAATTTTCGTTTTAATATCTTCTAAAATTTTATTTTTTAAATAATCTCCATGAAATGCTTGATATGATTTCAGCACGTTGTCAGTCACTGATTTAGGTACCGAAGCAGCAAAAAAATGATTTCTTCCAGCTGACGGACTAAATGTCTGATAAGCGTATTTATTTTCTATAACTAATTCCGGTTTTCTAGGGGCTGTCTTTTTTGCCTGCAGAGTTGCAGGTTTGCCAATAATTTTTGCAGCCACCACCTCTGTCTCGGAAGATTTATCAAATTTAACATGCCAAAAGCCCTGAGAATAATTCACTTCATGAACGGATATGTTTTGTTTCTTTAGCTTACCTTGAATGTACTCTGACTGCTCTTTTGTTTTGCATGAAAGTTCTATACAAGGTCCTTTTAAACTGATACGATTTTGAGTACATAGTTGAACACTACTTAAATCAATTTTTTTTGGAGCTCCTGTAGTCTTGGTTTTTTCGTCAACTAAACTGGCTTGATTAGTGTTTCCGGGAAACATTTTTTTCTTAAAACCATTCATATTATCGACAAGTTGATGCACATTAATTTTATCTTTGCATGCTTCTTCTATAAGTTTTAAATCAGCAAATTGGATCTCTTTATTATCGCTCCATCCATTTGCCTGAGGTATGTTTTTAAAGAAGTGTTTTACATGTTGGTAAAGAAGTTTATCGCCATTTGGCAAAGCTACTACTCCAGCTCCCCCTTTATTTACAGCATCCCAAAAGAGATGGATATTTTTCTTGGCGTAAGCATATTCTTTTTTGAGATCGGTAAAATACAAATCGCCACCATCGGTACCGATCATGACCCTTACATCCAAGAGAAGCATCGGACCAAGAGGATATTCACTACGTTTGGTAATAATTCCTGTTTCCTTGTTACTGGATAAACAGGCTTCAACATAATAGCCATGAGTTGCACAATCGCGCATGGATTGGAAGCTCATATGCGTTCCATGACCTAAGCGAATAACCTGTTTGATTATCCCTCCTGTTGAACGTTTTAGCTCTAACAACTTAAACAGTTGTTCCACATTGTCTTTACCCTGTTGAGGGATATGCGTTTCACCAATATGAATTCGTATGATTTCTGCTTTATGACGGATTGTATGGTTTAAATAACGCTCCAAGTCTTTCCAGCTGTCTTTAGTTTCAGGCCCACACATATCGCAACAGCGACAAACATTCTTATGCCCACTCGCAAACTGAGCAATAAAGCCTTCTTTAAAATGAGCTCCTGCTTTTTCACCACGAACATATCCTACTGTAGGGTTTAATCTCTTAGAGCCCTTAACATCGGTATATCCTTCAGGAGATCGTCCAAGAAATTGAACGTCAGTTAAGATACCTTGTTGATTGCGTAATTCCTGTTCTCTCATATTATTTAACTTGATACCTGAGCCACCACGTAATGCAACATAAATTGCCCCAAAGTCTGGCAATAAGGCTAAGAGGTGTTGATTATCTTTTGCATAGATACTATTCAAATGATGGTGTGGATCTAAAATTTCTGATCCTTCTTTGAATTTTAATTGCTCTGGCTGTTGAATTCTGTCTAATTTTCGCTTCAAAAAATGATTAGTTAATCGTTCTGCTAATAACATCAAACGTTGTTGCTCGGAAAATTCTACTCCAATAGGATAATTTATAATTTTATATCCGGCTTTAATAATTAATTGAGAAAGAATAACGTCATTTAGTTCCTTGATGTAAGAATTTTGGGGCGTACCAGGCTTATCTAAATAAGCATGAACTTCAGCAATAACTAAGATATCAATTTTTTTAGTTTTTATTGCAATCACTTCATCTGATTTATAATAGCGTATCAAATCTCGCTCCAATCTTATTTCACATTGATAATAGTGAATAATTTATTTGCATATTATCGAGTAGTATAGAATAAAAATATTAAGGCTAGATTAATAAAAGGTACCATTTATGAATTAATTTTAATCATCGCTAACAAACGAAAGTTGTGCCCATGGCCCAATAGGGAGGAAGTATGGATACGTGGAAAAATAGGACTTTTGGTTTTTATAACACCTAATTCATCAGTTGATTTACCACTTTTCTGGGTATTTTGAAAATAAGGTTGTATGTTCATTGACTTTATCCTTGCATTGACGATGTCGCAATGATGCCTACTTATCAAAGGCAAGGATTTGGATCTGCACTTATTTATGAAGCATTAAGATATGCTAAGCAACTAGTATAAGATTTAAATTGATTAACGGTTTGAAGAAATGATATAAAATTGCATATGCACTTATTAGTTGAATTCACCCTGAACGTAAACATCCTTAGGTCTGATTATATAGATTAAAGGTACTACTGGATTAGTGTATTCAATGTAGTCATCGTTATTTGTGTAGAATAACATAAGTTTTTAAAGATTCAATATAATTTAGCTGATATGATTAGTGCCTTTAAAATAGATGATTTAGAATAAGAATGCCTATAATTTTTCATCCAAATCCAGGGCAAATTTTGCTATGTGATTTCTCGGATTTTAAAGAACCCGAAATGGTTAAAAAGAATAGACCTGTTATAGTCTTGTCTAGTGCGCTGAAAGGCAGAGATAAATTGTTAACTATTGTGCCTCTTAGCACTGTAAAGCCAGAACCACTTCAACCTTATCATTATTTACTACCTAAAAAATCAATGCCTATGATTGGCATTTTTCAAGAGCGTGAAAGCTGGGTGAAAGGGGATATGCTTTATACAGTAGGTTTTCATCGGCTAAATTTGATAAAACTCAATACCCGTACTGTAGATGGGAAAAGAGATTATTTTAGAAATAAGCTTGGAAGAGAGCAGATGAAAGAAATTTATAAATGTGTATTGCATGGACTAAATTTATCCAAATTAACAAATCATTTGTAATTCATCATAGAAATTACTATAATTTAATTGTTCCTGCTCTGCTTTAGCATCAGGCATTCGAGACTACACAAAGGTCCGCCCAGTGTAGCTGGCACAACAAAATGGAGATGACAATCCTTGTTGATGCCACGTTAAAGGCTTCTTCGGAAGCCTTTGTCATTTTATCTCATCCAAATCCCCAAATAATAAATAGATTAAACGAACTATTGTTTAGTGTATTCAATGTAGTAATTACAGTTTGCAATCATACAAAATATTTTAAAAATCATAAGGTTATTTAAATCTCCTAGAGATGTACAATATTTGTTCTATAATTATTAGATAATATATAAAGGGATTTTAATATGTCTAATAATTCTTCCACAATTTTTGTCTTTGGAAAAGGGCACAAAGGAAGATGCGGGTATTTGATCTGTGATAATGATTTCAAGCCAATATATCAAAATATTGAAGAAGATCTCCTTAATGATAAAGGTGAGCTAAAAGCTCCCGCTAACTCTGATTATGATGCAATAATTAAAAGTTTGGAGTATATTCGTGACAATCGAGGAAACAGTAGTATACCATCTAGTCCTGTAGTTTTTTTATTTACTAGTTTTGAAAATACCTACCATGTATGTTCAAAAATAAAAAAAGCTGACCCTGATAAAACTCATATGGTTGATTACGTTAAAAACATAAGAGGTATTATGTTGCAGTTACAACGAGCTCCGCGAGACGATAACGTAAAATTTCTTTTTATCCCTAAAAAATTTGAAAATCACATGGAATTGGTCGATGAAATGTTGGCTTCTACCAAACATACGCCTCCAGCGCCTTAGATTCGTAGAACTAGAAACTATAATTAATAATCATAGGGTTCATAATATTCAATTGTTTCTTCAATTTCCTCAACATTTACATTCAATAAGTCTATGTTGTTAGTGTCTTCTATATCTAATTCTAGGTATACGGGAATTATTTTATCAATTTCAAACGAACTTTGTGTATGATCCATATAGTAATATCTTTTGTCTTCTGAATCATAAAAAATGGCCTCATCAGGTGCATAAGAAAACTCAACCAACAAATTTACTTTGAAAGTGATATTAATTTCAGCAGTAGATTCATCTAAGTAAATAATATTAATCTCTTCAATTTCTACTTGTTCGGCAGATACTTCATCAATACTACTGTCTGCATGGTCACTAATTAGCATATATGATTGATCCATCACTTTATCAGAAATTTCAGACTTTATTTTATCCAAATTTTCATTTATATAATCAATTACAATTTGATAATTTTCTTGTCTTTTATTTACAAAATCTAGTAGATCATCTAATGTTTTAATTTGTTGAAGATATTGATTATTTGATTCACAAAATTGTTTTATTCCTTTATCTTCAGAAACGAGATAAATTCGTTCTTTATTTTTTTGAGCAAAATCCTTCAATGACAGACAGATATATGCATCAGGGAACTCATGTTTTTTTATTTCTTTGTGGCCAAAAGGGGGGCTGGTATTGAAATATAGTGTTAATATTTCTTCTGCATGTACACTTGATGATGATACTGGTATTGCATCTGTTTCTTTTAAAAAAGCATCAAACCCCTCTAAACTCTTTGATATATGATCTTTAAATAAATATTTAACTTCATTTTTTATAAAGCGACAATTTGGTGTATTCAATACAGTGCTGAGTTCTTTATTAGCAACTTCAATTTTTTTCTCTATTTGTTGTTTAATTTCATTCTCAACAACATCAACCATTATTAGTTTTATTGATTTTTCCTTGATTATTTTTATCAAGCTTTGGAAGCTAATGCTTGAAAAATTGAACATTTTTTGATTAAAAAAATTGGTGTCTATACATACTAAAATTGGATTGTTTGTAACTTTCATTTTCTCTCAATAGACTATCCTTGTTTATAAATATTAGCATAAGATATCTCAAGCTGCTTTCTAAGCTCATCTATTTGATTACGAAGTATTTTATTTTGCTTCGTCAATACTTCAATCTCTTTTTCCTTTGCTTTAAGTCTTATAGCTTGATCACTCATTAGTTGATTATTAATGCGCTCTTTTGCATTCTCTATCTGCGATTTAATGGCTGGCTCTTTGTAGAGCCAGCTTCTTGAAACACCTGTAAATTTGTAAACTGAGAGGAAATTTATTGGAATCGATTCTTTTTCCATTAATGTTAAAGCCTCAAGAACTCTTTGAATGGTTTCAACTTTTTTATCTTTAGACGCTTTAATTATTCCCTCAGTTTTTTTTAAATTTTTGCTCATGGATTATTTTCCAAAGTATTTATAATCGTTGTTAAACTTATAGCAACTTCTTGATTTATTTCTTCAGCACGTTTCCATCCATTTTGATTAGCTTGAGCAATAATTCTATTGGTTTCTTCAAGTTGTGATTTATGTTGATCTAGGTGTTTCTTTGATGTTCTGAAATGTGTGCATGTTAAACATGCATTAGCATGAGGGCATTTTTGCTGAGTTAGAGGTAAAGCACACAGTCCATTAGGTAATGCTTGAGTCAGGATGTTTTGCTTTAACCAACGTGCGTCTAGATGATCGTTAGAAGAATTCATCTGTCCTTGTATATCAATCAATCTATCTTGATAATCAACAAATGCAGCTTTCATTGTATTATCGTGGATATGGGCATACCGGGCAGTCATCTCGGGTGACTCATGACCAAGATATTTCTGCACCATAACTTGAGGTACACCAGCATTTATCATTTGAGTGCCCACAGTATGTCTAAATTGATGAGAACTAAATTTCCATCTAATACCATTAGCATCAACTATATTTTTTTCTTGAGCTAACTTATTCAATGCACGATTTATATGTGGGGCTGAAATAGTAGGGGACTTCGATTGCCGTCGACTAGGGAAAAGAAGGGGGGATATATGCCCACTATCCGTTAAATCTATCTGTTGGGCTTTGATAGCTTCTACACAAGCAGGAGAAATTGGAATTAACCTTTCACGCTTAAGCTTTTTTTCATGCACCCTCAGCAACCAATCACCATCGCTATCTTGCTCTAAACAATCAAATTTTAAAAAAGAAACCTCACTTACACGGCGACCTGTTTCTAACAATACAAGGATGAACCTTTGCATCCAGTCACTAAGGCAGTGAAGATGGCGTTTAAGCTGAATTAGAACGTCTTGGCTTATGAATTTAGGTGTGATTGTTGTATCTCTAGGCAAATCATTATTAAAAATAAAGGGTTTGTCTGGGAAATTCAGCCATTCTTCCTGTAATGAAACTTGATGAAAGGTTCTTATATTCATAAGAGTGATCCCACGGGTCATAGGATTCAAGCCTCTTTGCGCTAAATATTGAATAAAACCCACTATAAATGCACGATTGACATTATTAGGCGTGATGAATGTGTTAAGTGTTTGTATATAGTCATTTAAATGATTAAAGCCTCGAATGTAACCGCGGCAGGTGGAGTAACTTCTTGTTGCCGCCTGCAATCTTACAAATTTTTTGGCTGCTTTGTTAAGCCAGTCAATCGTTATATTTGAAAAAGATAAATAATATGCCCCATGAGTGGCATCGGCTTGTAGGCCTACATCACTTGCTAACCATAAATCTTTCTCTAACAACAGATCAGCAGTATTTTCTGTTTTATTTAATGTTAATGCTGACATTTTCATCAGTTATGCTCCTTTTTGGAGATATAACTTTTAAAAGCATCTTTCATCTGTTTTGTATCAATATGTGTATATGTATTAACTGTTGTTTGTATACTTGTATGACCGAGACGCTTCTGAACTAAAGCCAGCCCTTACCAATGATGAGGCATGGGTATGGCGAAGCATATGAGGCCTAATGTAAAAGCCACATTTCTGACTGAGATTAACAAATAGTTTTTTTATGGCAGGATAACAGAGGGGTTCATAAGTATTAAGGTTAATGAATACATAATCACCCAGCCTATTTTGATCTAAGCTACTTACATACTCACTGTATAAATTCATAACATAATTAGAAACATGCAATGTATTTGATTTGTAAGATTTATTTCTAACTTGGTTTACATTGTTAGTCCGGTATTTAATGTGTATCTCATTATTCCAGCAAATGATGTCCTCATGACGCAAAGCTAATGTTTGCCCTATACGAAGCCCGGTTTCAAACAATAGCGCAACCAAAAATCTATCTCGGTAATTTGAGCAAGCTTCATTTAACTGGACAAGTTGTTCATCAGTAATGGTTTTAGGTAACTCCTTAACTTGTCGAACTGATATGATTCTTCTTTGAACAGGTTTATTTTTAAACACATGATGAAGGAGGGCTTTATACCGATTGCCGGGCAGATTTTTTGATTCGGTTATAGTTACATCGGTATTACCCAGCTGGTTGTGATAACGATAAAAGCTTGATAAGCATCCCAATATGACATTTATTGTGGCCGGCTTGCGTGCAGAGCGATCTTCAATAATATCAATAACGGCAGACTCATCCTTAAGCTCACGTAACCAACCAACAAAAGCTGCTAAATTTGATAAGTTAATTTTAGTCCAATCAAGTTGCCTAGAAACCAAAAACTCCCAAAACAACTTTAAGTGATGAGCATAGCTTTTAACAGTAAATGGTGACTTATCAACATTATTTAAATAACGGATAAATTCTGTGATGGGTTTTACAGGTAAATAGTTATCATCTAAAACTAGCCAACTGTAATCGTATGGGCTTAGTTTAATTTTTTGAACTTTCATTAATACAGCTCCCGTTAGATGCGCAATATTACAACAATTATCTAACGTTGACTACATTAACTACACTTATTACCCACGGTCTGATTATCAAAATAATCAGACCTAAGGATGACTTTGACCCGAGCGTTACCCTTGCCAGACCCTACTCTTGTTTATTTATTTTAAATCTAATTTCAATGATAAAGAGATCTAAATTCTGTATTAATTTTTTATATGTTTATCCAAATTTTTAGTTGGCTTTTTTCAGGAGTTCGCCCGAAAGCCTTGCTTAATCTTAAAGCCATTTCGGGAGACAAATCAGCTTCCCCTCTAAAGCTCATTGTTATGACCTCTAGCCGGGATCCTTGTAAAAAAGGGGCATGTCAATATTTGGGGTAGCGACCCCATATGTTGTTGCATTAGCGAGTTGAATCCGCCAGACACATCCATGAACTAAGTCTTATATGGACTCGACCGTATTGTCAAAGAATAATCCTCACTTTGTTTAATGGTTAAGATTGCAGTCTTATATCCGACATCTGGAAAGACACTTCTTGCTAGTAGCAAAAAGTTTTTTATTGTCTGCCGTGCCCTAATGAACTATGCACGCTTGCTCCTTATCTGATTATCGGCCTTATTTGGCCCCAGACTTAGTCAGGTTTTTCAAGCGTTGGTCTTACCTGTTTAACATTATGATGAATGTTCTTCGCAATTCAGTTATTGTTCTGTACCTATTACTCGCTTATACCTTTAAAGGTTAGGCTGCTTTTCTATACGGTTGGTCAGATAACAACATTGCCATAGCAATACGTGCATTCTTATTGGCAACAGCTACAGCCGCTTTATTGAAGCCACCTTGTTCTTTAATCCTATTGACCCAACAGCTTCTATTATCAGTTTTTTTACTGCACGTACGAGCGACAGCACGTCTCCCATGAATGAGTAATTGGCGTACGTAATTATCACCTCGCTGACTAATACCTAGTAAACATTCACGATTACCACTCGAATGCTGTTTAGGTACTAGCCCTAAATAAGCAGCAAAGTGGCGACCATTTTTAAACCCTTCACCTTGGCCAACAAGCGCAAAAATGGCTAAGGCGGTCAGTGGGCCTACTCCCTCGATTGACTGTAAGCGTTGGCAAGTTTGATTGTGTTTAACTTGATGTTGAATTTGAATATCAAGCTCCTCTAGTTTTTCATTAAATAGCAGTAACATCGAATATTGGCCTTCAATTAACTCTTTCATTAGTGAGCTCAAACCATTTTCATTATCTCTAGCAACTAGTTCAGGTAGTAAGGCGCACAAATTTTTATAGCCTTGCTTAACAAAAACGCCATATTCTTTCATTAATCCTCTTATCTGGTTACTGACAGCAGTACGCATTTCTAAATAATTATTGCGTATGCGAATCAAACTTTGCATATCTTGTTGCGCTACCGTTTTAGGCGTTACATAGGGTGTTCCTGGCCAAAAAGACGCTTCCATTATTCCTTTAGAATCTCGAAAATCATTTTTATTCCGCTGCACATAGGGCTTAACATATTGTGGAGAAATTAATTTGACGTCATGCCCAAATTCTGTGAATTTTCTTGCCCAATAATTTGCACTGCCGCAGGCTTCCATTATAATTACACAACTTGGTCCAAGCTTGACAACAAACTCAGTAAACTTCTCCCGACTAGTTAGACGCTTTTCTAATACTTTTTGCCCTTGTTCATCAACACCGTACAATTGAAAAACATCTTTTGCCAAATCAACTGCTAATCGTTTAATATTCATCCCGGACTCTCCATTTTTAGCACTTTTTCTTGGGCGCATTTTATGACGCCGTACTAGAATGGTCGAGTCCATTTCATTTGATTAGGTATATTAATCAGGCTTAGTGTGCATTATTACACGTAATAGCCCTACCCTCCGGGTTATAATCGATGGAAGAAATATAATTACTCTGTTTTATTAGGTGCTCACTTCTTTCTATTATTATTTCGGCATACTTATTTAGAAAACTTTTCTCTTTTTCATCCGTCATCACTAATTTTATGTGCTTATGCAATGAGTTTTTTATTTTCCCAATCAAATATTTTAAGCGTCTAGCTACTAAAGCTCTGTTCAATCCACAAGTATCAGCAAAGTCAGCCAATTGATAAGCATTTATACCATTTTCATCAAACTCATCGCCTAACGCCATGGCCAACTCATGCTGAAATTCAGGATACATTTTTATGTTTACTAAATCATAAAATGGAGCTAGCGAAATCCCTTTTTGGCTTACAAAAAAACTAATATTTTTTCCATGAGCATCACAGTTATAAATTAATATATTAAAGAGTACCCAGTCCAAGATTTGCATTTTAGTTTTTGCAGGATTTATACAGCTATCGGCGAAAGAATATAATTTTAGCAAACTTACCCCATCTCTTATATGTGCAACATCCCTACCATTTCCAAAGTTTTGTTCGTATTTATATTCAGGAGGTAAATTCATTGCCTGACACCCATCAATGATATGGCTTCTTCTTACCATTCCTTTAGAGTCCAATTTCCTATCAAAACGCTTTACTAATAATGCTGGATGTGGACCAAATCGTTTCAATTGGACATCTGCAACATTTAAACCACAGTCTTTTGCTAATAACATGCTGAAATATTCATTTAATACCAAATTAGAATACTTATGTTTTTCGAATTTAAGAAGATGGGTTGAACATAAAATTCCATCCCCAAATCCCAACTCCTCTTTTTCATTTAAGACAACATTAATTTTATCTTGTACACCTGCCACAGAAAGCCGTGGCTTACCATCCCAAATTATTAAGCCATAAGTGTCGCGATTATTTAATCTCTGTTCTAATTCCTTATCACTAAACAATCTAAATGTTTTATCTGTAGGCAGAGATTGATTAGAACTCAAAATTATTAAAGAACCAGGTGTATCCAAACCCAATTCCCGAACAAGAGCAAATATATTGTTTTTGCTTAAATGATAATTCGCTACTAATTCCTCTAGAGCGCTCCCTTCGGGTAATAGATTTTTCAAAAAACGCAATACATTTAATGAAGGAATTTCATCTATTAAAGGCAAGTGAGGGGAAACTGCATATCCTACCTGGAGCCAATCTGGTGAATATGTCCAGTACAGTTGCTCATTAATAACATTAATTTGTGCAATTAATTGTGTTCCTAAATAAACATCTAAAGCCGGATTATCTCCACTCATTTTCATCCTCACTTATCTTATCCCAAGGCTTTGCATAAATGTTTATTCCTAAACCGGCGCAAATCTGTAGAACACTCCCTAATTGACACGTAGCTTTTCCATGCTCAATTTTCATCAAGGTATGTTTCGCAACTCCACATAAGGCAGCAGCGTCCTCTAACCGGAGCGCACTTTGTGTGCGCCGTGCTTTAATTAACTTACCAATTAACTCCGCTGTTAATGGTTGATCAAAATTTGGATTTTCGATTTTTTTAATTTGCTTGGCCATATAATCCTATGATGTTAGTCTTAATGCAGTTCTACCATTAAATTACCTCTATAATCCCATTATAGTAGGATTAAATTATTTATTCATTAGTTTCCATGAATTAATCCTACCACATTAGGATTAATTCATGGAAAAACAATAGGTAATAAAACGGGGCGGCCCCTGTTAGGGCTATAAAGTGATTCAATAAGCTTATTAGCGAAAGAAAAATCAATAGACTGATTTACTTTTTTCAAGAAATGATTAGCTGGTATTAAACCTTCAAATTCAGAAATAGTTTCATTCAAATTTATTATACCCTGCATATAATAATCGCAACCTATTGAAAAATAATAATTAGATCATTACTTATGGTAAGCGTAACGTTTTTTCATATTTTCAGTTCTATCCAGACTATTTTTTCTGGTACTATTCCTGCGTTATCAGGAAGCAGTCTAGCACAATAAGGAATAGTACAGGCCTACAGAATCCTATGTTTACCTTCTAGCAAATAAACACAGTAATGTTTTGTATACCGGCGTCACTAATGATTTAACACGCCGTGTTTATGAACATAAAAATAAACGGGTAGATGGATTTACCAAAAAATAAAATGTGGATCGATTGGTTTATTATGAAGCTTGCGAAGGTATCCTTGTAGCTATTGAACGAGAAAAAAAAATCAAGGGATGGTCACGCAAAAAGAAGCATGATTTGATTAATGCATTGAATCCTGAGTGGAACGTGCTTCTTTAAAGATTGTGCAGATCCCTCGACTGCGCTCGGGATGACGTGGGGAGTTACGTTTTTTTAACCCTAACTGGGTTTCTTATTTAAAATAAAATTAGCTATGTGAGTATCAATCGTTATGTCTAGAAAAATAATACAAGTTATTGATGAATATAAGACTTTTTTACTTGATAGAAAGCGCGAGATTGCGGAACTATTAAACCTCAACGAGGAAGAACTCGAAGACGAGGAAGAACTCGAAGACGAGGAAGAACTCGAAGACGAGGAAGAACTCGAAGACGAAGAAGAACTCGAAGACGAAGAAGAACTCGAAGACGAAGAAGAACTCGAAGACGAAGAAGAACTCGAAGACGAAGAAGAACTCGAAGACGAAGAAGAACTCGAAGACGAAGAGAGTAATGATAAGAATTTTGGGGCAAATAAAGACGAATATGAGTTTATTAAGCAACAAATCGAAATGCTTGAAAACTGTTACGACCCTGCAACTCAGGAAATGATAATATCTGATGGGATGGGCTATCTTTATTATCTTGAAGATGGGAATAATTACATGCTCCATCAGTTTGAAAAATTTCTTCATAATATAGGACTAGTAGCCAAGCAAGGAGTTAAACAACTCTCAATAAACCATGAATGTCCAAGCAAAGGCCATCTCTGGGATTTTATAGAAAATAACCAAGATTTATCTGTATTGACTATTAGCGGTGAGTTTTTTGAAGGTAGTTTTCTTGAAAATGATTTGTTTTATAAGGCGGCGCAAAAGGCAAAGAACTTATATTACATCAATGTCTTTGTTGGTGAAGACGAATATGAACCTGATATGGAGCTTGTTAAGAAAAAACTTAACGCTAAAATGCCTGAAAGACCTTTTATCATAAGCTGGGGGTGCGCCACACTGCTCAAAACAGCAAGTTCTACGCACATTTTTTATGATAATGATGCTCTTTTTAATGAGAGTGAAAAAGATATTTTAAATGAAGCGGCATTGTTACAAAAGTTAAGCGCAAAAGAGGACTTTGGATTGCCCTTAATTTTTGAGGCTCTAGAGAAACGACTCGTTGGTAAATTCAATGGTGAAGAACGAGATCTGTTAACTGCTTCTCTTGATCTGGAAAAAGAATTCGATAGCTGGCGGCTACTTGATTACGCAGTTTTGCATGATGATATTCTATGCACTCGATTTTTAATGCGTCAACAACATGAGCTATCCATACAAAACTCGGGGGGATGTAGAACCCTGGAAATAGCAGCCGAGTATGCTGGTGTTGACGTTTTAAGAGCGCTCTTAGAGCTTAATCCATCAGAACGGTATCTTCCTTCAGAAAAGGTGGATTTGCTTCGTTTAGAGAATGAAATGCACCATATCCCTATAATGATCGCTGCTAGCAAAGGAACATTACACAATGTACAGTTTCTCCTTCAATACGATATAGGTCTTTCCCAATTATATGATTTGCAACAACAAACGATTGATCTTGCCTGGAAAAATCAACACATTCAGATTGTGCTTTATTTGTTGAAGCAAAACTTTCCTTTTCCGAGCCATTTTGATGTATCCCAAATTAATAACGCAACTCAAGAAGGGAAGGAACTCATAGAGTTTGTTACTAATCGCCAATCTTTTCATGACCTCATTAAACAAGGTAACGTGGAGCAAATAACGAATATGGTTCTCGAAGGTGAAAAAATCGGGTATGGTTTTAACCTTCAAAATACTTCGGCACTCAACACCGCCTTATCCTCTAAGCAATATAAAATTTATGCTTATCTTAAAACAAAAGGCTTTAAAAGCCCTGCAGCTGAGGCTTTGGAAGAAACAATAATTAATTTGAATGAACACGATAAAAACGCCTTAAATAAGGCACTGCTTAATTATTTTAGTAGACCAAATGATGCTTCTGTATTCTATCTTTTATCAAGGTCGAGAACCTTACAAAGAGAGGGTGTTTATTTTGATACCATTCGATTTATATATGAACAGTTAATTAATATTCCAGGCATCGCTCCTCTTTTATCGGTTATTGAGCATTATAAAGGGACTATTGATATTATTTTTGATTTTAATCAAGTCAATACTATGGATTTAGATGTTACGTCGCATAAATCAACGGAAGGGCGATGCCGTTATGATGAAGGACGTATTTTTATCGCCGCAAAGCTTGATCATCAAGAGCTTTTAGGTAATGTTGCACATGAAATAACTCACTTGGCAATACAAATTCTTTATAACAATGATTGTAAGCCTTATGCCAAAGACACCAGTGGTGATGAGTATAAAAAAATCATAGAAACTTACTCAAGACTCAATGTTGATTCAATAAATAAGATCATTAAACTAGCTTTTACTGCTTACCATGAAAAAGATTGGGAAGCTGAATTAATCGTTCGAATCCCTCATATTCTTGCAAGATACGGTAGAGAGACGGGAATGACTATACTCCAAAATCAAGTTCCCGATCTATTAAAATATTACAATGAGGTATTGATTCCTGAGCTCCGTGATTTTATAAGAAAATACAATAACTTAAACATTGAAAAACAAGTCATGGAATCTAGAGTTGCTAATAATCAGCATTCTTTCTGGGGAACTCCGATACGAATGGCAGATGCTACAACAAATGTTCTTGCTAATGCATGTACTATTTTATAATTTCACTTGGTTTGAAAGCTTAGTAGGGTTAAATTACAGGAATGGGGAAAATGCGAACTACAACCCCTTAAATAGCCTATAATTTAACCCATTGCTCCAGGGCCTGATGGAAAACCGGAGATTAGTTATTCCCGATTATTCAGGCAGAGGGTCGGCCGGGATTGTAGCGGAAAGGACCGTTCCATGATTTTTTAGAACCAAATACACGTAAATTAATCATTTTGAATGGATATTGATCGTTATTCGCCGCTTTCGTTGAACCTTAACTTCTTAACCTGTTGTTTTTATACTAATATTATTCATGTAGTCTTTTCCGCTACAATCCCGGGCGACCCTCAGGTACCGTTCGAAAAATCATTTCCAGAGCTGGTGAAGTTGCTCAACTTGAGTTTTCAGTTCATCCACACATGCTCAGACATTCCACAGGATTTAAACTTGCAAATGATGGACAGAATACAAGAAGTATTCAACATTGTACAGCTCTCCTAATTGTAGAAATTATAACAATTTTAGAAAGCTGACACACTTATTTAAACACTACCATTACTGCTAAAGAAAATATACCGAAAATTTTTTTCATGTTTCCTCTCCTTACCTTAACAGCACACTGATTCCATTGATAAGCTCAAAACTTAAGTCATCGAACAAGTTTACCCCTGTCTCATAGCCGCGAACACATCATCAAACTGCCTCTCGCTTTTACGAAATGATGCAATTAACGCCTCAGTAGATTGCGACAATTTTAGGTTTTCCTCTTTCTTTTCTTGCATGCGATTTGTGACAAAAAGGCCAAACTCAGCAAGATGCTCGGCGTACTGTTTATCACTGGCGGCAAGACCTTGTACCGCTTCTTTAAAATCATGTGTCGATTGGGTGATACTTTCTACAGCCTGGGTCGCATCACCTAAAACTGTAGTTGCTCTAGTTAATTCAGTTGTAGGTGCATCTAAAGCTTCGCTAAATTGTTTTTTCTGCGTTTCCAAATCGTTAGTAATCTCTTTCACCTCCTCTACCGCCACACCAAAATCGTTAATAACTTGATGTACCTTTTTCCCGCTTTCCGTTATATTCTTTGTTTGTTCATCTCGTTGCTCCGTTTGCTTTTCAAGTACTGCATTTGTCTTATCAAAAACTTTGGATTTTTCAACGGTTAAATCTATTTTTAATTCTAAATCCATATTAAGTAAGATTGTCTCTTCTGCCATTAATTCTGCAACAGAACAACGATTTTGCTCATATGCAACCAAAACAACATGAGCACTAATGCAAATGAAAAGCGCGCTCAGCGAGAAAAATATTGGGGAACTTGCTACTAAGCCAATTAATCCTACAGTAAACGTAATTGCTGTAATAATGAAAAATTTATACCAAAAAGGTAACTCAACCCAACCGGAACTAAGAGAATCAATAAGACTTTTTTTAGATAAGGTTCGGCGCATTAGCTCCCCAGCTCCATTGTCTGGATAATGCATATTCTCAGGGAAGAGCCAATTTTTTGCTTTTTTAGTCTTTGTGAAAAACCAAGAATACACAACGGTAAAAAACCAAGGTTGTGTTTCAGATTCGTTATTTGTCATGATACATCCTTATAGAGAGATAAATTAAAGCGCAACTACACATCCGTAGTTGCTATGGCCTGTACACTTCTGTGGTTGCCAATGTGAAATGTCAACAGCCCCTAGTACTCTTTCCAAGAGGTTATGACAGGTTGAGCGCCTCATAAGCTCGTGTCAATTTAGCACGAGCTTTATCTAAATCAAACATCCACTTAATCGTTGCTTTCTCATTATTTCTAGCATTCTCCCATGAACTAAGCTCATTTTTAAGCATTTCCCAATCTGCGATTCTTCGATCAAGGCATTGCTGGTTCATATTACCAATTTCAATTTCAACCATATTTAACCAACTGGCATGTTTGGGTGTGTAATGAAATTCTATTTTACGCAGAATACGGCGTGCCTCTTGAGGGGCAAAAGTTTTGTATAATGATGCTGGATTGTGGGTGTTTAAATTATCAAGCACAAGGCGTATTTTTTCTGCATTCGGATAATGTATATCGACTAACTCCTGCATACACTCAGCAAAATCTTTGGCTGTTTTTTGTTCGGTTACTTTTGCTTTTCTCCATCCTCGATGCCGGTCAAAAAACAAAAAAATATTCGCCGTGCCTACCCGTCTGTACTCATAATCCTGCTTTGCTGTTTGACCAGGACTGGCTGGTATGGGCTCTCGAGTATCAGCTATCATTTGCTTCATTGCTTCGTCAAAGTTAACAACAGGCTGTAAAGGATTCTCAGGTTCTGCATATAAATCAAGTATCTCTTCCATATGTGCTACATAATCTGCATCAAACTTTGGTATACACCACATTTTTTTTTGCCAAGGTTTGATTTCTTTTTCTTTTAGACGGCTTCGGATAGTTTCAAGTGAAATGCTCTCTAAATCGGTCAATGCAATCAGGCGATCAGCAAGTAATTGCAGCGTCCATCGCGAACGCCCTTTGGGCGCATCACTACAAGCAATGGACACTAATTGAAATCAAATCCAATAAAAATTTTCGTTCTGATTCATTAAGTTCTACGATATATTTGACGTTCATACCCTGATCCATAAGGTTTAATTACATGACATCTGATCATAAAACTCATCACTTGTCGATCCTAATAGCAGAACAAATAGATGAAAAAATTTACACGGAAAAGCAGGGGCAATACTTGGCTTTTATCTATTACTACACAAAAATTAATGGGCAACCACCCGCTGAAAATGACATGCAACGATATTTTAATGTCTCACCACCATCCGTTCACCGCATGATTGTTGAGCTTGAGAAAAAAAACTTGATAGAACGTGAAAGAAAAAGATCGAGAAGTATCAAAATTCGGGTAGCTATTGGACAATTACCTCAACTAACTTGATGCCTCAAACGATCTTTTTCCCTTGGAAAGAGTACTAGTGCATAACCTCCAATCGGGTAACGCCGTTATTGTATTTTCTTCCAAAGAAAATTCTTGCGATATTATCACTCAAGAAAACTTTCTGAAGTTTAGCAATGTTAAAGGATAGTATTAATTTATTAATAAATAAACTTTTTTCCTCATTTTACAGGTAACTCTATTAGTCGAGTAACCACGCCCAATTACTAAGGAGTGATTACTCGACAATAAAAGGTTTTAATGATGAAATATCAACTTGTAATACAATTTCCAGAAGAATTATATGGTGATTTAGAGTGGATTGCAGAGTTTGAGGATCGACTAGATGAATCAATTGCCGATGCAGAGGTTGACGGTCACGATATAGGTAGTGGCGAAGTGAATATTTTTATTCATACCAATAATCCCGATAATACCTTTCAAGTATCCAAAAATATTTTAGAAGAAGAGTCTGTGGATCTTGGAAATATAACAATTGCCTATAGGGAGATAAGTGGTAATCATTATATTCCTTTATGGCCTGAAAATTTAGTTGATTTTAAAGTCATATAAGGGCTCATTGTTGTGTCGCAAAAAGATGATCTAGAAGATAACTCACCGTTCGCGCAAATTTTCATGAGGTTGCATCCGTTTTTTAGCGGACCAAGTCTATTTAGAATAAACTCATTTTTGTAGTTGTAACTGTTTTTTAATTTTAGGCAATTTCTGAGCACCGATTGGGGCTAAAGTAAACCAAGAGGTAAAGCGCCCTCATCTTGTGTCCTTATGTGATCATTGCTATGTTCTGAAGCAATGAATCAAAATAAGCCACCAATACTCGCGGCTACTTGAGCCCAGAACCAGCCTGATTAGCTGTCTGAGTTAGCTTGAATATAATTCATGTTGATCTTACAATGAACAATTTATTATTAATTGTGTTAATATTCTATTAACCACAACCAGGTATGAAACCATGCTAAGCCGTGAACAAGTAAACACAATGCTCGTGCTACGTCAGCGCGAAAACAGCCTTTTTTCTCCATTACCAACGGAGTTAATTCGAGAAATCATTGAGTGGGAAAATGGCGATATTGCACAGGCATTGCAGTATGCAGCGTATGCACGAAAAGAAGATGTGGCGGCGCTACTTAAAATGTTAGAGGCAGATCCAAATTTACTACTTGACGCAGGCTATGTGAAAACACCTGGTGGCGATGAAATAAGAAATGTAACCATTTATGAATTGGTATTGGGTGCTGGGGATTATGAGCTGGCCAAAATGGTACAGCCTTATTTCTCAAATATAAACGATGGTGAACAGCAAAGGATACGCCAATATGAGCGATATAAACCGCATATTGAAGGCATGCTGGAACAGAAACCTTATGATTTAACCCCGTTGATTGACCTAATTAAACAAGCGTCTGCTGAGGATGTAACCGCATTGCTCAATAAAGACATGACTCGCAAGAGCGACCTTTGTGATGCTTTCATCCAGTTTCGAAAGGAGTGGTCACCTCGAATTTTGACTAAACCCTGCATGCATTATAATTATGCGAGCCTTCAACATGCTTTTGAACTACTTGACCATGAGTGGAATAATTTATATAAAACAGGCGGTAATGATTTTAACAAGATTTATAACAAGATTCGTTTGGTGTGGCAGCAATTGATAGGTTTTGAAATGAGACGTTTGCCTGGTATTGATAGATGTGTGATGGCGCAGGGGCTTTATGATGTGATAGTAAAACAGGAGGTCTTCGCGCGGTCATATAAACTTAACAATAGAGCTGGGGATTTTCCTATTATTGCGTCCGATGATTCGATTGATGGTCTTGGTGGGGATTTTGCGCCTGGGGCGCGGGCGCACACCTCTCGACACGGCGCGCCGTTCCCAGGGCAGATGTGCACGGCGTGGGGTACTTATATCGAACAAAAACTTCAAACTTGCAAAACTTATGCTGCCACAGCCAGTATATCAACCGACCGGATGTGTAATTCTTTGAAGTGAGGGCTAGAAAGTGCGGTCGCGTGCTCGTGCTAACAAACATCAATAAAGTGTTGCAAAAGTTCCTGGTATTGCCAAGTTGCTGAAGTCTTTGTCCACCACATAACCTTCATAAATCAAAATACCGAACACGACAACTGTTCAAATGTTTGACAACCCCCTGGGGTGAGCTATACTTTAAGATGTAGGTAGGCTTCCTCGTGAAGCAGACTTACTGGAAGGCCACTTAGGTGGCTTTCGTCATTTATAGGTCAAACAAAGACAACTGCATCATCTCATATATTTTTTCTTGTTGTTTTAATTTAATTCCCACTCCCAACAACCGTACAGGAAGGCATTTTCGAGAAAAGCCCTCTTTGATTAATTGGCATAAAACCAAGGAATCCACCTCATGGTGAACCAGTTCTACCGTGGTTTGTTGAAAGTCATTAAATTTCAATTTTACAAATAAATTATGAATCCCCAAAATCTCCCCTGCTCGCTCTATGCGGGAGTGAAGTCGAGTAATAAGCTCAGGTAAAGCCCCAAGACAGGCCTCAAGATTGGGCAAGTCTTTTAAATAAGTCTCCTCCACACTAATTGATTTGCGAATACGCTCCGGATTTACCGGGCGATTATCAATTCCTCGCGCTAATTCATACAATCGAGCGCCCATAATGCCAAACTCATGAAATAGATATTCTAAGGAATACTGCTGCACATCCGCACAGGTTTTAATATTGTAGGTGCCTAATTTTTCTTCCATCTTTGGTCCCACGCCAAATAATTTGCGAACTGGCAATTGCAGCATAAACACCTCAATTTCGTGAGGTCTTATCACCATTTGCCCATTAGGCTTATTCCAATCACTGGCAATCTTAGCCAAACTTTTGTTCGGTGCAATGCCCGCACTTGCAGTCAGTTTTCTGGTTTGAAAAATGCGTTCTCGTATCTCTTGTGCAATCCAGGTAGCACTCCCCTTACAATGAGTGGAGGCAGTGACATCAAGAAAGGCCTCATCTAAGGATAAAGGCTCAATCAAATCAGTATAATCTGCAAAAATCTCGCGGATGTATTGGCTTTCTTGTTGATACACACTCATGCGCCCAGGGCGCACAATGAGATGACGACACAATTTTAAAGCTTTTGCTGTGGGCATTGCAGAACGCACCCCAAATTTTCTCGCCTCATAATTACAGGTTGAAATTACCCCACGCTGATTGGCATCCCCTCCTACCGCAATAGGTCTATTAGCAAGTTCTGGAAAATCACGCATCTCAATGGCGGCATAAAAACAATCCATATCAACATGAATAATTTTACGTAGTGGTTTTTGTTCCTCCTTATCCACTAGAGCATCCATTTTTAATAGGCTCGTACTTGCGGGACATCACTCCAGCGGGTGGTGTACGCGGGTGATTTAAGTTCTCGACGCATATCCCATGGTTTTGAATAGCCCTCAGCGGCAAGACGGATACAGCTGCGACCATACTTTTGATTAATCCTATCGAATACCGACATCAATTGTTCGGTGTGTTCGATTTGTTGGTCTGAAGGCTGATGAAACATATCCAACTGTCTTGGGTCTTTAGGAATTAAATCGTCAAGACACACTCCTGCCTTTTTATAGTGAAACCCTTTTTTAAAAATTCGTCGCAAACATCGTTTGGCTATTTTGGTAATTAAGCGTAAATCATCGGTGGCATTAATGAAGCGAAATTCCATGGCTTGAAAATATTGAGCTAAATCGTTACGAAAGCGATTGGTATGGACAAACACCACCATGCGTTGCGCCACTAATTTTTGTCCACGCATTTTCTCCACTGCACGTGCGCAATGACTGCTCACGGATTGCGCCACACTCTCAAATTGAGTTTGCATCTGCCCAAAACTTTTCGACGACATAATGCTTTGTTTCGGCTCTACGTCCTCAAGCCCCAGACATGATATCCCTTGCAGCTCCATGGCGGTCCGCATCAACACCACATTAAAACCTTTCTTCAAATGATGAGGATTCATACTGGCTAAGTCATAGGCCGTATGAATTCCGCAAGCAATTAACTTCTTTTCCCATTGCCGCCCTACCCCCCAGATATCGCCTACAGAAATTTGTTGTAATAATTGCTCACGATGTGACGTAATATTAAATACAGGGATTTTATAAACCTTTTTACATAAATAATTGGCAAGTTTTGCTAGTGTTTTGGTCACCCCAATTCCAATTGAGGTAGGAATTCCCGTATCTCTTAGTATTTTCTTTTGCAATTCCTGACAAAAAGAATCATGCATTGACGCAGGCATCGAGCTTAAATCAAGAAAGGCCTCATCAATCGAATAGATTTCCATATGCGGCCACATGTCTTCAATAGTACACATGACTCGATGGCTGATGTTGCCATACAAAGTGTAATTTGAAGAAAATGCGTTCACCCCGTGTTCTTTACATAACCCTTTAATTTGAAAATAAGGAGCCCCCATCGCAATACCTAATGCTTTGGCTTCATTCGAACGGGCAATACAGCACCCATCATTATTGGACAACACCACAATGGGAACTGTTTTTAAGTCAGGACGAAACAAACGCTCGCAACTGGCGTAAAAATTATTGCAATCCACTAAAGCAAACATGTTATGGCAACTCATGAAGTACTAAGGTGACCACACCCCAAATCACCATGTCCATATCTTCGGTGATATCAATGGGCTTAAATTTAGAATTCTCAGGCAGTAATTGCACCCTTTCCCCCTTTTGAGAAAGACGCTTCACCGTAAGTTCCCCATTGACCGCAGCAATCACAATACGCCCATCGGAAGGATTGATACTTCTATCCACGAGCAGCCAATCCCCTGAAAAAATACCCGCATCTTTCATGGAGTCTCCCGTGGCTTGCAAGACAAAAGTGGCAGATGGGTGCTTAATGAATTTTGTATTGAGATCGAGATAGCCCTCAATGTAATCATCGGCTGGAGAGGGGAATCCTGCTTGTACCTTACTGGCGAATACCGGCAATTGATACATGGTGGGATTTTTTAATCGCTCCAATTCGGATAATTGGGACACAGGCACACGAATGGTTTTCGTAGGCTCCCCTTTTGGACGTCCTGCCCCTACTCTTTTTCCGCCGCGTGGTGGCATAAGTGCTCTTTTTTGATTTGCGTTACAAATATCATAGACAGAGAAAATGACGCTGTAAACCCCATAAAATCTGATGAGCTCTGAAATAGAGGCTAAGTCTTCGAGAATACTAAAGAAAAAATTTTTTTTAACTTTTTAGTAAGGTATATGGGTGTAATTTTTTATCAATCTATTTTTCTGGAAACCATTTGAAGTACACTTAAATGGTTGTAGGTAAGTAGACTCAATTAATTTCTGACCAAAATTATACCATCCTTGTGATGAGAGTAAATTAGTGTCATTTAAAGGTAAATCTGATTGGACCAATGCTTGTTGCGTCATAAGATGTTTCCAACTGTAATTAGATGAATTTAAAAAATATTTTATTGTATACTTATCGCTCATTCGTGTCAATTTCAATTTACACTGACCAAAGATTAATCATTTATTTTTTTCAAAAAATTAGCCGATAAAAATCTGTTCGATTGTCTGCCTAAAAACGAAGCTGGAAACAAGATACTAAAAAGAGTGGGTTCTGTCGAAAATTTTTTATGCAGTTAAAGCGATCCTATTTTTAGTTGTGGTTAAGCAGCAAGTTCATAAAATTGCTTCCAAGCAGGGATATGGCCCATATTGTTCATCTGACCTTTTTTAAGCATCCGGTGCAATTCAATTCCTGCAATCGTTGCTTCGGCGGATTCAAATGATTTAAAACCAAGCGTATATTTTGTGATATTTTTGATGCCACGATGGTCTTGTTCAATCATGTTATTGAGATATTTTATCCGTCTCATTTCAATCAATAAATGCCATAATCCATAGATAAAAAGAAGCGAATTGATGCGCTCCAAGGCTGCGGTATTCGATCCTGATTTATCAATATTGACCTTCTGTGGGAAGCCACTAGAGCCAATGGATTTTTTGAAAAACTTCAATACAGCTGGGCGACCTCGGGTTTCTGAAAGCATAAAATCAACCGTTTTACCTTCCTTATCCACCGCTCTATAAAGATAACACCATTTGCCGCTTACCTTGATGCACGTCTCATCCATTTTCCAAGACTTACCTACAGGCTTTTTACGTTTTCTGAAGGATTGCTCAAGCTGCGGGGCATAATATACAACCCATTTTTGAACCGTTGAATGATCTAATGATGTCCCTCGTTCTGCCATTAGTCCCTCTATTGCCCTATAACTTAAGGGTAGAGCGTACTGCCATTAGTATGATATCTTTTGGAAAATGACGACCCTTGAATTCAATCATAGCTTCTGCTCTTTTTGGATTTTAGGACGTGATTATAATTTAGCACAATTATTTTCGACAGAGCCGATTGTCACGCCCCGATTTATTGAGTTAATTACTCGTCTCACTCATTCCATTGTCCTTAAATTATCTCTTAATTAACTCACGTTCATGGTCCGAATTTCTTGATCCACTATAAACAACCATATTATCGCGTCCATTTTCTTTGGCTTGATAAAGAGCCTGATCAGCCATTTCGATTAATTTTACGGGATTTGTCCCATGCTTTGGTGAGAGCGAGACGCCAATGGAAATTGTAATTTTAGGTAGAGAAATATCATTATAAATTAATTTGAGTTCACGGATTTTCTGAAGAATTTGCGTCGATTTATTAGCAACTTCATCTGATGTCAAGTCATGAATAATTAATAAAAACTCTTCTCCTCCATATCGATAAGCATAATCATACGTTCGTATGATGTTTTTAAGAGCTTCACTGGTTTTCATAAGAACCAGATCACCGGCAGAATGACCAAATTGATCATTCACTCGTTTAAAAAAATCAATATCTAATATAAAAATAGCTAATTGTTTTTTAGCTCGTGTAACATGAGATATTTCATTAGTAAGAGTTTGTATCAGGGTTCTTCTATTATACAGCTCTGTTAATGGATCAATCTGAACCTGTTTTTCTAACACCATTTTTAGCTGCTTATTGGCAAAAATAGATTGAAGTGCTTTTGCTGCAGTAACTCGATATTTTTTCCATGGCTTTGCTTGGTTTGCAACTGTTTCGGTCCATAATTGGAATGAACTCCTGGGAGAGTAATCATTTCCTTTTTGAATGAATACCTGACTTGGGTTACCTGCCCAATTAACCGTTCTGATTATTTCCCTTCGAAAAAATAATAAGCAATGATTCATATCTGGTGTAAGTGGGATCGCTAATAAACCAGCAGCTAATTTATTATATTCCTGACACGCCGGATATTCTGCTGATAGCTCTTGAGTAACAAATATGTCTGATTGATGATATTTGAATAGCCAATCGGATAAATTTTTTATTTGCTCATCCGAAGGCGTCTCGCCATAGGTGTATAGACTATTCTCGTAAACAAGTGCCACGCCATCAGCCGCTAACATTAAAGAAATATTCTCTTTAATCATATTAAATGCGGTAATAAGGTCTACTTGAGAATCAATAACAGGTTGAATGGTTTCATGAATTTGTAGTATGACATCTTTTACCTGAGTATCATATTTTTCAGCGATACTTACTAATTGTGTATCAATTACTTTGGCTAACAGTAACAAACCAAATCGATAGTACATCGACAATTTTTTTACGGTTTTATGTTGGCAGGTGATTAACCCCCATAATTTATCATCGTGAATAATGGCAATTGAGAGAGCGGATACTACGCCCATATTTCGTAGATACTCAATATGAACAGGTGAAACAGCTCTTAACATGACATTACTTAAATCAAGCGACGACTTAGATTCTTCAGGCATAACGGTTAATAAAGAAAGCGCTGATTCATTGATATCAGGAATATAACGCAAAGGCTGGCTCAAATACATTTTCCTCACATAGTGAGGTACGTCTGTTGCTGGAAAATGCAATCCCATATACGATTCCAAATCATTTCTTATTGCTTCACCCTGTACCACACCACTATTATCACTTTCAAATTGATACAGAATCACTCGATCGTAATCGGTAATGCGTTGAATTTCTTTACATATAAGATTTGCTCTAAATTCAATATCTTCATTTGATTTACTTATTGTTAAATTTATAAGTTCATCAAATACAAATAAAGCTTCGCGCTCAAGATTTATATCATCAGCCGCTTCAATTTCAAGTACAATAACATTATTTTGTTGATGGATGTAAGCCCAAATATTGATTGGTGTGGCATGAGTATTTTTCCAAATAAATTGCCCCTGCCTCTTATCTGATTGTATTAACCAACTTTGCATATCAAAATTTTGACGAGTAGGGATTAGATACTCTGTAATAATACCACTCATGAAATCAGATACAGATGTTTTTAAAAAATCAACCGCATTATCACTATATTGTACTATTTTAAGACTTTTCTTATCTATTACCAATAGTGCGCCAAATGACTGTAGTTGTGTAAAACTCGCCAAACTGATGCTATCGCAAAATTGCTGTGCTGAATCGTTACCTTGGGTTTTTGAGACCATTCTTTCTTTTTCCTATACCGAAGATTTTAACCAATTTAATAAACTTGAAAATGTACTTATTGCACTTGTAACAATATTTTCTTTCTGATTATCTGTAAAATCATGGTCTATAAGAGCGTTTAAAAATGCATCCCAATTCTTTTTTGTTTGTTTACCGTAAGCATTAAAGTAACGTGTAGTAATCATGGGTAATAATTTCAGATTCTGCTTTAATAATTTTGTTACCATTTGGCCGCCAAGCGTTGATCCTTCTAGGACATAGAGGTAACCAAAAATCTCCGGTACCGTATCAAGAGCAGGAATATTACTGCAAAACAAGAAATCACTTGAAATATCACAGTCTAATTCGAATAAATCGATATTTAATAACGATGTTTTTTCTCGTCCCTCGATTGCTTGATGAAATTTTTTTTTAATTTTGCTTTCGCATGGATTTATAAAACCATATAATTGACAAAGTAATTTTTTATATTCAGGTAATGTGATTTCATTTGTAATGATTTTTTTAAATAAATCAATCTGTTCAATTTGATGATGGTATTGACTGGTTGAAGCTTTTAATGAGTGTAATAAGTTCATTTATGCGATCATCCTCTTAAACTGCTAAAAAAGTATAAGGGTGCTCCTGGAAATTTCGTACCTTACTGCAAAAGCCCCCTATATTTATCCCCTTGAATCAATAACTTCAACACGATTTCGTCCTAGTGTTTTAGCACGATACAACGCTTCGTCTGCAAGGCCTAATAAGTTACTGGGTTCGCCGTCTTTAGGGACGCAGCAAGCAACACCGACACTAATAGTTACAAAAGGAGAAATATCTGAATCAGGGTGTGGTAGCTCCAAGGCACAAACAGCTTGCCGCAGCGTTTCTGCGAATGTAGCTGCATCGGCTACCTCAGTATCCGGCAAAATACACGTAAATTCTTCGCCACCATACCGTGCTAGCAAGTCGGTTCTACGGAGTAGTCTACTTTTTAATGCTTGAACAACTCGTTTTAGAGCATCGTCGCCTGCCAGATGACCAAGGCTATCGTTATATCTCTTAAAGAAATCGATATCCATCATAATAATTGTTAACGGTTTGGCATAACGCATAGCGCGATGCCATTCATGAGTAAGGAAGTCATCGAATCGGCGACGATTTGCAATTCCTGTTAAGCCATCCATATAAGACATTTCCTGAAGCAGCGATTGCAGTTTCATTTTTTCCGTAATATCTTCTCCTACCGCGACAAAATGCAGGATTTCTCCACGATTATCAAACACCGGAGCAACGTTCCAAGATTGCCAAAACACACTTCCATTTTTGCGCTGATAGAGAAGCTCTCCATTCCAGGGTGAGCCCGATTTAATGGTTTTCCATAAATTAGTTAAAACATTTTTTGACGTCTGCTCACCATGAAAAATATCTGTTTTTTGACCAGACAATTCTGTTTTTGTATAGCCTGTAGATTTGGTGATTTGCGGATTAACATAAAGGATATTCCTTTCTTTATCAATAATAAGTACTGATACTGGACTTTGTTCGATGGCTGTCTGCATTTCGCGTAGCCGATTTCGCTCTTCTACCGATTGCGTAGTATCATGAAATGCGATCACAATACCTTTTGTGTTTTCTTTTAGTATGATCGGCGTTGTAATAAGCAAAACAGGAAAGCAAGTTCCATCCTTACGCCAAAAATAATCATCATCACTCACATAAGGTTGTTCTGTTTGTATTACTCTTAAGTTTTTACATTCTTCTATCGGATAAGGGGTATGATCAAGATGCGAATGATGAAATAGTTCATGGGAGTTTTTACCAAGTATTTCGGCTTCGCTATAACCTAACATGTTACAAGCGGCGGCATTGACAAACTCAAGCATCGCATCTTTATCGATTACTAATAACCCTTCTCCAAGCGCTGATGTAATATCACGTAAATAATGCTCACTTAGTTCAACCTGTTTTTTTGCTTGTTGTAAAGCCCGCGTTATCTTTGCATTTGCTTGGAGTGCATCCTCTAGCTCTTGAGTGCGTTTTTGTACCTGAGCTTCTAGTATAATAGTATTTTGGAACACGCCAAAATCTGTTCTAGGGGAATTCATATCCTGTTCTGCTCTATTAACCAATGCGTTAATAATTTTATTGAGGCGTTCAATTTCCGCTTGAAGTGCCTGTTTATTATTGGGGATGTCTGGCTTTTCAAACATTGTTGTTTTTCCGTAACTCGCCTATTGCAAGGCCTGTAATTGTCTGATTTATATGAATACCCTTGAATTGTTCACCGTAGGTGCTAAAACCAACGACATTGTTATTCTGAAAAATTTTCTCGACTTCCTTTTTCCTCCCTGTACGTTGCATCTCCAGATTGCGAAGTATGCAATCACAGGCTAGAATCAATTGCGGTTTGCCAATGGATGATTGAATGTCTTTAAACGTTTGCTCGATGTTTTCTATGAGATCAACTCCATGGGCAGCCATAAACACTAAACCGTTATCGATCGCACAATAAAAAGTTAAACTTCCATCGGGATTGGCCTTTTGAATAGAACGCACATAGTCAACACCGTTGATGCGTACCACAAATGGAGTAGCAGAAAACTGCTCTGGATTAAGTTTTTTAACTGGAATATTTACAATACGCGCATATTCTTCCACCGCTGGGTAGCCGTTAATTTCATTAACAATGCGCTGAGTAGAGTCTGCTTGTGTCACCACTAATTTTTCATGTCCACAGACAAAATGTTGTGCTTTGAATAGCTTAAAAGGATAAATTGTGTTTATCAGGACAAGAGCTGCGCAGTCGGTACGAAAAGCCCCCTCAGAAAATATCCAAGTTTGTTTAAAACTCAGATCATCGCCTGCTGAGCCACCAACAAGTTCAATTCTTCCTAGTGCACTCTGAAAAATGCGGGCTGCTTGCTCTTCACGAAGAGACAATCCATCAACTAACAAAAAAGCAAAACTATTTTCAGAATTAGTCGTAGGTGCTCGAGCTTCAAGTTGTTGAAGCAGATTATTAACAAAAGGCTGCCCTTTCTCATTATTGATATTCTGCAGGTCTTCTATATGCCCTGCAGCAACTGTAAAGCCATCTGACGAAAAACTAACGCCTGAGAGACTATGTTCTGTATAACCCCCTGGTCCAATTTCACCAGCCGTTGTGCAGCCAATCACCTGCTTATTCGGAAAAAGGGAATTTATTTCATGGGCTATAGCATTGAGGTCATAATAACTTGAACAAAAAAATATAATAAGTTCTATGTTAGGTTGATACACTGCAGTATGAAATTCCTTGACTGCAATATATGGATCTTTCGCGAATGACTGTCCGGTACGAATAGATTGTTGGGTGCTCATCTAACATGCTCCATATTTTAGACATAAAGGCTGGATAAAAATTAACCCTAAAACCCCCATAATTTAACTATAACATATGTTATTTCAATAGTGAAGTTTTACGCCGCATAGAGTTAGCGGCAAGCAGTCAAGTCACTCTTTACTTAACCCATTGTTGCGCATAATTTTTTAGCCAAAAACATGGCTTCCCTCCATATATTCCCTGTGGGAAAACTCAAATTTAAAAAATACTGCAGAATCAATAATCCTGTGCTAGAGTAATAATTGGTAGCTGTATTGGAATAAGAGATAGTTCTCTTTTGCGTTTTATCTTCCACCATTAAATGGTGTCCTAACAATTAGTTTGAAAAAATGACATTTAATATGGAAACGACAAAAAATACCTTTTTCAAATCGAGTATTGGCGCAGTCTTGTTAGCCTCAGGAATAACTGCTTTTGCTATTCCTCCAAGTACAGGACAATTAGTGCTAATTAACGGCTTGGATAACCTGACCTCGACAAATAGTGATGATATGTCGCGTTCCAACATTATGGTTCAAGTATTTGATACACATACCCCTACTTCACCATGTTACACTGTTGCGAGACTGGGCTACAATAACGTAGCCATCATTAAGTGGAAGGCGAATGGAATACACGGGATAGCTTCTTGTGCAGGCACCGGTATTGGCACCCCTGCTATATCTAAAATAGAAATCACCCCACTTAAAAAACTTATTGGTAACAAAATTACTATTGTTTATGACGCTACTGTTGACATGACTATCCCTAAGGCAACAGCTAGCTCCATAACGTTCACCCCACCAACAACTATTTATGAAAATATGACCTTGGTTATTAATGGCAGCGGAATTCCCAATACGGTTGGTCAAACAGCGGATGCGACGAATTGGGGGTTTATTGTAACACCAACATCCCCTATTTTTGATACGAGCAATGGATCTTTAATAGCAACAGGCGTACCGGGAGCGGTTGGGGCTTTTGGTTTAAAAGCTAAAGAACTAATGCGGCGTTATGGCATTATTCCTGCCGTTAATAGTGATGAATCGCTTTTTTAATATAAAGAAAGAGGTACGTTTATGTCTAGGTGGCAACTATTCGCCACCCACAGACAGCGAACACATATAAAATTAATGCATGACGGAACCCTACTAAATAAATATGAAAACGACAAAAAACACATTTTTAAAATCAATAGTTTTTGTAACTTTACTTGCTTCAGGAACAGTTTTTGCCGTTTCTCCAAGCACCGGGCAGTTAGTAATAGTTAACAAACTTGGCAACGGTACGACTGGAGGTAATGCAGGATTAACACAATCCAGCATTAAGATAGAAGCATATGATACGGCGAACAGTACCCAACCGTGCACCAGTGTTGCCAACCTTCCTTATAACGGAGTCACGATCGTCAGATGGTCAGCCACCGGGGTGCATAGCTCAACTTTTTGTACCGGTACAGGTTCTGGCACTGCGGCCATTTATCAAGTAAAAATCACCCCACTCCAAAATATTATTGGTCAAACAGCTCAAGTCATATATGACGCGACCACTCATACCCCACAAGCAATAGCTAGCCCGATTACGTTCACGCCACCAACTACTATTTATGGAACTATGGCATTGGTTATTAACGGAACTGGCACACCAAATACGACGAGTGGCCAAACTTCTGACCAGACGCATTGGGGGTTTACAGTAAATCCAACAACACCTGTTTTTGATACTGGTAATGGGGCCGTATTAATCACAGGCATTCCTGGTGCTGTCGGAGCTTATGGTCTAGAAGCAGAAAAACTGTTACGAAGTTACGATATTATTTTCTAGGGCACCGCATGACTTAAGTTTTAGCGGACAATATTTAAGCAAAATGACTCACCTATATTAATTTGTATACGATTCCTAGATCCTGCGGCTTGTCCTCGGGATCCAGGAATCTCTCTGCAACGCTGGATTCTGAGGACAAGCCGCAGAGCGTTATTGTGGATGAATCATAGTAATTGATAGCAAGCGCATAATCAGCCTTATAACTTCCTAATTAAATGGTTGATTATTATCTCATTGTAGGGTTTAACCCAGAACAATGGCTAATGCGATAAATTTATAAATTACGCATTGATGTTATTTTTTCGCATTCTTGTGTAACAATGGTTACGTCATCCAAAGAGAAAAATGCATTTTTATTGTTGTTTAAGGAAAAAATGGTTTGAGCCAGGAATATCACTACATTAAGATGATTATAGTATTGAGCTAATTTCTCTCCAGTAGCCGTCGGGATTCCCCAGGCCATAGGATCAATTAATGCGCTATAATCTAATTTCAATGTCAGAAGCCCTTTTTTTTGTTTTGTCGTAGTTTCCTGGAACATGGATTCTATTTGTGTGAGATCTCCTCTCTCTATCGCAACAATAAAAGCTTGCAAAGCAGAGAATGATAAATCAAATTTTTCCATATCTTTTTGATATAATATGTGAGTTTCACCTGTATCTTTAAAGCTGTATTGATTTGTCATATTAATTTATTCCTCATAAGTTTTAAAGGATAGTTTTCATTATCTCACTCTATTATTAAGATTATATTAAATGAAAATGAAATGTTTAAGTTTTAATCAGGGTGATTTTATTAAGGTTCAATGTATTTTGTTCAACAGCACTGATTATTTCTCCCGACTCCGAGAGCACGGCTTCCAATTGATCAACAAAAACTTAATATATCTTGCCCAATCTCCTGCATGGCACGGGAATACGATCCTAGTGCATTAATGTGGACATCAGACTGAATATCATTTAAATGAATTAATGGTTCGGCGTTACTGGTTGCGATACAGATGATATCGGCATCTCTATCATTGATGAGTTTGAGGGAAATATGATTATAATCATCAGAATAATGGAAATTTCTTCGGTTAAATAAGTCTTAACATAGCACCAACTGCGTTGGCAAGGGAACGTGATTTTGATGCATTAATCAGGAAAACTCCATACCCCCATGAATCATGTTACTTGCAAAAACCAGGATTTTACCAAGTTACTTTTTTACATTGATGCGTCTCTGATGCAATTCTTCAAGATTATTTATAGTTAGAGGATAAGCGATGTGCCATCGCATTAAGAGGGCTAATACTGTTCTAATGTAGGTGTGATTTTTTACATAAAATACAGGAAAACAGAGGTTAAACATTATTGCGCTGGGCCAAGTATATAGTTTTATAAGCGGCGTCATTTTTTTGACTCCAATTGAAACACATTTAAAGTTTAGCTTGAAATATTTGGACGTCCAGGTTTTTAAATCAACATGAGTCATTAACAGTCTTGTGCAGATAAAATTAAAAATGCAAAAGACGCCCACAAAAAACACACATAGATCGCAACGCATCCTTAATTTTTTTTTTCAGGATCAAATCATGCCTTATGCAATTAGCGCTGATGATTATATTTTAATTGCGCATAACACTATATCCTATCCTCACGCTAAATATGCAGCCTTTATTGTATCCGGCACCGATTCTAGGTAAGCTGCGATTATTTCCATAATTGGATAATAGGAGTATACATGTTAAAAAATTGGCAAGAAAAATACCCTAAAATTTTCGCGTCCTATCCAAACATCCTGAGCAAATTAACTACTGATGCACAAAATTCATTAGATGTAATGTTGACTTATTTCATAAAAAAAGACCAATTAAATAAAAAAACCGTCCATTTTTTGCTGAATCTTTATTTGAACGAAGTGGATTTTGTAGCAGTACAAAACTTTTTGTCCAAAATAGTAATGAGTGGATTAAATGACACTCTAATTCTATTTACCCATAGTCATTTTACTTATAGAAAAGAGAATTTTAATACATTTTCGATATTAACTTCAGTTTTAGCAAATCCTTTATGTCAAATTATTTTTGATGCAAGATTACGCGGTTTTTCAGATTATTCATTACCGTCGGAGCCTTTAGAAAATTCTGAGGTTGCTGATAGCATTATTCAACAGTTAAGTAAGTTGAGCAATCAGGAAGAACAAGTTGCAGTTTTTTTTAATTTTTTCACTGATTACCGTCCTTTTCCAGCAAGCCAGGCTTATATCGTTGAAATAGACATAGCGATGGAGGTCGAGTCAGCATTAAGTGCTTATTGTCAGGCAAAAATTGACACGATTAATAACAAACATGACTACCTAAGAGCAAAACAATTAATAGAAAAAATAAACACCAAGGGAGGTAGTATCGACCTTTTTAATGAAATTAAATACAAGGTGGCTAGCGCAATAGAAAATAAAGATATGTGTTCCGCACGAAATTATCAACAGCATATGAATGATATCCACCAAGTATTGATGAAACATCAATTTAAACTGAATTTTGAACACAAGCTTCAAAATTTTAAAGGAGTTCAAGAGATGGTGACACCTCAAATGCAAGGCCACGCATTATTTATGCCATCATCTTATAAAGCACCAGTTCCTGAAATAAAGAACAATTTGGTCGCTAATTCTAATCATTAGTAACTAGGCACCCCGTCCATGGTGTAATAATTATTACACCATGGCAATAACCTGAGTTCGAGTTAAGAAATCAGGACGGGGCGTCACCTTTTTTAATACAATATATTCCATGAAAAATCATCGCATGCTTTCAGGGGTCTAAGCTTCCCCCCGATTCCTATATTTAAACAGCGTTTCGAAAATTTAATTATAGGAATTTACTCTATCTTTACCTGCTTCTTTAGCCGCATAAAGTGCATGGTCTGCGGCTTTTATTATCTCTTCAATGGTGGCCCCATGTTGTGGTGCTTCTGCAACTCCAATTGAAATGGTAATGCCTGGCAATGGTCTTTCTTTATAATAGGCTATTGTATTTTTTAACTGTTTACGGAATTGCTCCATTCTATGAACAGCGCTATCTAAGGTCATATTCAGCAATATCACAACAAATTCCTCGCCACCGAAACGAAATGAAATATCACTTTTACGAAAATGCCTGGCCAATAATTGCCCAATTGATTTAAGCACCTCATCACCGGCTAAGTGACTGTATGTATCATTAAAGTTCTTGAAATTATCAATATCCAGCATGGCCACACATAGTGTATTTTTTTCTCGTGCAATTCGCACTAATTCGCGCGATAAAAATTCATTCAAATAGCGTCGATTATATAAATTGGTTAAGGGATCATGTAATGTGAGTTCGCTTAAGGAAGCACGTAAATTAATATTAGCTAATGCAAGTTTAACAATATGGCCAAATGAATTGGCCATATCCTGTTGGTGCTGTGTTAGTTTTTTCCCTTTTGCTGCCAACAAATGAATAACACCAATTAAGTCATTTTGCACCATTAAGGGTAATCCAATATAGCCCCCTTCCGGAGCGGTTAAATAATGGTTACAAGGTACCGATTTTTGCGGATCATCAACCAGATTAGTATTCGCTTCGCGGATTGCAAAACAATCCATTGGAAAAAATAACTTTGCCAATAATTGATCGTGTCCCCACTGAAATACAGTTTCCAGTTGATTGGCGGATTGATTAAAAACAGCTAAACCACCACTTAATTCAGGAAATAACTCTTGTGCAATTAAATTGATGCGTGGGTAGGCCTCTTCTCCTGAAACACAAACTTGCAGGGAGCGATTTAATTTATTTAATAAATTTTCATCATGTTCAAGTAGCTTTAATTCATTTAAAGTCACCATTGTTTTTTCATTAAGCTGTCGCATTTTTTCTTCATTTTGAACGCGATCGCTAACATCTTTTATTTGTATAATAAAATTAATCGGCAGCCCCTGCTCGTCGCGAATCAATGAGTAACTGACCATGGCCCAGATAATACGACCATCTTTGCGGACATAGCGCTTTTCCAAGTGAGTAATACGCATTTCTCCCTTGATTAGTTTGCTCATGGCATCTCTAGTCATAGGTATATCATCGGGGTACGTACTGTCTATCATGTTTTTGCTACACATTTCGACATCACTATAACCTAAGGTATCTTGTAACGTCTGATTGGTATGTATGTATTTTCCTTCTGGCGAGACAATTGCCATGCCAATGGGCGCATTTTCAAGAGTATTACGAAAATTTGCTTCACTGCGTTTTAAATCAGATAAAAGATTGGCGCTGTATATTTCTAAGTAAATTGATTTTATTAATGATTGATGAGCTACGGCAGCACTTAGGAGCAGTACAGTGAAATAAAGTAATGCAGCCAACAATAAAAAATGGGACAGTGACGGTGAAATAGACAAAGATAAAAAGAGCATTACCAACAAGATGGGAAGCATAAAACTTATATATGCTAAATGGAATGGTATCAATTTAGAGACGGGTGCTCCGAGCAAACCGGTGAGATACACAAAAATAACTAAACGAGTCAGTGGGTCATCTACCAAAACAAAGAGCAATCCTCCTGCAGCCCAAAAAGTAGCGGAGGTTAACTGATTTATTATAAAAAAATTTTTCCAAAAACGTCGATGAAGTAAATTACCCTGCTTTATTAATTGATGATATTTAAGAACAAATAGACCTCTTAATAGATTATTAAAAACAAACAATAATAAGAGCCATATGGCTACAAAGCGAGTGTCACTAACTTTACTCCAGAGAATCAAAGCAAATAAGACAGCGGCAAAAAAATCACCAACGATTAAAATTGAATAATTCTTATAGGATTCGGTGACCAGTTTTTCGTCTATTTGCGCTTGGGTAACCCCCGGAAAGTCCATTTGAAATTTATCCTTAGGATGATATTTTTCAACCGTTAAGTTTAAGTATAGTCCTTTTTCTCACACTCATTTTGTCTCCGAGATATAGGATTTGACTCTATCTTTACCTGCTTCTTTAGCCGCATAAAGTGCATGGTCTGCGGCTTTTATTATCTCTTCGATGGTAGCTCCATGTTTTGGTGCTTCCGCTATTCCAATCGAAACGGTAATGCCTGGCAATGGTCTTTCTTTATAATAGGCTATTGTATTTTTTAACTGTTCGCGAAATTGATCCATTCGCTCAAAGGCATTATCTAAAGTCATATTTGGGAATATCACCGTAAACTCCTCGCCACCGAAACGAAAAGAAATATCACTTTCACGAAAATTCCTGACCAATAATCGCCCAATTGATTTAAGAACTTCATCACCGGCTAAGTGACTGTACGTATCATTGAATTTTTTGAAATTATCAATGTCCAGCATGGCCACGCATAGTGTATTTTTTTCTCGTGCAATTCGAATTAATTCGCGCGATAAAAATTCATTTAAATGCCGTCGATTATATAAATTGGTTAAGGGATCATGTAACGTGAGTTCGCTTAAGGAGGCACGTAAATTGATATTAGCTAATGCAAGTTTAACAATATTGCCAAATGAATTGGCTATATCCTGTTGGTGTTGTGTTAGTTTTTTTCCTTTTGCTGCCAACAAATGAATGACACCAATTAAGTCATTTTGCACCATTAGAGGTAATGCTACATAGCCCCCTTTGGGGAGTGTTAAATAATGGTTACAAGGTACCGTTTTTTGCGGATCATCAACCAGAATAGTATTTGCTTCGCGGATTGCAAAACAATCAATTGGGAAAAATAACTTTGGCAATAATTGGTCGTGCCCCCACTGAATCACAGTTTCCAACTCATTAGAGGATTGATTAAAGACAGATAAACCGCCACTTAATTCAGGAAATAAGTCTTGTGCAATTAAATTGATGCGTGGGTAGGCCTCTTCTCCTGAAACACAAACTTGCAGGGAGCGATTTAACTTATTTAATAAATTTTCATCATGTTCGAGTAGCTTTAATTCATTTAACGTCACCATTGTTTTCTCATTAAGCTGACGCATTTTTTCTTCATTTTGAATGCGATCACTGACATCTTTTATTTGTATAATAAAATTAATCGGCAGTCCCTGCGCGTCACGAATCAGTGAGTAACTGACCATGGCCCAGATAATACGACCATCTTTGCAGATATAGCGCTTTTCCAAGTGCGCAATACGCTTTTCTCCCTTGATTAGCTGGTTCATGGCATCTCTAGTCATAGACATATCAGCGGGGTAAGTAATATCGAACATGCTTTTGCTACACAATTCAGCATCACTATAACCTAAGGTCTCTTGTAGTGTCTGATTGGCATGTAAGCATTTTCCTTCTGGCGAGACAATTGCCATGCCAATGGGGGCATTTTCAAGAGTATTACGAAAATTTGCTTCACTGCGTTTTAAATCAGATAAAAGATTAGCGCTGTATATTTCTAAGTAGAGTGTTTTTATTAATGATTGATGAGCTACATCAGCACTTAGGAGCATTACAATGAAATAAAGTAAAGCAGCCAACAATAGAAAAATTGACAGTGACGATGAAATAGACACGGATAAAAAGAGCATTACCAATAAAATGGGGATCATAAAACTTATGTACGCTAAATGGAATGGTATCAATTTAGATACGGGTGCTCCGAGCATACCGGTGAGATACACAAAAATAACTAAACGAGTCAGTGGATCATCTACCAAAATAAAGAGCAATCCTCCTGCAGCCCAAAAAATAGCAGAGGTTAACTGATTTATTATAAAAAAATTTTTCCAAAAACGTCCATGACGCAAATGTCCTTGTTTTATTAATTGATGATATTTAAGAACAAATAGACCTCTTAGCAGCTGATTAACAATGAGTGTCAATAGGAGCCATATGGCTACAAAACGAGGGTTACTAACTTTACTCCAGAGAATCAAAGCAAATAAGACAGCGGCAAAAAAATCACCAACAATTAAAATTGAATAATTTTTATAGGTTTCGGCGACCAGTTTTTCGTCTATTTGCGCTGGGGTAACACCCGGAAAGTCCATTTGAAATTTATCCTTAGGATGATATTTTTCAACCGTTAAGTTTAAGTATAGTCCTTTTTTTTCATACCAACCTTGTCTTAAATGGAGCATCCTAGGCTAAACGTCGCACTAAAGATATAGTCTATATTGCATGTGTAAATGTGGTTTGTTTTTTTACATAAATAAATCATTTGTTGATCTAAATCAAACCAATTTGGTGCGCATGTTGCTATCCTATCGGTACTTATAGTCTTACTTAAAATTGTAAATAGCCTTTATGGAGGAGTTCAATATGCATTATTTTAATGAAAGTACTCGAGAAACCACCCTATCTGGATTAACTAATGCAAACGACGATGAATTAGTTCGTTCTATTTTTAGAATCAACAAAAATACCGAGTGTCTTGACATAAAATGGAATGGTTTTGGCAATCGAGCGAGTAGTGAATTGCAAACAGCATTTAATTACTTGGATGACAAGATAAAATTTGTAAATTTACGTGGAAACAATTTAGGTAAAAAAACTGGAGAGGATGCCGCGCTTTTTTTCTCATCATTCAAACATGCTACTCATGTGGATTTAAGCTTTAATGAGCTTAATATTCAAAAAAATCTAGCTATTGGATTAAAAGGTTTTGCCTCAACTCAAGTCGAATCATTGGATTTAAGCTCTAATAATTTAGGTTATTATAAAGATAATGAGCAGCTCAAGAGTGCGGTTGCTGTGCTTATAGGTTTAAAATCATTGAATATGAGTAATAACAAATTGAATATGAAGAGTGAAGAAGAACTACAAACACTGTGTTCTACTTTTCCTAGTAACTTAGAGCATCTTGATATCAGCAACAATGACTTGGGCAGTAAAATTAAAATAATTAGAAAATTACCCCAAAATATCACCTCTTTAAATATTAGCGATAATGCCATCAATGAATTAGCAGATGAGGAAATTAATAATCTGAAAGATTCATTAACTCATTTGCACACCCTGTCCATCAGTATTGATGAGTTCAACAAAATGACTTCAAAGCAAAAAAAAGCTTGGAAACCAATTCTTACAACCATAAATAAACTTGTTTTTCTTAATTCAGCAGAAAAAGAAGTTACACCTGAGCAATATCATTTTTCAACCAATCGGGCCGCTTTTTTTGTTCAAAATCATGACAAAAAAGAGCTGGGTATTGTTGAATCATTTAAGCTTTTTGCGAAATCTATTTCTGATAACCTGTAGTAGTTCAAACTTGATCTGACAGTTGCCGGTTTTTTAGCCGTGTCTGTCAGGTCAAATTCAGTTTATAAATTTTTTCATTCAGATATAAGCTCTAACCAAAAAATAGTGTTTTATTCTCTATTTGTTCCTCAATATCAGCGAGTTTTTCAGAGCTGTCTGTAGAGAAGAAGGTGAATCTACCTTTTACAGCAATATTAATACCAGCAGCTATCGCATAGCCTATACCTGCAGTGATAATCATAGCAAAAATATTTAACACTATTTTACGCCACCCACGATGTTGATCGAGCACTTCTCTGGCATCGTTGATGTGTTCTTTACAGCGCAATTTAAACTGCTCATAATCCTCATGACTTGGTTTTTTAACGAAGAACTGATTTCCTTCCTTTGCTAAGATATCAAAAAGTGCATTTGCTGCATTATAGGCATCTTGTAATTTGGGATCTGTTTTATAATTTGGGTCTTGTTGAAACTGCTTCTTTTTTTATTGTAGCACCCAAATTGGGTTGTTGAATTCTCGATGAAATTTATTAAATACAACAGGCTCCTCATACCCTTGTTCTATCACATTTCTTTTCAGGGCATTTGTCACGGATTTAATGACTTCATTACTTACTTCGTTCAGGCTCAAATTACTGGAATTAAAATTCAACAGCCAGGATTAGAGGCGCGTTAGAATTTTCTCGTGAAGGATATGCTCTTGTTTTTTTGCGTATGGCTCATTACTTAAAAAGTGAATAACTGACCATGCCCTCGACCTGGACTTATTACCCGCTATAAGTTTTTAAACCCGCGTAAGTCATTAAAAAACGAAAAAAAAGGGCTATTAATGCTAAAAAGCCAATGCTACTGGCCCAGATTAGCATGAGCCAGCCAAATCGTTTCCACCATAGTGTTTTCATTAATGATAACCCTCATTTGAATTTACTTTGCCACGAAAAACATAATAAGACCAAGCGGTATAAACCAGAATAAACGGAATAATAAATAAGGCACCCACCAAGGCAAATCCCATACTTTGCTCAGGTGCAGCCACATCGCGCATCGAAATATTCGGGGGAATAATATTAGGCCAAAGGCTGATTGCTAACCCCATGTAACCCAAGAAAAGAATTACTAAGGCTAAAAGAAAAGGAGCAACATGGGTTTCGTGACGTAATTTTCTTAACATCATATAAGCAGCAACAAAGGCTAGCAAAGGAAGCGGTGCTAGAAAAAACACATTGGGCATGGAAAACCAACGTTCAGCAATGTATTCATGGCTTAAAGGTGTCCAAATACTGACAATGACCATAACCAATAAAAGTAGACCTAAAATAGGTTTGGCAATCTTAATCATCTTTTTTTGCAGTCGTTCTTCGGTTCTCATAATTAACCAAGTACAGCCTAATAGTGCATAAGCCACAACAAGACCAAAACCGGTAAAAAGACTAAATGGAGTCAGCCAATCCAGACTCCCCCCGTTAAAAACCAATCCTTGCGCCTGATATTCCAGTTTAAAACCATTAATAAAGGCACCTAAGCTTACTCCTTGAAAAAACGTCGCTACATAAGAACCGCCAATAAAAGCCTTATCCCAAAAGGGCTTGTGATTATCTGTTGCCTTGAAACGAAACTCAAAAGCAACGCCGCGCCAAATGAGCCCGCACAGCATAAAAATAAGCGGCATATAAAGTGCCGTAAGAATGATAGCGTAGGCTTTGGGAAAAGCAGCCAAAAATCCTACACCACCAAGAACAAGCCAGGTTTCATTACCATCCCAAACAGGAGCTACCGTATTCATCATTAGATCTCGTTCCTCACGATCAGAAATAAACGGAAAAAGAATACCGATACCCAAATCAAAGCCATCCATGATAATGTACATCATCAGGCCAAAACCAATAATCAAAAACCAAATCAGCGGTAGATCAATGCCCATAATTCATTACTCCTTGCCTATACCTGGTTCAAAAGTAGGATCAATATTATCCGGTGCTGCCGATAAAGGTCGTGCAGGTCGATGTAGATTTTTCACATCAGGTTCCTCATCCTCGCCTTCAATTTTCGGTCCTTGAGCGATTAGTCTTAATAAATAACTAATGCCTATACCAAAAACACCCACGTAGATCACGATGAAGATAATAAGCGAGATTGATAATGTAAGTGCCTTGTGATTGGATACGGCATCTTTAGTCCGCATGAGACCATAAATAACCCAAGGCTGGCGCCCTATTTCTGTAGTATACCAACCAGCAAGAATTGCAATAACTCCGGATGGTCCCATAAGAAGCGCAAATTTCAAGAAAAACTGAGACTGGTATAATTTATTTTTTATACGTAGAAAAAGACTAATCAATCCTAAACCTAACATTAATAAACCAAGGCCGACCATTAATCGAAACGTCCAAAAAACAATGGTTGCATTCGGTCTATCCTCTGGCGCAAAGTCTTTAAGTGCGGGAATCTGGCCATTTAAATGATGCGTTAAAATCAATGAGCCCAGATAAGGCACTGTTAATTCAAAATAATTTTTTTCTGCGGCCATATCTGGTATAGCAAATAAAACCAATGGCACTGATTCATTGGGCGTATTTTCCCAGTGTCCTTCTATAGCAGCAATTTTAGCAGGTTGATATTTAAGCGTATTTAAGCCATGTTGATCACCTAAAAATATTTGCACAGGCGCAGCTACTAAAATCATCCACAAAGCCATTGAAAACATAAGCTTCACCGCACGAGATTCATTCTTCTTTAACAAGTGCCAGGCAGCCGATGCCGCAACGAATAAAGCAGTTGCCAAAAAGGCAGCAACAACCATATGTGCAAGTCGATAGGGAAAAGAAGGATTAAAAATTACTTGCAACCAGGATATAGGAACAACCTGATGATTCACAATGGAGAAACCTTGTGGCGTTTGCATCCAACTGTTCGAGGCAAGAATCCAGGTTGCAGAGATTAAGGTCCCTAAGGCAACCATAATTGTAGAAAACCAATGCAGTCCAGGCCCTACTTTATGCCAACCAAAAAGCATTACCCCCAGAAAACCGGCTTCAAGGAAAAACGCGGTTAAGACCTCATACATTAGTAAAGGCCCGGTAATTGTTCCGGCAAAAGAGGAAAAATTAGCCCAGTTGGTACCAAATTGATAGGCCATTACCAATCCAGAAACTACGCCCATAGCAAAATTAACCGCAAATATTTTTGACCAAAAATGATAAAGATCGCGATAGACAATTTCTTTTTTATAAAGCCATAAACCTTCAAGAAGAGCTAAATAACTCGCTAAGCCGATTGTAATTGCCGGAAATATGATGTGAAAAGAAATGGTAAATCCGAACTGAATTCGAGCTAACTCCAAAGCATTGAGACTAAGCATAAACTATTTCTCCTAAACCAAAATTTTCTGGGGCAGAAACGATTGTTGCATCAATTCAACTAATACTTGTAAAGATTTCTTAACTAAAGCATCAGTTGCTGCCGCACCCAGCGAAATGCGTACTGCATTTACTGGATTTGTTTCGTCAATGGCAAAAAGATAACTAGGGACAATGGCGAGGCCAAATTGATTGGCATAAGCCACAAAGTCTCTAGCCTGCAAATGATTGGGTAAAGAAAGCCAGAGATGATGTCCCGTGGGATGAACATTAAAAGAATAGGCCGATAATATTTTTTTAGCAATAAACTGCCGCTGCCCTATTTCTTTCTTAATTGTTACAAGTATTTTTTCAGCCTCGCCAGTACTAATTAACGTGGTTGCTAGAGCTAACGTTAGTGGTGATGGCATTAATGAGGTTGTACGCAACATAGCAGCCAATTGCTCTCGTTCTTGAAATCCTGGACTAATAACGTAAGCAATTCTGAGCGATGGGCTTAAAGATTTTGATAAGGTTGAAATATGCCAAGTCCGTTCAGGTGCTTTAACTAAAAAAGCCTCTGGTGCATTATCAACAAGAGCACTATAGGGATCATCTTCAATAATTTTGACATCAAATTGGCGCGCAATGGCAATAATTTCATCCCTTCGGGCATCTGGCATGATGGCTGTTGTAGGATTATCAAGTGTTGGAATAAGGTAAATCCCTGCCGGTGTCTCCTGTTTACAAAGTTCATTAAAAGTTGCGGGTATAATTCCTTCTGCATCCATTTTCAATGGTTTAAGTCTTAATCCTTGATTTGCCGCAATTGCTTTCAACCCTGGATAAGTAAATTCACCCGCGCAGATAAGAGAATCGGGTTTAAAAAGCAGATTGCATAAAGAAAATAATGCATTTTGGGCACCAGCTGCGATCACAATACGTTCTCTTTCTATATGGCCAAACCTGGATTTAAGCCATAGAGATGCCGCATATAAATCATGTTGTGAATGGTTACTTTCCTTATATCCCAGAGATAAACTAGGTTTATTGAGTAAAAGTTCATTGAGTATCTGGGCAAATTTCTTATTTAAATAGGCTGGTTGAGGCGCAATATTCATACTTAAATCAAGCTCAGAATGGGCCGGCCCTCCCTCTTTCTGTTGAAAGGCGCGGCGAACATGAGTGCCATCCCCTCTTTTGGCTTCAATAAGCCCTCTACTAGCCGCCTCATTCAATGCCCGTGTTACTGTAGTTAAATCAACATCTAAAGCTTTAGCAATTTGGCGCTGAGAAGGCAGACGTGTGCCATCCATTATAAGACCATTATCGATATCCTCTGCTAATGCCTCAACAATTTGCATGTATTTGGTTTTAACTTTGTTACTAAAACGCGGGATCCAATAGGTCATCATTCACTCTAAAATAGTGCTTTTATAGAATAGTTTAGCACTTATTTATTGACTATCCATACATTATAAACCAAAATTACAGGCAAAATATGCATACATTATGAAATTGTATGGCTTAATGTAAGGAGTTTAAACAATGTCCTTTATCAAAAAATTTAAAAGGTTTTATCAATCCTCGGTGGAAAATAGAATACAGATCCTTGTTTTTCTGGCTTTTGTAATTATTCCAATTATCGGCATGGCTGGTTTATATATTTGGGTTAATGTTTTTTGGTTGTAGTCCCAAAATGAGCCGACGTGCACTAGCCCTCCTCTTCGAGACAGCGTTACGTACCGAACAAATTTTTCATTTTCTCCGTAGCATAAGTCAACTCTAAAACAATTTGAGGCTCCATCGCTGAATGCCCTGCCGCATCAACAAAAACTAAATTCGATCCAGGCCAGAGTTTATGGAGTGTATAAGCACTTTTCGCCCGCGTTATTGTGTCATAACGCCCATGCACGATAATCAGAGGAAGGTGGTTAATTTTTTCGATATTATCGATTAATTGATTGTCTTTCATGAAAAAATAATTGGCACTGTAATGAATAAATGTACGTGAAAGGCCTAGTGTTAACGTGTCATCTGCCATAAAACGCGTTAATTGTTCTGGTGAAAGTTTCAAAAAAGAACAAGTAACATCGTATTTAAAGAAGGAGTGTGCTGCTGGTATTGAAATACTTGGATCAGGATCCATCACTAATTGATGATATGCGTGCAACAAATCCCCCTGCTCCTCTTTAGGTATAAAATCATTAAATTCCTGCCAAATATCAGGAAAAGTATCACGCATGCCATACCATAAATTTAAATTTTCACTTTTTTGCGCAAGAAATACACTTCTGAGTATAAATCCAAGAACCCGATCAGGATAAGCTTCCCCGTATGCAAGAGCCAGCGCACTAGCCCATGAGCCGCCAAAAATAAGCCATTTATCAATCGCTAGACTTTTTCTTAATACCTCTAAATCATTAATAAGATCCTGGGTTGTATTATCGCTCAGCTCCCCGAAAGGTTTAGAGCGTTTAGCTCCGCGTTGATCTAATAAAATCACTCACCAAAAAGCAGGATCAAAAAATTTCATATCATCATCACTGCATCCGCCGCCAGGACCACCATGTAATACGATCACAGGAATACCTTCTAAGCTCCCATACTCTGCATACCATAACTTGTGCATTGGCGATACGCTCAAATAACCCTCGTGAAATGGCTTGCTCACTGGAAATATCGCTGGTTTAATTGGCGCTGCAGATGAATATCTATATTTAAACGCAAATAATAAAACCGGGACAATTAATGCGGAAAAAATGAAAAATATATAAAATGCTTTAACCATGCAAATAACTCTCAAAAATTAATAAATACTGGGCTGTTGCTTAGTTTCATCGGGTAATGTCAACAACCCCTAATAAAACACAATGTCTATCCATTTTTGCAGTGGGTAGTTAACTTTAAAACCATTGAAATTTGACAAGAAACAGAATAAGTCATTATTGCTAAACTGACCGCCGCGATAAATAAACGGCCATAATAGAATAATACAGCACCTTGTCTACAATGACCAAAATTAGCTTGCTCAAATTTTTATGCAATATTTTCAATGACTTATTTTATCTGGTGAGACAATCTACTAATTTATATACATTAATGATAGATTTCTTTACGGCCACACCATGGAGTGTGGAAGTATCTAAATACTGTAAGGGAGCAAAATGAAGTTATTAACCTATGACATGTGGGTCTCGGTACAAGGATGTTTATTATCCTGCCCCTCATTTTTAAGTGCCCCGATTAGGAAAGGAGACCTTTCATTACACTAGGCCTCTCAGAGCTAACGTGCAGGAAACCGGGGCTCACGAACTGGAATTAAAAAATTTTCCTATCTTTTGATGAATTATGTTGTGTACACGCTTTTCTCGGTTACGGTTAGACCCGACTGCGATGTCTAGTGCTCTTCACAAACAGTATAATAGCCATGACGATAAGGATTACTACGTGATCTAAATTTATAATCACGGCACTGTTGTCCTCGATCATCGGTGTAGCGTTTTTCCAGGCGAAATGAAAAATCACCAAAATTCATATCTTGTTGCCATTCTTTCTCTTGTCGTGCTTTATCTTCTTTTTCCATATTTTTGAAAAATTGACTGAGCTTACTGGCATAACCTACTGAAAAAAAGGAAGATAGAAGGAGGAGGACGATTATTTTTCTCATAATTGGTTCTCAATAAATCCAAATAGGACTATATTAAACCATATTCACGCTAAATAGGCAAAAAAGAGGCAATATGCCTTGCCTCTACTCATGATTGGAACCATTAGTTTCGTGGGTTTAGAGATTTATCTTGCTTATTCTCTTCTTCTAACCACAGCGGGGTTTTACACAGTTCTCTTATTTTACAAAGCTCAAAGATCATTGCCTCATGGCTAGTCTTCGTTAACAAATAATCAATAAAACGGTAACTTTTAAATAATCCTGGTAAATGTTTCTTGGCGTCATCCAATGTCTGCATATTACCTGACTGCAAAGACACAAAAAAAGTATCCAGATGCAAGGTGAACAGGGGTATTGTCGTTGCATTATATGTAGAAATACGCACAATGGATGAAAAGTCTATTTTATGAGCGCCATAAAAATTATACTCCATGGTATCGCTCATTTGAGATCCTACTTCATACAAAAAACAAACTAATTTCTCATCGCTTAATTGATTAAGTCTGGAATATATATCGTCAATAATCACCTGCGCTTTTATAGCGCGACTGTTCCTATGAGCCTGCGGAATATGTAATTTATCGAGAAATCTGAAAAAATTTAGAGCCAATATTTGCTGCATTTTTTGCAAATCATAGGCAATCAAAAGACTATCTGGAATTTCGGCAAAAGCGGTTAAACTTGTATCGTTAAATAATTGAAAATTAACATAGCCTTCTCTTTCTTTAGAATAAGATAATTTCCGAGTATGTGAAAAATTTAATTCTAAATCACCAAGAACTATCTTTCTTTGTTTTTCATTTAAAATAAATCCAAGATCTTTTTGCTTATAAAAAGCACATGGGTTTTTATCAGGCATTCTTGCGGTATCTAAGACAAGTTCTACTGTATCAAGTTGTATTGCTCCCGGATTTATCTCATTAGCACCAAAGCAAATAACATTGGCATCCCCCCTTTTTTGGTCACTGGAATTAAGCACCGAAGGTCTAAAAAACATATAATTTTGTAACAATGTTCGTCGGCCATATAATGCATCATTAAATATATTTTCAAGGGCTGCGTTTGCGGTGAAATGCCGTATTTCCGAGGAAAAAAGTTTTACTTGAGTTGCAGCTTTAACCAGACGCTCGGCAAGTTCTGTATTACATTTTGGTAGGTATGGTGTATTGGCATCATCTAATAATTGTTCAGCGGTAGACTGCGTTTTTTGAATGTAGCCCTCGTGCCGCGTTGCAACGCGGAAAACTTCCTCTTTTTTCCTTTGCTGTGCGCGAAATATTCGTTGTAATTTAATGGTTTGTTCTTCAATAAACGCTAAATTATTATCATTGTTTTTTAAAGTTTTTTTAATTGCCCTAGACGCATCTTGCTCATTTTGTGCGATTGCAATGGGTATTTGATTCGGTTCGAAAATATCGGCTCGAGGACGAGGAAAATAATTAAAAAATAATTTAATTAAAGGCTGATCATTAGTCGAAAAAATTTTTCTAATGTAGCTTTTATTGGCAATAGAATCAGGTAGAAGCTCGATGCCCTGCTGTTTAGGAGAGATTTTTGCTTGCCGAACAACCAGATGATCGACAAGAATAGCTTGTAATCCTTGTTCTATAAAACCAAGTTTTTCTTTTTTAAATTCAGGTTGGCTATCTTTTGTTAAGAGATAGCTTTCAATTGCAAACCAAAGCAGGAACTCTGCATCACAGTCAAATTCTTTTAGTAAAGAGACATAGTTGAGTAATACAGGATGATTAATAAACTTAACGGAGGAAGAAGCAAATGGCTGACTCATTAACTCAGAAAATAACCTATCAATTTTGCCTTTTTTTTGATAATTAGAATCATCCTCTTCTCCATATTCATTAATCAACTGAATTATAAGACTTTCCGTTTCTTTCATATTAGGCCGTAAAACAATGGGTTTGGCAAATAATATACCAGGTGCCCATAATGTCATCAACAAATAACCGATATCACTTTGAAAAAAAAATAAAAATTTGAGCATGCCAATTGAGGTTTTGTAGCCCGGCTACTATCCAGGCTTATTACCCACAACGCCCAATCCCACATGTATTATAGAATCGATTTTTGTTAATTTATATTAATGCCAGAGAACATTCTGGCAACAAGGCACTAAAGAACGTTGCTGCAACTGATCATAACGTAAGTTGATGATACACTAAGTCTACCGAGTTAATTTATTATTCAATACATAAGAGTAAATATGCGCCCATGTTTTTTTATCTTTGGTTTTGGCTACACAGCTAATTTTTTAGCACAGAAACTTTCTGAGTTAAATTTTCGCGTGATTGGGACAACACGTGATCAAGAAAAAATAAAGCAAAATAAATGCGCAAAATACGAATTAATTGACTTTTCTCTGGACGAGGTTAAAAAATACCTGCCTTTTGCGACACATATTTTAGTAAGTACCCCGCCAATAGCTGAAGTTGGTGATCCTGTTCTTACAAACTTTGCTAACCCAGTTAGAGCTTATTCATCGCAGGTACAATGGCTTGGTTACCTATCAAGTACAGGGGTTTATGGTAATCATCAAGGAGCATGGGTTGATGAATTATCAGCATCCATTTCACCCGGTAAATCAGGAGGATTACGATTAGATGCCGAACATGCCTGGATGTCCTTTGCAAGAGATCAACAGCTACCGCTGCATGTATTTAGATTAGCCGGTATTTATGGCCCTAAAAGAAATGCATTAGAGCGTATTCTTGCTGGAAAACAGTATTCTATTTACAAGGAAGGGCATTTTTTCTCCAGGATTCATGTTGATGATATTGTATCCGTACTTCTTGCCTCAATTAAACACCCGCAGCCTTTTGCAATTTATAACGTTGCAGATGATGAGCCGACACCCTCGCATATTCTTGATGCTTATGCAGCCTCGTTGCTTCATCGTAAACCCCTACCCATTCAGCCTTATGAAACAGCAAAATTATCACCGATGGAGCTTGATTTTTATGCCAATAATCGTCGTGTTTCAAATGGAAAAATAAAACAAGAATTGGCCATCAATCTCCACTACCCTTCCTATAAGCAGGGGTTAAAACAACTCTATAATTCTGTAAATACACTTAATTAAAAAATCTTATGCTAGAATCTTAAAACCACATAAAAGGATTAAATCATGAGCAAAATAAAACAAAAAAAACACGTCATCATAGGGACACTTGCCTTACTTATTTCATCAATATCCTATGCAGCAACAATAACTAGTGATGTTTCAACTACAAATGACACGCCATTAGGAAAAATAGTTTTTGAAGACAGTAAATATGGTTTGCTGATCAAACCGCAATTGTCTGGACTTCCCGTAGGCATCCATGGTTTTCACATTCACCAACATCCTGACTGTGGTGAGCACGGCATGAGTGCTGGTGCTCATTTAGATCCAGCTGCTACGAATAGTCATCAAGGTCCTTATGGACAAGGCCACTTAGGCGATTTACCCGTATTAGTCGTTGACGCTAAGGGGATGGCAACGATTCCTGTTTTGGCTCCCCGTTTGAAAACGCAAGATATTCAAGAACATGCAGTTATGATCCATGAAGGCGGAGACAATTATACGGACAATCCTTCTTTAGGTGGTGGTGGCGCACGCATTGGTTGTGGAAAAATTTCGTCTTAAATTGTTTAATTTTTGATACGTGTATTAATAGGCTTACACGTATCAAAGATTGCTATTTTAATGAATCTAAACAAACAAATAAATAATGATGCTGGTTTAGGTAAGCAAATTACCATTTTAGCCGGCGGCATCTTATGCGAATAATCAGCCCCTTGGTTATTATTCATTAGCTAGCGTTAAAATAATAAATTTTTTTGCCAAATCCGAAACAAATCAATCAGTAGATTAAGTTGTCTTTAAATAACTAATATTAATGCCATAAATAATCTAATATTATTAATAAGAATAAAGCCCCCAAATTAATGGATATAGTTTATGAATGAGCCAAGACGGTTTGTTATTGGTTGCATTATAGGAACCAGGCCAGAAGTAATTAAAATGGCGCCTGTTATTTTTAAATTAAAATCATCTTCTTGGGCTAAAGTATTTATCATCAATACTGCTCAACATCGATGTTTGCTGGATGATATGTTAGGTCTTTTTGATTTAACTCCCGATGCTGACCTAGATAGCATGACTACTGATCAATCGTTAGGTGAATTAACCGCGAATCTGTGTAAAAAACTGGATGCCCTGGTAAAAAATAATCGCTTTGATGCGCTTCTTGCCGCAGGAGATACAACCACGGTATTTGTTTCTTCCTTGATTGCTTTTTATCATCACATTCCATTTGGGCATATTGAAGCTGGATTGCGAACCTATAATTCTAGAGAGCCTTTTCCTGAAGAAATTAATAGGATACTAACTGCTCCTCTAGCTACATGGCACTTTGCACCTACTGAGTTAGAAAAAAATAATCTAATTCGTGAAAATATAGATCCCTCCAAAATTATTGTTACTGGAAATCCTGTTATTGATGCATTGTATTGGGTACTAAAAAATAAGCCCGATCCTCATTCATTTCAACAGTGGTCCAATATTGTCATTGTTACTGCTCATCGCCGAGAAAATTTTGGGGAAAATGTAAAAAATATTTGCCAGGCAGTGATTGAGCTGTCCAATCAATTTAACCACATCAATTTTGTATTTCCGGTTCATCCTAACCCTCATGTACAAAATGATATTTTTTTACTCCTGAACGAAAAGAAAGGAATCCATCTTTTACCGCCACTAAGGTATGATGAATTTGCGCATTTAATGAATAGAGCCTTGTTAATACTTACTGATTCAGGTGGGATTCAGGAAGAAGCACCAGCTTTGAATAAGCCTGTAGTTGTTTTAAGAAATATAACCGAAAGGCCAGCGATACTTACTGAAGGGGTTGGTGTATTGGTTGGAACTGAGAAAAAGCAAATTATTATGACGGTGAGTGAATTATTAACGAATAAAAACCTATACTCCAAAATGGCACGAGGCGTATCACCGTATGGTGATGGTAAGGCTGCTGAGCGTATTATCAGCTTTTTGAAACAAAAGCTTATATCGATACGAGAGGCCTAGTTCTTAATACATCAATTAATTTACACTTTTCTAAAAACCTCATAGAACTTTGCGCCAATTTATATAAAGAATAGTTTCTATAAACTGGCTATGCCCCTGCAAAGTGCCGAGTTTTTAAGCTAAATTTCGTTGAATTTTAATGCTTTTAATTAGCTCACGAAGAATAATCAATGAGTACAAAATGAGCTTTATAGGGCTTGATGTGGTTTATAATTTTTTCAATGAGTAATTCATTCGTTGGATCTTCTATGCTAATTGTGAGAATCCCTTTTCTATCATCAACAGATACAGCTGTGGCACTATGTTCTATTAACCAATTAATCAAATGTTTAGGAATAATAGATAAATCACTTTTTGGGGTGGCTTCTGTTAACATGCTTTTGGGGATTAGTTCCAAGTTGTATTGCTTGGATAGCAATTGAAGCAGCTCATGACTACTGATTAAATTTAATCGACACAGCACTTGGCCTAAACGCTCCCCAGTTTTTTGTTGCTCGAGGATTGCTTTATTTAATTGATTTTTAGTAATTATTTTTTTTTCAAGTAATAAATCCCCTATCTTTTTTCGGTAAGGCGTCAAAATATGGCTGCCGGGAAAATGATGATCTGTTTTATCCCATGAGGGTTGCTTGCTGGTTGCCTGACTTTTAGGTGTGGTGTAATAGACATGATAGGCACGGATTAAGGCATGGAGGTTTAGTAAATTGCCATAAAAAGTCCGAGGAATCGATAAAAAAGAGGGTATCCAGCCGTATACTCTTCTAATAGCTATCATTCGCTGTATCATGCGCTCAATCATCATCAGCGTCACTGTAACGATTAACCACCATACCCATGGATGTAAGTTAAATTGCTCCTGCAGCGAAGGATATTCAGGGTTTGTATAGGTGCATAGTGAATAAATAAGCCAGAAAAGAAATACAAAATAGCCAAAGCCATTAATAAAATGCGTTATAAAAGATTTTCTATCATGTGCCAGAGTAAATTTTATTATCCATTCTTTCGGCCATTGTGTGTGCTGCCATTCCTGAAATACGATACCAATGATCCAGCGAGCTTTTTGGCGGACTGCTTTTGTATATTCCAGGGGGAATAAGGCACGGGTAGCAATATATTCCCGGGTAGGTTTTTGCACGTAGCCTTTTCGAAAAAAACCTCGGGGTCGCCATTTCATGCGAACGATTGTTTCTGTGACAAATATTTGTTTTAAACCCCTAATTCGAATCGCTAATGAAGTGCGATAATCTTCTGTTAATGAATCAGTTGAAAATGGGGTTTTTGTTGTTGGATCTTCGAGTATATGTAATGCATGTCTTGAAAATGCGGTACCCACTCCTGCAGAAGGGACATGGCCATGAATCGATTCTCTGACAATGATATCCTTTGTATGATTTTCTGAAAACTCATCCGCATAGAGCCAGTGTGTAAAATTCCAGTAATTTATCGCCAAAGGAAAGACTGGAATTTGAATCATTTCTTTACGGGGCATTAAGTAATTATAGAGTTTAAACGACATGGGATGAATGATATCTTCTGAATCATGAAAGACAAAGATACTAAAAGAACTGTTTAATTTTTTTTCAAACTCTCTGACATAATTATAAATTCCATTTAAATTGGCCGCTTTATTTGTAGGGCCAGGTGTTGTTCCAATGACACATCGAACATTTTTTATAAGATGAGCGACCTCTTGTACTTCATTTACCGTTTCAGGATCGTTAGGATAAACACCAACAAATAAATAATAGTTTGAGTAATCAATCGAATAGCAATTATGTTTTAACATGGTACCAATCACTCCCGCCTCATGCCAGCAAGGGATGAGCACCGCTATCATTTGCTCTTCCTTTTCGGCTAATTGCTCATAGGTTAATGGTTTATAGTCACGAGTTTTCCATAAGCGAAATACATACCTTATCCAGTAATAGCCATCAAAAAACAAATCATCTATCCCCGAAATAATAAACAACTAGCTGATTATTATGTTGTTTATCGATAAAAAGTGCATTATTTTTTTTGATGCTAAAAAGTAAGGGTTCATTTTTTTAAACTTTCACAGACTATTTAGTCTGTTTTAAATATTATTTATGTGAAAAATTCTTCAAAATAGAGTTTGAACGAATGTTTTATGTTATAAATCGATTCTAAGAATTAATAAACGCAATTTTGTAATTCAAAAACAAACTACTCAGTTGGTTTCGGTGTTTTAATGAAAAGAGATGTTTTTCATTTCTTAAACATTCTAAATAACCAATTTTAACCCGCAAAAAACACTTCTAGTTCTTTTAAAGTTTCAGTTGAGGTCTGAATATCTTTTACTATTTCACCTTTATTTAAAACCACAATACGTTCACAAACTTCGGTTACATGTATTAAGTCGTGGCTAGAAACCAAAACAGTTACATTATGATTAGCTGCCAAATCTTTAATTATCCCTTTTAAACGAATCTGCGTTGTTGGATCTAGATTGGCAAAGGGTTCATCTAAAATTACCACTTCTGGATTACCAATAAAGGAAGCTACAATTCCTGCTTTTTTCTGATTTCCTTTCGATAAATCTCGTAAATATTTATTCTGACCTAGAATTTCTCCATGAAAAAAATCTTGAAATCCGCTTAATAATGAATTTACATCAGCTTTATTTTGTCCTCGTAATTCACCGATAAAGTAAAAATATTCTTCAGCGGTTAAATAACCGATTAAGAAGGTTTCGTCTATAAACGCGGAAGTAAAAGGTTTCCAATCTTCACTTGTATTTACTTGTACTCCGTTGTTTATAATATGGCCCGTAGTAGGCTGAATCAAATCTAGCAAAAGACTAAAAAAAGTAGTTTTCCCCGCTCCATTATTACCTACTAGACCAAAACTTTGTCCTTTTGGGATTTCTAAGTTTTCTATATTTAAAACAGTTCCAGAACTATATTTTTTTGAAAGATTTTGTGCAACGATCATTGTGTATTATTTATAGCGTTTGTCAGTTTCTAATTAGTTTGTTTGTAAGCCAATAAGGTTTTGTACTTTTCTTTTTTATAAATCTGTTCTATTTTTTTGAAAACAAATCCTTTAAAAGCAAAACCTATAACTCCAGCTAGTGCAACGAAAATATAGCCGGCAGTTGGACTTATCAAATAATGACCTAAGCCATAAATGAGTAAAGGTAAAAGTAGTTTTGGAAGGGTAAGCATCATGGTTTTTAGGTTAAAAGACTGCTTATCTCCAAAAGCTTTCTTGGCAGAAGTTAAATCTATTGGCGTTCGCGTATATGCGCCACCTAATAAAACTACATATGAGTTTACACCAATATTATACATGGCACCAACTAGAATTGCTAAATAAGCATCTAATCCAAAAAACAAGTAAAATGATGCAATTATGGTGCTTATTATTGTAGCAATTACAATTAAATACCATTTAGAATCTAGATATTCTTTGTATTTAATATTCTGACTCATCATAAGTGGATAATAGGAACTGTCCCAACTGGGCACAAATTGCCCAAAGCTAAATAAGAAGCCTCCAGAAATAAAGATACCAGCAAAAATGCGCCATATCGGTCCGTCATACACTTCAATGGCACCAGTAAAAAACAAGAAACCATAAAAAATAAAGACGAAACTGGTAATTACGGCCATTCTAGAACGCTTATTGCGTTTTATCAATTTTATATCATTCTTAAGATAAAAGTCCCAAGGTTTCCAAAACGGTTTAACCAACTTAAATCTTCGGTTTTGGCAATGGTTTGTTTGGTAGCCAAACCAGCATCTAAATACAAATTCTTTTTAAAATATTGGAACGCCACAAAGTATAAGCCAATGGCAACCGCAATTAGTACTAGTGCTAACCAAGGCAAGTTATACAATGCATTAAAAAACGGACCTGTTATTGTGGTAATATCAAATAATTCAAAATATTGACTAGCTCCTAAAAGCGCAAGAATGGCAATAATGGAATAGAATAATACATCTTTATTATTGACTAGTACGTTTATAAAATTATTGCAATAAATAATTGCTATTATCGCCAAATGCCAACCAATAACACCCAAAGGATTGTATCCTTCAACTAGAAGTACAATAGAAAAAGGAATAAAAAAGAAGGCATGTGACCAATTAAAATACGACAATATTGTTTTGCCTAATGAAAAATTTACAATTTGCGCCCGTTTTAAGAGGCAAATACAGTAAGGGTTTTATATTGGTAACTGGCATTTTTTGAAGCATATACCGGAATACTAAATCTACAGCTAGGTAGTAAATCATGAACCTATTTACTACCTCAAATGGATCGCCCATGTTTTGATCTTCAATCAAAAAATAAACACCAACACCCATTCCAATGAAAATGACAGCCATATATAAGGCAGCAAAAATCATTAATATTTTAATGGCAATATTACTTTTCAATGATGCCGCTCTAAAGAACGATTTCCATTGTAAGTTGATGAAGTGTTTAATCATGTTGGCAGGGTATTTATACTATGTAAGTGCTAAAATATACTTTTTTGTTACAGTGTTTGCATCATTTTATATTCAGGATAGGTCTCTTCGAGTAATTCTTCTGCTTTTGGAGGAATCACAAAAACCATGACGTAGAATAAAAGAAGTAAGGCAATTGAAGCAATTGAAATTAATATAAGAATATAGTTGTTCTCCAACTTCAAACCGAATGTTCATCAATTGTATAGGAATTTGAATAAAGTTTATCATACCAATATTTGCTAACAACATTTCTTCTAACATCCATTTTCGCTCCTTCTTTTTAAGTATGCGATTGTATTGTACCAATTTTATGGTCGAAGGAATTAGAAATGTCAGAAATAGGTCCGTTATTGCGTGGTTGTTGATATCCAAATGGAGTTGTTTTAATGTAGTGATAAAAGAAGGCGCTTAATAGATATGGTTAGTATTATTTTGGCACGGTAAAAGTATTCTTTGTAAAACCTTAAAAATTATTTTCCAATATCTTTTTGATAGTGCTTTTGCATGGTCTGCAATTAACATCTTGAAAACCGAAAATTCCAAATTTTTTAAATTCTTTATTTAATGCTTCTTGAAAGGTGAGATTTGGATTTTTTTCTTGTAAGTCTTCTATGCCATGTGCCAAATGGTCCACCAATTCTGTTTGCAAATCAAAATGATAAACAAAATGCGCTCGGTAAATTTGTATAGCTCTTGTATTTGGTCTTTGGTTAGTTTATTCATGCAAAATTATTTTTATAAAGCGTAACATATTCTTTCCTGTATTTTAAAACAAGTTGAACAAAACCTATGGATAAAACCACTAAAAATGAGATTAATAATATATTGAGATTTAGATGGTCTTCAAAATGATTTATTTGAAAACTAGGATAAAAGAAAATTTGAACCATTTGAGTAATTAGTATTAAAATAAAACCAATACGCTCCAAACCCGAGTAACGTTCTTTCTTCTTAATACGAGCAGTAAGAAAATAAAAAATACCCAGTGCGAGTAATATTATCAGAGGAGAAAAACGTAGTATTTGATAAATGTCAAAATACGCAACTAGCAACTTTAAAATTGTAAAACAGCCAATTAATATCAAAAATGAAATTGGTTTTATTAAAAATATACAAATCTCTTTTAATACTTTAATATCAGTAGTTTTTATAAATTTTTTGTTGGCTTTTTTATGCTCTTTTTTATGCACAACCATATAATTTTTAAAAGCATTATAAAAATCAAGGTTTTCCGCTTCCATTTTAGCCTCAACTTCTGAAGCGACATGGTCTACCATTTCCATTCGCACATCAATAAATTCTATTTCTGAATTTTTAAGATAGGTATCTATAAACTGGATTTGTTCGAGATTTAAATTCATCACAAAACAATTTAGTTAATACTCCAATCAGGATTCACCAAATTTTGCATACTTCGGATAAATTCTTCTAGTTCTGCAAGTCTGTTTACGGTTTCTTTTTCTCCTTGTTCCGTAAGTTTGTAATATTTACGAAGTCGGTTATCTACTTTGGCTACTTCAACATCTAGCAAACCTTCGGCTTCTAATTTATGTAAGCGCAGGATACAATGCACCTTCTGTAATATTTAGTTCACCTTTGGTGAGTTCTTTTACTTTTTGTGTTATTTCATAACCATACATTTTTCCTTGCTCTTCTAAGAGCTTCAGAATTATGGTGTTAAGACTGCCTTTGTATAATTTTGAATTTCCCATGTGTCGTAAATCTTCTTTTCAAATATACATAATTTTCTTATGTATAAGAATCTTAGGTATAACATTTTTGTAATTATTAAGTTTTATATGGTTTACGCTTTATGTAATTTTGTTGAAAATAAATTTCATGAGCGATTTTCATTCTCTAAAAGTTTCAGCAGTACAGCAATTAACGCCAAGTGCAGTTGCTATTTCATTTGCTATTCCAGATAATTTAAAAGATACCTTTAGTTTTAGTGCAGGACAGTATATTACCATTAGTAAAGAAATTAATGGTGTTGAATTACGTAGAGCTTACTCTATTTCTTCAGTGCCCGCTACGAATAAAATTACGGTAGGTGTAAAAAAAGTAACAGACGGTATCTTTTCGGTCTACGCCAATGAAAAAATTAAGGTAGGCGATGTTCTTGAAGTTATGCCACCAGAAGGTCGGTTTGTTTTTGAACCAACCAATAGTGCAAAACATGTTGCAGCTTTTGTTGCAGGTAGCGGAATTACGCCAATTATGAGTATTGCGGAAACGGTACTAAAAAGCCATTTAAATAGCACGTTTGTTTTGGTTTATGGTAATCAAAACACCGAGGAAGTAATGTTTTCTAAAGAAATAGCAGCGCTTGAAAAGCAATATACCAATAGGTTTTTTGTGCAGCATGTTTTTAGTAGAGTTAATCAAGAAGGCGCACTTTTTGGTAGAATAGATGCCTCAACGGTAAATTATATTATAAAGAATAAGTTTCAAAATGCTTCATTTGATGCCTTTTATTTATGTGGTCCGGAGGAGATGATCGATTTAGTTTCGGATACCTTACAAGAATCAGGAATTGAAAAAGCTAAAATCCACTTTGAGCTTTTTACATCATCGAATACTGTAGATACCATGGCCGAGAATTTAGATGGTAAAACTCAAATTGAAGTTGTAGTAGACGACGAAACATTTTCATTTTCTATGGATAAGAAAATGTTAGTTTTAGATGCTGTTTTAAAAGAAAATATTGATGCACCTTATTCTTGTCAAGGAGGCGTTTGTAGCAGTTGTATTGCAGAAGTTACAGAAGGTAAAGCTGAAATGGTAAAAAATCAGATTTTAACCGATGCCGAAATAGCAGATGGTTTAATTCTTACTTGCCAAGCACATCCTTTAACACCAACATTAAAATAGATTATGACGATGTTTAGAATATCAATAAGGAAAAAATAAAAATACAAAAGGAGAATAGTCAACTATTCTCCTTTTCTATTTTATAACATTAGTACCAAAACTCCTTTAATTTAGTTTTTCAAAAGTTCTGCAGGCATTTTCATACCCAATGGTAAATGCTTTTTCAATTCCTTTTCTATCAAGCATTCCAATATGTATCTAAGGATAGGTGATTCTAAAAGCAAATCGCAAGCGTCAATTTTTTTCTTTGAAGAGGCATAAATCATTAATCCTGTTACTCTTCCCGTAAGTTGAAACGAGTTTTTCAAGTCTTTTTTCTCTAATTTGCTGATTATAGAAACATTACTTCCAATAATAAAATCGCACTTTTTTTCTAAAGGTTCTAAAGGAAAATTATTCATAATTCCACCATCTGCATATAAGTTGTCCGTTTAATTCTACGGGACTAAAAACAGGTGGTAAAGCAGCTGAAGCTAATAGAGGTCGAATTAATTCACCCGAATTAAAAAATACTTCATTGCCGTCTTGAATATTCGTTGCTACTACATGGAGTTCTTTTTGAAGCGTTTCGAAATTATCTTGAGGAAAATAAGCTTTAAAAAGATTTACATATTTATCGGTATCAATAAAACCAGCCTTTGCTATTGTCAAAAATTGATAATTGAATAATGGGGTGGTTTTGAAAAAATTAAGCATGTCATCAATGGAATTCCCATTGGCATAAAGTGCGCCTACTAGTGCTCCAACACTACTTCCAGTTATACTTTTGGCTTCAACACCAAATTCTTCCATTGCCTTTAGCAGGCCTACATGCGCCATACCGCGTACCCCTCCGCCAGAAAGTACAAGGCCGATAGATTTGTAATTATCTAGTTTATTTTTCATTTCGGGATTGAAAGTAGTGTAAAATTAATTGCTTATTTGATAAATTCAAAGATTTAATACGTTGTAAGTCACGCAAAAAACAAACTACTGGGTTTATTGTTAATGTTATAAATTGCTTGGAATTTAAGATTTAGCTTTAAGCGGTTATTAGTTGTATTTGTAGATTTTTTAAGTTATTTTTTCTTTGTGAAATTAGTTTTTCAAACCAGTTGGTTTGTTTTGACTAAATATTCCCAAAACGTTAATTATATAGAATGGTGTAAGTAAAAAATCATTGTTCGACCAAACCCTTAGTGTGTTTTTATCGTAAATTTAGCATAGAATTGCAATTGAATCTTAGTAATCAAGGTAAAACGGCTATTTTAATCTTTGCTAAATTCTTCCGAGGAAGAGTTAAAGCATAAGCCTATTGTCAATGGCCAAAAGTTATTTGATGCCCTTACCAATATTACTTTGAAAACTGTCAAGAAGACTAAACTTCCCTATTTTCATTTTACTGAAAAAGAGCAAGTGGGAGCTTCATTTGGAACACGATTTTCGAATGCTATTCAGGAAATCATTGCTAAAGGCTTCGAAAATGTTATCGCGATAGGTAATGATACGCCAAAACTAACTGCTGCAACTATTTTAAAAGCGGAAAAAGAATTAAATAAAACAAGGTTGTTCTTGGCCCCTCAATAGATGGTGGTTTTTATTTGATTGGTTTAAAAAAAGAGCATTTTCAATTTGAGTTGTTTAAAAACTTACCTTGGCAAATCACCAAATATTAGAAAGTCAGTTGTACTTGCAGCAACATCAAATATAGAAGATCAAGTTTCCTTTCTTCCTTATTATTGGATTTAGATTTTCAGGAAGATATTAAGACAAGCCCTAAATTTTAATTTTCTTTTGCCAAAGAATTGGTGAAAATAATTTTTCAAATTCTTCAATCTTTTCAAGTTTATATTTATTTGTGCCTGATTAGTGATGATTTCTTCACCGTAATTACTTCAACAAAGATCACCAGTAGTATTTCAATCTTGAGTTTGTAAAAGTTATTTATCTCTTCCAAAGGAATAAATAGGTTATTTTTCAATTGTAGTTCAACTAGTAGCGATCGTTTACATGAATATATTTTAGTAGTGTTTATGCTTTGCATTTCAGCAATGACAATGGCACAAAATACAATTACCGGTAAAGTCGTAAATAACGATAATGAACCATTGGCTTTTGTCAATGTTCTTATAAAAGGAACAAATATTGGTGCAATTACAAATGAAGAAGGTAATTATACTATTTCGTTGAATGAAAATGCTGAGAGTTTGGTTTTTTCATATTTGGGTTTTAAATCTCAAAATATTAGAATTACTAAAAGCAACACTGTTAATGTTTTACTATTAGAGGATTCGGAGGAATTAATGAAAGGTTGTGCTTACCGCTTTAGGTGTAAAACGTTCAACTCATCAAGTTCCTTGGCCTCGGAACGGAGTCCAGTACTGATAACTTGGCGGCGCGATCGTCGTCAAGGGCATGGTCGACGATGCGCTGGTGGCGCGCGGCAAAGCACCAATTTCGCGCAGCTGTGAAGTTCCCGAGTTCAAGCACGCCTGCTCGGCGGCGTCTACGGCATGAAGGGAGCCATCCGCCACCTGGCGCTGCACGGCGCCGGCGGACAGGCCATCGTCGTGTGCGCGGATATCGCGGAGTACGCCCGCGGCAGCTCAGGCGAGCCGACGCAGGGCGCGGGCGCCGTGGCCATGCTCCTTGAAGAAGACCCGAAGCTCGCCGTCGTTGACCTCATCGGGGTCCGGCTGGCGTCCGATTATCGCATTATGGACTTCCGCAAACCCATGCTGCGCTTTTGTGGACAGGATCGCTCGGAGTCTCACCAGGTTCAGGACTTTCCGGTGTTTAACGGCAAATACTCCACGACCTGCTATGTCGACGAAACGCTGCATGCGCTAAACGACATGTACGTCAAGCGCAAGCTGAAGCCCAGTGAATACCTGCGCTCGCTGCGCACGGTGTTCATGCACAGGCCGTATCGCCGCATGC
>CAWJMX010000010.1:0-42218 GCA_963844185.1 uncultured Gammaproteobacteria bacterium
CTTAGTGCATATCCATTTAAATCAAGCTGACCACCATTAATCGTGTATTGCGAATGATTAATTAACCCTCCAGAAACTCCTGATTGAAGGATGCCCTCTTGTAAAATAGTTCCTCCTGTATAATTATTCGATGCGTTATTGAGGATGAGCGTTCCGGCACCTTCTTTGGTTAATGAACCTGCAATCCCCATAATCTGGCCATTCATGGCTAATGTTGTTACAGAATCGGTAACGAACGTTCCTCCCAACAAACCAAGATGTGTAGCATTATTTAAAACCATGCTCGCTGTAGTCTTTAGCGCACCAGAAAAAAATATAAGTGGGCTTGTGCTGCTACCAATATTTGCAGCGGAACTGATACTAAATGCCCCAGCATCAATAAATGTTCCCCCCGTATAAGTGTTGGTTCCTGTTAATGTTACAGTACCCGTTCCAAATTTTAGCAATGAACCAAGCCCACTTAAAATACCGCTGTATGTGCCATCAAAATTCTGATTAAAAATCAGTGCGGTATTAACTGCGGTGGTATTGACACTCTGATTATTGATTGATGTTGTTGTTCCCTGTAGTCCACCTTGATTAATCGTTGTTTGGCCGCTGTAGGTTTGAATTCCAGTTAAGGTCACATTACCGCTTCCATCTTTTATCACATCACCGGCACCGCTAATCACGCCATTATAGGTACCATCAAAATTTTGTTCGAATTCTAAAAAAGCCCCACTATTGACAATAACATTCCCGGGTAAAGTTGCAGTAGTTGCCTGAAGCGTGCCGTCCAATACAAGTGTGCCACCTGAATAATTGTTCAGTGTGCTTCCCAGAATCATTGTGCCATCGCCATTTTTTCTAAGTTGTCCAACTCCCGTAATTTGTCCGTTATAGGTAAGCGTTGTTCCTGCATCGGTAAAGAAGGTTCCGTTTCCAATATTAAGGGTAGCTGTTCTATTTGTGGTTAAATTGGCCGTACTTTGCAGAATTCCCCCATTAAAAGTTAATGCTCCTCCTGTTCCCAGATTGGCATCTTGGCTAATGCTAATAGTACCTTGATTAAATAAGGTTTGGCCTGTATACAGATTAATACCTGTAAGGGTCAGATTTCCAGCACCTTGTTTTTGCAAGGTACCTGAGCTGCTAATAACTCCAGCATAGGTAAGATTATCGGAACGATTAAAAATCAGTGCTGTATTATCAATGATGTTTCCAGTCATACTGCCGGTAGTGCCCCCATTGCCAATGCTTAAAGTGCCTGCACTGATGGTAGTGTCCCCAGTAAAGGTATGATTCCCTGTTAAGGTGAGCACTCCCGCGCCTAGCTTGGTGAGCGTTCCAATTCCTGAAATCGCGCCAGCATAAGTTAAATTATTTGAACGGTTAAATATCATCGCGGCATTATTTAAAACATTGCCTGCAATACTTCCAACCGTGCCTCCTGCTCCAACTTGCAATGTTCCAGAGGCAATGGTTGTTCCTCCAGTAAAGGTATTCGCTCCTGTTAAAGTGAAGACTCCAGAACCCAGTTGCTGCAAGACACCAAGACCGCTTATTACGCTGGCGTAAGTAAACGCATCAGAGCGATTAAAAGCAACCGTACCATTATCAACAATATTCCCTGTAATCGAGCCGGTCACACCGCCATTGCCAATTTGCAAATTGGTTGTGGCATTGACTGTGGTTGCTCCTGCGCCAGATTTAGTTCCAGTTAAAAGAAGCGTTCCTCCTGAAATGGTCGTTGTTCCAGAGTAGGTATTATTCCCAGAAAGGGTTAGCGTTCCTGCGCCTTGTTTTTGTAACGCACCGGTACCGCTAATCAGGCCACCATAACTTAAATTATCTGAGCGATTAAAACGAAGGGTGGCACTATTGACGATATTCCCTGCAACACTTCCCGAGGTTCCTCCATCGCCAATGCTTAATGTACCGGCTGTAATGGTAGTCGTACCCGTATAAAGATTAGCGCCAGTCAAACTAAGCACCCCAGCCCCAGATTTTTGCAAAGTACCTGAGCTGCTAATGACTCCAGCATAGGTAAGATTATCGGAACGATTAAAAATCAGTGCTGTATTATCAATGATGTTTCCAGTCATACTGCCGGTAGTGCCCCCATTGCCAATGCTTAAAGTGCCTGCACTGATGGTAGTGTCCCCAGTAAAGGTATGATTCCCTGTTAAGGTGAGCACTCCCGCGCCTAGCTTGGTGAGCGTTCCAATTCCTGAAATCGCGCCAGCATAAGTTAAATTATTTGAACGGTTAAATATCATCGCGGCATTATTTAAAACATTGCCTGCAATACTTCCAACCGTGCCTCCTGCTCCAACTTGCAATGTTCCAGAGGCAATGGTTGTTCCTCCAGTAAAGGTATTCGCTCCTGTTAAAGTGAAGACTCCAGAACCCAGTTGCTGCAAGACACCAAGACCGCTTATTACGCTGGCGTAAGTAAACGCATCAGAGCGATTAAAAGCAACCGTACCATTATCAACAATATTCCCTGCAATGGAGCCCGTCACACCAGCATTACCAATTTGCAAATTGGTTGTGGCATTGACGGTGGTTGTTCCTGTGCCCGATTTAATCCCCGTTAAAAGAAGGGTACCTCCCGAGATAGTCGTTGTTCCTGAGTAGGTATTATTCCCAGAGAGCGTTACCGTGCCTGCACCTTGTTTTTGTAATGCCCCGGTACCGCTAATCACACCACCATAACTTAAATTATCAGAACGATTAAAGCGAAGGGTGGCGCTATTGGCGATATTTCCTGCAACACTTCCAAAAGTTCCTCCATCACCAATGCTTAAGGTGCCGGTTGTAATGGTCGTAGTACCTGTATAAAGATTAGCACCAGTCAAACTAAGCACTCCAGCACCAGATTTTTGCAAGGTACCTGAGCCGCTAATGACTCCAGCATAGGTGAGATTATTAGAACGATTAAATCTCAACGCTGAATTATCAATGATGTTTCCAGCAATACTGCCGGTAGTGCCGCCACTGCCAATACTTAAAGTACCCGCACTGATGGTCGTATCCCCAGTAAAGGTATGATTCCCTGTTAAGGTAAGTATTCCTGCTCCTAACTTGGTCAGTGTTCCAATTCCTGAAATCACGCCTGCGTAAGTTAAATTGTTTGAACGATTAAATATCATCGCGGCATTATTTAAGATATTGCCCGCAATACTCCCAGCCGTACCTCCTGCACCAATTTGTAAGGTTCCAGAGGAAATGGTTGTTCCTCCAGTAAACGTATTGGCTCCTGTTAACGTCAAAGTACCTGAGCCTTCTTTTTCTAAAACACCACCAGCCCCTGAAATCACCGAAGCAACTGTAGTTGAAGTATTTAAACCACCTGTTTTGAGTTTTTTAGAACCTAGATTAATTGTTCCTGCAGTGCCTGAAAGGCTGCCTATTGAAATCTCACTGGCAGTCAACCCTGAAATATTTAATGTTCCCGCATTAGCAATTGTTGCATTGGTTGCGGTGCTATTACCTAAAAATGCGAGCGTTCCACCTGCGTTGTTATTAAATAAAACATTAGTTCCGGCATCTGCTGAGTTCGTAAAAGTAAAACTTCGAGTATTTGTAATAATTTGAGTATTTGCTGAATTATTGACAATCCCTTGGCCACTTAAGGTAAAAGCGCCACCAGAAGTTAAATTAGTAATCGTGTATTGAGTCGCGCTTGCACTAAACTCAAGGGCTGCCAAAGTTCGTGAAACATTATTGTTAGCTACCGTTGTAAAGGGTGTCGTTCCCGTAAACGTCGCCTTATCCGTTGCTGATCCCACTGGCAAACCAGGAATGCCCGAACTCCAATTACCTGCAGTCCCCCAAGAAGTGCTTATCGTTCCAGTCCATGTTGAATCTAAAGCTAAAGCCTGGGATGAGAAAATAAAGCAACAAAACAGAGCTGGAATAATCGTTTTATCAACTACCTTATTATTACTTTTTAAAACCATCAAAAAATCCTTTTTATTTACGGCAGTTGAATTTTACCACCTCATTCTAAAATTAAATGAGCTTATTTGTATACGCCCATATTAATTAATCACTTTCAATTTTTAGAAAGCCAATTATCAAACGCGTGTTCCTAGTTATAATCTGTGGTTGATATTAGCATCGAATTTAGGTAGATTACAACGATGAATTTAGAGAAATATAGCCCTTTGAGTTCCGACTCTGGCTATTCTAGGAACTGACTTAATGAGTAACATATGATCATAACGATGGATGCTATTGACCTAACCCAAGAAGAACTAAGTTTTATAAAAACAAGACATGCTACAAAGCAATTAGCATTTGCTTTGTTATTTAAATGTTACCAAGGAAGTCATCAATTTATTGATGATCTAACAAAAGTACCTGGTTTTATTATTAATAAACTTGCTAAGTTACTTGATGTTCCTCCAACAATAAGCAATGTTTCATCAAGAACTTATGATAATTATATCTCATTGATTAGAAGATATTTTAAAACATCATTCTCTAAAAAAACGCATTATAAAGAGCTTGAAGGATGGATTAAAACCGAGTTACTGCCGACTAATTATTTAGCGGAAGAAGAGATAAAAAACCTTGCCATAGACTATTTAAAAGAAAGAGGCATTGAGTCATTTAAAGAAAAAACGATGGCACGAATCATTCTTAATGCAACTAATGCTTTTGAGAATGATTTGTTTGAAAAACTAAAGAACTCATTATCGGCAGTGGATGAAGCACAGTTGAATGGGTTATTACTACCCTATAAAGAAGGCTTATCCTATCTGGGTTGGATAAATAAAGAGATTAATAATCCATCACTTGATTCAATGTTGGGTTTAATGGAACAGCTATCCATATTGAACCGATTTAACTTTGATTTAGCCACCATTAGACTTATTCCAAGAAAAAGGATTATTCACTATTCAGACGCATTCACACGTTTAAATCCTAGCGACTTAAAACAAATGACCGATAATAATCGATGCGCTCATTTGCAGATACATAGCCACATTAGAAAAGAACAGCTTACAGATAAATTAATTGACATGTTCAATCGCATTATCCGTAATGTGATTCATAAATCAGAAAAGCGAATCGTTAAAAAGCTTATCAATGATGTAAAGAAGGTTTATGGTAAAGAAATTATCCTTTTCCACATAGCGGAAGCATGTTTAGACGAACCAGATGGAACGATACGAGATAAAATTTTTCCTATTGTTGGCCGTGATAAATTAAAAAATATCATTGATGAATATAAGAAAAAAGGGCCAAAATACCAGAGCCTGCTTCATCAACAGATTCGAAGCTCTTATGCCAGTTATTATCGACGTATGGTTCAACCTTTATTGGAAAACGTGACTTTTCGCTCAAATAACTCAGAGCATCAACCTATACTTGATGCCTTGCTATTAATCAAAAAGTATTTTGACAGTAATAAGATCTATTTTCCAGATGATGAAGTTATACCTATGGATTGCTTGCCTGATAAATGGCAAAAACGCATTATTGATATTCATACCGGGAAAATTAAACGAATTTGTTATGAAGTCTATGTATTAAAAAAACTTGCAGATCGTATTCGGTGCCGTGAAATATGGATTGAGGGATTCTTTAAACATAAAAACCCAGATGAAGATTTACCAACTAATTTTGAAGAGAACAAAGAAGAGTATTTTGATGATTTGTCTTTACCTATTGATGAAAATGTATTTATTGCTCAATTAAAACAAAAATTAACTGGCGCATTAACCACTTTAAATGACACTATCCCAAAAAATCCAAAAGTTCGAATTACCACTCAAAATGGTGGTCGTATTATTGTCACACCTCTTACACCTCAGGCAGAATCAAAGAACGTTGGATTTATAAAAAAACATCTGCAGGAAAAATGGGAAGGAACCAATCTAATTGATATGTTTAAAGAAGTTGATTTAGAAAACCAATTTACTCATGATTTTATTTCTTATGGCCAGAAAACATATTTAAAACCGAATGAAATTTCAGAAAGAATATTACTTGCAATCTATGGGATGGGAACGAATGTTGGGTTAAAGCATATGTGTGCTGGGAACCCTCATATCAGTGACCATCAACTTCGACACATTAAAAATTATTTTTTATCCCCTGATAATTTAAAAAATGCGTTAAGTAAAGTCGCAAATGCATTATTTAAATTGAGATTAGAAGAAATATGGGGAGGAATGCCTATTGCTGTAGCCAGTGATTCCACACAATTTTCAGCCTACTTTCAAAACCTGATTTCAGAATACCATAATCGTTATGGCGGACGGGGTGTTATGATTTATTGGCATGTTGAAAAAAATGCCTGCTGCATTCACTCACAGTTAAAAAGTGTATCAAGTTCAGAAGTTTCAGCCATGATTGAAGGTGTTTTAAAACACTGCACCGAAATGTCCGTTCAAAAAAATTATGTGGATACTCACGGCCAGAGTGAAATTGGCTTCGCTTTCTCGCATCTATTAGGATTTTCCTTGATGCCACGGCTTGCCAATTTGAATAAACAAAAACTGGCACAATGCGAGCTTGGTGATTATCAGCAATATAAGAACTTACAACCAGTGATGACAGACACGATTAATTGGCAATTAATCAAGGAACAATATAGCCAAATCGTAAAATATACTGCTGCGATGAAAGAGGGTCATGCTGATCCTGAATCCATCCTCAGACGCTTTAACCAAAATAATCTGAAACACCCAATTTACATGGCGTTATCTCAATTAGGTAAAGTTCTTAAAACTATCTTTATCTGTAATTATCTAATGCATGAATCTATCAGACAGGAAATTCAGGAAGGATTAAATGTAGTCGAGCTTTGGAATGGTGTTAGCAAGTTCATTTTTTATGGCCGTGCCGGCGAAATTTCATCGAATCATGAGAAGGCACAAACCCTCTCAGTAATGTCCCTGCATCTATTACAGCTTTCAATGGTTTATGTTAATACGCTAATGATTCAGCAGATCATAGAAGAGCATGATTTAAAAAATATACTTACAAAGGAAGACAAGAGAGCATTAACCCCCCTGATTTATGAGCATGTTAACCCATATGGTTTATTTCCGTTAGATTTATCAACACGGCTACCACATCTTCGTTATAAGGAAGCCGCATGATGGAAAAAATATCAGCTAAAAAAATGGCTCAAAAAGTTTCGAGCCTACTTAAGACGCAAAGCCCAAATTATGATTATCTTCGAGATGTATTTCGATTTGTAAGGGAAAATCTTAATATTGAAGTAACAACAACACCCAAGCGCTTACCCTACGTTCCAACTGAGGATGAGATTAGACTATTTTATAAAACAGTGTGGGAATCTAACGAAATAATACCCATGCTCATTGTTAAAGTTCTGCTTTACACAGGGATAAGGGTCAGCGAATTAGTTAATATACAAATATGTGATATCGATTTAACTAATTGCCGAATAAAAATAAATCAGGGGAAAGGGAAAAAAGATAGGGTTGTTCCTTTTTCGCCAGCATTTAAAGAAACATTAGCACTTCATTTGAAACAATATAAAAACGAAAATAGGATGTTTTTATTTGAATCAGCTTTTCGTCGCCATTATACCGATCGTGGAATTAGAAAAATTCTTATGAGATATACCAAGCTTGCTGGTATTGAGCGATCAATATCGCCACACAAACTTAGACATTTTTTATTTACTTGGCTTAAGAAGCAAAATATCGATGATGCTTTCATCCAACCCTATTCAGGGCATTCTAAACGAGATTCCCTCGAAATTTACTCCAAATTAAGTTTGGCTGATGCACAGGATAAGTATAATGATGTTATAGGTGATTTTCCGATCTGATATTTTAGATTTTTGCGTCAGGGCGCAAGTTCCGGAGCGCTAGGCCAAAGGACAGGAGTACTGGTTCGAAATAGTTAAGTCTTTTTGGGTTCCTGAAATACGAATTGCTCCGTTATTCGCTTGTTGAACCAGATCAACTACAAATTTGATTTGTCGGTTGAGAAAACTCTCTAGAAGAGTTTCATTTTGTTCCATGTCTTTTAATATTCGCTCATACATTGCGGTGAGAATAGGGCTTTTTACGACCTCTGGAAGCGCATCGATGATGCTTTTTCCTAAGGGTGTGCTCCTGATTTGTCGCCCTTTGGCTTCTAAGAATTCACGACGTTTTAATTCGGAAATAATCGAAGCACGGGTGGCTGAAGTTCCTATACCATCCCCATCACGAAGCATTTTTTTATGCTCCGGTTCGTTGATGTATCTATGGATGTTTTCCATAGCACGTTGCAAAGTTCCTTCGGTGAAGCGACTTGGTGGTTTTGTTTTGGCATCTATTCGCGTTGCTTTGAAACACATTACCGCATCATTGAGGTTCATTGCCGGTAGGCTTTGATTTTCAAGAGGATCGACCTCCCCTTCTTCATCAACAACTGAATACACGTCGCGCCAACCGTTATGGGTAATCGTCTTTCCACTGGTTTTAAAAGCAACCCCATGAACATCAATATGAGCTACAGTGCTTAAGTATTCGTGTAAGGGATAAAATTGGGCAAGGTAGGCACGAACAATTAATTCGTATATAGCCCGCTCCTTTTCATTTAATCTCGTAGTGCTTCCCTTGTGCATGGTCGGGATAATCCCATAATGCGCGCCTACTTTGGCGTCATTCCAAGTGCTTGATTTAATGGAGACATCGCAGTGTTCAATTAAAGTCGATAAATGGGGATTAACTTGCTTTAAGGCTTCTAAAACTTTAGGTGCATCGGCGTGTTGCGATTCGGGTAAAAATGAGCAATCTGTTCTTGGATAACTGGTTAATTTATGGGTTTCATATAAGGATTGGCAGGCATCGAGTACTTCGATTGCGGTATAACCAAACTGATTGGACGCACTTAAGGTAATGTCTGAAAGTGAATAGGCACGAGGATGGTTTTTCTTCTTTGGCTCTTGTTTGTATTGGGTAATTAAACCAGGCTTTCCCGTAACTTGATCAATCAATTGATTGGCAATGAGCGTATCGATCAGTCGGCCTTCAGAATCTAGCCCTGCTTGGTCCTCTGCTGCGTGAAAATTTGCCACAAAAGCATTATTTCCTACCTGGAATGCGGCATTAATGGTGTGATATGCCATTGATTTAAAGTGTTCGATCTCGCGGTCTCTAGCAACAACTAATGCCAGGGTAGGTGTTTGTACACGCCCCACAGTGAGTAACACATTACTACCGCTACGCTTCGCACCTAAGGTATAGGCACGATTTAAATTCATGCCAATTAACCAATCCGCACGGCTTCGAGCCATCGCAGCAGCACTTAAACCATGGTAGTGTGTATTTTCTTTCATGGATAAAAGGCCACGTTGTAAGGAAATCGAATCATGAGCGGACACCCAAAAACGTACGACTGGCTTTTGTATACTAAAATACTCCAAAACCTCATCAATTAAGAGCTGACCTTCTCTGTCGGAGTCGCCAGCATTGACAATGAGGCTTGCCTGTTTGAGCAATTGCCCAATAATTTTAAGTTGTTTTTTGGCCTCATTTTTTGGTTTTATAATCCAGGTTGCAGGGATGATGGGCAGCTCATCAACTCGCCAAATTTTTTTATCGGTTTTAGGATGCCTTGGCACGTCATTGGCGGTGTACTCATCAGGTTCTGCCAATTCCAGCATGTGGCCAAAACACCAAGTGATTTTATCAGTGCCACATTCAATATAGCCCTCCCCTTTTCCAGTTACTCCAAGCTCTTGGGCTAGTGCACCGGCTACGGATGGTTTTTCTGCAATAAATAAACGCATGGTTCGTTCCTTAAGAAGTGGATTTCCAGGTCAGTGCTGGCGAAATCACGGCCTTAACCTGAGAGCGATTTATGAGGCCAAAATACCGCGCATCAAATGACAGATCGCTTTGGTCGGTCATGAGCAGTAATTCAGAGTTCTTTAATGGGTATTGGCGAAGAGTCAGTTCGGGCAATGGCCGTCCCTGTTCATCTGTTGGATACGGCACACTATGTTCTACGAACCGATTATTTACCCAGACACCCCATAGGTTAATGGATACGATATCGCCCTGAGCTGCTACAACACGCTTCATCATGTAACCAAAGCCACCAGGACAAAAACCAGAATGGATATACCCTCGGGTTAATGCCTTGTGGAAGATGGTTTTTTGTGGGGGACAAAAAAGAACGTACTCACCTTTTTGAATGGGGTGTTTTGTTATCCAATAAAGGCCCAACGGAATACTTCTGGAGGTATTAAACCGAGCGCCACTGATATAGAGAAGTCCAGTTAAAAAAATGAAGCTTAAGCTTGTGATGGCTCCCAACATGCCCGTTTTTTTTGTCAGTCTCTTCATAAATGAATTTCCTCATTTTTATTAAGACTCTGACGTAAGGTATCGCTTATTGAAGGAGGGGGAATGGCGGCACGAGCAGTAAAAACAGGATCTTTAAAGTACAGAGGCTGTTTGCCATAAATCATAGGAAAACCGGCCATATAAACCACCATGTCACCAGCCTGTTCAATAAGACCCATCGAATTTTTTTTAGGCCCTGGAAGCCGTAAACATTCATCAGCAGTTAATAAAGGACGTTGCACTTCGGCTATAGTGCGTGATACCTGACTTAACATAAGCCCCGCACGTCGGCCACTGGTGGTGATTTGCTCTTTAATCACGGTTGTAATTCCCGTGAGCTTTGAAAGATGCTCCGCGGTCTCAAGGCGGTTAGGAGGAAATGCATTTTGAATATGGCAGTTAGAGGTAATGGTTTCATCAGGACCATAACCCCTCTCACGGCTTTTGAGTTGATTAATATCCTGACAAATCAGATAAAATTTAATGCCGTAGCCTGCAACAAAGGCGAGAGACTCTTGCAGAATATCGAGTTTTCCAAGGCTTGGAAATTCATCAATCATGCCTAAGAGTCGGTGTTTGTAGGTTTTTTTGGTACGCACCGTGTGTGATGATTCAGGACGCAGAGTACAGCGCACTAAAAATCGTTGCCAAAATGAGGTTTCAGGAAGTATCCGCTCAAATTCCATTTTATCTGCCAGTAAACGTACACTCATATTGATGAGTACGCGAACTAGAGGCTGCAAACGTGCCTTATCGTTTGGTTGGGTGACAATATAAAGGCTTACAGGTTGGTCATGGTTCATTAAGTCTTTGATGCTAAAATCAGATGCGCTAACATTTCGTGCAACAACCGGATCGCGATAAAGCGACAGATAGGATTTTAAGGTGGATAATACTGAGCCTGCTTCTTCTTCAGGCCGATCAATCATGTCTCTAGCAGCTGCATGAATGACGGGGTGAGTGACGCCATTTTGATGGGGGTATTGCGTCATTTCTTTCAATAAATCTGAAATACTGAGATGGGTATCAGCCAACATGCGGTCGATGTTTGGGAAATGCGCAGGAATTCCTTCATTTTTTAGTTTGTATAAGGCATGAAGAATGAGACCAACTAATAAGGCTTGAGAGGTTTTTTGCCAATGAGACTCAAGGCCTTTGCCATCAGGATCAACAATCAACGTTGCTAAATTTTGGACATCACCTACTTCATATTCTGTCCCGATTCGAATTTCATCCAGAGGATTCCAGCGGGCAAAACCCTTTAAAGAAGCTGGCTCAAAGCGAATGACTTTATTGTTCGCGTGATTTTTTCGCCATCCTGCAGTCATTGCCCAAAGCTCCCCTTTTAAATCGGTAATGAGTGCGCTGTGAGGCCAGGACAGTAAGGTCGGCAAAACCAACCCCAGTCCTTTTCCTGAACGAGTCGGGGCATAAGTCAAAATGTGTTCAGGCCCATTATGGCGTAAATAGTGGAGTTGACCGTTTTTATCTTCCCAAGCCCCGACATACACTCCTTCATCAGTATCTAAAAGACCTGATTCAATGATGTCCTTTCGATTGGCCCACCGGGCTGAACCATGCAGATGCGCATTGGTTGTTGATGAGTTTTGCGCCACCCTCTTCGCCATGGCACATCCTATTAAACCAACGGCTGTGAGCATGGCACCCAGACTTCCAGCAGTAGTGAACTGCTGGGGGTAGAGTACATAACCTTGTTGCCACCAGGTTATAATCGACCAGGGTAGATAGACATGGTTCCATGAAGGACCTAAAGCGTCTTGATAATCAAAAAGATAAGCAAGGTATTGAGTGGCAGCTTGAAGGCCAGCCCCTAAGGAGGCGATTGCTAATAAGGGTATTGATTTGTTCTTTAGTGCTCGGTGATTCCTACCTTGTGGACCACTTTTATATTGGTTCTGTTGTCTCATGAAAAACCTCGCATGGGGTTTGATGTATAAAAGGCATCTAGTGCCTTTAGTGCGTTACGATTGACGTAAACTGCCTCACTTTTACTGGGTTTCTTAAGCGGTTGCGGTACCGCTATTCTTGTATGAATAACCCGTAGGGGTGCACTACCTGGTTGGGTCACGCCATAGGTTGGAAAACGCACCTCTAACCAATGACCCCATTTGGTTGCTTTTTTAATTAAATCTTCTCGATAAATCTGGTTGTATTTAGGGGTTCTGGAATGATAATTGGCAGCACGGGTCCATAAGTCTTTAGAGTCATGACGCAAATGCCCACGCAAGCGCCAAGCGGCTAAATCAAAGGAATAACAGCCTGGTTGTGCTACATCCTCAGCGGTAATTCCGTACTTTTTTAAATCTTTAAGGTACTTGGTATTAAATTGCATGGAGCCGACATCAAAGGTCCCATTGCTGTTTTTAACCCACTGTTTCGGCGTTCCTCCTTCTTTTTCAGCAACAGCAAGAACGATGTTCGCAGGCACTTCATATTTCACGGCAGCCATAATGGAGCACACCACGCGCTCTTCAATCTTTGGAGGTAAATCAATCGCTATCATTCATCCCCCGCATCAATACGTGGTGATTGATTGACAAAATGAGCTACTTCTTCATTCTGACTGGCCAAGCTAACCACGTTACCTGCGCCTAGACTGTCCCCACTAAAATCAGGTACGCTGTCATTGCTGGCATCCTTTGGCGTTTGAGGAGCACTTTCTTCACCAGCACTGTTATTGTTCATGTCATTGATGGATTGTGCGACCTGCCCACCAAAGGTTTCAGAAATACGGGCCTGAGCGGCTTCTTTCATGGAATCGAATTTATCTTTGACCGTTTGAGCTGTTCCTGATGCTAATTGAGATCCCATAAGGGCTGCCATTCTACTGGCACCTCCCATCGCACTGGCAAGGCTCCCACCGGATTGGTTTGATGAACTACCACCTGATGAGTTGTCTGCCATAGTGCTTTGAGCGGCTTGAAACGCTGCTTTTAGGGCAGATCCTCCTCCTGCAGCACTTGTAGCCGCACCCATTGCCGAAGCTGCAGCACCGGACGACATGGCTCCGGCCATACCCGCAGCACCAAGTGCAGCCCCAAGTCCAAACCCACCCATACCCCCACCTCCGCCACCTGCCCCACCTACAATGGCAGCTAATTTAGACGGGATTTTATCCATAAGAAGTAAGAGCACGATGGCCACGACTAACATCACCAGCAGTTCTTTAAAGGCCATGTCATTACCCATCGCGTCGTAATATTGATCGATAAAGGACTTGCCAATTCCGACTAAAAGAACCATGGCAAACATCTCTACACCTACGCCTAAAACCATCTTGTAATAACTAATCGCAATGTCCTGAGTCCAACGACCACCACCAAACCCTAATAAAAACACCCCACCATAGGCCAGAATCCAGCCTGTAATCAGGATGATTAATAAATTGATACTGACTAAGGCCAGCACGATAAGAATCACGGTGGCAATTAATAAGCCCACAGTGGATGTGGCGGGTGACCAAATCGATGATTTATCAACTACCTTGGATGCAATATCAAAACCTATATCAATGATTCCTGAAGGAGAAACCACCTTGTTAAGTCCTGATGCTTGTGATGCCATCATTCGACACGAATCCATGATGGCCGTTGCAATCGCAGGTCCATTTCTTAGAATCCACAAGAAAAAACCCGTGGTTGCAAAAAAGCGCACGGTTTCAGCAAGAAACTCACCAATATCCGCTTTTTTTAAAGCCATTAACCCGTAAGTCCATACCATACTGATTAAAGTTAATCCCCAAAATAACCCGGTGCCCAATTCAACCAGTAGCTTTCCCCACCCCGATGCAGTATTTTCAAAACGCAAAAGAATGCTGTCTAGGAGATCGGCATTGTTTATTCCAAGAGATCCTGCATGTGCTGACTGACACATCAGCGTCAAAAAACAGATGAATACACTTGAGGCAAAAAATTTCTTCATGCTCTTACCACTCCATCCCAGAACTTTTTTTAAAACTCCCCTGGCGAAAACACGCATCTGCTATTAGGGTTTGCTCGGCTTTAGAACGCCCTGTTGGAGAGTCCTTGCACGTTAGTTCGGTTGCAGGTTTTGGTGGTTGGTCGCAGCTTGTGAGTAGTCCTACCAGTAACAACGCCATTAAGTGTGATTGATTCATGTTTGTGCTCCTTTTGAATATCAGTGAATTACCAGGTTTTTCCTGAACTTTTTTTAAAACTCCCTTGGCGGAAGCGCTCATCTCCTGCAGCCTGCATCGCTTCTTTATCTGCGATGGCCGCAAGGCGTGTCGCTTCTGCATTTTGTGCTGCCACCATTAAGCCTCTAATTTGCAGTAGTTGGTTGGTTTCAGCGCTCGCCAATTGGTTTGCCGCTTGAAGGGCTGCCATTTGCCCTGGGGCACCTTGAGCTTGTTCTTGTAAACGAGTCAATTGACGTGCATCAGATTTCATGGCTACTTCTTGAAGTTCCAAGCCCCGTAACATGGCGTCATTGGCTCGTTTTTGAGCTTCTGAGGCATTTGTTTCTTGTTGCAGTAACGCATTAAGCTCTGCTTCACTGCATTGTCCTCCCTTAAAACAAGGCATGTTTCGGTAATGGTTCTCGTCCTGGTATCGGGATAAATATTCATTCATGCCGCCTGCTTGCTGTTTGTAATAGTTCAGCGTATCTATGGAGTTGACTAGGTTATCCATGGTGTTGGTGGCTTCATCCCAGGTGAATTTATCCAGATTTTTAGTATTTTCTAACATGTTTTCATATTGGCTTAATTGCGTTTTATATTGTTGAAGTTGTTGTGATGTCTGAGTCACGCTTTCAAGTAAATTAGTAAAATCAATAACTGGTAAATTCGCATAGACCGCTTGAACCAGGATAATCACGGTAACTGATGTCTTAACCGTTAAAGAGACTATTTTTTGAATCAACATGGTGTTATCTCCTTGATGCTAATAATCAAATGCTTGATAAGGTTTGGTGAAGGTCATGTCTTTGACCACGATGACATTAAATTCATAGCCTGGACGAATTTTCAGGTCTGGCGCGATATTTAAGTTTTTTGCGATCATCTGGGATGTAACCTGCCCTAATTCCTGGCCTAATGCGGCACTCATCACAGAACCTGCAGTGGGTTGAGCGGGTTGGCCAAAGGCCCCCGTCTGTGTTGGGTTTTGGCTGTAGGTGATGCCCGCAACAACACCGGACATGAGTAAAGCCGAGCCAAACAAACGCACGTAATGGTTATTCACCTGGTCATGAAATCCCGAAAATCCCGCGCTATCGCCACCAGGCATGGAGCCTATATCTAAAGCTTTGCCATCCGGAAAAATCAGGCGCATCCAGGCAATCAACACGGAGCTTTGGCCATAGGACACTTCATTTGAATACATCCCAATGAGGCGTGTTCCTTGCGGGAACAGCAGGTATTTTCCAGTGGCGGTGTCATAAACGTTTTCTGAGACTTGGCCAATGATTTGACCTGGTAAATCAGGTTTGACACCACTAATCATTATTCCGGGAATCACAGCCCCTGCTCTTAAAACAAAAGGTGTACGCGGTGCCTCCACTGTAGAGTGAAGCTCCCATCGGTCGGAAAGATCGCCTGAATTTTGCGATGGGTTTTGAATCAGATGCATCCCCGCATCCCCCTCATGGCCTCCCATGGCAGCGCGTATTTGTTGTAATCGTGCTTGATATGAAGCAGTAGGATCGCCTGAATTCAAAAGTTCTATTTGACGTTTAAGGGCTGCCAGTTTTGACTGGGCATCATCCCCTGCATGTTGCGTCGTTAACGAAGATGCAGTGCTCAGTTGATCGGGAAGTGGGATGCTCATTTTCGCTTTTACCGCATCTTCAAATTGTTCCATCTTTGCCATCTTGATGCGATCCAGATCGGGATCGGTCAGCTCACCAGAACGTAGCGTTTTTGGACGTAAAATAGGAGGTTTATTACGAATAACGGGTGGGTTATCTGGATTGTCGACTAAGGCCACGGGTAGCGCCAGACTGGTATTGACCGTCTCAATAGGTTTGGACGGCATAATAATGCCTCCTACACGTCCTGCTACAATTTCGGCAGCCATTAATGAAGAATCACTATGGCGCTCTACTGGAATGGGATCTTGCTTTGTTGGGTGTTGTTGATTGGCGCGTTTCATGGCGACGAAGGCAATGATGAGTACAAATAGCGCAAAAGCTGCGATGACAATGATTAGAGGAAGATTATTGACTCGACGTACCCCGTTTTGGTTTAAAGTTCCAGGGGATGTATTAGGTAACATCAGATCATCATTTTTTTTCATGGTGTTTACTCCTTTCGAACCCAAAACCCTAAAGGGGTAAATGTGCCGTTTTTAATTTTATAAGCGCGGCTAAGAGACTGTTGCCCCACTATGAGGGTGACTCGGTATAAAGTTCTTTTGATGGGTTCATCGACTACGTAATACAACGCCACATTTTGTGACCCTTGAGTGCTTGCCGCATGAATTGATGATTCATTGATGCTGTAGCCTTTTTGTCGCAACGACTCAATGAGCGAAAAACCAAAAGAGTCTTTAACGGACTGTTTGATATAAAACCTGGTGCGGGCCGGAGGATAAAGACTTACCAGACGGTTGACGGAGTCATTGGTTATCGCTTTATTTAGGGTCACGGGAGTTGTGGTAAAGCTCCCTTGTTGGACCGTGGCACATCCCAGAAGATTAAAAGTAAGCAGTAGGATAAGTGGTAGCTTGAATCGCATTATTTTCTCCTGGTGATGGTGATTTTTTCTTGGTTTCGACCAACACCGGCAATCAAAATGGCTTTATCAAAAACGGTGTCTACAATGAAACGATTGTTTTGTACCCGATAATTAACCATCACCGTTTCAGCTTTTTTAAATAATCCTGCATGGCGCAAAACCAGCAAGGTGGGCGCTTGTGTTTGTTGCATCGCTTGAGGCATTTCAATGATGGTTTTAACCCCGTCATTAAATACCCGAGTGGGTTTCCAGCGGGTGTTACCTGTGATGCAATAGTTAAAATTCAAATTACCTAAGTATTCGCCGGTAAGGGGTATGGTGTTGTTATGACGCTCAAGGGTTTCTTTCACCCGAATGGCATCCCACTTGGCTTGGGCATCTTCTGGGTAAATAAAGGACACATAAGGCATAAACTGTTTGCGAGAAGAGCGAAGACGCAAGTGATAGGTTCTTCTGTCCGTGGTGACTACTAAAGACGTATCAAGACCCACATCAAGCGCTTTAATTAGCAAATGTAACCGTTGGGCCGGCCCCATTCCTGTGATTGCCGGTTCCACAAGAAAGCGTGGATCGCCCACATTGAGGTTATTCACCTGCTCACCAGGTTGTAGGGCAACGTCACAGACTTGCAGTACGGCACATAAGATTTGGGTTTGGCCTGAGCCATAGACAAAAGCAATGGAGCCGTCTCGTGCGGTCACTGGTTTGCTAGTCGCCATTCCAGTTTGCCATTTTTTACCAATGGAAAGGGCTGATTGTTCCTGTGGGGTGAGCTGAACCACTTTTTTAGAAAAATAGCGATCGGCTATATCCTCTGAGGAGCCAGAAAGTGCCATAACAGGGACACACATTAATGCAAAAAGCAGTTGTTTCTTCATGGGGTCACCTTAAGTTAAATTTGTTTAGACCAGTTAAAATCACGAATATAGAGAAAATGCGGGTTACGCAGCGCCTCAATGTCCGTGGTTTCACTGGTGGGTTCGTTTTGATAAATAGAGACGATTGCCCGCATTAAAGTAGGTTTTGTCTTTTGTGAGCCATCACGGCTTCTTACTGTTTCTAACCAATCCACCTGCCATGATTCTTTTGATTGCAGTAATACAGAGTGAATCTCAATACTGACGGTTTCATTGGCTGCACGATTAAAAGGATTCACCTCTTTGTTGGCGTTTAAGTATTCATTGGCCTTCAACGTTGCAGGGTCTTGGGCATTTAAAAAAGCATACGTTTGCAACACCGCTTTTCGTTGTAAATCAGCATCTGCAGTGACTAGGCGAATGTGCTCAATAAACTGGGCTACGGCGGTGCGGTAATCATCAGTTTTTGCATCAGGTATACGGTCAGCACGGGTGATTGAAACGGTATTGCCCGAAGAATCTTGTTGAAACACTAAAGGAATGAATTTTGATTGGCTGCCGATGTAAATCATTCCACCTACGGACGCAAGACTAATCATGAGCGAGGCAATACCTACCACCTGCCATACTTGAAGGGCAGACATAATCCCTGCTACATGCCCATTCCAGGTTCGCCTGGCATTTAGGTAGGGATTATCAATTGATGGTCTTAAGTCTTTAGACTGTTTTTTGAATCCATTAAAGCTTATTTTTTTGAGCATACTCATGCAGTCACCCCATAATCGTTAAGAGTCAATCCTTTGGTGCGTAGCCATTCATGCACCCAATTGTCCTTGTGTGTTTTTTCTAATTGTTGAATCATGGCTATGGACTCCTTATCTGTGGCGCCAACAAAAGAAAGTGCCAGTGGTCCAAGCGCCAGACTGTATAAACGACGTCCTTTTTCACTGACGTAGTAGTAATCTCGCTTAGGAACAGCGCTTGCAATAATGTCAATTTGAGTCGGGTTAAGCCCCATCTGGGCATAGGTTGCAGCGGATTCTTGAGCACGTGCATTAGGATTAGGCAGGAATATTTTGGATGCGGTGGATTCCACAATGACTTCAAGAATCCCCGAGTTGACCGCATGGGATAGATGTTGGGTGGCCATCAAGACACAACAGTTTTTCTTGGCCATACTGTCGAGCCATTCAGCGATTTTATTACGAAACACCGGATGAGCTAACATGAGCCACGCCTCATCAAGAATAATGAGCGTTGGACGACCATCCAGAGACTGTTCAATTCGGCGGAATAAATAAAGAAGGACAGGAAGCGCAAATTTTTCGCCTAAATTCATCAACTCCTCAATCTCAAAGGTCATAAAATCAGACAGACCAAGACCATCGGCTTCCGCATCCAACAAATGCCCCATTAATCCATCAATGGTGTATTGCTTAAGTGCTTCTCGAATGATTTCATCTTGAATCGTGAGACAAAATTCAGATAGGGTTTTAGAGTGGCTTTGATGCATGTTAACGATGGCATAGCCAATCTCATTGCGTTGAGCTGGAGTAGTCGTTACTCCGTTCAATGCCAAAATGGTATTAATCCATTCCATAGCCCAAGCTCTATCGGCTTTGGTTTCTAAAAACTGTAACGGTGCAAAGGCCAGACGCTCATTTTTTGCTGCAATGGTGTAGTGATTTCCGCCGGCGCCGATGCAGGTAGGAAACATCGACATTCCCTTATCAAATGCGTAGATGCGAGAACCTAAATAACGACGCCATTGCAAAGCAATCAGACCCAAATGCGTTGATTTACCGGAACGCGTGGGACCAAACATGATGGAGTGCCCTAAATCCCGTACATGTAAATTGAGGCGAAATGGTGAGTTACCACTGGTTACGCCATGTATTAGAGCGGGTGAGCTTGGAGGAAATAAAGGACTTGGGGCTTCATTTTGACCGGTCCAAATCGTACTGGTCGGAAGTAAATCAGCTAAATTCATGGTGTTTAACAAAGGTCTTCGCACGTTTTCAACGCCATGCCCTGGCAACGTTCCCATGAAGGCATCCATGGTATTGATGGTTTCGGTGCGCGCGCTAAATCCTAATGCATTAATCGCTTTTTCAATATGACGTGCAGCGCGCTCAAGGTTTGCCCGGTCCTCACTCATCAATACCACTACACTGGTATAATAACCCTGAGCCACCATGCCACTGTTGGTTTCAGCGATGGCATCTGAAGCGTCCTGTACCATGTCCATGGCGTCTGTATCAATGACACCCCGATTCGTATTAAATACCTGGTCGAAAAAGCCCCGGATTTTTTGCATCCATTTCTTTCGATACTTCTCAAGGTGTGCAACAGCTTCATGGGTATCCATAAAAATAAAGCGTGACGACCAGCGATACTCAATCGATAACTCCGCAAGAGTGGTTAAAATTCCAGGATGAGACTCCAAAGGGAAGCCTTCAATGGCAACGCATTGAATGAATTGCCGGCCTATCTTTGGAATAACACCGGTCCATAGCTCTTGCCCACCAAGAACTGCATCAAGGTACATTGGGTTACCAGGCAGCAGAACTGGGTGATTAAGGCCTGTGACACAAAATTGAATCCAACGCAGGAAATTGTCATGCATCACTTCAGTTCCGTCTTCTTGCAGTACTTTTTCGCCAATTAATCGGGTTAGGGACACCGCACCAAACAAACGTGATTCTATGTTATGACATTCCCTTTTAAATGATTCGATGAGTTGGGTGGTTTGAACGCTGCGGTTGGGTTTATCTGCATCGTCATCAAACATCAGCTCCACAAATTGTCGTTGCGCAAGCTTTGGTGGAAACCAGGTCACGGTGAGGATAAAAAAACCTTCATAAAGCGTTCCTAAACGCTCAAAATGACGACTTCGTTCTTCATCAACAGCCGCGGATAGTGCATCAGGGAAATGAGATTGGGTTCCTTCATTGTAGCCAGGTGCTGCGCGCCGCACGGCATCCACATGAACCATCCAACCACTGCCAAGAGTGCTAAGAGCCTGATTAATGCGAAAAGAAACCAGTTCTCTTTGGGCGTGTGTTGCGCTCGCGTTGTCCTCACCTCGGTAAATCCAGGACGCCATGAATGCTCCGTTTTTCCCTACAATGACCCCATCATCAACTAAGGCTGCGTAATTGAGTAAATCAGCAAGCCCTGCCTCTTTTTGCTGATGTTTTTTAAGGCGAAGTTCAGTAGAGGATTTGCGCACTGTTGCGAATAAAATCAAGACAAGTGCGATAGCCAATATTGAAATAAACACTAAGATGAATTCAATCATTTATATTGCCTCTCCTGAGACCCTGTATTCACTCGAAACGGGGTGGAACGCGCTGGGTAATAAGGTTGATAGCGACGCTGGCGTAAATAGACAAATCGCAGTTGTGGATCAGCTTTTGCCATAATTCTTAGCATCCGGAGGGATAAAAACCACAGCCCAATACCAATAAACAACGCAATCCAGTCTTGGGTGGCAAATATGAGGATTGCGGCCAGTAGGCCCGAGAACATCACCAGTTCCCGGTCGCCGCCCATAAAAAGATTGTGGCGATTTCCCGCACGACGAATGGGAATAGAACGCAGGCTCATGATGCAATCCGTGTGCTGTGAACCGAATGCGTACCAATTTGTGCGCCTTTTCCTGTAATGGCTGAGAGGGTGTTTTTTGCGGCAATAATAAAGGCAAGGACCAACACTATAAAAATCAAGGAACGCATGAATCCATTCATGTCGCCACCAAAAATCAACGCAGCTCCCGCCGCTACAAGCCCTATAATAGAAACGGAAAAGGCAAAAGGTCCTGTAATCGAATTACTGATTTTTGTAAGCCAACTGTCAAAAGGAAGACCTCCTCCACTAGTGCTTGATGCAAAAGAAGGTTCTGTTCCTAGTAAGAGCAGCATCATTAAGCCTAAGGCAATGAACACTTGGGGTTTTAAAAACAGTGAGTGTTTATTCATTAACTAATTCTCCTTATAAAGTTCGGGTAATGTAGTGGCCGTCGTTAAATCCAGAAACTTCTAAGAGTTCTTGCACGCGACGACCATCCTGGGTGCGGGCGATATGGATTACCAAATGAACGGCCTCGCCTATGAGCGGTTCAATGTCTGCAGGTGCGGAAGGATTACGCGTAATGAGTGACTTTAAGCGTGTTAATCCTGCGGCGGGATTATTGGCGTGAAGAGTGGCTGCCCCTCCTTCATGCCCGGTATTCCAGGCATCAAGTAAATCCAAGGCTTCAGCGCCTCGAACTTCACCTACTAAAATTCGGTCCGGGCGCATTCTTAAGGTTGTTTTGAGTAGCATGGTCATGGTGACTTCCAGTGTGGTGTGGTATTGCACGCAGTTTTCTGCGGCACACTGAATTTCACCAGTATCTTCAATAATGAATACGCGCTCAGTTGGGTCGAATAAAACCATTTCATTGATAATGGCGTTTACAAGAGTCGTTTTACCTGAGCCAGTTCCACCAATGACGAGGATGTTTCGATGGGTTGAAATTGCTTTTTTGATGACGTCACATTGTTCTTTGGACATCACACCAGACAGAACGTATTCATCCAGCGAAAAAATGGATATTGCTTTCTTACGAATGGCAAAGGTTGGCGCATGAACAACAGGAGGAATCTGGCCTGCAAAGCGTGAACCATCCAGTGGCAACTCGCCTTCTAATGTCGGTTTGAATCGCGTAATTTCCTTACCGTGAAAACCCGCAATGGTTTTAATAACCGATTCAGCGCGGCTTGCTGACATAGAGCCTATGCAATTCATTTTTTCCCCAAGCCGTTCCTGCCATAGTTTTCCATCTGCATTGAGCATGATTTCCACTGTTTTTGGATCGGCTAGAGCGTTCTCAATGATGGGGCCAAGATCGCGGCGCAATTTTTCTTTTGCTCGCGTCTTAATAGTTGAATGTTCTTCTTGAATCGTCATCTTAAAATCCTGCTGTACATAGCTTCATTCCTTGTTTTTAAGTCAAAGAGTCCCGAACACGCTTAAAAAAGCCTGATTTTGTTTCAACTTAAGTTATTTTTTAGCGATTAGGTGGAAAAAGGATTAAGCACTATCCCTTGTCATGACGATGCCCTCCTGATTGTTAATTGATTTCATATCTCATTCCTTTTTCTTAAAAATCAGTACAATCGACTTATTTAAATGAGGGATTTGTCCCTAATTCACTTTGCAATTTGATGACGTCATCAAGATGCGGTTTAACCAATGGTGAAAAATACGCGCAATAATTGGTTGAGTTTTGTATTTTCCTAAGTTCTTTTTCTGCGTTCTTTAAAGAAACAAAACCTCGTTTGTCATCGCCAGCACTAATCACTCGACCTGCAAATTCCATCCAACCACCTGCCACTGCCACATCGGATGCGCAGTTATCCTCGGCTTTAGTCTGGGATAATTCATATAATTGATTTGCGACTGCTTCGCACTTTATTGCCAACTCAGTTTTATCAAAATTTGAAGAATAACTAGCAGGAGACAACAATAAGCCAGTTAATAGAATAGGCGCTGCGCGTAATATGATTTTCATTAGTACATCCATTGTTTTTTGTTATTAGTTAAGAGTGTTATTGGCGTTATCGTTAGCCTGTACCGGCTTTACATAAAATCCACCCTGCTCTTCCTCTTTTTTTACTTTCAGATAAATCTCATGCCGATGAATTGGTATGTCTTGTGAGGCAATAAAACCTAAGCGGACTTGATTGCCTTTAACGCCTATAATGGTGACATTAACTTCGTTGTCGCCGATAACTACTGCTTCGCCTATCCTTCTGGTAAAAATTAACATGGTTCTATTCCTTGTTTATTAATTGGTTACTTGTTAAACGATTTATTTTTAATGAAGTACCGGCGATAAAGTCGCTGTATCCTCAGCCTCTATTCTTATGTCGTTAAACCCATCCTCCTTGCTCTCTTCTGATTGTATTGTCGATAAATGACTTTGTTTGATTGCATCCACACAATTATCCAAAGCCTTCTTTATTTTGGGCTCTTTGAAAAACAAAAATTGAGACAGAAGGCCAGCACCAAATCCCGCAACAACGCTGGATGAAGCCACAATAAGAGGCGCTGTTTCTGCTGCAAATAAAGCGGTCATAAACATTAATGGGGTTTGCCACAGACTCAGCATCATCCCAATACCAATTCCTAGAGCCGCGCCAGTCATGACCACAGCGATAGAAATAGCAATGACGCCAAGCGCTAACCCTATTTTTTTTAAGCTGTCGTGTTTGTCATCGACGATTGAATTACATCGAAGAACAAAAACTTCCAATGGATTGATCGAATCATTTGAATCGTGTATCAAGCTCTCAAGAAATTGCGTGGTCGCTGAATACAAGTTCAGTTGCGTCAGGTAGTCCATTTTTTTTATTTCCCTCTCTAGCGCTTCAAATGCTTCATAAATGGCTTTATTTTTATGAATCGTTGTTAATGCTTTTTTAAATTTGTTGTCACAGTACATCAGTGCAGCATTCATTTTTTTTCCTTGTGTTATTTGTTATTAATGAAAAGACAGCGGTAATTGCTGTTGGTAAGTCAGCGATTCGCAAACCTCTGCGGTGATTTCAAACGCAGTCCATAATTCGGTTGACAAGGTTTGGTCATAAGCCAGTAACAAATTGTGGGCGCAACAGCGAAGCATCTCTAAGAGCTCCTCAATTTGACTTAGGGTATTCACTTGATGATTGCTCATGCTAGCTCCTTTATTAATTGCGCCAAACGCGGGATTTTTGTTGTGTTTTTTCTTCTGATTACTAGCTCATCGTCAGCTACGAATGGCACATCTTTACCTAAGCCAATTTCTGCACACACTTTTAAATACATCGGTTTAAATTGCGCAAAAGCAAGGTCAGCACGCGCCGCATTGACCTTGTCGACGCCTACAATTTTTACGGTGATTTTGATTGCAGGATGACTCCATTGAGCTTTAGAGAAACTAAGATTTCGTCTTGCCTCGTAAAATGCCGCATGCACCGTGGGTAATCCATTCGCTTCCGGTTCCTGTTTCGACAAACATAAGTGCCTGAATTGAAGGCATGAAGGAGGCCAGTCTTTATGTTCTTTCGCCCGAAACAGAGCCGATAGGCCAAATTTTATGTCGCTTTCCGTTAAATCACACAACGCCTCATACCATACCCCTGAATCTTTGACGCCATGTCGGTTAACGAACAATGGGCCGTAGATTTCAGTTAACTTCAACCACAAATGCGCCATAATTCCAGTTATTTTGTTGACTTGATTCGAAGTATTCGGTGTCTTCACCACACAATGCAAAGTCGCTGGCGTGGGCTTTAAGGACTCGCTCACGAAGACTTGGCTGATGTGTTTGGGTGCGAAGGCTGTATTGTTTTGCATGATGGATACTCCCTGTAGTTCCTAATTGTTTTTGTTGTTGGCGTTCCACGCTTTTAGCGAGCCAACGTAAATAAATTGGATTAAAATCAACAAACTGAGACCCCGTTGCTTTGTTGTAGTCAATAAAGGCCTGGATTTCAGAAAAATCCGATGCATTGCTGTATCCTAGTGCTTCAGCCCGTGCAAGGGTCTCCGTGTTTGGGGTAAAATTTTCGCTGATGCTTTGTTTGTTGTTATTGTTGTTGTTATTTATATTATTAAAAATAATATTCTTTACAGGCTCACTTGCTGTGTTAAGTTCTATGTTAACTTCTGTGTAATTTTGTTTGCCTAAAAGGTTATTTTGTTCAGTATGGGCAACGGTTTCTGATAGATTAACCTCTGTGTTAACTTCTGTGTTTTTACAGAGTTCACTTAAAATTTTAGGCAATTCAGGGAAGATAAACTGAAGGCTATGCCCTTCGGAAATTACTTTAAAATAGTCGCCGCATTCGCGCTCAATTGATTTGATGTAATTACGGATGGTTTGTTTGGATGGTGTGCCACTATTTTTTCTTCCAGGAGCAGGATTTACTTTAAGTAAAATAGCAAGTTCATTATGGGAAATGTCATTTACTATCCCTGTTTGTGGATTGGCAAGGGCGATCAATGATTTGGCTAACAATGCCAAAGCATATGGAAGACCTATAAACGGTCTTTCTATTTCTAATCGTCCTTTGTTGTATTGTTCTAATATATTCACCATAACACCCTGTCTTTTATCTAAATGGAATCAATTTCTAATGACTAAACGTGGTTCTGTCAGCTTAGATTTGATTGCATTTAGTGAATCCGTTTTGAAATTTTTCATTAGCTTTTCTAAGCCACCTTTGAAAAATTGATCTGAGGTATTGAAAATGCGTAATACCCATGCCGATAAAGTAATATATATATATTTAGCATAAAAAACAAGAAATCTTTATAAAAAACATGAGTGATTGTTTTAACTAAATTTTTATTGCCAAACAAAAACATTCATGTATAATTTTTTCATGAAAACAGAAATACCCTTATTAGAAAATCTATCTGATCGAATAAATTATGCTCTTAGCCTGACAGCTACTAAGAAAGCTGATTTGGCTAAGTCTATTTCCGTTAAACCACAAATTATTCAGTTTTTGTGTGCAAGCAAAACTAAGTCATCAAGGTTCACTTTTGAAATTGCAACTGCATTGGGATTGAGTACTCGATGGTTAGCTACTGGTGAAGGGGAAATGTTTATTGAAAATGATCCAAAACAACAATTCATAAAGACATATAAACCTATTCCAGTGTTAAGCAACGACAACATAAGAGAGGTTTTTTTATACAAAAAACCTCTTAATCATCTGATAATTAAGGAGTGGCTTCCTTTAAAAACAGAAGAAGGAAATTTCTTTGCTATTGAAATGACAGATACATCGATGGAACCCAATTTTCCTATTGGATCTCATCTATTTCTAAAGATATGTGCCCCAGAGAAATTTAGTGCGCATAAATTTGTCTTTTCATATTTGGTGAAATTTGATACATTTGTTGTGCGTGAACTGATTGAGAATGAATTAACTAAAATTCTTAAACCGATAAATATGGAACTTTTCAAAGAGATCAACGTTACTGATGACATTAACTTGCTTGCCATAGTGACAGATTGTTTTTGGCATGTGAGGAGCTAAATAATGGCAGGATTGTTTAAAAAATTGATTAATAGGTATCATTATTCTTTAGAGAGCATAAAAAATAGGTATCCTTGTAAAATAATTGATGTAAAAAATTTAGATGATTTCAGTGCGCTTACAGAAATTAAATATCTAGCTGCTACAAAAATAAATATAAGAACTGCAACTGCACAATCTATTTTAGATGATCCGTTATTAGTAGAAAAATTTCATCCCACAGACGGAGTAAAGCTAGGATTTTTAGCATGTGGCGAGATTTTATTAAAAGAAGATATTTCGTTAGAAGAAGCAAGAAAATTATACTTAGTGATAACCAATCATATGTTTCAAGACATTACCTAAAACTGATATCTTTTATCAAATAATTATGGAAGATTTATGCGATACAATAACAGACCCCTCAATATAAATTCAAAGTTCATTGTTTTTCTTGCAATGCTTTATACAACTGTGATGCTTGCAGCAGATGTAGTGGCATTTAGATTTGAAAATTTTTTTGGCATGGTGGAATCAGGGGCAACTATAATTTTTCCACTAACCTATGTTCTTGGTGATGTAATCTGTGAAGTATATGGCTGGAAAACTACTATGCGGATTGTTTGGTTGGCGTTGCTGTGCGAAGGCCTTTTCGCGGCATTAATAACTGTGATTATACATATGCCAGCATACGGAATAGGAGATTATCAGGATCAATATACCAATGTTTTAGGGAACATGTGGTTATTCGTAACAGGGGGGATAGTTGCGAATATAGTTTCTGGATTATTGAATGTTTACTTTATGTCAAAATGGAAAATTTTAATGCAAGGACGAATATTTTGGCTACGAAGTATACTCGCAACCTGTATATCAGAATTTATTTTAATTATTATCACTGTATTCATTGCATTTTTGCCTTTCATTAAAATGGAAATGACGATGAAAGTTTTTGTTCATGCTTATATTTTAGAAATATTTTATGCTTTGTTGTTTGTTTTACCTGCTAAATATCTTGTAGATTTCCTTAGAAATGCAGAACAAATTGATGCATATGATTATGGGGTTTCATATAATCCTTTTAAAATATTTGTAGATGGGGACGGTTTTGAAAATAGGTATATTGAGCGCAATGCTTGAAGAGGTATCATCTATTATAGAGATGATGATTGTTGATAGAGAAACAACTATTGCAGGTAGAGTATATTCGGAAGGTAGAATTAATGATAAGGAGGTTGTTGTTGTTTTTTCAAGATGGGGTAAGGTAGCTGCAGCTAGCACTACAACAACGTTGATAAATATATTTGAAGTCGATTTTGTTTTATTTACAGGCGTTGCAGGAGCTGTAGATGATCATTTAAACATAGGGGATATTGTGATTGGAAACGGGCTATATCAGCATGACATGGATGCAAGGCCATTCTTTGACCAATTTCAAATTCCGCTAACAACTACGATTATTTTTGAACCTAATATCGCTGATGTTGATAAAGCAAAAAGGGCTTCAGAACGATTCATTGATAATATTGATAGTATTTTCATTGGTGGCTTATTGAAAAAATATTCTATTTCTAAACCATTAGTGCATACAGGGCTGATCGCATCCGGAGACAAGTTTATATCTGATCCTAAAAGTCATTCTGATTTAAGATTTTCTAATAAGGAAAATAAAACTCTTGCTGTAGAAATGGAGGGGGCATCAGTTGCGCAAGTTTGTGAAGAAAATAACATTCCTTATGTTGTTATTCGTGTAATTTCAGATAAGGCAGATCATTCTGCAGTTATTGATTTCCAAGCATTTATTAGTGGCGTCGCGAAAAAGTACTCTTCAGAAATTGTTAAAGAATATTGCCATCTATGCTGACATCGCTCACAAGACAATGATGATCGAACACTTGTCTAGTGACAATTTTTTTGCAGCTATCCTCCCTACCCTAACGGATTAGGAGGATGTCAACAAATGTTAATCGTTCAGCTTTTGTTAATTTCACAATGTAGTTTTTTCCATCTATAACCACTTCTATACAATCAGTAATTGCTTGTGAACCTCCTAACTCATAACAGAAATTTATGATATTAGATTTTTTGATCGAAATTAAAAAAATTGTGTACTAGGTGCGCTTGTATTGCTTTCTTTTTCATCTATAGATTTGGATGGTAAATTAAAAAATCTAAAACTGAATTGGCTCATTTCCATTGTGTCTTTAATATCCACAACGGGTTTGTCCCGAGCCAATCGAGCTAAATTATCATACTTTGGATATTTATCTATAAATTCAGTTCGTGATATTAATCTGAAATCTTTAAAGTCAAAACCTGGTGTAACCACGCATCCAGTTAAGCTAAATCTCCCATTTGATTCAGCAGAGAAAATGTGGCCAGCTTTAACAGTAAACTGTAACGTACTTGTAAGACTTAGCAAAATTTCTTTAAGTTCACCACTATCAGGATCAATCACTCGCAGTGATAAAGGATCACCCGCGTGAAAGTTCCATGTTTCATCTGATTTAACGGTATGCCACGCAGAAAAATCACCTTGAGCAAGCAAATAAATAATAGATGTCCCTGCTGCCCTAGGCTCTCTATTGTAACGCAATAAGGAGTCTTCTGTTGAGGTAACCAAATCTTTTGACTTAAATGTTTGGCGATACCATCCCCCTTCCGGGTGCTGCGTAAGATCATATTTCATGACCAATTCTGATATTTTATTTTTTTGCTTTAAAATGGCAAGCGGCTCTAATTCTTGAATATTTGATAGTAACTCGTTTAAAAATAGAGAAATTCTCTCTGAGCAAATAGCTAGAGCATCCAACTCCGTACCCAAATCATCCCCAGAAACATTTAGTAAATTGCTAATGGCGCGAATAGTCATAACCGGAATATCATAATATTCAGCAGCTTTAAATACTCCAACACTCTCCATTTCAATCGCACTACATCCAAGTTTTATTATCTCGGCAAATAATTCTTTTGGTGCTGGAAATACATTACTGGTTACAATAGTTCCCATTTTAAGTCTGTCAATTTGAACCGAGGATCCTATATCAAGTATCAATGAGTGTACTTTATATTCGCTTGTAGTCGGTTCTTGTGTATGTGGATCTGTCAAACACGATTCATACGGTGTCCCCCTAAGCAATTTCTGTGATGCATGCAAATCTGCATCTAAAATCCCTTTGGCTAAAATAAGATCACCAACTTTTTGATCCTTTTCGAGTCCACCAGCAACACCGCATAATATAATTAGATCAGGATCAAATCCTTCACATAATGCGGTTGTTGTGCATGCTGCAGCAGTCGTACCAAGCCCTGAAAGACTAAAGGCTATTTCAATATTATCTTTTTTTGTGATTAGGCATCGGCGCTTTGCTATAATAGTTTTTTTTAAGTCTGAAAATTTTTTGGTCATGCTATCCAGCTCAGCCTGAAAAGCACCTAATATTAGTATGCGCATTGAATTTTCCTTATTGGGATAAGTTAATATATTCCCTTGTCAAAGCTTAAATATAGCTGTTGTTGCTCGCGATAAATGATTATATGACTATATATGATTCTATCTATTCTATCTATTATACTATGTAATTCATGCATTCTTATAAATTTAAGGTTACCAACTCCGGGGCTATGCGAGTAATAGGGGCCTTAACTCTTATTACAGTTTTAGCTGAATTTTGATTTTTTGATTCTACACAAATTATTAAGATTCGCGACTAAATAATGGCTTATTTCCTGAAGCTTCACGAGGAGCAAAACTAAACATTTATTAACACTTTAAAGTTTACTTTTGATGAATAAAAAGTAAACCGCAATCTAACTGATTGCATTGTGCAATCTAACTGATTGCATTGCGCAATCTAACTGATTGCTGAGTTATTGTTGCATTGGGCGGCCTTCTCATCTGATTGTTCGATAACCTGTACTCCGTCCTCAACAAGTGTTAACAAGCTAAAACATCTAATATTTATCCATCGTTTTTGGATATTTGGTGCCGAATATCTCTAACGTGTGAACAAAGGCTTTATAGGTATCCTCATTTAGAGGCCATCCAGGTCTCATGCAGCGCTGATGATTAGTGCATTTCAAAAGCCTAGCGCGCCATCACTCACTGCAGCCTGTTCTTTGTGGCCATGTTCTGTGACGCCAATAATATCCAGAAAACATAAACGATTATCTACTCGAACTTGGCTGTAAATTCCATCTGCCCATCAATATACATAACATACATAACGTTTTTGGCTTAGATCATGGCGTTGCCAGTTTTGGTGATCATCAAGCCATTGGCATTTTAGGCGCGATACAGTATTTTCATGTTCATCCATAATGCCTCTGAATAATCATCTGTTGATAACCCTTTTAAATAGAGCCAGGGAATTAACTCCTCAATATTTTTTTTGTTCCTTAAGTAAGACCGCAATAGTTGACTATTAAAATGAATACCTGAGCCTCTATGATCGCGTACTTAAGGTACCTTAAAAACCACATCACCAACGCCTGTCTGGATAGTCTGTGATAAATAACCATCGCGAACAACGGCCTATCTTCCATTCAATAACTTTAAATCTGAGTACTCGGATAACATGTTTTCTAACTCGGTTTCTACTGCTTGTCTAATTAAACCATGGGCTCCATTTTTTAATAACTCAGTTAATGGATCAATTTTTTTCAACTTCAGATTACAATTCTTCATGACGTTTTTCTTTTTGTTGATTTTGTTTTTGCGTAACTATCAATAGGATTCGCAACATATTTTATTTTTCCATACTCCAGATGCGAGCATTACTCTTGATTGCGTCGTGCAAGCTAAGCGATTGTGTCGTGCAAGCTAAGCGACTGCGTCGTGCAAGCTAAATGATTGCGTCGTGCAAGCTAAATGATTGCGTCGTGCAAGCTAAATGATTGCGTCGTGCAAGCTAAATGATTGCGTCGTGCAAGCTAAATGATTGCGTCGTGCAAGCTAAATGATTGTGTTGTGCAAGCTAAATGATTGCGTTGTGCAAGCTAAATGATTGTGTTGTGCAAGCTAAATGATTGCGTTGTGCAAGCTAAATGATTGCGTTGTGCAAGCTAAATGATTGCGTTGTGTGTCTCTCCCCATTTAACGCACAGCAAATGAAACTACTGCGCTGTTAAATTTGAGAACAGAAATGGATAAATTAAAGCGTATTGTGTATAGCGAATAGTTTAAAAGCAATCAAGCTTGCTCTTGAATGTGTTGTGAATGTTCCTGAAGTATATTTGATGGACTGAGCATCAAAGGTCATCAGATATATTAATGGATGCATAGCCCTCACCTTGCCTAGGGAAGCTTTTGCAATGATAAATAAACCCATATATGTGAATAATTATGCGTATTTTAATTGTATTACCTGAATAATAAACCTGCTAGCGCTTGGGTTTATTATTCAGGTAATACATTCTCAACATTTAGGTTCGCTGCCCTAATGGCCTAACATTAATGATCGTTGCTCTAAAGTCATTGATAGAATCAATTAATCGTATAATCTGCCATAGATTAAAATGGTAATATGCTTGCCGAAATTTCTTCATGAGCGAATACAAAACTTTAGAATAAAAAGTTACTGGCAATGATTTATGCAATCATTGCGCAATCAAAATGATTGCGTTATGATTGCATTGTGATTGCGATTATTTTCGGTTAAGTCGTATTCTATTATTATAACTAAGAGGTTGATAATGATCTTACTAATTGGCGGTGAAAAGGGTGGTACTGGTAAAACAACAATTTCCACAAATCTTGCAGCTCTTCGTGCTATTGATGGATATGATGTATTGCTTGTGGATACAGATCCTCAGAAAACGGCTAGTTTTTGGAGCTTGACGAGAGATGATAATAATATATTGCCCAGGGTTACGACTATACAGAAATTTGATAATGTAAAAAAAGAAATTCAAGCGCTCAAGAGTAAGTTTGACGATATTATTATTGATGCCGGTGGTCGTGATTCAGTTGAGCTAAGAACGTCGCTTTTGGTGGCAGATAAAGCGGTATTCCCTCTGAGGGCTTCACAATTTGATCTGTGGACCTTAGCAAAAGTTAATAGCCACGTTTGTGATGCCAAAGCTATTAATGAGGGATTAAATGCATTTGTAATGATAAATCAAGCTTCCTCTAATCCTTCGGTTAAAGAAAGTGAAGAGGCTGGGGGGTTCTTGGATGATTTTTTAGAGTTACGATTACTAAATACCATGGTTGCTGAAAGAATTGCATTTAGAAAAGCAGCTATTTCTGGGAAAAGTGTTAAAGAATTACATCCTGAAGATAAAAAAGCTTCTAGTGAAATACTTTCTCTCTATGAGGAGATATTCAGTGCCTAATAAAACGATTTTTAAGAAAACTCCTTTGACGCCTGAAGAAAAAGAAAAAAAAGAAAGAGAATTTTTAAGTTTTAATAAAGATTTGCCTGATAAGCAAGAAGTAACCCGTGCTATAAAAGAGTCTACAAAAACACTTTATTTAAGAGCACCGGAAAGTTATTGGAATGATATCCAGGAGATTATGAACCTTACCGGATTATCTATGAATGCAGTTTGTCTTGAGTTGTTAAGGCCGTCTATTAGAAAAAAGCTGAGGGAATTAAAAGATGAATAATTTATTTTAGAAAAGCATAGTGCAAGCATTTTGCAAGCATATGGCATATTTTTTGCAAGCACTTTGTAATCATTTTGATTGCAAAGTGAAATCAATTTGATTGCATAATGCAAATTAACGGGTACTTTTTGTTGGTTGACTTGTATATTTGTATATGATTATTATCGGATAATAAATAATTAAGCGAAGAATATTATTGTAAAAATAGAATAAAAAAAGCCCGTTAGAGCGGGCTTTTCCGGTTAACGCTAAAGTATAACCTCACAATTATATCTTAGCGTTAAGTAATTGATTAGTCAACAATTAGCTACCGCTAAGGATATTTTACGCATGCAAGAAAGTGCGTTAGTTATGGATTGCATTGATTTCATAGAGAAATCAACAGCCAAAGACTACAGCTCTCGAAGAGAGGGAGTGGTGCGTCAGGGTAACTGGTGCGGCCATGATCCAGAATCCCCTCGTTTTTTTCAAAAGCCACAGGAGCATAAGGATCGCCCCAAAATAATTACCTGGGCGATTGATGCCTGGCGGCGTTACTATTGTTTACCCACATCCTATTTTAAAGAAATCCGTATGCGTCGTAACTCAACGCGCCAACAGCGCTCTGAGGCACGTGAAGCCCTGGCAAGTATCTCTCAGGTCTTATTGCATTACACGGAGCTGGCAAGTCTTCGAGTAGGCATTCCACACGCCAGCGAAGGGTTCCGATCTCTCACCATCGAGTTTCTTGCCAATAAGGCCTGTATTGGTTTAAAGCGTGCCCAACGCGCTATTAAATTATTAGTTCGTGCCGGTTATTTAAAAATGATTGAACGTTTTGATGTCAAACAGGAGGAGGGAAGAGAGCGTTTTATTGGCCTTGCGGCGGTGAAGAGCCTTACCCCTGCTTTTTTTAAAGCCTGCAACATTAATTTACAGGCACTGTCTGCCCAACGCGCCCTTGCGCGTAAACGGCTTAATAAGAAGCGAAGCACTTTTATAGCTAACGCCCAGGAGTCTCAGGCTGCCGCACGTAATATTCTTGATTTTATAGCACCCCAAGGAAATGCTAAAACCCATATTGATGCAATGAAAGGGATGCTTAAGGGTGAGGAGAAAACTGAAGAGTTGTTGCGCGAAAAAGAACGCAGACGAAGAGAATCCCTTGAGCGCCGCCACAAATTGCGGGAATAAGGCGCTTTAGCTTATATCTATACCTCAATATTGGCTTTTGTTATCAGAGATGCTCCTTTATAGCCTCAACCCCATTAAACTGCCTCAGAAACCTTATTATTTCTAATTTGATTAGAAAACAAGCGTCTATTATCTTCAAAACATGTGAATTACAGGGAATAAACCCTCTTTTTTAATAAAAGCGAGTGTATATATTTTGCCATAATGAAATTTAAGTGTCTTATAAAATAGACTTTAAGTGTCCGTTCTTACTTATAGTCCCATTTAAACCTTCTTGAATATTATCCACAGATTAACCTTGTGGATAATTTATAATAAGGAATTCGCTACGCTCATACATCATTTAACCTTATTCAAAGGAATTGGCCTAAAGCCAATAATTAAATAAAAAAACAAACAAAGCAATAATTGAAGATCGATTGCCTCGTATTCACACTCACTCGCAATAAAAGATAACTCCGCATTTATTTTAGAGCAATGACTACTCACGAGCTTCGCTCGCTCCGTTCCTCATTGCTCTAAAATAAATACTACGTTATTTTTATTTTTGCGACTGAGCGATGAATGACGAGGCATAAATCTATATCTTCCGTTTAAACTGCTTTAAATGAATTCGCTTCGCTCATTACTATTAAATGCTCCTAAACTCAAAAATCAAAGGCAGGTGGGCAAAATTAGAACATATGCCCTTGTCCCTATTTGGGGTTCTTCTCAAGAAGGGACGAAATTTCCCAGAACACCCTTATAAGGGGTGCGACAAGCAATGGAATGAAAAGTTACCTTAAGAATTTATCTTATTGTAAAATAATATATTTTATAATTAATGAGGGAAATTAATATTCACCTATATACGTTAAAATAAATAGCATAATGCTTTTTTTTAAACTATTTTCTGTTGATTCTGGTCTTAAAGTATTTTTTCATTCCATTGCTTGTCGCACCCCGTTTATTACTGTCCTGGGCGTTTGTTCGTTACCGAATTATCAATAGGCTCTTTTTGTTCTGATTTTTGCGCAAGATTCTGCTCTTTATAGTCATAAAATTTGAATGTGCTTTGAATGCGTTCCCTTGTTTTTTCAATTTGTTGCGCCATGATTTCTTGTTCACGTTCCCCATGTTCTCGTAGCAGACTATGTATTGCAAGGGTGAATGTGGGGTTGGATGAAATCTGGTTTTCGATGTATTCAGACAGCCATTCATGCACGGCAAGTTCAGGCTTGTCCTTCACCAAATCCATGGGGTACGTTCCATCGTTTAAAGGGGCATACAATTGAGCCCCTGCATCCACCAATCGTTGCAACAACGAGGTGTTATCGGTTTTGATGGCATGATGTAGGGTCATGTGTAAAAGAATCGCCACTACTTTTTTTTGGTCAGGTAATATTTCCTCTAGATAGCGATCGGGTTTTTCTTCCACGCTCTTTTTTAATCGAGCAAAGCTTCGCGCATGTTCTTCATACATTAATTTCTGGGGGTTATGAAAGAGCACGTCAATATTTTTGCTGTCTTTGTATTTTAAGATGAGTTCCATTACTTTGTGATCATGACCTACGCCCGCTAGTATAAACGGAGAGGCGGTTTCATCCTCGTAGGGTGTATTGGCGTGTTTAAAGTCAGGATGGGCTAATAAAATCTCAATGAAGGCGTATCGTTCCGGTGCTATAGATTTGTTCATCACTGCTTCCATAAACAAAGAGCCTCCTTCTTCATTTAAGGCATTAATATCCAGATTTGGACTTTGTTGCAGTAAGGTCAGGGCTGCAGGATATAAGCGTTTGCTTAACAGTTTAAATAGTTCTGCTTCCAGGGACATGGTGTACTCCTTTGATTAAAAAATATCCGTATTATATCGAGGATGTATTATAAAGGAACAAAAACTTGTTTTATCACATGCTAAGTCCTTGCTGGGTGTGATGCTCATTAGGTAGAGGTATCGGCTCCATAGAAGCTTTCATCTGTTTTTTTAGTTCAGTAATTGCTTTAACCAGACCTGGATTATTTTCTATATGAGGTAAGGATTCTTCCAGCGTTTGTTTTAAGGTATTAAGCTCAGAGAAGTCTGTTTTGGCATTAGTTGACATCTTCTCTACTAGATTAGAGAGTTTTTTTAATGCATCGTTCACATTTTCTGCTTCCAATCCTGCAGCGGAACGCTTTATCTTTATTGCCAAAGAACCCAATTGTTCTTTTAATTCCGCGCTTAAAGACACCTCGGTATCGTTGGGGTCTTGCAGTTCACTTTTGAATTGATTCAGTCGCTGCTTGACTTGACTGCTGGCATGCAGCAGACGCTCGGTATTGGTGTAAGTGGGGCGACTTTGGGGTACGCATTGCTCTTGTGAAAATTTTTTCATGTCTTGAAATAGCGGCGAGTTCGAGTAGTCTTTAATGGATTCCAAACAGGTGATCGCACGACCTATTTGTGCACCAAAGGAACGACGCATCTCATCGGAGAGCTCTTCCTGGCTTTGAAGCAACGATTTTATTTCGTGCATGGCCTTCGTGTGATGATTCAGGTTGTCGTGCTGCGCTTTACTTAAATCAGGATTGAGCGTCCTTTCTGTTTCAAGATGTTGGCTAATCCAACGAAGGCACTCGTCCATGGCTTGTCTATTTGCTTTTTGCAGTTGAGGCATTAACTCTTTTACTTTAGTTTCATAGTCCAAGTCGTTTTGGTACAGCTCTTCCAGCAGGTGCTGTTGTGATTCCATCTCGTTGGTGTACAGGCTGGTTAATGCCTCGTATTCTTGTTTTAGAGAGGGGTCGTTTTTTAAAAGACGTAGAGTGGCTTCAGTACGCTGCATGAATTCTTCATGTTCTGTAATCAGGTATTCCGTATCTCCTGCGTGTTCTTTGAGTTTTATGGCGCCCTTAATCCACACCTCTTTTAAATAGTGTTGGTATTCATTTAAGTGCACCTTATCGTGTTGCGATAACGCATCAGATTGAAATACACACTCCATGTCAATGAGTGGCGCTCGTTCTTTTTTAGGAGAAATTTCACGTTTTGTTGGTTCGTCCACAAACGTCTTAGAGGTTGGTTGAAGTAGCGTATCTGCCTCATTCGTTGGCGTGTTTCGTTTCAGGTTGAGAAAATCACGCCATTGGACTATTTGTTGCGGTGGTGTATTCAATGTCCCTAAGTGTTTTTTGATGTAGTCCTTATTCACTTCCTGGGGGGGAATCGACATTCCTTCAGGAAATTTAAACTTTAAATCAGCAAATTGCGAGCCCGCTTCTTTTTGTAAATACAACAGTGCTGCGTGTACCCGATGAATGTTCTTAGCAGAGCCATTAATGGACACCTCTTTTTTCTCAGGAGGAAGATTTAATAAAAATTGATAGCTCATTTCTAACGCCAAGTCTATTTCCTGCGCGTCATTTAACTGTTCGTAAGTGGCTGTAAATGTCCCATTTTTTACAATGATTTTGGCAAAACTTTTTTTGTCTTCAGAAAAATAACGGGTGGATGAAAAGGCCTCTTCTTCCTTTAAATGAAAGCCATGTACTTGTTCGGTTGCCATAGGATGTGTTTGTTTTGAAGTCGACAGAGTCGTATTCTGTGATTGGGTCGCGCGGTGTGGCAAGTGCTCAGAATAAGCGATGATGTCATATAAATAAGGGGACTGGTTCATTCTGGAGTGAAAAAATTCAGACGCGGTGGTAGGGATGACCGCGGTAGGGGGGCTTTGTCTTAAGCGCGTGCTGTAGGCTGAAATCGTTTTTTTGAGTTCTTGTTCGGTTAGGCGGTCTAATTCTTCAGGCGATAGTTTTGATGCATTATTTAATCGTCCTAAGAGCTTTAAGTGACGTTTAACCAAGGCATGGGGTTGATGCTCATCCAACTTAACGCAAGGCGCGTGCGCGTCTTTATAAGCCAAAAGTGCTTCTAATCCCTTTTTATTTTGAGGCATCAAACCATCCTGAGTAATCCATTATGGTTATATTTTAGACAATATAATTCATCTTTTTCCATACACGCCCGATACGAACAAACGCAGTTATTGAGTACACGGGTTCCACAGACACTCTTTGATGCAAAAAATGTAATTAAAATTGACGTCTGTTCTCTTTAGAGCCCTTTTGCGAGGGGGATTCGGGTGCATGGATGGTTCATTACATTAGAACCCTATTGTGAAGTTCAAAAATTATCTCATTGAATACGTTTGTTGCTCCATCATAGAGGCCATCATCTCCAAAAAGCGCTTCGTTATGGTGAAGTGTTTCAAGTAATTCGTCTATTTCTTTATCGTCATCCTCTGCTGACAGATTAGGCGCTGGCGAACACAGTTGTTCTTGTTTTTTCTTTTGCTCCTGCTCCCATTCTTGCCTTTGTTTTTGACGCTATTTGCCACAAACAGCCCAAATTTTTTTACGTGCTCAGAATACTCTTGTTGACTGGAATTAATTCCTTGTGCCGCTTCACCGAATTGCTTGGCTGTTTCGGATAGGCTCTCAATAGGTTGTATCGCACTATCTAAAACTTCATTTATCTTAGTTAATGTGCCTGCCGTACTGTCTAGGGCATTCCCCAAATTTTGAGCATGTCCTATCAAATCCTGAGCAACCTCGTTCACTTCTTCTACACATTCGGTTAATTTTTCGGTATTCTGTTGAACTATCTCGGCGGCTTCCTCCACAATGGTTGCTTGTTCTTTTAGCGATTCGGTATGCTCTTCAATCTGTTCAGCAACCTCATTAACTATTTTAACCCCATTATCGAACAGCTCTTTATTTGCTTTTAATTCTTTATTAAGCGCTATTGTCTCTTCTGCCATCAATTTTGCAGCGTCCCAGCGATGTGCTTCGTGAGAGACAAAAAGAATATGCGCACTAATGCAATAAAAAGCGCACTTAATGCACAAAATAAAGGCGCACTCGCAAAAATACCAATTAATCCCATAATTAGTGTGGTTCCAGTCACGATAAAAACCTTGCGCCAAGTTGATAACTCAACCCATCCTAACTAGGGGTGTCTATAAGACTTTTCTGCGCTAAGGTACGCCGCATTAAATTTCCAGCTTCATTTTCGGAAAAATTCTGACGGCCAGGGAATAACCAATGAGCTGTTTCATTTATGCTTGTGGTTAACCAATTATATATGCGTATGAAAAACCATGGTTTTTCTTCAGACGTTTGGTTCCGAACTTGTCATAGGATGTCCTTATAAATCAATTAATGGGAAAAAGAGGCTTTTGATTCAGAGGTTTTTTGCTACTTTCCGCTGATTTTTTTTCGAGAATTTAATTCGCTAAAAAACTGGAGGCGGCCAGTAACTCGTCGTAATTCCGGTTCTAATTTATTTATCGTTTTTTGTTTCCTTTCATTGATATCTTTAAGAGATTTATTTTCTCCCTTAAGTTCTTCATTGACTGTTTTAATAGTTCATTATGATTTTCTAGGTATTCTGAATTGTATCTCGAAGTTCCTTCATTAAATTAATATTACTTTTGAGATTTGCCCTCAAATTTTTGCATATCTTGTTCTGCTTTACTAAGTGCTTCATCTTTTTTTAAAATAAGATTTTTATAGTCTTCAAGTTTTTCTATGACATTCAGAGAGTCCTTTATTTTGGTTCATTAATTCATCTATTCTTTTCTCTAATTTTTTGTCTATTTCCTTAAATATTTTCTCGGTGGTTTTTTCTAATAAATTATTCCCATCCTTCATCTCTTCAGTGGCTGTTTTTACGTGGCTACCGCATTATTTGTCATTTGTGCTGAAACCTGAAAATTCGTATTCGTAGCATCCAGATTATGCTTAACTGAATTGAGTTGTTCCTGCAACTCGTTACGAAGCTTTGCGATAAGCTGTAATAGTTCGTCTATTCTTTTTTCATAGGCGTCGGATTTCTTTTTGTCATCGGATGAACCAGACCCATACCAGTAGCCGCTAAATATCGCGAAAATTGTAGTAACCGTGGCAACTACAACACCAGCACCTCCTGATGAGGTTGTTGTGGCGGCAGCAACGAGGGGAACTATTAAGAGGGGTAGAGGCATAATATTCCTTTAATTTGAGAGATTGAAACAAATTCAAATTTTCCGTGAAATTTGACTTGAATGCTAACAAAGTGACCATGCTAAATCAACTGAGAAAATTAATTTTTCATGTTGTTTAATTTAGTGATTTAGGTAAAAAAAAGAATAAGTTTATGAAAATAAAAAAATTTAATTTGAATTAAAATGCCAATTTATTTTCAATTTTTTTATATAAAATTAACCTTTGACCGGGAGCCTAGTAAAAAAGAGTCATGATTAAATTTTAACCTAATAATGCTTTAGGTGCCGTCGGAGTCCCTTAATCTTAATTTTTTCTCAATGTTTGATTGGTGCTTATTTGTCAGGTAACAGAATCTCAGTAATAGTATTCTAGTAACCCTAGACTCCATAACTTGTTTTTAAATATTTAAGCAATTGAATATATTAATAAAATTAGTTAATTCTGGAATTAAAACCAGATTATATTATTCTAATAGAGCGGGTACTTGATTTTGAAGTATTGTCACCCTTCTGCTTTATCCTGTACTTCGGATAGATGAATCTGAACCATTACTTCAGTGTGCGCCAAGGAAGGCTGAAAGCCGAGGCGCACAGCGAATGAAATGGATGTTAACTTATTTATTCAAACAATGAAATTAATACGCTTGAAGTGGCATTGTTTCGGTCGATGGACATTCATTATCCGTTTGTGCGGATGCGGCACTCCCAGAAAATACGCCACAATGTTTGAGTGCGCTTATCGAATTATCAATGATTGGCGTACTGGATACGACTAATTTTTCAGTGACTTGTTCAAGTTTCTGGATGACCGAATCCGACATCTATTTATCTGCGTATAGTGGTTATTAGAGCTGCGCGTTTCTTCTAATGTGCTGGTTAAATTCTGTTGAGTTTCTAACATCCTTTGTGTTATTTGATCAAACTGTAGTTGTTCATCATCAATAAAGGTATGTAATTTTTCAAAGAAATAAGGTTCTTTGCTCTTCATTAAACCGCAACGTCCCGGTAAATACGGTGACTGTGTCACTGAGCGTATGTGCAAGATTTTTTGCAATGTTCAGATCAGTTTCAAGTTTACTTCTTAGCGTTTCGAGCGCCTCAATACGTTCAGACAATGTCTTGTGATTCTGTTCATACTGCTGCTGCACTTTATTTAATTGAGCCTGAGTTTGTTGCAGCACCTCGGATTGTGCACCTGAAGTGGCTCTTAATTCGTCCATGGTTTTTTTTAGTCCATCACGGACCGACACAACTCGCCCTCGGTAGTGTTCAACGTGGCTATTTGACCCGTTAACTTATTAATTTCACCGTCCAAACGTGACACATTATTCGTAAGATTCGTGTTTTCTAGGGCTAATTGTTCCACCTCGGTTTTGAATTGCTTGTGTAGTGCATCGATTAAATCAATAAGGTTCACCAATAAGTCTGAAAAATTTGCGAGGATTATTTTAAATTTATTTGTGCTTTGTATCGAATGTCGATTGTAGTC
>CAWJMX010000011.1:0-308376 GCA_963844185.1 uncultured Gammaproteobacteria bacterium
TGCTTTGGATTAGATACGAATCAATACGAAATTTGTGTACTCTTTATTTACCGGCTGTCTGGTTTTGGGAGAATTGCCCATTAAAGCCAGCACAGTAACCAGTTTTCCTGGCGACAATAGCGGTTTGGAACCACCTGATCCCATCTCGAACTCAGTAGTGAAACGAACATGCGCCAATGATAGTGTGAGGTCTCCTCATGTGAAAGTAGGTCATCGCCAGGGTTTTATTTAAAGAAAAGCGGCTAATTGCCGCTTTTTTTGTTTCTGAAATTTATTCCATTTACCTCTAAATCGGTTGCCGAGTTTTCGATTGTTTCTTCCATAGGTTGTTGAGTCAATGACCAACCTACAAGAACAGGATAGTTAGCTCTGGCCTAAACACTTCCATTTGAACTCCTGTAGGCCTGGTTGTAACGCCTTGTTACCAATTTAATCCAACAAATTGATGCTTTAATATTAGTGTCAACTAATACGTTTAGAATAAAGGTTCGGACAAAAACGAGCGAAGTGAGCCAGTAATAGTGATTGATAATGGCCCACATAGATTTAATTCGCATCATTTTTAACCTAAAACATAAGGCTTAGGTTATTAACAACCAGATGAGGTGATAACTATAGTTGGTGGACTGGAGGCGTTAGTAGCTTGAGTATATACTACCGTGCAATTAGTTTTTAACGTGTATGTTCTAGTGTTTGCTGTTGAAGTGGAGGCAAATGCGCTTGAAATATTTACTGCATTAGCAATTCCTGCCGCCGATGGGTAACCAAAAACTAATGCAACAGCACTGCCTTCCATAGTAATTGAGCCAGTAGCTCCAGTTTGACTCGTTGCTAAGGCGGCGCCATGGGCCGTTACATTCGCTGAATTTAAAGCTCCGGCTAATCCATTTAGATCGGCGATATTAGCTTGGGTGCTAAAGTCATAGAATTTAGGGACAGCATAAGCTGCTAAAATCCCTAATAGAACCATCACCACAACCAGTTCAATTAATGTAAATCCTTTTTGCTTGTTCATTGAAAGTTCCCCATAAATTTTACTAGCGGTAACCTGGGGTAGCTTAGCGGAACCCGGGAATCTAGTATCTTAAATCCCGGGTTGAAGCTACCAATCCTTATTGGGTTAGTAACTTATTACTATTTTTCTAATTCAATTAGCTAACCCATAACGTTTCGATTTTTTCACCATGTTATTAACAACCACTTGAAGTTATCACTATAGTTGGTGGGACGCTGGCGCTAGTAGCTTGCGTATACACTACGGTGCAATTAGTTTTCAGCGTGTATGTTGTAGTACTACCCGCTGTAGTCGCAGCAAATGCACTTGAAACACTTACCGCATTAACAATTCCTGCTGCCGATGGATAACCAAAAACTAAAGCGACAGTACTTCCTTCCATCGAGATTGAACCTGTAGCTCCGGTTTGAGCCGTTGCTAAGGCTGCACCATGGGCTGTTACGTTCGCTGAATTCAAGGCACCGGCTAATCCATTTAGATCGGCGATATTTGCTTGGGTGCTAAAGTCATAGAATTTAGGAATAGCATAGGCGGCTAAAATTCCTAATAGAACCATCACCACAACCAGTTCAATTAACGTAAATCCTTTTTGTTTTTTCATTTAGATACCCTCAGTTGGTTACTGGAAATATGCTACCAGGAACGGCACCCCAAAATTGTCTTATCACGGCACCACTTAAAAGAACTCTGTTTAAAAGAGATAACCCCATGATTACAGTATAGTACAATAATTATTTTCTGTTTAAATTCAGACCTAAAATAATGTTTACTACGTACATGATAAATAAGCTGATGTTTTATTGCATCATAGTGCCAACTTCCAGGCGTTGCTTTATCTACGGAAGAATCAGGTACATCCGCACTAAATTGCTGAAATAAATCGGGCTTGTCCAGAAACGTGCATTGCGGATCTTTGGATTCAGAAAGCAAATTCTGATAATGCAGCATTTGCTGCATATTAAGCAGGTTAACTTCCATAGATACTTCTTCAATTGAGGCTTGGATTAGTTCAAAAAAACGTAAAAATACGCCGATAAAAATCAGAATTAAAATAAGCACTATTCCACAATGATAGCGTGATAAGCGGTAGGATTTTCTCATCTCGTTCATTGTTGTTTCACCAAAGAAGCCAAGTTCCACATGGGTAAGAATACACCTAGTGCTAGAATTAATACCATGCCACCTATCACTACCAGCAATATTGGTTCTATGCTCTCACTTAAACGCACAATATCATAGTCGATTTCACGTTGATAATACTCTGCCACCTCATCAAGTAAACTATCAATAGTTCCGCTTTCCTCGCCTAGTACGATCATCTGGATAATTAAGGGCGGGAAAAGCTGTGTTTTTTCTATGGCTGCTGAAATGGTATTTCCTCTGATAATTAATTCAGTTACCCCTTTGATTTGTTGCGCTACATAGGCATTATTGGTTGATGCGCCTACCATACTAATTCCATCAACAGCCGAGATACCGGCGCGTAATACCAAGGCCAGCAGTCGTGTAAATCGTGTGAGAAGCATGCGGTGTATAAGCCATCCCACAACTGGAATTTTAAGCTGTAAACGTCCCCACAACAGCGCACCAGCCGGTGAACGTATATAAGCTCTTATACTAAATATAATTAATACAGTAATGCCAATTAAGAGATACCAATAAGTAATAATAAAATTGGAGATGGCCAATAGAACCCGTGTCGGTAAGGGTAAGATTCCGTGCATACTTGCATAGAGTTTAGCAAACGCAGGAATAACAAAGACGTTAATGATAAGTAAAGCAATAATAATTGCTGCGAATACCATTATAGGATAGCGTAAAGCGGATTTTACTTTTTTGGTGATATCTACTTCTAATTCCAGATATTTTGCCAGATGCAGAAAAATATTATCCAGGTTGCCGGTGTTTTCGCCGATAATAACTAAATTAAGAAAAAAAGTAGAAAAAATATTTGGAAATTGTGCCATAGCTACATTAAGTGAACTGCCTTTATTTAGGGTGATAACTATTTTTTGCAGCGCATCAGCCAGTGTTTTATTGCGAGCAGTCTCTCCGAGCCTTGTTATCGCGGTAGCTATGGGTATCCCCGCTCGGATTAGTGAATACATTTGCCGACAGAATATATGCAATTCATCCGAGCTAACTTTAGGAGCAAACCAAGCTATTTTTTTGCGCGTGGGGCTTGTTGTTTTAACGGTAGCTGCGGAAATATCCAGCGGTATGAACCCCTCACTTATAAGCTGATTAGCAAGGTCTTCCGCGTTGAGTGCATTTCGTTGACCGTTCACTGCTTTGCCTTGCTGATCCCGCGCACTGAAGTAATATTCTGGCATATGTTAGTCCTTTATTGAAACATACTGGTCTGGCAGCTAATAGCTCATCCTTAAGCGGATTTTTAGCTTGACCTTGCTCACAACAGAGTATCTCTACTGCCGTATAAACTCTTCGTCTAACTGACCTACGACCCTAATTGCTTCGGCAATTGATGTACTACCTTTCTTCACGAGCTCCAATACTTCCGCAGATAAAGGATGATAGGTTTCACAGGCAAGAGCTGCTTTGATAAAGCTGTTTGCGTCGTTCTCTCTTAAAGCCTTTAACATCTCCATATTAAGTTCTAAAAGTTCGTAAACGCCAATTCGCCCTAAATAGCCACGATAATTACATTCTGAGCATCCCTTTCCCTTTTTAAATGGCAGGGTTATATCAACGTTCATTGACTCAAGCCAAACGAGTTCAGGTGGCTCTGGCTGGGCAATGAAAGAGCAATTTTTGCACAGACAGCGTACCAATCGCTGGCCAATAATTCCTTTGAGAGCCGCCGCGACCATATAACCTTCTGAGCCCATGTCAATTAAGCGTGTTGCGGAGACTATGGCATCATTCGTGTGCAAGGTGGCTAATACTAAATGTCCGGTGATCGCGGCGCGCATCGCTATTTGTGCAGTTTCGGCATCGCGAATTTCCCCAACCATGATTACATCAGGATCCTGGCGCAACATAGCTCGAAGTACGCGTGCAAAGCTAAGATCGATCTTGGGGTTAACTTGTACTTGATTAACGCGTTCAATCCTGTATTCAATAGGATCCTCAACCGTTAATATTTTGCGCTCGGGTGAATTGAGGCGTTGTAATATGCTGTATAATGTGGTGGTTTTACCACTACCCGTAGGCCCAGTAACAAGAAGCATTCCATGTGGTTTCGAGTAAATCGTTTCGATGCGCTTAATTATTTTCGGCTCTATACCTAACCGACTTAAATCAGTAATAGTGCTTGATTGATTTAATAAACGCATTACAACAGCTTCGCCATTAACGGTAGGAAGAGTTGATACCCGTACGTCAAATGATTTTCCTTTAATTTTAAAATTAAAACGTCCATCTTGCGGAATACGTTTTTCAGAAATGTCTAAATGAGCGCGTAGTTTTAAACGTTGAACCAATGCGTTTAGTATGCGTTTATCATCTAAAATATTTTCATTTAATAGACCATCGACTCTAAAGCGAATACGTAGCGATTTTTCACCCGGTTCAATATGAATGTCCGAAGCACGTGCTTGAACAGCGTCACGAAATAAGGAGTTTAAGAGTTTAACGACAGGTGCTTGCTCTTCGTTTTCTTGTGATTCATCAAATAATTCATCAATATCCTCCTTATACTCTTCTAACATTTCTTCGGAAAGTTCATGGGCAAAATGTGAAATATCTTGAGTATGTCGATAAACGCGATCAAGTACTTTTAACAATGCTAATTCGCTGACGACTGCCATTTTAATGGGGCGTTTGATGATTTTTGAGACGGCATCAAAGGCGTTAATGTCCTGTGGATCTGCCATTCCTACGATTAAGGTACCTTCCTCCTCGCCTACGATAAGCGCACGAAAGCGCCGAGCATAAGTTTCAGGCAAAATTTTGGTAATACTTGGGTCGATTTCATAATGATTTAAATCAATATAGGCGATTCCAAGCTGATTGGCGAAAAACTTTAAAACATCTTCTTCAGCAATAACACCCATGCCAATTAAGGTGCGTCCGAATTTATCCCCGGATTTTTTTTGTAACTCAATGGCTTTATCAAGAGTTTCCTGGTTAATTAAGCCTTCGCGCAGCAATAATTCACCAAGTCGAATCCGTTTCATAATTATCCTTGTAAGGCTTTCAAACGATTTTCAGCATAATCGCGCACCGTTGGATCACTATCAGGATTTTGACTTGCACGAACATAAGCCTCAATCGCCTGGTTTGCTTTATGATTATGCTCTAAAGCAATCGCATAACCTAACCAATAGCGACTGTCATCAGGATCTACTTGTAATAGAGAGCGGTAAATATTTCCTGCTTCAAGAATTCGCCCTTCAGATTGAAGCGCTGCCGCTAAAGTACCATAAAAATCAGGGAAGGAGGTCATGGATGGTCTATAGCCGGTCAAAAGCTTAATTGCCTCTGTTGCTTTCCCTTGATCAAGAAATAACCGTGCTTTAACTGTAATAAGGGCTGCATCAGTTGGCGAATATTTGAGTCCTTCGTTTATAACCTCGGCTGTATGTGTGAAATCACCGATGGACATATAAAGCAAAGCCAGGTTTTCGCGAACATCCGATGCATTGGGTATCTTTAGTAGGATTTCTTGTAAAAACGCTATGGCTTGTGCATCAAAACCTCTGTCTATGGCTTGGAGTGCTTTATTTAACTGCGCGTCATGCCATTCTTCAATTGTCGGTGCGGTGTATACTTTGTTCACTGGCATCGCGGACAGCTCATTTTGACTCTCTGGCCAGTTGTTTAACGTATCAGGCATGGGTATCGGCAATTCAATGGCAACCCGCAGCGATGCGGCTGAGGTTAATGGTTCAATATAGCTTATAAGCGTCACTGGTTCAGATGGGACTAGAGTATGCGGTTGTGGAATATTATTGGTATCAATGGCGTCTTTTTCTGTTTCTGGAATGCTTTTAGTAATTATAATGTTCTTTAATGCTACATGTTTATTAAATAAAAACAAAGAACAAATAAGTGCAATCAAAGTAAGACACAGCAATAAAATTTTTTGTGATGATTGGCTTTTATTGGGGGTGAATGCAGGAGTAAGCAAGGGCGTAATTTGCTTCGAAGGCTTTTGCCTGGCAAGATCATGTAACATCTCATTAAGTAAACTCATAAGGGTAATCCATATGCCAAATACACCATTAAAATGATACTAGCACTTAACATTCCAATTCCAAAATAAGTGGTCAATGAGGATATCCATCCTGTATGTGAGGATCGTACTGTATCGGCAATAGCACGATTCACGGCGCGTCCATCAACGAGTGTTTTTCCTTGCCCATAGGCCACTAATAGTGATTTATGACTGAGTATATTGAGCAAGCGGGGTAGGCCCTGGCTCGCACGATATAAACGTCGTTGAGCCGTTTGCGTAAAGATACAGCCGTAAGTATATCCAGCACGCGCAAGGCGATGGCTCAAATATTTATCCAGTTCATGACGTGCTAGCGGTTGCAAATGATAGGAAAAAGTAATGCGTTGTTTTAATTGCCGCAATTCAACTTGTTCTAATTTGTTGTCTATTTCGGGTTGACCAAAGAGAACTACTTGCAGTAGTTTACGCTCTTCGGTTTCTAAATTGGTAAGTAGGCGAATAGCTTCTAAACTGGCATCGGACAAAGCTTGGGCTTCATCAATAATGAGTACGGTATTTTTCCCGGCACGATGTAATTCCAACAAGCGCTGGTTTATTGCCTCCAATAATTGATATTGCGTCCAGTTTTCATCCGGTTGCATTCCTAATTCGCAAGCAATAGAAAAACGCAAACCCTCGGCAGTTTGATCCGGATTAGGAATATAGGCCGTTATGTATTTCTCCGTTAAACAATTAAGTAATATTCGACATAATAAGGTTTTTCCTGTTCCCACCTCACCGACAATTTTGATAAAACCCTCACCTTGTGCCAAACTGAGCAAAAGCACATTTAAGGCTTCTTGATGCGTTGGAAGCTCACAGAAAAATTCTGTGTTGGGTGTGAGTGTAAACGGTGCTTTATGTAACTTAAAATGTTCTAAATACATCGCCATCTCCCTTTTTTAGCGCGTACCTAAATTTTCAGTTGATTTAGGGCCTAGCATGATAGGTACTTCACCTTGAGTACCATAGATATCAGGCCTTCCACCAATATGAAAACCACGTTTAAGACCCGCAATACGGCGTGCACTGACAGTAAGGTCATGGTTGGTATTTTTCCCATTGACCAAGGTAGGTCTTAATAAAATCACAAGTTCGCTTTTCTGTGATGACTGTTTTGTTGCTCGCACTAAAGTGCCTAGAAAAGGTATATTGCCGAACCAAGGAACCTGTCCTATCCCCTCAGAAGTCGTATCTTGCATTAAACCGCCAATAACGACCACCTGACCTGTTTTTGCATGTACGATAGTATCTGACTCACGGATGGTGCTGTTTGCTAAAGGTAAGTTAAGAATACCACCTTGCGTTCCTAAATCGATAACTTTGCGTTGGTCTTTTACTAAACTTACTGCTGGATGTACATGTAGTGTTACTTGGCCATTGGCATCAATCTGTGGTGTGACGTCCAAAGTAATACCTGAGAAAAAAGGCGTCAAATTGACGTTTAAGGTAGGCTGAGTAACAAGGCTTGAGGTGACAATATTTTGGTTTTGTGACACATTAGTAACAAAAAACTCATCAAATCCAACTTTAATAGCTGCACTTTGATTATTCATCGCCGATACCCGAGGGCTTGAGAGTATCTGCACATTACCTTGGGTTTCCAATGCTTGAATCACTGAGGTAAAGTCTTTGGGATTCCAATGCACATCAACATCAAATGCACTAGGAAATGCTGCCTGAGCAATATCAACTTCCGGGAAGTCGCTTAAGGCATTGAGTGATGCGCCAAAAAGTTTCCAATTGATTCCCATCTGGAACTGATTATTCAGATTGACTTCAAGTATCTTGGCTTCAAGAATGATTTGTCGGTCCATACTGTTTTGCACCATGTCAAGATAACGCTCTACTTGTTTGAGTTCTCTGGGTGCTGCATATATGACGACTAAACCAGCCACTGAGTTAACGGTTACTGAACGGCCACCAGCTTTGCCAATCATGTTCTGAAGAGTCAGTTGCAGTGATTTCCAAAAATCAATATTACTTTTGGTTTCAACATCGCCAATGACGGCGCTGTAGTTTTGACTATTATTATTGTTAATCGTAGTACTGCTACTACTGGTATTTGAACCTGAGCCGCCAGAAACTCCTGCCGCGGTAACCTCGCCTGAACTCACCGTCATACTTGAACTACTTTTTCGCTGCAGTTCCAGATAATTCACTTTATATATCTGGGTTCTTAGCGTATTGGGTAAAATTTCATAGCCACCTGGGATGGCATTATAGGAATAGCCATACGTATCCTCAAGAGCTTGAAGGACTTGTTCTACCGTGACTCGTTTTAAGCTTAAGGTAATATTGCCCTTAATCTCAGGACTAACGACCATGTTGGTTGACGTGTCTGCAACAAGACCCATATAAAAGGCTTGCGCTGGTACATTTTTAACGGCTATGTCAAAGCGTTGTGGCCCACCACGAGATCGGGCATCACGAACTTTCAGGCTTGGAAGCAGCGCTCTAACTGCACTTCCACGCCCCATGGTGTGATCTGAGCGCATTGCTATTTTATTGTTTGCAACACCCTGTTGTAAGACTTTACCCATCTCATCAACGGTTGTTCCTTTAATTGGTACATGAGTATGGCAAGCGGTTAGTAGCAAGGTAATGATTATTATCCCTATTCTCATCAATGAGTTTTCCACAGTCGTCCGCCAAATAAGTATAAAATCTTCTTATGTCCTGCGTAGAACAATACCACATGATTTTTGTCAATAGCAAGGACTCGTGCTCCTTGAATAGTACTTCCTGTTCCCACTAATTTGTCATTAATCATGGCCAGTCGTCTCATTGGACTAATTAATATGCTTTGCAGATTAAAGTCCTCCTCATCTGTAGCGGAGTTGTGAATTATAGGACTGATGAGTGGTTTTGTTGGATCGCGCATTTCTGCTTTACTGGCGTTAATGAAAAACAGGTTAAGAATAAGAAAGCAGAACCCCCTAAATTGTTTTTTTATGTTCATTCATTACGTCCCGGTATCACCATCATTTGAGTGTTTTGAGGTTTTAACGTGTAAAATTCGACCGTAGCTATCCCTTCAGGGTAGGTTGTCACCGTATAATCAACTTTATCCCAATAAAGTTGCCAGGGCAATTGCTCTAAACGTTGCAAATAATTCATAATTGGAAAATAAGTACCCCGTATAATCAAGCGATAATGAGTGGCTTGTAAGGATAATGGAACAACAGATGTCTGGGGTGGAGGCGTTTGCGGTGTGGTAGTAATCGGAGCAATTGGCGGTGGCACCGTACTAAAATCGTCGATGGTTACTCCTTGTGTTTGTTTTAGCATGTCATGTAATAGTTTTGCTAAATTACGACTACTGATATAGCGCTCATTATAACGGGTAAGTTCTTTATTAAGCTTGGCAAGCTTCGTAGTTAATTCATTAAAATGTTTGATAATTTCGGTGGTATTTGGATTGCTAATTAAGATAGAAATAATCATTTTCTTTTGCGCTAATGCGTCTATTTGTTCTTGCACCTTTGTAGTTTTTTGGTTTAATTCATTTATTGAATTTGTTTGCGGCCGCCAAATTATTAAAAACCAGAAAGCAAAAAGGATTATCACCGTAATGAACAATAAAAGTACTCTGTCGCGTTCGCTCAGATGCGCAATTTTTTGTTTTAATTGATAGAGTTGTTTGGCATAAAAAAACTTGAGGTTCATGCAATTTACTCCTTGGGCTTTTTAGTTGCCGGGGCTGTTTGTTCAATAATGTTTTCTTCCTTTGATCCAAGATCCTTTGTTGCAATAGAGAACTTCAAATAAGGATGATTTTTAATTGTTTTTACAAAGAATAAATTGAAGGCTTCCTGCTTAAAGGCATCGGCCTCTAATAGATTGCTCATGAACTCTGGTATCGCATCAGGACTTGTAGAATAACCATTCAAAGTAACGCTGCCTGAATCATGGTTAATTTGAATTTGATTTAACCATAAAGTATTTGGTGTTTTTTGTGCCAGATCGCGCAAATATTCAGAAAAACCACGTCGATTGATGAGGTGCTGCAGGGAGTCAAGTTTTGTTTTTTGGGCTTGAAATTTATCCTCCAGATCTTTAACGCGGTTCACAAAAGGAATATCACTGGCTAACAAGGGGTAATCTTTCGCTATTTTATTATAGGCTTGTTGTGCAATTACCAGGCTTTTATGCGCTTCATCTAATGATTTGTATGCTTGGTAATGACTTAATCCAGTAATCATGGAGATAAGCGTTAAAACAGCCACGGTAGCAAGGAGTACTAATCCCATAATAAATGGGGGTAATCGGGAGGTGCTTTTAGGTAGGGCTTTAAGAAAATTGACTGATTGTTGCATTATCAATTCGATCCATTCAAGAACATTAGTGCGCCACCAACGGCATAAAAAATCTTGGTCATGATTTCAGGGGCAATAGGCTCTGAGGTAAATAAGGGGTTGATATCTAATAATCTTACGTCCTTGCCCAGTTCCGTTTGTAAGAAAGTAAAAAGATTCTTTGCCGCATAGAAGCTGGGAGTAAAAAAGATTTGTTTTGGCTCAGGCAGTTTGAGTTCTATTAAACAATAGTCAATGCTGCGCTGAATTTCTAACAACATGTCCTGGTTTGCAGAACTATCTACCTGGATGATGCTTGGACTCATAGGTAAAGTACGAAAGAGATATAAATTATGTTGATAATGCACATGAAGTTGACAGAGCTCTTCATCATAACTGATTACTAGGGATGGCGCGTCGCTTAATAATGGGTAGCGCGCCAAAAGCTTGCTTAAAGCCAATTCACTGATACTGATAGACGCCACATTTAGTAGACAACGTTCCAGCATGTTTACTTTATTAATTAATGCAGATAACAAGGTAACGGTGACAAACGTTTTTTTTCTTTTTTCCCCGGCTCCATGTGGCGGCACTGTAAATGCATCTACGGCAATATCATTTAAGGGATAATCAATCAGGCCTTTAAGTTGCCAACGTAAGGCTTTTGCTATTTCATCTTCAGCAACATCAGGCATGTCCATTAAGATTAGTTGGTAAAGGTTGGGGGCGAGAATAACTTGACAGGAACGCCCAAGCAGATGATGTTTATTAACATCTTCAGCCAAGCATTGAGCAATGAGAACCGGCGATGGCTCACTAAAATAATGCTCTTCATAAAAATCAATGCGCTGAGCATTTTCAAGGCCAACAAGCGAATATCCATAATCACTTAGTAAACAAGCCAGTGGTTGCTGCGCTTTCGGTTTACCTATGCCAAACATGCATCATCCTGATTATTGTTTATAAGTGTAGTGTAACTGAGCTATTTTTAATTGTCGATTGATATGGTATTGATAATTATATCGATTGTATTTGTTTAAGAATTATCACTAAACGAAATTAAGTTTGACATGCCATACGAACAACGCTTATTACATATTATTTAAGAAAACAGTATTGATTAGCGGCACCGTTTCATTACCATTACTTAACGTCATACTTATAGTTACTGCTTGAACGGCAGTTAGCGTTGCGGTTGCACCAAAGCTAGATTGGTAATAGCTCAGCGAAAAACTGCTCACTTGATTACTCAGAGTCTGGGCTGAAGTACCCGTTCTTGTCAAGATTGGGGTTGACCAGTTGTAAGAAATAATTGAACCACCGGTTGTTGTAAATGTAACATTTGATGCATTTATAGTCGAAAAACTACTTGCCTGCTGAAGCTCTTCACTCATCCGGGTCATCGCAAGCGTTGCCTGGTTGCTTAACGCGGTAACTTTTACCCCAGTAAAATAGTTAGTAAAGCCAGCACTCAACATCATCGCGGCCGAAGATACAATGACTCCGGTGATAAGCATTACAATAATCATTTCAATGAGGGTAAATCCCTTAATTGTTCGCATAGTCATAGATACTCACGTTGATAACTGCATTTCCAGCGCCCGTAACATTAATGGTAATTGTTTTGGGGTTGGAACCTGAAATGGTTGGTGTGCTGACGGTAAAATTATTTGCGGTAGCATAGGTTGCTAAAGGAGTACATATGGCCAGGCTTGGAGTCGTGGTGCACGGGTCGCTTAGTGTCGCATAGCCATTTATAGCGCGGTTCATTAAAATAATTTGCATACGCGCGTTCGCTAAAAAGCTGGCTTCGGGAAGCACTCTGGGTATGCCACTGTAAAGTTGGGCCTGATTTATGCCAATTAATAATCCGCTGGCAATAATCCCTATTATAATTATAAAGGTGATGAGTTCAATGAGAGAAAAGCCCTGTTGTTTCAGTTTCATGATGGTATTCCTCTTACTGATTATGCCATACGGTAGGCGTTACTGCAGAACCTGTCCCTGTTCCCGAAGTCCCACTTACGGAATTAAGCGTGTAATTTGCTGGAAGTGAGATGGCAGTCCAGGCACTACCCGTATAGCGATAGGCTCGTTTACCCGCGCCAACAGCCAGGCAATCGTTTGTCGCATTACAATGAACGGCACGTAAGTTGAGGGTTCCAGGAGATGATTGCGCTACACAGGAGCTTGCTGAGGTAATGGGCAGGCTGCAATTAAAAATAACGCCATGATTTCCTACGACAACGCACAGCGTGGTACTTGGGCAATGAACCGCATTAAGGGATTGTCCCGAAATATAAAAACTGTTCCATGAATAACCATTATAATAATGAACAGCCCCAACGCTGCGAACTAGCACACAACTATTGGATTGCGCACAGTCGATGCCATTTAAGGTGCCCCCTATATTCGTCCGATTGCTAAATGGAGCAGTAGACGTCACTGGAAAACTAAAAAGATCGTTTTGAGCTAAAGCAAAGCACTGATCACTAATACAACACACACCATAAAGTGGCGTATTGCCCAGATTATTGGCAATATAAGTGGCTCCTGTCCCGGTATAATACATAAGTGGCCATTGTGGCGATCTTTTTTGGCCAACTATCCAGCACAGCGTTGGACTGTTGGGCAGGTCACAAGAAACTTCCTGGAAATCTGCGTTACTTACAGTTCCTAGTAGCGACCAGGAGCTGCCGTTAAATTGATATATAGAGCTCACATGTGAGGTATTAGAACCTACTGCCAGACCAAAAGATGCGCTCATATCAATCCCTCTAAAGGTAAACCCACTTGCGGCAGTCAAGGCGGTTGACCACGAGCTCCCGTTATAGTTGAGAATAACGCCAGTTGTACTTTGTGTTCCCACCGCATAATAGTTGGCGCCACTGGACAATAATAAAGCTTGGGTAAGCGTCACTTCACCATTGGCTGAACTTAGAGAGGGGGCGCCGCCCTGACTGCTAATTATATATTGTGCCTGACTGACTGAGGATCCTAAAGTGTGGGTTGCCGCTGTTGTTCCGTTCTGTCCTCGGCGGGCGTTTTGCAATGTGCTTCCACTGATCCCATCATAGTAAATCATTTCTGAATCTATGCTTATGGCTCCAAAGGTCGCAAAATTAGCAACTGAGGCAAGGGGAATGGACGTGGATAATGTGCTCATGGCGCTTGTAGTTGTTGTTAGCGCGGTGTTTTTCGTGCAATTGTATTGATATTCCCCTTGGCCTGTAACGGTAACAATGGAACTCCAGCTACTACTGCACGTACCTAATGACAATTGATAGCTACCATTTTCAATGCCTGTTTGCGCGAGATCATAGGCATAATTAGCAGAAATAATGCTTATGGATGACGATGTTCCAATGGAAATCATGGAGACAAAAGCAACAGCAAGTCCCGCAATGACAACCAGTAACAGCGCGATAACCAACATTAAGAATCCAGATTGTTTAGCCATTAACGAACCCTGTTTCTGCAGAAACTGTAAGTGTATTCGTGCCAACTCCTGAGGCGCTAATGGTTATCGTTGCACCTGACGCTGGAGCCCCCATGGAATTAAAGGTGATGCTTACTGCGGACAGCGTGACTCCAGTTGGCATCGTGACTGCGTAGGCGCCTGCCGGGGGAGGAGGGGAGATGGTGTAACCATTGGCTGAAATAACAATACTGTAACTCGTATTTAAGCTTGTTGCTAAAGTTTGAGTATAACGTATATCGCGCTTAAGTTGCTCCGTAACAGAGGACAAACTATAGGTCGATGTTGATGGTAATTTTATCCCGATAAACAATACCATAATCACGATAATCAGCATGACGATAATGAGTTCAATAAGGGTGAAGCCATGAGTTCGTTGCATTATTAAAGTGCCCTGTAATTAAATTACGCTCCCTGGCCCTCTTCACGAGGTTATACTATCTCTATCATATTTACAAAATAGAGTATAGCCGACAATAAGTAATTGTTATTTATTTGTTTAAAAAGGTATAAATTTTTAAACTTGGAAAATAACCCATCTTTGGTCTAGCATAAAATTATACAGGATACATTATGGTCAAATAAGACAGGGAAAAATAATGAAAAAAATAATAGTTGTTTTCTTCATTGTTGTGTCATCAATTTTGCTCGCTAGTTGTGAAACAATGTGTTGCGATGATGGTCGAGGACACTGTTGTCAAACAGGAAGCCATACTTGTCCTTATACCGGGTACAATGCGTGGTGGTATTAGGGGCGGTTGACCTTTTTACGCGCTTGGCCAAAATGAGTCGATTTTCTGCACTTAAGTGCTCAATAATAAATCAATTTTGGTTCGGTCTGGTGAAATGTCAATGGAGCTTAAGAGGATTTAAAAAATAAATAGAGTCTTTTATTTACCAAAAGTTTGATTCGGGTATAATGCCTACCAATTAATCAATGCATTAACCAGTTTTCCTGGCGACAATAGCGGTTTGGAACCACCTGATCCCATCTCGAACTCAGAAGTGAAACGAACATGCGCCAATGATAGTGTGAGGTTTCCTCATGTGAAAGTAGGTCATCGTCAGGGTTTTATTTAAAAAGAAAAGCGGCCTGGTGCCGCTTTTTTTGGTTCTGAATTTTCTTTGTCTACCACTAATTGGTGGGGATTAACTTAATGGCAGTGGCGCGTATGTAGTCCAGGTTTTGCGGCACTGCACTTGGCTGCCAAAATTAGTTCTGCTCTAAATATTTATCCTTTAAGCGAACATAATGCTGGGCGGAATATTCTAATTGTTCTAACTCTTTATCGGTTAATTTTCTCGCCATGCGCGCAGGATTTCCCAGGTATAAATGCCCACTTTCTAATATTTTTCCGGGCGTCACGACACTTCCGGCAGCAACCATAACGTGATGTTGTATATGAACAGCATCCAAAATCAGGGCGCCCATACCAATTAGACAATAATCATCAATGCTACAACCGTGTAACACGGCTTGGTGGCCAATGGTAATTCCCTGACCTAAAATCAAAGGCTTACCCCCGTTAGTATAAGGCCCGTCATGGGTAACATGCAGGATTGCGCCATCTTGGATACTGCAGGCATTCGCTATTTGAATGGAATTGACATCACCACGGATGACCGCCATAGGCCAAACAGAGACATCATCTCCTAAACGCACATCGCCAATAACCGCTGCTTGTGGATCGATATAAACACCAGTTCCTAAAATGGGTGATTTGCCCTGAAAGCTACGAATTGCATTATTCATCTTGATTACACCATAGTTACAAATTCTTCTGCACTGGTTGGGTGAATGGCAACAGTATTATCAAAATCCTTCTTACACGCGCCCATTTTTACGGCCACCCCAAAACCTTGCAACATTTCATCTGCACCTAATCCAATAACGTGCAGGCCAATAATTTTTTCTTCCTTACCTAACGTGACCAATTTCATTACGGTAGGAATCTTATCATCACTTGAAGCATAGTACATGGGCGTAAAACGCGTTTGATGGATTTTAATTTGTTCTTTGCCGTAGCGCTGAATCGCTGCTTCTTCAGTAAATCCTACGGTTCCTACAGGAGGATGGCTAAACACCACCGATGAAATAAAATCATAATTTAAACAGGCTTCTGGTTGTTGACCAAACAAGCGATCCGCTAGGCGACGACCAGCAGCAATCGCAACCGGAGTCAGGGCGGGGGCATTCGTAACATCACCAATTGCATAAATACCTTGAGTACTGGTATTTTGATACGCATCGACAAGGACGAGGCCCTGCTCATCTGTTTTAACCTGGACACTGGCTAAATTTAAAGTATGGGTTCTTGGTTTCCTGCCTACGGCGGCAATAATGACATCGATATTATGAATCATGGAGCCACTTTGGCAGGCAATGGTTTTGCGGCCATCACTGTGTAAGCTAATCTCACGGGCTTTATGATTTGGATGAATATGAATGCCTTGTTGTTGCATCACCTCGAGCAGTGTATCGCTTAAAACAGCATCAAAACGACTTAGCGGTTTTGTCCCGCGCATTAATAAATGGGTTTCAGAACCCAGGCCATTTAATACTCCGGCAAGCTCAACACCAATGTAACCACTGCCAATAATCGCTACTTTTTCAGGTTGTTTGCTTAGCGCAAAAAAGCCATCAGAATCGATGGCATGCTGCATGCCATTAACCGCAGGAATAATTGGTTCACCACCCGTTGCGATAATAATATGAGGCGCTTCATAAATGTGTTCATTCACCATAACCGAGTGTGCGTCATGAAATACACCCATGCCATTTAGACGCGTAATATTAAATTGAGTAAAACGCTTGGCGTAGTTTTCGCGAAGACGTTCAATATAGGCACTGCGTTTCGTAACTAGGTTATTCCAATCCAATTTTACGGTTACTGGATCAAAACCAAAATCGGCCGCATGATGCATTGCCTTTGCCATCATGGACGCATTAAACATGATTTTTTTAGGAACACAGCCTAGATTAACGCAGGTACCACCTAAATAACTAGGCTCGACTACTGCGACTTTGGCACCATGTTTGGCCGCACGCACCGCACTGGCGATGCCACCGCTGCCACCACCAATAACGATAAGATCAAATTGATTGTTTTTCATAGATATTTCTCGAAAAATAAGATTATAGTAACAAGAATAGGGCAAGCAACCAACTGATTATTCTTCCAATTTTTAAGGAGAATCGTGCTTGCGCTTAGTTAACTGGATAAGTTTTTCGGCATGCTGCATCAGGCACCTTTGGGCTTTTGACGCCGTAAAACAAGCCTCGATCTAAGGCGTCACATACTTGATTAACACTTAATTTATCCATACATTGAGCCAAAATTTCCTGTTGACAATCAGGGAAAATAGCATCTGTGTTACCGAGTGCGTGGTATTGTTGATTATTCCATTTATGTAAGAAGCTGGTGTAGTAGGTAGTAAAATTTTTAATTTTCAGGTCTTGATTTAGACTAAATATTTTCATGCCTGGATTATTATGATGATTACGGCTGATGCTTGGCGTTGAATAGGAATAAATGTTAACGCCATTGTCTAAGTGGATTTTTCTAAATTCATCCATATGCGTATGCGAGCTGATTAGGGTAATTTGCTCATAGCGCGGCTGGTATTGAGCCAATATTTTTATAAATCGCTCGGTGTATTGAGTATACCAAATGGAGGCGCCCAGATAGGACTCTCCCGGGGGTTCATGCATGGCAATTAATAATTGTTTGGCGCTGTTATTTTTCAATTGTTGTTCTAACCACACAAGCTGCTCTAAGGCGTCTTGTTCTTGATGTGCATAGGGGGTGAAAAAAATTCTTTTTAACCAGGGAATTTTTGTCCATTGGGTCGCATTTAGGGCAATGAGAATAATGTCTTTGTTTTGCGGAATAACGTAGCTGGAATAATAACCATGATGAGTCATATGATTGCCATCGATCACCAGGCCATCGCAATAAGCACAAGCGCCATTCCAGTTTGTAGCATAAGTTAATGGGGAAATGCCATTGAATTCAAAGGGTTGATAGTTACCTTGTAGTGAATCATTATTGCCAGCAATGTAAAATAATGGTTTTGCGGCTACATCGCTTTGATAGAGTCCTTGAAAGACGATTTTTTCGTACTTTGTTTTTTGGTCATTGAGTAATGAATGGGTGGGAATATCACCCAAAAAAAGAATAAAATCGACGTCTTGGCTTAACTCCTTAATTTTATCCAGGGTAATTTTTAGAAATTCAGGTCCTGTGTCTTGGCCCTCATTGGCGGTATTTTTACTGCCGTAATGAATATCACTTAGCGTTAAGAATTGCGGCGTTGCATAGACAGCATTAATCAGGACTAAAGTAATTAGAATAATTTTACAGATTAAATTCAATTGGGGCTCCATTATTCATCATTTGACCTAACTTAATGCCTCAAGCCGCTTCTTTTATTATCCACGTTCTTTGGCGCTGATTTGCGGCATCAGAGGCCTGTATCCAAAGTAACATGGGTTTGCCTGTTGGATTAATCGCTAAGGTTTGCGATGATAATAGCACTGCAAAAGGGTATTTTTGCACTACGGACTGCAATGAGGCCCAAACTTTTCCGGCATCCGCCTGACTGTCATTTACAATCAGCTCATTGCCACGATACATGATATTCACCGCTTGGCCTTTAAGCGCTGTACGTATTGCTGATTCCAATCGTCGCCATCTGGCTTGATGTGATTTTTGCCGCTCTGCTTGCGTTGGATTTAATTGGAAGTTTATCCGCTTATGGGCTGAAAAAATCTGGGTTAAGCGACTAGCAACCGGATTTAACTGCAGAAAGTAAGTACATAAAGCATCCAAGACTGGGCGTCCTGGACCGGCTGCTGTGCCAGGCTTTCTATTAATGTACATGGCAAAAGCTAAGGTATGGCCGTTTGACGTATATAAGTACCCGGACAGACTATTTATTCCCGTCATGGTGCCTGTTTTAGCGCGCACAAAACCTTGCTGTGTTGGCACCCGGAATCTTTTTTGTAAGGTACCGTCTCGTCCGGAAACAGGCAGGGCAGAGATGTATTCATAGGATAAAGGGAAACGTTGGTAGAGGAAGGTTAATAGGGAGATAGTTTGTTCTGGCGTTACTAAACTGTAACGCGATAATCCAGAACCATCGGTAAACACGGCGTTTTTAAAATCAATCCCTGTTTGCGCTTGCAAAAAGTTTTTAATGAGTGGCTCTGCACCTTTCCAGTTTACGGGTGAGCCATTTAGTTTTGCGGCGGCATGTAAATATAAGCTGTCGGCATATAAATTATCAGAAGGCTTTAAGGTGTCAGCCATTAATTCGGATAAGGCTTTAGAGTGTTGGGTCGCAATTAATACGGCGCCAGCAGGGGTGGTACCTAATTGCACCTCACCATTGAGTTGAATGTTTGCACTGGCCAGATTGTTTTTAATCATGCCTTGGGTGTAAGCTAGAGGATTTTTAATGGCCATACGTTGTTGTACTGCCCATTGGTCAACCCCCACACAACCACGTGCGGTTAAATGGTTGTCTTTGTCTAATGAAAAGCCAACCCCACAGCCTTTGGCACTGGCTTTGGTTGTTGCCTGATTATTTATGCTAATGGCGCCACCGCCATCATCCACTTCAACTACGGCTAGATCACCCGCGTGAGCCCCGGGGTTTACGGTCACGGTTAAGCGGTTTGCATCAACCATCACTGGAGCCGTGGGAGCACCATAACTATAAGACAAGTCAGATGTGAGCCAACCAGGAGGATAGGCATCAACCTGAGCCAGGCTACTGTCAATGTAGACATTGCCTTGGATGGTATTAATGTTCCAATCTTTAAGCGATGACAGTAATTTCTTTAAATCTTCGCGAGAAAAAGAAGGGTCACCACTGAGTTGCACATAAACATTACCTTGCAAGATACCTTGCTGTACTTTTCCTGAGCTCAGGCTTAGTTGATTTTTAAAATGATAGTCGGGGCCAAGCACCATAAGTGCGGCTGCCTCAGAAAATAATTTCATATTGCTGGCGGGGATAAACAACTTTTGGGCGTTACGACGATATAATGTTTCGCCTGAATTTAAATCAACAACTACCATCCCGAGATTAACCTGCGGATTAACCCGTTGAATTAATTTATCTACTTCACCTTGTACACTGGCACATTGTGATCCCGACCATAATGCCCATAAACAGAAGCCAGTTAACGTCCGTTTCATCAATGTAGGTTCCTTAAAATTAGTAGGGTCTATAGCCCTTGTCATCGACCATACCGTGATTTTTAAATCATGAATAAAAGATGATGCACGTTATTTTTATTATTGTCTAATCATAGCGCAAGCCTAAGCGCTCCAAAAGTCCTGCGAGGGTATCATTATCAAAAAATTTCACTTGCAGCCACCCGCCATCCTCATTATCGGCTACTATTTGTACGGGGGCGCCAACCTGCTCGGCTAAAATTGTTTGCAGACGTTCAATATCCCGGTCTTTTTTGGCATTTTTTGGCACTGCAATAGCGTGGTTTTTTTGTTCTTTTACCGCGTGTTCTAACTGTCTGACCGACCATTGTTCTTGTACCGTTTGTTCGGCAAAGTATTCTTGTTGCACCGGATTTAAGCCTACGAGCATTCGCGCATGACCTAAGGATAGTGTTTTATTGCGAAGGTGCTCTTTCACGTATCCGGTTAAACTAAGTAAGCGTAGAATGTTGGCAACATGACTGCGTGATTTGCCTACCAAAGTTGCGATCTCATCTTGATGATAATGAAATTCATCCATTAAACGACGATAGGCGCTGGCTTCTTCAATTAGGTTTAAGTCTTGACGTTGAATATTTTCAACTAAAGTTAATGCACAGGCTTGTTTGTCCGTATAGTTGCCGATAAGGCAGGGGACTTGCTGCATGCCGGCTAGTTTTGCCGCGCGCCAGCGTCGTTCGCCAGCAATAATTTCATAACGTTCTTTGGCGATGCTTCTGACGATGAGTGGTTCGATTAATCCTTGCGAGGCAATTGACTGTGCAAGCTCTGTTAAAGCCGCAGAGTTAAAATCTTGTCGAGGCTGGTATTGGCCTGCTTGGATGTTGTCTATAGGAATCTGTTGAAATTCAGTGTGCATTTAAAAATACTGAATGAATACGTTGATTCATTGTTTCATATCTGCACGGGAATGAACATCGTTTTGTGCTATAAACCTCGGTATCTGAGGCTAATGGCAATTATTTAATGAAAATAGTCAATATAATCAATTGACTAATTATTCATTTTTCGTCTCCGCGTAGGCGGGGATCTATTCCTAACGTGGAATGGTGCTACCTTTGTGGATAGATCCCCGCCTGCGCGGGGACGACAATTTCTAGTGCGTTCCGTTAATTAAATATTTAATTTTTTGATTTTAATTGCAAATTTACTTAAGTAAAGCGCCATTAGTATCTGCGGCGGTTTAAATCAGACCATAAACAATGGCTGAAATGGCAATAATACCCATAATGGTGGTGAACACATTACTGGCAATGGCATTTTTGTATTTCTGCATTGCTGGAATTGTTGCAATAGCATACATGGGCATGATGAATAACAGTATGGCAATGACCGGTCCGCCCAGCGTTTCAATAATTTTTAAGATATTTGGGTTTATGGTGGCGGTAATCCAGCAGGTTAGCACCATAAAGAGTTCGATTACTCGTTGTAGCTTGCGTTGGCTGATGGTTTTTCCTGATGATTTTAAGGCGTTAACAATAATGCTGCTTAAACCTTCTTTAGCGCCTAGATAATGACCTAAAAAGGATTTAGAAATGGCGATGAAGGCAACGATTGGCGCAATGCAGGCAATCACGGGTGTTTTAAAATGATTTGCCAGATAAGATAAAATAGAGATATTTTGCTGTTTGGCTTGCATTAAATCTTGTGGCGATAGGCTAAATATACAACTGAATACAAAGAACATCACCGAAAAAACCATCATTAAGTGGCTGTATTTCATGATACTTGTACTACGTTCATCCGCGTATTTGCCATAGTACTCTTTCTGGCTTACGGCAAAAGAAGAAATAATCGGTGAGTGGTTAAATGAAAATACCATAACTGGGATCGCTAACCAGAGGGTCATAAGCAAGCCGTGGCCGCCGTTTGCCTGTAAGGAATTGTTTTGTTGGAGAATGGCATCATTCCAATTAGGGATTAAATACAAAGACAGGAAAAATAGGGTTGTAGCAAAGGGATAAACTAATAACGACATTGATTTGACAATGATTTCCTGGCCAAAACGAATAATAGCCATGAGTGCAAGAATCAAGATGATGGCCAAAAGCGCTCGTGGCGGTGCGTTAATACCAACTTGGTTTACTAGAAAGCTGTCGACGGTGTTGGTCATGGCGACACTGTACATTAATAAAATTGGGTAAATTGCAAAGAAATACAAGGCTGTTAGTATGCGCCCAGAAAAAACGCCAAAATGCTCTTCAACGACCTCAGTAATATTGTTTTGGGTGGAGGAGCCGGACAAAACAAAGCGACATAGGGCACGATGTGAATAGTAGGTCATTGGAAAGGCTAATACGGTCATGATAATTAAGGGCCATATGCCATTTAAACCGGCATCAATTGGTAGAAAAAGAGTTCCCGCTCCTACGGCTGTACCGTAAAGACTTAACATCCATACTGTATCTTGTTTACTCCACGGGGCTGTTTCTATTTTCCCTACTGCGGATAAACGCACGGCAGTTGATTCATTTGAAGACATTCCGATTACCTTAAGTTACGATCGCGCAGGTTTAAACAATACGCAGATTGGTCATGAAGTTGCGCTATATTAGCTTTTATTGGTTTATAATTCAACAAAATTAGCTTGTTTGCACTTCCTATTCTTACTTAATACTACATCTAGATAGGGCGTGTAAAGTGCCACAGGGTATGAATTGCGGGGAAATTAAGTATTGTGTTGTGGGCAGAGATTGTGAGGTTAAGTTAAGATATTTTTTACCCTACCTCTCGATCCCTTCTCGAAGCCTGAACGGATCGAGAAGAGATAAGTTTTGCTCTGATTTCTTATCCGAAATTGGCGTTAAATTAATGGCAGCTTAATATTCCAATTTAGTTCCATAGAGCCGATCTCCTGCATCACCTAAGCCAGGAATAATATAGCCTTTCTCATTCAATTGTTGATCAATTGCTGCCGTGTATATAGGCACATCGGGGTGCTCTTCATGAAAGGCATTAATTCCTTCGGGTGCCGCAAGCAGACAGAGAAACTTGATGGATTTTGGTGAGCGCTCTTTAATTTCTTTAACTGCGGCTATAGCTGAATTTCCTGTTGCTAACATTGGATCAACAACAATCACATCACGATTATGAGTATGTTCTGGCAATTTAAGGTAGTACTCAATTGCCTCTAGGGTTTTGGGATCACGATATAAACCGATATGACCTATTCTCGCGGTGGGAACAAGTCGCAACATTCCATCAACCAGGCCATTGCCAGCGCGTAAAATGGAAACAAAAACCATTTTTTTGCCTTTTAAAACCGGAGAGAGCATCCGTGTTAGTGGCGTTTCAATCTCTTCATATTCTACTTCCAGATCGCGCGTAATTTCATAAGCCAAGAGCATGCTCACTTCATGCATTAAGGTACGAAATTTGACAGTACTGGTGTCTTTTTTACGCATAATGGTTAGTTTGTGCTGGATTAATGGATGATTTATTACAACGACTGGTTGTGGATTTTGCATATTAACTCCATGTGTTTATGCCCTTTGACTAACCCTTTTTCGTAAGTAAAAAAGGGCACAAGGGGTTCAATCTAAAATACGGTGCCATCACTAATAATTTGTAGAGGCGGTGTGCCTTGACTGCGTTTTTGGCGGGCAATGCGACGCCCCGCTTCCCAGGTACCTCCTTGTAATATTTTTGCTAAGGGCAATTCTTGCGTATTTTTATGCAGGTTTTTCCTGATTAAATCAGCTAATTCATCCAATAACGCCACAGTTAACGCGCGCCACTCGACAACAAGTTCTGAACTGGGTGCATAAGATTGCTTTAGTGCATCTTTATCTTTAAGACAAAGTAAGCCCATATCAATAAGTAAGCCACCATTACGGTATTCGGGTAAGCCCGTTAGTGCCTCTAAATGCGTTACGTTAATACCTGCTTGCTCCAATGGTTCAATTAATGAATAAGTTAACCATTGTGACAATTTGTGGAAGGGAATATATTCTGAACCAGGAGTATTTGTTTTTAAGGCCTGGTGTTGCCATACATCACCTAGTGAAATGTCATGAAACGTTAATCTGGCTGGCCAAATAGTGTTAAATGCGCCGAGGACCGCTTGAAAAATTTGTGTTGCGGTCAGGTGATTGTTGGTAACTAAGGCACTGACGTAGGTGTAAAAATCACCTAAGCGCCCTTCTTGGCCAAAATAGGCGGTATTTTCTTGAATTGCGCGACCTAAGCGGTTCAGTAAGGCAACACGGCCAGCAATTCCTTCAAGAGGATTACTTGCGCTGACTTGAAATCCTTGACCAAGATCTGCCGCACTAAATTTTATTAACCGCTGCGCATCGACGCGTAATGGTTCTTTAGAGTTGGCACTAAACGCACCGCGTTGATAGAGGAATAAGCTGGCTAGAGCCAGGCCTTCTGAACGTGAATATTCAATTCCTGTTTCTGGCTCTTTATAGCGCCAGGACTGGCCGGCACCAGCATCAAGCAGGACGCTAATAATTACCAATTCATAAAAGATTTTACCGCGTTCGCTAGTTGATAGCGTATTTAATTGCGGCTGCATTTTTTTTATGCGATCAACACCACCGGCTTCAAAATGCCGCCAGCGACTGTGATAGGGAATATCCAGATCAGGGTACTGCTCTTGAATAACCGCGGTAACAAATGAGGCAGTGGCCGCCATTTTATTAGGCTCTAGAGCAAAGTGGGTCAGTTTATCTTGTTTGGCCAGATTTAAGATGGCTTGCGCACGACTCCGTATGGTATTTGGGTCGCGGAGCATAGTTAAAACCGGATCGTGTTCGTGTTGTTCCTTATTCATGAAGTTCACGTCCTTTGGTTTCTGCTAATTCATTGATGTCGACAATGCGATCTGGTGAATAATAACCCGCCGCACGTTTTGCACTCATTTCTACCTGGGCGTCAGGTGGCACCAGCTCATCAGGAATTTTGACACGTTCAATCACGTTAATTCCCGATTTTTGTAAGGAATCAAATTTCATATTGGACATGGAAACAAAACGATGAATTTTCGTAATACCAAGCCAGTGTAAAACATCGGACATTAATTCTTGGAAACGCATGTCTTGTACTCCGGCCACACATTCTGTGCGTTCAAAATATTTGGCTGCTGTATCGCCGCCTTTTTGGCGTTTACGTGCGTTATAAACCAGAAATTTAGTTACCTCACCTAAAGCCCGTCCTTCTTTACGATTGTAAACAATAAGACCAGCCCCTCCTTTTTGGGCAGATTCAATGCATAATTCAATGCCATGTGTTAGATAGGGTCTACAGGTACAAATATCGGAACCAAAAACATCCGAACCATTACATTCATCATGAATACGGCAAGTAAGTTCAATTTTAGGATCATGAATGGTCGTTACATCGCCAAAGAAATAAGCCGTTAAGCCACCAATTGGGGGTAAAAAAACATCCAGATCTGTACGCGTCACTAATTCCGGAAACATACCCGCAGTTTGTTCAAACAAAGTGCGTCGCAAGAATGACTCTGAAATGGCGAAGCGTTCGGCGATGCCAGGTAAATACCAAACAGGTTCAATAGCTGCTTTGGTCACCGTAACATCTCCTGATTCTTTTAAGATTTTACCATCGGGCTTGAGGCGACCTTGTTGCATGGCTGTATGTAATTCCGGGATGTTGATATGGGCTTTAGTGACCGCGATCGTTGGTCTAATATCGTATCCTGCTTTAATTTCATCGGCAAATTCAGTGGCCACCAGATGTCCCCACGGGTCCAATGAAATAATTTTCTGGGTATCATGCCATTGAGGATGTGGTCCTATCGCTACGGGCGGAGTTGTATCGGTTAAATCCGGTACGTGCTCTGGATCTAAAACGCCAGCAGCTACCGCCAGCGCGCGATAAACAGAGTAGGAGCCAGAGTGGGTGCCAACCGCATTGCGATTGCGAATGTTGGTTAACGAGGCAATAATTGGTCCGCGTTCCTTAGCGTTTGCTGCGCCCCATTTTATTTTTAGAGAGGGGGCGGTCTGTTCGGAAGGATGTGATGATAAAACAATATGGCGTTTAGATTTTTTTTTTACATCTTCATGCGTCATGGTCTAATCCCTTAATTAATTAGTTCCTAAGTCCTATTTGGGAATTTATCATAGCAGAATGGGTTCGCGGGTAGAAGGTATGAATTTCAAATTGAATTGGACTTCTGTTCCCGTTATGATGAATTACTTTTTTATTAATTATCCGGATATTTACGTTATGAATACCTTAATTATTTGCCTCTTTGTTGCGGTACTTTTGCCTTATCTGCTCAAGATGGTGGTGGGTTATTTTATGCAAAAGGAAAGTGTCTATGATAATCATCATCCCCGTACGCAACAGGCGCGTTTGGTCGGTATGGGCGCCCGGGCAGTTGCGGCTCATCAAAATGGTTTTGAATCGTTATTGGTATTTGCTACCGCGGCACTCACGGCGCTTGCTACGAATCATGTAGGTGTTATGGTGCGGGTTTTGGCGATTGTTTATATTGTGTCACGAATTATTTATAATATTTTTTATTTGCAAGATTTAGCTTCATTAAGATCATTAACTTGGTTTGTTGGATTTATCTGCTGTCTTGCTATTTTATTATCGTGCATGGTGTAATCTGTTTTTCAGTCGCGATAAAGATCGTGGCTTGATGATTAGCAAGGATTTTTAATGCCTATACGCGACAATCAAAAAGTACCGCCCTTATTTGTGTTTCTTGTGTTAATGCTTATGGTGTTAATGCAAACGACCATGGATTTGTATGTCCCTTCATTACCCGCAATTACTAAAATTTTTCACAGTAATGCCGCGTCTATTCAGCTTACGCTGTCACTCTTTATGTTGGGCTTAGGCATTTCGCATATGTTTTACGGGCCTTTATCTGATAAAATTGGTCGTAAACCCCCGTTGGTGTTTGGTATTGGTTTAAGCATTTTCGGCAGTTTATGCTGTTTTCTTGCACCTTCAGTCTTGCTATTAATTATCGGTCGTTTTCTGCAAGGCTTTGGCATCGGGTGTTGCGGTTCGGTTGGGCGTTCTTTGGTTCGTGATCTTTTTACTGATAAAGCTTTAGCGAAAATCGGTTCTTATGTGGGTATCGTGAGTATCTTCATTATGGTTGCGTCGCCTACTTTAGGTGGCTATATCCAAGAGCATTTTGGTTGGCGCGCTAATTTTTTATTTTTATTGATTTTTGGTCTGGTGATTTGGCTGGTGGCACTGCGAGTTTTGTCGGAAACAAATAAACATTTTAATCCCGATGCGACTAAAATAAAGGTGATGCGGGCAAATTATGCGACTTTGTTACGCTCGAGAGTTTTCTTAGGCTACACCTTATGTGCTTGTTTTGCTAGCGCAGGGCTTGTCTCTTATCTTACTATTGCTCCCTTTTTGTTTCAGGATGTTTTGCAATTAAGCCCAATTGAATTTGGTCAATTGACGGTCTTCATTGCTGGAGCTATTTGTCTTAGTGGCATTATCAATAGCCAATTAGTGATGCGCAAAGGGGTATCTTATATGGTACTTGTTGGTGTGGTGTTCATGATTATTGGTGGTTTGAGTATGTTGTGCTTGGCTTTGTGGGGAATGAAACATATCCTTGCTATTATGATCCCTGTTTCTTTATTTAGTATGGGAGCCGGTTTTACTTTTATTAATTCCTTTGCCGGGGCGTTTCATCCTTTTCCGCAAATCGCGGGAACCGTGGGGGCTTTATATGCCAGTATGCAAGATTTAAGTGCGGCGTTGGCCAGTGGTTTTATTGCTGCGATTAAAAGCTATGGTCAATTTTCGCTGGCAGTGATATTACTTATTTTAGGTTTAAGCTCTTTAGCCGCATGGAGCTTAACTGCTCAAGAATATTAAGAGGTTTTTATGAAGATTACTGATAGTGAATTAAAACAAATTATAGGCAAATTATCGGGTATTAAAACTGAAGAAATTCATGATCATACGGCATTAGTCGAAGATTTGTATTTAGATTCGTTGAAAATAGTCGAATTGTTAGCTATTTTAAGTGAGGAATATAATTTGGCGGTGACTGAAGAAGATGCTATGAAGTTTCACACCTATAAAGACTTGTTTGCGTTTACCCAACAATAGGGTGTTAGGGTATAGCTGTCAAATTAAGGGAAAAAAGCCTTTTGATACTCTTCAAAACCATTTGGATTGAGGATAGACAAACTTAAAACGCCTTAACTTGATGGTTATCCCTATTGTTGGGAGAAGGGGATTTTGGGCTTATGTCTTGGTTAAATCACTTCAAGCAAAGCACATGCAGCAATACCGCCACCACCCGCAGCGACCAATAATACTTTGTCTTGTGGTTTTATCGCAGTATGTTGTCTGAGATCATTTAAGGCAATCCCTACACTAGAACCGGAAGTATTTCCAGTTTCTTCGACTGTTTTCATGACCTGCTCATCTGTAAATCCTAATTGTTTGGCTACGGCTAAGACTAAATTTTTATTACCCTGATGGGGAACCATCCATTGAATATCTGCTGACGTTAGACCGAGTTCTTTAAGAAAAGCTTGAGCACCATAAACCATACCATGAACTGCTTTGACAAACAGCGCGGTATTCTCTTTGATGGTAATGTAAAATTGTTCGGGGTTTGTACACTGTCCAGCCGGTAAACGCGAGCCTCCTGCAGGTGTTGATACCGTGTCACTGACTTCGCCATCAGCAAATAATGCCGAAGCAATAAAGCGAAATTCGGCATTTTCTTGTTCGGTTGACACAACACAAGCCGCAGCACCATCACCAAATAAAATACTGGTAGCAAAATTGGCTTTATTTAAAAATTTGGAGCGAACTTCGCTGGCAATTAATAATACCGAGCCCAGGCTGGTTTGGGCAATGGCGGCACTGGTATGTAAACCGACAACAAAACCCGCACAGGCGGCACCGATATCAAACGCGCCCGTGTTTTGCAGGCCAAGACGGTACTGTACGAAGGGGCTTGTTGGGGGGGATACATAATCACCGGAAATGGTAGCCAGAATAATTTGGTTTATCTTATTTTTTTCTTGTGGTTTGGCGGCAAATAGCTTTTCTGCGGCAAGTACAGCCAGATCGCTACAGGCTTGCTCTTCATTTACCCAGCATCTGTTTCTAATGCCGGTGGAAAAGCTAATTACAGCCGGATTTTGACTGCTGCCCATCCAATCTAAAACGGCTTGATTACTCATTATTTGTTCGGGGAGAGCTGCATAAGGGCCTTTAAGATAAATATTTTTTTCCGCGCGCATAAAATTCATGATAATAACCCTTCTGAGCGCATGAGCGGTAAACCACCACTTACGGTGACTACTGAACCGGTCATAAACGAGGTTGTTGACAGCAGGGGATCCATTGCTTCTGCTACCTGTGTGGTTTCTCCCATCATGCCTTGGGGGATAATGTGGGCCATTCGTTCTTGGTAAGCTGGTTTCGACCAGAATTGTTCGGTACGGGAGGTTTTTATTAAACCAACGCGAAGGATGTTGGAGAGAATATTATTGGCGCTGTAATCAACTGCTAAATTTAAAAACAATCCCTCCAGGGCTGCTTTTGTTGCACAATAAGCGCCATAACGACTGGTGCCATTAATGGCTGAAATACTAGAAATCAATACTAAGCGCCCAAATTTATGCGCTAATAAGGCGGGCAATAATTGATGAATAAGCCAAATATTCCCATGTAAATTATCATCAATGTAGGTGCGTAATGCAGGATAGGATAAGGCATGTAATTTACGCAGTTGCTTAACCCGGGTGAATGCATTGAGGATAATGCCATCTAATGGTTCTTGGACTAATTGCTCTAACTGTTCCTTACTTGCCTCAGGATTTGAAAAATTATAGACCAAACCCGAAACCATCATGTCTTGCTGCGCATAATGAGCCAATGTGCATTTGAGACTTTCTTCACTGGAACTGGTAATGGTGATTTTATCACCTAATTGTAGGCGACGTTTCGCTATGGCTTGTGCAATGTCGGAGGAGCCGCCGGTAATGAGTATATTCATTTTGCCCCCAAATCCATTAAGTGCTTTTCGATGCTGGCAACGGATTCATAGTGTTCCTTCACTAAGGGGATCACTGGAATTTTAATTTTGAATTCACGCTCAAGTTCAATAATTAATAAGGCAAGCATCAAGCTATCCAAGCCACCATGTTCTAATTTTGCATGTGGGTCTTGTGGAAGGTGAGTGAGTCCAATCTGTTCTATTATTTTTTGAATGCGTTCAATGAGCATGGACTTTTTCCTTATAGTTTAAAAGTAAGGTGGTGCGGTCTAATTTCCCGTGTTGATTGCGTGGCAGTTGTGCAAAAAACTGCACGCTAAGGGGGCGTTTTTGCGGTAAAAAATGCAGTTGTAACTGTTCTGTAAGCTGTTGTTCGCTTAAGGTGGCAGTGAAGGCATTTTGCTCTACACAGGCAAGTAGGCGTACGCCATAAAGTTCATCTGCTAAAGGTAAAACAATCACTTCTTTAATGCCGTCAATCTGGCAAATCTTGTGCTCTATTTCAGTTAAATTTACTTTTTCCCCGGCTATATTGACCTGATTATCGCGTCGCCCTTTAATCGCTATTAATCCTGAAGGCAGTATGGTTGCCAGATCACCAGTAAATAGCCAGTCATCGTGTATTCGAGTTGCTTGTTCCTCACCCAGATAACCTAACATAAGTTGTTTGCCTTTGATGAGCAATTCGTCCTTATCGGAGAGTCGGACTTGCCAATCGCCGACTGGATATCCTGCATAGTTCTCTAGAAATAAAGGATCTTTACTGGAGTAGGTGAGCACACGTGGTGAGGCTTCAGTTAAACCATAATTATTATAAATTATGGCATTGGGGAAGGCTTGTGTGAGATCGGTGCGCAAGGGAGTAGCCAATGGGGCACCAGCAGAAACCACGGCCGTAATTTTGGTGGCACTTTCAGGATAGAGAGGGGCCATTTTACTGAGGGCGACCCAATGTGACGGCACGCCACTCCACATGTGTGGCACGGCACCGGTTTCTAAAAGGGATTTAATCTCTGTAAATTGGGCAATGAACTGCGTGGTTATTCCTGCCATTAAGCCAGGAAGTAATTGCCCTAATAGGCCAAAAGAATAGGATAAGGGTAAAAATAATAATTGGTCTTGCACGCGTGAAAATTCCAAGGCATTCATGACGGCATGACAATTGGCGATAATATTCGCTTGAGACAATTGCACCGCTTTAACCTGTCCCGTGCTGCCCGAAGTAAATAAAAGCAGTGCTAATTGAGGGTGATGGCGAATAGGGCTATTCTTTTGCAATGCGACCAACTCACCTTGAGCATCAATGGTCATGCTTGTTCCTAAAAGGGCCTGCCTTTGTTGGCAATCGTCTTCGCTGCTGAGCGCGACTGGTTTGGCAATCGTCAATGCGGCTAAAAGTTGAATGAGAAACACCGGCGTAGGCGCCGCTGCTAATAACAAGATGCCTTCAGGAAGTTTTTGCAATTGCAGCGCCATCTGGTGTATGGCTTGTTGCAATTGCGCAAAGCTTAGTTCTTTCTTATCAATGCGTAATGCAGTTTTTTCCGGAAAATCCAATGATAAGAAGAGTGTCATGTTAATCCTTGGTCTTGTTTAATTGCCAAGAGGCGACTAGAGGTAAGGTATTGTCTAACAAATACTTACGACAGAAATTACGGCGAATTTTGCCACTGGTTGTATAGGGCATTTCTCTGGAGGGAATAAGAACAATGCGATGGACTTCCAGTTGGTGTGCTTTATAAATTACAGCAAAAATTTCGTTGAATAATGTTTCTTGTGCTTCAGGTGTTATGAAACAATCCTTCACCTCACAAACGACAGTTAATTGGTACTCATGTTCCTTCTGGATGACAAATGCGGCGCATTTCCCTAGTTTGCTCTGTACTGGAGCATGCTGTATGGAATATTCAATGTCTTGCGGGTAGTGATTTTTTCCGTAGAGAATAATCAAATCCTTAATGCGACCAGTAACGTATAATTCTTCCTCGTGAATAAACCCTAAATCACCGGTGCGCAGATACATTTGTGGTGAGGTATCGCCTTTAATTTTTCCGTGAAATGCATGTGCCGTTTCTTCATCCTGCTGCCAGTATCCTTGCGCTACACTGTCACTGTGTACCCAAATTTCACCCACGTGGTCATTATCACACAGGGTTAATGAATCGGGGTCCACAATTTTAACGGTTTGTCTTAAACGTCCACAACTGACTAAATTATGGCTATCGAGGTTATTTTCTTCGGCAAAATGAACGCGATGATCTTTATACTTTTCTTTGGCTAGAGTCAGGGTGCGGTATGGGGTGCCTGGGATATTACACGTAACCAGTAAGGTCGCCTCTGCTAAACCGTAACAAGGAAAAAATGCTTTTTGATTAAATCCATAGTCTTTAAACGCTTGGTAAAAATTTTCCAATGTTTCTTTGCGAATGGGTTCCGCGCCATTGGCGGCAATAAGCCAGGAACTTAGGTCTAGCCCTTGCTTTTTCTCTTCCTTAATACGTTTTATGCAATAATCATACGCAAAATTAGGGCTACCGCTTATGGTGGCTTTGTATTTGCTGATATTTTGTAACCACGAAAGTGGGTTCTCTAAAAAGGCAAATGGGGACATCGTGACTGACGGAATTCCACCATAAATAGGGGTCAGAATAGCGCCGATTAATCCCATATCATGATGTGGTGGCAACCAACTAAAGAGAATGGTTTCCGCATTCATTTCATAAGTGGTGTACATTTTATCTGCATTATCGAGCAGATTATGATGACTAATCATGACGCCTTTGGGATGCATGGTGGAGCCAGACGTATATTGCAGAAAAGCAATGTCATTTTTAGTAATGGGTGGTGCTTGCCAATGTGCACTGGCGGCTGGATCGATGGTTTCTACTGCGAAACATGGGACTTTACCCAGATAGGATATTCCCTGTTGATCTGGGGTAGCAAATGCACTTAGATGCTGTGCCGTCATTAGTGCTACTACGGGCTTGGCGTTAGCAATAATACGCCGGGCTTTGTCGCGCAATTTTTCTTGAGCAGGGGGATAAATGGGAACGGCAATGCAGCCGGCATACAGGCAGCCTATAAATGCTTGAATCAGCGGCAAACCAGGAGCAAATAATAATAAGATGCGCTCCCCTGGTTGGACTTTGCGCGCTTGTAATTGTGTGGCAATGGCGCGCGCATGTTGATCCAATTCGGCATAAGTTATTTTTTCTTCGGAGTCTTTGCCCACAAAAATACAACTTACTTTTTGTGGGGTTTGTAAGGCTCTGAGTCGAATTATATCTACTAATGATGGGCAATCACGTAGCTCTGCATTCATTATCATACCCCTTAATTATTGGTGAAACTGCAGAACTTGTCCTGCATAAGAAAGACCTCCACCTACGCTCATCAGCAAAATTTTTCCTGGCCGGTCAAAAATTTTTTCTTCGACCGCTCTGGCTAATGAATAGAGTATGGATGCACCGCCAATATTACCAATAGTATCTGCGTCCCAGATGATGTTTTTATTGGTTATTTTATTTTCAAAAAGTACTTGTTCAGTTAACTTACGATTGACTTGATGGGGAATAACCCAGGTAATGGCCTTTTTTTCCGCTTCCGTGGGCAACAAATTGGCTAACATGTATTTGTATTTTGCATAAGCAAGCTCTTTCATATGGTTTTCATCACCAATTAAATGATAACCAACGGTATCGATTTGTTCTTGAGTGGGTGGGAATACGCCATGAGTCGTGAATGCATCTACATGTTGACCATCAGTAGAAAAAAAAGTTTTCTCGATGGTAAATGAGCCGGCATCATGTTGTTCCAGGAATAAGGCTGCGGCGCCATCCGCAAGGCCAATCCAGGTTTTTTCATTTTCCGGATCAATTACTTTGGATAAGGTTTCTGCACAACTGACTAGGACATTCGAGTACCCTAAAGCCATTAGCGCATAAGCCATATGCAGCGTTGATAACGATGTGGAGCAACCGGTTTTTAAATCATAAGCAGGGGCATCGATGCCTAATTGGCCTAAAACAGCAGCAGCCTGTGAACCAGTGAAGCGTTTATTGGTGGTGGAACCTAGTAAAAATGCTGCTGGTGCTTGATGATTTAGCTGGGCAAATAATTGTCGCACTGCTTGCGTTGCTAATGATTCGGCTGTTAAGTCCCGGGAGTTGTCTAAAGACTCCCAGGGTTTATGGCACCAATAACGCGTGTTAAAACCAAATTCTTCCCCGATTTTTTCGGCAAACTTTGCTAAAAAAGCCTGGGAGTGTTCTGCTGTTCTTGGGAAATTTTGGAGGATTTCAAGATTAGTAATGGGAGGTGAGTCGGGTAAAAATCTAGATGCTGCGGTAATATTAAAGCGTATATCTGGTTTTAAAATATCCATAGCTTGCCTTGTTCTCATCGGAGCTTGAAGTACGCTGTACGCCTCCAGAGCTACTGATTAATCGTTAGTTGTGCTAAAAGACTTAAAGAAACTGATCTGCGTACATACAATATGTTTATTTTAGTATATTCCCTGTGCAAAAAAAAGAGTTTTTGCGGATTAAAAGTAAGGTTAATCTACATTTATGTCATATAAAAAAAGAATTTTTAATTCGGATGAACAGGCTAGGTACACTTAAATTGTCCGCGGCGGCAAATAATAATTGTTCTTTAGCTAATAATGGCGCCTCAATGCGGCATGCAGGTTTGTTCTATTAACTCGTCACCAGGAAGCGTGCCTCCAAAGGCGATATTCCCATGGGGCGTACCTTGGTGTTGTACGCGCGCCTCTCCCTGACTTTTTCTTTTTCTAGGCTAAATTTTACTTTGCGCCGATACCGCTTTTTCACACACTTTATGCAAGGCCGTTGCAATTTGTTTTAAATCCTTGCTGGGCAGGTGGTATTCTTCAGCAAAGTGCATAGGATCTGTAAAACTTAGCCATACCTGACCACTTTTATCTTGGGTGACCATGATGCGTAAAGGTAAATCAAGAGCACTCGCAACATTTTCCTGCATTAATGTGGTGCCTTTAGCAGGGTTGCCGATAATAAGAACCTCTGTGGGAAGAAGAGATTGATTGACCTTTTGCGCTTCGTCACCATGGTTAATATGCGCAAATATTTTTCCACCTTGTTGGTTAATAATGGCGGTTAAGCGGACAATAGTTTCTTTTACAGAATAGGGACTTTGCATGGTTTCTGAGCCTAATCTACCTGCCGGCGCGGCAAGCTTTTTATCAAAAGTGGCCGCAATTTTACGACCTAAAATATCTAAATCAGGCAAATTTTCTTTATTCGCTAAAAGGGTAACACACAAAAGTTCATTGGCGGCGGTAAAGCGGCTTAAAAATGCCGAGAAACCAGGAATTGTGCCTTTGATTTCCATGAGTCCTTGATGCCCAGGAAATAACCACCCAACATTACCTGGGATAATCTTTTTGTTGTTTAAGCTTGGGCTGTTATACAAAAAGGCCCGGTCTTCTGCATCGTTAACTAAAATAGAACCGGCCAAACTAATGTCCCAGATGCTAATATCTTCTGCAGACGCAACCACACCACTATTGGCGAAAGTAGATGTCCACGTTGCAATGGTTGCTGTCTTGTTATTTGCAGTATAACCCACAGCAAGTTCTGCTGGATCAATAAAGCTGGGATTTTGCAAGAACGCACTGTGTTTAAATGGTTTACTGCCATTGTTCACCTCGTTTTCAAGAGTCGCCGCGTTCTTGATAAAGAATGTACGTTGTAAACCCACGCGCTCAATTTGATTTTTAGTGACGTAAGCTTCATAACTCATGCCACTGGTTTCTTCGACAATCAGGCCAAGTAAATAAAAGTTCGAGGCACTGGTTTGCATTTCCGTGCCGGCATTAAATAATAACGGATGCTTACTAATTAATCGTACAATATCTGCGGGTTGATAGTGATTGCTATAAGTAAATTCTTCTTGCTCGGTATAATCAGCGATACCTGAACTATGCGTTAACAAGTGGCGAATGCTAATGTTGCCCCAGAGTTTAGGACTAAGCGGTACATAAGTTGTGATTAGGTCATCTAGCTTGAGCTTCCCCTCTTCTTTTAATTGCATGATGGCTACAGCGGTAAACGCATTAGTTAATTGCCCTACGTTAAAGAGGGTACGGGTTGAAACCAAGCGTTTCGTCTCGATGTCTGCGAGGCCATAACCGAGCACGCGTGTAATATAAGGTGCTTGTACAATCGCTAAGGACAGTCCTGGAATCTCATTTTCCTCCATGTACTCAATGATAAGATCATCTACTGATTTTCCCTGATAAAGAGTATGAAAATCACCGCGGCCACTACCTACATAAGTGTTCATTATGGTTATCCTTAACTTAGCATTCATCATGTGTTAAATCGTTGTTTCTAGTTATAGCTCATAGAAAAATAAGGTGCAATGTGCTCGGGGAGTGATCTTTAAATTGACCTGGATACTTACAAGATATATATTTTATTAAATGATTGTTTAAAAAATGGATTAATTTTGTCTTCATCAGCTGCCGATAGAACCACAATAAAATGGATAGAAAGCCTTATTGATGAGCATAGTTTTCTACCTTTGATGGCAGATTATTCTGCAGGAAATCAAACGCAAGCACACTTTGGTGCGGAAGTGATTACCTGTTTAGCAAAGGTTAATCAACGACCGGTGGCAATTTATGCCCATAATACCGCTGCTAGTCGTGGTTATATAAGTACTCAAGGCGCCAGAAAAATCTTGCGTCTAATGAACCGCGCCCAAGAGTTACGCATTCCAATTATTGCGTTTTTAGCATCGCCAGGAATTTCTTTAGACGAAAATTTGTTAAGTGGTGATGAATATACGCAAGTCATTACCCGCAACATTAATTTATCAGGACTTATTCCCCAGTTTGGTATCATTGTTGCGCCTACATTAGGAGCGCCAGCTTATTCTGCGGTGCTGATGGATTTGCTATTTTTCAATAAACACCGTAGTTATCTTATGGTTACCAGTCCCATGGTGGTGCAACAAGCCATCGGTGAAAAAGTAACGATGGGCGAGTTAGGTGGTACGGCCGTGCATGCCAATACTACGGGTATTGCGGATTTTGTCGATGAAAGTCTGGCGGCACAAATCAACCATGTGAAGTCTATGCTGAATTTTTTCCCGGCGCATCACGCGGAAAAGCCGCCACTACATTCGGTGCGTGAGCCAATACAGGCGTTACCAGTGATTCCTGCAAATCCGCGTTTGCCGTTTAATATGCTCGAATTGATTCAAGCCCTTGTGGATAATTCCGATGTTTGGCAGTATAAAAGTGCTTATGGCCAGGCCATGATTTGTGCTTTTGTGCACATTCATGGCTTTGCGGTGGGGGTTGTCGCCAATCAAAGTATTCGTTTTAGTGGGGCTATTGATTCGGATGCTGCGCAAAAAGCCGCGAAATTTATTCGTATTTGCGATGCTTATTCTATTCCTATCCTGACGTTAATTGATGTTCCAGGTTTTATGCCTGGAAAACGTGAAGAGCAAAAAGGCTTATTGCAACATGGGGCGCGTTTATGCGCCGCGATGCAAACACGCGTGCCGCGAATGAGCGTCATTGTGCGCAAATGCTATGGTGCGGCGGCATTTCTCATGATGCAAACCGCATCGCAACAGGGGGATTTGGTTCTCGCCTTGGAAACCGCAAGTCTTGGGGTTATGGGTAAAGAAACCAGCAAAAAAGTACAACGTACCGATGGGCAAGCCTCGACTGAAGACCCGTCGTTGATAACAGGGGAGGCCTCATGTCTTGATGCCTCGTTAATTGATGCCTATGCTTCGGGGCTAATTGATGAGATTATCACAGTCCAACAAATGCGTGGACGCCTCGCGCAGCATTTAGATTATGTGTATCGTAAGATGGATAATTTACCGAATGCCAGACATTCCATTATTTAAGGATCATCATGTCTTCTTATGAGGATTTACTGCATTTAACTAATTCATTTGAGGCTTATTTAGGAAATCCTGCACGGCAGGATACACCGATGAATTTTAAAGATAGTTTGCTCCATGATGAGCAAGATGCACTGGCTTGGGCACAAATTAAATTTGTGCAGCAATGGGGTTTTATGGAGTATTTGATTCCTCAGGAACTGGGTGGGAAATTTTCGTCGCTAAATGAACCTATTTATATTGCGCGCGCAATAGGTCGTCGTGATCTGACGACCGCCATTGCTTTAGGTATTTCTTCTTTGGCAGCGCTTCCAGTCTGGATTGCAGGAACTACCCAGCAGAAACAACAGTTGGCAGATTGTTTTCGTCGGGGGGAAATCGGTGCCTTCGCTTTAACTGAAGAAGAACATGGCTCGGATGCGGCGGCTAATGAAGTAAGCGCCAAGCCTTGTCCCGGTGGTTGGCTGTTATCGGGCAAAAAATGGTGCATTAATTTTGCCACTTCAAGTCAATTTGCAACCATTGTTTGTCGTACCCATGAGCAGGGTGGTCCTTTAGGTTTTTCGGTTTTTTTTCTCGATAAATCTCAGGTCACTAGCGGTTTTACCCCACTTCCCAAATTACCAACGCATGGTGTTCGTGGTTTGGATATCAGTGGTTTTGCTTTGGAACAGGTTTTTTTGCCTATAGAGGCCTTAATTGGCGAAGAAAAGCGTGGTTTGGAAATCACCTATAAAACATTACAAGTTTCTCGCGCTTTATGTGCTGGTCTTGCTATTAGTTGCGCGGATACGGCATTACGTATGGCTCTTTCTTTTAGTAGACAACGACAATTATATGGTAAGTCCGCTTATGAAATTCCGGCGGTAAAACAGCGCTTAGGCGAGCAATTTACCCAATTATTAATTGCTGATTGTGTGAACTTAGCCATTATTCGCGCCGCTTCGATCATGCCAGAAAAGTTAAGTTTTTGGTCGGCAATTATTAAATTCCTCGTCCCTAAAATCGCTGAAGATGTTGTTGAACAATGTGGAATAATCATGGGCGCGCGTGGTTATTTACGCACTACTGAATGGGCGATGTTTCAAAAAATCAGACGTGACATACAAGTTATTGGTTTATTTGATGGCAGCAGCCAAGTGAATTTATCATTAATTGCGGGTAATTTATTGCCGCAAGCGGGGATGCGTGGCACTTTTTCCTTAGCTAACTTGCCGAAAATAGAACAGATTTTTAATCTCTCGCAGGATTGCCCTCCATTTTCCGGGACAGGATTAGGGCTGTTTACTCATTCAGAAGACGATGTTTTCGCAAGTTTATTTTTGTTAAAGTCAGAACCTCTTGCGCCATTAATTACCGCCTTGTGTGGCGAAATCAAGAAATTGGATAAACACGTACTTGATTTGAAAGCACAAAATTTATTTGAGCCGCGTAGTTTAGCCGCTTTTCGTTTAGCTGAGCAGTATTGTTGGATCTTTGCTGGCAGTTGTTGTTTGCATTTTTGGCATTTTAACCGCCAGCGCTTACCAAAAGAATTGCATGATTTAGATTGGATTACTTTGGCAATTCAATTAATTCTTGAGAAGTTACCTACCGCTAGAAGCATAGATCATAGATTGCAAGAATTGATGGCGGAAAAATTATTTGCTTTTTATGAGCAGGATAAAATGTTTTCTATGCTACCAACAAAAATACCTGGGATATTGGATAATTAATATGAATTGGAAAAGAATGCTCATTGAAGTAATGACAAGGAAAAAATATAAGGCCTTTATCGCGGATACTTTTCATCCAGAGGCCGCCCGCGATCGATTATGGTGGCGTGAGATTTTGCCTTTACTCAAAAAGTCTGTTTATTGGCCGCCAATACTTAAAGAATTACCTTCCGCAAATTTAAATGATTTTCCCATTACTACCTATGATGATTATAAAGAGGGTTTGCTTGCTGCTCATCATGGCCATATTCAACCCTTTAATGGGGAGAATATAACTTTTTGGTCTGAAACGTCAGGAACTTCAGGGGTGAGAAAGTTTTTTCCGATTACGACCTCTTATCAAACGCAATTCCAGCGTACCATGGCGCCTTTTATTTATAACCTAACACAACGTTTCCCTGGTTTTTTTAAAAAGAAACTGCTGTATTTGGTGGCCGTGAACTCATGTAAAACCACTCCGGCGGGCACTCCTGTGGGGTGGGTCAGTAACTTTAATTATCGTAATTTACCGGCATTTGTTAAACGTTTTTATGCCTTACCTGATGAGGTATTTGCGGATGCCGAAAGTTATGAACAATGGGCACCTTTATATGCTTTAGCCTCTGATCTGAATGCTATTTTTTCAGTAACCCCGATGGTTATTGATATTTTTTATAAGCGTTGTGTTGAACAATTTCCGCATCTTTTGCCTTATTTATTGGGAGAACAAGCAATTCCTGAGATGTTGCCGCCGCTACAAATTACCCAAAAACGCCAAAATTACTTGCGTGAATTGGCTAAAAATGCACACTATTCTTTTCATGATTTTTGGCCTTCATTATTGCTTATAGGGTGTTGGACCTCAGGTCTTTGTGAATATCCTGCGCAACTGCTAAGGGAAGCATTGGGTCCTAAGATTGCTTTGATTGATGGCACCTATTCTGCGACTGAGGGTTGGCTTACTGTGCCTTTAGATGCGAATCCTGGTGGTTATTTGCATCCAGGCGGCCATATTGTTGAATTCATCGAAGAAGGGCATGAACTTCGCAAAGAAAATTTAGTGCAATCCTGGGAATTAGAAGTAGGTAAAAATTATGAGATTTTTTTAACTACGGCGATGGGATTGGTGCGTTATCAGCTTAAAGATATTGTTAAATGCATTGGCTATTTGAATAAATCGCCCAGATTAGTATTTTGCTACAAAGGACAACAATTGAAATTGGAATGTTGTACTATTTCAGGCCAAGAGTTGCAGCAAATGGTTCATGAAGTGTCTTTTGATATGGAGTCTCACTGGTATTTTGCGCGTAACAGCTTAGGTGATCGGATTGTCTTGGTTACTGATGATACTGCGAAGATCCCCGCTTCTTTGTTAACGCAAATGCATGAATGTTTAAGACAAATCAATCAACCTTACGCCCATGGCATTGTAACTAAAGAAATCTTACCTATGGTTTTATTGCAATTGCCTAAAGAGCAACTATTAGCAGAGCATCATGCGCAGAGCAAACCTACATTAATTTCTCAGCAAGTGATTACGGAGAAATAAATGTACATAATTTTATATGGGGGTATTAAGGTATGGCCAAGCCGCCTACTGTGAAAACGGGAGCACGTAAAAATAAGCAATTAAGTGTCTCTATGTTTCTTATTCTTGATTTGTTTTCGCTGTTTTTTAGTTTAATGCCGAGTATTATTGCGTTCAGTTTAACGGGGTTATTTATTTATCATGGTTATGCGCATACCTGGTGGGTTTTGCCTTTAGCGCCATTTGTTTTATTTCCCAGTTTTATCTTAATCATTGCGTTAATCCGCATGTGTTTGCCAAAGCTTAAACCAGGTCGTTACAAGCGTGAATTGAATAAAACCATGGTTGCATGGTTTTGCCATTTTGCGTTGTCGCGAGCCGCGAAAGTGGTTGGTTTAATTCCCATATTGCAATCGTTTAATACCCTTAAGTTTTGTTATTGGCGTGCTTTAGGTGCGAAAGTTTCTTTTCAAATAATGAGTTCTTACGATATTGATTTTGTCGATTGTCCTTTAATTACTATTAAGAAAGGGGTGACTTTGGCGAGCCAAGTATCGGTAAGTTGTCACTCGGATGTAGGCAGTTTACTTTTTTTAGCTCCGGTTGTGATTGAAGAGGATGTTTTTATTGGTATGGCTACGGTCATTGGTCCTGGAACCACGATTAAACGTGGGGCTTGGATAGGTTATGGAAATGCCTTTGTGAACCAGGTGGTTGAAGAGAATGCTAAATTTGAGAGTGTGCGACCCGGGGTGGATGGCACGCAGTGATGAAGCTATTTTTCGCAGGCTAGGAGAAATTCCTTTCTCCTCTTGCTGGGCTTAGCTTGACGCCTATGCCCATTGCTTGGAGAAGGGAATTTTCGGCTTGGCTTTGCGGATTAGTTTGCTTGCGTTGTTACTATCGCTGCATTATCAACTTTAGTGCCCACCTTAAACGCTAACGGCATATAGGGAAGATTCACGAAGAACAGCACAATTATAAAAAATAATGCCGTACAGATATTTCCTTTTTGAATTCCCGCTTGTTCTTTATCCTTAGAAAACCAAGCTGTAATGGCATAAATTAAGCTATATAAAATAATTGCTACTTCATAAATGATAATATTTATATCTAAAGAATATTCACGGAAAACGCGGTACACCATCATCAAGCTCAGTAGCAATAAAACTACGCGATAAATTTTTAGCGACAGGCTTAACCAGTAAGGCGGGTGTGTTTCTGTTTCTACACTGCCATCTTGATAGTAAGCATTAAAGAATAAAATACCAAGCGATACGAGCGATATTAAAATAAGCAAAGGATTGATGTGTTCCTCACCTGGAGTAGGGGTGTGGATTAAATAAAGAACAAAATACACCATGCTGATCAGGGCTAAAAAAGGGAATAAATAGTACATTATGCGCAGCAGTAAGAAGCGTAAGTTATTAATGATGTTAATATTTTGTTGACCGATACCTAAGCCTATAAAAAATAATGTAACATTAGAAATTAAACGAAAATGCATATTATCAATATATAAAGTCCATAAATAATCACTGCCTACGGTTTTAAAGATAAATGCGGCTAAAAGAATGAGTAAATTGGCCAAGGTTGCAAATAACGAGCCGATAAATAATAACGGTATGGTATTCCATACGGCAGCAAATAAACTGCTGTAATTAACGTGCCAGGTATTATCATGATGATAGGCATAGTGGAAACAATGCGCCGCATAAGTAAATATAGGGAAGGCGCAGAGAAAGAGAATCAAATGCTCTGGACTTGTCGGATTAAAATCAACCTTAATCGGGAGTAAGGGCAAAGAGAGGAACAACGCGACGATAAAACTACTGGTAACTAAGCGGATAGGCTGCTTGTCATCATAAGTAAGCGCATACAAAAGGCAAAAAAGGCTGATTAAGGCATAATAAAATACCGTTCCATTTTCATTACGGTATAATAAATCAAGTGCAAATCCTAGGAGCAAACCCAGTAATGTAAATAGATAAATTCCTTTTTTAGATGTCATGATATTTCTCCGCATCATCCTTATTTTAAGAATAGTTGATTTTATCCGGGATTACCCTTACTGTTTGCAATAAGTTCTGATGCCTGTGCAAATTAAATGCAATTTGGTTATATTGTGTTTTATAGGGGATTTGTAGTAAAATAAATTGTTTAAGTATGAATGAAGTAACATATGGGGTTTTATGCTGAGTAAGCGAGAGCGTTTTCAACAATGGCGTGGTAACAAAGTTAATGCTGAGCAAAAATATATCAATACTGCTGAGCTGATTAGTGACTACATCGATTCAGTTGAAACTTTAGAAGAAATCCGATTAGCTTTTAGTGATGTTCATCCCAAGAAGTTTAAAGAGTTTGAGCAGTTTAAGGGACGCTCTTTTGGGGTGGTCACATTTTCTAAATTAGCTGTTGACGAAGCACGGGAGCAATTTTACCTTGAATCAGGAGACACACCGCTCTACCAAATCCTAACTAATTTAAATAGCCTTCTAACTTCTATATATGATAGACCGCAAAATCTCTCTGGCAAAGATGCTCAGGATGTTTTTAATGCCATTAATGCTTTGTTGCAGATAGATGATGCCTTTTTTGTAAATAAGAAACTATGTAAAAATTTATTTTTCTCGCTCTATACAATAGTACATTTTGTCGAGCCAACGTTTAACTCCTTAGGTTTTATTGCTACGGGAATTGTGTCTACACGTATTGATATCGCAGAAACAAGAGTAACTACTAGGGCCTTACTTCTAAGGATAGCGGCTAAAGCGCAGTTGCTTGAGCCAAAAGAGGATATCGTACTTAATATTCCACAGCAAATGCAAGGCTACTTTAATCAACGTTATTTAAACATTATTAATGATGAGCAGCCAGACGAAATTCCTAAGAGAGCCTCGGGAATATTGTCCGATGGAGTGCATCTTAAGACTTTAGCGATTACAGAAAAATTGTCCCTGCTTGACGGGGAAATGCAGAAAATTTCAGCAAATATTACTAATTTTATTGCATTAAGAACGCATAAAGTAGAACTTGAAAGCAAAGTGCACGCCGTCAAGGTATTATTGACTGCTGCGACAGAAAATGACCTCCAGGTATTAGAGCGGAAATATTTTTTAGACTTGCTGGCAACGAATCTGGAGTCTTATCTAATTTTTAGGGACAGCATGCGCAGGGAACAAAAGGATTTATTCCTGACAAAAGTAGGGCAATTAACTAAAGCGGTTGAAGCGCAAAATTTTTCAATAAAAATAAATCGTGGTCTAAGTTGGATTACAGCACCCTTTTCACGAATTTATCGTACGGTGGTACCCCCATTGTTGCAAGACATGATTACTGTGCGCGTGCCAGCCACTTTAGATAGTGAGTGCAAGGCCATGCTTAAAGAATTCGCAGCCAATTGTCTTGCGGAGTTAACAACAGAGCTGACAGCACAAAGCCTGCAACTTGAGCATCTAAGCACGCAATTATTCGCTACTGAGTATAAATTAAAGCGTACCCTGTTTACTGAGCCAGTGCACACCTTGGTGGCCTTGCGCCAAAATACTGATGCTGCACGAAATGCGGCACAGGCTTATCAGGATCTATTTTTTTCCATAAAAGAAAACATGGGTTTTTTCCATAAATATCAGGTGCATGCACAAACCTTCGGCGAATTCATTCGTTTAAATAATAATTTCTGGGTTAAGCTGTCCAATTTTTTTGCGCAATTTCTTTCAATTTTTAAGACTGATGCTGCACGAGCGATTGATGCAGCGCTGGTATGTCAACGCAATGTAGCTGCGTTAGCAGCAAAATATCAAAATGCAATAAAGCAAGAAATGCAACAAATTGATGATGACCCAAGCCTTGATGAAACGGTCAAGAATCAATTAAAAAAGCATTTTTCTGCGGAAATGCAAGAGACTCATATGCAGCAAGCTAATAAAGTATCCTTCAGAGCACTAGAGGTACGTTTACTGATAATTAATTTATCAAGGTTATTTGCTACACATCCAGAGCCAAAGGTCAAAAAATACACACCAAAATTTGCCACGTCTACTGAGGATGAGCCTGAATTAGGAACATCTCCACAACCATCATTGTAGCTAGGTGGCGCAGCAGAACTCGGGAATCTTGAGTCGCTCCCAATTAGTTCAAAAATAGGTTGGTTCTGAGCTAGCGCAGCCTAACAGCGACGTGACCTCCATCGTGTTGGGCTGCGTTTCGTTTAGCAGCAACCTACATTAATTTCTTAACTTAAACCAAAACTGGGAAAGTCCTGATTGTCTTTTAGGGAATTGATTAGCGTACAAATAAACGCGTTTAATTTCGCAGTCGTATTTCCAATTTTGAGCTATATTAATCAATACAGGACTTTAGAACAATAATTCAAAGGACACCTCATGAGCGCTCTTCTGCTATGGATTTTAGCAGTAACATCAGCATACTTACCGCCACTTGCTGTGGATTTTCCACAACAAAAAAAAGCAGCGGCTGAAGGCTTTCATCTTATGCGCGTGGTAGCACCTGTTTTAAGTGCTGGGCAAATTAGTGCGCAAACGATCAGTGATATTGAGCTGATGTTGCATAATCAAGCACCAACCTTAAATCAGCAGGTGATTAATAAAGTATTAATGACTTTAAAATGCGCGACTGAGTACAATGTAGATCATAATAATATTTTGACCGTTATTGACTATTCTTTGCCTTCAAATGAAAAGCGTTTGTGGGTTTTTGATTTAAAAGAAAAGCAACTACTCTTTCATACCTACGTTTCGCATGGTATTAAATCTGGAGCCTTGGTTTCTAATTACTTCTCAAATAAATACAACAGTAAGGCCAGCAGTATTGGTGTTTATCAAACCCAAAAGGCCTATTATGGTCGTGATGGTCTTTCTTTAAGATTGGATGGTTTGGATAGAAGTTTTAATGATAATGCTTCTAATCGCTCTGTTGTAATGCATTCAGGATGGTATGTAGAAGAAGGTTTTATCAAAAAATACGGCAGACCAGGACGTAGTTGGGGATGCCCAGCATTGCCATTAGCAAATTCACAAGTCATTATCAATACCATTAAAGATAAGTCCTTATTAGTGATTTATTACCCCAGTGACAACTGGTTTAGCAAGTCACGATTTTTAAATTGCGATAAGCTTGCTGTAGCACCAACGGTCAATAAATTTACCTTAGAGATGCCGGCCACTGCTCCGGATGATCAACGGGATGCTATTTTGTTTGTCGGCAGTGGTTATAAAGGAAAACGTACTGAAAATAACCCTGTTGCCGTGATTTCTGCAGATATGTACCAACGTATCTTTCACACCTCGGCACCACTTAGCAGGATGTTGCGCCGCCAGATTAATAATGCGGAATATATTGCCTTAAGTATGACAGAGCTTAATTATTTGGCTAATAACAGTAATGTGGCTACTGCGGAACAAGAGGGAGGCTTAAATGTAATTTCTTTTGTAATTCCTGTCATTAAAGTGGTTCGTGGGGGGTATTATGAGACGCAAATGCAGATTGTCAATTTAGGTAAAATTAAAGAAGTTAAAGTAAATGGCGGCTCTCCCAAGGAAAACAAGAGTGCCAACGGTTTTACTGTTTATTTTGAAGGTAAACCGGCGATTAATTTAAATGCATCCAGCCAATTTATTCGCTGGGTAGGATTATAATCATGAAATCATCTTGTATGTACAATCAAGATATGGCATTGAATATACGGTGCCAGGTTTCATCGTAATGGGCTCAGTTATAAGAAACCCAAAGGCCATCCTCATAAAGCAGACTCTGAATTACAAAAACAATTTGTAGAAAAATATGAAGCATTAATGCAAGAAGTTGGCACTGATGAACCGATATTGTTCATTGATTCAGTACACCCAACACAAGCTACAAAACTAACTTATGGTTGGATAAAAAAAGGTAAAACAAAGCTGGTTGGGACAACCGCTAGTCGAACTAGATTGAATATTGCTGGAGTCATTCAATTAGGACATATTGCTGATACAACGACGGCTCAAAATGACACGATTAACGCTGAATCCATCATGGATTTTATGGATAGACTTCATGGCAAATATGAAGAAAAAACAATTCACTTAATCCTAGATAGAGCTGGCTATCATTGAGCATCATTAGTTGCCGAAAATGCAGATAATCTGAATATCAAGCTTTACTTCTTGTCTTGCTATAGTCCGAATCTTAATCTCATAGAGCGCTTATGGAAGGTAATGAACGAGCAGGTAGGTAATAACCCATTTTTTAAAAGTACAAAAGATTTCAAAGAGGCAATCAATCGCTTTTTTGATGAAATATTGCCAAGGGTTGGAAAAGAACTAAATAGTAGAATTAATGACAATTTCCAGATGTTGAAAACATAGCGTTTTCAAGTTTCTTGGGTATAGATCATTTTAAAATTGTTAATGATCAATACGGACATACTACCGGTGATTATGTCTTAGCAGGAATATCTCGCTTTATTATTGAGAATATACGTCCTGATGATAAATTTTTTCGTATCGGTGGCGAGGAATTTTTGATTTGCATTTCAAAATGCCAGCACAAAACTGGCTTTTGAAATGGTTGAACGGGATTTCTGAAATGAAAATCAATTTATTAATAGCACAGCATGCCTTTGGCATTTTATCAATTGAATCAGATAGTTTCGTTGAGCAATCTATTGAATACGCAGATAAAGCTTTTTAATAAATCAAAAAATGGAGGAAGAAATAACACGCAAATTTGGAGCTAACTAGCAGAATGCATACTGCGTGTCTATAATTTAGACAATAAAGTCTATTGTCTATAACTAAATAGTATAAATTGAGTGATCAGGAGGGGCTATGACCGTTTATATGTTTCCTGGACAAGGATCCCAGATAAAAGGAATGGGGGCAGGTTTATTCAGTCAATTCCCAGAGCTTGTGAAACAAGCTAACGATTTTTTGGGGTACTCTATCGAAGAGTTATGCGTTAACGATCTAAAACAGCAATTAGGTAATACCGAGTACACCCAACCCGCGCTGTATGTAGTGGAAACATTATCTTTTTTAGCTAAACGTAATGATGGAATATTACCTAAATATTGTATAGGCCATAGCTTAGGTGAATATGCTGCTTTATTTGCTGCGGGTGGCTTCGATTTTATTACCGGCCTCAAGCTGGTTAAAAAACGTGGTGAATTGATGGCGAAGTCACTCGGTGGAGGAATGTTGGCTGTAATTAATTTGCGACTCGAGCGAATAAAATATTTACTTCAGACACAGGGGTTAGATTCGATTGATTTTGCCAACTTTAACTCAGAGACCCAAGTGGTACTTTCTGGTACGGCAGCGGATATCAACAAGGCGAATCAAGTTCTTTCAAAAGAAGCCATGATGTGTGTTCCCCTAAACGTCAGTGGAGCATTTCATTCGAGGTATATGCAATCGGCTGCGGATGAATTTGCACAATTTATAGCCCCTTTTGAATTATTGTCTCTTCACACCCAAGTGATTTCAAATGCTACTGCACAACCTTACACTGATGATGTTATTAAAGAAAATCTGGTAAAACAAATTACCAGTTCTGTCCGATGGACAGAAATAATGAGTTATGTGAAAAATAAGAGTGAGACTGAGTGCATAGAAATAGGTCCTGGTACTGTACTGACTCGTTTATGGTCGGCTTTTAGGTAATACGGAGTGAGAGCATGAATAAAGTTAAACAAGGATGAATGGTGTAAAGACTATGTTGAACGCTCAAAATAATGATCGGTTAATACTGCTTGGCTCAAAAGTGACCTCGCCTAAGCTGCGTTTAATTTGCTTTCCATTTGCAGGGGGGGGGATGTCAAATTATTTAAAATGGCGTAACGATTTGCATGAAGAAATAGAGCTTTGTGGCGTTAATTTACCTGGTCGTGAACGATTATTTGGGCAGCCCTGTTTAACGAACTATAAGGAATTAATTTCAGAACTTGCTTCTTTGATTGAAAAGAAAACAGATTGTCCGCTGATTTTTTTTGGTCATAGTTTTGGTGGGTTAACTGCTTATTTTACTGCGTTGGAATTAAACACTAGTTGTCTTGTGAACCTTGTTCATCTTTATGTTTCCGCAAGGGTTCCACCGCATATCGAAACAATTAACCGGATTTCACAGCTGTCGCAGGAGCATTTTACGTCTATTTTATCAGATCGATATCAAGCAATACCGCAACAAATTTTAAATGACACCGATTTATTGAATCTTTTTATACCCATCGTTCAAAAAGATTTTGAAATGTATGAGCAATACCCTCAAGTATTTGCTTCTTACGCTGACCAATTAGTTAATTGTGATATTACAAGTATTGGATATTCGGAAGATAAGAATATTGAGAATAATTTTTTATCCTGGAAGGATTTTACTAAAAAAAATCATCAACACCTCCTTTTTCCTGGAGGTCATTTTGAAATTTTAAAGGACTGGAGAGCTATTTCCGTTCTTATTAATAAGCATATCGCATAAATAGCAGTTAATATGAATATATTGGGAGCTAAAATGGACCTTTTGATAAACATCACCGAGCAGCATGCACTTAACGCGCAAGGCGTACATTTCTATTATCTGCGCGATGGCGAACACCCTACTTCAAAAACTTACACAGAGATTGTATTAGATGCAAAAAAACTTGCGGCTTACCTGATTGGGCGCTTTGAACCTCAATCCCGAATTATGCTAATTTACCCTCCTGGCCTTGATTTCATCTCCAGTTTTTTAGGCTGCCTGTATGCGGGGATGATCGCCGTTCCTGCTTACCCCTTACAAAACCCACGGCATGCTTATCGATTGCACAGTATCATCGATTCCTGTGAACCGAAATTAATTTTAGGCAATCAAACTGTTCTTGATAATTTGTCAAAAATAGAGTCACTTGCCAATGTTGAAAAATTCGCAACAGAATTACTGTTTGCATCAAGTGAGGTTAGTGATTTCAAAATTAACCCTAAGATTAATGAATCAACGATTGCTTTTTTGCAATACACCTCAGGCTCTACAGATAAACCTAAAGGAGTGATGGTGACTCATGCTAATTTAATAAGCAATCTGTCTTCATTGAAGTCTGGCTGGGGTTTGGCGGAGAATAAAACATCGGTCTTATGGTTGCCTTTTCAGCATGACTTAGGTCTAATCGGTGGAGTATTATCGTCGCTTTATAATAAAAATAACTTAGTCTTGTTACCGCCTGTATCTGTTATTGAAAAACCTTACCGTTGGCTCAAAGCGTTAACTGATTTTAAGGCTTATTTTACTGCAGGTCCTAATTTTGCCTATCAACTGTGCGTCAATAAAATTTCAGAAGACGAGTTGTCCACTTTGGACTTATCCTCAGTGGGTTACTCCTTAGCGGCGGCTGAACCTAATCGTTATGAAACCATGGAGCACTTTTGCTCCAAATTTGCAGTTTGCGGATTTAAAAAAGAAGCCTACAGCGTAGGTTATGGTTTGGCTGAAAATACGCTTCATGTCACAACCAATACGCCAGGAAACGTATCGAAGTGGCTGAGTCTATCGCAAGAAAATTTAGCTAAAGGACGAGTAGCACTGACTTCTGATGAGAGCGATCGTTACCTTATCCTCAGTGCCGGAACCTTGCATCCTGAGCATAAAGTAGCCATTGTTAACCCCGAAAATAAAGTCCGTTGCGCGGCTGATGAGGTAGGTGAGATTTGGATTCATGGTCGCAGCACTGCCGCAGGTTATTGGGGAAATCCTGAGGCGAGCAAAGAGACCTTCAATATGTGCATTGAAGGTGAAGAAACCCCTTATTTGCGAACAGGTGATTTAGGCTTTATTGATAAAAATGAACTCTATATAACCGGACGTCAAAAGGATTTAATTATCATTGATGGTCGTAATATATACCCCCAAGATTTGGAAGCGGTTGTTGATGCTTGTCATGAATTTATTAAACCGGGCTGTACGGCGGTATTTAGTGTGGATACAGGAGCACAAGAAGCGATTGTTGTTTGTGCTGAAATAAAGCGAACAGCGATTAAAAAAGACTTAAGCATGCTTACTCATGTCATTCGTCATGCGATTGCTGCGCGTTACGAGGTGGCAGTTCATGATATTAAGCTATTAAAGCCCAACCGTTCCTTTAAAACAACCAGTGGAAAAATACAGCGTAAAGCCACAAAAAAAGCTTGGCTTGAAAACACGTTAGAATGTGTGAGTAGCGAGGTTGCAGTAACACCATATCAGGATCAGGTTAGCCTGCTTGCCACAGACCTACACCAAATGATGGCTGAAATACTCGGCTTAAAAAAAATAGGCCAACACCAGCGCTTTTCTGAGCTTGGTGGAACCTCGATGCATGCGACGATGCTGTATCAAAAATTGCAAGATTATTTGGGGCCGCATATTGTCGTATCGCAAACCGTAGCTTTTGATTACCCAACGCTTGCTGAGCTGATTGATTTTGTATTACAGGAACAAAATCAACCTGCAAGCTTAATCCAAGAAACCCCCAGTACCAATACGAACGACAAAATAGCCATCATCGGCATCGGTTGTCACCTGCCTGGAAGAATTCATAACATGGAGGATTTATGGACTCTGCTTCGCGAGGGTATTGATGCAATAGAACCTATTCCATCGTGGCGCTGGGATATAAGCCATTATGACGATGAATTAAAAAATCGCATCAGTCAAGCCGGCATTCTGGAGAAGATAGACCAATTTGATGCGAATTTTTTTAATATCAGTCCTAAAGAGGCACGACAAATGGATCCGCAACATCGCCTATTGTTGGCAGTCGCTTGGGAGGCCTTGGAAAATGCAGCGATTCCAGCTCAAAGTCTTAGCAAAGAAAAGGTGGGGGTATATATTGGCAGCAGCAGCACAGATTATCGAAGTTTAATTGCAGAACACGATAATGACGCGAACATAGACCCTTATTTTGTTCTTGATAATGCCTCAAGCGTGATGGCTGGTCGAATCGCTTACTATCTGGGCACGCAAGGCCCTGCCGAAACCATAGATACCGCTTGCTCTTCATCTCTGGTTGCCTTGAACGAAGCGTGTGAAGCCATGCAAGCAGGAAAAATAAAAATGGGTCTTGTCGGCGCGGTTAATGTTATTTTATACCCTGAAAACTCAGTGGGATTAGCACGTGCCAACATGTTATCACCCACCAGTCGTTGCCACACTTTTTCGCAAAATGCGGATGGCTATGTGCGTTCAGAAGGCTGTGCCGTGGTTGTTTTGAAACGCCTGGCTGACGCCGTGAAAGATGGCGATATAATTCATGCGGTTATTCAAAGCACTGCGGTCAATCAAGATGGCGCATCAAGCGGTTTAACCGTTCCCAACCTTAAAGCACAAGAGATCCTGCTGCACGATGCGTTAAAGCAAGCGAATTTAGTTCCTAATGATATTGACTACATTGAAGCACATGGTTCTGCAACCGTATTAGGCGACCCCATAGAATTTGGCGCGATTAACGCCGTTTTCGGTCATCAAAACAGAGCACGCCCTTTATATGTAGGCTCCATCAAATCCAGTTTAGGCCACTTGGAAGCTGCTTCAGGTATGGCTGGATTATTAAAAACCATCGCTGAATTTCAGCACAGGGAGTTATCTGCAAACATTCATCTCGACGCGATTAATAACAAACTGAATTTAGATGCCACCCCAATTGAGGTGGTGCAAGTAAACAGAAAATGGCATGCTTTTGGTAAACCAAGGCGCGCAGGGGTCAGCTCTTTTGGCTTTAGTGGAACCAATGCTCATGTGATTTTGGAAGAAGCACCAAGCCCCTTAGAGCGAGAAGAACTAATTCTTCCCAAAGAGCAGGTATTCGTATTATCTGCAAAAACTCAAAAATCTCTTGATGAGACGATTGCATCGTACATCGCTTATTTAGAGCACAGTAATGAGCGCATCGAAGATATTTGCTATACAGCGGCAGTCGGTCGCAATCATTTTTCTCACCGTTTGGCCTTATTTGTTAAAGACACGGCGGATTTATTAAACCAATTAAAAGCAGGTGATGTGCCCAGCGTAGAAGCCTCCTTGCTTGATGAGGTCGTTAGTTCAAGTGATGTAAATGTGTTAGCTAAAGATTATTTATTTGGAAAAATCATTAACTGGAATGAATATTACCAACCATGGCTTAAGGCTCTGCGTAAAGTCTGTCTGCCGACTTATTGCTTTGATACTCAGCGTTATTGGATTGATACCCAAATAAAAGAATGGGGTACCTCAATAAGTCGTGAGTGCTCGGCGCATCCATTTTTAGGTTCACAATTTGACTCACCAAAATTAGAAACGCAGATTTTTGAATCGATATTGAATACCAAACAGACTCCATTATTGCTGGATCATGTGTTTTATGGCACGCCTGTTTTTGCTTATGCATCTTATTTATCAACGATTATTGAGGCAGCACGTTTTAGTCGTCCTGATGCATCGATTAGTTTAATGGATGTGATGGTGGAAGCACCCTTATTATTCAAAGAACATGAAACACGATTAGTGCAAACCATTCTAAATAACGAGGGTGATGAGGATGAATTTTCTGTATCCATCCAGTCTCGTTCCAAACAGGATGTGGCGAATTGGACGACTCATGCGACGGGGAATGCTCGTTACGTTGAAGAGGAAAAAACACCTGTTTTTATTGATATCAACGCATTGAAGAAACAAGCACAAAAGACTCTGTCCGGTAAGGAAATGTACGAGCAAGCAAAGACCAAGGGAATTGACTTAGGCGAAGGATTTCAGTGGGTGGATACCTGTTTTATTGGTGAATCAAACGGACAGTTATACGCATTGGCTCAATTAAAGCACCCTGATGCAAGTTATATGGGTACGGCTCATCGACAATCGGGTTATTTGGATGCGGGCTTTGTTCTGGGCGCTGGAAAATGTTTAAATCGAGGATTTGAAACTGTTTGTGTGCCAATCAATATGCATCGTTATTTCATCACACATGAATCCTGGGGTAGCTGGGTTTATGTGGTGTTGTTAGGTGAGGATGAGGAAACCCATCGATGCCAAATACAGTGGTGCACTGACGAAGGAAAAGTGCTTGATTGGATAGATGAACTGCAATTTCGTGTCGCACCTCAAGCGCGTTTATTACAAAGCCTGCACCATGATTTACCGATTGATGAAGAGCTTTTTGTGACTGCGTGGAAACCACATGAGGTCAATAATTCCGATGAGCTTCCTGAGAATATTTTATGGTTCAGTGCCCTTGAAGAACAAGTTAGTGGGTTAAGTCAGGGCATTCCATTCCATCACATTCAATTGGGCACTAGTTGGCAGGTTTTAAATCCTAAACACATACAATTAGATAAACATCGTGTGGATGATTACCTCCATGTCCTTCATGATTTAGTACATCAGAATACACTTCTTGTCTATGATGGATTAGCGCTTGAGGGAATGGAACCTTCTTTACAGAGCAGTGCGCCATTACTTTATCTGCTGCAGGCGATGGTACAGTTAGAGCATGTTCCAGTCTTGGTCGTCTTGACGCATAACGCATATTCTTTAAATAATCAGCCCAATGCCCCTGCTGCATCGGCGATTAATGGTTTACTCATCACGGCCGCTGCGGAGTATCCTTATTTGAAGTTACGTCAGATTGACATGGATACACAAACGGTTGTTGAGAGTCATCTTGTAAGTGTTTTCGCAAAGGACAATGAAACGGTTCATGTCTGGCGAGACGGCAGGTGCTATGTGCCACGATTACGCAGTTTAAATCAAATTCAAAGCACGCCTTCTGTATTTGAGATCAAGACCCATGCGGTAACGATTAGTTCTGAGGGGAGTTATTTAATTACTGGCGGTTTGGGTGGCTTGGGTCTGTTAACGACCGAATACCTGCTCAACAAACAGGTTAAAAGCGTACATCTGACAGCACGTCATGAGCCTACTCCAGAAACACAAGAGCGACTCAATGTATTGGCAGAGATGCATCAAGCTATCATTCAAACCCACGCGGTGGATGTAGGCAATCAATTGGCTTTGAATGACTTAATAAACACGCTTCCCAATTTAAGTGGTATTTTCCATTTGGCCGGGGTACTGGATGACGCCAGTTTACCGCAACAGACAATGACGCGGATAGAGTCTGTCGCCCAAGGCAAGGCGATGGGTGCTTATTACCTGCATGACGCGACAAAGCAACAGCAAATCCCCATTGTGTTCTTTTCATCAATTGCAGCACTGATTGGTTCAGAAGGCCAAGCCAATTACGCCATGGCCAATGCCTATTTAGATGCACTTTCCAGTTATCGAATGAGTCAAGGATTAGCGTCCGTCTCCATCGCTTGGGGGCCTTGGGAGTCAGTGGGTATGGCATCAAGTCTGCAAGCCCGGATGCAAAAATACGGTTTGGGTCTGCTGGATAAAGAAGGGGCGTTTGATTTGCTTGATTTGGCTTTAAGCCAGGGTTATGCGCATTTAGGCGCAGCTTCTATTCGCTGGAGTCAATTAGCCAAGGCGCGATTAAAAGCCATTCCCTTTTTAAGTGAACTTATGGTGGATGCACTTGCTGAACACGGTCCCTTATTTAAGCGTTTGAGCAAGGCGCCCGAAGTGGATCGTCTTGGCCTGTTAAAACAGGCGATAACTGCGATGTTGCGTGAAACTCTTGGGCTAAAACCAGATGTTGCAGTAAATCCAGACGAAGGCTTTTTTAATTTAGGCATGGACTCACTAATGGCCGTTACGTTAAGAAACAAACTGCAAATGGCTCTTGGTTCAAAACACCCCATTACGGTTGCGGAGCTGTTTAATTACCCAGCAATCAATAAACTCAGTGACTTTTTAGCGAAAAAAACAGGTCTGTCTGGATTAAAAGCGGAGAGTGCGGCTAAGACTGTGGTTAGAAATATCGTTGGAGTTGATGAACCTATTGCAATTATTGGTATGGGCTGTCGTTATCCGGGGGGCGCCAATAGTCCTCAGCAGTTCTGGGAGTTATTAAAAAAAGGATATGATGGCATTTCAGACATTCCAGCAGACCGCTGGAATGTAGAAGAATATTACTCACCAGATCCTGACGCGCCAGGAAAACTGATCCCCAGACGAGGAGGTTTTCTTAAATGGCCGGTTGGCGATTTTGATGCGAATTTCTTTCATGTCAGTCCACGTCAAGCGGAAATGACCGATCCGATACACCGCTTGTTATTGCAAGTGAGTTGGGAGGCCTTGGAGGATGCCGGGATTATGCCGCAACAGTTGAATAATACAGAAACCGGCGTTTATGTCGGGATTTGGCATTCTGATTATGCGGATTTAATTGCCAAAAACCACTCTCTCGAGGGGATCAATTCCTTTACCAATGCCACAACACTCAGTGCGGCATCAGGGATTTTATCTTTCTTTTATGGCTTAAAAGGACCGACTTATTCAGTAGATACAGCCTGTTCCTCTTCGCTGGTCGCTTTAGATGGCGCTGTTAAAGGCCTGCAACGAGGTGAGTGTGATGTGGCGATGGTTGCTGGTGCAAATTTGATTTTAGCACCAGATATAAGCATTGGTTTTGATAAATCGGGGATGTTGTCACCGGACAGTTCATGCAAAACCTTTGATGAGTCTGCGAATGGATATGTGCGCAGCGAGGGTATTGGGGTGATAGTCATCAAGCGGTTAAGTGATGCGCTGCAAGACAATGACCGAATTTATGGGGTGATTAAGGGAATCAGGGTTAATCATAATGGGCCTGCTAGCGGCATTACCGTTCCTAATGGGGTGGCACAGCAAGAATTGGTTGAGCATGTTTTGGCTACTGCCAAAATAAATCCTGAAGACGTGGATTACTTGGAGTGTCACGGTACGGGAACGCCACTGGGTGACCCTATTGAAGTCAGCGCGTTAAGTGAAGTCTTTGCCAAAAGTCACAGCGCATCGAAGCCTCTGCTTATTGGTTCAGTTAAATCGAATATTGGTCATTTAGAGGCAGCGGCAGGCGTCGCTGGACTCATGAAGGTTCTTTTAGCCATGCAGCACGACGCGATACCACCAAACATCCATTTTCATCATTTAAACTCAAAGATGAACCTTGATGCCATGCCAGCCAAGGTGGTAACTGAATTAACTGAGTGGAGCACGAATGATAAATTAAAAGTGGCCGGAGTGAGTTCTTTTGGAGCAACGGGGATTAATGCTCATGTGATTTTGGAAGAAGCACCAAGCCCCTTAGAGCGAGAAGAACTAATTCTTCCCAAAGAGCAGGTATTCGTATTATCTGCAAAAACTCAAAAATCTCTTGATGAGACGATTGCATCGTACATCGCTTATTTAGAGCACAGTAATGAGCGCATCGAAGATATTTGCTATACAGCGGCAGTCGGTCGCAATCATTTTTCTCACCGTTTGGCCTTATTTGTTAAAGACACGGCGGATTTATTAAACCAATTAAAAGCAGGTGATGTGCCCAGCGTAGAAGCCTCCTTGCTTGATGAGGTCGTTAGTTCAAGTGATGTAAATGTGTTAGCTAAAGATTATTTATCTGGAAAAATCATTAACTGGAATGAATATTACCAACCATGGCTTAAGGCTCTGCGTAAAGTCTGTCTGCCGACTTATTGCTTTGATACTCAGCGTTATTGGATTGATCTTAAAAAAAGTAGCTTTTTTCCTTATGGTGAACCAGTTCATGCACTTTTGGGGGCTAAGTTACCGAATCATTCTAATGAAGTACGTTTTCTCAATCAGTTTGCTTTGAGCGAACTGGATTACTTAAAAGATCATTGCCTGTTTGGGCATATAATATTCCCTGGAGCAGGCTTTGTTGAAAGTGCTTTAGCCTGCGGGGTGGAATTTTTAGGTGATAATCCATTAGTACTCATGGATTTTTCACTACTGTCCCCTCTGGATTTGGGGGGCACCACGGACTATGAGGTCACGCTTGCTCTCGCCGATAGCGACTTATATCGCGGAACGATTTACGCCCGTCATGGACAATCAACTGATTGGGTGCATCAAGCAGATTTTTCATTACAAGAGTTAACTGATGCTCATCCTGAGGCGAGTGATCTTGTTGAACTTAAAGATTCAATGGATCGTATGGATGTGAGTACGCTTTATGAACACTTTAAAACCCTGGGATTGAACTATGGGGAAGCATTTCAATCCATCAAAGAAGTCTTTACAGGAAAAGACAAGGTTTTGGTGGCTATTAAAAATGAAGTTATTTCCAGAAAAGGCTATTATTTCCACCCTGCTCTACTTGACGGGGTGTTTCAGGCAGCAGCTTTAGTGGTTAATGTAGAGCAAACAACGACATACATTCCTGCAAGCATAGGGCGTATGGACTGGTACGAAAGAGCGCAGGGATTTATTTGGGCCGAAGTTTCATTAGTAAAACAAGATGCCCATTCAATAACCGTGAATATTAAAATTACCGATGATATGGGAATAACTATTGCCCAAATACAAGGTTTTGTCGCTCGAGTAATAACGCAACAGGGGCTAGAGCGACTGCTTGCTAATAAAGAAGAGTTAGATCGATATGTTGAAGATTATGAGGTCTACCCTTTACCGGTGGTGAACAACGCCAATGATGATGAGTTAAAAAGCAAACATGTAGTATTTATGTATGAAGGAAATTTTAGTGAACTGGTGGCGTTTAGCAAACGTCTGCTTACCGATAAAGATAAACCCCTAAGTTTTACATTAGTTACATGTCATGCATTCAGTATCAATGCTAAGGATGAAATCAATCCTGACCAAACCCAGGCATTAGGCTTTTGGAAAACATTACGTCAAGAAACAGGAAGCATAGCGTGCTATTTGATTGATATAATGGACAGTCAACAAGACTTGAGCGCTATTTTAGGATTAATTCGTGAACAGCTCTTGACAGAACCGCAAATTATATTACGTGAGCAAGTCTATGTGCCGCGTTTGTTGCACATAGAGGCCTATGCCAAAAAACATTACCAATTATTAGCTCCGGAGTCTGAGAATTATTTAACCAGTGAGGTTGGGGTGGACACGCTGCATTGGGGATTGCGTGAGTTAAAAACCTTAGCGGTAGACGACATTAAAATCCGTATCATAGCCACTGCACTCAATTTCCGCGATGTATTAAAAGCCATGAATTTATACCCTGGAGATTCGGGAGACTTTGGCTACGAGTGTGTTGGGGAAGTTCTGGAGTCAGGCGACACGGTTCAAGGTATTAAGCCTGGGGATAAAGTTATTGTCATGGGGCAGGGCTTATTAGGCGGAGAGGCTGTTGTAAAATCGGTTCAAGTTGTCCTTTTACCAAAAGCCTTAAGTCCCGCCCAAGGGGCGAGTATCCCCATTGTTTTTCTAACGGCGAATTATGGTTTAAATCAATTAGCAAAAATTAAAAAGGGACAAAAGGTTCTGATTCATGCTGCCAGTGGTGGAGTTGGATTAGCAGCTATTGAGCTTGCTAAACTTAAGGGGGCGGAGGTTTACGCAACAGCCAGTCGTCCAAAACAGGCTTACCTTAAAGAGACTTTAGGGCTTTTGCATGTATATGATTCACGCAGTACTCAATTTAGTGAACAAATCCTGGCAGATACAGGAGGGCAAGGCGTTGATATAGTCCTTAACAGCTTGACCGGAGAAGGATTTATTTCTGCAAGCTTAGCCTGTCTTAAAAAAGGCGGCGTGTTTTTGGAAATCAGCAAGCTTAATGTGTACACCCAGGCGCAGATGGATTCCGTGCGTCCTGATGTACTTTACCATTTGATTGAAATTGATAGGCGGATGGAAGAAGAACCGCAACAGATTCAAAAAGAGCTTAGTGCGATTTTGACTTTATTTGCACAAGAAAAATTAAGACCGCTTCCCATCACCCAATACCCTATAACCGAAGTGATAGAGGCCTTTCATTATTTACAACAGTCCAAACAAATAGGCAAGATAGTATTGATCAATCCTGAACCCTTTGAATACTTGTCAGATGCCACCTATTTAATCACTGGGGGTACCGGCGGTTTGGGGTTGGATCTTGCAAGGCATCTCATTGCTAAAGGTGTAGCCCATTTGGCGTTAATTAGTCGCAGCAAGGCTTCAAACGAATTAATTGAGTGGATGGATGAACAGCAAATACAAGGAGTAACTATCACTCATTATCAGAGCGATGTTGCCGATAAGAAAGGATTAAAAGATGTTTTTTCGGCACTAGCCAGGAGCAAATATCCCTTAAAAGGAATATTTCATGCCGCAGGATTAATTCAAGACGGGCTGCTCAGTAACTTGAGCGAAGATGAGTTCACGGCAGTATTAGCACCCAAGATCAAAGGCAGTCTGAATTTGCATAAGCTCAGCGAAAAGCTCAATCTAGATTGCTTTGTTTTATTCTCATCCGTAGCCTCATTACTGGGTAGCATAGGGCAAAGTAATTACGCTGCGGCGAATGCCTTTATGGACGGTCTTGCCATCAAGCGCCGAAAGTTTGGTCTTCCTGCTTTAAGCGTTAACTGGGGTCCTTTTGCCAAAGTAGGAATGGCTTCAGGACTTGAAACACTGCACCGTTCCCAAGGGATTAATCCACTGGATACAAAACATGCCTTTGCGACAATGGATGCTTTATTGCTCGCATTTAAAGCACAGGTCGGCGTGATTAGTATCAATTGGTCTAAATTTTTAACACAGGGAAATCCATATTTTTCCAATTTAGTGACCCAAAAAACCCAAGATCGAGGTGAATGGCAATTACTTCTTGATGTCACACCAAAAGAGCGTCGTGAGCAAGTCCTTACCGATAAAATAAAACAGGTATTGGCTGAAATATTAAACATTAATACCCCCAATGCCATTGACGCCAATAAAGGTTTTTTTGAATCAGGCATGGATTCTTTGATGGCCGTAGAGTTTAAAAATAAGCTTCAAACAAAATTGGGCAATGCCATGGCACTGACCAATACAGTTGCCTTTGATTATAACAACGTTAAAACCTTGCAAGAATATTTACTGCAAGGGTTAGCCTTTAAAGAAAAAGTTCACACAGTAATTCAAAACAAAGACACTCACGATGAAGAGATAGCCATTATTGGATTGAGCGGTGAGTTTCCTGGGGCGAATAACCTTGAAGCATTCTGGCAGATGTTAGTCGAAGGTAAGGAAGGAATCAGTGAAGTTCCCTCCACTCGCTGGGACATTGATGACTATTATGATCCTGACCCGGATGCTCTTGGAAAAATGATAAGTCGTCGTAGTGGATTTATTAAGGACATCGAGCAATTTGATGCAGCCTTCTTTGCCATTAGCCCTAAAGAAGCGAATTACCTTGACCCTCAACAGCGATTACTTTTGAAGCATTCCTGGCTTGCCCTGGAATCAGCAGGTATTTCGCCACAAAGTCTTAAGGACAGTGACACAGGAGTATTTATTGGGATTTCAAGTAGTGATTACAGGACGTTGATTACTAAATATGGCGATCTTAATGACATTAATGCTTTTATTGGAACAGGCAACGCTTCAAGTACTGCCAGTGGTCGAATTTCTTATTTCTTAGGATTACAAGGTCCTAACCTGGCTATTGATACCGCCTGTTCTTCCTCACTGGTTGCATTAAATGAAGCTTGTGAACGCTTACAACGTGGTGAATGTAAGAGTGCGATTGTCGGTGGGGTAAACGCTTTACTTTCCCCTGAGTTATCGATTAATTTCTCAAAAGCGGGCATGTTAGCTCCTGATGGAAAATGCAAAACATTTGATGAGCGTGCTGATGGTTATGTGAGAGGCGAGGGTTGCGGCGTCGTTCTTCTAAAACGTTTATCTGATGCATTGCAAGACAAAGATACAATTTGGGCAGTAATTAAAGCATCAGGAATCAATCAAGACGGGGCATCCAGTGGATTAACTGTTCCTAACGGTCAAGCACAAGAGCGCTTATTAAGACAGGTATTGGCACAAAGCCATTTAAGTGCTGCAGACATTGATTATGTGGAGTGTCATGGCACTGGAACGCGTCTTGGCGACCCAATTGAAGTGCATGCTCTTGGCATGGTGTATGGGCAAAACCGGGCTGCCCCACTTATGTTGGGCTCAGTTAAAACGAACATTGGTCATTTAGAGGCTGCAGCGGGCATTGCCGGTTTAATCAAAGTAGTCCTTTCTTTAAAATACAATACTTTACCTGAACATTTAAATTTCCATCAGCTCAATTCAAATATTACTTTGAATTTTCCTGCAGAAATTGTGACGCAGACTACAAGTTGGCAAAGCACTAATAAACCTCGCCGCGCCGCATTAAGTTCATTTGGTTTTAGCGGTACGAATGCACATGTGCTTTTAGAAGAAGCGCCAGGCCCATTAGAGCGAGAAGAAATTAGTCTTCCTAAAGAGCAGCTATTTGTCTTGTCGGCTAAAACTCAAAAATCCCTTGACAAGGCAATCGTATCGTATCTTTCTTATTTAGAACACAGTGATGAGCGTATTGAAGACATTTGCTATACAGCGGCAGTCGGTCGCAATCATTTTTCTCATCGTCTGGCTTTGTTCGTTAAGGATAAGGTGGATTTATTAACCCAATTAAAAGCAAGTGATGTACCCTGTTTAAAAGTCTCGCTAGTTGATGAGGTCGTTAGCTCAAGTGATGTGCATGTGTTGGTTAAAGACTATCTATCTGGAAAGAACATTAACTGGAATGAATATTACAAGCCTTGGTTTAAAGCATTGCGTAAAGTCTGTCTGCCAATTTATTGCTTTGATACCCAACGTTATTGGCTAAATTTTGTTGAAAAAAAGCAAAAAACTGATTGGAACACATTGCCCCAATGGAGTTATGGACAAACTTGGCAATCAATACAGCTAAATAAATCATCAACAGAAAAACCATTAGAGCCAACATTTATTGATAAACTAAGTACGCTCAATGAGGCCTCACGTAAAAAAGAATTCTTTGAGATGGTTCGCTCTACCGTAGGGTTGGTATTGGGGGTAATGAATAACTCAGCGCTTGATACAACGCTAGGTTTTTTTGAGTTAGGCATGAATTCCATGATGGCGGTTGAATTACAAAAACGTTTGCAACAACAGATTGGGTCGAGCGTTGAATTAAAAACAAGTCTTGCTTTTGATTATCCTTCTATCGATGCTATTAGCGATTATTTATACGAGCAATTGTTTGGTGAACGTGTGGTATTACCTGATGATGAGGGCATTATTGATTCTCAAGAGCCCATAGCCGTTATTGGAATGAGTTGTCGTTATCCTGGGCATTCAAACAGTCCTGATTTACTTTGGGATTTATTAGTTAATGCTCAAGATGGGATTACTGAAGTTCCAAAAAGCCGTTGGGATATGGAGCAATATTATGACCCAGATCCTGAGAAACCTGGGAAAAGTTATACTCGATATGCAGGTTTTATTGATGATATTGAGCAGTTTGATCCTGCATTTTTTAATATCAGCCGAAGAGAAGCTCAAGTGATGGATCCACAGCAACGACTATTATTAGAAGTGTCTTACGCTGCTTTGGAAGATGCTGGATATTCTTTAGCACAAATTAAAGGAAGCCAGGGTGGGGTGTTTGTTGGTGCTAGCTGTGATGAGTATGGCATGTTACTCATTGGCGCGAGCGCATTAGAAGATCTTGATGCCTATTATGCGACAGGGAATTCATTGAGTATTATTGCTGGCCGGTTATCATATACTTATGGATTAGAAGGTCCTAGCGAAATCGTCGATACAGCCTGTTCCTCTTCATTAGTCGCTTTGCATCATGCCATGCAAAGCTTAAGAAATCATGAATGCAGTTTTGCCATTGTGGGTGGGGTGAATGCGATGATTATACCCGAAACCTTCATCATGCTCAGCAAAGCAAAAATGTTGGCTCCAGATGGCAAATGCAAAACCTTTGATGAAAAAGCAGACGGATATGTGCGCTCAGAGGGCTGTGGTGTTTTGATTTTAAAACGGCTAAGTGAGGCAGTACGCGATAACAATAAAATATTAGCGGTGATTAAGGGATCTGCTGTGAATCAAGATGGTGCGAGTAGTGGGTTAACTGTACCTAGAGGCCCATCGCAGGAAGCGGTTATTCGTAAGGCACTTCATAATGCGATGATTAAAGCAGAGCAAGTTGATTATGTTGAAGCACATGGTACGGGTACGAGTTTGGGTGATCCTATTGAAGTAAATACTTTAGCTAAAGTGTATGGAGCCGCTCACGCAACTCACCCATTCCTCTTGGGATCTGTTAAAACCAATCTGGGACATTTAGAGGCTGCATCTGGAATTGCCGGAGTTATAAAAGTTATTTTGTCACTGTTGCATGAGGCCATCCCTGCACATTTACAATTTAATCAATTAAATCCGAATATAGATTTAGTTGCCGCTCATGCAGAACTGCCTCTTACTTTGATGCCCTGGAAGTCTGTAGAGAGCCGGGTACGTTGCGCGGCGGTCAGCTCCTTTGGCTTTAGTGGAACGAATGCTCATGTAATTGTAGAAGAAGCGCCTCGTTCAATTGCTCGAGATCAATCGGTTGTATTACCTCAAGAGCAAGTGTTTGTTTTGTCCGCGAAGAATGATAAATCACTTGATGCACTTATTCATGCGTACATTGATTATTTAGAAACGAGCGATGAGTCTTTAGCCGATATTTGTTACACGGTAGCAATGGGACGGGGGCAATTTGCTCATAGGATCGCTGTAGTTGCCCAAGATAAAACGGACTTATTAAATCAATTAAAGAGTGATACCTTACATCGTGTAAAAACAACGCCAAGTAATGAGCAGGTTAAAACCGAATCTCTTGCGGTGATACTCAGTGGATATTTAGCCGGCAAGTATATTGATTGGGTAGCGTATTACAAACCGTACTTTAAAGCCTTACGGAAGGTCAATTTGCCATCCTATCGTTTTGATACGCAGCGGTATTGGGTCGATATAAAACCGCATGCCGTTACGCGCACCAGCCAACCAGCAGAGCAAGACATATCAACAAAGAATGAGATCCATTTAGAAGGATCACTTCCTGAATCTGAACAGTTAGTTGCACTACAAGAACAAATAAAAAAACAGGTATCTATGGTGATGAAGTTGCCAATAGAAAATATTCCAAATGATATGCGATTTTTTGATTTAGGGATGGATTCACTGATGGCGGTAGAGTTAAGAAATCGTCTGCAGGCACAGATAGGAGATTTAGCGTCATTAAACGTTACTCTTATTTTTGATTATCCTGATGTATTGAGCCTAAGTGAGTATTTAGCAGATAAAATTTTTGTGAAAAAGACAGGCACTGAAGAGCAAAAATCCAGAGAAAAAGTGAATGTTCGTAATTTGGCTGAGCAAAAATACATTGCTGAACTGGGTCCAAATGGATACTTTGTCAAACAAGGACCTGTTGGTGTTTTAATTATTAATGGCGTAACAGGTACGCCCGGAGAAATGAAAGAATTTTCAACGGCCTTGACCAAAAATAATTTTACAATTGCAATACCGCAACTGGCAGGTCATGGTTCTTCTCTCCAGGATCTTAAAAACAGTACTTGGAATGATTGGTATCAGTCGGTTGAAAAGGCGATGGGGTTATTAGAAAAACACTGCGATACTATTTTTGTTGCAGGTCTTTCAGCAGGTGCTCTTCTTGCAATCAATCTGGCTGTTAAAATGCCATCTAAAATCGCAGGAGTTATATTAATGAGTCCGGTTATTTTTTTCGATGGTTGGAATATGCCAAGATACAAAAGGTTTATTTTGTCCTCTATAATAAATACACCCTTGAAATTTATATGTGATTTTAAAGCGGACTCTCCTTTTGGAATCAAGAATGAAGCACGAAGGTCAGCGATTGAGTCCTTGGTAAAAGCACCTATAAAAAACAATTCGTCTGAAGTTGGCCGTATGGTAATGCCAGGACTTGTTTGTTATGAAGTAGATCAGTTAATCAAACACACAAAACAAATTTTACCCCAATTTAATACACCTACCTTAATCATTCATTCCATATTTGACGATATGGCCAGTATAAAAAATGCTGAATATATAAAAAACCATATGGGTACAAATCATGTGGAAATTAAATATCTTGATGACTGTTATCATTTGGTAACAGTTGATAATCAGAAAGAACTCGTATCCAATTATGCTGCTGAGTTTATTAAGGGGTGTGACAAAAAATGAGGAGACAGAGCATAAACTAGTTGTGATCGGTATTTTAGTTAATCTTTTTATACTAAGTGATACCTAGGGGGAAGAGGATGTCTCTGAACTTAAGGGTAGTGAACTAACTGGTAACTCTTCATGGTTGGTTTGCTCGCTTTTTATTGGACTAGGATGATGGTCAACGATGTGATCTTGTTTTTGTGACTGGATATTTTCTTTATCTAGTTTAGATGAAAGTTTGTTCAACGGGTTATAAGAGCAGTCTGTACCTATGATTAGCCAAGCCCTTCGCATCTACCAGGCTACGATCATTCGTCATATTGATGAATATAAAAAGGTAAAACAAAGCTGGTTGGGACAGCCGCTAGTCGAACTAGATTGAATATTGCTGGAGCCATTCAATCTTCGATAGAGCCTTGTGCCCCACATGGATTATGCATTTATTATTGACGAAATATATTAAACATACATATACTGAATAAATATTATTCTAATTGGGTGTTGGTGATGCATTTGCCTGACCATTTTTATTATGTTAATAAACGAGAAACAACCTCATATACCCATAAACCACAGGGCACTTTGGATGTTAGTCGATTAATTAAAAATAAAAAACCTTGGAAAAAAGCAAGTCTCGGGCGTGAACAAGAGAATAAAGCACTGATAATTGCCGACTGGACCGCAAGTGGTTGGTCAAGTGACAAAACTCAAGCTGTAAAGAAAATCCTTGAACAACTAATAGACGAAGGGGTCTCCATTTATATTTGGCAAGGCAATGAGGTCATACCACTAGAAAATGGCTCTTATTTATATAAACGTATAACCCCTGCTTTTAATAGTGACATCACACGTGCTGCTGTTGTGCAGCACCAGTTAACGCAAGATCAAGTGTGCATTTTAGATGATTATGAATTGCAATGCTTATTAAATAATGAGGACCAACCTAAAATTCGCAGGCTCTTCATAAAAGACTATATTACCCAAAACACAAAATCTCTTTTATCCATTCTCAAAAAAGCAACTCCTCGACTTGAAGAGATTATTCATGATGAATTCTCGATAAAGGCTAATGAGGCAGTCCTTGAGCTAAGCAAAGTATTCCCGGAAATAGGTGTTAAATGCGAATACAGCAAATTAGTTTTAGATGAAAAAATGCTAACCGAGCTTTGGGGCGAGACTAAGGCCGTGACAAAAAATAATGTGACCTTAAATCAAGAAAATCTTCAGAAAATTGAAAATATTTCGCTTTTAGGCACGATTAAATTAACTGACTTACAAACATTACTTTCGCATGTCCCTGCGCTCAAAATACTCACTTTAGACGGGCTATCAGGTGACCACACGAGTTCGCTGAACTTGAAAAACCTTGAAGAACTAACTCTGCGTATCAGTGATCTCTCACTTGCAATCTTGCAACCGATACTCAGCCAAGCTGGCAAGCTTAAAAAACTTAATCTGTCTTACTGCAAAAATTTGTCTGGTGAGATTGCGGCGGAATACGCCAATCTGGAGGAACTTGAAGAACTAAACCTACACGATAGCAATATCTCACTGGCTGATATACACGGTCTCATTACCAAGAAACTCAAGCTTAAAACACTTAATTTAGCTGGCTGCCAAAATTTATCTGGTGAGATTGTAGAGAACCTCAACCTGCCAGACCTTGTTGCGCTTAATCTCCAAAGTAGTCAGATTACCCTGGCTAGTTTGCAGCGTTTCATCGCAAACTCCTCCAAGCTTGAAACACTCGATTTGTTTAACTGTAACTTGTCTGGTGAGATGAGCGAGAACCTTAACCTGCCAGACCTTGTTGCGCTTAATCTCCAAAGTAGCCAGATTACCCTGGCTAGTTTGCAGCGCCTCATCGCAAATTCGCCCAAGCTTAAAACACTCAATTTGGCTAACTGCAACTTGTCTGGCGAGATGACTGAGAACCTTAACCTGCCAGACCTTGTTGCGCTTAGTCTCCAGAGGAGCCAGATTACCCTGGCTAGTTTGCAGCATTTCATCGCAAATTCGCCCAAACTTAAAACACTCAATTTGGCTAACTGCAACTTGTCTGGCGAGATGACCAAGAACCTTAACCTGCCAGACCTTGTTACGCTTAATCTCCAAAGTAGCCAGATTACCCTGGCTAGTTTGCAGTGTCTCATCGCAAATTCTCCTAAGCTTGAAACACTCAATTTGGCTAACTGCGACTTGTCTGGCGAGATGACTGAGAACCTTAACCTGCCAGACCTTGTTGCGCTTAATCTCCAGAATAGCCAGATTAGCCTGGCTAGTTTGCAGCGTCTCATCGCAAATTCGCCCAAGCTTAAAACCCTTAATTTAATTAACTGCAAATTGTCTGGCGAGATTGCAGAGGAACTCAATCTGGCAGGCCTTGTAGATCTAGACCTCCAAAATAGTAGAATCACCTTGGCTAATTTGCAGAGTCTCATCGCAAATTCCCCCAAGCTTAAGACACTTAATTTGCTTAACTGCAAATTGTCTGGTGCAATTACAAGGGAGTTTAACCTGAAAAATCTTGAAGAGCTTTATCTTGATAAGACAGGTATTACCGTGACTGGTTTGGAGCATATGCTTGTGCACGCCTCCAAACTTAAAAAACTCTCGCTACGTTGGTTTAATCGGGATCAAGAAGAGCAAACCATCGAAGAGAACACCAAATTCACCAAAAAAATCGAATTGCCAAACCTTGAAGAACTTACTCTCCAGAATGCGATTATTACGGCAGCAAATTTGGAACACCTACTAACAAATGCAAGGAGTCTTGAAGTACTACATTTGGGTGGCAGCGACTCGCTGGAAGGAAATCTTGAACAAGATCTCCGACTGCCCAACCTTAAACGGCTTCTTCTCGATAACTCTGATATCATTAGGTCCAATTTGAATCGTCTCACCGTTAATGCAAAAAATCTTGTATATATTGATTTGTATGGCTGTGAAAACGAGATGGTTAATAAATTCCTAAACTCAGCGGATAGGGATTTATCATCGTTAGAAATAAGAAGAAGCGTTGAACCTTCATACCATAGGCCTGGCGATCCGCAACACGATGCCAATAGATTTCGAGATCATACACCTAAAAAAAATCATGATTTTCAGTTTACCGGGGAAAATAAAACCTGGCAACAGAGCATGGTGATTGAAAAACTCTCGCAGTATTTAACACTGAAAAATGAAAAAGAATTTATACCCAAGATACAGGATGGGATTTGCTTTCCCCTATCACGATATTTTATTGATCACTCAATGGAGAACTGGACTTACTCTATGAAAAAAATCAATGACTGGGATGGCAATAAAGAGAGTCTAAATAGGGAGTTAGAATCTATTTTTAGACATCTCTTTAAAAACTACGTCAAAAAATTCCAGGAAAATCAGGGGGATGTGACCTATCTTGGCGATAATTTATCTTTTTTCCTCGAAAAAAAGAAAGGCCCTATCATGCTATCGAACCCTTGGCATGCTGTAGGTCTTAACTATTTGAAAGTTGAAGAGAAATGGGTTCTTTATGATCCTAATTTTATTAATGGCGCTAAAAAATTAGCACCAAATGAGTTAGATAAGGCGATTAAAGAGTGTATTGGTTCTGTTATTTCAGTTTGCGGCAATTGTAGTTCATCGGTGCAACCTGGCATCAATAACCCCCAGAAATTTATTCAAGATGGCGGTTTACTAGCCTATTGTCGCGCGTTAAATAAAAAGGATATGGCCCATCTATTACCCGATCCGAAGACATTATCAGTTGATGATTTGGATGGATTATTGCTGCGAAATACCCGTGGAATACCTGCTTGGATATCAGCTATCAAAGCAAATGAAACAATTCCGGCTTATGCCTTGGCCTTGCTGGAGCAATTTATTTTATTACAACCCAATACTTCTGCAAAACGCCTGGAAAAGAGTATCGAAGTTTTAACATGGGAAGAAAATCAAGATTGTATCAAAAAATTAAAGCACCTTAACTCCGACAAAAAAGAGCTTATTAAGAAACTGTGCTTTGTTCTTTCTAATTCCAAACCTGCATCGGCTAATAACCAAGCCCAGAAAACATCCACTGAAATCCACGAAACAATCAAGGAGCCACACCAGGAAACATCTGTCAACGAGAAACAATGGCTCCAAGCCGTGGAAAAAGAACTTCAAACTTGGGAAAAACAAAATCCATATGCAGACACCGTATTAGGTTATTGTCAAGATCTGACTCAACCTGGGACGCTCAAAAAACGGCTGGTTGAATTAACAGGCAGTGCCGATGTGCAAGCGCTGCAATTGAGTTTGCAGAGCCATTGCCAACATATTTCGCGTCCTTTCTTCTATGTTAACTCTCCTGAGGACCTAGTGTGTTCAGCCCCTTTTTTAGAGCGGCAAGTTGATCAAATTAACCACGTTGTGAAAGGGGTATTAAGAAAAGGCCCCGGTGGACCACTACATGATTTTTTGATAAAGGAGCAAGACAAAGGTAATCCACCAGTTCTGATCGTCAATTACGATAATTTTGATGCCGATGATATTGTGCGCTTCAATGGTTTGCTGGATATGACACGTCATGCTGATGGTACAGAACTGCCAGCAGATGCCCTAGTCATTGGCCTTATGAATATTAATAAACCAGATTGTTATCAGGGCTCTGACTTTTATTCCCGCTTTGACCGAATAGAACATTGCTCATTTGACTCGCAATCGCTGTCAAACCATCTACAAAAAATTGTGCCTCCATTTCTGGAAAAGATAACCGATGTGGATATAAATAGAACCTTCCCCATTAACCTTTACAAGGCAATGGACTGGGAGGAGCGCCTTTTGGGGCGCTGGGAGATTAAACAAGATAATCTTTATTTTGTTGAGGGCGCATTGCAAAAGGCTCTGGACAGTGGTTTTCCCCTTGAGCTGCAAAATCCTCCTTTGCATGATGAAAAATTCATTACTTTTTGGCAACAGGCTTGTTTACACGGAAAAATTGAGCATGGCGGACGCACGATTCATCTTCCAGAGTCCTTCCGTTTTCTTACAAGCGAAGGTTATCCCTGGGAAGAATTAACCGCTTGCATGACCTTGGATACTTCGTTTATACCTGAAGCCGAAGTCTTAAACTCAAGCCGTCTGAGCGAGTTTTTCAAGCGTTATGAGTGTGACAATGAGACAAAAACACTAAATACGATTAATGGCTTGATTGAAGTCTCTGCGAACAGGGAATTGCACGTTAATCTAACACATGCCTTAGATGAGAAAGAATGGGCCGCTCTCTTGGCCGCTTGTCAAGAGCATCAAGTTCGTTTAATCGTGCATTGTGCACCTACTATAATCCTTCCCGATGTCTTGAACGAAAAATTATCGAGCAATCGTCTAACTGAGGCGTTAGAGACAACGGAAAAAACCAGAGTTCTTGTCAGTACAGACTATGATACAACAGTAGATCGTTTAACCAAAGACGATCCGAGCTGGAACGTGATAGACGTTTCAGAATGCGAAGGCGATGATTTATTAACTCATACCAACGCCAACTTCGAGCCCCAAACCTGTCAACTAGCCTTTCAAAAAACAAACTGCGCCCTTTTAAATGCTCTGGAGAAGGATGAAAAGGTAATCTTAAAAGGGCGTTTTTCACAAGAGTTAGTAGATGCCTTGGCCCCCTTATTACTGGCAAGGCACAACAAACAAAATGCGCCAGGTCAATTGCTGCTAATAAGCGAGAATAATGCCTTTTCTTATTTAAAGGCCGAACAATATGATATAACTCCTGATGTAAAATACGAAAGCCTGAAACGTCTTTTCCTTCCCAGTGAAATCGAGCGGCTAAGCCAAGAAGAACTAGAGAGAGAGCCTCTAGCCAAGCTTAGAGCCCGTCTATCTTATCTACAAAATAATCCTGATGCATCATCTTCGGAGGATGCATGGAAAGGACTGCATGGTTTAGCTGGAGGATTGAAATTAGAGGAGTTTAAAGCCGACCAAAGTATTGCTATAGCCCAGGCATTTAATGGACAACGCCTTAATGCAGTCACTCAAGTCTTAAACAATTCGCCCTATGTCTTTCTCACTGGCCTTACGGCCGTTGGTAAGTCAACTTTTGTGGAAGAAAATTTCAAGAACACCGAAACCAATGTGCTCTATCAGGGCGAATCCCAGCTTCTCGATTGGGCCACCGATTCATCCGACAAACAAAAAATACTCTTCATTGATGAAGCCAATTTAAGTCCGAGACAATGGAGTGAATTTGAAGGCTTATTTAATAAGTCAGCTGGTATCCTGATTCAGGGTCAATATCATCGCTTAAGTGAGCATCATAAGGTCATCTTCGCAGGCAATCCCATCAATTATGGGGATGAGCGCAAGCTGTCCCCGTTTTTTGAGCGACATGGCAATGCCGTAGTCTTTGAACCGATGCCACAAGAATTCATTTATGAAAAAATTTTAAAACCCGTTTTTGCAGAGACCTCTCTCGATACTCTCGCTCTTTGCCAACCACTCCTTAAGGTTTATCGTTTCTTATGTGAACACTCCGAGGATAAAGTTCTCATCTCACCTCGGGAATTGCAAATGATGGCATTGCTAGTTTTGGCTTATCATCAGGAGAACCCCACAGCAAACAATAATCTCCTAGCGGCAGAGCATTATGCCTATACTTTAGCGCAAACATTGGTTCCGGAAAAACACCAAAAAGCATTTAACAGGGAATGCAAACCCCAGGCTGAATTAGAGCGCAAAAAAACAGCGCTTCAACACGATGATTTCCTAGTTACGGCCTCTCGAGAATATATTGGTCAGCACTTGAGTGATTTACTGGACTTGCGTCAATTCAGACGTCTATCCGCATCCAATGACCCCCAGCGCTATGGTGGTTTGGGCGGTATTATTCTGGATGGCGAGCCTGGTATTGGTAAAAGTGAATTCGTTGTAAGCACATTGCGTGCTCATGGTTATGAAGAAATTCATGATTACAAAGGGAGCGCCAATACTGATAAGGATAAGCCTCTTTATCGTATGCCAGTCAGTATGCAAACAGAAGAGAAAACAGCCCTTTTGATAAAAGCCTTTCATGAAGGAGCTGTCGTAGTTATTGATGAAATTAATAGTTCTCCAATGATGGAGCGTCTCCTTAATGCTTTGTTAATGGGGAAAACACCTGAAGGAGAACGTCCCCAAAAACCTGGTTTTATGGTCATTGGAACGCAAAACCCAGTCACCATGGCAGGACGACGCGCTCCCAGTACCGCGTTAGCAAGACGCCTGACAACATTGACTTTAGCCCCTTATACCTATGAGGAAATGGTAAAAATTTTAATCCTCAAAGGGGTTGATTCTGATAAGGCCGCAGACTTGGTCAAGGTTTATGAGAATCAGCTTAAAATAGCTCAACAGGAATATTTGACTCCCGCCCCAACCTTTAGAGACTTGCTCAAGACTGCGGCAAAAATTATCAATCCTGACGTTAATGTATTATATAAGTACATTAAACAATTATCACAAGAACGTGAAAAAGCACCTCAAAAGTTAGCGAAAAAGCTTTCAATGATCGTAAAACAATTTATCCTTGCGCGTGCTAATAAAGAGAATCCTGACCGACTGGACGAATTAAAAGAAGAGTTTACTCAAACAATTAAGAATGAATACAATAAGATAAATATATCTCCTCCTTCCTGGAAGTCCCTTTTAGATACAATAGCTATTGAAGGTCTTTTATTACAGGAAAAATCAATTTTAAGCTTGTCTTTGCAAGATAATAGCATTTGCCAACCGAGCCTTAATGCTTATCGTTTCTTATTGGAACACACGGAAAATAAGGCCTTAATCTTACCCTATGCTCTGAAAATGGTAGTTCCCTTGGTATTATCCTGGCATCAACAAAACCCAGAAGACAATTTTTCAGCAGCTGCGGAGCATTATACCTATTATCTGACCAAAACAGCCGTAGCATCAGAACATCGCGCTGCATTTGACGCACAATTTAAACCAAAAACGGAATTAGGAGAGACAAGTATAGGCCGTGTTAAAACCTTATATGAGCATATTAACGAATTAGAAGCTTATGGCAAGAAATTATCTGAAGAAACAGACGATCCCAGAGGCAAACAAGAAAGCGAAAAAGCTCAAGAATTAGCGAAAAAGCTTGCAAATACAGCAACGGAATTTATCGCCGCTCGCGCAGATAAAGAGAACCCTGACAGGCTTGAAAAGTTAAGAAAAGAGTTTGCTCAAACCATTAATGAAGGATATCGAGAGCTGAAAATGCACCGAGCCTTCTGGAAGCCCCTTTTAACCAATATAGCTATTGCCGCTACGGGCATAGGTTTGTTATTAATGATTGGAAAATGGCTAAGCACTTCGAAGGAACAAAGAACTTTTGGCTTTTTTGCTGAAACCCAGGGACAAAAAAGGATTAAAGCTATTGAAAAAGCTCACCAAGAACTTGACGAATGTAATGATCCTCAGAATTCAGGCCATACAAATCGAAGAAGTTGAGCGATAATTTGCAATAGCCCGGCATAAAAACCAGCGATTAGTGGCAAATTTTCTTTTTTAAAATACAGCGCGTTGAGGGTGGTGAGCGCTAGTGGCGGATTTAGCCCCTATTCACTATCGTGCACGTGTAGGTTTGGCTTAGTGGTTTTCGTAGGGGAGGGGACTGTAAAGCACATAGCTGTCAAGTTAAAGAAAACTCATCTTCTCCCATTGAGTGGGAGAAGATGAGTTTTCGTTTGTTCCTACATTCACGGTTTATCAGGCTTTATCAAGCGATTTTAAGCTTTTCTAGCCTCAGCTTGCTCGTCATCATTATCTCTAAGTTCAAGCCACATTGCATTTAATATTGCAAAAGCACAGGCTAATCCCGTGCCTAAAATCCAGGAAAAATACCACATAAAATAATCTCCTAATAAGCGGTTTCGTGATTCTTGGTAATCGTCTCTGCCGTTACCTTACCGCGTAACACACGGTAAACCCAAGCGGTGTATCCCAGCACAATCGGCAAAAAGATGATGACCGCTACTAACATAATAAACAGCGTTAACTGGCTTGAAGAACTGTCCCAAACAGTTAGGCTTTGCTCCGGATTTGTAGACGAGGGGAGGATGAATGGAAACATGCTCACACCAACTGTGGCTATAATCCCCGTAACTGAAAGAGCGCTACAAACAAAAGCAAGTTTTGCAAAGCGAGTTAACATTAGTGCTAAAAATGCACCAACAATACCCACAATCGGCGCCAATAAAGAAATTGGGAAATTACGGTAGTTATTAAACCAGGCATCGGCTTGTTGTACTGCCGTTTTATAAAGCGGATTTGATGGACCATCATGAGGTAAAACGCCGTTTAAGGTATAACCATTAATGCCATAATGCAGCCAGAATCCAGCCCCAATAAATACAAGCAAGGTGAGTAGCGCACTTATTCTTCCCGCTTTAATCGCACTTTTTTGTAGGTGTTTTTCGGTTTTCACATTAAGAAAACACGCACCATGCATGGCCAGCATTAAAATGGATAAGATACCGCATAATAAGGCAAATGGATTTAGTAAAGCGAAAAAGCTCCCGGTGTAGAATGGGCGCAGTTGATCGTCAAAATTAAAGGGAACACCTTGCAATACATTGCCTACGGCAACACCAAAAATTAGTGCTGGAACAAAACCACCAATAAATAAAGCATAGTCCCAAAAGGCGCGCCATTGTGGATTATTTACTTTGGAGCGGTATTTAAAGCCTACCGGCCGCAAAATTAATGCAAGTAGAATCAGGAGCATCGCTAGATAAAAACCTGAGAATGACACGGCATATAATGCTGGCCACGCGGCAAAAATTGCGCCACCACCAAGAATAAACCAGACTTGGTTTCCTTCCCAGGTTGGCGCAATACTGTTAATTAGTACACGTCGGTCCATATCGGTTTTTGCAATCCAGGGCAGCCACATGGCAACGCCTAAATCAAAGCCATCAAATACGGCAAAACCAATCAGTAAAACACCAAGCAGTACCCACCATATAACACGTAAAGTTTCGTAATCTAAAGGCATCATTATTCTCCTAGTGAGCTAGATTATCAGGGCCAAGACGGATGTATTTGACCATCAAGTAGACTTCAACTACCGCAAGCGTACTGTAAAAGAGGACAAAGCCGGAAATGGATGTAAGTACTTGGGCGGTGCTGACTGATGAGGTCCCCATCATCGTCGGTAATATTCCTTGTACTACCCAGGGTTGACGTCCATATTCGGCCACTATCCAACCTAATTCAGCTGCAAGCCATGGCAAGGGTAAAGCCCAGAAGGCAGCATGTAAATACCAACGCGAAGTATGTAGTTGACGTTTTGCCGACAAGTAAAAACCGACAGCGAATAATAAAATGAAGAAGAAACCACAGGCCACCATAATCCGGAACGAGAAGAATAAAGGAGTAACCTTAGGCTTCAGATCGTGCGCTGCTTTATCAATTTGTTCTTCGTTGGCATCAACAACCTTTTCGGTGTATTTTTTCAATAACAAACCATAACCTAAAAAGGCATTATGCGCTGTAAAATCTGCCTTTGCCTGTTCATCATTGGGATTTTTCTGGAGGCGTGTTAACGCATCATAGGCGAGCATGCCTTCTTTGATGTGCTCTTTTCCTTGGGCAATCAATTCAGCAATCCCTTCCAGCGGTTGACTAAAGGAACGCGTAGCGATTAATCCTAAGGCATAAGGGATTTCAATAGCATAATCGGTGGTCATCGATTGTTCATTGGGAAGGCCTATCAGGGTAAGCCCTGCTGGTGTTTTTCCCGTGTGCCAGAGGGCTTCGATGGCGGCAAATTTCATTTTTTGATTATTGTAATCAAGATACCCACTTTCATCGCCTAAAACAACTACTGCTAATGCAGATGCTAAGCCAAAGCTTACCGCTACCGTCATCGAACGTTTGGCAAAATTAATGTTTCGGCGACGTAATAGAAAATAGGCGCTAATGGAGAGGACAAACATGGATCCGGTGACATAGCCGGCACTAATTGTATGGACAAATTTAGCTTGGGCCACTGGGTTAAACATTACGGTGGCAAAGTTGGTGACTTCCATGCGCATGGTCTGGAAATTGAATTCAGCACCCACAGGATTTTGCATCCAGCCATTTGCAATTAAAATCCATAAGGCTGAAAGATTGGTGCCTAAAGCCAGAAGCCAAGTACAATACATATGCTGCACACGACTTAACTTATCCCAACCAAAGAAAAATAAACCAACAAAGGTCGCCTCTAAAAAGAAGGCCATAATGCCTTCAATTGCTAAGGGGGCACCAAAAACATCACCCACATAATGAGAATAATAAGCCCAATTCGTACCAAACTGGAACTCCATCGTTAAACCGGTAGCTACACCTAAAACGAAGTTAATTCCAAAAAGCATACCCCAATATTTGACCATTTGGCGCCAAATATCGCGTCCCGTCATGACAAAAATGGTTTCCATAATGGCTAAAATTAAGGACAAACCTAACGTCAATGGAACAAATAGAAAATGGTACAGTGCCGTTAGGGCGAATTGGAGACGGGAAAGATCAACTAGGTCACTACCAGGAATCATGGGCTCACCTCATAAGTAAAAATGAATATAGCATTTTTAGGGGGGCAATTAATAGGTTACTGATTTTATAGAACTATTAATTGCCCTTGGATTTATGGTTGTTGTTGTTGTATTGCACCAAACAACCATTGTTCTGTATTTCTATTCGGCTTTTCCACGTTTTTGAAGCAGACCGTCCATAATACAAATAACAGAGTAAATTTAATTACTAAAGTCAATAAGATATCACGAGTCAGTGGTTTTATCATGTACATTCACTCCTCTTGGTTGTCTTTGTTTAACATGCCGAATTTTAATGACTCGGCAATTAACGACGCTCTATGAATTATTTCTTCCGCAGCTTCTTTTGGCAAATGCTTTATTGCCTCTTGTTTAAATAAATTGAGCCAGCGGAGAAAGTGTTCTTCTTTAATGGCGGTGAATTCTTTCAGTAAAACATGTTTTTGGTAGGCGTTGCCATGGTATTCATTGGTTTTCAGCATCACACTGTTCCAAAATTGGCAAAGGAGGGGGAGATGTTTCTCCCAATCGACTTTAGCTACCTCATTAAATACAGGGCTTAATACCTCATCTTTTTGCACGTATTGATAAAAATGAGTTACGAGTTTTTTTACATGTTCTGTAGTTAGCGCAGTCATGATTTACTGCCAATGTGTTAGTTAGAACAATGATAAATAAGTTGTATTTTAAATGCAACTTATTATGACATCAGACCGATATAACTTAGGGGTTAATTTTTTATAGCATTCAGAATTTTAAGCAAAGCCCTGGCATTATTACGTTCTTTTTCTTTTGAATCAAATAATAAGGTAATCGCTTCCGTTTTTTCTTTAATCATGAGCCTTCGCTAATTTATTTTCAGTAATTGGTGTAGCGCAGCTTGATTATGCATAATGTCGGCTAAGGTAAATTTTTCTAAAACAGTTAAAAATGCTTTTTGCGCCTCATAGAGGATGGTTTGTAATTTGCAGGCTGATGCAATCCGGCACGGTTCTTTATTTTGGCTAAAGCAAGGAACTAAATCAAAATTTGGTTCTAATTTTAGGATAAGCTGCTTTAAGTTAATTTTATCAGGAGAAATAGCCATTTTTATACCGCCATTTTTTCCGCGGATGGTTTTTACGATACCGATTTTAGATAGGCTGTGTATTATCTTTATTAAATGATTCCGGGAAATAGAATAGGCAATTGAAATTTCGTTAATAGTACAGATTTGTTGCCGTACACTAATGTAAATTAAGGCGCGTAATGAATAATCAGTAAATTGCGTGAGTTGCATAAATAGTTGAAAAAAACGTATGACTTCTTATTATCGCATTTATTTGCCGTATTGAAAATGCCATAGATAACTCACTCAAAAAATCACTTTAATCATAGTAATTACTGCAATAATTAAGTCCATTTTGAGCTATAATAAAAGCAAGGAACAAATAAAAAAATGGGGATGTATCATGAGTGGAAATACTATGAGTAATGTCATACGTACAGCAGTTTTTGCTCTAGGCCTATTTGCTAGCACAGTATGTAGTGCGCACGGCGGCGGTGGTGGCGGGCACGGCGGCGGCGGTGGCGGGCACGGCGGCGGCGGTGGTTGGCACGGCGGCGGCGGTGGTTGGCACGGCGGCGGCGGTGGTTGGCATGGTGGCGGTGGTGGTTGGCATGGTGGCGGTGGTGGTTGGCATGGTGGATATTATGGCGGCGGCGGTTGGGGACCTGGAGTCGTTATTGGCACTCCTTATTACGATGATTATTACGCCCCTGCATGTCGAACAGTACGTGTGTGCAATCGCTATGGGCATTGTTGGTTACAAAAGTCCTGTTATTAGTATTTTCTTCACCCTTATCTTTAAACTGCAAGCTTCGTCTTGCAGTTTTTAGTTTTTAATGCGCCCATTGTCTCAATAAAATTAGTAGGAATAGTGCAGTTAACTTGATACTATTTTTTATTTTTTTGAATTTGGCCTGAGCGATTATGGAAAGCACATTAGATTATATTAAGCATTTACAATGGGAACACATTGCTTTTGCATTAATTTTACTTTTTTTTGGTTATTTTTTTGCAAAAAAAATCAGTTACTTAGTTGGGCTATTTATTGAAAATAAGTTTTCAAAACATCATGCCATGTTATCCAGTCGTATTGTTTATTACGGTTTATTTTTACTGTTTTTGGTTTCTGCATTGCATGAAATGGGTTTTAAATTAACAATATTATTAGGTACTGCGGGTCTGTTTACGGTTGCTCTAAGTTTTGCTTCGCAAACAGCAGCATCTAATCTTATTAGTGGCGTTTTTCTTTTATTTGAACGCCCATTTAAAGTCGGTGATGTGATTTCTATTAAAGATATTAAAGGAACGGTAGAAACGATTGATTGGTTATCTACCAAAATTAAAACCAGTGATAATCGCCTGATTCGTATCCCAAATGAGGGGTTAATCAAATCTGAAATTACCAATTTAAGCACATACCCACAAAAACGCGATGAAATCGTTTTGCGTATTAACGCGGCACATAACATAGCGAACATTAAAGTCTTGTTGAAAAATATTTGTGATGATTGCATTCATATTTTACCGAAACCCAGTACTAAAATTTTATTATCGCAAATGATCGACAGTGGCGGTGTGGAGTTGAAATTATTGTATTGGTCAAAAAGTGATTTGGCTGTCGTGAGAGATGAAGTACTTACCGCAATTAAGGCGACTTTTGAACGCGAGCTAATTACCTTTGTACCTGAGCGTACAGCAAATCAGGTAATCCGCAAAGAAAAACCAGTTAACGTATTGTGAGTTCAATAGATTTGTAGATTTAATACAATCTTTTAACTGATTGTTTTACCATTGATATAAATGCGGAATTAACCTTCTACGATTTAGCAGATCGCTTGCGGGTTTATCTGACTCAGTGCTATGTTAAATACTGAGGACTCTAAGTGGAGGTTGAAATGGACTCAATCGTTGAAATAGACTCAATTATCGAAGTAATCGGTTATGTTGCCTCAGTCTTAGTTTTTGCCACGTTTTATGTTAAAAAAATTTTAACATTGCGCCTTATCGCAATTAGCTCCAATGTTGCATTTATTCTTTATGCGCTTGGCAGTGAGTTGCATCCCGTCTTCCTTCTGCATTCGCTATTATTGCCATTAAACTTATATCGTATTTTTGAAATAAAAAGAAATACGAATAATTTGCTTAATGACAGTAATATTGATGTGGAAACGGTAAATTAGTTTTGCTGGTATCTAGAACGTAGTGAGAGATCTTCCACAGAGAGCTTTCACTACGTTCAGGATCATTGGGGTCTGTTGATGTTTTCATTATCGTGGTCGAAATTTCTAGTTAAGCACTACACTCAAATCTGATTGTTCAGCAAGACTTTAACATTCCACCGCGAGTTATCATCTTAATCATCGTTCAAGTGCATTTTTTGGCTGTAAATCACGGTTTCCCCTGTTTCTGGTGCTTGGAAATCCTTGTCAGTTAATCCATGCGCTATCAGGCGGCGTTTTAACTCAATAACGGGATCATTTATTTTTTCAAGCGCGAGACGAAATGTTTGATGGTGCGTTGCCAGGCTTAGATTGCTTTGTAAGTCCAGGCTTGCTAAAACGGCTTCATCTGGATTCATGTGTTGATCTTTCATAAACCAGCGCGGTTCATAAGAACCAATAGGAAGAATGCTAAGATCTGGGGCACCTAATTTTTCATGAATTAATTTAAAATGTGGGCCATAGCCTGAATCACCCGAAAAATAGATTTTAAGTTTTGCAAATTGAATCCAAAAACCGCCCCAAAGTGTGGTGTTGGCATCATTAAAAGTGCGCATAGACCAATGTTGCGAAGGAACTAGAGTAATCGCATGGCTGTCATTGGCTTTATGTGTTTGCCACCAATCCAACTCGACTACATTGGGAAAATATTTTTCTTTTAAATACTTGCGATTGCCTAAGGGAATAAGAAACAGTGGATGAAACATGTTTTCTAATTTTTTAAGGGCAGCGATATCCATGTGATCATAATGATTATGACTAATCAGCACGACATTAATTGGTGGCAATTCATTTAATTCGATACCCGGTTTGCGCACGCGTTTAGGGCCTAATAAGGATAGCGGGCCGGCTCTTTTTGCAAAGACTGGATCGGTCAAAATATTCATATTTTGTATCTGAATTAGATGACTCGCATGATTTACATAAGTGACATACACCTCATCTGTTTCTAGCTTGGTCGCCAATTTAGGTGTTGCTTTATTTTCAACAAAAGCAGGCCATGGATTTTTTCCACGTCGTTCGCGCAGCATTTTCCATACCTGTTTTATGCTTTTTTTGCTATTTATTCCCGGATTAAAAAAATGGGAACCATTACAATGGTCCGATACTGGATAAGTTGGCGCAGATGTATTTTTTTGTTTTGGCATAATATTGTCGTTTAGTGAGAAGGATCCAAATTGTTTTTTCTACAAAGTATAGTCTATCTTTTATTAATGCAAAAATATGTAGGGATGATGCAATGGAATTTAGACAACTTGGGAATTCAGGATTTAAAGTACCTGCACAGAATTTTGGTACTGCTATTTTTGGTGGTGGTAATCAATTCATTGTTTGATTGCAGTAAATGAGCAAGTGTTTATAATGCAAGTTTTTTTTAGGTTCTTGGATCGATTGATGGGGATAAAATATTTTGTCTTAGGTATGTTTTTAGTCGTGGCAACAGTGATTACTTGTCAATTTATCCCTGATAAAGTCTGTACTCCCCATGAACGAGAAATCGCGCTAACTATAGATGATTTGCCTATGGAGCAGGACTTTTTTATAAAAATTGTTCAGACTTTAGTTGAGCATAAGGCACCCGCGATTGGCTTTGTCATTGCTGAAGGTATTAATCCCGACTCGATGCAGCATATGAATGAATTTTTAAATGCAGGATTTCTGATTGGTAGCCATAGTTATTCTCATTTGAGTTTGAAAAAAACAACAGCTGAAATATATATTGCCGATCTTGAACGTGCGGATAAAATTTTGTCACCATTAATGACCAGCAATAAATATTTTCGTTATCCTTACCTATCTGAAGGAAAATGGAAAACCAAACAAAAAGTCCTGGATTATTTGACGGCGAATCACTATACCGTTGCCCCAGTGACTATTGATAGTAGAGACTTTGAATTAAACAAAAAGTTTATTGAGAATAGCGCGCATAATAATTCTGAAGTTATGCGTCAATTTAAGCAACGTTACGTAAATTTTGTTTGGGAACAGACTAAAAAAGCAGAACAAAGCCAGCGTTGTAATGTCCGCAAACAAATCATCTTGTTGCATGCTAATGTATTAAATTCTTTGTTTTTGGGTGATCTTTTGCAAATGTATGAAGAACATGGTTATCATTTTATAACGCTTAATGAGGCTTTGCCGACGAAGCGTGAAATGGGGCTGTAAATTTATTATTTAACGTGAGTCCTGGATAAGAAATCAGCACAAGGCTAGGTTAGGTGCGATAAGCCCTTATTCTGCTTAATTGAAGCATCGTATTTTTATTTATTCATTGTTAAAACATTGAGGCGGCTTGATTTTCCCTTTTATTGGTAAGGTGAGCTGTACCATGCCGCATTTATCCGTTCGATAAAAGGGAATTTTTAAGGCATTCAGGCTGGCTAAGGTTTTAGCATGTGGAAAATGAAAGCGATTATCAAAACCTAAAGATGCAATGGCATACTGCGGGGCGATTTCTAATAAAAAGCGATAAGAGGATGAGGTTTTACTGCCATGATGTGGGACGATTAATACATCAGAGGACAGTGCAGAACCATAGGTTCTGACAAGATAATCTTCCGCTTCTTTTTCAATGTCACCGGTTAATATAATGCGCCCGGCATTCGTACTGATTTGTAAAATGCAGGAGCTGTTATTTTTGTCTTTAAATTTCATCTCAATAGGTAAGAAGCGAAAATGCACGTCATCCCATTGCCATTCAGGATATTCATGGCATTTTAAACCATGTTTGTAATAACGAGGCTCATTGACGACAAGTTGTTTCACCGCAATGGCCTCCTCAATGGAATTTAGACCACCGCGATGATCTTTATCTGGATGGCTGATAACGATCGTATCTACTTTTTTTATACCCAGTTTTTTGAAATAAGGCAAAATTACCATTGTGCCCAGATCACTGCCCTGGAAAAATTGATCCCCAGTGTCATAAAGCAGTACATGATGTTCGGTATAAAGGGCAATCGCCAACCCCTGACCCACGTCTAAAACATGAACCAATACCTCTCCAGATTGAACTACAGTCCGTGGTGGAAAGCAGGGGAGCAGTAACCACAATAGAGCTAGCCAGCGAAAGGGTTTAATGGGTAATAAAATCCACATGAGTAAAGCCCCCATTAATGCAAGCACTAACTCCATTGACTGAATGGACCATTCGAGATTAAGCACCGCCAAATGCTCTGTCCAATGTAAGCCATTAAATAATAAAGCAATAAGCCATGATAATGGTTTCATGAGCAGCCATGCCCAACTATAAGAACTGGCGAGCATCGTTATTAATGCTAAAGGTACAATGAGAAAGCCAACCAAGGGAATTGCCAATAGATTGGCAAGAAAGCCATTGATTGAACCGTAAGAATACCAATATAGAGTTAAGGGCATTAAACCAATTAAACAACTTAATTGTAAGGCTACGCTTCCTTTGTATCCTTTAAGTTGCCAACGTTGTTGGGTGAGCAGTAAACAAGCTACAGCAAGGAATGAAAAATAAAATCCTTGCATAAACACCGCATGTGGTTCTAGGCAGAGTACGCCCAATAGGGCATAACGCCATACTTGCCAAGGTGTAAAACGATGTTTGCCTAAACGACACAGCGTGTAAAAGAAACATCCCATTAATGCGCGTTGTACGGGAGGCTCAAATCCGGCCAAAAAAGCATAAAGCAAGGCGGCTAAAAGAGCGCAAATACTCGCAACATAGGGGGCTGGGAAACATAAGCAACGACGAGCGCTGCGTGACCATAACCACTTGCTTAACCAATAAATTAAGCCAGATATTAAGGCAATGTGTTCTCCGGAAATGCCGAATAAATGAATGGTGCCTGTGCGGCGAAAGAGCTCCCAGTCTTCTTGGCTGATATGGCGGGTTAAATTTAAGGTAAGGGCTTCAACAACCCCTGCTGTAGGTTGATTGGGCGTTAATTGAGCCAGTTGATTTCCCAAACGTTCCCGCAGTGCCAACCAAGTAAATTTGGTATGCGTGCTGTGGAGTAATTTATTGCCCTTTGCGCGAATATAACCCGTCCAAAAGATGTGTCGTTTGCTCAGGGACGTCACATAGTCAAAACTACCTGGATTAAGAAAATTACGTGGTTTTTTTATTTTGACGGTGAATTGCCAACGTTGCCCTGTCTTTAAATGTGGTACTTTGTTGTACCAGGCCAATTGGAGTAGGCCTTGAGCTGGATGATGATTGTATTGTTCCAGTTCGAACAAGAATTGGGTTTTATTCGGATTGGTGAGCGGGATGGAGGCAATCGTTCCGTGGATGGTGGCTTGTTGAATCACGTCCACATTGGGAAGTCCTTTCGGTAAAATCAGCCATTGATGTATCCAGGCAAGGGCGATGCCTAAAAGAAAAAAGAGCATGATTGGGTATTTTGGGGTGATGTAAATAATTAATAAGGCGAGTGCCGGCAAATAAAAATTTAAGGTGTATACATAGAGTATACCAATGAGCAAGCAAAAAATTTCCATTTAATTTTAGAGTCGGACTGTCCATTGAAATGAGATGGTATGGAATTAGCTCTTTGCTGTAAAGGGAAATATGATGCATTAACGCATTAAGTTGGATTCCAGCAAATACTTTGTGCTGTTCCTGATGAATCTACGGCTGTTTTTACATTTGCCTGATCCACCGTAAAGCGGATACACGTAGTATCTTCCACCTGACTTCCTAGTGCTGTGGCCGTTAGCGTATAAGCTGTTGCCCCTAAATTAGTTAACGTAATTTGATAATAGCCTTGTGGTGATGTTTGTGGGAATGTAGGTAAGGAGCCGCATACTTGATTATATGAAAAATTTTGTGCATAGCAGCGTTCTAGCGTAATTTGGTCTTGGGCTAAGGTAGCTAAGGCATCAGTGCGATGCGATTTCAAAATGAAACTGACATAGGTTGGATAGGCTATAGCCGTTAATATGCCAATAATCGCTACAACAATCATTACTTCAACCAAGGTGAAGCCCTGTATTTTTTTTTGAGACATAGTGCGATCCTTATTGCAGCTGCCACCAGCCAATTTTTCTTGGGGTGCTATTAGGATTTAGGATAGCAGATTGGCTGCCATTAGATTGGGTAATCAGTAAAACAATATTATTTCCTTGGTTAGGGCCGAGCAACGTTGCTGCATTAGCAAAGCTATTTGATAATTGAACTCCGACTAGATTAGGGTATGAATAGTCATTATTTAGCGTTCCATTGGCATTAACGCCACCCATTTGTTGGTTGGGAAATGCACCTCCAGTCAAGAAATTCAGCTCCAAAAGCATCGATGTGAAGCTGCCTGAGCACGCATTTAACGGAGGGGTATTTAAGGTGCTGATAAAGGCGCCATTATTGATGGTAGGATTGGTGACCACACGTTGGCCTGGAACTACCAAATCATCATACCAGCCGTATTGGCTATGCCAGTTGAGCGGCGTGGATGAGGCGGTAAGGATTGGCGTGGATAAACCTGAGGTGGTTGTTGATACCGCATTCAATGTTTGTTGTTGTAAATTAGTGCGTGTATAGGTAACGTTGGATTGAGGCACATCCAATACGCCATAAATTGTTTGGGTCTGTGTTGTAATTAGATCACTGGTTTGTAGTAATTGTCCAGTACCAAACATCACAAATAAACCGGGTACGCGTGGATAACTTGGATTGAGCGTTACCACGGGGGGGGTTGTAATCGGTTGTGGATTGCCACTTGAATCAGTGGCTTGAAATAACAAGCGGACGGTCCAATTGCTTGGATTAACATCCGTCACATTTACCGACCATAAATTGCCCTGCAGATCGCCTGCGTACACATTAGTAATGGGTTGGCCTTGCAAACCATCCTGATTGGCAATAGCAACTGAAGATAATCCTTGGGGCATGGTGCTGCTGCAGGCACTTGGTAGCGAACTGCATAAGTTAATTTTGCTAATTAAAGCGCCTGTTTGCGGATTAACCGCATATAATACGGAGTTATTATTCGGATTATTGTAGCCATTGCCAAAAAAAACGGCAAACGTAGCTGGGTTTGCATTGCTTAGACCGATTTGGGCTATTTGTGGCTGGCTGTAACTTAATCCCATGTCACTGTCTGTGAATTCCCATAGCACATTTTGTGCTAAATTAATTTCTGAAGAAATGCTGTTGGGGTTGGTAATGTCTAAAGCGTAAATACTCTTACCCCCGGCATTTTCACCGCCAACTAGCAACGTATGCCAACTGTTATTAGCAAACTGTACATCTGCAGATTGGGGAGAGCCATCAACAAAATAAAGGTGGCTTAAGTTATAAAGTGGGGAGCTAAGATTAGCCAGATTGCCAAAGACCGCATTAGGAATGAAACCAAATACCTCATTTCCGGTGCTTGCATTAAATGCATGCAATATCCCATCATTAGCGCCCACATAAAGCATTGGGGGGCGGCTTGCCTGGGTTTGCGCAAAGGAGCTGTAACTCGAATTGGTATAGGGTGAAGAGGGCGGGCCAATATAAATGACTTGGCTGTCGATAATATCGCCTAAAATATGCGAGCGATTACGGAAGGTGCCGCCATTCTGAATTTCTAGAGCGGTGCTGCCGCGTAGGTATTGCAACCTCTGTTGGCCAAGGGTGTCCGCAGGTTGAAGCTGGGTCTGTTGGGTTGTGCTGATATTAGTCCATGCAAAAGGCACTCCGGTAGCGGTTGTAGGATTCCAGGTTGCTAGATAACGATTGGTTGACCATCCTGTGCCAATAACTAAGGTATCAAGAAGAGATCGTGCTGACCAACTGATTGCCCCGGTTGGTGTACCGGTTATCGGATTTAAGGGCATGGCAAGCAAATTACCGGTCCAATCTTGATACGGAGTATCGTTAGAGGTAAAACTGGCTTCGTATTCTAGGCTGTTATTACTGAGTTGGGTGGAACTCACAGCGGCTGCAGAAGTAATGTAGGAGCCATTTTGTATCGATATCATAATTGAATTGAGATCATTGACCAGGCTGGTGACATCCGTGGCTGGATAATAATTTGCGGTACCGCCAGCAACCGCCATTGCCGTCAGGGTTGCTGCTGCTTGTGAATTGAGCGTGGGATTAACCCCTGCGCCAAGTCCTATGATGTAGGTTGGAGTTCCTTGTTTTTGGAGCGTGGTAATTGTATTAATCGTATCGGTTAACGCTTGGCAATTGGTTGAATTGAGTGATCCGTCTGTATTAAAGGTCGCGCTAATACCATAACCTGCAGCGGCAGCACTTCCTAAAGGGGGCCAGGAATGGCCATTAAGATCTTCGGTGGGGAGTCCGTCTGAAATTAAAATAGCGTATTTTTTTTGTGGACAACTTCCGCTGGTAGTTGCTAATGAGGAAAGGTAGGTTTTTGCGGTTGATAACAGTCCTGCAATGGGCGATTGGGTGGCGATGGCTTTAATTTCACGGGTTGAGGAGGAGTTTGTTTCCGGTTGCAAATAGGGGGTAAATGCAGCAATCGCTGTATTTAGTGTGCTGGCCGTGGGACTGTTCCCTGCGCTGGTCATGGGGACAAGAACCGTTCCAGTAGTCGCCGATTGGCTGCCATCATAGCCAAAGCCGCGTTGGGAATAAATTACTTGCTTTGAGTAGGGCACATAGCCTGCATTTGTTGGACTGGTGCCAAAATTTCCAATATTAGGTTGTGATTGGCTGTAATTAATTCGCACGCTGCCGGTATTATAACTGCTAATGGAGAAATTTGGTGGGTAAGGGGTGGCAGGGCTTGGTCCTGAATAGGTGAGAAAGATGCCGGGAAAGCTGCTAGCCGCGTAAAGTACGTCATTAATTGACGGAACATCACTGGTTGCGCCAATTTGCATGTAGGCATTGGCTGATACGGTTGTGCCACCAAAGTAACTGGCAATGGAACTGCAATTGCTTTTAATGGTCGAGGAGGCCGATGAATAATTATAACAGGGGTTGGTGACGTAGGTATTTCCTGAAACCGGGGTATTGGTAAAGGTAAAATTACTGTTTGGTGGCGACATATAATACACCCAAGTATTATAGGTTGCGGCGCTGCTGGTTGAGTATACTTCTAAAGCAAAATCTGAGGATTGCATGTAGGTTGCAATAATAGCGTGTACACCTGCTTTGGCTACATTTAAACGACTGGCACTGTTATCTAAGAGCGTGCCACTTTTATTGACGGTATAAGGTGCTAAGCCGCTACTATTTGCCGCTTGTATTGGCGGGGTGAAATTGGCAGGGACCGTATAATTAACTGGTGAGCTGGAATTATTGAGTGAACTTAAAGCGGATGCAAGGGCTCCTGAACCGGTCATAATCGCGCCACTTAAATCGCCATCCATGGATTGGGAATTACCGATGGCGATTAATATTTGTGAATGAACAGGGCTGGCCATGATCAAGGGAATTTGAGGGATAGTTAAGGTCGGTAATGCATAGGCCGAGCTGCAAAGGCAAAGAACGCTGAGCCGGGGGATTTTTAATTGCATGTTATTTCGTACATCACTCATAATCTGTAGGACCTATTCTGGTATTTGTATCGTACTTTGTAATAAAACGGCCGCATTGCCACTGGCACCCACTGAACGTGCGGTAATGCGATAAATATAGGTGTGTGTTTTCATATTTTGTCCCGGTTTAATTACCGAGGGTAATCGTTCAATGATGTAACTGGCTTGTGAGCCAGAGTTGCCTTGAAAACCGCTGATTACTGCTGAAGAACTGGACCAATTTATTGTTCTCCATAAGGGGGCGGCGGTTGGATCGAAGACATACAATCCTTTGCTTTTTTGCAGAAAACTATTTGCGGAGTAGGTGCCGTTAAGGAGGTAGTTAATAGCCTGATTTACTGCGCCTTCTGTTTTTTCAAAGCTGATTTCGCTATCGGTTGCATTAGCGGCAACCCGTGTTTGGGTGGTGTTTAGTGAAACCTCTGTTAATGCCAGTACGGTAAGAATGATAAGCAAAATTAAAGTCATTAAGAGTATATAACCTTTTTGCATGCCGTGCTTTACATGGTTCATCAGCTCGCATTCCTCATATTGATGGTAATTTCATAAACATGACGCAGGCGATTGTCTGCGGGTACGGTTACTGATGTATCTAATAGCGTGTATTGGTTTGTATTTTTGGTTCCGGAAGCGACTTGCCCCTCAATTAAAAAACCCAAACGTAGAGCATAAACTGCCGCCCAATTGCTCACTGCATCGGCAGTGACGTATTGAGAGACATTGCCATTGCTGCCAATACCATATTGTACTTTCATGACTTCAATTCCTGGAACTAAGGGTTGTATCGTCCACGTGTCGGCTGCTAATTGCGCGCGCATTAAGGCGCTTTGGCCGCCTGGTCCGTATCCTACAAAAAAGGCGGTTTGTTGTAAGGGAATAAATTGCGAACCTATTTGGTAATTCATGGCAAAACTAGCGGATGCATTTGCATAGGCGCCAGAACCTGCCGCATGGGTGATCGCCGTTCCCGTTATCCCGGTAATTTGAAAAATAGATGTTTTAACACAATCAGATACCGCCGCAAATTGCCCCGCAGTAAGCATTAGGCCACTTGTACTTTGCACCGTGAAAGAATTGCTACCGGCATCAATAGCAGTTATTCCTGCAGGAAAACTACCTGGCGATGCGCCAAGCACAACTAAAACATCACTGCTGTTTTCAACATTTCCTACCAAGGTTGGATCCAATGAGGGGGTCCAATCAGTGGCATTGAGGTCATTTGCGCTATTATCCTGTGCGATATTGATGCTTGTGCCGCCATTATAACCCGCAATCATGGCAGGATTTGTATTTAGGGAGCCTAGCGGATTTGTACCACCACCATTTAAACTGGAGACAACCGTAGCAACTGCTGCACAACCTGCAAAGCCTGCAGAACGAATTACGGGGGTTACTAAATTGGCAATCGCATTTTCAGTACTTTGGATGAGATCTTGGGAATTGGTGGTTTTATAGATTTGGGTTTGCGCGACATAGACCTCCATCACGGCATAGCTGAGCAGAAGACCAATAATCGTTGTTATCATTAATTCGATTAGAGAAAAACCATGCTGATTCAGTCTGTTTTTATTCATAGTTGGCTTTGTATACTCAGTTGTACATAGTTAGGATTTGCTGTGGAAGCCGTGCTGCTTGCACCTACCAGATGTTGCGCCAGACTGTCATCCCATTGGACTGTTATCGTAATCAGGGTATTCCCGGAAGTGCCTGGCGCAAGAGATGTGGTGATAGAACCACTGCCGTGGGGTAATTTACTCACGTCATAGGTCAGCCAATACCAAGTGTCGTACGTGGCAAGTTCTGTTGTTGAGCAGGTACTTTGATTACACAGGGTTCCTGGTTGGCTTGGCAGTGTTATTAGGTTGCTGTTATTTATATTGCTGATGGTGTAATTGCCATTAATCGCCGCTTGATAATTGGTACGTATCTTATCAAACATATCATAGATGCATTGTACTGCTTGTTGTTTGGCATAGCTGGAATTATTGACTTTACTGGAAAGCATGAGCATGCTAGCAATTCCTAACATGCTAATTGCTAAAATTACAAAGGCAATTAACACTTCGATTAGGGTCATGCCTTGTTGGCTTGAAGATTTGTTGGTTTTATCCATAAATATCAGTCTCCATTAAGGGCATGAAAGCGCGCTGTTGTCCCACACTGCCTGTCCAGCGGTGGAACCTGATTGAATGAAGCCAGTTGCCAGCACTTCAATGGATTGAGCAAAGGTATTGCCTCTGCTGTCGCAAAAGGTAAAATTGCCTTGAGTGGTGGTTAAACCATGCGCATCAAATAATATGCTGGTTACATTCGCGGATAAGACCGGATCTGAGGATGTGGATTGTTGGCTTTGGAGTAAGGTATTTGCTCCTGAAATCGGCTGGGTTAGGACAATCCATCCGGCACGCCAACTGTTGCCGCAGCTGGTGGCATTTAATGTTCCAAGTGGACAAACAATCACGGACATTGATTCATTTAAAGCAGTACCCCGCGCATAATTGAGTGCATTAATCAATAAATCGGTGTTTGCGCGCAGGCGATTATTCATGAGCATTGTGCTTAATGCAGGGATGGCTAAGACGAGAATGATACACAGCACCATGAGCGTGACTAACAGCTCAATTAAGGTGAATGCTGCTTTGTGAGTGAAGCATGACTTCAAAATTTTGTCCTTTTTTATTCAGCGAGTCCATTTTTTTACCATCAATAACCTTGGCGGTCATTGATGGTAAATTTTTAGGGTAATCAACATATTAGCAGAATAATTTTCTAAGTCGTAGCAAGCTGTTTTTTAAGGGATTTTTTGGGGGAATGAGCGCCTGGTTTTTATCTTTACTCATCTCATTTTTGCGCAGATTTAGCGCTTCATAACACACAATTTTAGTATCGGCATCTTGTTTGCTTAATCGCGTCATCAGTTCCTGGTCATGGCTAAAATTATGCACCCAGTCTTTAATGCGTGCTACGGGCCATCTATGTTTGCATATCATTATGCCCTGGCTATTAAATTCTTTGACGACCAGGATTCTCGGTAGTCTAAAGGGTAATGTTTTTTCGTTGACAATAAGGATCGCTAAAAATAAACGTAGTGAATGAAAGGAGGGATGAAAGTCGCCACTTTGGTGGTTGATACTTTTGAGCCGGGTATAGGAGGAATTTTTAAATTTCATGGTTCCTGCCGTAGCGCAATACGCGCTGTCTAGGGTGTCTCCTGTCATTTGATAATGCTTCGGAGCCGGCATCCACGGGCGAGTTTCTCTGGCAAACCAGGCGTTTCCTGATTTATCGACGAGAAAGCGTAAAATAGGATCTTTTTTTTCGCTACGTTTTGCTGCTAATAATTTTTCCAGGGTAAACAAGGACTCAATGGCATAAGTGCCGGCTCCATGTTGGACGGCTGTATTGCCTGCAGAAAAACTATGGCTCATATCCGGAGGGGCTGAGAAAAACTCTTTATCTAGTTTGGCGCGACCGATCATATATGTAGTTTATTGATGATTATAATTTGATTTAAGCTTATCACAACTAGGCTAAGTACACGAAAATTTTATTTATAATTGAGGGAGTTGGGGGAATTTATACTAAGGGAAAAAATCCCTGCTCCTATTGCTGGGAGAAGGGATTTTTCGGTTTTAACTTGACACTATAGGCTGAAAAGCCCAGCCGAGAACAATTATTTTTTAGCCGCAGTTCTTTTAAACGGTTTATTGCCCATTTTTTTCGCATCTACGGAAGGTTTTCTAGAGCGTGGTGCACTTCGCTTAACTTGCGTTGGCAGCGATGAACTTGGTAGACGATGATGGGGTTCAAAATCTTCAATTTCAATGCGTTCTAATTTACGTTTAATTAGTTTTTCAATGGCTTGTAATTGCCCCACTTCATCCGCACATACCAAGGATATCGCAGCTCCAGAGGCGCCCGCACGACCGGTACGACCAATACGATGTACGTAATCTTCGGCAACTTGGGGTAGGTCATAGTTCACGACACAAGGCAGTTGATCAATATCAATTCCACGTGCAGCGATGTCTGTCGCGACCAGAATGTGTAATTCGCCTGATTTAAAATCGGCTAAAACCTTGGTGCGTTGTGATTGTGATTTATTACCGTGGATTGCTGCAGCATAGATATGATCTTCAGCTAATTGTTGTACCAATTTATTCGCACCATGTTTGGTTTTAGAAAATACTAACGTTTGCCCCCATTTATTTTTATGAATTAAATGGCTAAGTAGGGCATGTTTACGATTTTTATCGACTGGATGTACGGTCTGTTTGACCGCAATCGCTGTGGTATTACGCGGTGCTACGTCAATTTCAATTGGTTTATTAAGTAAGCCTTTAGCCAGCGTACGAATGGCTTCTGAGAAGGTTGCAGAAAACAATAGATTTTGTCGTTCTTTGGGTAATAAATTAATAATTCGTTTAATATCATGAATAAAACCCATGTCCAACATGCGATCTGCTTCGTCTAAAACCAATGTGTTCACATCGCTAAATTGAATCGCACGTTGTTGGTATAAATCCATTAAGCGTCCTGGGGTGGCCACTAAAATCTCGACACCACCACGTAACTTCATCATTTGTGGACTAATTTTTACGCCGCCAAAAACCACTGCAGAGCGCAGAGACAAGTGTTTTCCATATTGTCTAATGCTTTCATGTACCTGGGCTGCTAATTCACGGGTTGGGGTCAGGATGAGTACTTTCGTGTGGTTGCTTTTAGCACGCGGTTGATCATGAAGTCTTTGTAAAATAGGCAATACAAAGCTAGCCGTTTTGCCTGTTCCTGTTTGTGCTGAAGCTAAAAGATCATTTCCGCGTAAAATGGTCGGAATGGATTGTGCTTGAATAGGGGAGGGTTCATTATAGCCTGATTCACTAACGGCACGTAGTAGAGGTTCGATTAAACCTAAAGATGTAAAACTCATGGTGTTTCCTTAATAGTAGGCCATAATGGCAAATAGAACCCTAGCTTAAGATAGTTGTTATCAAGCTATGTTCTAGTATTTTACTGCTCAATGTGATTTATTTTGATGCAATTGTATCATAAATTAATGAGTAGAGGCTAAATTATTTCGCTATTCCTTAATCCCAATCGATAAACGCGTCAATATCGGCATCGTTTTCAGAATGGGGCTGTGGCTGTGGATGAAGCTGAGGTTTTGAACAACGCACTGGGTATTTGAATGTTTTTAACGCATCGTTCAAACTGACAAAGGTGTAGCCATTGTCCTTATATAAATTAATAAGATCAGGCAATACATAGGCATTGAGCAAGTTTGCATGAATTAATAAAATTTGTGCTTGTTGTGTATTGTGATGATACTGATTATGCGCTTCTGCATTCTTGGTTTGTTGCCAGATAAAATCGAGATAAAATGGCTTGAGTTCCTCAAGATAAGCGCGTCGCTCCATTTCAGGAACCGCTAATAAGCGCTGATTAAAAACAAAATCTTTGGAATCTACTGTAACCGGTGCTATGCGATAATTCTTTTTGGCAAGAAAACAAAGTATGTCTTCTTTCTTTTTTCCAGAACTCATTGATAAATAGGGATAACGAAAATATTTAGGCTTGGTTAATACGGACTCTAGAATAGCATCAGCCCCCTGAATTTCATGTTTGTATGCTTGGCTATTTAATGCACTTAAATTGGCATGGGTTAAGGTGTGATTGCCCAATGCAAAACCCGCATCGCGAAATTTGCGTAACATTTCCCAATTATCTTTACGAACTTCGCTGGCAATAATAAACCCTGTTGCTGGTACTTGTTGCTTGGTCATCGTTTCAATCATCATATTTAAATGAAAATTGCGGTATTCACCAACAAAGGGTAAATCATCTATAGTGATGGAGATTAGTTTTTGCGAGGCTAAATGGGGCGCGGAGAACGCAAAATTCATACTTAAGACAATAACTAAAGGCACTAAAAATCGGGCTATGTTTTTAATAATTAATTCAATTTTCATTAGAACAAGATACGGCTGTATTAGGGAAAAGATGCATTGTAGCAAAAATTAAGCTAAATGGCTTATATGTCGTGCTCTTGTTGCTAAAATTAAGTAGCTGCATTATACAGCTACTTAGTCAGAATGGCCAGGCAATTTGTTTGCCGTGATGGTTACAGGCCAATATTAGTATTACTACTAGTAGCTTGTTCTTGTGGAACTCTTTCCTGATCTACTGATTCGTGAGCTACTGCTACTGCTTTATCTTTCTTGGCACCACCACTAAATATTCCATTCAAAGATGATAAAGAGGATATCCAGGATTTACTGGATGCTTGGAGGTCTTTAACCAATTCTTTTTCTGCTTCGGAAGCCTGTTGTTTTAGCTCTTCAAAAATTAGTTTTGATGCGGCAACACGTTTGTCACTGATCATTTGCTGAAATAAATTCAAAACTGTTTTTAAATCAAAATTGTCAATGCTTTCAAAGGGGTGTTTGGTACGTATTGCTTTACCGACGCCATGTTGCTCGTTAGGTATTTGCGCTATTGTCGCATAGCGAATGTATTGATTTGCTGCGTGCAGCAATGCTTCAACATCTTGTGGTATTGCGGTATAAATGTGAAGCAACTTACCTAACTCATTGTAAACAAGTGAATTATACGTATATTCTAATTTAATCTGTTGATGCACCAGGTGCATTGCTCCAGCAAGAACAGCAACTTTTTCCTTCTCTTCTAGGTTTGCTGTTTTAAGTTGTTTGCATAATGTTTCAAGGAAATTAAGTTGTGCTGCACGTACAGGATCTAATTTCTTAATTGTTGCCACATTTTTATCAGCTAATTCATCCGCAATTAATGTATCAAGAGCCTCAATTAATTTCGCCCAACTTGGGAAAATTGCTAACGCTGTTTCTGGCGTCTGTTTGCTATAGGGTCTAACTGTTGGAGACTTTTCAGTTATGGCAAGTGCCTTAATGACTTCAATCTGTGCTTCTTTTTCTAATACATAGCTCGTTTCTAACAATTCTTTTAATTTTTCTGGTGCTATAGCTGAAAAAATATGGTCTTTTTTAATGCCATTGCGTGAATCGCCATTTGCAAATAGTGCGCGTTGAATATAGATGTTTGCTGCTACATGAGCGCTCGCAAAATCTTGGACTGTTGGTTTATCTTTAGGCTCGTCAATCCCCACCGCATCAGCTAAGCGGCTAGCCAGTTTTCCGCTAAGATCAGTTGCATGTCGTCTTGCAACAAGCATGATTCCATTATACGCTAAAAGATAATCGCTCTGGATGGATGAGGCTGCTTTTTTGCCCGAGACGCTACTGCTCACTTTGGCGGATTTTTCGTTAATTTGTGTTATTATATCGTTAAGCGCCGTAACGAGCATTAATAGTTCAGAGCGTCTTGGCTCATGAAGATCTTCAATATCACTCTTCTTGTTATGCTTTAACATAATATCGACGGTTCTATCTAAATGAGCTTTTAATTCAATAAATTCCTTTAATTTAAACGTCATGTTTGGCTCCCATTTTCCAAAAGAAAGTTAACGTAAGTTCGTCTTACAGCATCCAGTGTAAACCAAACTAAACTGCGAGTCATGTATTTTCATTACGCACTGTAAATGTTTAAAAAAAAGATAGATAATTCATTATGTTAGCATGTTATTTTGTTGGGTTTTTTCTGTGTTTTAGTGGAAAAAAATGTGAAAAAAATTGTATTAATTTGAAGAACGAGTAATATTCTTCACCATTTAAATGGTAATAACATCTTTTTCGTCCGAGTGGTTAAGGTGTAGCGTAAATTGAAAGAGGTCTGTTTTGGATATAAAAAACGATAAACTATTGCCCCAGAAATTTTTTAACAATGCCTTATTTGCATTGCTTTTCTTGCTGGTATGTCGCGTTATCTCGATGTGTTTTATCCCTCTAAATGATGTTTCTGAAGCGCGTTATGGTGAAATTGCGCGCAAAATGTTGGAAACGGGGAATTGGGTCACCTTACTCCATGATTATGGCGTGCCTTTTTGGGCAAAACCACCATTATCTACCTGGCTGTCGGCAGCATCGATGATGTTTTTGGGGGTGAATGAGTTTGCAGTTCGTTTACCAGGATTATTGTTATCAATAGGTGTGTTGTGGCTTATTTGGGATTTGGCTAAAAAACACAGCGGTAAGGTGGTGGCAACCTTAGCTACTTTAGTTCTTGCAGGGACTTTATATTTTTTCCTTGATGCCGGAACGGTGATGACTGATCCGTCGTTAATTTTCTGCACCACTTTAGTTCTGGTTTCATTTTGGCATGCCATCGTTGATGGAAATAAGCGTTGGTCTTATGTTTTTTTTATTGGTTTAGGTTTGGGGTTATTGGCAAAAGGGCCGGTTGCCTCTGTCTTGGCGGGAATGCCCATCTTTTGTTGGGTATTGCTGCGCAATCAATGGCGTAATTTATGGCAGCGCTTGCCGTGGATAAAAGGCATTTTGATTATGCTGGCAATTGCCCTTCCCTGGTATATTTGGGCAGAACAGCGCACACCTGGCTTCTTAAATTATTTTCTTGTGGGTGAGCATTTTCATCGTTTTGTCACCCCCGGATGGACTGGTGATAAGTATGGTTATGCGCATCAAGAACATTGGGGGATGATTTGGGTGTTTGCCGCATGTGGCATTTTTCCCTGGGGTCTTTTAGGCGCTGCCTGGTTTGTAAAATACCGCAAAACCTTACCTTCGCTGTTTCGTGATGGCGATGGCTGGTTGAGCTATCTTTTTTTGTGTACGGTTGTTTCCTTATTCTTTTTTACCTTTTCTAGCAATATTATTTACACCTATGTATTTCCTTGTTTGCCAATGTTCGCCTTGTTTTTCACGGAATATTGGGTACGCGCAGGAGCCATGTTACGAGCAAAAAGATTAGTTTTGAGCTTGTCTGTACTCTGTGGTTTGATCTTTCTAGTGGCCACTGTACTTTTTAATGTGATGCCCGATGTTGTGTCTAAAACACAAAAACCAGTAATTGCCGCTTGGTTAAAACAAGAGCCGGCGCTGGGGAGTGATTTAGTGTATTGGGAGTACAAAACCGAATTTTCCGCGCAATTTTATGCAGCAGGTAAGGTCCAGTTTGCGCAGAATAAAAACGAACTTTGTCATTTATGGGCAAATAAAGCGGAGAATTATGTTGTGATTTACGTGGATCGGATGGCAACGATGCCCTCTGATTTATTAGCGCAAATGACGCCAGTTCAGAAAATTATAGCCAATGGTCGACCGTTAATCTTGTTGCGCGGTTCTACTTCTAGTTGTTAGGCATTGAGCTCTATCGGTGCGGTAGTAATTAGTGGTGAATTAAATACCTACGATTATTGTTCAATAAAGATACCAATTTCGTTTGGGTTTTGTTATACTCTAGCGCAATTTTTAAGCCATAATGTGAGGAGTAACCGTGTCGCATTCTGTTGCAGTAGATTCGAGAGCCTTTGTGCCTCGTGGTGACCTGATGGCTTGGGTTGTATGTCTGTCTGCTGGGCTGTTCTTTTTGTACGAATTTTTTCAGCTCAATATTTTTGATGTAATTAATCAACCGCTACGCGATGATTTTCACATTGATGCGACGCAATTAAGTTGGATGTCCAGTGCTTATTTATGGGCAGACATCCTCTTTCTTCTCCCGGCTGGAGTCATTCTCGACCGTTTTTCGACGCGGACAGTTATCTTAAGTGCTATGCTCCTTTGTGTTCTTGGTACCGTAGGTTTTGCACTTACCAATTCTTTTATTCTTGCCTCTTTTTGCCATTTTCTTTCAGGAATTGGCAATGCCTTTTGCTTTCTATCGTGTGTTGTTTTGGTCGCTCACTGGTTTCCGCCAAGAAGACAAGCCCTGGTTATCGGTTCTTTAGTTACTATGGCCTTTATTGGTGGCATGATGGCACATACGCCTTTTGCTTATCTTTATGAACTGTTTGGTTGGCGTCGTGCCTTACTAATTGATGGGGCAGTTGGTGCGGTATTATTGCTGTGGATTTCTTGGATTGTCCGTGATCGACCTGAAGGAGCACCAGTCAAAAGCCAAAGTAATCAAGGACAGATTGTTGCTGGATTTATTCACGCCTTATCTAATCCTCAAAATTGGTTTGCTGGCTTATTTACATCGTTTCTTAACTTACCGATTATGGTTTTGTGTGCTTTATGGGGCGCTAGTTACCTGCAAGTGGTGCATCATTTATCGGAAATGGCAGCCAGTAATGTGGTAAGCTTGATTTTTATGGGGAGTGTCATTGGTTGTCCATTAGCAGGTTGGCTGTCTGATTCACAAGGGCGCCGTAAACCATTAATGGTTGCCGGTGCTGCGGCCACGTTAATTACCGTACTTCCTTTATTTTTACACATCGCTCTTTCGCAACTGATGTTGAGCATTCTCTTTTTTGCTTTAGGCTTTTTCACGAGTACCCAAGTAATTTCTTATCCTTTAATCGCTGAAAGTAACCCTGCTGAAAATACAGGGGCTTCTACTGGAATCGCCTCTGTAATTATTATGGGTGGTGGTGGCGTTGGACAAGTATTATTTGGTTGGTTGATGGCACACCACGCAGAAACAGCAGTAACAACGTATACTGTTGCTGATTTCCAATTTGCTATGTGGATGTTTCCCATAACCGCCGTTGTGGCTTTAATCGCAGCATTATTGACCCGCGAAACGTACTGCAAACGCTAAATCTGAGGAGTAAAAATGCACATGGTGGATGAATTTCAAGAATGCGAGGATTATAAATCGTCGTTGTTGCCCTGGATGGTCTGTTTTGCAGCAACCTTATTCTTCTTTTATGAATTTATCCAAGGAAACATGTTTGCTTCTATTGCTGCAAACATTATGCAAGATTATCAAATCCAAGCTGATAAAATGGCTTGGCTATCAAGCATCTACTATTTGTCCAATGTTTTATTTCTTTTTGTCGCAGGCATGGTATTGGACCGTTTTTCCATTAAAAATACCTTACTTATAGCGATGTTTTTATGTGTGGTTAGCACCTTTTTGTTGGCGCACTCTCATTCTTTTTATCTTGCCTTGCTTTCGCGATTTATCACCGGTATTGGTAGTGCCTTTTGCTTTTTAGGTCCGGTTCGCTTGGCATCACATTGGTTCCCACCGAAACGCATGGCTTTAGTGACGGGAGCAATCGTCACCATGGCAATGGCCGGAGGCATGCTGGCCCAATATCCGCTAACCAAATTAGTAACGATGGTGGGCTGGCGCCAGGCCGTGCAAGATGTAGGAATTCTTGGTTTTGTGATGCTGATACTCATGTTTTTTTGGATCAAAGAAAGACCGCAAGTTGCGCTAAAGAAAGTTGGCAAAACAATAGACGTGCTTTCTGCTGCGAAAAAAGCTTATCTTAATACCCAATATATTCGCGCTGCTTTTTATGCCAGTTTAATGAATATGGCGATTGCCGTGTTTGGCGCAATGATGGGTACGCTTTATTTGGAGCAACGTTTAGAGATTAGTGCTGAATACGCGGCAATGATTAATGGTATGTTGTTTTTAGGCGCAATTATTGGCTCACCGTTGGTAGGTTGGATCTCCGATAAAATGGGCGTACGAATTCTTCCTATGAAAATGGGGGTTCTCGCTTCTATGTTGACTGTTTTAGCCGTGCTCTATCTTCCTGTTTCATTGACGATGATGACGGTCTTGTTTTTCCTCTTAGGCTTATTTACTTCAGCCCAAGTGATTAGTTACGCCCTGGTTGCTGAAAGCAGTTCACCGGCAATGACGGCAACGGCGGTGAGTGTTATTTCGATATTGACTCAAGGTGGCTATATTATTTATCAAAATATGTTTAGTTATTTATTAACGAACCATAGTGGCGTGCATTTAGTTCATGGAACACCAGTGTATTTGTTAGATGCATACCAACATGCAGCAATTATTTTACCTTTAGGTTTATTAATTGCATTTCTCATGCTATTAGGTTTAAAAGAAACACGTTGCCAACAGATTGAGGATTAAGCATGACAGGGCGAGTTTGTATTTTATTGATGGATTCTTTTGGTATTGGTGCCAGTCTTGATGCGGCTCGTTATGGCGATGCTGGCGCCAATACGTTTGTACATATTCATGACGTATGTGCACGTGGTGATGGCGATAAAGCTGGATTACGTCAAGGACCATTAACCTTACCTAATTTGGCCAAATTAGGTCTTTATCATGCGGCTTTAGCTAGCTCAGGATTACGCTTTGTTGAATTGTCTGCTTTTGCTGACCCTGTTGGTTATTATGGCTATGCGGTAGAGCAAAGCTTGGGCAAAGATACACCGAGTGGGCATTGGGAAATAGCTGGGGTGCCAGTTACTTTTGAGTGGGGGTATTTTCCTGAGCAACCTAATTGTTTTCCCAAAAAATTAATTGATGCTTTTATTGAGCGTACCGGTTTGCCTGGTGTTTTAGGCGAAAAGCATGCTTCAGGAACAACTATTCTTGATGAATTAGGCGAAGAGCATCTGCGTACGGGTAAACCCATTGTGTATACTTCAGCAGATAGTGTGTTTCAAATTGCTGCCCATGAGGAACATTTTGGTTTAGAGCGCTTATATGCCATTTGTGAGATTGCTCGCGAGCTTGTTGATGAATATCAGATTGGCCGTGTGATTGCACGTCCATTTGTCGGTGAGCCAGGCTCATTTAAACGTACGGGAAATCGTAAGGATTATGCAACTTTACCACCGGCAAAAACCCTACTTGATTATTTAAAAGATGTGGGTCGGGAAGTCATTGCCTTGGGTAAAATCGCAGATATTTACGCGCATCAAGGGGTCACACAAACCATTAAAGCTGATGGTAACATGGCTTTGTTTGATGCAACTTTAGAGGCAATGAAAACTGCTCCTGAAGGGAGCTTAGTCTTTACTAATTTTGTGGATTTTGATTCCTCTTATGGCCATCGACGTGATGTAATCGGCTATGCGCATGCACTGGAAGTGTTTGATGCACGCTTGCCTGAATTAGAGGCTTTATTAAAACCCGATGATCTTGTTGTTATTGCGGCCGATCATGGTTGTGATCCTACCTTCCCTGGTTCCGATCACACCCGTGAACACATTCCGGTCTTGGTTTATGGGCCTAGTCTAAATAGTCGTTTTATTGGTCGACGCGATACCTTTGCCGATATTGGCCAAAGTATTGCGCAACATCTGGAATTATCAAATTTAGCACATGGCGTGTCTTTTTTAATTTGACCCCATTGTTTTTTTATTTTTCATCCCCATTTAACCTTTCAAGTACTGTTGTGTAAATACCACCCATTTAGCAAAAGGATGGTGTTTACACTATAATTTTCAGCCTACATTGAGGATTTAACTTTGGAACAATTTCGTGGGACAACTATTCTTTCAGTAAGACGCGGAAACCAGGTCGTTATTGGTGGTGATGGCCAGGTTACTTTAGGTAATACGGTGATGAAGGGTAATGCACGTAAAGTGCGAAGGCTTTATAAAGAGCAGGTTATTGCTGGTTTTGCTGGTGGCACTGCAGATGCGTTTACTCTTTTCGAACGTTTTGAAAGCAAATTGGAAATGCATCAAGGTCATTTGGTGCGTGCCGCAGTTGAGTTAGCTAAAGATTGGCGCACTGATAGGATTTTACGTCGTCTTGAAGCCGTTCTTGCCGTAGCCGACAGCAAGTCATCGTTGATTATCACGGGTAATGGCGATGTGATTGAGCCGGAAGAAAGCTTAATTGCAATTGGTTCTGGTGGTCCTTTTGCTCAGGCAGCCGCCCGTGCATTGATGCAAAATACCGATTTATCTGCCGTGGAAATAGTCCGTAAAGCATTGACTATTGCCGGTGATATTTGTATTTACACCAACAATAATTTAACTATAGAAGAGTTAAACAATGACAGCAAATAATAGCATAGTAATGACTCCGCGTGAGATTGTTCAAGAATTAGACAGGCACATTATCGGTCAAGATGATGCCAAAAGAGCCGTCGCTATAGCTTTACGTAATCGCTGGCGCCGTATGAAAATTCAAGATCCTGTTTTACGCAATGAAATAATGCCTAAGAATATTTTAATGATTGGGCCAACAGGGGTAGGTAAAACGGAAATAGCACGGCGTTTGGCTAAATTAGCGCATGCACCTTTTATTAAAGTCGAAGCAACCAAATTCACCGAAGTTGGCTATGTTGGTCGAGATGTGGATTCTATTTTACGTGATCTTGCAGACATTGCGATTAAACAAGAACGTGAATGGGCGATGAAAAAGGTAGAACATTTAGCCGAAGATGCGGCAGAAGAGCGCGTATTGGATGTGTTACTGCCGCCCGCACGTGGTAGTTTAACGTCTAGCGATAAAGACAGCACGGCAAGACAAGTATTTCGTAAGCAATTGCGTGAAGGTTTACTTGACGAAAATGAAATTGAAATAGAAGTGTCGGCAACGCCAGTTGGTATTGAAATTATGGCACCTCCTGGGATGGAAGAAATGACGAGTCAGTTGCAGTCTATGTTTCAACAAGTTGGTACTCATCGCACGAAAACACGTAAAATGACCATTGCTAAAGCCATGAAGATTTTACGCGAAGAAGAAGCGTCTAAATTAATTAATGAAGATGACATTAAGATTCGCGCCATTGAAAGTGTTGAGCAAAATGGTATTGTCTTTATTGATGAATTAGACAAAGTGGCGAAGCGTTCTGAAGGTGGCGGCGGTGATGTGTCACGCGAAGGGGTACAGCGTGATCTATTACCTTTAGTTGAAGGAACCACAGTTTCAACCAAATACGGTATGATTAAATCCGATCATATTTTGTTTATTGCTTCTGGTGCATTCCATGTCGCTAAGCCATCAGACTTAATTGCTGAGTTACAAGGTCGTTTACCGATTCGCGTTGAATTGTCTGCGCTTTCTGTTGAAGACTTCGTACGCATACTCACAGAACCTACGGCTTCACTGACCTTACAATATAGTGCTTTGATGGCAACAGAAGGGTTAACTCTGAGTTTTGATGAGTCAGGAATTCGCCGCATTGCTGAGGTTGCTTGGCAAGTGAATGAACGCACAGAAAATATTGGTGCTCGTCGCTTGTATACGGTTATGGAGCGCTTATTGGAAGTGGTTTCGTTTGAAGCTACGGATAAATCAGGGGAGGCCGTGCATGTAGATAAAGCCTACGTGGAAAAGAACCTGGGGCAGCTCGTTGCTGATGAAGATCTAGCACGTTATATCCTTTAATTGAGCTTGTTGGATCTTTATTTTGTTCAAAACTCCTTCTTCTTTTTCTTGAGGAAAAGTACTGTAGGCAGGACTATAAACCCTGCCTACAATACATCATTAACTTCGAACCATTAAATTTTATATTTATTCAACGAATTAATTTTTGAGTTTGTTATACTACGTTCATCAATATGAGGGTATGTGCCCCCCGCGTTTAGAAAATATCATGGAGTTCATTGATGTCTGATCCTTACATTTTAGTTTTATATTACTCAAAAACGGGTTCTGTAGCCCAATTAGCTCAATATATTGCGCGTGGAGTAGAACGTGTTTCTGGAATAGAAGCGCGTTTGCGTACCGTTCCCCCTGTTTCTACTACCTGCGAAGCGGTAGATAAGCTCATTCCCGACAATGGGGCACCTTATGCCACTTTGGATGATTTACGCCATTGTCACGGATTGGCTTTGGGTAGTCCTACACGTTTTGGCAATATGGCCGCTTCGTTGAAATATTTTTTAGACGGTACTTCTTCTTTATGGTTGGCAGGGGATTTGGTGGATAAACCGGCGTGTGTATTTTCCTCTTCAGCCAGTATGCATGGTGGGCAGGAAAGTACCTTATTAAGTATGATGTTACCCTTACTTCATCAAGGTATGGTTTTATTAGGAGTACCTTATTCAGAGCCTTCGTTAAATAATACCCTAACTGGTGGTACTCCTTATGGGGTAACGCATGTTTCTGGTGTAGCGAATGATCGGGTTTTAAGTGACGATGAAATCACTTTAGCTAAGAATTTAGGTGAGCGTTTGGCGCGAGCCGCCCTTAAATTGAGTAAGTAGAATGAAAGTACTATGTTTTAATGCCAATGGTATTCGTGCTGCGGCACGTAATGGGTTTTATGAATGGCTTGTCGCACAGGATGCTGATTTTGTCTGCATTCAGGAAACTAAAGCTCAGCCTGAGCAATTACTTCCTGAAGAAATGTATTATCCTCGTGATTATTTTTGTGATTATTTTTCGGCGCAAAAGAAAGGATACAGTGGGGTGGCTATTTATGCTCGGCATAAACCAACCCGCATTGTAAAAGGTATTGGTTATGATTATTGCGATAATGAAGGGCGCTATATTCAATTTGATTACCCAAAACTGAGCGTGATTTCGCTTTATTTGCCCTCAGGTACCAGTGGTGATGGGCGCCAAGAGGTGAAATATGACTTTCTTGAACAATTTGCTAAGCATTTAATCCAGTTAAAAAGTGAGGGGCGTGAGCTCATTATTTGTGGGGATTATAATATTGCCCATAAACAGATTGATTTAAAAAATTGGCGCAGTAATCAGAAAAATTCCGGATTTTTACCCGACGAACGTGCTTGGATGGATAAATTATTTGGTTCTATGGGCTTTGTGGATGCGTTTCGCGTGCATAATCAAGAAGAAGAGCAATATACCTGGTGGTCCTATCGTAGTCGTGCCTGGGAAAAAAATGTAGGGTGGCGAATTGATTATCAAGTAATTACCCCAGGACTTAGCGAACATGTTATTGACAGTCGCATTTTTCGTGAAGCACGCTTGTCCGACCATGCCCCATTTATGATTGAATATAAAGGAGATTGGTGTGTTTAAATTAGCCAGTTGGAATGTTAATTCATTGAAAATTAGATTAGAGCAAGTTTTGGCATGGATGGAAACGTCGCAAATGGATGTTCTTGCTTTGCAGGAAACTAAGTTGCTGGATGAGAATTTCCCTACGGCGGCCTTTATTGAAAAAGGCTATCACATTGTGTATTCAGGGCAGAAAACATACAACGGTGTTGCCATCATTAGCCGCTATCCCATTACGGATGTGATGACTGATGTTCCTGATTTAGCAGATCCACAACGACGAATTTTAGCCGTGAACGTAGCGGGAATTCGTTTGATCGATTTATATATTCCTAATGGTTCAGAACTGACTTCAGATAAATATCAATATAAATTGCATTGGTTGCAAAAAGTGACGGCATTTATTCAACAACAAATGAGTATTTATCCTAAAGTGGCTGTCGTTGGTGACTTTAATATTGCGCCAGAGGATCGCGATGTCCATGATCCGCTTGAATGGCAAGACTCTGTGCTGGTTAGTCCTCCGGAGCGAGAGGCTTTTGCTGCGTTATTGCAATTAGGATTGTATGATAGCTTTAGAAATTTTGTGCAAGCAGAGCAGTCTTTTAGTTGGTGGGACTATCGTGCTGCTGGATTTCGACGCAATCGAGGCTTGCGTATTGATCATATTTTATTGAGTCATGAATTAAATGTTTTATGCAGACAGTCCTGTATTGATGTAGAACCACGTAAGGCAGAAAGACCCTCCGATCATGCACCTGTATGGGTTGAATTAGAGCTTGCAGTTTAGTTTACACTTGAATCTAATAAATCGGTGCAAAATAGACTATAGTAAGAAATAGGTTAGATGTTACCGTACTAGACGAGAAAAAATTGCTTTGCAGAAATTTTTCTGCTATTGTTTCGTGTCATTTGTATAGAATATGGTGCTTGGCAATAGGGTCCAGGTGGCGATATTCCTATTGAACTATAAGAGAGTAGGATTATGAAGGCAGCAATACATCCCAATTATGAATTAGTTAAAGTTACTTGCAGTTGTGGTGAAGTGTTTGAAACTCGCTCTACACTGTGCAAAGACTTAAACATTGAAGTATGTTCACAATGCCATCCTTTTTACACTGGAAAGCAAAAACTGGTTGATACTGGTGGTCGTGTACAGAAATTCCGTGATCGTTATAGTCAACGTTCCGGTAAAGTTACATCGAAAGACGAAGAATAGTAGGGCAGTTGACATTTTGCCTCAATCTAGCGAAATGTCAATAAACCTTAGTAGCGCGCTGTTTGGCGCGCCATATAAATTTATTGAAAAGTTGTTATCAACGTGATAATTTTTTAATGAGTTGTCAGGGCTGTTAGCAATCCAGTTTTTCCCTCAATTAGTATTCTTCCTGCGACTTCCTCCCCGGAAATAGAAGTTAATTATTAGATGTAGTAGTCTAATACATACTTCGAATGAGTCGTGGCATGAAAAAAATTGATGCAGGATTTTGTTAACCCTTTTTTATTTTGGTTTTTATAGAGAGTAAGCACTTTGGATAATGAAGTTTTAAAACAATCTGCATTAGATTATCATGAATTTCCTGTTCCAGGAAAACTTTGCATACACCTTACTAAGCCAACTAACTCTCAGACTGATTTATCTTTGGCCTATACGCCTGGAGTAGCTGCACCAGTACTAGCTATCGCTGAAAATCCCGAAAATGCTTATCGTTACACCAATAAAGGTAATCTTGTTGCCGTGATGACTAATGGTACCGCGGTGCTTGGCCTGGGTGATTTGGGGCCGCTTGCCAGTAAGCCAGTTATGGAAGGCAAGGCTGTTTTATTTAAGCGTTTTGCCGATATTGATGTCTATGATATTGAAATTGATGCTTATGATCCACAGGCATTTATTGCAACAGCAAAGCGTATTTCACCTACTTTTGGCGGTATTAATTTAGAAGATCTTAAGGCCCCTGAATGCTTTGAAATTGAACAGGCATTGATTGAACAATTGAATATACCTGTATTTCATGACGATCAGCACGGTACTGCTATTGTTATTGCCGCAGGTTTACTAAATGCACTTGAATTACAAAAAAAGACATTGTCTGACGCAAAAATCGTTTGTATTGGTGCCGGTGCTGCAGGCATTGCTTCGATGCGTTTACTGGTTGCTTTAGGCGCAAATAAAGAAAATATGTTGCTGCTGGATTCCAATGGTGTTATTCATTCAGGACGTACAGATCTTAATGCCTATAAGTTTGCGTTTGCCCGTACTACGGATTGCCGCACGTTAGCGGATGCTTTAGTTGGTGCGGATGTTTTTATTGGTGTTGCGAAACCTAATTTGTTAGATGCTGATTTATTAAAGTTAATGGCACCTAAACCGGTTATTTTTGCATTATCAAATCCTGATCCGGAAATCAGACCTAAACTGGCTCACCAAGTACGTGATGATTTAGTGATTGCTACTGGACGTAGTGATTATCCTAATCAGGTAAATAATGTATTATGTTTTCCATACATCTTTCGTGGCGCATTAGATGTCCGTGCTACATGTATTAATCAATCTATGCAAATTGCAGCAGTTGAAGCGATACGTCAATTGGTGCATGAGCCGGTTCCCCAGGTAGTGAAGGATAATTACCCAGGTGTTACAGATTGGGAGTTTGGTCCTAATTATATTATTCCAAAACCCATTGATCCACGTTTAAAAGAGAGAGTTCCCGCTGCTGTGGCTGAAGCCGCAATGATAAGTGGTGTGAGTCAAATTAAAATAAAGTAACTTCTTAGGTTGCTATTCGAATGCAGTAGAAGATCTCTAGGATGATGCCCTGGGGCTAATTAACGAGGTTTTTTATTGCTTGTTGGAATGACCAACCAAGAAGTTAAAATAAAGAAGAGTCGTGGAATGCCCTTATTTTAGGAGTGCTACACGCTTTTGCTTAACCCAAATAGTTAAGGAGATGACTTTGCTTTCTGAGAATCGTAAGAATTACGCAATAATAGGATGGTTTATTTGTGCTCTTGGAGCCGTTTTTTACAGTTACGAATATTTACTGCGAATTGCCCCGAGTGCGATGGAATCGTCCTTGCGTGAACACTTTAATTTATCCGCCACTGGTTTTGGACATCTTTCATCTATTTATTATTATGCATATGTGCCAATGCAGTTGCCTGTGGGCTTATTATTGGATCGTTATGGTCCCAGAAGACTTTTAACTTTAGCTTGTTTTATTTGTGTTATGGGTACATTTATTTTCACCGGAACAGCAAATTTCTGGATCGCTGCTTCAGGACGTTTTTTAGTCGGTTTAGGATCAGCCTTTGCCTTTGTGGGGGTTTTGAAACTGGCGACCATTTGGTTACCAGAGAATAGACTTGCTATGGTTTCGGGAATGACCGCAGCTCTAGGTACTATTGGTGCGATGTTAGGCGATAATTTTTTAGAGATTTTTGTTGAAAAATTAGGCTGGGTTAAAACGCTTAACCTAACAGCTGCTTTTGGTATCGTCTTAATCTTTATTTTATGGGCTGGCATTCAAGATAAAAAAGGCCGTCACCGCCAAAATGGTACTGTTTCGACGTTTAAAAAAGGCTTAATTGATTTAGGTATTATTGCGCGTAATAAGCAGATTTGGGTTAATGGTATGTATGGTTGTTTAGTTTATCTGCCAACGACTGTTTTTGCTGAGTTATGGGGTATTCCTTATTTAAGACATGCTCATGGTTTTTCATCTCATGCGGCCGGTTTAGCCAACTCCCTGCTTTTCTTAGGATTTACTATAGGTGCTCCATTAATGGGGTATATTTCTGACCGCTTAGAACGCAGAAAATTTCCTATGTTTTTGGGCGCTAGTGGCGCGGCGATTGTCATGCTAATCATTTTATATGCTCCAGGTTTGACTGAATCAAATATCCAAATATTGATGTTTTTACTCGGTCTTCTCTATAGTGCACAAGCCATTGTCTTTGCTGTAGGTCGTGAATTAAGTCCAGGAGAAGCTGCGGGGACTGCAATGGCGCTTACCAATATGATCGTGATGTTCGGTGCTATGTTACTGCAACCCTTAGTAGGCTATTTACTCGATTTTAGTTTAACCTCGAAGGCGAAGAGCCTTGAAGCTACTGGTGTGGTTGTTGATAATGTTCATAGATTGTATGCGGTCGGTGATTATCAATTCGCATTAGCCGTTATACCTTTAGGTATTATAATTGCTGCTGTGTTGACTTTCTTTTTAAGAGAAACTTACGCTCACGTAGATAAATAAAATGATGACTACTAGAAAACAAATGCTATTGGGTACGTTCATCTGCTTTGTTGGAGCAGTGTTCTACTGTTATGAGTTCATTTTACGTATCATACCTGGTGTGTTACAGACGGAACTGAGTATTGCTTTAGGTCATATTTCAGCAACTACCTTTGGTCAGATTTCCGCACTCTACTACTTTGCTTATTCGCCCATGCAAATGCCAGTAGGGATGCTGATGGATCGCTTTGGGCCAAGAAGGTTGCTGACCTTTGCCTGTATTTGTTGCACCATTGGTTCATGGATGTTTACCTTAACTTCCTCCATGTTTTTGGTGGGGTCTGGCCGATTTTTGGTGGGGTTTGGTTCATCCTTTGCCTTTGTCGGGGTGCTGTCTTTGGCTCTACACTGGCTACCCAGACGGTATTTTTCTTTGGTTGCCGGCCTAATGACGACCTTAGGGATGTTGGGGTTGGTGTATGGTGAAGTAAAAATCACTGAATGGTCTGAGAGCGTTGGCTGGGAACATGTTTTGTTGTTCATTGCCGTTATTGGTTCTGGTCTTAGTGTTTTGATGTTATTAATTGTTCGTGATGGTCCTACTGGCCATCAGTCCAATAAACATCCCTTGCCGGAATTTTTCCGTAACGTTCTAAAGGTATTGATGGCTCCAGAAGTTTGGTTGATTGGTTTGGTTGGTGCTTGCTTATATACCTCATTATCGGTATTTGGTGAGTTATGGGGCAAGACTTATTTAGAACAAGCACACCATTTAACTAAAGTAGAAGCAGCAAAAACATTATCGGCGGTATTTTTAGGCTGGGCTGTAGGCGCACCGGTTGCTGGTTATTTATCTGATCGTTCAGGAAGAAGGTTACTACCCTTGGTTGTTGGGGCAATTTTATCTTTGATTTGTATTAGTATTGTATTGTATTGGCCTGGTTTGTCTTATGTCAGCTTGAATGTGTTACTGTTTTTCTATGGCGTATTTAGCGCTACTGAAATTATCGTTTTCATTATGGCTAAAGAGTGCAGTGGTGCTCAATTATCCGGTACCGTATTTGCAGCAACCAATATGATTGTGACTCTGGGAGGGGTGATTTTCCAACCGTTGGTTGGTAAATTATTAGATACCTTTGGTGACAGTGGCATCATTGGTGGGGAGCATATCTATACGGTAGTCGATTATCAGGTTGCTTTATCCATACTGCCTATTTCATTGCTCATGGTTACTATTCTTGCTTTCTTTATTAAAGAGCAACCTGCTCATTAATAAAATTTCCTTCTCCCTGTAATGGGTATAGGCATTAAGTTAAGGAATAAAATCCCATAAATGCCTTTCAGACCCATTCGGGCTGAGGAGGCATTTATGCTTTATCTAATTAACATTAGAATACAGCCCCTTAAAGCGGAGCACTGCCCAACAAATCCATGTAAAATATTGAACTTTATCATCCAATGGATTTTTCTGCGACCGAACCTTCGTGACACGCTCTTAGTAAAAATGCCATCGATCTCTACCTGCATCTTTTGACATGTACATTGCCATATCTGCTTTTTTCATTAATTCAGCTGCATCAAGGCCATTATTGGGATAAATAGCTATTCCTATGCTGGCGGTAATTTGTAACTGCTGCTCCTGAAGAGACAGGGGTTTTTTCACAATTTTGAGAAATTTATCTGCCAGAATAGCGGCATCCTGAGGCGATGAAATTTCAGTTAAAATGATGACAAACTCATCACCACCAGTACGAGCAATGGTGTCTTGACTACGCACGGAACAATATAATCGTGCGCTCATTTCTTTAAGAAGTTTATCACCAGCATCATGTCCCAGTGTATCGTTGACATGCTTGAATTTATCCAAGTCTACAAACATGAGCGCCATAAAACGATGATGATGCTTCGCGCTGGCAATTGCCTGGTTAAGCCTATCTAGTAGCAATTGTCTATTGGGAAGACCGGTGAGTATATCGTGATAAGCAAGCTGATAAATCTTTTCTCTGTTTATTATGCGCTCATTAATATCCTCAACCTGTATGATGAAATAAATGGGAGCTCCAGAAGTAGTATCGCGTAAAATAGAGCGTGTTACTTGTATCCATGAGATCGTACCGTCTTTCCTGATTTGCCTTTTCTCAACATGGTAAGAACTACTCTTTCCTTCTATTAGCTTGCGGATATTTTCCAACTCAAGAATCAAATCCTCTGGGTAAGTAATTTTTTGAAAGGTCAGTTGTTCAAGCTCTTCTTTCTTGTATCCAGTAATTTCACAAAGAGCCCGGTTAACCAATAAAAATTGTCCCTCAAGAGATTGGGTTGCCATGCCAATTGGAGCATGGTCCATAATATTGCGGAAACGTTCCTCACTTTCCAGCAGCGCACTCTCAGTCCGTTTTCGGTCTGTAATATTAAACATTGTCGAGCGATTCATTACATAACGCCCACCTGACTCTTTATTTCCTGATGCACTCATCAATATCGTAAAAGTTGAACCATCCCTGCGCGTTAATTCTATCTCTACGTCATTGATAAATCCTTGTTCTTTGAATTGCGAGGCATTTTCTTGATAAATACGTAGGGAGGTCGGTGTCAGCAAATCAGAAAATTTCATTTTCCCGATAATTTCATCAGCCTTGTATCCTAACCAATGTAACTCGGTGTTATTTATTCTTGTAAAAAAATCATTGGCATCTAGTGAATGATAGCCGCATGGTGCATTTGCATAAAGGTCGGCAATTTCTTCCATCGATTTTTGTAGTTTTTCAGCAGCAGTTTTGCGTTCGCTAATGTCTTCCATCTGAGCAATGAAATATAAGGGTGTTCCTGTTAGCTCATTTCGCAACAAAGAGCGTGTTACTTGTACCCAAATAACTTTGCCATCCTTACGGACATAACGCTTTTCTATTTGGTAGGAACTGGCTTTGCCTTCGAGCAGATACTGCACTTTGGCAAAGTTAGCGGACAAGTCCTCTGGATAAGTAAGCTCTTGATAAGTGAGTTTTGTAAGTTCTTTTTGAGTGTATCCGGTAATCTTACAGAAAGAGGAGTTGACTTGGAGAAAATGGCCATCGATTGATACAGTCGCTATTCCAATCGGAGCATTATCTACAATATTGTGAAAAAGTTCCTCACTTTGATGTAAGGTTTTTTCAATCTGCTTACGCTCAGAAATATCTTCAACCTGAGCAATAAAATAGATAGGTATCCCTGTCGTAGAATCTCGCAAAAGTGAACGTGTTACTTGTACCCAAATAATCTTATTATCTTTTCGAATATAACGCTTTTCTAAGCAATAAGAATGTATTTTACCCTCCAAGAGTTGTTGTACGTTGGTAGCATCAATAGTCATATCTTCTGCATAGGTGAGCTTTTTATAACTCATATTTTCAAGCTCTTCTTTCTCATAGCCCGTGATGTGACAGTAAGCCTGGTTTACGCTTAATAGCTGACCATCAAGCGATACGCTCACCACACCCACTGGCGCATTATCTATAACATTGCGGAAAAGATTTTCACTTTCTTGCAGCGCTTTTTCGGCCTGTTTGCGAGAGCTAATATCCTCAATTTGAGCAATAAAATAAAGTGGTTTTTCGGTGATGGGACTTTTCAAAATAGAGCGTGTCACTTGTACCCAAATAATCTTATTATCTTTTCGAACATAGCGTTTCTCCAATCGATAAGATTTAACTTTACCGTCGAGTAATTGTTGAATATTGAAACCATCGATGGCGCAATCTTCACTATAGGTAAGCTGTTGATAATTCATTGTTTCAAGCTCATCTTTTTCGTATCCAGTTATTTTTGTGAACGCTTGGTTTACCTGCATAAAGTGACCATCAATAGATAGAGTTGCAATTCCAACAGGAGCATTATCTACAATATTATTGTAAAGATTGTTGATTTCATTCGAAAAATTAATTGATTCTTTTGATATTTCCATTTGCGGCAATCCTTTTTCATATTAATCAATTCAGCTCCAATGTAATAAACCATCCCAACCACTAAGTTTGTAATTTATAATTACCGGCCTAGTATTCAAATTGACTGTTTGAAACTGGATGGAATATTCACAAATGAATATTAACGTATTAGGTATAAATATAGCTAAAAATATGGCTCAATTTCATGGAGCGGATAAAAATGGTAAAAATATGTTAAAGAAACGAATAAAACGTGTCCAATATAACTGAATATATGGCTAATTTAGCTTGCCAATCTTAATTAAATATGGCAATTAACTCTTTTACTGGCTGGCGCAAAGCGGTTTGGCAGTTGATAAAACGTGCTACGTGAAAACTCTTAATTTCAGCTTTTCGATAATGATAGCGGGTAAATTCAGTATCGTGATTGGATAAAATGACCGGGATTCCTTTCGCAGCGGTTTCTTGGGCTAATTCACTGAGCTCAATTTGATCTTCGCTGGTAAATAATTTTTGTGTATAGGGTAAAAGTCGCGTCTTTTCTGACAGTGGAACATAAGGAGGATCGCAATAAATTACATCACCTCGCTCGGCATATTCAAAAGTTTTTCTAAAATCATGATGAATAAATTGTGTCGTTTGACTTTTTTCATGGAACAGGAGCATTTCTTTGCGCGGAAAATAAGGCTTGCTATAAAGTCCAAAAGGGACGTTATATACGCCTTTTGAGTTGTAACGGCATAATCCATTATAACCATGGCGATTTAGATAGAGAAAAAATGCAGCACGTTGCAGGGTATAAGATGTCTGATTAAAATCAGCTCGTATTTCATAGTAGCGCTCTTTGCAATTGAACTCTGGACTAAAATACTTTTGGCACTGCTCAATAAATGCCTCACCTTCTTGGCGCAGTGTCGTAAAAAGATTAATTAAATCCAGATTACTTTCTGCTAACAGATGGGCTGCGTAATTGGTGTTCATAAAAACAACACCAGAACCAGCGAATGGCTCAATTAAGCGCTTGCCCGGGGGCAGAAAGGGAAGAATCTTATCTAGACAGTTATATTTACTACCTGCCCATTTAAGAAATGGTCTTATTTTTATCATAATTATGTCATGCTGAATTCAGAGGGAAGTATTGCCTATTTCTAAGAAAAAAAACAGAATTTTTACAATTTTCCTGCATAATGTTGAATCCCTAACTAGGCTCTGTTGCTGTCCCTATTATTTATTAATAAACACTTATTGTTCTCTTGACTTTATTATCGCTAAGAAATGTGGTGCTGGATTAGGCTGAGTCTCATCTTCACCGCGCTCAAAATGAGCGGGAAAGATGGGGGCTAATTAAGGGATTTACTAACAATTGCTATAAAAACGCCATGTTATTTAGTACGAAAGTAAAGAATGCCTATTTTCTTTGGGAATGACAATATTCGCAGCCTGCGTCTGAGGGGCTTATGAGGCAACGTGGGGGCAAATGAGAAGGAGCCGGGCGACCTTCTGGACGTGGTAAATACGGTGCGGAACCGACCAAAACCATACGTATACTCATTTCTCGTTTTGTTGATATTCATGAGTTATTAGAGCAAGAATCTAAAATTCCGCTACTTTCGCTTTATTTAAGCAAGGTGCAAGCAGGTTTTCCTTCTCCAGGAGATGATTATATCGATCGCTATTTGGATTTAAATCAGCAATTGGTACAACATCCTGCTGCGACCTTTATTGTCATTGCAACCGGTGATTCCATGACTGATGTAGGGATTCATTCAGGTGATATGCTGATTGTTGATAAAAGTCTGGAGGCGCAGCATGGAAAAATAGTGATTGCTACAGTAAATGGCGAGTTAACGGTTAAGCGTTTATCCAAAATACAATGTTTGCTTTAATTGACTGTAATAATTTTTACGCTTCCTGCGAACGTCTATTCCGGCCTGACTTACGTAATAAGCCCATAATTGTTCTTTCAAGTAATGACGGTTGTGTGATTGCACGTTCAAATGAGGCGAAAGCTTTGGGTATCCCTATGGGCGTACCTTATTTTAAGGTTAAGGCTTTATGTAAACAGTCTGAAGTGCGGGTGTTTTCATCTAACTTTGGCTTATATGGTGATTTATCGCGTCGCGTGATGATGACAATAGAACAAGAATGGCGGCATATGGAGCCTTATTCCATTGATGAAGCGTTCTTGGATTTAAGCAGTATGCCCGTGCATTTGTATGATGAGTTTTGTCTTGCTTTACAAAAAAAGATTTTAAAACATACCGGTATCCCAACATCTATTGGTATTGGGCAAACGAAAACACTGGCAAAAATAGCCACTCATCTGTGTAAAAAAATATTAAAGACGCCGACGTTTAATATGAATAATCAACGGGAATGGTTAAAACAAATTCCTGTCGGCGATGTTTTGGGTATTGGTAGGCGCTGGAGTAAAAAACGCTTAGAATGTGGCATTTGCACGGCCTTTGATCTTTCGGTAATGGATATTCACTTATTGAAAAAGCAATTTAATGTGGTTATGGCGCGCACGGCGATGGAATTACAGGGTATTTCTTGCGGCAATTTAGGGAAGGAGGAGGCCAAACAAAGTATTCTTTCTTCCAAAAGCTTTGGTTCCTTACAAACAGAGTATGCCTCGGTAGCCGAAGCGCTCAGCAGCCATTGTGCTCGTGCTGTGGAAAAATTACGGGACCAGCACTCATTAGTGCAGCGTATGTCGATTTTTGTACATACAAATCGATTTCGTGAGGATTTGATCCAGCATTGTTAATCCATTGACGTCAGCTTAAATCAGCCTACTGATGATTTAAGAGTTATTACGCATCAGGCTAAAAAAGGGTTAGCACAAATTTTTAGGGAAGGATGTTGTTATAAAAAAACGGGTATATGCTTTGAGGAGCTTCTCCCTAAGGCATCACGCCAATTGGATTTATTTTTGCAAATCAGTGATGACGTAGTACAGAAGACAGAAGATTTGATGTCTATTTTGGATAAGATCAATCAGCGCTTTGGCCGCCATACACTTCACCTTGCTGCAGAAGGACGCAATAAGCCTTGGGATGCGCGCTTACAAATGCGATCACCTTGTTATACTACCCAGTGGACTGAATTGGCTCGCGTACGCAATCGCACTTAGAGTTGCTGGCAAGTACTCGTTGCCAGCACGCTGTATTTATTTTGCTGCATTGCTGCTGGGTTTCCAAAACGCAATGTGCGCACCGGTAGGGTCCATAATAATCGCAAATTGTCCCATATCACCGGCTGCAGTGACGCCTTTTACTTCGGTAGCACCATGCTTTTTCGCTTTTTCCAAAGTCTCTTGAACATCCTGTACTAAAATATAAGCCATCCAATGTGGGGGAATATGTTCTGTTTGTTCCGTAGGAATTTGCCATATGCCACCACATTCCATGTCGCTTGAGCGAATAAGGGTATACGTCATATCATCTGATACTATTTCTTTAAACTCCCAGCCTAATACCTTAGCATAAAAATCCTTTGCTTTACGTACATCATTGGTCGCTAATTCATTCCAACAAAATTGCCCTATAGTAGGTTGTTTCATAATAAGCTCCTTTTGTTTAGAAACACTAGGGTTAACAGATCCTAATTTAGTCTTTGCTTTCTGAATCTTGAGTACTTTCTAAATGAATTTTACGAAAGAACTGATGAATCACCGGGGAAAGTATGATGACCATAATCGCAATAAACGCCAAGCCGCTAAATAAAGCATAAAAACCGGAAAATAATTTACCTGCAGTGGTGTTTAATGTACTGGCCGGCCCCATTCCCGAAAGAATCATCGATGCATTCATGAAGGAGTCAACCCAGGACATGTGCTCCGTAATATGATAACCCTCTATTCCAATAAATAGGGCTATGGTCGTGAGCATTAATCCCCACAGTGTATTACGCGCTACATGTTTGTAGAAATTAGCGGGCTTAATACGGTGTTTTTTCCTAGGCTCAATCACTTTGACTCCCTGGCATTTGCATTGGTGATTCCCTTATACTGTAGCACTAAAATTTAGAATCGTGCTCTAAATGCTTTGACTATCTTGAGTAGCTTAGTGTTGTTTCCCTGGCCATTAATTCTTTTAAATAGGGCAAATCATCGGCTGCATCGGCTGCATCGGCCATAGCATATAAAGCATCTAATGTTTGTTGCAGCATGGTTGAGAGTGCACTTGTGGTGACTAAGCCCAAAATAGGATTTTCTTGCTGATAGAGGTCATCTGCTTTTTTGATAAGTTGTATTGTTTTTTGCAAAAAAGTATCTAATTCAGAGAAATGTGTTGCTTGAAACAGTTGTTGTAAGTTGTTTTGATATTCTTTTTTTAAGAGGCCTTCTTGAGCGCTTTTAGTTCCAAATAGACTGTGGGTATTCGCTTTGTCGTAAGTTTTTGCATAATTAGTAAATTGTCTTTTTAGTACTGGTTGTATTTTACTAAGCACTTTTAATAAATAAATTTGTTGCGTAAGTTGCGTGAATACTTCGTCCACATTTGTTTTTTTGCTGCTAGAGGTTTCTATATACACAAGGCCTAATTGTTTTGCTTTGGCTTGTGCTTGTTCCGTGCTGATCATCCTTTTTAAATCAGTTTTACAGCCAACCAGAATAATGGGCGCATTTTTTTGATGTTGCCTAAATAATTCAACAAAGGTATCCACATTATGCAATGAGCTTGTTTTGGTTACATCAAAGCAGATAAGTGCACCATGAGCTTCGCGCAGGTAGGTTTTAACTAAATGGCGTAATTTGGGATCACCTGCGGCATCCCAAATATGTAAGTTTACTGTTTGCTTAAAGAGCTCCATCGCTTTTAATTTTTGCTCAACCCCAAGCGTCGCATAGTAACAGTCTGGATCTCTTTCACCGATGTATTGTTGCAGTAGGGTGGTTTTGCCAACGCAACTATCACCGAGAAGAATTATTTTACATGGAATGGGCTCTTGTGTTCGTCGCATGTTAGATCTCCCTTTATCAGGTTATCGTGTAATTACTGCCGCAGTCATTCGTGAAACACATGTTTGTTTGCCTGCTTCATTAAAAATATTAATTTGCCAAACTTGGGTCGTACGTCCAAGATGAATTGGCGAAGTGATTGCAGTAACAAGGCCTTCTTTAATGGAGCGTAAATGATTGGCATTAATTTCTAGACCTACACAATAAAAGCGCTCCAAATCAATAACGGCGTTTGCTGCGGTACTCGCAACGGTTTCAGCCAATACGACATTGGCGCCGCCATGGAGAATCCCTATGGGTTGCTTCGTGCGCTCAGTTACCGGCATTGTAGCGGTTAAATAGTCATCACCCACTTCAGTGAATTGAATGCCTAGAAATTCCGACATGGTCATGTCGCCACGTCGATTAAGTTCCTCTATAGAAAATTTCTTAAACCAGATTGCCATTGTTATCTCCTTTATTCTAGAAATAAGATAAACTTTATTACCATGAAAACCAACAAGAAAATTTTATGGCTAAGCAATCATGCATGCGCTGTTATATTTTGGGTAAGGTTCAAGGTGTCTGGTACCGCGCCGCCACTAAAGAACAGGCAGAAAAACTAGGAATAACGGGTTGGGCACGAAATTTACCTGATGGGGGTGTCGAGGTTTTTGCCTGCGGTGAGGACAAACAGCTTGACGTATTATTTAGCTGGTTAAAACAAGGGCCGGAACGAGCCCAAGTAGACGAGTGTATTCGTGAAAATTTATCCTGGCGGGAGTATAAGGGCTTTGATATTTTTTAATAGCATTGACGCACTAATGGCATCCATTTATAATTGCTCAAAAATAATCCATGATGGATTTGGTGATGGCAAGAATAATTGCTTTATTGGATGTTGATGACACACTTTATTTTGGTTATCATCCACCTCCACTTGATAAAAAAAGAATCAATTTAGATCTTCTTCTGGCGTTAAAAGAACGTAAGATAACTGAGCTCTATCTGTTTACTGATATGGTGATGGAAGATCGCGTTATTGCTCATCGACAATTATTAATCGAATTTTTGCGATCTCAAGGATTTGCTGTTCATGGAGTGATTACCCCTAATGACTTATTATGGGGTAATTACTTAATCTATAAAGACAGTGCAATTCGCAATAAGAATTCTTCTGTATTTGTACGTAATTCCTTTAAAAAAAATCAACCCGGCATAGCCTTTGACGAGGCCGTACGTGAAATCGCGAATAAAAAATCACTTTCTACGGCAACCAGGAATAAAAGTGTATGGATTACCCGCGTTCTCATTCCTTACTTTTATAAAAAAATGGATTGCAAGCAAGCGAAAGGACTGATGTTGGAGCATTTTTTGTTTTTTCTGCCTGCTAAGGTGAAAAAAGTTGTTCTCATTGATGATCGACGCTCTGTGCTGGATAGCATTCGGCAGTTTATGCAAATGGCGCATTTGTATCAATTTGACATACCCGAAATCGATCTTATTCATGTGAGTAAGAAAAACCGCGGTAGTTATTATACGCATCCATTGGCGACCCAGGCGACAGGGATTGCAGCAGCTGATTTTTCTATATCCATAATCGTGCACACGATTGAACGAGAAATACAACGTCTAAGCACAAACATACTGTGTTTTAATATGGGGCATTCTGAAAAAGCGGCTGCGTCATTAATTAATCTCAAGACGCTTATTCAATGCGAGTTGGATGAACACCAAGAAACAATGCCAACCTACAAACAATCACGAAGCCTGTTTCACTCGTTAAAACAGGCCAATACGTTTCACCCCAATTTTCTTGCTTATTTGGATGATTTCTATACCTATGGCGCCACCGTATTACCGAAAAATCCGCTTCTACAGCGTGGTGATGTGCAACTCATTTTGAAAGAAATTTCCCGTTTACGGCATGATACGTTGCAGTATTTTTTTTCAGGCAAAAAGCTGAAGGCGGATTTAATTGAGAACGCTTTGATGCATGCACTCAGACAAGGGGCTGAGGACGTGACTCAAGACGATGAAGTACAACGTGCGCTGCAATATCATCGGATTTTTGGTTTTTTTGGCCATAAAGATGCGGCAGCATTAGTCAACGTAGAGCAGGCGCGTTCAGCCAACTTCAATTATTAATGTAAAATAATTCCTTCAATATCAATGAAATAAAAATCCTGGCCTTCAAGTCCGTAGGCATGCTTATTGACTACAAACCACAGCGCTTTTTGAGTTTGATAGATGTTTCTAATGGAAAAACCATTATCCCAACAGGAATCTTCTTTTTGCTTTACAAGGAGTTGATTACTTCCATTAAACCAATATTCTAAATCAATGGCATTAGGATTATCGCGACAATCTGCAGAGGGGATACTTTTAACGGTAAATTCTTTAATACCTCTCTTGCCAATATCAACCCAGCCGGCAGCTACTTCAGGTTGGTTATTATCCGAAATAACCATATGGGCTTCAGAAATATGTTGATTACTTACATCAATGTTATAGTTTTTTAAAACAGCAGCATTTTTTTCCAAAAGATACTCTGTAAGTTCAGCAAGCTCCTTTTCCCCTCCATCCATTTTGTAAGCACCATCTTGAAATAATGGCTCTGCCCGCCCAGCTTTTTTAATTACCAAGGTAGCGAAGGGGGCATGGCCTGATGGGCCAAAATGAGAGAGCATGAATGCAGCTACATTGCCCTCCTTAGTTTCACCAATCACGGCGTAGCGGGCAATTGATGGTGGGAAGGCATAGGCGTTGCCAAACAGAGAAAGGCAAAATAGCAAAGAAAAAAATCGTTTAAAATAAACCACATTATACTCCATTAGTCCCTTGTAATTTATTGTATGTTTCATACTTTCGTGGTGAGTTATAAACGAAATAAGGAACATCTGCAACTCTAAATTACCGAAATATTTCATGTGTTTATAGTAAAAGAAAGCATACTCTATGTGGACATGCATTTTCTTGCGTCTAAACTTATTTGTGGGAAGATCATCTACGCTTTATCTTATAGCGTTGCAAAAATTAATGGTGCTTCTTAAGGAAGAACAATGGCAGCAAATTTTATTAATATCTTTTTAGGATTTATTGAAGGATTTGGCCTGATTATTTCGCCATGTATTCTCCCTGTTTTGCCAATATTTCTGGCGGCCTCCTTAGCTGGATCGAACAAACGTCCTCTGGGGATGATTGTTGGTTTTACTCTGTTTTTTGCGCTATTAATCTTTTTTTCACGGCAATTAGTCAATTATTTAGGATTAAACTTTGAGGTAATTCGCAGCCTTAGTTATGCTATTTTGCTTCTGTTAGGCTTGATTATGCTTTCAAGTTATTTAACGGAAAAATTTAGCCAAATCACGCAGGGGTTAACGCGGGTTGGCACTGTTTTTTCTGCAAAAAATAAGACGCAAGGTGGTTTTGGCAAGGGGCTAGTGTTAGGTGGCTTGATTGCCATTATCTGGACTCCTTGCGCAGGACCAATTCTTGCCGCAATTATTGTGCAAACGGTGGTGCAACAGACAACGGCACTGAGCTTTTTCACACTGCTAGCCTTTGCTTTAGGGGCGGTGATTCCCCTGTTTATTATTTCTTTATATGGGCAAAAAATCATGAGTACCTTTATGTTCTTTAAAACACGGGCCGAGCTATTTCGTAAATGTTTGGGGGCGGTAATTATCGCCAGTGTGGTCTACATGATGTATTTTGCAAACACGGTGGTTTCCCCTTCGACAAGGCAATCGGGGATCAAGGCCTCAATAGCACTAATCGGTGGTCTATGGCATCCTTATCCGGAGCCACAAATAGCGGGTATCACCGCGTGGCTTAATTCGCCTCCTTTACGCTTAAGTGATTTAAAGGGCAAAGTTGTCTTAATTGATTTTTGGACTTACTCTTGTATCAATTGTTTGCGCAGCTTACCTTATGTTAAAGATTGGTATTATCATTATCAGGATAAGGGCTTGGTGGTGATTGGCATTCACACCCCTGAATTTGATTTTGAAAAAGACTTGAGGAATGTAAGCGCTGCAGTGCAACGCGATGGAATTCTTTATCCAGTAGCGCTTGATAATCAGTTTGCAACCTGGATTAACTTTAATAATCATTATTGGCCCGCACATTATTTAATTAATAAACAAGGCGAGGTGGTTTATGAACACTTCGGTGAAGGGAGTTATGATGTCACGGAAAATAATATTCGCTTTTTGTTGGGCATTAATGAATTAGCTACGTTAAATGCGGAGGCAGGTGAGCCGGTTGCATATTTACAAACGCCGGAAACGTATTTAGGCTATGAGCGTGCTGATGCTAATTTAAGTCCAAATGTTATTAAAGATAAGAAATATAAATATCATTTTTCCCCTTCTTTGCCGGTAAATACATGGAGCTTGGAAGGTTTTTGGCAAGTCAATGCGCATAGCATCACGGCAGTAGAGGCTAATGCAGCGCTTAAAATACATTTTAAGGCACGGAAGGTATTTATCGTGATGGGGAATAACACGACAAAGCCGATTCAAGTTAAAGTACACTTAAATAATGGTGAAGAAAAAAGCCTGTCAGTAGATAAATATTCAATTTACACGGCGGTATCGCAGCAACAATTTTCTAGTGGCTATTTGGAAATTATCGCGATGGAGCCGGGAATTAAAATTTATACGTTTACATTTGGCAATTAAATTAAGGAATGATGCAAATGCCCCATATGAAAGTTAATGATATTTCTATGTATTACGAACTACATGGTCAAGGTGAACCTCTGGTTCTTGTCGGTGGATTTACCTCCGATCATACGGTCTGGAGTGCTGTAGTAGGGTATTTGAAGGAAAAGTACCAAGTTATTTTGTTGGATAACCGTGGTGCCGGGCAAACCGATGTTCCTGATGGACCTTACAGCATTGAACAAATGGCCGATGATGTTGCCGCATTGTGTTCGGGGCTTGGCATTAATAGTGCTCATTTTATGGGTAATTCGATGGGCGGTTATATTGTGCAATTATTATCTGTCCGTCATCGTAGCCTGGTTAAATCCTTAATTATCAGTAACTCAGTTACGGTAATGCATACTACTTTTCGGGTTTATGTTGAGGCGCAATTGGAGATGCGAAAGGCCAAAGTACCTGCTGAGATATTGCTTAAGGCGGGGTGTAGTTGGGTGTTCTCGTATCAATTTATCTCACAACCAGGAATGCTTCAATTATTAACACAAATGGCTTTAATGAATCCTTATCCCTTTACCGACAAAGGGTATGAGGGACAATATGCAGCGCTGCAGCGGTTTGATTCTGGTCCTTGGGTACAACAAATTAATGTACCAACCTTGGTTTTAGCGGCGGATCAGGACTTAATTTTTAGGGAGTCATTGGTAAAGGATCTTGCAAATAAAATTCAGGGAGCACGCTATTATTGTTTTTCCGAATGTGGGCATTTACCGCAAATAGAATATCCACAACAACTTACCCAAGTAGTGCATGAATTTATTAGGGGCTGCTGACATTGATAGGCCATACTCAACCACACTTGTGCACTTGATTTCTGACGGTCTGAATTTCAGTAGCCATCTTCACTATTTGTATTTATATTCAGAGGCGGGTTTCACCACGAGATTAGGACGAGATAATATTTTAATTATTTTTAGTCTCAGATAGTGAGTGAGACTGTGCTCGTTTGCGCATGGAAGTGATTGCATCACCGTTGCAACAACGAACATAATTTATGCGTGAAACTAACTCTATTAAACTAATGAAACCAAAATACCCTCACTGCGCTATCTTCTGGATTTCGATAATATTTTTTTCAATCGTCTCGCAAATATCATTTAAAGGTAAATGACTTAACCGATCTTCTGAAAAAGGATTTTGCAGCTCGATTCCAATTTGATCTAATGAAAATAAAGCATAGGCCACTAAACCTGTAATAACTGGACTAATCAAAAGAGAAATATTGACTAGGGCAAATGGCAGTGCCAGTAAAAATGATAAAATGAACCGCCTCGATTTGACTGCCATCACAAAGGGCATTGGTGTTTTTAGAATTCGTTCACAAGCACCTTGGCTGTCAAGAATTATGGCGCGTTTTTCCTCCGCCTGTAGAAATGAGAAAGAATCGAGTTCGTTACTAAGACGGACTTGATTAAGTTCTTGCGCAATAATAGACGACAGGGCATTTGGCTTATGTTCTGATTGTTCTAAAATAGACAGTAGTGGGGTATCAACCAAACGCTTTATTTCATCGAGAGAGGCATTCCCTCGTAAATTATTTTTCATAAGATAAGGTAGTGCTGCAATATAATTGGTTAACGTAATGCTCCAATTCGTATTCTTAGTGTTGGCGTAATTTGAGACAATAATGGCAAGATTCCTGCTTTGATTGACTACGTTCCCCCATATTTTCCTTGCTTCCCACCAGCGGTCGTAACCTGCATTCACTCTAAAAACCAATATCAGTCCCATTATCAATCCAGCATACTCAAATGGTCCTATGGGTAATGATATTGATGGTATAAAATAGTCAAGACATGAGATAAAAGAAGAATAGGCAATCATAAAGAGAACTTTCTTAAATACTCTAGGTGTCACGGAACCGCTTATTGCTAGTGCATTTTTTAAAAAACCGGGATGTTCATGCCGGTTAACCCATTGTTTCTTATCATTCATATTTTTTTACATACTAATCAACCAGTTCGTATATTATACAACGATATTAATTTTTATGATGCTATTTTTTAGCGTTCTAACAAATGCAGTGTATAGATTTTTGTAAATTATGCATTCATATTTAGTACTTTTCCCTGCCAAATATAGTCAAAAGAAGTACGATGTTATTTTTTGGCAATGGAGATGACTTTGTTTATTTCAGCAACTGTTTCTCCAGCTTTATTGGTGAGTTCAATTAAAAATTCAGGTTGGATTTTTTGCTCTTTTTCTACGTGCTGACGAATTTTTTCAATCTCTTCCTGTGTGAGTGCGAACTTTGCATAAATGGTGCCTTTCGCTGGTTTTTTGTAGCGAATAGAGGCAGATTTGTCCCAAATAATGTAGCCTTTTCCTAATAAATTTACGAGCATGAGCATGTAAAACGGATCGGTCATGGAATACATCGAGCCACCAAAATGAGTGCCGAAATAATTTTTATTCCAAAAACGTAGCTTCATTTGCACGGTAATATTTGTAAAATCAGGATTGAAGTTTTTGACGCTGATGCCGGCGCCCCAAAAAGGCGGCCAGAAGCGCATCAGTTTTAACAATGTTGAAAATTTCATAAAATTTCCTTGGTAAAATAGTTATATTAGATTAATTTCTGGGGTATCGCCGTAATTTTTAAGGGAGTAAGTTATCTATGTTTCAAACGGGTGTAAAAAAATTTCTGGTGTTTGCAGCGCTTCTCCCTTTGCTTGCTAACAGTCAAAACCCCACATCTTATCTGCCGCCTGTTTTTACGGACAATAATCGCATGGAAAAAATACAAGATGTCTTGCCTTTAATTAATTCGATGTATCAAGAGTATGCTAAGAAAAATCATTTTCCTGGCTATGTTTTTGGGATTATCATTGATGGGCATATGGTTTATGTTGGCCAAGGTGGTTATGCTGATGTGACGAAAAAAACGCCGATAAATGCGCACACGATGTTTCGTATTGCTTCGATGACGAAAAGCTTCACGGCGATGGCTATTTTAAAACTTCGTGATGAGGGTAAATTAAAATTAGATGATCCGATACGCCTTTATATTCCTGAAATAAATAACCAAAAATTAACGCAGGATTCACCCGAAATTACGATTCGTGATTTATTGACGCATGCAGCAGGATTTCCCGAGGATGATCCCTGGGGTGACAGAAATTTAAATAAAACCGATGATGACTTAATTGCCTTTATCAACAACGGCATTTCTTTTTCTACGGCCACGGGCACAACTTATGAATACAGCAATCTAGGGTTTGCAATGCTGGGGTTAATTATTAAAAAGGTTTCGGGAATGCCTTATCAAGAATACATTGCGGCAAATATTTGGCGATCTCTGGGCATGAAAGAGACGGCATGGGAGTTTACAACCGTTCCAGCTTCGCAATTAGCCCATGGTTATCATTGGGTAAATGAGCATTGGCAGGAAGAGGCGTTACTGCATGATGGCAGTTTTGCGGCGATGGGCGGGATGCTTACTTCGATTGACTCATTTAGTCGATATATTGCTTTACAGCAAGCGGCATGGCCAGCGCGTGATGAGGTTGAGACTGGACCGGTAAAAAGAAGCTCTATTCGCGAAATGCAGCAACCCTGGCGATTTTATGCCTTCTATACACCGGCTAAATTAGATGCACAAAGATGCGCAACTATCAGTGCTTATGGTTATGGCTTAAGATGGTTGCGTGATTGCCATGAACAAGTATACATTGGTCACAGTGGTGGTTTGCCTGGTTTTGGTAGTAATTGGGTTATTATGCCAGAATATGGTATAGGTGCAGTTTTGTTTGCCAATAGTACTTACGCTGTGGCGGAGGCAATTAATTTTAAGGTTATCAATACACTCATAAATAAAGCGCATTTAAAACCAAGACAATTACCGCCCTCCGCGATTTTGCAAACGCGCAAAGAGCAATTAATCAAGTTGTTGCCGAATTGGCAGGCAGCGCCAACAAGTGGTCTCTTTGCTGCGAATTTTTTCCTTGATTTTTCAGAAAATTCATTAAAAAAAGAAACCCAAGCCCTTTTTGCAAAAGCCGGTAAGATACAGGCGATCGGGGCGTTAATCCCTGAGAATCAGTTGTGTGGGTATTTTATTATGAAGGGTGACAACGCGGATTTAAAAATAAGTTTCACGTTGTCACCAGATAATCCTGCCTTGATTCAAAGTTATCAAATTGAAGAAATAGAACATGATGCAAATGAGGTCTATGTTGCATAAATAATGGAATTTCCTGATGATAAAAATAGATTTGCTTAAAAATCAATTACATACTCTTCCTGATCTGGCGCAAATGTGGCATGAAGGATTAGGACGGATTTGGTTGCCTGATGTGTCTGTTGCAGAGGCTGAGCGGCGATTTAGCGAGCATGCAAACGTTGATAAGATGCCGCTTACTTTTGTTGCTCTTCATGAAGGTAAAGCCGTGGGGATGTGCAGTTTGCGCGAAAATGATGGCATTCGTCCCGATCTAACACCGTGGTTGGGTTCACTTGCAGTTAATGAAAATTATCGCCAACAAGGAATTGCTCGTCAGCTTATTGATGTTGTGAAACACGAGGCAAAAAAATTGGGTTTTTCAGAGCTTTATCTTTTTGCGTTTGATTTAACAATTCCCCAGTATTAACAGTCGCAGTCTTAGCCATTAACCTCAGTACTCTACAACAAATAACAATAATAAAATCAACTACCTAGTCGAAAGGATCTTATTCATTTGAAATGATGCTCTTGTGAATATGCATGGTTTTATATTTGTTTGCTAACAAACATGAGATTTTTAAATAGTTAACTCAACTGTTGTTGATAAGCATTTAAAAATAATTTGTTGGTTTTGGCATGAAATAGAGTACGTGTCTTATAAATTTCTGTAGCAAAATCAAATGTAATTTGGCGTATCTCAACACTAAACATTAACATTTTGTTATCACTTATAGATGCTTCTTCAGGATGGATTAAGAAATTATTCCATAAATCTAGATCTTGGATATTATTTAAAAAGGGTACATTAATTTTGGATAGATATGTTTTAAGTTTTATTTCTTGGTTTTGTGATATTTTTTTTATGTCATCCTTATAATTTTGAGAAATTTTTTGGTATGCCTCGGTGATATTGAGCATCATAGCAATTTCATCAGAGTAGTTAAAAGATTCATCATGACAATAATCAACTTGTTTTCTAAAAGTACTAATTTGTCTGTTAATTTTATTAGCTTCTTTAATAAAGGAGAACATTAACTCATGCTCATCTTTTGGAAGAAGATACTCTTTGCCTGTTCTAATACGTTTGTCAGCTATTTTTTTTACCAAAAGCCAATACTCTATTTCTTCCGCCTGTTTTTTGAAAAGTTCTAAATTTTTGTGATTACATTCTATTTGTTTATTTCTATATGGTTTTAGTTCTTGCTCGAATAAAAAACGATTAAATGCGGCACGATTTTCGTATTTTTTTAAAATGTAGTTTGTCCACATAGGTAAAATGCAAGTTAGGAGCAAGCCCCAGAAAATATAACTGACAATTGCTCGTCCATTTGTTTTGATAAAATTTAAGGTCTTCAATTTGTCCTCTAATCCTGAGTGTTCTACGAAATTAGCTTAATCTTTCCAGAATATCTGCTGTTCCCATTGGGCAGGAAATCCCATATCTTCAATGTTCATATAATTGGAGTCTGGAAAAGAATGTATTAGCTCAACTAATCGCATTTGCCATGTGGATCGAGGACAAATTATTTTCATGTAATACGCCAAAATACATAACACTACATAGACCCTGGATGTCATATGAGTGTTGCCGATGAATCTATCAAACGCGGGCATTTCGCCTGATTTTGCAAGCTTTGGCTGATCAATTAAGTTTCTGTTCCACAACCGGCTATGATGTGCCACTACGTTACGAACATAATTTAAAGTGCGTAACCAGCTCTCCATAATTTGCCAGTCAGGAATATTATATTTTTTAGCAAGGACAGCTTTATCTTTTACCGTCATTCCTTGATAAAATACAGAAAGAAGCCCGAAGTCCCACAATTCAATAGCCACCCAAATGGGTAATGGTAGGCCATATTTCGCCTTATAGTGCTCAACAAAGTCCTCTTTTGATCGCTTAATCAGTTGATCATGCTTGGAAATCCACTCCTGATATCTTGTCTTGCCCGTTTTTGGATCAATTTTTTTAGTAAAGTTTCCATGCAATAAATCTGGATTGGTGTAAGCAAAAGGATCTTTTTCTCCCAATAAGTAAGCTATATCCACTCTAAAGGCTACTTCTACTCGCTCAATTGCATCTAATATCAACAGACGTAGTTTTTTATCAAAGACATATAAAGAAACAGTGTCTTGAAAGCGAGCACCTGGCATGAATTCATCTGATCGTCGTGGCCTTAAGGATTTTGTTTGTTGCTCTGCTAAAGGGAGTAATTTGCGGCAAGGATACCAATACCCACTTAAGCGATAGTAGCCCAAGCGGCGTAGGTACTCCAATGCTATATTGTCATTGGTTACTTCTAAACCACGTAACTTCAATAGTTCAAGCTGTTGTTCAAAAGCAAGATAGGGCTTATTATAACGAGACATTTCCGATTTCATAAAAAAGAAAACCCACCCGTGCATTTTTCAATGTAGAGGAGTGAGCCGTGTTATTTATAGTATAACATCATTAATGGCATTTGTGGCAGCAAGTGGGGAGGTTAATTTCAATGGTAATTATAAAAAATGATTTATTTTAAACCATTTAAAATACGTGTACCAATTCCACCTTCTGTCTTTTGCTGAGGTAATTCTCTTGCTTTCATGTCAGGGCCAATGATTTTTTTTGTAGGCCTGGGACTAAAGATCGTGCTGTGAAGTGCCAAAATTAACCATTTTTTTGTTGCTTGATCCAAGCAAATAGCGGGTTATGGGTTTGAGTCAAGGAGAAAAATTTTTGTCTATTTATTCATTCATTCTATTTCATCAAGCAAAACTTTCTTAACCTACTGATAATAAGAAATAGTGTAAAAACTGAGTGATTTCAATATGTTCAGAAATAACACAAGAAAAATCTCCTTTTATTATGAGATTATCTAATTGAGTAGATTGATTTTTTTTAAAAAAACATCAAAATAGGCCTTAAAATTACACTTTACAGCACGATCTTTAGTCCCGGATCAAGTAGAGTCACTGAGTATTTTTTGGCAACAGCGCTTCTGATTGAGGCTCCTCAATTAAAGCCTCATGTGGCTGAAAAAAAGCATTTTTATTCGAGGAGGTAATGGTCTTCTCAAAATTGCTTAAATCACCTAAATCCACATACTCTGCGGTAGCCATCAGTGCTTTGAACAAATCATTCTCGGCGCTGTTGTTGTATAGAGCACCAAATTCCTCCAAGATTCTATCCGTAACGTTTTTTGAGATATGCTCTAAAATGGCAGGAACACCCTCATCTTGTATTTGCTTTAGCAGCTCAGTTGACAAGCCAGTGGGTTGCTGCTGAGAAAGCTCAGTTAAATACTTCATTGCCTCTTCTTTTACGACCAGAGGAAACTTCAATGCAGCGGCTTGTTTGGTAATAAAAAGGACTTCCGCATCGGGATGCAGTCCTTGTAGCTTTTCCATTAACTTATTGAAGGTTCCTGCAATGCAAATGGGTTTGTCGTCAGGATTTCCATCATCAACGCCAAGCTCAGATAAATTATAACCGCGTTGAATTTCATAAAGACCTTCGATGAACTGCATTTTGGCATCATCCAGGCTGCCCATCCGATTGGTCTCATCATGAATAGCCAGCCAAGAAAGCGCCAAAAGCTCCCGCGTCGATACCTTGGACACTTCATCTTTATAGGTATAATCAATTGCCGTAAGTCGTTTAAGGCAGCGTTTAGCGGCCTCAGTGTTTAACGAGTTGTCGGCAGGTAATTTCGTACCCCATTGAACTAGCTGGTGCATTAATTCATCGAGGCCGTTTCCTGAAAGCTGAGTTCCATAGCGCTGGAATAGTTTCGTTGCACTCGCAGATACCGATTGATGAACACTGGCAGAGTGTGTACTTTGACCGTCGTTAAATACGCGGTGCCTTATAGCACCCATATCATCCATATGAAGAATATTAAGGTTAACAAAATTCACAAGTGCACCTTGTCCTGCGTCCACATTATTTCTGTGTTCTGCTGCAATCTCGATAATGCGATGAAACTGTTCTGCCGTTAGTCTTGGTATTCTAAACCAGAGGCCTCTGGCTTGATAACCAAATAAAATAGCAGAATAAGTGATCAAGTTATTAAAATTAGCCTGTGCAGCATCCTCCCTTAATAAACCAGCATCGTTCAATAGCTCAAGGACTGGACAAATAGCGTGCAGGAGCTGGTTTCCCGCCAGCGCGTCACGATTAGCCTGGGCTGTCTCACCCGTTAATAAACCAAAATTATTCAATAGCTTAAGGGCTGAAGCAACAGCGATTGGGTTCTGGTTTCCCGCCAGCGCGTCACGATTAGCCTGGGCTGTCTCACCCGTTAATAAACCATCTTTGTTCAATTGAGTAAGGGCCATAACAACAATGAACGGTTCCTGGTGTCCCACCACCGCGTCACGATTAGCTTTGGCTGTCTCACCCGTTAATAAACCAGCTTTATTTAAGTCAATAAGGGCTGAAGCAACAACTTTCGGGTCCCAGTGTCCCACCACCGCGTCACGATTAGCTTTGGCTGTCTCACCCATTAATAAACCAGCTTTATTTAAGTTAAAAAGGGCTGAAGCAACAGAGAGCGGGTTTTCGTGTCCCACCACTGCGTCACGATTAGCCTGAGCTGTCTCACCCGTTAATAAACCGGCATTATTCAATATATCAAGGGCTGTAGCAACAAAGGGCGGGGGCTGGTGTCCCACCACCACATCAAAATTAGCCTGGGCTGTATTTCCCGTTAATACACCAGCTTTGTTCAATCGAGCAAGGGCTAAATCAGCAGATTCCGGGTCCTTTTGTCCCACCACCGCGTCACGATTAGCCTGGGTTGTCTCACCCGTTAATAAGCCTGATTTGTTCATTTTTTTATGAGCGGCAACAAGAGATGAGGAATTAAAAACTCGAAGAGCAGAAAAAAACCAACGTTGAAAAAACCAAGTATCTTTTAAAAAAACATTGCAGATATTCCTGGCTTGGCTGGATGGCGACTCAATACTCAATTTTTCTAATGCAGCCCCTAGAGTTGCTGGAAAAAATAAACGCTGATACCACGCTAATGCGTCGTACCCTTCTTTTAATGCAATAAGCTCAGATTTATTTTCTTGCGACAAGTTGAGCATTGTTCATTAACTCCTGGTGAAATATCATGAATAAATTAAATAACTAGAGCGTAGTAACAAATCATACCGAAAAATTTTGTTGGGCGTCCTTTCTCGCAGTCTGTCAAACAAAGTCAAATCATCTTTTGTGACAGCCCGATATGAACATACTTTTATCTTCACTACAACGAGTGATCTGAACAGCGAACTAGGATATTTGCAGCAACGCAGCTCCCAAACACACAAGTACTCGCAAAAAAACTATAATAGTCGTTATTTTACCGCAATGAATAAAATTTGTCCAGTAATTTAAGGGGCTGCGAGTTCATCTGATGTTTTCTTCGTTGCCCAGGGACTGGCGATCGGGCTTTGTCGTAAGTATCGGATAGCCGAATCCAGTCTCCCAAATTCGGCTTCCACACCACCGTACGTACGGTTCCGCTTACTATTACCCCTAATTAAGAAAGAGCAAGAGTCCAACCTTCCGCAAGATCGACTAATCTTTTCCATCCTCTCCATAATGTTATAAGGCCAGGTTCTCCATCGTTATTGCGGGCTAAAAAGCCTCCTAACAGAGCTATCCCTTTCACGGCTTCTCTTATTGTCGGTGATGTTTTAGGATAGTGTTTTGTATGATGTATTTTGGTATACAAGACGTTCCATTCCTCGTTAACCAGTAAGAAAGTACAAGGAAGATTAGGACTTTCTCTAGCGACTAATGTGATAAAAAAAATTCTCCATGCAATGACGCTCATTATGGTAAGAAAACGGATTAATCTATCGGCTGTTCCGAGCCTGCATTCTTCAACTTTAAAACCAGATTTTAAGATTTTGTGAAAAATTTCTATCCTCCATCTTAAGCAATACTATTGTATTTTTTCTACGGCTTCTTCTAAATTATTAATTCCTATGTTGGTCAACAACATCCAATTCATAGGTTCCTCACCCAGAGAAGGAGATTGTTCCATAACATACACTGCATTTAATTTTAAATCAGGGAGTGTTCGGGTTTTACGTTTCACGTTATTTTTAGGAGGGCTCATCGCAAAATGATTAAACCTTACTTCTAAAGTCGCTGTTCTTTTAGGCTTATTATCACGAGCTGGAATAGTGACTTGAATTTCTCCGCGACAAGGCGAACCACTCACCAAATCCTATAGTTTTTCACCACTTTTTTTAGAGTAAATTGATTTCTTATTTACTGTTCTGTCTTGACGCGTTCTAACTACAAAGGGAGATTGATTCGTAGAAGCCACTTCAAATAAATCATAAATATAAGAACGGTGCGGGCTAGTTTCCCAGCACACCGCTCAAGCCCTCATAAAGCTGATTAATGTTCAGCCCGGCAGAACGAGTCGTTGTGTCGATTTCTTAGCTCTTTGTTTCTTTGCTCGCTGGATGAAGTAGTCCTTAAAGCAGGGATCAAAAGGATTGGCTTCTGACTTTACCTTTATATGTCGTTTGATGTGCGTATCCGCCGCTCGTTTAAGATAAAGGGGTTTCTTATTTCCTTTTTTATCTTTTACGATGCAATGAAAACGCCAGTTGTCACCATCTAACGTTGCATAATACTTTTCGATAATCCATAATTTCCCTTTCCTAGCATGCCTTTTTAGACACCGTGTTTCAATGCTTTGTATATTTCTGAATCAATCTTAGTAAATACTTGTGATGATACAGCGCCTCTATAGTAATTTGTCTACCCTCTAATCTTTTGATTTAGCTGGTAAATCAATATTTCTTTAGGGAGATCTGTTGCTGTTTTAATGAATGCCCGAACATCTTTAAGAAACGATTTAATGCTTGCCTTTGATGGCTTTATTAATAGTTTCTCTCCATGATATTTGCGGATGTTGAATCCTAGGAAATCAAAGCCATCCTCTATCTTGGTTACTCTGCTTTTCTCAATAGAAAGTTCTAGACCCACCTCCCTTAGTGCCGCTGTCAGGGTTGGCATTACCTCGTCCTTTAGGTGTTGTTCGCTTGCAGCAGTTACTATAAAATCATCGGCATAAGTGATCATATGAATCTTTTTCTTATCCCTCTGTCTTTTCCTTGTGCTGACTAATTTTGTTTCAAGCCCAGAAAGGACTATTACAGCAAGCGGCATGGCCAGCGCGTGATGAGGTTGAGACTGGACCGGTAAAAAGAAGCTCTATTCGCGAAATGCAGCAACCCTGGCGATTTTATGCCTTCCATGCACCGGCTAAATTAGATGCACAAAGATGCGCAACCATCAGTGCTTATGGTTATGGCTTGAGATGGTTGCGTGATTGCCATGAACAAGTATACATTGGTCATAGTGGTGGTTTGCCTGGTTTTGGTAGTAATTGGGTTATTATGCCAGAATATGGTATAGGTGCAGTTTTGTTTGCCAACAATACTTACGCTGTGGCGGAGGCAATTAATCAAGTTGTTGCCGAATTGGCAGGCAGCGCTAACAAGTGGTCTCTTTGCTGCGAATTTTTTCCTTGATTTTTCAGAAAATTCATTAAAAAAAGAAACCCAAGCCCTTTTTGCAAAAGCCGGTAAGATACAGGCGATCGGGGCGTTAATCCCTGAGAATCAGTTGTGTGGGTATTTTATTATGAAGGGTGACAACGCGGATTTAAAAATAAGTTTCACGTTGTCACCAGATAATCCTGCCTTGATTCAAAGTTATCAAATTGAAGAAATAGAACATGATGCAAATGAGGTCTATGTTGCATAAATAATGGAATTTCCTGATGATAAAAATAGATTTGCTTAAAAATCAATTACATACTCTTCCTGATCTGGCGCAAATGTGGCATGAAGGATTAGGACGGATTTGGTTGCCTGATGTGTCTGTTGCAGAGGCTGAGCGGCGATTTAGCGAGCATGCAAACGTTGATAAGATGCCGCTTACTTTTGTTGCTCTTCATGAAGGTAAAGCCGTGGGGATGTGCAGTTTGCGCGAAAATGATGGCATTCGTCCCGATCTAACACCGTGGTTGGGTTCACTTGCAGTTAATGAAAATTATCGCCAACAAGGAATTGCTCGTCAGCTTATTGATGTTGTGAAACAAGAGGCAAAAAAATTGGGTTTTTCAGAGCTTTATCTTTTTGCGTTTGATTTAACAATTCCTCTGTATTATCAGTCATTAGGGTGGAAAATCATTGCTACTGATAATTTTAAAGGACATCCTGTTACGGTGATGAAAATATTTTGTTTTTAATCCCCTGAAGGTTAATAACATTACGCAAAGTTTGTTCGTGTATTTTGCAATATGGCTTATTGTCTACTAAAATTAAGGCCACTAATAAAGTTTTTTATTAGTTTAAAAATGTGATTAGGAGAATCGAAAATGAATAAGGATATTTTTGAGGGAAAGTGGGAAGAAGTGAAAGGAAAAATGAAGCAAGTTTGGGGTAAATTAACCGATGATGACCTCAAGCAAATTGAAGGAAATCAACAAGAAATTTTTGGAAAACTGCAAAAACATTACGGCTATTCCGAAGAGCAAGTGAAGAAAGTCATCAAAGATTTCCAAAGTAAAATTCATTAAAAAAACAGGAATATACTTTTAAGGAGTTTGACATGGAACATACAAATATTGTTAAATCCGGTGAAATTACTGGTGTCAAGGTAATGAATCCTACTCATGAAGACTTAGGCGATATTGCTGAAGTAGTTATTGATAAAGCCTCTGGGAAGGTTAACTATTTGGTCTTAGATTTTGGTGGTTTTTTAGGCTTTGGAAATAAATTTTTTGCGGTACCTTGGAATTTATTTTTATACAACAATGACGATGATTGCTTTGTTCTCAATGTAGACAAGCAACAATTAAAAAATGCCCCAGGTTTTGATAAAGATCATTGGCCTAATTTTGCCTCACCAGAGTTTATTACTACGATGAGTAATTTTTATAAGCCTTAATAGAAATTGCCTGCCTCTTGATGCGAGAGGTGGGCAAATATAAATTCCCCTAAAATATGTGTTTACCTCCCCCCTCAAAAAAATTCAGCAATCAGATTGGATTTTTCTGCACATGATGGCATGCGTAAGCTTATTTTTAGTTGCTGCGAATAATCCACTAAGAATTGATTACACAAAGCTTAAATAAAGTCTAAACTTTATAATAAAAGAAGCACTGAATTATAGGGGCTGTTGACCCACTGCCATTAAGTTAAGGAAATCTGTCATTCCCGCGTAGGCGGGAAACCATCCATGAATTGGCATTATAGCCAGTGAGGAATGGATCCCCGCCTACGCGGGGACGACAGGCTCTGAGAAATTTGAAGCATAAAATCCTTAACTTAATGACAGTGGGCTGTTGACCTTGGTGTTTAAACTTTGATGTATTTTTGGTTATTATCTTAATAAGACAAATTATTTGTTGAAGCTTAATTGAAGAACTGGATTTTTTTACCTAAGCTAAATTGGCTTTTTTATTAATTTCATCGTGATAAATCAAAGGAATGATAATGAAAATTTTAAAAACTCAAGTATTAAAAGGTCCGAATTATTGGTCAAACTATAGAAAAGAATTGATCGTAATGAAACTTGACCTGGAAATCTATGAGGAGTTGCCTACTAATCTTTTAGGTGATTTTAATCAGCGCCTGATGAATTATCTTCCTAGTTTATACCGTCATCGCTGTTCTGAAGGGGTAGAAGGTGGACTGCAAATACGACTTGAGGAAGGGACTTGGTTAGGGCATGTCATCGAGCATGTCGCTTTAGAATTACAGTGTCTAGCTGGGATGGACTGCGGGTTCGGTAGAACCTATGGAACTAATGAGCATGGCGTATACCATGTGATTTTTGCCTATCAATTGGTTAATGCGGGCTTGTATGCTGGGAAAGCGGCGGTCAATTTGATTACGGCGCTGGCTGAGGGCAGGGATTATCCTGTGCATGAAGATATTGCACACTTAAAAGCGATTTGTAAGCAAGAAAGATTGGGACCCAGCACCCAAGCTATAGTTGATGAAGCAAAAAAAAGAAAAATACCTTATGCGCGCGCAGAGAACAGTTCATTAATTACTTTAGGATATGGTCGTAATCAAAAGAAAATCTGGGCGGCTGTTTCTTCTAAAACAAGTAACATTGGTGTTGATATTGCCGCGAATAAAGAGCTAACTAAGCAAGTTCTTAGTACTCATTTTATTCCTACTCCTAAAGGATTGACCGTCAAAACTAAAGAAGAATTAGACGCTGCTATTGCCCAATTGGGTTTTCCATTGGTTATTAAACCGCTCAATGGGAATCATGGAAAAGGTGTTACTACAAATATTACCAGTTTGCAGAAAGCTTTTTTTGGTTTTGACTTGGCGCAAAAAATTTCGCAAGACTTGGTTGTTGAGCGCTTTGTAAGTGGTGATGATTATCGTTTTTTAGTCATTAATTATAAAGTAGTTGCTGTTGCCAAACGTACACCAGCAATGATTCTTGGCAATGGTGTATCTACAATTGAGCAATTAATTAAGCATGCGAATGAAGATCCTAATCGTGGTGAAGGCCACGAAAAAATATTAACTACCATAAAAATTGATGAATCCACATTTTCTATTCTAAGACAAAATAATTTAAATCTGGCAAGCGTATTGGCAAAAGGACAGGTTTTATATTTAAAAGAAACGGCCAATTTAAGTGCCGGCGGTACGGCCATGGATGTAACCGATGAAGTTCATCCATTTAATGTATTTCTCGCCGAGCGCACTGCAAGACTCGTTAATTTAGATATTTGTGGCATCGATGTCATTGCCAAAGACATTCGTTTGCCCCTTAATGACAATCATGGGGCAATTATCGAAGTGAATGCTGGTCCTGGATTAAGAATGCATTTAGCGCCTAATAAGGGTAAAGCGCGGAATGTAGCAGAACCAATACTTAATATGCTTTATCCTTTTAGTGTTGCTGCACGTATTCCAATTGTGGCAGTGACTGGTACTAATGGAAAAACAACCGTAGTGCGGTTGATTTCGCATTTGGCACGCCAGGTAAATTATAACACTGGCACTACAACGACTGAAGGCATTTATATCAATAACAATATGATTTGCCGCGGGGATTGCAGTGGGCCAGGAAGTGCAGAAGTAGTGTTACATGCTCCAGAAGTCGATTTTGCTGTATTAGAATGTGCTCGCGGCGGAATTCTGCGCTCAGGATTAGGTTTTGATGAATGTGATATTAGCATCATTACCAATATTACCGTAGATCATTTAGGACTAGGTGATATTCATACTCTTGAAGAGATGGCGGAAGTAAAAGCGGTTGTTGCGCGCAGTACTAAAAAAAATGGTTATGCCATTTTAAATGCCGATGATAATTTAACTTATAAGTTAAGACATGATTTGCAGTGTAACATTGCCTTATTTAGTATTTTTGAAAGTCCTCGTGTACGCAAACATTGTAATTTAGGTGGTTTGGCCGCGTATATTGACAAAGGACTAGTCGTGATTCAGCAAGGAGCTCGGCGTCATTGTTTGGCAAAAATAAATGAAGTCCCTATTAGTTTTCAGGGGGCTGCAACCTGCATGATTCTCAATATATTACCAGCGGTATTAGCTGGATTTATTAGCAATTTTTCTGTGGATAAAATAAAAGAAGCCTTGCTTGATTTTTATCCTACCCCGGAAAATCTTCCCGGAAGAATGAATCTTTTTAAATTCCCTAAATGCGAGGTCATGATTGATTATGCACACAATGAAGGCGCCTTTTGTGAAATAAAAAACTACCTGGATACGATTGAATGCGAGACCAAGATAGGAATTATTGGGGTAGCTGGCGATCGGCGTGATGAAGACATCGAAAAATTAGGATATTACTCTGCATTGATGTTTGATGAAATTATTATCCGTCATGATAAAGATGGTCGCGGACGAAGTAATAATGACATAACAAAGCACTTACGAACAGGTATTAATCGCTCTGGATTAACGCCTGTCGTCAATATTATTTCTGATGAATTTGCTGCTATTGAATGCGTCTTAGCACGGGCAAATGCCGATACCTTTGTTTTTTGTGCTGTTGAAGATGTATTTGGGGTAACGAATTATCTAAAGAAAAAAGAAAAGCAATTTAATCGAGTTAACGAGGTTTATAATGACACCCAAAGCTAAATTACTCATTATTGGCGGAGCAGAAGATAAGGGAGTCGCACTGCCAGAATGTGTGGAACAGGATGAAGAGTATACTCGTTATGAAATTTTAAGTGAATTATTACCGCCTTCAAATAAGAAAATTGAGATTATTACTACCGGCTCAGAAATACAAAGCGAGGTAAAAAAAGTTTACCAGAAAGTTTTTAATAATATGGGGTATAACAATATAGGATTTCTGCCTATTAAGAAAAGAAATGAGGCGCGAAGCATGGAGTACTTAAATCGTGCTGAAAATGCGGGGGCTATTTTTTTTACTGGTGGCGATCAGTTCCGCTTGTCGACGATCTTAGGTGGAACCCCTATTGTTGATATTATTAAAGAACGTTATTTTAAAGACAGTGATTTCATTATTGCTGGAACGAGTGCCGGAGCCATGGTGATGTCTTCGGTAATGATTATGGGCGGTGGTCTTTCAGAAGCCTTAATATATCGTAACTTATTAACCTGTTCTGGATTGGGCATTTTACAATCATGCATTATTGATACTCATTTTATTCGGCGAGGGCGTTTTAGTCGTCTTGCCCATGCCATTATTATGAATCCTGAGCAATTAGGTGTTGGTTTAGGGGAGGATACGGCCTTAGTCATCCGCAATGGTACTGATGCCGAATGCCATGGTTCAGGTATGGTTGTTATTATCGATGGACGCAATATCGATCAAACCAATATCACGGAAGTAGAAGAGGGCGAGGCTGTTTTCGTTGAGAATTTGAAAGTTCATCTCTTGATAAAAGGGTGCCAATTTTCAATTTCCAAACGAGTTCTTGCTAATCCAGCGATTCCGGTAAAAAAATAATAGTTGATGGAAGACGAATATGAAGAACATTGCAATTGCGGTACATGGTGGTGCTAGTGAAGACAGTCCTTTTTTGCAACAACATCAAAAAGAAGCAGAACAGGGGTTAGCCGCAGCGGTTGCAAAGGGATATGCGGTTCTGGAGAAAGGTGGCTCTGCCTTAGAGGCAGTACAAGAAGCAGTTATATGTCTTGAAGATAATGCCTTATTTAATGCGGGCAAAGGTTCTGCTTTAAATTCTCATGGTGAGGTGGAGATGGATGCCTCGCTCATGGATGGTAGCAATCTACAGGCAGGTGCTGTGTCTATGGTTCGTTTCGTGAAAAATCCTATTGCTTTGGCGCGGCTGGTGCTGGAAAAAACAAAACATGTGTTTCTTTCCGGCTATGGCGCTTTAGAATGCGCCCAAAGATATGAAATGGCTATGGAGCCAGAATCTTATTTTATAACCGAGCATCAGTTTGCCGAATACAAACGACTGCATCAAATTGAAACCATGGAGGATATCCAGAATAAAAAAATGAAAGGCACTGTAGGCGCTGTAGCCTTAGATAGTAAGGGAAATCTTGCTGCCGGAACATCAACCGGAGGACTTAGCAATTGCCTGCCAGGACGAATCGGAGACAGTTGCATTATTGGTGCTGGATGTTATGCCAATAATAATACTTGCGCTGTTTCAGGAACAGGAGAAGGGGAGTATTTAATTCGCGAGGTGGTTGCTCATACCATTTCCATGATGGTCGAGGCGAAGATGGGTTTACAAGAAGCCTGTGACTACGTTATTTTTGAGCGTAATAAAATATTGCAAGGTGAGATGGGGGTTATCTCTCTGGATAAGCACGCTGTGTTTGGCATTTCATTTAACACTGAAATTATGAAAAGAGCCTGGAAAAGCTCTTCTCAGGAACTTCAGGTTAAAATTTATAATTAAATTATTGTAGTCCCTAGATGGGTGGGGGACGACGACCTAGTAATCCCATAATGAGTAATACAACAAAAATAATGAGAAATAAAAAGAATAACATTTTTGCAATTCCTGCAGCCGCTACAGCAATACCGCCAAATCCAAAGGCCGCTGCAATAATTGCAATGACTAAAAACATGAATGCCCAACCTAACATAATATTCTTCTTGTCGAGTTGCTTCGTTACTTGACGTAATTGATCTGTCTAATAAGTATAGTTTAAATGTCAATAATGTTCAAAAAACGAACAATTCAATCCGGTTTGAGCTAAACTTTAAAGATGAATAACCTTATACAACTTAAATTGATTAGGTTCGTATGCGCTTATTAAGGAGAATGTCATGATGCGATCTGAATTTAATAAGGCCCCTTATAATCTTAATGAAATTAAGAAACAAGCCGGACAATCGATTGAGCAAGGCGCCGTAACCCAAGATTATCCTCTGGATCTTGAGGAAGCTTGTACTTATTTAAATGCCGCTTTAGCTACGGAAATTATGTGTGTGATGCGTTATCGTCATCATCAAATCATTGCTAAAGGACTTGATGGCCCGCAAATTGTTGCTGAATTTGCAGAGCATGCTGATGATGAACAACGACATATGATGATGATTGCCGAACGTATTAATCAATTAGGTGGTAATCCAGATTTTAATCCAGGCACAGTATTATCAAGGACGGCTACTGAATATGGTCAAGGGAGAGATATATTAAAATTAGTTCAAGATGATTTAGTTGCAGAACGAATTGCGATTATGGTTTATCGTGAATTGATTCAATGGTTTGGTTCTAGTGATCCAACAACGCGAAGAATGCTTGAATCGATTCTAAAAGATGAAGAAGATCATGCGGATGATTTATCAGATCTTTTAATTGGTTCGGTAAAAAAATCGGGGTAGTTCCCTTCAATTGAGCACTATAGCCTGTAAGGGCACAGAGGCGTCAAGTTAAGGAAAAAAGCCCATAAATGCCATTCAGCCCGAACGGATCGAGGATAGGCATGGGTTAATCTTCTTAACTTGACGCCTCTGCATAAGGGCGGATGAGGGTTGAGCAGGGTGGCAGGTACATATAACCAACACCCTCATACGTTGCTTCGTGCCACATTAACCTATAATCGCGATAATGAGTAGGCCTGTTGCAATTAAAGCAATTAATGCCAGGCTAGAATTGCCCCCAGGCACTAAATGGCTTTCTTGTGCGAGTACGCAGGTTTTTCTTCCTTTCCATGCCATGAACGAAGGTAAGAGTAATAATAAAATCACACAACAAACCCCCGCATAACTTAAGGCATTTAAATAAATTCCTGGATAAAAGAGAACTACTGCTAATGGGGGCAGAAAGGTAAGGGCTAAGGTGTATTTTCCTTGGATGCCTGATTTTTGTAATTTTAAGCCATCAGCCAGAAAATCAAATAAGCCTAAAGAAACACCAAGAAATGCAGTCAGCATACAGATGGAGGTAAAAAAGCCAAAAAAGCCACTAATCCATTGGCTTTGTACGGATTGACTTAAGGCCTCAGTTAAACCACTGGTGGCATGTTCTGAATTCATTAATGCCATTAACCCATTTTGACCTTCACGTGCTACCACACCCATAATCACTGCATCCCAAATGATATAGCAGACTAAGGGGATAAGTGAACCAAGTAAAATAACACGTCTCAAAGAACGTGTATCTTCGCCAAAATAGTCTCTTAAACTTGGAATGATGGTTGCATAGCCAAAGGAGGTAATCAAGATCATCAAGGTGCCAGTAAATGCGCGTGCTGAACCACCGGTTAAGCTTGCGGGTGATGCATGTGGGCTAATAATGGCTACTAATAAAATATAGACACCTAATTTACCAAACATTAAGCCTCGATTTACATAATCTACAGAGCGTATGCCTTTGTAAACGACCAGACTGAATAAAATAGTGAAGAGAATCGAGGTAATACTATTGGGCAAATTAATATTTGCTTTATGTAATAAACTATTAAATACGTCACTACCACCGGAAATATAAGCGGACAGTAGGGTATATAATAAAAACAAATAAGTTATCCAGGCTATAATTTGTCCAGGTAAACCCAACGTAGATTTAGCCATAGAGATCATATTACTGCCTGCAGGAAGACGTAAATTAACTTCTAGTATCAACAGAGCGCCAGCGGTCATGACTAACCAGCAGAAAAAAAGAAAAAAAATGGAATTACTAAAGCCTACTTCCGCGGTAGATACTGGCAGTGCAAGCATTCCTCCACCTATTGAGGTGCCAACAATCAGGAGTATCCCACCAATTAGTTTTGAATTGGTCATGTGATATAATCCAAAATAGTACAAATATAGAGCATTATGATACTTTATTTTTCGGTTAAAGTCAATATTAAGGCTTATGATGCTCAAGTCGAGAATATTTTGTTGTGCGGTAAATCCTTGCTTGGTGTGCGCAAGGATTTATTCTTGAATTTATAATCCCAACAATCCCCAAAACTCATGCACTAAAAGTACAAGAGAAACAAGCATTACCGCGATCTGGGTTATTTTGCCACCTGGAACAATAAAGACAGCGTTGTGATGTTTTCTGCCAAAATAACACATAAGTGCCGGTAAAAGTAGTAGCAAGATGATGCAAAATATACCCGCATAGCTAAGAGCGTGCAGGTACGCACCTGGGTAATAAATAACAATCAGTAATGGTGGGGCAAACGTTAATAAAAATAAACCAATACCATGGCCACCGCGCTCACGTAATTTTAACCCATCAGCTAGAAAACTATACAAGCATAAGGACACGCCCAAAAAAGCGGTAAGCATGCAAATTGAGGTGAAAAAATTAAAGAGGGCGTTAATGGTCGAGCTTTGTACCCTATTGGATAATAAGACCGCTAAGGCACTGGTCGTATGTGGATTGTGCATTAGACTTTCGAGATTTTGGCTTCCTTCTGCGGGAATCGCGCCCATGATGACGGCATCCCAAGCCAAATAGCAGAATAAAGGAATGAGCGAGCCAATAAAAATAACTTTTTTCAGGAGTTTAATGTCATCATCAAAATAATCTCTAAGATTGGGCACAATAATGGCAAATCCGAATGAGGTGATTAAGATCAGGATGGAGCTGCTAATGTAACGCGCATTACCATGCTGAAAATGATGTACATCAATATGGGGAGCGATAAGCACAATCAATAAACAATAAACAGTCAATTTGCCAAACATCAAGCCACGGTTTGCATAATCTACATAGCGAATGCCGCCGTAAACAATAAGGCCGAAGAGGAACGTAAATAAGAAACTTGCTTGCCAATCACTTAAGTGCAGTCCCACCTTAAAGAGCAAACTGTTTAGCACGTCGGTGCCGCCGGAAATATAGGCGGAAAGCAGGGTATAGAGTAAAAACAAATAACTTATCCATGCGGCCAGCAAACCATATTTACCTAAAGTGGCAGTCGCCATGGACACCATATTTTTGCCTTTGGGTAAATAAAGATTGGCTTCAAGGATGAAAAACGCACCTAAAGTCATGAGCACCCAACAGAGAAACAAAAAAATGGAAGATTGCCAAAAACCGGTTGCGGCATTAGCTACAGGTAGGGCAAGCATGCCCCCACCGATAGACGTGCCTACAATTAAAAGAATTCCGCCGATAAATCTGGAATGCATTAATACACCTTACTTCATTGCGTAATTTATAGGACGTGCTTTAGCAAAACAGCACTTAGGCGCTCTGCCAATGAACCATTGAATTTCAACGCGCCGGTTCATTGCACTGCCATGGATGAGTGCATTATCGGCGACGGTATTTTTATCACCATAGCCTTCGGGTTTGAGCCTTTGCGCCTGAATGCCATTAGCCCATAAGTAAGTCATCATACTTTCTGCCTGTGCTTGGGATAAACGATTTTTATGGTCTTCAGTTCCGACATTATCAGTAAACCCTGCGACATAAACATGACTCTCGGGATACAGACTTAATAAGGCAATGATATTTTGTAAGCCTTTATAATTTATTTCATTAAGGCGAGGACTCTCAAACATAAAGTACTTATCAGTCGGTATGTTTAACGTCATGGTATCGCCATACTGGATGAATTGGATATCGCATCTTTGTAATGTTCTAATTATACGGCCCTTTGGATTTGTACCAGTGTTCACTACCGCGCCAATAACACCACCAATGGCGGTACCTGCTAAAGCACCAGGTAGTGTTCCTGTCGTCGCTGCTCCAATCGCAGTTCCCATCGTGGCACCAATAGTTGCGCCACGGGCAATAGGATGGGGGGGCTTAAAATTATTATAAGGAGGATGAGCGCAACTACTTAGTAAACAAGTGATTAAGGCACTGTAAATGATTTGTGTTTTAGTTAAATTGAGTGACATATTCACTCCCTAGTTAAGCGATTTTATCATTATTAAACATCTGGTTAAATTTCGCAATGCAGGCTTGGTACTTGGCGTGGCGTTATTGTTGATTCAGACCATCACAACTGATTGCCTGATGGCCTAACTGTTTAATTAATGGCAAAGATTAAAGGCAGGGGATCTCTGTACTTATCTCTTGTTGATCTGGTTGTGCCTCTGGTTCTTGTTTTGATTTTGTTTGTGCTGGTTTGAATAAAAAGTTAAGTAACTGTCTTTCATGCTCATATTCAGCTGAATGACGTCCAAATCCTTTAAATTCAGTAAAGCATTCAATGCAGTTTGCTGCTGATTTGAGGAAGAAACCACCGAGGGTTATTCCCATGGCTATGCCTAAGAAAATTTGGACAATGAGCATGGGTAGGGCAATTAGATAAACTGCGGCATAAAGGGCAAGGGCTGTGGAGGCCCAGAACATTAATGCGCATATGTTGACAAGATTATGCTTTACCGTGCCAATATTTCTAGAGTCATTGGCATAGTTCATTGCCGCCTTAGCGTCATCCAATAATTTTTGTGTTTCTTCATAGTTATTTTGCCCGGTGGTATACCAATAGGTACCATTTTTTACATTTTCCAAGTGAATTACATATTCTTCATAAGTTGTTACAATGGCTTCTGCGGTCGTGTTTTTTTGGGCTTTGGTGTAGGATAAATTGTAGTAATCTTGTACTTCTTGTATGTGTTTTTTAACGGCGTCACTTATTTCGAACCCATTAAATAGTTTATTTAATTTCTCATCGCATTTGCTTAAGCGCGCTTCTAATTTTGTGTGATTGAAAGGCATAATTTGTCTCTTTATGTAAAATTAGGGAAAATGAGTTCCAGCAACTATTGGTTAACTCCGCGCGAATTTATATCACAGGGCGGGGATAAACCAAAGTGGTTGATTTTTTTTTAAACAAGGCAAAGATGATTATCTTCTTAAAAACTAGTATAACCATTCATTACAAAGCGGGTGATTATGGTGACGCAATTACAGCGGCATTAATCGGCGGCAAGTCTTTTGATGAGCGTTTTTAATTTCCAGTCGTACCCAGTCTATAACGTTTTAAAGCGAAAAACCTTTATTAAAAGACGTGCTTCCTATTTTTTATAATCTAATCGATTGAGTCTGACTCTCATTGTCTTCAGGATTGGATTTAATCACCTTTTTCTCCTCCTCGCTAACCTTAACAGTTGGTTTCGTGCTGAGCGTGAGGCTTTCTTCTTTAGCTCTTTGTTGTTCATTAGATGTCTGAAATCGGTGAGATGTTTTTTTTTGTAGCTCATTTGAGGGGAGGCTTATTGGCTGATTCGATGAAGGTGCCTGCTTGTCCTGCGTGGTTTTATTCGGTTCTTCTCCTCTGATGGCTAAATTAATACCGCGAATTAAGAAGAAAATGCCTATGATTAAGGGGAGCGTTACAATGCCTAAGATAATTAGGATGAGTGCTTTGTTGTTGCTTCGTTGTGAGGTGGCTTGAGGTAAGTCAGGGGGAGTCGTGCTTTCTTGATTTGATTTTTGATTGGGACTTTGAGAGCTAAGACCCGATTGCAGCATGGTTGTGTAGGAGTTAGTGGATGCTGAGTCGCTCGCTTCAGCAAGCCATTTTTCGTCAGATTCCATCTTAAAATTGCTTATTGTTAATGGTTTATTTGTTTCAGAGCCGGCTCCTTGCTCCCTGGGCAGCTTAGTACGAAAGAAGTTGACTAAGTTCCTTGTTGATATTTGATTGAATAAAGAGCGGTTCCTCTGGACAACGGAATTATTGCTTATAGCCGCACTATAATGTTCTTTTAATTTGCTTTCAACAAAGGCCTCCTTTAAGGAACTATCTTGAGTTAGTTCAAAAGAGGATTTTTGAAAAGCGCCCTGCCATTTGTTATTAAACGAGTTTATCGTATCCTCAGTCGGGTGCTCTTTGCTTAATCCAATAAAAATTAATTCATCTTGAGGGCGTTTTACTTGGTTTACCTTATTAACCCATTCGTTAAGAAACTCTTGGTGTTTCTCATCATCTAAATTGCAAAAAATATAATAAGAAACAGGAGTCTCATTTTTTTTGTCAGCACAGCGAATAATGGTAAATGCGTTTTTTACCATATCGGGAAATGTCAGGGTAGTATTCAAAGAAAAAATAGTTTTAGTATCGAGTGCTTCCATTTTTTTAGATTCTATGACTCCCTTGAATCCTCCGCCAATAGCATCGACTCTCAATGTAGAATGTAAATTACTGATTCCTAATATAAGGGCAGTGGAATTCAAACTAATTTTTTCTGCTTTAGAACGCATATTGTTCCTTTTTTGATCTTCTAGGCAATTATAGATCAATAAAATTTAAGGATCAATTAACGCTTTGTCATAAAATTTGCTTCTACTTCAGGGAGATGCAATGAGTTGCATACGGTAAATTACCTACATTATCAGTGATGACATCGTGTATTGCCCGTTTTTATTACTTAAAATCCATATCTTTGCTTAAAGAGGTTTCTATCGTATGTCTTTTTTCGAAGAGAATTAGCCTCTGGCCTATTGTTATTGTCAAATCTATGTGGCTCTCGTATTTTCCTAGTACAATTGATAATTGTGTAAACCCTTAATTCCATGTTAAAATTTTGAGCATTACTGCTGTCTAATCGATTGCCCTCAAGGCACATGTGGGATCAACTATTGAAATTAGCTCGGTGACACTAAGTTTGGCGGCAATGGCTGCTTTAGCTTAATCGTTGAAATAATTTTCTATTACAGCATCATTTTTTTTGGGGGGGGTATGCAATTTACAGAGGCACAGAGGCGTCATTTAATCAAATTAGAATTTTCCTGGACTGAGATAATGGCTTTATCTCAGTTAGATAAAGAAGAAGTGTTCAAGGCAATAAGCAAACAGAAAAAAAAGCTTTCTTTAAAGTATCATCCTGATAGAAACAATAATGATCCTGAATTAACAAAAAAATTTTTAGCGGTGACAAAAGCTTATAATAAGTTAATTAATGCTGATGAAATCAAGCCGAGCATTTTGGATGGGATTGCCCCATTCGATTATCAAATCCCTTTAAATTGCATTGATTTTAGAATAGAAGAACAGATAGATAATTACTTTGAAAACATATCTTTTGCCTATATGTCATTGTCTTCAAACGAAGATAAAAGGAAATTTGTTAAAGAGAATGAGTCCTTTTTGCAATTTATTACTTGGTTAAATAAGCATCGTTCTGAAATTCGCCAAAGACGAGATGAAGCATTTTATCAAGTAAGTAATGCCCCCTCTTTATTTAATATTCTCTATCAGGATTGGAATAAATTAGTTATTCAATTATTTGCTGAAGAAAATTTGGATGATATTACCTATCGTGAAGCAATTGCTCTTGGAAATCTGTGGCCTATTCTTGCGGTTCGCAAGCTTCTTTCACCCTTAAAATGGCTTTGTCTCATTGTTTCCGGGACATACAACCTGCTGACTACAATACCCTCATATTTTATTAGGAAACTTTTTAAGTCTATTCTTGATGACGTAAGCAGTCTATCTACTAACTGGTATCGCATTTTTCCTTTTTTAGGAAACGTTGCTGTATTAATGGCTATCCTTATTATTCCTCTCCTGCTGTTACCCGAGGCACCATTGCTGGTGCTATTATCCTTGCCATTATTGACGAGAGGACTCTTTTATTTAGCAAATCCCATAAACCATATTATTAGGCCGATTGCAGAATATTTTAATATTTCAGTAGTTACTGTTGGTATCCTTACAGTTGGTTTGGGTATTGCTGCAGTGGCAGGGCTTTCAATTCTTTTATCACTTAGCTCAAGCATCACCCTGCTGCTCGTGCTCGCAGACATTTTAGCTGTTAGTAATTTGCTTGCATCATTAGTGGTTCTTAAAAAGCTATATGAAGTGACCCCTCCATTAGCAATTATTCTGGGTATTACGCAGCTGGTTTCGTTAATTATACCCGTTGATACGTCTGCAGTTGTTGAAACGCTACTGAGTTCTTTTATGTTATGTCTGTCCCAATTAAGCATGTTAGGCATCAACATAATGGCTTATAAAGGGTTATCAAATGTAAAAGAACAATCAGCTGAGGTATACAGTACGTTACCTTTACCAGAACAAAAAGCTCCGGAAATTGTCAAACAAGTAGTGGCGCAAGCAACGCAAAAGAATTATTGGTCACATTCGCTATTCAATACTTCTGAAAATGCAAAAGTTGCAACAGTTAAGAAAAATGAAGCTTTGCATTCTATGGGAATATTTGGTCGCAGAGTGAAAAATGAAGAGCATTCTGAGGAACTCTTATCTTTACTCCCCCCGAGCCATTAACGATTGGTTGCAAATCAGTAAAAATACATTAACATCAGTTCTGGATAAGAAATATCTTCTCCAGAACTGATGTTATATTAATAGCTCAAAGTGATGTTGGTTTCATGTCGCTCAGGGGATGAATACCACCTTTGCGCTGAGAGGCTCTGTCCTGACTTCGTGCCATTTTAGTCTGATTTGTATGGCTCCTAAGCTTGGAAACGGCATAGATTCTGATAATCACATTGTTGGCACAGTGTTAATTGTGCCGGTTGTGGTGGGCAATGTCCCTGTTGAAATTCTTCGGCTAACCGCGTTAATTGTTGGTGCCAATTGTCCCGACAATCATCCCACTGTTCTTCCTTTTTTAAGGAGCCAATGCCACTGATCCCTTGTTTTTCTTCACTAAATCCACTGCAGCTTATTTTGCCGGTTTTTAATTGCATGAATAACAAGGTATTAATTTGTTTATCCAGAAGGGCGTAGAGTAATAATTGCGGTTCCTTGGGACGCTCCTCATTCCAGGGTTTGCTGCTGGGGAGGCTGCTTTTGTAATCGATTACCCATTTTTTATCCGCTACCTGATCGAGTCGATCAACTCGTACCCGAAAATCAAGTCCAGCTAAATTAATGGTATAAGATTGCTCTAAGGCGGCAATAGTAAACGGAGAGCGTTGTTTTTCCCATTCCAAACAGGCACAGACTAATCGTTTTAGGCGTGTGTATTCGACTTCCTGGATGAAGGCTGAGAATGATTCTGGGTGTTGTTCTCTTAAAGGCGCTAAAGCGCTCTGAATTGCCTGTTCAATATGTTGTTCTAGCTGGTGTTCATCTAAGTTAAATAAGGCGTGTTGGCTTTCCAATGTTTGCCACAATAATTCCATTACTTTATGAATAATTTGGCCACGTTCTTTGGCATCGAGTCCATCGCTAGTTTGTGAGGCGGCTTTAGCCCGTAATCGATGTTCTGCAAAGGCTTTAAATGGGCATTTGGCCTGATTTGCCAGTATTGCTGTACCACCAGTGATGTGCTCTTCTGATTTTATAAGCACAGTGTAGTGTTCCTCAAACGCGATTAATTCATCACACGCTGGGGTTTGGTTACTGCTTGGCAGAAGCTCAAAATGAGGGTGATTGGTAATTAATGAGCAGGGTAAATTAGGATTATCTGCTTGCAATTTTGCGTAGCTAAATACCACCGACTCAGCACTGCTTTGCAAACGTTTTAATGTTTGTTGCGCAAATTGCAGTTCGCGGGCAGGTAGGCTATGTGGCATAAACAATTCACGTTGTAGTTGTGGGGGGATGAATGCCGATAAATGAACTTTTTGGGGTAAGCACTGATCGGTTAGGCCCATAACCCATAAACTATCAAATTCACATCCGGAGGCCTCCAGTAAACCGGAAATTTGCACGATGGCAGTGGTTTTTTGGGCTTGAAATATGGTGTTTTGCGTCAGTAGTTGTAGTGCTTCCAGAGCCTCGGTCTTATTAAGACGAGCACTGAGTAAACTTAATTGCCTTAATTCATCAAAGAGGAGCGTAAAACGATTAAAGCACTGATAATTTTCAGAGTTTAATCCATAATCGCCAGGAAACCCCAAAGAGTTTAAACGTTCTTGGAAGTAGTCTATCCATTCGTGTACGCTGGCTTCTTTAGGATAGGGGCTGAGGTGTTTTAGTAATGCCGTAAGTTTTGGGGTATTTGCTTCAAGATCGCTAATGAACGTCGTGAATGGGAGATGTTGATTTTCGAGTAAAGTCCCGTCTTGCAGATATTCTGAGCGTGCCAGAAACTCTTCTTGAGCACTCCCTAAATAAGGGGATTGTAAGAGCAAAGTTGCTTGGTGATGATTGAGTAATTGCGTATCTAAATTAAGCCAACATAGAGCATGAGCTACCAGGGGAAACTCACTAAGTGTTTGTCCTAGGGATATATTAAATAATGAGGGGGCAAAATGCTGAGCTAAAATACGTTGCAGCCTGGATGATTTTTGCTGTAAATCAGGAACGACAACACCGATGCGTTGATTGCCTTCGTCTAGTTTGATCTGTAGCCATGCCATTAATTGTTGATATTCCTCTTGATCATCTTGGGCCGCAAGTATCTTTGGTGCATGCGAACGTTCTTTTAAATCATAATGATATTGAATGAGTCCCTGTTGCTGTAAATGCTGTTGTAATTGTATTTGTTGTGGGGTGAAGTTATCAAAACAGACCCAAACGACGGGTTGGGAAAACAGCCTGCTCTGTGCCTTGATTAAATAAGGAATAAGCTGACATTCAGCAATTAAATTTTGCTGCATTAATTGTTTGTTAAAAAATTGCCACCATTGCTGGAATTGGCGGGTTTGTGGGGTGTAATGAAATACAAGGGCTTCTGGATCAATTTGCCATTGTTCGCAGCGCTCCCACGCGCTGATTACTGATTGCAGTAAACCTTCGCTGTAGGTGATCTGGGTATGCGATTTAATGATGTTACGCCATAAATATTGACATTGAGCTTTGTTTAACAGGGTTGGCGGCGATGCACGCAGGTTAACTACATTAAATTGTTCATAAGCCTTAGTGAGTACAACACCATACGGCAAGCAGGTAGGTTTATCTAAGGTATTGTGGTTATTGTGAATGAAGTAGTGATGTAACAGGGATTCACTAAGCCGATTATTGGGCGTGATCACCGTCATTCCTTCTGCTAACAAAGCAAAAAGATGCTTTTTATCGTTAAAAACATGCATTAATTAATCATACCTAGTTCATTTCCGATGGGTAACATGGGCTTTATGTAAGGATTTAGGCCGAGCTTGCGCTGCTACAAAGCGGGGGAGGCGCATGCTTTTTCTCTTATCCGTATGTAAGATATCGTATACTAACCAACCTCGTAAATATATGGAAGCAAATCCTGCGGCTATAGCGAGTGCTATGCCAAAAAGCACATAGCTGTATGCGAGTACAACTAAATAGGCATATGCCAAATCCTGGAAATTTTTTATTGAAAATAAGGTGGTACCTGACTCATCCATGCAGAATATTAAACCAAGGGCAAAAAATGGTAATGATGCAATAACCATCGTAAACCCAATTAAAAACGTTTTCAGCATGAATGGCTTGGGACAATGAATGATACTTTTACCACATAATGCGCCAGTTGCCGAAGCCACAATCATTCCCAGCAAGATGGCTTGATAAAGCGGTATTGCTTCTTCGATGCCAATGAGGGTCAAGAATGCATCAATAAGAATAGTTCCTACCACCGATAACAATCCATAGTAGATAGCACCCAATAATCGGGGATTGGAAAAAAGAAGTGCTGGATCATACCTTTTCATGATTGGTTCCCTATTCGCGCCCATATGTATAATTTTAGTACATAATTGAGTGTTGGAAGACTTTTTACCATAATACAGCTGTAAATATCAGCGAAAATGCTGCTAAAAAATAAAACTATATCAAAATAACTAACCCGTATATTATATACTTACTAATAAATAACCTTAGATAGTTACTCATGCAAAGATTTGGAAGCTTTTTTTTAAAATTATGTGGTTGGAAAATTGTGGGTGCATTGCCAAAAGATAAAAAATACCTGGTTATTGTTGCCCCTCATACGAGTAATTGGGATTTCCTGCTTGGTTTATTTTCCCGTTTTTCATTAGGGGTGAAAATTAATTTTATCGCTAAAAAACAATTATTCTTTTTTCCGCTCGGGCTTTTCTTAAGAGCTGTAGGTGGTGCGCCTATTGATCGCTCTAAAAAAAGTAATAATGTCGAAAAAGTCGTTGAATTATGTCAGGCAAGCGACGAGTTTAGGCTGGCTATTACGCCTGAAGGAACGCGTGGGCCGGTAACGCGTTGGAAAGAGGGGTTTTACCATATTGCCCGTAAAGCGGAACTCCCTTTAGTTTTGGTTGGTTTAGATTACCCATCGAAAGAAATTCGTATTCGCGAGGCGTATTGGCCTTCAGGCGATATTCATAAGGATTTCCCGCAAATTCTTGATTATTATAGAGAAATAAAAGGTCGTCATCCTAAAGAAATTCCTGAGTATAGTCCATCTAAGAAAGATTAAACAGGACGTGTTTTTTGGGGTTCTAATGTAATGAACACTCCACCCACTGAGTTGGCAAATTGTTATTACCAAGCTTAGTATTCGAATTTGATAGATTTGAAACTGGATGGGAGGTTCATTACATTTTAGACCCGACTCAATTGCTCCTGCAGCTTTAATCGAGTCGGGCCTATGTATAGCCATACACATTTAACGTGCTGGTGATACAGTTTTACCAGGCAATGTCCATCCAGCAGGAGGTTCAGTAAAACTAAGTGTAGGTCTATTATCTATCAATAAGGTATACATTTCTTCTTCTGGAAAGTCATTAACTCGCAATGCCCAGTGTGCTCCTTTTACATCAGCCTGATAAGGATTTAGGGGATCACCACTTTTTTCCCAATCCACTTTTAGATTAAATAATTTATTAGCAACTTCATTATACATAGACCCAGCTTCTTTAAATAAACCAAATTTTTTAATGATATCTTGTGCTGCTGCATTAGCGTTTGACCTAGTCATGATGCACTCCTGTTAATGGGGTTTAAATAAATCTTGCTCAATCTCTTCATCAGTAATATTAATTTCAATACCCTTATCATCTAATATATCAATGCTGACTTTATCCGATACATACTGAGAAATACTATCCATCCACGACGAAGCATATGAAGCCACAGACTCATATGTTTTCACAGCAGAAATATATGTATTAACCCACATATTGGTAGTTAAGGCAGAATCAATTATCGCCTGGTGAGATTGTTTATCACTCATTCCTTTTGACTTATTTTCGCGCATGAGCCAATCAAAAGTTGGGCCATCTTTACTCTCATATTTTTTTAAATCACGACTCTGAATCATTTCTACACTTGATTTGTCAGCCATTTGTGAGCGTGTCTGTACTCTTGCATGATGTCGCGCTTCAAAAGCGATATGAGCTCTATCTTCCAAGCTCATCTCTTTCATCGCCTCTTTTTGCGTTTCAATTTGTTTTTGATATTCTTGCATGTAGGCCTGATACCAAGTACGTGTCATTGTATCGGTCATTTCTCCGCCTGCACTGTATTTAGGATATTCTTTATTGGTTGCTATATCTGCCACTTTAGTGCACTGTTCATTAATGTGGTCATAGAAGAATTTCATCCATTCTGGTTTATTTTCTTCTATTTTTTGAAACATCACACCATATGAACTTTTAATCCTAACCTCGTCATAATTTTTGTCCATGATGATCTCTGACCTTTAATTAAGCTTAATTAAATTCTAGCATAATATGGTCTGTTTGGTGTATTTGTGCACAAAAATTCTGGATAATTGCCTTTCTCAACAATCCTTAGAAAATGTTAATTTTCCTGAGGATTGTTAACGTTTGATGGGCGCATTTAAACTTGAATTAATTGTGTCTAAATTTTGTGGGAAGCTTCAGTTTTATCCTCAAAAATCCAGATATTTGGCGTCTCAGTAAAAGATAAAACTGCTTTTTCATTAATAAGTAAAGTATATTTTTCTTCTTCAGGAAAATCATTTAATCTAAGCACCCAAAGAGAACCATTTATTGTTGCATTATAAGGAAATTCGGCATCATCAGTTCGTGACCATGTTACTTTTTCATTAAAAACCTGTTGTGAAATAGCTTGATATTGAGTGGAATCTGATTCTTTAAACACACCAAATTTGCTGAGTATATTTGCTATTATTTCAAATGGGTTCTTCATTGTATGTTCCTTTTATACAGTTCTATTTAGACCAGAACCCAGGTTTCACTTCGTTCACCCAGGCTATAAAGTTATATTTTATATAAAAAATTAAAAATTACCAAAAAAGTATAAATAGCAATCAAATAAAAAGCCAATAGACCCCAGCTTTGTTTCCTAGCTCAATAAATAACCAATTCAGGGTTTCGCTAATTTTATTAATGCTATCATGATCAACATTAGAAATCATCTTGGTGATAGATAATTGCCCAATAAATATGCCAAAAAAAAGCTTGGGATGTCCCCAAGCAAAAGTATTAATTAAGGAATTGGTTTGAATACAATGAGGCATGGTTTTGTTGCTTAACTCAAAAATGGGTTCTGTATTTTTAAAACAGCTTTACCAGCATAAGGCAATGAGGCTAGTTCATTAATGCGTAGCAATTGATTGTATTTGGCAATTCGATCGGTACGGCATAAAGAGCCAGTTTTGATTTGACCACAGCCTGTGGCAACCGCCAGATCGGCAATAAAGGTATCTTCTGTTTCTCCAGAGCGATGCGACATGACACAACGATAGCCATTTTGGTGTGCCAGTTTTATCGTTTGTCGGGTTTCGCTTAAAGTACCAATTTGATTGACTTTAATCAGGATGGCGTTTGCAACTCCTTGGTCAATACCTTCTTGGAGGATTCTGGGATTCGTGACAAATACATCATCGCCAACTAATTGAATTTTTTTACCCAGTTGTGCAGTTAGTTGTTTCCATCCGGCCCAATCTTTTTCATCCAGACCATCTTCAATACTGACAATAGGATAACTGGAAACGAGATCGGCGTAATAATCAATAAGCTGTATGGAGGTGAATTTTTGCTGTTCAGAGTCCATATGATAAACGCCTTGCTTATATAATTCTGAGGCAGCCACATCAAGAGATAGAACGATTTCATCACCTAATTTAAAGCCTGCAGTGTTAATGGCTTCACAAAGCATATCCAGCGCTTGGCGGTTGGATTTTATATTCGGTGCAAAACCGCCTTCATCACCAACCGCGGTGTTTAATCCTTGTTTTTTTAATACGGATTTCAAGACATGAAAAATCTCGGCCCCCATTTGCAGTGCAGTTGGGAAATCAGGAGCACCCGCAGGCATAATCATAAACTCTTGAATATCTACATTATTATCCGCATGAGCACCACCATTTAATACATTCATCATGGGGACTGGCATGCTCATTGTCTCACCTTGATTTAAAGAGGCATACAAGGGTTGGAGGTGTGCATTTGCGCGTGCTCTGGCCGCAGCAAGTGATACGGCAAGAATGGCATTAGCACCTAAATTTGATTTACTTTCGGTGCCATCTAGTGTGCATAAGGCATGGTCTAGTGCCTCTTGATCGTCAACAGAGAAATTCTTTAAAGCTTGATTGATTTCATTATTTACATGAGCAACCGCTTTTTGTACGCCTTTACCCATATACCGCTTTGGATCGTTATCGCGTAATTCACAGGCTTCACGACTTCCTGTTGATGCCCCGGAAGGGACACTGGCTCTTCCTATAATGCCATTATTTAAAATAACATCGGCTTCAACTGTTGGATTACCACGAGAGTCGATAATTTCGCGCGCTTGAATTTTAGTTATTTGCATGTTGATTCCTGGTTACGATTAAAATTGTTGACCCTAGGGGCTTTTGAAATGGCGATAGACCTTTATTAGAACTGCACCGCCCCTAAGTTTACCAGCGCTGCAGTCAAAGGCAGCAAGGGAAGCCCTAGAATAGTATCCTCACTGCCGTTTACTTCTTTAAATAACCATTTACCTTGAGTTTCATATTGATAAGCACCACAGCTTTGGTAAGGGGTTTCGCTCAGTAAATAAGCCTCAATGCTTTGTTTACTGAGACGGTGCAAGGTGACATTGGCGATTTCATGATGTTGCCACAGTAGTTCATTATTTTTGGCAATGCAAAGGCAGGCGATTTGTTGATGTTGTTGACCACTTAATAAACTTAACTGCGCGATGGCTGTTTGATGATTTAATGGCTTATTCAGCAGTGTTTGGCCGAGAAGGCAAATTTGGTCTGCGGCAATAATAAACTGTTCTGGATGTCGTTGGCTGACCTCCAATGCTTTACTTGCGGCCAATGCATAACCTAAATCAATTTTATTGTCGCCATGAAATGACTCTTTAACTGCTTCCTCATCACACGTAGAGGGCACAACAGAAAATTCCAGGCCAAGTGATTGCAATAATTTACGTCTTATCGCGGAGCCTGAAGCAAGAATGATTGGTTGTTGATGGAGAAATTTAGACATAAATAGCGACCATTGCCATGAGTGTAAAGCCAATAATTACAAAACTGAAGTCGCGTAAATTACAACAACGCTCGACCATGACACAGCGTTCTAAACCATGCAGTGTTCCTAAATAAAGGAAGGTTCCTGCTGAAGCCGCCATTAAGATAGGATCAAAAATAGAATTGGTTTCCACTCCATGGCCAAAATACCAACCAAAATAAATGCCTAGTGGGGTCATAAAGCTAAATAAAATAAAGAAAATCAAACTGTGATTCATGCTCATCGAGCTTTTATTTAATTGCACGGCAATGGCAAAACTTTCTGCCCATTTGTGGGTAATAATTGCCAAAAATAGCATAATAATGACGGAATTGTGATGTGCTAATCCTAAGGCGGCGCCCAGCATTACCGAATGTACCGAGAGCATGCCCCAGGCCAATAAGGCAAAAGCGGGATGCTCTGCATTGTGGTGATGGTAAAGTTCTTTGCCTAAGTGTTCAAACCAGAGAAAAATTAGAAATACGGCTCCAGTAATAATGAAGGCAAAGGGGTAGTTGTACCCCATTGTTTTAAAAAGCGAATTTGCATCAGGCAACATATGGAGCAACGCAGCGCCTAAAAAAACGCCGGTAGCCAGGGTTTCTCCGACTGGGAAATCAATATGCTTATCGTCTTTAATGCGTTTTCTAAAGGGATACCAGCCAGCAAACAAAATCACGATAAAAATTGAAAGTGCAAAAATTATTTTTAAACTGGTAGCTGAGACCATGAATGATGCCTATCTCTAAATCAGAAGCTTTGGGTCGCTAGTTTACCTAAAAAAAGTAGTTTAAACTACTGCAAGTCATGGGGCTTGCTTTTGACGCATGGTTTCATGCAAGCTAAATAGACGTATTTCTTCAATATCTGTTTGCAGTTTTAAGGCTAAAATAACTTGATTATGCAACTCTTGCCATTGCGTAAACTGTTCATTACAGGCTACATCAATGCTTATTTTGCCATCAAGATAATGTACATTCCAAAATAAAATCTGTGGGAAATTAAGATGCACTTCAGTTAGCAATTGTTTGGCAATTACGTCTCTACTCGGTAGGTGGAGTGAGGGGCTACATACTTCATCATCCTCTGGGTCGACATGCACGATAACGTCTTTAACACTATCAATTTGCTCAACTAGTGCGCGGTCTACGTGTTGGGCTATGTAGTGTCCTTCAGAAACCGATATTTTCGGTGATACCAGAATATGCACATCAACTAATACATCTTCGCCCATGAAACGGCTGCGTAATTGATGGATTTTTTTAACGCCATCTACATTTTGAATCACCTGTTCAATTTGCGCTAATAGAGTAGAGCTAACGGCCGTATCCACTAATTCTTTAATACTATTCCAGCCATAACTCCATCCCATTTTAATGATCATCATCGCCACAATAATTGCCGCTACGGTATCCAGATATGCATACCCGGCTAAACTTCCGATTAAACCCAGGAAGACTACCAGTGAAGAGGCCGCATCGGAGCGATGATGCCAGGCGTTCGCAGTAATTAATTTGGAGTTAATACGTTTTCCTATGCGCAAGGTATAGTGAAATAAAAATTCATTACTGAGGATGGAAATACAGATTACCGGGAGCGACAACCATTGCGGCATCGTATACGTCGTATGGATTAATTCATAAATAGAATCCCAGGCAATACCAAATCCAGCCAGAATAAGTAATAAGGATAATAAGAAGGTGGCTGCGGTTTCAATACGTTGGTGCCCATAAGGATGGGTGTCATCTGCATCAATACTGCCGTATTTTGATGCGAGTAAAACCATGCCATCCGTAATTAGATCTGCAAAAGAATGCAGTCCATCGGCAACCAAGGCATGAGAGTGAAATAAAAAACCACCAACTAATTTAATCACGCCAAGAAGCGCATTCGAAACAGCTCCGATTAGGGTTACTTTTTTAGCTTGCCAGTATCTGTCGTGTTGAGTCATGGTGATTTTGAGTTTTTTATTTAGACTTATTTAATCATGGTTAGCGATTATTTTATATCAAAATTTAGAGAACCGGTCACCGGTGCGTACGTTCTAAAATAGGGAGAAACAAGTTGAATATACATGATGTTTTACATCCTATGCACAGGGTTATCCACAGAAATTGTGGATAAATATTTTTAATATGCAGGAGAGGACAAATAGGGGTTTACCTTTGTAAACCAAGGGTTTTTCAGCTTGTTGATAGAGAAGGTATTCTTTGTTATTGGAAGTGCTGCTTAGAGATATCCACAGAGGACTTTTGCCTGTGGCAAGAACGCAGGGCGTGTATAGTAACAAAGAAAAAAATAAAAAACAGTCTTGACTTGGGATATTTTTAAAATATTTTTATCCTTGTAAAAATTGTTCGAAATTACCAAGCCAACGTTGTGTAATCATTCGCGCAGTCTCGGGTGATTCTTGTACCAGTTTTTTAGCAATAGGGGGTAAAAGAGCCAATAAGGCCTGATCTCGTTGTAGGTTGGCTATTTTAAATTGTCTGTATCCCGTTTGCCGTGTGCCTAAAACTTCACCCGCGCCTCTTAATTCCATATCTTTTTCGGCGATAATGAATCCATCATTGGTTGCACGCATTATTTTTAAACGTTCAGTGCCTTGCTGGGAAAGGGGGGACTGATAAAGTAATATACAGTGGGATTGAATACTTCCTCGTCCTACACGGCCGCGTAGTTGATGAAGCTGTGATAGGCCCAAACGCTCGGCATTTTCAATAATCATTAAGCTGGCGTTAGGGACATCAACCCCCACTTCAATGACTGTTGTTGCTACTAATAAGTTTATTTTTCCCGATTTAAACGCCGCCATGGTTGCTTCTTTCTCTAAGGCTTTCATCCGTCCATGTACCAGACCTATGCGTGCGTTAGGGAGCTGTGCCTGCAGGGTTTCTGCTGTTGCCGTAGCTGCCATGCATTGCAGCTTCTCAGACTCTTCAATAAGTGTGCATACCCAGTAAATTTGTCGTCCATCTGCAATAGCGACTTGCAAGCGTTCGATGACGGCCTCACGTTTACTCTGCCCCAATACGGCAGTAGCTATGGGCATACGTCCTGGCGGTAACTCATCAATAATCGAGATATCCAAATGAGCAAAATGAGTCATAGATAATGTTCTGGGAATTGGCGTTGCGGTCATTAATAACTGGTGCGGGATGAGTTGCTCAAGTTGTCCTTTTTGTTGCAACAGCAAACGTTGTTCCACGCCAAAACGATGTTGCTCATCAATAATCACTAAACCTAAACGCGCAAAGATAACCTCTTCTTGAAATAAAGCGTGAGTACCAATAATCAGTTGGCAGCTTCCATCTGCAAGTGCTGCAAAGGAGGTACGACGTGCGCTAATTTTCATTTTTCCGCTAAGCCTTAATATTTTGATACCTAAGGGCTCAAGCCAATTGGTCAAATTACTGGCATGTTGTTCGCTTAGCAAATCAGTAGGTGCCATAAACGCAACTTGCTGGCCATTGGCAATCGCTTGGAGTGCTGCCAGAGCGGCAATAATGGTTTTTCCTGCGCCAACATCGCCCTGGACAAGACGTAACATTGGTTTTGTTTGCATTAAATCGTGACTGATTTCCTGGGCGACTCGTTGCTGTGCCGTAGTTAATGTAAAGGGTAATGAGCTGATAAAGCGTTGGTTTAATGTAGTGTCAACCCGTAATGGTGTTGCATGCAGTGTACTGCGCGATTGTCTGGCAAATTGCATACTTAGGCGCTGGGCTAATAACTCATCAAAAACCAAACGTTGCAACGCGGGGTGTTGTCCTTCTTCAAGAGCTTGAATCGAAATGTCTGGCGGCGGGGTATGCAGTAATTTAATGGCCTTGGCCAGATGAACAAAACGATGAGTGTGTCGCTGTTGTTCATTCATCCATTCTAGGCGTTGCAAATCATGTTCGCCGTATTTTAAGGCAAGTTGGACTATTTGTCTTAATCGTGTTTGGGTTAATCCTTGAGTAGTTGGGTAAATAGGCGTTAAGGTTTCATTGACACTACATTCATCACCTTCGGCAAGTAATTGATATTCAGGGTGGGTCATCGTCAATTGATTGTTAAATTCACGCACCTCGCCAAAGGCGTGAATCATCGCGCAGTTCTTTAAGGCATTAATTTGTTGTTTGTTAAAATGAAAAAATTGCAGCTTGATAATGCCGGTTTTATCTTCAATAAAACAGGTTAATATGGCGCGTTTTCCAGGCCTGACCTCAGTTTTGCATATTTGCCCAGCAATAACTGCCCAGTCATTAGGACGTAAATCCTGAATCGGGGTAATGCGAGTGCGGTCTTGATAACGATAAGGTAAATGAAAGAGTAAATCTTGCACGGTATGAATACCGCATTTAGCCAGTTTTGCTGCCAGTGTTGGCCCGACACCAGTTAAGGCATCACAGGAGTTGGATAGCACAATATTATTTATCGTGAAAAAATTTGATGGTGCAGTGTAACCTGAATTTAGAGTTTATGACATAGCTCTTGTCTTAGATATTTGTCTTGCTACTAAGACCTTTTCAATTGGCACGAAAAAGAGCATAATAACCTCATTTTTTTGATGGAAAATGAGTCGCATGAAACATACTGTAGAGCAACTTTTAAGACAGGCATTAACCACTTTGCAAAAATCAGGGGATGTACCTGCAGATCTGGATGTTGAGATCAAAGTGGATCGCGCAAAAGACTCTGCTCACGGTGATTATGCCAGTAACCTGGCTTTGATTTTAGCCAAACCTTGTCGTCAGGCGCCGCGTAAAATCGCAGAGCTTTTAGTTCAAGCCTTACTTGGTGATGCTTCTGTAGACAAAGTAGAAATTGCTGGTGCTGGATTTATTAATTTTTTCCTGCGCAGCGATGCGCGCTCGCAAATTATCGCGGAAATATTGAATAAAGAGGAACAGTTTGGGCGCAGTACTCTTGGTCAAAATCAAAAGGTTTTAGTTGAATTTGTTTCGGCTAATCCAACGGGACCTTTACATGTAGGGCATGGGCGCAGTGCTGCTTTTGGCGCTACTTTAGCTAATGTTTTAAAAGCTGCTGGCTATGATGTTACTTCTGAGTATTATGTGAACGATGCCGGACGGCAAATGAATATTTTGGCCGCTAGTGTTTGGCTGCGTTATTTAGAGTTAGCTTCTGAGCCAGTTGTTATTCCGGCAAATGCGTACAAAGGTGAATATGTTATTGAAATTGCGCAGGTGCTATGGATGCAGTATGGCAAGCAATTTGTTCATCCTTGGGCAGAGATTCTTAACGGTATGCCTGCTGATGAGCCGCAAGGCGGCGATAAAGAAATTTACATTGATGCAATGATTGAACGCGCGAATGTCTTATTAGGACAAGAGGCTTTTGCATTGTTTCATCAGCATGCCTTAAATACGGTTTTAGATGACATTAAAGATGATTTGACTGAGTTTGGCGTGCATTACGACAATTGGTTCTCAGAGTACTCTTTATTTCAGGATGGTTCCATTGACAAAGGGATTCAAGCCCTTAAAAATGCGGGGCACACCTATGAAAAAGAAGGGGCTCTTTGGTTTAAAGCTACTGATTTTGGTGATGAAAAAGATCGGGTGTTAGTGCGTGCGAATGGGCAAAAGACTTATTTTGCTTCTGATGTTGCCTATCACTGGAATAAATACGATCGTGGTTTTGATCGGGTTATTGATGTTTTTGGGGCGGATCATCATGGTTATGTGACGCGATTACGTTCTGCGGTTACAGCCTTGGGACATGATGAGCGCGCATTGACGATACTTTTAGTGCAATTTGCCATTTTGTATCGCGGCGGTGATCGGGTGCAAATGTCAACCCGCAGTGGTTCGTTTGTGACCTTAAGAGAGTTGCGTCAAGAAGTGGGGAATGATGCCGCACGTTTCTTTTATATTGCACGTAAATCAGAACAACATATGGATTTTGATTTGGATTTAGCAAAATCTGAATCCAGCGATAACCCTGTTTATTACCTTCAGTATGCGCATGCGCGAATATGTTCCGTGTTAAGACAATTAAAAGAGCGTGGTTTACTCTGGGATAAAGCGATTGGCTTAGAGAATGTGAATTTGTTAGATCAGCCGCATGAAACGGCATTAATTGCTTTAATTTGTCGTTATCCTGAAGTTGTGGAATTATCGGCCAGTAGTTGCGAGCCTCATCAAATAGCGTATTATTTGCGTGAGTTGGCTAATGGATTACATAGCTATTATAATGCCGTGCAACTCTTATGCGAACAGGAGCAATTACGTTCTGCGCGTCTGTGTTTGTTGGCGGCGGTGCGTCAGGTATTAAGTAATGGTTTGGATTTATTGGGCGTGTCTGCTCCTGAGAGTATGTAATGGGAAGAGAATACAGTAATAGGCGGCCTTCACGCGCACGTTCACGTGCGCCGAATCAGTTTCTAGTAATTACCATTACTTTTTTACTGGGTTACTTTATGGCTACCGTTTTTGATATTGAGACCATCACGCACTGGGTTAATTCACAGGTATTAGCTCATCAAGAAGCGAATAAAGCCCCAAGTAAACCACAAGCGCAACGACAAGCGGCTGTTCCTCCCAAGCCTAAGTTTGAGTTTTATACTTTGTTGACCAATGAGAAGGTTCCTAATTCTGAAAAAGCGTCTACTGCACAAGCCAGTACGCATGCTTCAACGAATACAACAGCGGTAACCGCAGCCATGCAGACAGCGGCGGCGACATCAGCGCTTAAAGTGACTACGCCTCGTGTACCGCCGTCAGCAGCCGTTAAAACTGTAGACGCGAAATCCGTTGCTCCGGCGGCTGGAAGAGGCGCTTACTCGGTACAGGTTGCTTCGTTTAAAGCACGTCAGGATGCGGAGCATATGAAAGGCTTATTAACGCTTAAAGGATTTAATGTCAGTATTGTGCCAATTAACCATACGCATCGAGGGGTTTGGTTCCGCGTTGTTGTTGGGCCTTATGCGAATCGTACTTTAGCTCAGAAAGCACAAATAGATTTAGCAAGGAATGAACGTCTGCGTGGGATGCTTACTGCGGGATAATAAACGTCCATTCTCTCCGCGGACACTGTCATTAAGTTAATGTGAGTTATGGATAAGAACTCGGGACAGAGCATATTACGCCTCGACTCGTTCGGGCTGAGGAGGCATTTATGCCGTTTTGAAGCCTTGTTAATTTTGATGCCAAATCTTCGAGACAACGCTGCGCGTCTCTTTCCCAAGAACAGCTTTTTAAGCTATTGAATTATCTTAATATTTAAGAAGCTGTTTTTTTCTTATATTTTGTCCCAATCCCTTATTAACGACGTACAATGACTTGAATAGTTCCGGCGTTTTTTACCGCATGTGGTTTGCTCACGGCTACCGTAATTTGTGCTACTTTAAATTGTTGTTGAATTAACTGAGCCACTTCATTTGCTACCGTTTCAATCAATTGAAATGAATTTGCTTCCACAAAGTGGGTGACGGTTTCGCATAGGGCCGCGTAATCAATAGTCTTACTTAAATCGTCCTCGCAGGCACTGATATCAGTATCTATATTAATATCAATTAGTAATTGTTGATTAATCCGTTGTTCCCAGGCATAGACACCAATTTTGGTGCTTACATTTAGAGCCTTGATCTGTAAAGTATCCAATTTTTTTCTGCTGATATAAATAATAATGGTGCTATTTTACCTTAATTTTCATTCTTGCCTATAGCCATTAATGAGAATGAATTAAATTTAGGCTGAATTATCGACTTAACTGCAAAGCCATTGCGATTGCTCGTTTATCGTTTAATCTTGGAGCTACTAAGCCATACGTATCACCAATACACTTGATGGCGATTATGTTACCATAGGCGTATTTTCATGATGTTGAGGGCTTGCGTATGTATGATTTAAATCAATCTTTGTTTATCCGAGCGTTAAGGCGTCAACCGGTCGAACGAACACCAATATGGATGATGCGCCAAGCGGGTCGTTATTTGCCTGAATACCGTAAGATAAGAGAACAGGCGGGTGATTTTTTAAGTCTTTGTAAGAATCCTGAACTGGCTTGTGAAGTAACTTTGCAGCCTTTACGCCGCTATGCCATGGATGCTGCGATTTTATTTTCAGATATTTTAACTATTCCTGATGCAATGGGACTTGGTTTATATTTTGCTGAAGGAGAAGGGCCTTGCTTTAACAATCCAGTGCAAGACATCCAGGCAATTAAAAATCTGCAGGTTCCTGATGTTGGCGATTCATTAGCTTATGTGATGAATGCCGTGCGTTTAATTCGTCAAGAAATGCCCTCAGAATTACCCTTAATTGGCTTTGCCGGAAGTCCTTGGACTTTAGCTTGTTATATGGTTGAAGGTCGTAGCAGCAGAGACTTTAAACGTATTTTGAAGTTGATTTACACGGAACCTGAAGCCGCTCATTTGTTACTGCATAAACTCGCATTATCAGTAGGCGATTATTTGGTTGAGCAAATCAACGCAGGCGTTAACGCGGTGATGATTTTTGATACTTGGGGCGGCGTGCTCACACCTGCTAATTATCAGGAATTTTCTTTGCGTTATATGCACCAGATTATCCAGCACATTAAAGTCACGCATCCTGATGTGCCAATTATTTTGTTTACCAAAGGCGGTGGGCAATGGTTAGAAAAAATGTTAGTTACAGGCTGTGATGCATTGGGATTAGATTGGACGTGTGATTTGGGGGATGCTCGTCAGCGTGTTGGCGCTCAGGTGGCTTTACAAGGAAATCTAGATCCTGCGGTGCTATTAACTTCGGAACACGGTGTCCGTGAGCAAGTGCAAAAGGTATTGGCCTCTTTTGGTCATGGTTCAGGGCATGTGTTTAACTTGGGGCATGGGATTACTCCTGATGTGCCGCCTGAACATGTGGCTGCAATGGTTGAGGCAGTCCATGAGTTTAGTCCTTTTTATCATCGCTGATAGGCGTTGATGTCAGGAAAAATTCCATTCTCCCTTTGGGGAGCATGGTTAAGGGGTTTAGCCTTATCTATCCTCGGCCCGTTCGGGCCGAGGCAGCGCTTTAGTGCTGTCTTGAAGCCTTGCTAATGAGGCTTCAAGATGGTTTTCCTTAACTAGCCCTAAATTGTCGACTTAATTGCAACGCCATTTCAATTGATTGTTCATAGTTTAATCGTGGATCAACCAAGCTATGATAAGCTTTTTTCAGATCGTCAGCAGCTAAGCCACGCGCACCACCAATGCACTCAGTCACATTATCACCAGTTAATTCAAAGTGAACACCACCTAGGTAGCTGCCCATACTATTATGAATCTCAAGTGCTTGCTGTAATTCTAAAAGAATATTGTCAAAGTGACGTGTCTTAATGCCATCAACCGTAGTTTCCGTATTGCCGTGCATTGGATCACAGGACCAGGTTACCGGAATGTTGGTTTTTTGCACGGCTTCGATTAGCGGTGGCAGCAATTTATTGATGTGTTGCGCACCTAGGCGTGTATACAACAGTAGACGCCCTTCTTCACGATCCGGATTGGCAATAGTCAATACTTCCGCAAGCCATTCTGGGGTCGCACTAGGACCAATTTTTATGCCTAAAGGATTTTGTACGCCACGCATGAATTCTAAATGAGCGCTGTCTACTTGTGCTGTACGCATGCCAATCCAGGGAAGATGGGTGGATAAATTATACCATAAGCCATCTTCTGCTTGCCGTGTTAATGCTTGTTCATAATGCAAATGCAATGCTTCATGAGAAGTGTAGAAATCAACTTTGGATAGATTGCTTGATTGTATGCCATCGATGGTTACCAAAAAATCTAAGGCATCGGCAATTGATTTAACCAGAGTTTGATATTCTTTTTTTTGTATCGAATGTTCGACAAAGCTTAAATCCCAGCGATGAGGATGGTTTAGATCCGCAAAACCACTGTCTAATAATGAGCGAATGAAATTTAAAGTAATGGCAGAACAGTTATAGGCCTGTAATAATAATTTAGGATTCGGTTCTCTGGCTTTTTGCGTAAATTCTGGCGAATTAACCAGATCACCTCGATAACTTGGTAAGGTGATGCCATTAATTGTTTCACAATCGGAAGAGCGTGGTTTGGCATACTGTCCGGCAATACGGCCAACGCGAATAATTGGTTTGCGTAGACCATGCAGTAAGATCAAACTCATTTGCAGCAAGATTTTTAATTTATTGCTGATGATTTCCGCACGACAATCATTAAATGATTCCGCGCAATCTCCACCTTGAAGAATAAAGGTTTCACCGCGTCCAGCACGGGCAATTTCTTTTCTTAATTGTTTTATTTCACTACTGGTAACCAGTGGCGGTAATAGGCTCAATTGCTCGACAACTTTTTTTAATTGTGCTTCATCAGCATAGGTTGCAGCTTGCAAATAAGAGCGTTGGAGCCAGGAACTTGGCGACCATTTTTGCATAATAAATCCAAGTGATTTTTTTGGTGTCTAAGTATGGAATAAATGAACAGATACTGCAATACAGAGATTTTAAAACACAGCACTTGAAATTTTAATACCTTGTCCCCATCTGCTTAGTTCAAGTTAGTCAGGAGTATTTGGAATGAGCGAACACAATAAAAAAAATTGGCAGCAATTTAAAGAAGAAAACCAGGCTCAAGAAGAGCATGTTGACGAGGCTATGGATGTGGATGAGCCAATGGATGAGGAAGCAATTCCTCAAGAAGACTCTTTGGAACATTCCAGTTATAAGGAATTAAGCGAACAGTTAACGAATGCTGAACAAAAAGCGCATGAAAACTGGGAAAAATCAGTGCGTGCTATGGCGGAGCTCGATAATGTTCGTCGCCGGGCCGAGCGTGAAATTGCCAATGCCCATCGTTATGGTGCTGAGAAATTACTGAGCTCTTTATTACCGGTAGTAGATAGCTTAGAGCAGGCTTTACAAATGGCGGCAAAAGAAGAAGATGCGGCAATGCGTGAAGGCTTGGAATTAACGATGAAATTATTTGTCGATGTACTGCAAAAATTTGATGTACAACAAATTGACCCAATGGGGGTGCCTTTTGATCCACAAGAGCATGAAGCCATGTCCATGCAGGATGCACCAGGTGCTGCACCGAATACTGTAATTGCAGTATTCCAGAAGGGATACAAGTTAAATGATCGCGTGATCAGGCCTGCACGAGTGATTGTATCAAAAAAATAATTAACATTGGGTTGAAATCAGGGCAATACGCCCCATATAAAATTCATCACACTAGAAAAACTATTAATTTGGAGCAATAAAAGAATGGCAAAAATTATAGGAATCGACTTGGGTACAACCAACTCATGTGTTGCGGTAATGGAAGGTGACAAACCTAAAGTAATTGAAAACAGTGAGGGTCATCGTACTACTCCCTCCATCGTAGCATACACTGACGATGGTGAAATCTTAGTTGGCCAAGCTGCAAAACGCCAATCAGTAACCAACCCTGAAAAAACATTATTTGCGATTAAGCGATTAATCGGTCGTCGTTTTGATGATGCTGTAGTGCAAAAAGACATTAAAATGGTTCCCTACAAAATTGTCAAAGCAGACAATGGTGATGCCTGGGTTAGAGTACAAAATAACGATAAAGCACCACCACAAATTTCTGCCGAAGTTTTACGTAAGATGAAAAAGACTGCGGAAGATTATTTAGGTGAAGAAGTGAAAGAAGCGGTAATTACTGTACCTGCTTACTTTAACGATTCACAACGTCAAGCAACTAAAGATGCGGGTCGTATTGCTGGTCTTGAAGTCAAACGTATTATTAACGAGCCTACTGCGGCAGCGCTTGCTTATGGTATGGACAAAAAACGTGGCGATTCAGTTATTGCCGTTTATGACCTTGGTGGCGGTACGTTCGATATTTCAATCATTGAAATTGCTGTAGTTGATGGCGAGCACCAGTTCGAAGTGTTAGCGACGAATGGAGATACCTTCTTAGGTGGTGAAGACTTTGATTTAGCGTTAATTGATTACTTGGCTGCTGAATTTAAGAAAGATTCTGGCATTGATTTACATAATGATCCATTGGCGTTACAACGCTTGAAAGAAGCTGCTGAGAAAGCAAAAATTGAATTATCTTCAGCGCAACAAACAGATGTGAATTTGCCTTACATTACTGCAGATGCTTCTGGACCAAAACACTTAAACATCAAACTGACACGTGCTAAGTTAGAGTCATTAGTTGAGAAATTGGTTGAGCGTACGGTTGAGCCATGCAAAACAGCACTAAAAGACGCTGGATTAACTGTATCACAAATTAACGAAGTGATTTTAGTTGGTGGTCAAACACGGATGCCTTTAGTACAAAAAACAGTTGAAGAGTTTTTTGGTAAAGAGCCACGTAAAGATGTGAACCCTGACGAAGCTGTTGCTGTAGGTGCTGCGATTCAAGCGGCTGTATTGTCTGGTGAAGTAAAAGATATTCTCTTGCTTGACGTGACACCATTGTCTTTAGGTATTGAAACAATGGGCGGTATTATGACGAAGCTTATTGAGAAAAACACCACGATTCCTACTAAAGCGAATCAAGTGTTCTCTACGGCAGATGATAACCAAACTGCTGTAACGGTGCATGTATTACAAGGTGAACGTGAGCAAGCATCAGCGAATAAATCTTTAGGTCGATTTGATTTGGGTGATATTCCTTCTGCACCACGTGGCGTACCACAAATTGAAGTGACTTTTGATATTGATGCGAATGGTATACTGAATGTTTCTGCGCGTGATAAAGCAACGGGTAAGGCACAATCTATTGTGATTAAAGCATCCAGTGGTTTGAGTGATGAAGAAGTCGACGCAATGGTAAAAGATGCAAAATCGCATGCGGAAGAAGATAAGAAGTTTAAGGAAATGGCTGAGCTTCGCAATCAGGCCGATAGTTTGATTCACAGCTGTGAAAAATCAATGAAAGATTTAGCTGAGGAACTTGCTGAAGATGAGAAAAAAGGCATTGAAACTGCTATTGCTGAATTAAAAGAAGCAGTTCAAGGTACTGATAAAGCACAAATTGACGACAAATTGAAAGTCTTAACAGAAGCGTCTTCGAAAATGGCTGAGCGTGTTTATGCGAAAAAAGCAGCTGAAGGACAAGCACAACAAGGTGGTGCACAGCAAGAGCACGCCCATGAAGCGCCAAAAGCGGATGATGGTGTTGTTGATGCTGAGTTTGAAGAAGTTAAAGACGACAAGAAGTAAGAATAAATGTAGATGTAGGTTGGGTCGCATGACCCCACCTGCATTTTGCGTAATGGTGCCAATAGAAAAATATTTTTATTAATTTTTAATAGTGTGAGTAGTTATGGAACAGCGGGATTATTATGAGCTTTTAGAAGTAAGTCGAACAGCAAGTGATGCAGAAATTAAAAAAGCATATCGTAAGCTGGCAATGAAGTATCATCCAGATCGTAATCCCGATGATTCCTCTGCAGAAGAAAAGTTCAAAGAAATTCAAAATGCTTACAGCATTCTCTCCGACCAACAAAAACGTGCAGCTTATGATCAATATGGTCATGCTGGCGTAGATCCTTCGATGAGAGGGGGCCCTGGTGGCGCTGGTTTTGGTGGTTTTGGCGATGTGTTCGAAGATATTTTCGAGAATATTTTTTCCGGCGGTCGTGGTGCGGGTCGACAATCTCGCGGCCAACGCGGTGCGGATTTACAATTTAATGTGACCTTAACTTTAGAAGAAGCTGCTTTAGGTAAAGAAGTGGAGATTACGGTTCCTCGACAAGGCATGTGTACTACTTGTAGTGGTTCTGGGGCAAAACCAGGAACCCATCCAAAGAATTGCGAAACCTGTAATGGCATGGGGCAAGTGCGAATTCAGCAAGGATTTTTTTCGATTCAGCAAACATGCCCAAGCTGTCATGGTGAAGGAAAAATAATTACTGACCCATGTTCTGGTTGTCATGGTCAAGGTCGTATCCGGGAAAGTAAAAAATTAACGGTTAAAATCCCCGCTGGCGTTGATAATGGTGATCGTGTGCGGTTAACCGGTGAAGGCGAAGCTGGAATGCATGGTGGTGGCTCAGGGGATCTTTATGTGCAAATTAATGTAAAAAAACATGCCATATTCGAACGTGATGACAATGATCTGCATTGTGAGGTTCCTATTAGTTTTATCACCGCGGCCATGGGCGGTTCTATCGAAGTGCCAACCCTTGAAGGTCGGGTGACGTTAAAGATTCCTGATGAAACCCAAACCGGAAAAATATTCCGCTTGCGCGGCAAAGGAATGAAGTCGGTGCGTGGACATGGGCAAGGGGACTTATTGTGTAAAGTTGTGGTGGAAACCCCAGTTAATTTATCACGTGAACAGAAAGATTTATTAACCAAGCTGCATGAATCATTAGAAAATGCTAAGACAAATCACTCTCCGCGCACCAGTTCTTGGTTTGCCGGTGTGAAAAAGTTCTTTGAAGACATGAAATTTTAAACTAAGTACGTTATAATTGCTCAATTTATTTTTTTATGTGTATTTTTTAAACTAGTGCCTTCGCCCTTCAACGGGTTATAGGCGTTAAGCTCAAGGTAAAATTGCTGATTCCTACGTTCCGCGGCTTGTCTGCGGGACGTAGGCAGAGGATTTTTCCTTAGCTTGATGCCCCGGCAACGGAAGAAGGAAATTACCAAGGCCCTCGTTTAAAAAAGCAGATCAACATAGAGTATGTCCATAATGAATCAACCAGCAATTTTAGTGTTAGCCGATGGTACAGTGTATGAAGGTATCTCGGTAGGAGCTACTGGTGAATGTGTTGGCGAACTGGTTTTTAATACCTCCTTAACCGGTTATCAGGAAATGCTCACAGACCCTTCTTACGCCCGTCAAATTATTACCTTAACTACAGCGCATGTCGGTAATACCGGTTGTACCTCCGAAGATATGGAGTCCAATAAAGTTTGGGCGGCAGGTTTAGTGATACGCAACAATGCGATAACCCACAGTAATTATCGCGCAGAACATTCGCTTTCAGATTGGCTTCGAAAAAATGGCGTGGTTGCTATTGCCGATGTTGATACGCGGGATTTAACCTTAAGATTACGTGAGCATGGAGCACTTGGTGCGTGCATCAGTACTGATGTCGACAATCCGGAGCATGTTTTAGCGAAAGCAAAATCTTTTGCGGGTTTACACGGTGTGGATTTAGCCGTAGAAGTGTCGCGAAAAACTACTGAGCGTTGGCATGAAGGACGAGGCGAATGGGGGGCTGATTCGCAGCCACAACAATTTCATGTTGTGGCCTATGATTTTGGTGTAAAGCATAATATTTTACGTATCTTATATGATAAAGGCTGTCATTTAACGATAGTACCGGCGCAAACTTCCGCTGCAGAAGTTTTAGCAATGAATCCTGATGGTGTGTTTTTATCGAATGGTCCAGGTGATCCACAAGCCTGCGATTATGCTATTCGTGCAACCCAAGCGTTTTTAGAGCATAACATTCCTGTATTTGGTATTTGTTTAGGCTTCCAAATTTTGGCTTTAGCTTGCGGCGGCGTGACCAAAAAAATGAAATTTGGTCATCATGGGGCCAATCATCCAGTGATTGAAACAGAAGGTAAAAAACGTGTTTTTATAACCAGCCAAAACCATGGTTTTACTGTCGATGAAGACAGTTTACCGACTTGTTTGACGGTGACGCATCGTTCGCTTTTTGATGATACTTTACAGGGAATTAGACATAAAGAGAAACCCGCATTTGGTTTTCAAGGACATCCAGAGGCAAGCCCTGGGCCTCATGATATAGAATTAATTTTTAATGAATTTATAAAGTTGATGAAGTAAACTTTATCAATAAATACAAAGAGGATTTATCAATGAATGAAAGCTATGTCTTCACTTCCGAATCGGTTTCTGAAGGACATCCGGATAAAATTGCTGATCAAATTTCAGATGCAATTTTAGATGCAATTTTAATGCAAGACCCCAGCGCGCGTGTTGCTTGTGAGGTTTTTGTAAAAACGGGCATGGTTCTGGTTGGTGGCGAAATCACGACCACAGCTTGGGTTGATGTCGAAGCCGTAACGAGGCAAGTAGTTAAAGATATTGGCTATAATAGTTCACAAATGGGTTTTGATTGGGAATCTTGCGCCGTACTTTCGGCAATTGGCAAGCAATCTCCTGACATCGCCCGTGGTGTGGATAATGAAACCACCAAGATCTTAGGTGCTGGTGATCAAGGTTTAATGTTTGGTTATGCGAGCCGTGAAACCGATGTATATATGCCTGCTCCTATTGCTTATGCGCATCGTCTAATGGAAAAACAAGCCAGTTTGCGTAAATCAGGTGCTTTACCCTGGTTACGTCCTGATGCAAAAAGCCAGATTACTTTACGCTATGAACAGGGCATGCCCGTCGAAGTAGACACGGTTGTTATTTCAACCCAGCACGCCGAGGACATTAGTCATAGTGAATTGACCGAAGCCGTACGCGAAGAAATTATTAAAGCCACCTTACCGGCAGAATGGTTAACTGATAAAACACGTTATTTTATTAATCCAACAGGTCGTTTTGTGATTGGTGGTCCTTTAGGCGATTGCGGTTTAACAGGGCGTAAAATTATTGTTGATACTTATGGTGGCATGGCCCGGCATGGTGGGGGCTGTTTCTCCGGTAAAGACCCGTCAAAAGTAGACCGTTCCGCAGCTTATGCGGCTCGCTATGTCGCTAAAAATATCGTAGCTGCTGGGATCGCCGACAAATGTGAAATCCAGGTTTCTTATGCAATTGGCGTTGCAGAGCCTACGTCTATTTTTGTTGAAACTTTTGGCACTGGTCGTTTAAAAAGCAGTGAAATTATTGAGTTGATTCATACGCATTTTGATTTAACACCGCAAGGTATTATTGAACATCATGATTTACTGCGTCCTATTTACCAAGAAACCGCGACTTATGGGCATTATGGACGAGAGCAATTCCCTTGGGAGCGTTTAGATAAGGCTGCTGAACTACAGAAAGCATTATAAAACACGATAAGGATATAAAATGGAATTAGGGACTAAAGCCAGTATGGCACAAGATTATAAGGTAGCTGACAGGTCATTGGCTTCCTGGGGACGCAAAGAAATAGCGATTGCCGAAACAGAGATGCCTGGCTTAATGGCCCTACGTGAAGAGTTTGGGGCTACAAAGCCATTGCGTGGTGCGCGTATTGCGGGCTGTTTGCATATGACTATTCAAACTGCCGTATTGATTGAAACCTTAGTTGCTTTAGGGGCTGAAGTTCGTTGGTCTTCATGCAATATATTTTCTACTCAAGATCATGCTGCGGCTGCTATTGCTGCTGAAGGTATTCCTGTGTTTGCCTGGAAAGGGGAAACAGAGGAAGAATATTGGTGGTGTGTGGAACAAACACTAACTGGTCCAGGCAATTGGTTTCCTAATTTATTATTGGATGATGGCGGTGATTTAACGCAAATCATTCACCAAAAATATCCTGAATTATTGCCCGCAATTAAAGGGGTTTCTGAAGAAACAACTACAGGTGTCGCGCGTTTGTATGAAATGGCGAAACAGGGGAATTTAGAAATTCCTGCGATTAATGTGAATGATGCAGTTACTAAATCTAAATTTGATAATCTCTATGGTTGTCGTGAGTCCTTATTAGATGGTTTAAAACGCGCTACCGATGTGATGATTGCGGGTAAAGTTGCGCTGATTTTAGGTTATGGTGATGTGGGTAAAGGCTGTGCCCAAGCCTTACGTGGCCAGGGAGCGACAGTATTCATTGCCGAAATTGATCCCATTTGTGCTTTGCAAGCAGCGATGGAAGGATACCGTGTAGTCACTCTTGATGAGGTTGCTGAGCACGTGGACATTGTCGTTACGGCAACTGGTAACTATCATGTTGTAACGCATGCACATATGCAACGCATGCGTAATCAAGTCATTTTATGCAACATTGGTCATTTTGATTCAGAAATTGATGTGCATAGTTTAAAACAATACCCCTGGGAAAATATTAAACCTCAGGTTGACCATGTAATTTTTCCTAATGGCAAACGCATTATTCTTCTGGCGGAAGGCCGTTTGGTTAACTTAGGTTGTGCTACAGGGCATCCTAGTTTTGTGATGTCGGCATCGTTTACCAATCAGGTGCTGGCGCAAATGGAATTATTCCAGCATACGGCTAATTATGACAAACAAGTTTATGTCTTGCCTAAATTATTAGATGAGAAAGTAGCGCGTTTGCATCTGGGACGTATTGGTGCCAAATTAACTCAATTAACTGATGAGCAAGCGCAGTATTTAGGCGTTAGTGTTACAGGACCTTATAAATCCGATCATTATCGTTATTAAGTTTCTAGTTATCAAGAGTTGTATAGGCTGGGCTGTAAAGCCCAGTGGCCAAATCTAAGCCAATAACTTCATACTTGGCGATTAGCAACTAGCCTACTAATGAGGGTGTTATCAAGCTTAATTCACGCATACTTTATCTCTTGGAAAGGTCATAATTAGGTCACCGCACTTTATTTCCGGGTTCCCAATTAGTTGTCTAAGTATCATAACATATTGTTTGCAAAGAAGTTTTATCGTCTCTTCTTCATATAAATCTCGGCGGTATTTAATATAGCCGCTTAGCTCGTTGGTGCAGTTAAATTTAAGCGATAACTTACGCGGATTGGATCCCCAGAGCGGCAAATCCACTTGCTCCAGAGAAAGTGGTTGAATAGTAAAACCTGTATCAATTCTTGATAAAGAAAGATGCTGGAAGTCAAAAGAAACATCGGGAACAGGTAAACCTAATTCCGCTATTTGCTCTGGTTGAAAATACTGATAATCCAGGGAATTAACAAGATCATCCTGTAATTGTTTTATCATGGAGATAAATGTTGCATGGGGAGCAAAATTAATGATTAAGGGTAATTCATTGGAAACGTTACCCACCGTTGTTCTGAATTGCTCTAATTCTCGTCCCGAACAAAGCATGGTGATAAATGCATGATCTGTCTGTGAAAAACGAGTTAGCAACAATCCGTAGGCGGCAAGCAAGAGATTGGCAAGTGTTAGTTGATTTTCCTGAGCCAACTTCCGCAGTTTCTTGAGATCTTCGGGTAGAATTTCAACGCGCTCCCTGGAACCTACCGTTAAGGCGCGTTTGGGTATGGCCTTATCAGTTGGCAATTGTGGGGGCTTGTAATTGTGCAATTTATCCTGCCAATATGAGATGTATTTTTGGCCGCGACCATTTACAAAACTGGCTAATTGCCAATCAATAAAGGCTTGGTAGGGGACTGCCTCTTCGCTCGGTGCTTCTGTGGTTCCTTTTAAATTTAGAGCATAATAATGAAGAATGTCCTGTAAAATAATCAAACTACTTATCCCATCGCTCAGCAAATGACTCAGGCTTAATGTCCAAGTATACTGTTGATCGGTACATTTAATTAAACGGCTTTCTAACAGCGATGCTTTTGTCACATCGAATTGGTGTTGGCTTACCTCTTCTAATACTTGATTAATTCTTAGTTTCTGTTGGCTGACCGCCACATCGCTAAGATCGAGGAATTGCAGCGTAAAAGGGACTTTATCATGGCAAAACTGGAAGGTTGTATCTAAATAAGTATGAAAACTGCAACGCAACATGGCATGTCGTTTAATGACGATGTGGATACTTTTTTCTAAAGCATCCACATCGAGCGAACCAAAAATTTCCATGAAACTGGTAATCCGATAAGCCGGGTTGTCGGGCTTTTCTTGGATATGCCTCCAGATCCTTATCTGTTGCACGGAGAGTTGCCATAAATGGTTGGTCTGATAAGGATTATGATTTGCAACAGGTAGTTCTGGCTCTGTCGCTATCTGAGTCATGGATTTTTTCAATTCCTGTTGTTGCATTGACAACGGGATATTGCGGGATAAAGATGATTTTGTAGCTTCTGGAGCAGGATTTACCGAGCATCGCTCGGTCAGTATTTCTGCTAATTTGACAGCAGAGGGGTAGCTAAATAGATCCGGTAATTGGACCTTAGCTAAGGGGTAGGTTTTATTGATTTTATGGGTTATCTGGGCCGCCATAATTGAATCCATGCCGACTTTAAACCAGTCATCCTCTATAGAAGACAATTCATTTTGGTTTGCCTGAAGTATATTTTGGGCAATTTCAAGCAGGCTATTCGCATTAATGTCAAGAATGGTTTCATTGGGCGTTTCAACTGTGGTGATGGGTAGATTAGTTGCTGCATGAATTGCGGTGTTAGAACTCGTGCTATTTAATGCTTTAATTCGCTCCGGATCCAAACATGCATAAATCAAGTGGCTCAGATTCGTTGTTAACAACACTAAATTAAACAACGATTTTTTTTCAAGAGGAGCAACACCTTGGGTTCTCAGCTCTCGGCTTATCTGTTGTTCATTATGCTTAAAAAAGCCGGTATTTTTTACTGGTCCAAGATTAAAACACAGACTGGGTTTTCCCTGTGCCAGGCGAATGGCACTTAACGCATTTAAAAAGGCATTCGCTGAGGCATAGGCTACTTGACCTTTATTGCCTATAACTGCCGCCAGTGATGAAATCAAAATAAAGTCAGTAAGATTGAGTGAATTAGTTGCTTTATGAAGATTAAGGGCTCCTAATGCTTTACCAGCCACTATTTGTTGTAACTCGTCTTTAGTGGTTGTTATCCATGATTTGTCATTGAGCGTACCTGCCGCATGGATAATGCTGGTAATCGGTGGGATGCTGGTAGCTAAGTCGGTCAGTACGTGTTCCAAATCAGCTAGTTGGACTATATCACATTGCCGATACAGTAGCGTATTTTTTGCGGAAAGTAACTGCTCAATAGCAGAACTCCATGGAAGTGGTTTGGCGTGTCGTCCCACCGCGACAATGTATTTTACGCCAAGCTGCAATAATTGTTCTATCAGGTATTGCCCTAACTCACCATTTCCTCCCGTAATAAAATACACCTTATTCTTTATTTTATTAGTCGATTTAGTCGTGGATATCATGGTTTCACTACAGGGAATAAGTTGTTCACTTAATAGCTGTTTATCAACGCGCAAGGTCAATTCTTTAAATGCCGTTAATAAAAAAATCTGCTGCCATAATGAGTCATCCTGAAGTAGATCACCCTCTACATAATGCAACGCCCAATAAGGATATTCCTTGCGTAGCGATTTTATGGCGCCTAAAATACATTGACCTATTAGTGAATTTCTATTGCTAATAAAAAGGAGGGGCTTGTCGTAGTTTAGCGCAATGAGTTGCTTGGTTATATGTTGAACATTCAATAGCTCATCCATTAATTGTTCCACATCAGCATCACAGTAATAGATAAAAAGATTCGTATCGTGGAATAGTTCGGCCGTTTTTGGGGCGTCAAACGTTTGGGGTTCATTAATGGTCGCTACTATTTTTGTTAAGTGATTTAATTTGGACTCAATTGCGGGCAGATTCTTACTCGATGATATTAATACATATTCTGATGTTGCAGACATTGAGTTATTGATGGGTAAATCCAGGTTGGCTGGGGTCCATACCGCTTGATAAAAAGCAGGATATAATTCTTCGCTAAATTCAGCTTGAGTTGGTTTAATTTCCAGCCAATAACGTAATTTATCAAATTGATATGTGGGTAAAGCTACTTTACGCAACGCCTTGACATAAGGCATATAATAACGCGCCCAGTCAATCTGCTTGCCTTGAAGATAGGCTGATTCCAAATCTCCAGTATCAACCCGTTCATCAGAAATGGGTACTTCATGAAAAACCAGGGCTTTGTCTCCTAAGCCAGCAAGTAATTCCTCTTTATCTGAGGCCCTTATTGTCAGTCGATATTTGAAGTGGTCTCTACCTACGGTTGCGGTATAACAGATGTCTGCTAGCAGGTCGTCTGTTGTTGCTAGAAAAGAACGATATGCAGCCACTAGTTTTTCCAGTGAACTCCTGCTTTTTGCAGACAACACAAACAGCCAACGCTCAGGCAAGACAAGCTCCTCGTCTCGCGCTTTAGGCTCTGGTGCTTCCTCCAAAATCACATGCGCATTGGTACCGCTAAAACCAAAGGAACTTAGAGCCGCCCTACGTGGCTTATCATCACGAGGCCAGGAGTGGGTTTCAGTCATTATCTGGCCTGGAAAATCCATCTGGATCTGCGGATTAAGATGATGAAAATTAAGATTTGCAGGTATATTCTCTGCATGGAGTGAGAGCACGATCTTGATTAAACCCGCAACACCCGCTGCCGCTTCCAAATGGCCAATATTGGTTTTTACCGAGCCTAGATACAAGGGACTCGTTCGGTTTTTTCCATAAACCTGCCCCAAGGCATGCACCTCAATCGGATCGCCAAGGCTTGTTCCCGTCCCGTGGCACTCCAAATAATCGATCTCATTTGACTCAACCCCTGACTCACTCAGAACGCGAGATAATAAATGTTCCTGAGATTGCCCATTAGGCACGGTCAAGCCACTGGAGGCTCCATCTTGATTAATACCTGAGGCTTTAATTACCGCTAAGATCCGGTCATTATCTGCCAGCGCATGGGATAGGCGTTTGAGGACCACTACTCCGCATCCCTCTCCGCGCACATAGCCATCAGCATTCTTATCAAAGGTCTTGCATTTCCCATCAGGAGACAACATCCCAGCCTTGCAACAATTAATAAAGATTTCCGGATTTAATAAGGCATTCGCCCCTCCCACAAGAGCCAGTCGGCACTCCCCTCGCTCAAGACGCTCACAGGCCTCATTTAAAGCAACCAGAGAAGAGGAACAAGCGGTATCAATGGCCATATTTGGCCCTTCAAGACCCAAAAAATAAGAAATGCGCCCACTGGCTGTACTGAACGCATTACCCGTGCCAATATAGGCATTAATCGCTTCAAGAGTTCCGTTACGGATAATCAAATCATTGTAATCATGCGTGGTTAAACCGATAAACACACCGGTATCACTGCCAGAAAGTGTACCCGGAGCAATTCCTGCATCTTCCAAAGCGTTCCAGGTGTGGGTTAACAACAAACGTTGTTGTGGATCTAAATACTTGGCTTCCTTTGGGCTGATTCCAAAAAAAGTGCAGTCAAAGGTGTCTATGTCAGAAATAAAACCACCGCGTCTTGTATTCATTTTTCCTGGTACAGAGGGATCGGCATTGTAATAGGCATCAATATCCCAGCGGTTCTTGGGAATGTCACCAACGCCTTCTCGACCGTCAACAAGCATCTGCCAAAAATCAGACACCGTCCTGGCTCCTGGAAATTCGCAGCTTAATCCTATAATGGCAATAGGCTCATCGCTGCGTTTTAATGATTCATTTTCCTTTTTTAACTTTGCAATAAGATCTCTTGCCTGGATTAAAAGGGTATTTTTACGATCTTCATTCATAGGACTTGTCTCTCAAAGTCGTTTAAGTCATTTTCAAATGAATTTAAAAATTCATCACCAATCTCAATCTCATCTAGCGCGAATGCATAACTCACTGAGGATAAGTCCAAAGTGGATAACTCTTCTTCTTTAGATAAATTATCAAGAACGGTTTGGTTGCCCAAAATTAATTTCGGTTCACAGGGATCAATAATTCTGTGCAGTCGATAAGCATGCCGTGGATTTGGTCAGGGATCAGCTGGAACAGCTATCATCCCCGCATATAAACAACCTAAAAAACTGGAGATAAAATCAAGACCTGGAGGATAAATCAGCAGGATTTGGGATTGCGGTTTAAAAAGCCTGGTCAAATACGCCGCAAGTTTTTTTGTCTCTGATACAATCTTGGTGTAAATTTTTGAGGTAGGGTGCTCACCATCACGCGGATAATAAAAATATACACCTTGTGCGCTCGGTATATGCTGCTTAGTGAAATCGGTCAAAGTTTTCATTAATGACTCCAAGATTGCACGATGTAAATATTATTTAGACCGCAATACATTGATTAATGAGCTCAGCCGTCGATTTCTAATCCTATGCTTTTTTGAGTGAAATATTTCCAAGATAAAAAAGTATTCTCAATATTCGCATTGAATTGAGATCATCCTTGAGCAAATGCACCTAACTCCTTTAAAGCTAGACCACTATCGAGAATAAATCAATGGTTTGCTCCGACATGGGTTGATTTTGCATACCCTACACGAATTAATTTTAGGGTTAATTGGCATTATGCAATTGAACGTTATTGGTCAATAAAACATCGAGTTGCGCTTTGTATTGCTGAATATTATCGAACTAAAACAAGTTAATTTAACGTATTTTACTTCTGAAAAGTTCATGCTCACAAATTAAATAAAACGCTAATTTTATTAATAATCGATGCGATCTGCGCATTGCATTTCGCGGCAATGAAAATCGTATCATCGCCCGCAATGGTTCCTAATATGTTTAGATTAATCCGATGCTGATCAATAATTCGAGCCACCATTGAAGCTGCACCCGGTGTGGTGTGAATAATAATTAATGTTTCATTGGATGAAATGTCTAATACCCATTGTTTAATTAAAGCTTTTTCTTGAGTGGTGGTTAATTCGTGAATCAGTCCCGTTTCATAAGGTAAACGGTAATGGGTTTTACCGTCCTGATGGATCACTTTGACTGCACCAATTTGATGTAATAATCGAGAAATTTTTGGTTGACTGATCACTATCCCTACCGTTTCCAATGCTTGGCGAATTTCAATTTGTGTTCTTGCATTACCTTCTAAAAGAATTTCTCGCAGCACATGGGTTGTGGATTGCATCAGGTACTCCAGGGGAAACAGTGGACTCATCTTATCACAGGTTCTAAGATGAAAAAATATTTCTATTGATTTGCATGAATAATTATTCTAATATTGCGAATAATTATTCATCCGCAAAGGAGTATTTTCATGAGCATCACCCTGGGTCAAAAAACCAAAAAAGTCTTGGCTTATTTTATCTCTGTGTTAGGCGCGTTAGGGGGCGCTTTGCAAAATTATATTGCCGTGGATCTTTTCATTAAAAGCCTCGTCGGTGGAGCACTTAGCTTAAGTCGTTTGTTTGCGGGGTTTAGGCAATTTATGGCCTTGGGGTTTGGTGGTTTATGTAGTGGTATGGTGAATTTTTTTATTAATGTTGAATTGTTGGAAGGATTTTTGGAGCGAATCACGCAAGATAAGCCAGGAACTCCACTCCATGGATGGGTTAAATTTAGTTATTATGCCGGAATATTTGTTTTTATTGTGACAGGACTTTTATTTGGGATGACCGCATTTACCATTGGTATGGCCACGCCCATGGCCGCATTGGCCGTAGCCTCAGGTGTTTTCGTAGCGATAATTATGACCATTCAAGAAGTAGAAACATGGTTGCAAGGTTTTGATGATCCTAAGGTACAAGAAAAAACAAGCTTAAAGGACATTTTCCTGGAATGGAAATTATCGCTAACACCCGGAAAGCTATTGGGGCATGTGATTGCGGCAGGAAATGTGATTGCATTAAGTTTATTGTTTACCTTAGGTTTGGCCGAAGTTTTAATCGCGCTTCAAGTGGCTGCACTGCCGGCATTTATTATTGGCGTGTCGATTTCATTCACGTTTGGCGCCTTTACTGAATTTTACTTTTACAATTTCTTTCTGGCGAAATTTTGTGACAAGTTAAGTGAAAAGTGGCAAGCAATGAAAGCGACCGCCTATGCTCCTTTTGGCGTTTTTTTTATCGCAAGCAATGCACTGGTTAATGCGGCATTGACCTACTCTGGGGTAGGGTTGTTAACGGGATTATTGGTAACGGCAGGGATTGGATTGCCCCCCGTTGGATTAATCATTGGTTTAGGTGCAATATCTGCCTTTTTTGCAGGGAGTGCATCGTTACTGTTAGGCATGGATTTTTGGATTAGAAAAATGACAAAAGCAGAGGACAATGTGGCTCCGATTGTTCCAATGCCCGTGAACGAGGCTCCAATGGTTAAGGCTGCAAATGATGAGGTGCCTTATGTAAGCTCAGGAACCAGTTTTTTTCGATCTTCAACAAAGAATCACGGTATTGAATTAGAAAAAAAGACGTTAGATGCAACTGAAAATGACTTGGATGACTCCGATCTCGATTGCCCACGATACTCACTAAATTGTTAAATTGATTTGAAGCGGCATCCAGGCTACCTATCAGCGATTTTGCAATCATCACCTGCCATGAAATACATCAAGTATATCGTTTACCCCTTCGCCAAACGGAGGGGGTTATCAACTGATTCATTTGTACCATAAATGTCTCTTATTATTTTTTTCCTTTCGGCAACACTAGTTATGAGGTGATAATTGATCATTGTGTATAAATATTGTATATTATAATTGTTTTATCTTACCAGGTTTAAACTCATGAGTTATGAAATAAATGTAGCTAAATTACGAAAGAAAAAACAACTAGAGCAATTTAAACTAGGAAAAGCAGTTACGCTAGTTACTCCTAAGAGTTCTAAAATACCAGGAAAAATTTATTCAGATGAGTTAGATTATTATTCTAAAAAGGAAATCAAGACCTCAGCCACTGAAGCAGTTCATATTATAGAAAAAAACGGAAAATTTAAAACACTTATCTATCATACTAGAAAAGATACTATCGAAAAACTCAAACGATATGGACTAGTTCCTGCAGAAACTCCAATTTCACAAGCAATAATTAAATTAGGCGAATACCGTCAAATAGTTTTAACGCGTGCCTATGAAACTCATAAAGTCACTTCTCTTTATAAAGAAAAAATTTCCTTGCTGGATTTTTCTCAAGATTTATTAATGGCCTTAGAACCTATAGAGTGCATGACAAATACCCTGGATGAATATCAGCACGAGCAGCAGAAAATGGAGCTTCAAGTAAAAATAAATGAGGTAATAAGCGAATTAATTAAATACAAAATCATTCATCGTAATACCTTAAGTTCGTTATTGGTCTATGATAAAAATGTATTTCATAAAATGGAAACACTCTATGAAAAATTAGAGAAAAATTTACAAACAATCTCAGGAAAAATTAAAAATGCATCACCTCAAGAATTTGAAATCCTTTTAAAACCTACTGGCCCTAATTCAATTCATACCCAAGTAAAAAACATGGGTATGGCAATTATTACAAAAATACAAGAGTTTAATCAGAACCTTGTATATAGTCGTCAAGCAAAATCCTTTTTTCGAGGAGAGCTACACGTTGCTTGCGAAAATGCGCTGCAAGCGATTCAAAGTTACGAGGCGGATCCGCATAATCCAATTTTGGCATCTCATCAGGGGAATTTCGAAGGTATTATCGATAATTTAGCTATTGATTATTCTGATCTAGATGAGGAAAAGGCAAAACAGGTCATTTATACCATTAATGAAATATCAGGATATGGTATTCAGTATAAAGATGGAGAATATCTATTAAACGGGGCACCATTAAATGATTTTGCTTCCACTCAAAAAAGAACCTCCTGGAAGAATTTTTCGATATTGAACTTACTTAACAGATTGGTTCGAGGATCCGCATATTTCCTAATAAGTTTAATTATCGATTTACCCGTTGCTTTATTCACTGCTCTGTTCACCTTTGATTTGATAAAAATTCCTTCGTTAAGTGCCATTCTTTTTCCATATAAGCTGCAAAATAATACTACGCCATTAATTAAAGAAATTTTTGATTCATGCTCATTTAAGAGAACAAGTTTTGGCACAACAAAAGGGCGCCAATTGGCTTTATTAGCAATTAATTTGTTAAAGGATGTCGGACGAACTTGTTTGGATGTCGCTTCCCGCTTGGTTATAGGCTTTTATGATATTCTGTTAGATGCAAAAATGAAGTTTAAAGAAGGGGCGCGAACTGACCAGTGCCAAATAATTTTATCGGAAACAAAATCCGCTCTTAACAATATTCAAGAAAAAACGCTACAACTACTAGCTCCGTTTGAAGAACAAGAAAAGAGCATTGTGCAACAAAATAATGCCAAAAATACTGATTCCATATTGATAACAAGCGACAAAATAGCAAATGTACCTTACCATCTAAGTGCTGGTGAATGGACCGATTTATTAAACTTCATCTCTGATAAAATGAAAACAAGTATAGATGAAGGGGTTACTTATTCCTTAGCTAAACATCCCTTTAAAACAAATTTAAGTCTCTTAATGCAACTGGGCGCAATGTTATCCATGCTGGCTCCAGCTGCATTGCCGTTGGTGACGCAAATATATACGCAACTATTTTCTCTATTAAAAAATGCAGTTCCTCAATCTATTCTCAATGTAATTACCCAAATAGCCAACAATGATGCAGTTAACTACTTTCTAGTAATAGAAATTCTTGAAAATACAATGGGTATTAATCAACCTTTAGGTATAAATTCTATGGACTGCGAGCCTCACCAGGAGGCATTAAATAGTAATCTTAATCAATTAAATTTAAGTAAAGAACTCTTGTTACAAATAGAATTTTTTCAAATTCTGGTAAATCAGAAAGATTCGCTCCAGTATTTATCCCATCGAGAAAAACGTGCATTGCTGATGATACTTGAAGAGCTATTTAATAATATTAAAAATAAAAGTGATTTTATAAAAGGAATATCTGCTTTTTTGTATCCTCTTACAAAAAAAACCTCTTTAAACCGAACATTAATTATTATTACAGACTATATTCCATTGCTTGTTCGTTGCTTTTTGAGTCCTCTAACTTGGTCTTTAAAACCTTGGCAGGAGTTAGGACAAAAAATTATTAAAGATGTGACTCGTGTTTTACATGCGCTAAGTAGAATGTGCAATACCCTATTTAATTTGATGGTGCGAGTTATTATACGAGCTCCTGGAGATATGCTTGTAAATGAAATTGCCGCAAGAGCAGAAGGGATGCTAGGCAATAATGAGCATAATGTATCGCAAATATCTTATTTGTTAAGTCAACATTGCAATCAATCAACAGAATTTATCCGCCAAACAGCATCCATTGGCATTGACGTGTTGCGGCACTCAGCTGAGGCTCCCGCACAGCAAACTACCTGTAAAAATATAAGCTCCTATTTAAATACAGGTGGGTTTTTTGCACATAAAAAAGAGCAAACTATCTCATGCCCCTCCGCTTTCTTTAGGCCTTGCGCTCCTGAACTTGTGCTGTGATAGACTTTGTTGCTTAACTATCTGCGCTGTATTGTTCCAGAAGATTTATGCAGATCTGTCGCTTTGAGGCATTCCCAATGAGGTCATTTTATGGTTTATTAGAACTCTTTGTTTGCTCTTGCTGTCGCTGCTCAATGATCGCATTCATTTCTTTTTTCAAAGAACGACCAAAAAAACCTTCTCTTAAGGGGGATAACTCCTTCATCATTGAGCTTATCAGCAGTGGTTCATCTCCTGGCGTCTCTTTGATAATGGTTAATAAGCGGTGGATCAGGTTCATGTCCTTTACCGTCACTTTACCCTGATGTTCTAATTGGGAATGAGTATAATCCAAGATTGTTTCTATCAGTTGGATTTTAAAGCTCAACAGCAGATCGCCTGCTTCAAGCTGTAACAATTGAGTGGCCTCTTGATGTTGCAGCAAATGTTTTAATGCGTGCATGTTATGCTGCTCTAACGCCGCTAAAATACTTTGGCAATGGATGTGTTGCTCTTTCTTGGCTGCCTTGTCTTTATTTATCCATGTGCGTAAGGTGGCAAACAAAGGCCGTTTTCCTGCCAATAAAGCGCGTGTATCAGCAAACAGAATTCCATGCCCATTCCACCATGCGCGCGTATTGGCGAATAACTTGCGATCCCCTCGCCATACTGCTTTGAGATCAGTAAACAATTCATCGTATATCACGGCACGTCCATCCAATGCTTTGTCATATGCCTTATAAACTGGGGTCTTATCCTGCAGGGTGTAACGACGTTTAGGCTGGATGAGTCGTAATAAGTGTTCCGTGCGGGAATCAAGCTTCAAATCCTCCAGATGTCGGGGCAACTTTTTAGAATCAGCACCCAGTTGGGCATGCAAGGTATTCCATTCTGTTTGCGCTTGCTGTTTGAATTGTGTCAGGTGCGCTTTCACCTGGGAAATATTGACTCGGGGTTGTTTTATTAATCGATCCAGTTCAGGCCAAATCTGGTTCCATATTTGATCGATTTTTTTAGTAAATTGAGCCCAATTATCGATTGCTTTTTTATTATCATCTCGGGTATCTTTTGCTAAACCGTCATAATAATTGAAAAAAGCATCTGTAATTTTCATTCGAAAATCACTCAAAGAATTCCGAATTAAGCGCTCAATTTGTTTATTCTTATCCATATGCGCTTGCTTAGATTGAATGTAAAATTCAGTAGATAAGAAAAAATCCACATCTAAATCCTTTTTACCTAATTGCTGAGCTAATTGCTGCTTATCGACAATCAGCCGGGTATCTCCTAAATCGCCATAACGTCCGCTCCGGCCAAAAATCTGCCATTGATCCCGCTCTCTGGGTAAGTAAGCCCCAAGAACACGCAACCCTCCAGCCGCTTTTGATTCGTTGCTAAGTTTAATATCGGTTCCCCGTCCTAATCGACTGGTAGAAATAGTGACAACTCCTGGTTTCCCTGCATTCGCAATGACCGCTTCTTCGTGGATTGAAGACGAGGTGCTGTCTACAAATTGCCACTGTTCCGTGGGAATATGTTCATTCACCGGTTTTGCTTTTAATAAAGTCTCTAAAGCATCCCGTATTAAGCTTGCCTGCGTGTCGTCTTCACAAATGAGCAATACAGGACGTCCCGATTGACGAGCTTCTATAATGTATTCAAAAATGGCGGCCACTCGCTGTTTAAAATTACCAGTCAATCGCAGCGAATGGTCTGTGCGTTGCAAATTATTTTTGCGTGGAACGGTAATAAATTCCATTGCATGACCTAAATGGGTATTTTTTCCATAAAGTCCCGCGGCTTCTTCTTTCTCCAGTATGGCGCCAGCAGAGCCGGTAATGGCCCATACATCGCCAGCATGATACTCATCTAAAAAAGATTTTGAGGTGCTGGAATAGACTATCTGCTTTTCCGGATGGATAAAAAACGGTTGAACGGTCCTTTGTGCGGCATCGTTTCCTTTATTTTGCAAGTCCATTAATTCGGCACATTTGAGTGATGTTGCGGAATCAGAATTTTGTAATTCATTATTGAGATGTGCATGTAAACACTGATGAACCCCAAAAGAGAATTTAGAATTTTTGGATAAACGATGACCATAAATTAACCTGGCTTCCGTGGCTAATTTAGGCCCGTGTATTGTTTCAGTCAAAACGTTTGGTTCAAGGGTATAATCGGTGCCTAATTTTAAATTAAGCGCCGTTACCGCAGCCTCCTGCCAACTTTCTAATTGAGAGGGAGGCACTCCTTCAATCTGCACTAACATTTCTTCATTATATTCAGGTTGAGCTTGGATAAACTCGATGAATGCCGCCGTGCATCCTTCGATATCCTGTTCATATAAAGCGGCGCACCGTTCTTTTTTTTGCGGGTCAGTTTGGTTGAAAAACCGTGCCAGGAAGGGGTAAATCCACGCCATATTTTTAATCGCACCATCCTTAGGCAAATCCGAATAATTAAAGCGTGTTTCGGAAATATCAAAATAAGTGCGATCGGCCTCATCCAACAGCAATGCACGTCTTGAAGGGAGCGGGTCAATAACCTGTCTGCCACTGCGTTGACTTCGGGCTTTATTGCGAAACAAACTTAAATTAGATGCATCAGAAAAATGAATTCCTTGAGGGTGATAAACACTTGCAGCAGAAGACGAGGAGATAAGGCGGGTTTGTGCGCCTAATATTTTAAAGAATGCCTGATATTCCAGGTAATCCCGTTGTGCCAACTGCATGTCTGAGGTAATAAAATCTACTGTTTTATTTAGAGCGAATTGGCACGCGATGGCCATCATCATGGTACGAGACTTTCCTTCACCAGTCGCCATTTCCGCAGTCATATGTCCTTTGGATTTTAAAAAAGCGAGTACGGCAAGATATTGTACGGTATTCATTTCATAAGAAAGCCCTTTCCCTCCGACTCTTCCTTTACTGCGGTATAAAAGCTCCGCTAAAATGGCCAATAAGCGAGGGAATTGTTGTTGCTGTTGTTCTTCCGCCAAGGTTCTTATAGTGTTCAATTCTTTTTGCAAGGACTCCGTGTCTTTCTCTTTAACGGCTTGTATTTCCTTGGCCAGAGTGTTTAATTCATGTTCTTCAAATCCAATTCCTTGAAAGCGAGAAGCTAAGTCGAAAGCATCGGTAAGCTTAAACCCATTTTCCGGCTCTCGCTCGCAAGGTGTCAGGCTGTATTGCTGATAAGATCTGGCCATTTTTTCTTCATAATCAGATGCTTCCTGGTGCTCTTTATGCCAAGCAATGATTTGTGCAAAAGTAGGTGGAGGAGGGCATTTGAAAAAGGTTTCACTCAAGAGGAATAACTGGGATTTTTGTCCTTGACCTATTCCTTTGGCTTGTTGCTGTTGGCATAACGCTAAAAATTCTTTGATTACGTCGACCGGACACGCATTCCCATTATTAAGTAAAGACGTGATCATCAATAAAATCGCGCGCTGATCCCATTCCTCAGGATTTTTAATCTGCTCGAACAGGGAGTAAAGTTCTAATGGTTTGGTTCGGTAATGATCTACTAATGAGCGAATAATATCGGAAGAATCAGTAAATTTCGCCGACTCACCTAAACTCGTTACAAAAGAGAGCAAATTAAAGTCTGAATGGTTTTTAGCGTCACTATTGAACCTGCTCAGCAGTGCTAAAATCCCTTGTTTTTCATTGGGACAATAATCGATAACTTGTTCTAAAGAGTTTATTACCTCTATAAAAGAAGTTTCAAAATGTTCTGCCTCTTCTGGAGCATTCAGGACTAACTGGACTGCTAAGGGCTGTAAATCGGCAAGGGATAAATGTTCTCGTTTTTTACCATAAAGAAACGGACGTACCTGTCTGTAATATCTTGTGATTTTGGGAATCAGATGAGGAACTGCTTCGGTTTCTTGTTGGGCGTACTCGATGATGAAAATAAAATCACTGACCTTACCCCGTTCAGCCAGGGCCATCAGCAAGGTATTTAACTCAGCCAGTGCGTTATCGCCCTGAGCATTTAACCTGTTAAGTCGCGTTAAAAAGGATTTTTTTTCATGTGCAAGTAAGCGTTTACTGATTTCGATTAAGTAAAAAATTGCCTCTTCGCGAGACAGTTTGTCCTTAAGTTCGCTGAATGACAGGAGCAGCTTTGCGACTAAATTGCGCTCTTCCAGCGTTTCAAAATTATGTTTTATCTGGTTTTCGATTTCCTGAGACAGACCAGGTCGCGTCATTTTTTTAAAAAAATCGGGCGCAAAATAGGCACTTAATTTTTCCTGGAGGCATTGGATGATAAATTGATCCTCTTTTAAACCCGGTTGTTTTAGAGCATATTGCTCTTTTAGATAGTTAATAAAATTTAATAAGTCCGCTTGAGTTAACGCCAGTTGGAAGGCCGGGGAGCTGTTGGTCTGCATCTGAGTCAGTAGCGACAGGCAATGAGACAGCAGCGTGTCGAATTCCTTAGCGTGAGTAAATGACTGGAAGTTTTTTATAATCTGCTCATTTAGTTGAAAAGTACTTATGAGTCGAATCAAGGAGCCAGCAAAGCTTTGTTTAATGCTGTAATTTATTTCTGATGCCAATTCTATAAATTTTAAATAATCTTCGTAATTAAGGTGCTCTGCATTGGCAAATTTAAGTCCGTCATAAAAAGCATAATCGTTTTTCTGTAATAGTGAGGAAATCATATCAAGAACTATCGCCACTCCATTACGCCGCTCTTTCCAACGTGGAAGAGATGTCATATTACTCCATCCAAGGGTATATGCTTTTTTTACTATAGCCATCAATTGAACCACGTAGGGAAAAGGTGCCATGGGAACGAAATACTGCAGAAATTCTGTGAGAATACCTTGGCGCCATACCTCATTAGATACGGGTACTCCTGATGGAAGAGGAATCGCATTAAATAATTCCCATAATGTAGCAATCGACTTTAAAATTTCTGCTTCATTTTGAATGTGCACGCTTGCTTTAAATCCCGAGGTAGCTGCCGCTGTAAGGGCATAAAATCCCGCACGAATTTCAAAATTATTAATAGAATCATCAAGGAAGAGTGCGGCTTTTTGATAGAAGTCTAAAGAAAGATGATGCTCTTGAGCCGATAGGTAACGATAATAGTTTTTGCTCAATTCTTCCGGATTTTTGGATAAGGCAATAATTTCTTGCAGGCTATTGGTAGGAATCATATTAAAAAAATCAGAACCTGCTTTTATTTTTAATCGACTTGGGTTTTCATGTGTTACTTGCAGCGCTTGATATCCATGCTCTGGAAGCATCGCTGTTTTTAAACTGAAATCATGTTTTTCAGCGTAATGAGCAGGAGACAGCTTCATATCAGGAAGCAGCCATTGACCCTGGGCTGATGTAGAATTGGTGTCATCCAGAAGACGAATAGCTCCATTTGATTGCAGATCCAGAGCCGTAATTTGCTCCCAGACCCGTTGTAAATCTGCCTGAGGGGTATTATTTAATATAGACAGCATACGCGACAAGGCCACTTGTAAATTTTTAACTGATGAAAAATGACAATCCTTATAAAAGACCAGGTTCTTCTCTTTTATTTGGGTACTGAAATCTTGAAAGGCTTTGACTAGCGGAAGTAATTCATCATAACCCACTACGCTCAGATGTTGTGCAAATAGTTTGTCCCAAAAATGGCGTTCTTCCTGAGGAAGATGTTTGAGAATGTTCACCGCGGTGTCAAAAGATGGGTCTAGCAAAGGCACAAAACTTTCACACTGGGGAAAATAATAGTTCTTTAAGCTTTGAAGTAGTGAATCATCCAGGATTGTTTCATTTATCTTAAGGCATGCTTTTTCCCAGACGTTAAATACGCCAGCAAGTCCTTTGCAGCCAAAACTGTTATACACGGCTAAAAGTCCATTCAAATCCGCAGCAGTTAAATTCAATTGCATATGCCACTGTTCCAGTGCTTTTATCGTCTCCATATCCGCATCTTTTTCTAAAAATTGCCCGAGCAAATGCGCGTTCAACGTTCCTTTTATATTGGAGAGAAGGGCTCTATGATGGATTGCTGCCTGAATAAAATCCTTAGCTTCCTTACCAAACTTGGTTAATAAATGTTGGGGCAGATGTAACATTATGGGTAAATAACGTTTGAAGTCGGCTATTTGTTGGCGATCAAAGGTTTTTTCTAAAACTTCATATTGTTGTTGAAGTAGCGAATTTTTTGAACTTACTCGCCATTGATTGAATAAGTCATGAGCTAGAGGCTGAATCGCCTCCGGCGAATTTAGTTGAATGGCATAAGGATCGTTGCGTTTTAAGCGCGCTTTATGTTCATTATAATTTAAAATAGAAACCACTTTGCCATTGATAAGAACATCGTTTAATTCAAAACCAGCCGGTAAATGCTCAAAATCAAGTCCGTAGTGCAATTGTGTTTGATGTGCAAGAAGTAGCTCACATGCTTCAGGCGTCATTAGGCTTACTTTAGGATTAGGAAAAAGTCGTAAACTTACTTCCGGATTTTTAAAGGGAATAGGGCAAGAATCTTTTAATGCGTCGAGCGAAGCCTGGTCTTCAGCCAGAGTATCCGAATCAATAACGTGCTCTCCTTTCCATAATTCTGTTTCATCTACTCTATAAAGAGGGAATAGTATACCGCTAAACGAGGGGGGGAATTTTTTTACCGCGGCCAGCCATTCTTCATCAGAAAATTCTTTACTGCAGCAACTACTGTTGAGGGCCTCTGGAAAAAATTCCTCTATAAAATTACGCACTTCAGTTGCAGACAGACAGAGAGGATGGTTGATGTAACCAGACATGCTAGCGAAAGGACTATTCCTATATTTACAACAGAGCATCAATGTTGGGTGCTCGATAATAGAAAATTTATAATCAAAATTTTTTCTATCTGCTATACCCTCTCTTCTAGTGATTCCTACTATTAGCCTCCTTTTTTTAGGACCCACTACCGCCTGGTGAATATTTCCCATCCAGCAATCCCATGTTCTGTGTTCATGTCCTTTGAGGGAAGCATACAAAGATGGGGCAATTTTAAATGTTTGTGCCTTGGCTCGTCGCACAAACTCAGTTCGGTCAATAAACTCGGCAGTGTTATTCTCTTCATGTTGTTCTTCAACGGCTTTTTCTACGGCCACTTCCACGGCAACTTCTACTTGAACTTCAATCTCTGTATCAATATCAATTGTTGTTGCTGTATTTTTATTTCTTGTCCGTTTGGGTTTGTTTTTATCCCTTGTATGGGGTTGTGGGGGTAGTGTTTGTCTGAAGGTGGCAATTCTTTTTTTTCGTTGAAAAACAGAAACGCATTGGTCAAGCTCTTGCTGAGCTGCTTCATTGCCTGCCCATAATTCAATATCTACAGTAAGTTTATTTTTTTTTACGGTATTTAATAAGGGGAGAGCCGCATTATTATTTCCCTCTTTAGAAATCAATTTTACCGCAGCGACCCCTTTATCCGAAATTAACTTTAGAGCTTCCTGTAAAGAATCCCCCTGGAAAGCGGTTGGTTCGAGGTGAATGATTAAGTTATTGCTAAAAAACTGGGGAACTTGCTGCAAATAGGTCATCAATCCATTTAAAGCATTTTCGTCCCCACACGTGAGGGTTACACTGGTGCATATTTGCTTGTTTGTGGCTAATAAAGCGGCTTGAGAAGAAAAAAAATCTTTATATTCTTGAGATGTCAGAACAACGCTACCGTCTAATGGAAAAGAAATATTTTTTGTGCGCATTGTCTACACCCTGATTATTAAATACATAATAAGTTTACATCTTTCGAATTGGTTTGGCAAAAAGATGGTCTTTCTGCTCGTGGAATCGTCATTTTTTTAAGAAAGAGAGTGGTAAGGGGGATGTGGGGTTATAAATATTGTTAGATGTGTAATTTAATGCTAGGATGCCCTAAAATTAAATAACATGGGCTAATTTTATGTTTAAAAAATTCTTTCCCTTTTCTTTAGTGATTATTTCCGGAAGCTTATTTGCAACGGACTCGCTTAACTTATATCAAGCCCCCTTAAATCGTTTAAAAAATTTCTCTTTTATACAAAATAAAACCTCCGCGAGGTCTACCTTAGCAAGCAATACACTGCAAAAAGTGAATCAAACAAGTCAAGACTCAAAAACCATTGTTCGTTATCAGCAGTTATACCACGGATTAGCTATTATTGGGGCCCAGATAACCGTTACTGCGGACACCAACCAAAAACAGCTACTGACAAGTAAATCCCAAGCAAATGGCCACTTAATAGAAAATATCAAACTAAATACTCAACCGATGTTAACAAATCAACAAGCGGTTGATTTAGCTAAAAAATACTGGTCTGATTTGAACATGAAAAAAGCGGTACATCATGAACAGGCTACCTTACAAATTCGAGCCGATAAAAATAATGAATTAAAACTAGTCTATCAAGTTTCGTTTAAAGCAGAAAAAATCAATGGCAAAGCTACCAGGCCATTTACCATTTTAGATGCAAATACCGGCGAAATTATGAAACAGTGGGACGATATCAAAAATTTTTCTGATGAAGGCCCGGGTGGTAATGAAAAAGTTGGTAAATATTGGTATGGACGTGATGGGTTGCCTTCACTAGAAGTGAGCCAAAATGGAGAAATATGCCAAATGGAATCCCCCCAAGTGAAATTAATTCATCTTTATGCTAAAGAAGATGATGAAAATTTAATAGTGACCCCTTTTAGCTATAAGTGTCATAACAATGTTGGCGATGAAATCAATGGCGGTTTTTCTCCAGCCAATGATGCCTATTATTTTGGTCATATCATTGTAAACACATATAAAGATTGGTACGGAATGGATGCATTACAAAATCCTGATGGAACCCCAATGCAACTGAGTATGAAGGTGCATTTGGGGGAGCGTAATGATAATGCTTTTTGGGATGGGTATAATCAGACGATGAATTTTGGTGATGGTGGCTCTGATTTTTATCCGTGGGTTGCCCTAGACATTGCAGGACATGAAGTAACTCACGGATTTACACAACAGCATGCGGACCTTGAATACCATGACCAATCAGGCTCACTCAATGAATCATTTTCAGATATAGGCGGACAAGTGGCGCAAGCTTATTTGCTTGAAAAAAGCCCTCAACTGTTCAATAAAATCAATATAAAACCGAATGAGGTCTCTTGGGGCATTGGTGGAACTATTCTCAAAACCTTAACTGGAGAAGCACTCCGCTATATGGATTTCCCTTCCTTGGGCTCATCGGCTGATTGCCTGGATAAAGAATTGGCACGAAGCCATGGAGAGAATTGCGTTATCAATTATGACGATGTAGTAAACAGAGCGAACGACATTAGCCCCTTCCCAGAAGATCAACAAAGCTATATTGTACATAGGGCGAGCGGGATATTTAATAAAGCATTTTACTTATTGTCCCAAAATATGGGTATTAAAAAAGCCTACCATGTCATGCTCATTGCCAATAGTAAATATTGGACTCCTAGCACTGATTTGATTCAAGGTGCTTGCGGTGTATTGTATGGAGCAAAAGATTTGTCAGTGGATATTTCTTCAGTTAAAACAATTTTTGGTCAAGTTGGTATTGATACAAAAAATTGCGCGATTTAATAACGCTTAAAGGGTAAGCCTTCACGCAATTGACGTCAACTTAAGAACCGTAGTTGCTATGATTGAATAAAGTATTGAAAGAGTCTCCTGTTAATGTAAATTAACAAATCTGATTAAGGATAAAGGAGACTCTTATAAAACGGAATTGTATAGGAAAAACAGTATTTGGGTTTCGGCCAGCAAATTACCATTTTGCAACCCTGGTCGGCCGACCTTCCAACATCATCGGCATCACACAACTAGTCTATTTCGGCGCTGTTGCGTTCATCTATCCATTTTGGCTCGAATGTTTCGCTGTCTATGCTTCGTCTCCTTTGTTACCGTCGGAAATGCAAGACTTATTACGTAGTGGCCTAGCTAGCCGTCTACGGAGGGACTCTCACCCACAAGACCCGTGCCGCTTTGCCCCGCGTCATTGCAACGGTGCTTTTTTTTATTGCAAAACATATTTTTTGCAATTAATGCGATGTTTATCATGACAACTTCTAATTATGTCTAACTGATACTTGGTACGCTGCATGTATTCCTCTGACGCGAGCTTTTGCCAAAATAGTTAATATTCCAGTGTGCTTACGAAAAGATTACGCTACTAAATGGCTATTAAGGGATAAGGGGGATGGCATATAGATCAAAGATTGGGGCTATGTTAAACTGGCGCATTAAATCCAAAGCAAAAACTGAGCCAGTTAGCAGCAACTTGCTGAAAATTAATAATTAAATTTTTAAAGAGTAATTCATCAATGCGGTTGTCTTCACTTAAGTTACTGTATGTCTATCGAGGCTTTATTCTTGGCAATGTAAAGCGGGAATTCCAAAGTAAATATTGCAATTCACTGTTAGGCGCAGCATGGAATATAATCAATCCCTTGGCAATGATCGTGGTTTATACCGTGATTTTTTCACAGGTAATGCGTGCTAAATTGCCGGGAATAGATACAAGTTATGCTTACAGTATTTATCTATGTGCGGGAGTGCTGACTTGGGGATTGTTTGCTGAGATTGTTGGGCGAGGCCAAAATGTATTTCTTGAGTATGCCAATTTATTAAAGAAAATTAATTTTCCTCGTTTGTGTTTGCCTGTAACCGTTGTTGCCAATTCCTTGTTAAATTTTGCCATTATTTTTAGTCTGTTCACGATTTTTTTATTAGTCAGTGGGAATTTTACTGGTTGGGTGTATTTTGCCATATTTCCGGTACTCATGGTTTTAGTGGTTTTTGCGGTGGGATTAGGGATTACACTCGGTATCTTGAATGTATTTTTTCGTGATGTGGGGCAATTTTTTGGTGTTTTTCTTCAGTTTTGGTTTTGGTTGACGCCTATTGTTTATCCGATAGCTATTTTACCGGAAAAAGCACATCGATTAATGGCTTTGAACCCTGTGGCCGGGTTAGTGATGGCATCTCAAACGATTTTGGTTAAGGGTGAATTACCTAATTGGTTGAATTTATTACCGGCTGCCGTGCTTGGTTTGATGTTTTGTTTGATTGGTATGCGTTTATTTCATAAGCATGCCGGTGAGATGGTGGATGAACTTTAATGGGTAGACTTGTTGTTCACAATTTAGCAAAGGCTTATAAGAATTATCCAACGCGTTGGTCGCGCTTGTTTGAATGGTTGATCCCTTACTCTAAGCCAAAGCATAGCTTGAAATGGGTTTTACAGAATGTTTCTTTTACAGTAGAACCTGGTGAGGCTGTAGGCATTATTGGTATTAACGGCGCGGGTAAGAGTACCTTGCTCAAAATGATCACTGGCACGACGCAACCGACAATGGGCAATGTACATGTTGAAGGAAAGGTTGCAGCGATGCTGGAATTAGGGATGGGATTTCATCCTGATTTTACCGGCCGGCAGAATGTGTATATGGCTGGACAACTGCTGGGCATGTCCGTTGAGCAAATTACGCAATTAATGCCTGAAATTGAGGCTTTTGCGGAAATAGGCAGCTATATAAATCAGCCAGTGCGGGTTTATTCAAGCGGCATGCAAATGCGTTTGGCGTTTAGTGTTGCCACGGCTGTGCGCCCTGATGTGTTAATTGTTGATGAGGCGTTGTCAGTTGGCGATGCTTATTTTCAACACAAAAGCTTTGCTCGCATTCGCGAATATAATAAGCAAGGCACTACTTTGTTGATTGTTTCACATGATAAGCAATCCATTCAAAGTATTTGTGACAAGGCCATTTTGCTCAATGCCGGCAAGGTCGAGATGGAAGGGGCGCCAGAAGTTGTAATGGATTATTACAATGCCTTATTAGCCGAGAAACAAAATCAAAACATTGAGCAAATAAAAACAAATGATGGGAACGTGCAAACTATTTCAGGCACCGGTGAGGCAAAAGTAAAAGAGATTTATTTGCTTGATCAGCATGGAAAACGGGTTGAATACGTTAATGTGGGGCAGCGCGTTACATTATGTGCCGAAGTACAGGTGTATGCTGAGATTCCACGCCTTGTCTTGGGCTATGGCATTAAAGATCGTTTGGGGCAGGTAGTGTATGGTACGAATACTGATTTAAAGAAAAAAGTGCTAGAGAATTTATTGCCGGAGCAACGTGTTGTCTATCAGTTCATTTTTGATGTGAATTTAGGTCCAGGAAGCTACTCTGTGCAAACGGCATTGGTAAGTACCGATACGCATTTGGTAAATAATTATGAGTGGCGTGATTTGGCATTGATGTTCCATGTGGTGAATATAGATAAACCTTATTTTTCTGGCGTGGCATGGCTTGATCCTGAAATAGGAGTTTTACAGCAATGAGCATGGTATCCTATGCGCAAAATTTTGAAGATATTATGCTTTGGCGTGCATTAAAGCATATTAAGCATGGTTTTTATATTGATGTTGGGGCACAAGACCCCCTTATTGATTCGGTGAGTAAAGTATTTTATGAACAGGGTTGGCGTGGCGTACATGTCGAGCCGACACAGCAATATGCAGACAAGCTACGAAAAGCGCGCCCAGATGAAACTATCATGCAAGTGGCGGTGAGTAATCAGTCTGGCTCCATTGTTTTGTATGAATTTGCGGATACCGGCCTTTCTACGGCGAATAGAGACATTGCCTTACGGCATAAAACCACAGGTTTTGTCTGCACAGAGACTGAAGTCCAGCTAATAACCCTTGATGAGGTATTTAACCAAGTGGTAACCGATGAGGTTCACTGGTTAAAAATTGATGTTGAAGGTTTAGAAAAATCAGTACTTGAAAGCTGGACTGCTGATGACATTCGCCCCTGGATTTTGGTGATTGAAAGTACCAAGCCTAATACTCAGGAAGAGTCTTATCAAGATTGGGAATTTCTGGTTCTGCAAAAAGGATATCAATTTGCTTATTTTGATGGGCTTAATCGGTTTTATATTTCTAACGAGCACCTTGAATTAGTCGATTTTTTTAAAATAGCACCTAACATTTTTGATGGCTTTGCATTAGGTGGCTACGCATCGCATCCCTTTACACACCATTTAAATAATCAAATAGCGGAGCTTAATGCGTCACTGCAACAAGCGGAACATACCTATAGGACTCAACTTGACGCGATGAGAGCCAGCACCTCTTGGCGAATTACGCGTCCAATTCGTCTATTAAAGAGATTTTTTGAGCGCTTAAATTCTGCGAAAGTGGAGCAGAGAGTTGGGGCGGGAATAAGGCGTCGGTTAATTAATTTTATTTGTTATTTCAGAAAGCTGGCATTAGATAATCGAGTATTTCGATACGGCGCTACAAGAATATTAGCTAAGCATCCCAAGTTAAAAAATAAGATTCGTAATCGGTTATTTGTTTTGGCTAAAAGAAATGATGTGGCATTAGTTGACTTGGATATTAAGCCCCAATCGGTCAGCCAACTTTACTCCGTAAAAGCCGCGAAAATTTTTTCTGATTTAAAAAAAGCTATTGCAAAACGAGGTACTGAATGAGGATCGTTATTGATCTACAAGGGGCGCAAACAGAGAGTCGTAATCGGGGTATTGGTCGATATTCTATAGCTCTGACACAGGCCATTATACGCAATGCTAAAGAACATGAGATTTTTATTGTCGTTAATTTACAATTGCCGGCAATTAATGATATTCGGTTTGCGTTTAAGGATGTTTTACCTCCAGAGCGCATAGTCGCTTTTGATGTACCTATGAAATTATCATGGGAGGCGCCTGAAAATTCTTCTCGTAGAAAGGTTGCAGAACTAATACGCGAAAACTTTCTTGTCGATCTTAATCCCGATTTAATTTTGATCACCAGCCTATTTGAGGGGGCTAGTAACTGTGATGCGACTCATTCGATAGGTACTGGTTCGTGTCAAATACCTACAGCAGTTATTTTATATGATTTAATCCCTCTGTTTAATCCTGATGTACATCTTGGCTTTGCTTGGGTTAAGAATTGGTATATGGATAAAATTGAAAGCTTAAAGCGAGCAGATTTGCTTTTGGCAATATCCAATTATGCGAAAAAAGAAGCGATTGACCTTTTAGGTTTGAACGATAAAAAAATTACTGCTATTTCTTCGGCACATACTGATATTTTTTTTCCAGCGAGTATGGATGAAAAATCAAAGCAAGAGCTGTTGTTAGGCTTTAAGATTACATTGCCTTATGTTCTGTACAATGGCGCGCTTGAATCACGGAAAAATTTAGAGCGTTTAATACAGGCATTTTCATTATTACCCTTAGAGTTACGCAATCAATATCAATTGGTATTTGCTGGCAAAGGGGCTGATGTTGAACAACAAAAGCTCTTAAAACTTGCCAGTAAATACGGAATTAGTGACTCGTTGATTTTAACAGGCTATATTTCTGATGCGGAATTAATAGCGCTTTTTTCATACTGTGAAGTATTTGTGTTTCCATCTGTGCATGAAGGATTTGGTTTGCCAGCCTTGGAGGCCATGGCATGTGGTGCGCCGACTATAGGTTCTTGCGTCACCAGTATTCCTGAGGTCATTGGTCGCGAGGATGCATTATTTGACCCCTTAGATCCCGCTGATATTGCGGAAAAAATTGCAAAAGTATTAACTGATTCGGCATATCGAGAGTCTTTGCGGCAGCATGCATTGGTGCATTCAGCCACTTTTTCTTGGGATGCCTGTGCTAAAGCGGCTCTTGCAGGCTTTGAGACTATTGCTGTGGATTGTTCTTCTAAGATTAAGCAAACTTGGAAAGAACAGGTGCTTAATCGAGAAAAAAATTATCAAAATTTAATTTCATCAATTACTGCAATAACGGCGCCAGGCTTTACTCTTACGGAAACAGATTTGATTGTGCTTGCCAATTGTATCGCGCGCAATATACAGACTGGAGAAAAAGTCGCCCGTGGTTCGGCCTTACCAGCGCCAATAACTTGGCGTGTCGAAGGTCCTTTTGATAGTAGCTATAGCTTAGCACTCCTTAATCGAGAGACAGCAAGGGCATTGGTGACGCTTGGGCATCAAGTTGTATTGCACTCGACAGATGGGCCAGGTGATTTTGCGCCGAATGCTCATTTTCTTGAGCAAAATAGCGAGCTAGCACAGTTATATTATAAAGAACGAGAAATCTTACCATTTGATGCAGATGTTAGTAGTCGTAATCTCTATCCACCCCGAGTCGCTGATATGCACAGTCGCTGGAATTTCTTGCATCATTATGCTTGGGAGGAGTCTGGATTTCCTTTGCGCTGGGTTGATGATTTTAATTCGTATTTACAAGGGTTGACCTGTCTTTCAGAACATGTGCGCAAAATCATGCTGGATCATGGGGTGACCGTTCCTCTTTTAGTTTCTGGATGTGGCGTAGATCATTGGGAACGTATTACTGCCGATAAGGATTATATTGTTGGCGGAAAATCCTTTCGATTTCTGCATGTATCCTCATGTTTTCCTAGAAAAGGGGTAAACGAGTTACTGGAGGCTTATGGCCAAGCGTTTACATCTGCAGATGATGTGACTTTAATTATTAAAACCTTTGCAAATCCACATAATAAGGTTGATTCTTGGTTAGCCGAAGCACAACAAAAAAATCCTAATTACCCTGATGTTCATCTAATTATGGGGGATTTGACTGATGCAGAACTTAAAGCTTTGTATGCGCAATGCCAGGTCTTAGTTGCTCCCAGTAAAGCCGAGGGTTTTGGTTTGCCAATGGCAGAAGCTATGCTCTCCAATTTACCTGTTATTACCACCGCCTGGGGTGGGCAGCTTGATTTTTGTAATGCGAAAACAGCTTGGCTGGTTGATTATGATTTTGAACGTGCAGAGACTCATTTTAATATCTTTTCATCCGTTTGGGCAAAGCCCAAAATAGACGACTTAGCAAAAATAATGTGCGTCGTGTATGCTGCTGCGCCCGAGCTAAGAATGCAACGGGCAAAAAAGGGTAGAGATTTACTTTTGTCAAAGTTTCGTTGGGAAGATGTGGTTAAGAGGCTTGTAGCACTCCCTGCTTCGTTGGCAAAAATAATTAATTTACCAGAACCACGAGTGGGTTGGATTTCAACCTGGAATGCGCGTTGCGGTATTGCTACTTATTCAGGTCATTTAGTAAAACATTTCTCATTGGATACGGTTATCTTTGCAAATCGAACCACAGACCTTGTTAGCGCAGATAGTCATTCAGTTGTTCGCTGTTGGAATGCCGGTGAACAAGACAACTTGAGCTTATTAGACGCGCAAATTGATTTACATCATATTGATACGCTTGTAATTCAATTTAATTACTATTTTTTTGAATTTGAGCATTTTTCTGAATTTGTAAATAAGCAAGTGAAATTAGGTCGACAGGTTGTTGTCATGCTTCATTCCACGATAGATCCAATACAGCATCCACAAAAAGCATTAATGAACATCAAAGATGCACTTGCGCGTTGCACAAGAATACTGGTGCATGCGCCTGCCGATATGAATCGGTTAAAACAGTTAGGATTGATCAATAATGTTTGTCTTTTTCCACATGGCATTATTGATTATCAGCCTAAGTTAGCAGCTGACGCTGTTGCTATTGCAAAAAATGAAGAGTTTGTCATTGCCAGTTATGGCTTTTTCTTGCCTCATAAAGGACTTCTTGAATTGATTACCGCGGTTGTATCGTTGCGCCGCCAAGGTTGTTCGCTGCGACTTAAAATGATCAATGCGGAGTATCCTCATATTGACTCAACGACGCTTATTCAACAAGCAAAAGAAAAAATTGAGCAATTAGAGGCAGGTGATTTTATTACGCTTCATACCGATTTTTTGACTGATTTAGAATGTTTGGATTTGTTAAATGCCGCGGATGTTCTTATTTATCCATACCAAGAAACCGGAGAGTCATCTAGCGCCGCAGTTCGCTATGGTCTTGCGAGTATGAAACCGGTGCTTGTGACTCCATTACCTATTTTTGATGACGTTAACCCTGCTGTAACCAAGTTAGCAGGCACAACATCAGAACAAATTGCTGAAGGCATTGCGGAAATTATGCGACATATTCAACATCGCTCACCTACGATAATTGAACAGGAAGAGAGGGCTGCTAACTGGCGTGAAGAGCACTTATATCCAAAGGTTGCACAGCGGTTATCGCGAATGCTACTTAGTTTTTATAGGATGTAATTTTTAATTTAATTTTATCTTGAGCTAATGAAACAGACCCTAGTTTTAAATGGAATATCTTATGCAGACACAAACATCACCCCGTGTATTAATTACCGGGTCACATGGATTTACTGGCCGTTATATGGCTCAGGAAATGCAGCAAGCGGGGTACCAGGTATATGGTCTTGGTTCTTCTCCGAGTAATGACGAACATTATTTTCAGGCGGATTTGTGCAATCCCTTGGCAGTTAAGACCGTATTAGATGCGGTGCAGCCGGAGTATGTGATTCATCTTGCCGCACTTGCTTTTGTAGCACATAGTGATGCCAATGCCTTTTATCAGGTCAATGTACAGGGGACTCGCAATTTGCTGGAAGGATTAGCCGCAATGCAGCTCCCAGTGAAGGGGGTATTGCTGGCAAGTAGTGCCAATGTTTATGGCAATGTTGCTGAGGGCGTACAGGATGAAGATACGCGGCCTAATCCCGCCAATGATTATGCCGTCAGCAAATTAGCAATGGAGTATATGGCGAAGCTTTGGATGACCAAATTACCCATTATTATTACCAGGCCTTTTAATTACACTGGGGTTGGTCAGGCGGAGCAATTTTTTTTACCCAAAATTATTTCTCACTTTCGTCGTAAAGAAGCGTCTATTGAGCTTGGAAATATTGATGTGTGGCGCGATTTTAGTGATGTACGTGTTGTCGTTTCTGCCTATCGTCGTTTGCTCGAGAACAATGCCTTTGGCCACCTTGTTAATGTTTGCTCCGGGAAAACCCATAGTTTGCGTGAAATCATCGATTATTGTCGGCAAGTTACGCAGCATCAAATAGAAATCCGCGTTAACCCTGCTTTTGTACGTACGAATGAAGTTAAAACACTGTGTGGAACTAATTTTAAACTACTTGGCTTGATTGGTGATTTGCCTGGCAAAACGCTATACGAGACACTGCATTGGATGATTGAATCATGAAATTAATTTTGTCTGTAGAACCTATACGTTTTCCCTTAACGGGTATTGGGCGTTATACTTGGGAGTTAGCGCGTCATCTGTCCTTGCAATCTGATGTTGAATCTTTGCTCTATTTTACGGGAACAGATTTTATTAAAGATTTACCGACAACAGTAGGTGAACATTCTAATCAGCAACATAAGCTCAAACGTTTGCTGCAAAAAAGCCGTTTGGTAAACAAGGTATATCGTTTGCTTATGCCTAAGTTAAAAAAACAGGTATTAAAAGGTAAAGAAGATCATTTATATCACGGCCCTAATTTTTTTGTTCCACCCTTTGCGGGAAAAAAAATTGCAACATTTCATGATTTATCCCCCTTTACCTGGCCTGAGTGTCATCCGCCTCAACGTGTGGAATATGCGCAAAAAGAAACACCGAAAACACTGAGTACTGTGGATGCGTTAATTGTTGATGCTGAATATATTCGTCAAGAGTTAGCCAGTTATTTTTCATATCCTATTGATAAAATTTTTACAGTCCCTTTAGCCGCCAGCGAAGAATTTAGACCTTATACTGAACATGAAGCTATGCCAATTTTATCGCATTATGGCTTGCAGCATAATCAATACACTTTTTTTGCCGGTACCATTGAGCCAAGAAAAAATCTAATGATGTTAATGGATGCTTATGAACAATTACCGTTGGCCTTACGGCAGCGCTTCCCTCTTGTTCTTTCCGGATATGAGGGATGGTGTAGCGAAGCAATACATCAACGTATTGACAAGGCAAAACGCAGTGGTTGGGTAAATTATTTAGGTTTTACTCCTGCGGAGCATTTGCCTGCTTTATATGCGGGCGCGCGATTATTTGCCTTTCCATCGTTGTATGAGGGGTTTGGTTTGCCGGTTCTTGAAGCGATGAGTTCTGGAGTACCGGTTATCTGTTCTAATAGTTCAACACTGCCAGAAGTTGCTGGAGACGCTGCGTTAATGGCGCCGCCGCAGGATGTTGATGCCTGGTCACAACTGTTGCAGCAGGGGCTAGTCGATGATGAGTGGCGAAAAAATGCGATTGTACGCGGCCATTTAAGAGCAGCTCAATTTTCGTGGGCTCGTTGCGCTGCGCAAACAATGGCTGTATACAAGACAGTTAAAGAGCATTAGGCTTTGATTTTTATTAATAATAAAGAAATATTTATTTGGGGTTTTATTAATTTGAATACATTACAGTTGTTTATTTCTCATTTTAAGCGAAGAGTGTTGTTCTTGTGTTGCAATATATCTTATTGCATACTGGATTGCGTTTTATCAGTTTTTGGGAATTAATAAGGAGATTGATGTATGCATTTTAAATCAGGAATTTTAGGTTTGGGGCTTTTATCGATAGCCCATGGTGCTTTTACTATTCCCAGTCAAGATACAGTGCGAATTATCATTAAATACAAGCAGCAAATAAAAAATACTGCGGCATTAAAAGCACAACTAACGCAGTCTGTCCAATTGCCGGTTAAAGAAATAAATCCCATGGCTAATGGTGCTTATTCGCTAATTTTACATGTTCCTGCTACTGCCTCCGTGAAGGAAGGTGATGATGAGCTTACGGCTCTGGTTTTAGAGCGGCTTCGTAAAAATCCAGATGTACTTTATGCGGTTAAAGACCGAGTTGGGCATTTTATACCGGTTCCAGATCCGGCGCTACAACGTACTCTGGTTGATTTGCTCAGTCACGAAAGTCAATGGGATGAATTTGCACGTCCCGCAGGTGTGATGTTGGAATCTAAGTCTGGTTCACGAGATGGTGCCTGGGCTTATACGACTGGTTTGGCTAAAAAACCGGTAGTCATTGCAGTATTAGATACCGGCATTAGCTTAAACGACAGCTTAATTAATAACCTCGTAAAAGACAGCGAAGGTAATGTGTGGGGCTGGAATTTTGCAGCCAATAATAATGATATAAGAGATGAAACAAAATCTTATCATGGGACCCATGTTGCAGGAACGATCGCGGGTTATGGTAGCGTCATGAGTGGTATGGGCGAAGATTTAAAAGTATTGCCGATCAAAATTCCTGGTGCGTCTGGCATGTTTTATGAAAGTGCGGTAGTAAACGCTATTTATTGGTCCGTCGGCGCTGATGTTCCTGGTGTTCCCACTAATATTCATCCAGCTAAGGTGTTAAACATGAGCTTTGGCGTGGATAGGGGCCCAAAAGATGAAGTTGATTATTGTGATCAGGCTTTGCAAGAAGCGGTCTTTTTTGCGCGCAAAAAAGGAGCCGTTCTTGCGGTTGCTGCCGGGAATGATAATCTTTGGGAACATTTTAATGCGCCCGGAATCTGTAATGGTACGATTAAAGTAGCATCTACAGGCCCTGAGGGACTGCGTTCTTATTTCTCTAATTATGGGCCTAGTATTACCTTGGCAGCGCCTGGGGGCGATAAGCGTTATGGGATTTGGGGTGGAATTTTATCTACCGTAAATCCTGGTGGTGGGTATAATGGTTCTGGATTTGATTATTATCAAGGAACGAGTATGGCCACACCTCATGTTGCGGGTGTTGCTGGATTGATTTTCTCGGCCAGTGATAAAACCTTAACCCCTGAACAAATTGAGCAAATACTTTATACAACGACCCATGAGTTTGGTGTCAATGAGGATCCCAATAAATCCTGTATTGGTAAAAAGCCTTGTGGCCATGGTATTTTGGATGCAGAAAATGCAGTTAAAGCAGCCTTAGCATACTATGATGTGATGTTTTCTGCGCCTAAGTTAGAAAATCTAGCAATTAAGGAATGTGGAAAAAACGGCTTAATACCGGGTAAGAATCGAGTTCATGCTGATGGCGCTGTGTGGATACAAAATCATGCCGGTTGTGAGTCTGCGGTGAATTATCAAAATCCGCATGTTATTAAGGCTAAAGATGGCGGTATTCTTGTGTCTTATGGATCGGTTCGTTATCGATTAGACCAAACAGCTTATAAATCATGCCAGGTTATCGGTTATGATGGCATTGGTTGTCATTTATAGAGATCTGTTGCCATTTCTATTGTCTTGGCTCAAGCCATGTGAAATGGCAATAGGCCTTAATATTGCAGTTAATTCTTCATTGGCTCATAAGTAAGTAGGTTATGCGGCATCGTCTAACCTATTTCATTCCGAATGACAGGCTCTTCACCACTTGTATTTACCCAGGAATGCCTTAAAATTCACTCCATGTTAAACACTATATTTATTTAGAGAACTTCATGTCTGATTTTTATCAGGATTTCAATACACGTCGCACTTTTGCGATTATTTCTCATCCGGATGCAGGGAAAACAACCGTTACTGAAAAATTACTTTTATTCGGAGGTGCTATTCAATTAGCCGGTACGGTGAAAGGACGTAAGGCTGATAGGCATGCTACTTCCGATTGGATGGAGATGGAGAAAGAGCGTGGAATTTCAATTACCACCTCAGTAATGCAATTTTTTCATAACCAACATGTGATGAATCTATTAGATACACCGGGTCATGAGGATTTCTCTGAGGATACTTATCGCACGTTAACAGCGGTAGATTCTGCTTTAATGGTTATTGACGTGGCTAAAGGGGTAGAGGATCGTACTGTTAAATTAATGGAAGTATGTCGCTTGCGTGACACGCCGATCATGACGTTTATTAATAAATTAGACCGTGAAGGACGTGAACCCATCGATTTACTTGACGAAGTTGAATCAGTACTTGGGATTAAATGCGCGCCAGTCACCTGGCCAGTCGGCATGGGGAAACGTTTTAAAGGTATTTACCATCGCTATGAAGACATTGTTTACTTATATGAGCAGGGTAAGAATGCACAAAAGCAAGATGCGATACAAATTAAAGGTTTGGATAACCGACAATTAGATGAACTGTTAGGGGATAGCGCCCAAGAATTACGTGATGAGATTGAGTTAGTGAAAGGCGCATCGCATGAGTTTGATTTGGATGAATATTTAGCGGGCAAAATGACTCCGGTTTATTTCGGCTCAGCGATTAATAATTTTGGTATTAAAGAATTATTAGATGACTATGTGCGTTATGCTCCAGGACCGCAATCGCGATTGGCTCAAGAACGAAGCGTATCTGCAAGCGAAGAGGCATTTTCTGGATTTGTGTTTAAAATCCAGGCGAATATGGATCCTAAGCATCGAGATAGAATTGCTTTTCTGCGGGTGTGTTCTGGGGCTTACAAAAAAGGTATGAAATTAAGTCACTTGCGCATTGGAAAAGAAGTACAGATTGCCAATGCTTTAACTTTTATGGCCGGCGATCGGTCGCATACAGAAATTGCTTTAGCGGGCGATATTATTGGTTTGCATAATCATGGCACCATTCGTATTGGTGATACCTTTACCCAAGGTGAGCAATTAAAGTTTACGGGGATCCCTAATTTTGCGCCTGAATTGTTTCGTTTAGTGCGTTTAAAAGATCCGCTGAAAAGTAAAGCTTTGTTAAAGGGACTAATTGAGTTATCTGAAGAGGGGGCAACTCAAGTATTTAGGCCTCTAAATAGTAATCAGTTAATCTTGGGCGCGGTGGGAATATTGCAGTTTGATGTGGTTGCGCATCGTTTAAAGCATGAATATAAAGTGGATTGTATTTATGAATCCGTCAGTGTGGCTTGTGCGCGTTGGGTTTATGCTGAAGATGATAAAGCGATGACTGAGTTTCGTACTAAAGCTTATGATTATTTAGCTTTAGATGGTAGTGAGGCTTTGATGTATCTTGCACCAACTCGGGTTAATTTAGCTATGGCTGAAGAGCGTTATCCAAAAATTAAATTCCTCGCAACGCGTGAGCATTAAGTGGTATAGCGATGATTTGGGCAGGCTGGGCTGTGAAGCCCATCGCCGTAGAGTTAAGGAGCTCGATTTCTTATGGAGGACTTACGTTAATTTAACGCCAGTTTTGGATAAGAAATCGTAAACGCTCCGAGAACTACACCTACCGCTGCATTATAAATTAAGCGAGCATCTCACTTTTATCATAGAAAGAGAGATAATCATGTCCAACTCCCCCATCAACTGGAGCAGTCTGCTTAAGAAGTATGAAGACAGTGGATTAACGCAAGTTGAATTTTGCAGACGCAATAAGCTGGTGTTAAGTCCGTTTCAATACCGCAGGTATGGAAGACACGCCATAAAGAAGAAGGACAAAGTTTCTGGGGTAGCGGAGACATCCTCAGCATTAGCGCTCTTTGAAAATATTCGTGCCTGTAAATCTCAGCAGGATTTTATCAAGCCGCGCCCTTTTAATTTGAAGCAGATGCCAAAGTAGTTGGCCGACCGTTTACAGAAAGGATATCGTCATTATGAATTAAAGAGCCATTAGCTGCAATTTCTTCTAATGCCGGAAATACCCATAACGCACATCGAGCTAATTTTTCCATAAGTTACCATTGGATAGAGGATGGAAGTAGAAAGCCAATGAGCAATTGAAAAATATTTTGTCGATTAACAAAAGTGGACTGATTATGTCGCTTTTGCCCCAATCGTGTAATTTAACCCAATATCGTGATCAAAAAAACTAAAACGATTTTTTATCGTTGTCTTTTTTAGCGAGCAGAGCAAAGAAGTCATCGGCAGAAATGGGTCTGTAATAATAAAATCCCTGAATGATATCGCATCCTTCCTGTTTGAGAAATTCATTTTCAGCCGCTGTTTCTACACCTTCTGCGACAACTATTTTTCCAAGCGAATGAAAAAGGGAAATCATCCCTTTTACAATGTTAACATTCGTTTTATTTTCTGGTAATCCTTTAATAAATGATATATCTATTTTAATTTTATGAACGGGAATAAGGTGAAGATAGCTAAAAGAAGAAAAACCTGTGCCAAAATCATCGATGGAAATTTGAAATCCAAGGTTATGCAAGCCCTTTAAAACTTCTAAATTATGTTGGGTATCATTCATTATCAAACCTTCAGTAATTTCCAGTTCTATACATTCAGGATTTATAGCAAACTCCTCTTTCAGCGATTTGAGGAACTCGATAAGATGAAAGCCATCATTAAATTGTTGCGCTGAAATATTTATAGATATGGGTGGACCGGACCAGTCTGACTTAATTTGTTGAAAAACCATACGTATTATATGTTCATTCAAGGCAACAATTAATCCTGTTTGTTCTGCAACATGAATAAATGTGCCAGGAGAAATTAATCCTTTTGCTGGATGTTGCCATCTGATAAGGGCTTCAGCTCCAGAAATATCCCCGGTTTTTAAATCAACTTGAGGCTGATAATTAAGAAACAGTTCATGATTTGCAATTGCCCGGTATAGCTCCATGTTAAGATCCAGTTTTTCAGTGGCAATAGTTGATAATTTGCTATTATAAAATTTTATATTATTTCCTTTCTCGCTTTTTGCAGAAGTATTTGCTTGTCCGGCGTTTTTGATTAATCCTTTACTGGTTTCCCCATCCTTTGGGTAAATGGCAATACCGAAGGTTACCGTTATTTTGAGTTCTTTATCATTAATAAAGAATGGCTTAATAAACTTACACTTAAGAGCCTGTATATATTCATCAAGCTCTTTTATTTTTGACAAAGGAGAATAGGTGAGAATAAATATATCGCCTTCCAACCTGGCTAAATTAGTTTGATGAACATCATCAATCTCACTTAATCTGACTGCAATTAATTTTAATAACAAATCTCCTTGAAAATGCCCTAATGCTTCATTGATTATTTTAAAACCATTAATATCAAGAATAAGCACGGCAATGAATTCCAATGTTCTGTCTGTTATTAATTTATTGAGTTGATCCTCAAATCCTGATCTGTTTAAAAGACCGGTTAAAAGATCATAATGGGAACTAAGTTGAATTTTCTCTTGTGCATTGGTTTTATTAACAAAAGCGCCCAGTAATTTACCAATACTTTTTATTAGCCTCATTAATTCTTCATCAGGATAATGAGTTTTATAACTAAAGAACTCCATGATCCCAAAAATCTTGTTTTGGAATAAGATAGGTGTACCTAACGCACTCTTTAACTCTATTTTTTCTTTATTATTTAAGAATTTCGGATTTGCGGAATAATCCTGGAAGTAAATTGGTTTTCGTTTTTTCCAAATTACGCCGGGTAAACCTTGTCCCAATTTAAAAAGGTTACCACTTTTGTTTTCATAAATAGTCATTTTATTATTGGGTTTATCGTATCTGTTATAACAGTACAATACCTGTTTTTTTTCATTGATCAGCCATATTTCACCTACCTCCCAATCGAATGTTTGACAGATTATTTGAAGGGTCTGAGCCGCTATCCTTATAAATAATTGTTCCTGTTCCAGAATACTTAATACAGTATATTGTAATTGAATGTATTTTTTCTTCATTTTGGTTTCAGTCATATCAATTGCTATACCAATAATGCAAAATGATTTTTTATTAGTATCTTTTAATTGAATAAATCGGGTAAAAATATTGCGGAGAGAGTTATCTGATTTTTTTATACGATACTCGATGACAGCACTTGATTTCCCTTCCTCAACCAATCCATCAAAAATTCCGTCACGAACGATGGGTTGATCTTCAGGAAAAATGGCTTCAAACCATTGTTTCGGATTTTTATATAATGAATCGACGCTCTTTCCCCATATGCGTTCATAAGCAGGGCTAACATAAAGGAGTTTGGTAAAATCAGGAGAGAATCTGAACAATACAATATCAATATTTTCTGTAAACTCACGAAGTATGTGTTCATTTTCATCAGATTGCAATTGAAATGAGGTCAGTTTATTTTCTTCTTGATCAATTCTGAAAGCAATGAACGCTAGGGCGATGCTAAGAAAAGCAAAAGTTATAATTGCAAATAGGCTATCATCGAAATTTCCTTCAATCAGATTAAATTTTATAATCTTGTTTTCTATAATGGCAACCCCCATTGGCACTAGTAGACCAACGGCGATTAAGCAGCGCATGAAATAACCACCGGTGCTATTTTTTAGGATTATGCCAATAATGCCCGTTTGCGGTTTGAGTAAAAAAATACCCAGTCCCAAAAGTATAAATAATAACGCGGTAGGGAAAGCCATATAAGTATATCGAGGAAGAAAAGGGATCATATTTATTTCATAAACATAATTATAGATACCTAATACTCCTATAAATAAAATAAACCAGGCATAAAGTTGAATTATCCAGCCCGATACTGATTTTTTTAAGGCATAAAATAGGGTTAATCCAATTAGAAGAAAATTTATTGGTGTAATTAATGGCACGCGTTCAGAATAGTCGCCCTTCAAAATTAATGGACTTTTACTGCTGACTAACTCCTCAAGACTTTGCGTTGAGCCAGTAGCATGTAGATACAATATAGTGCAGTTTATGAGGATAATAAAAATGGAGAGTGAGACGATAACAATCCGAGTAATAAGCTCCTGATTTTTGAGTGAATACAACTCTAAGATGATTCCAGACATAAAAAAACAGATGGCAGTGTTTATCTTCATTGATACCCATGAGGGCATCACACTTATTAAAACGGTGATATGATATATCCATCCTACTAATACACTAAGGCTGGCGCCAATCACGATAATGCCAATAATTTTTAGCACCAAAGGACAATAATTAATGAAATTAATTAAGGAGTCATCCTTTACGACATTATTGTTCCTCATCAAATTATACTAATCTTAAAAAATTTTGCTTGCATGTCAGGATTTCTCCTTGGCGTCCATTGCATCCCGTATTTAAAAATTCTGTTTCCATTCTTAATTATTATAGTACAGTATCTTTTAGATGGGGTTGGGCCGCAGGTACCTAGTGCTCATAGATAGTGTTCGGAGATTCCAACATAAGCAAATAAAATGATGAGAAGAATAGTAGCATACCCCGTTAGGTGTTGCGGCAAAGAGTCAGTTTTTATGTCGCAAGGCGAAGGGGGTGATCTGTTTTTTGAAGACATTATTATCTTATTATCGATTTGCTCATGTCTGTAATACCACAATATAATGAATTTATGCATTGTCCGGAATTAATATGCCTTCATCGCCTGTTTTCTAAGGATGAAAAACCATCATCAGTCACGCTTAGTTTAACGAGATGGGGTAGGTTTAATTGGCCGAACGCTTACAAGAAATCGAGTAAAACCTTACTTTGCCTCGATCCGTTCATGCTGAGGAGGCATTTATGCCACCTCGAAGCCTTGCTAATCTGGCTTTGAGACGGGCAGGCATCCCCTCAGCCCGAACGGATCGAGGCTCTGCTCTGATTTTTTATCCGCTACTCACGTTAACTTAATGGCCTTGGAAGCTCAGGGCTTTAAGTTGAGCAGCTTGCTTTAACCATATGTTGGCCTAAATTAGTAATTTGAACTTTGGCTCCCGAATCGGCACTGATTTTTAGATTTTCATTGGGATGGATTGTAATTTGCAGCGATTCACCTGTTGATATAGGAAAATCATTAACTTTTCCTTTTCTCGCTAAAGCGACAACATGTAGGTCATCATTTTCATCTTCAGTGATCATTTTACAATTGGCTTCAATGGTCCAGAACATGTAATTAGAGAAAATCTGTGGTTGATTTGGCGGTAATTCGTACTCCATGGTAACGCCTTGCTGTAGCATGATATTATTTTCTAAAGCGTATGAACTGGTACTTAATGACGCAGCTATACATAATAAACCAAAACTTATTTTTCTTAGCATAAGTAACTCCAAAGTAAAAAGTAGTCGGTTAAGATACCGTTATTTTGTTATTTTGGCAAATTAACGGTCAATTTTAATTCACTTTGTATGCGGTGATATTTTTTCCTGAACGTTATTTGGGGATTCATGTTGGGATTGAACGATGCATAAAAGCACGCTATAAATGATTTTTTGAGCATTTATAGCGTGCTTTTATCGGTTATAATGGTCTTAATCGAATGCAGTGTATACTACATGGCTTCAAGGGCCTTAGAAATTGATTCGGTCATTGTTTTTGCATCGCCAAACAACATGTAGGTATTGTCATAGAAGAATAGCTCATTCTCGACGCCGGCGTATCCTGGTGACATACTGCGTTTCACAAACAGCACGGTTTTTGCTTTTTCAACTTCTAAGACTGGCATACCGTAAATAGGGGAGCTGGGATCTGTTTTTGCTGCAGGATTCGTAATGTCATTCGCACCAATAACAAAGGCAACGTCACAACTTGCAAAGTCACGATTAATTTCACTTTGTTCAAACACACGGTCATAGGGAATGTTGGCTTCTGCAAGCAATACATTCATATGTCCTGGCATACGGCCAGCAACTGGATGAATTGCAAAACGTACTTTTATGGCGCGTTTTTCTAAAGCATCGACTAACTCTTTTACGGCATGTTGAGCATGCGCTACTGCCATCCCATACCCAGGAATGATAATCACATCTTTGGCGTTACTTAAAAGGAATGCTGCATCTTCACCATTACCTTGGCGTACTGAACGCGACTCAGTCCCAGCATGAGTTTGTGCACTGCTTCCTGATGCTTGTATACCACCAAAAATCACGTTAAAAATAGAGCGGTTCATCCCAACACACATGATGTAACTTAGAATCGCCCCGCTAGCACCTACTAAGGCCCCGGTAATTACCAGTAAATCATTGCTTAGAGTAAAGCCAATACCAGCAGCAGCCCAGCCTGAATAAGAGTTGAGCATGGAAATAACTACAGGCATGTCAGCGCCGCCAATAGGAATAATGAGCAAGACACCAATTAAAAAAGATAAGGCCGCTAGAGTACAAAAGAGGCTTAGGGGCTGATTTATAAAAAATAAAATGAAGACACCAAGAATACTTAAAGCAATAATCAGATTTACTGCATTTTGTCCAGCAAATTTTATGGGCACACCGGACATAATTCCTTGCAGCTTTAAAAAGGCAATGATTGAGCCTGAAAAAGTTATGGCACCAATAATTAAGCCTAAGCTCATTTCTATTAAACTGGCCTTAGCAATAGCACCAGGTGTGCCAATGTGGAAGGACTCTGGGGATAAGTAGGCGCAAAAGGCAACTAAGACAGCAGCCATACCCACCAATGAATGGAACGCTGCGACTAATTGAGGTATTGCCGTCATATTAATTTTTAACGCAATAAAGGTACCGATTAGACCACCAGCAATGATTAAGCTGACTAACAAGAGGTGATGATAAGTGGTTGGCATCATTAGGGTAGAGGCTACCGCGATAATCATCCCGGCAATCCCCAATAAATTTCCTCTTCTTGAACTAGACGGACTGGCCAAGCCTTTTAGCGCTAGAATAAAACACACTGCAGATAATAAATAAAACAAGGGAACCAGGTTTGTCATAAGAATCCATCCTCTATTTTTATTTTGGATCCCTCTCATTGAGCTGTAGAAGAGGGAAATGTTTACTAAGTATTCTTTTTGTCCCTTGCGATGGTGGACAAGATACTTATTTTTTATACATGCGTAACATACGTTGGGTTACAACAAAACCACCAAAAATGTTAATTGAGGTTATAAATATTGCTAAACCGCCTAACCAGGTGATACTGCCGGTTACATGGCTCCCTGCCGCAATGAGTGCACCCAAAACAATAATACTGGAGATTGCATTAGTTACGGACATTAAGGGGGTATGCAGTGCTGGTGTTACTTTCCATACCACATAATATCCTACAAAACATGCCAAGACGAAAATGGTGAGTATCGTGACATAGTTCTCATGCATTTTGTTTCTCCTTAGTTTCCTGGAACGGTAAATATTGGCCTTGGTGGCACAAAACCGCTTGTTGGATAATTTCATCTTCGGGCTTAAATTGTAGCTCCGGCGGCGCGCTCGCCAATAAATTGATTAGGTGTGCTAAATTATTGGCGTAGAGTTCACTGGCAGTTGTTGGCACCAGGCCTGCCATATTGCTTAAGCCGATGATGGTAACTTCACCATATTTTATGGTCTCATCCACAGTGCTAACCTCACAGTTTCCACCGCGGGACGTCGCTAGATCGACGACTACAGAGCCAGGCTTCATTTGTTCTATCGTTTTTTTATGCAGTAATATTGGTGCTTTTCTTCCGGGAATTAATGCAGTAGAAATAACGATGTCGGCTAATTTGGCGTATTGATCGATAAGTTCAGCCTGTAATTTTTTATATTCGTCACTTGTTTCTGAAGCATAGCCTCCTTTAGTTTCGCTATCTTGCTCTTGGCTTACTTCAACAAATTCTGCGCCTAAACTTTCTACCTGCTCTTTGGCAGCTCGACGTACGTCGAAAGCATAAACCACTGCACCCAGGCGTTTTGCTGTTGCAATTGCTTGTAAACCAGCAACACCAGCTCCTAAAATCAGTACCTTAGCGGGCTGAATCATACCTGCGGCAGTCATCATCATCGGAATGGCGCGGTGGAATTGGTTCGTTGCTTCGAGGACGGCCCTATAGCCTGCTAGGTTTGCTTGTGATGACAAACTATCCATACTTTGAGCGCGACTAATTCTTGGGATAAGATTCATGGAGAGTAGGGTAATTTGTTTTTCTTTACACCAGATGATGAGTTTGCTTTGTGGCTCATTCTCTATATGACCAATGATGAGGGCACCAGGGGGTAAATCGCCTAAATCTTTAGGATCTGGTTCATTAATGCATAGGAGGATGTTTGTTTCGGTCAGAAGTTTCTTTTTATCGTTGCTGATGTGTACCCCAACATTTTCATATTCTTTGTCAGAGAAACCTGCTGCGACTCCAGCATTTTTTTCAATGTGGACTTCAAATCCAGCTTTTATGTAATTTTTTGCTGAGTTAGGCGTAATTGCTACGCGCGTTTCACGGCCTTTTTCCAGTAAGGTTGCAATGATCATGGTAAATCCTTTTTACCTAAATAGTTTTTTATCTTAGAGTAATTTGTTTTGTTTTTCCAGGGGCAACATATCCTTGATTAATGAACCGCTTAAAATAAAAAGGGCGTATAAATACGCCCTTATTTTGCAATTGGAATAGACAGTAAGATTGAGTACAGTCCTTATTCACTAATGTGGACTCCTCCGGAGTGGTTTAGGCTTCTTAGTACAAGCTAAGCATGCACACCGCACTCTCAATCTGGCTCCCAATGCCGTGATGTTGGCTGAACAATGTGTACCGTCTATGTTTCTATAATAGGTCAGTCTTTGGGCTAACGCCACTGAATTTTGGCGTTTTATTGCAAAGATTTTGTAATGATGAGCGTTATAGAGGGGATGTCGGGTTTTGTGTGGGGTTGGGGTATGAGACTTATGGTTATTAACTTTTTGATTAATATAATAAAATATTGATTGGACCTGATTTCATTGGTCCGAGACAGTACTAAAGTGTAGTAGGCAGGGCATTACAGCCCAGCCTATAAGGCATTAAGCACTTCTTCTAAATGGCACACCCCAGAAAGGTCTTCTTGTGGTGACGCGCTGTTTACTTTCTCCAGTACGGAGGAACAGTTGGGTGTAGTATATTCTGCCTTGTTTATCCCGGGCGATACCTATTCCAGTCAGATTATAACTTCCAACTATATTTCGTTTATGTCCGGGACTAAGTATCCATTGCTGTACTACAGTACGTGCATCTTTGTAGTTGTAGGCAACATTTTCTGCTCCAGCTCCGGAGTTTTTAATTTGCGCATGTGCATGGCTAATGCGTTTTGCAAAATCTTGATGGCCAAAAGACACTTTGTGAGTTGCCATGTCGATTGAATGTTGTTTTGCTTCTCTAACTAGATTTTGATTCATGGTTAGTTTAGGTAAACCATGTTGTTGTCTGTATTCATTAATGTGCACTAAAACAGCATTTTGAATAGCTGTGTCACTGGTAACAGATTTTGGTGTGAGGGCATAGACAGATTGTAAGAAACTTAAGAGGATAAAACTTAAAATGGCCTGTTTATTTTTTTTTAAATTCATAGAACTCACCGAGAATATTATTTTTGAGCCGCATGGTGACTAAAAAAAAGTCATTTGTCTAGAGTCATTCTGGTTTAAATGTTAACAAAAAAGAATAATAACATTCTATGTGGTAAAAAATAATCATTTATCTCTGGTTGTCGTTATTAATGAGCCAATTTGGATATGGTCGCTTTTAGATCCTCGACATCTCCAGAATAATGATAATAAATTCGATTATTAGGGCAATCGATAATGCAAAGTTGTTCTTGGGGTTGATTATTAAACTGTTTAAATACCCAGAATAAGCCATCATAATGTTGTTTTTCTATTTCTTTTAGTAAATCCACCATTTTTTCGTTTTGTAATTCAAAGTGAGGATAAAGAAAGCCACACGAGCCACGTGTTATTTTATAGGCAAAATGTTTCTCTCTCATAATAATACTCCATAATGCTCGGTTTGTGCAAAATAAGAACTATCTAGTTAGAGTATAGTATTAGTTTAAGGAAAATAAGTGGAGGGAAGGTTATTTTAAACTGGGAGTAGGGTTCATATTATTAAAAAGATCATGATGCATCGGAGCATAGCCCCATTGCCATTAATTTAATGATTTTATGCTTTAAATTTCTCAGAACATGTAGTCCCCGCGTAGGCGGGGATCCATTTTTTATAGGTTGACAGATAGCCCCACTAATACGGCATGCAGTGTTGGGATATTGGCCAGATTTTCTTTTTTAGAATAAGGGCTGATTTGCACATTAGGGGTGTTGCCATATATTCCTTGATATAACAAGCTTAAATTAGCTAAGGCCGTAATTGGATAGCCGAATCCTGCCTGTATTTCACCGGCTATTTGTGAGATCTCATTAATTGGAATGCGTTTAATTTTCCAGTGTCTGTAAGCGACTCCGCCCTTTAGTTGGGCAAAAAAGGCACTATTACCAATGGGATCTGTTTTTGTAGTAATTAATAAATCAAGCGTGGGGGCAAGGGTTGTTTGAACAGGGAACCATTTGATGAAGTTTAGGGTTTCTTTGGGAATATTTAAGCAAATTTTAGTACCTGTTTGCAGTCCTAATTCAAAGCCTAAAGCAATGTCTCCAGCAAGTAGCATTTCATTTCCCAGGGCTAATCTGCCTAGGGCTGAGTTTCTGTCACTGGCTTTTACTTGATAGTTGCCGCTGCCTGCACTGGCAGTAATTGACCAGGGTTGGTCTTGCGACGTGAGTTTAGGGGATAGGCCGCTCGCATAGGTAGTAGAAGACAATAAAAATCCTATGGCAATCTGTAGTCGCGTAAAGTAGTTCTTCATCGCATTATCCCTAAATGAATTGGTTCATATAAGCTGGGAATATTAATCTTGGCGGAGAGAGAGGGATTCGAACCCTCGATACGTTTCCGTATACACACTTTCCAGGCGTGCGCCTTCAGCCGCTCGGCCACCTCTCCAATGGGTGAAGCTTATACATGTCAGCTAATAAAATCAACCCTTTACGTGCTCAGAGTGTAGGTTTTTATTCCGTACGGAGTTTCTGCTTTATATCGTGTATACTATAAGTAGGTCATTAATGATTTAAAAGGGATTGAACTATGCTGCGTAAATTGCTTTTTTTATCAGTAAGTTGTCTATTCGCAAGTCCACTTTGGGCTATTACTTGTTACTATACTTTAGCAAAGGATAATTGCTGGCTTAAATATAATGTAACGGTTGAGGTTATGGATGCTCTAAGTGCTAAAGTGTTGACAACGGCGACTGTGCCCGCAGGAAAATCTTGGACGCGTGTGACTTTTCCTTGTGAAACAAATGGACAAAAATTAATGTATCGTGCTCAATTTTCACCATCCATTTGGGATAGTGAAAAGGGTAAGGTGTATATGGCAAAAAATTATTGGTCTTTACCAAATGGTGTCAATGAAGGGGATTCTGCGTGGAATGTTTCGGTGTGCTATCCTTCGGATTTTTCGGAAGTGCCGATGACTCCTGAGGCAACAGGTTCTTGTGCGTGTGATTTTTCGAGTATTCCTGAGATTCCACCGAAGAAACTTTAAACGCGACGGTGCTGTTGATATTTCGCCAAGATCCTAGGGGCTGTCAACAGACCCTGGAAATATCAATAGATATACACCGTAATGAATGACTGGGCTTGATAAAAACCTGCATGGTGTTCGCATTTATCTTTGTGTATTATTCTTTCTACTCTCGGTAAAGGAACAAAAAAGTGATTACTTTACGAAATAAAATTGGGCAAATGTTGATTATGGGTTTTGCAGGTAGCGAGATTCATGAGCGAAGTCCCATTGCCGAATGGTTATCGCAAGACGGATTAGGTGGTGTTTTATTATTTGATCAAGACGTATCTACTGGTACCTATGGAAAGAATCTAAAAAATCAGGCGCAGATAAAACATTTAATTCATCAGCTTAATCATTACTCCGAGAAATTATTTGATGAAGACAATCATGTTTTACCTTTATTAATTGCTATAGATTATGAAGGTGGGGCAATCGATAGGTTAACTCATGTGGTCGGTAGTATGACTACTACGCCTGCTTATGAGATGACGCGATTATCACCCGAAGCATTGAGTGCTGTATTATGTGAAATGGCTGAAACTCTAAAGGAGTTAGGATTTAATCTTAATTTTGCGCCAGTGGTTGATTTGCATATGCATGATCAACAAGGAATCATTGGTGCCTTACACCGTAGTTTTTCCGATGATCCCGAAATTGTGATTCGTATGGCGCGGCAGTTTGTTGATGTATTTCGTCGTTATGGTATCGCATCGTGCTACAAACACTTTCCTGGTCATGGCAGTGCTTTAGGTGATACGCATGAGGGTTTTGTTGATGTAACGGATACTTTTCAGCGCGCGGAATTAGTTCCTTACTCCCAATTAGTAAAGGATGTTTATCAGCCAACAATGATTATGACAGCACATGTGATCAATAAACATTTAGATCCCCACGGCTTGCCCGCTACTTTGTCGCATGAAATATTAACTGGGTTGTTGCGTAATACGATGGGGTATGATGGCATTATCGTTAGTGACGATCTGCAAATGCAAGCCATTGCGGATCATTATTCATTAGATGACGCGCTACGTCTTACGATTAATGCGGGTGCAGATATGATAATTTTTGCCAATCAATTGGATACGATTACGGCGCCGGAGGTTATTGAGCGCATTGAACGCTTGGTGCTTGAACACAAAATTGATCCACACCGTATTGAAGAGGCTTATCGACGTGTTATTCGTTTAAAGCAGCAAATTACGTGTATTGAGTTGATTGAATGATTGGTAAACCCTTACTCAAGCTTAGCGAAATGCCCACAATTTTTAATATTTTAAGCATAAATATTCGATTTTAAGTAAATTGAATAAAATAAGCTATTGACGAACCGAAGAACTATGTTAAAATAAGTGCTTGTTGTGCATATTTTAATCAGAGTAAGGTTTCTATGCTATTTTATTCTTGCCAGCCGATTCATTCTTCAGTTAATTCACATATCAAGCCACTTTCTTGTTGTTGCTGCTAATAATTTCTTAGCTATCATTTTTGCCAATTTATTGTAAGGATTTTTAGTCATGTGTGCAGCGCATCAGCAAAAGAACAAACTCATTTTCAGTACCCCGGTGATTTATGCTTTGATGATTTGTTTGGGTATTATATGCGGTATGTCCAATATTATTTTTTTAAAGGATCTTGGTTTACTTCTTTCTGATTTGTTTATCAAAATATTTAAATGCATTAGCTTACCAATTATTTCTTTATCCATTATTGTCACCTTAGCCAACTATACAACTGATGGCTTAATGAAAAAGATTTGGCTACGAACCGTTAAATATACCTTTTCCACCACCGTTGTCGCCGCCACGATCAGTTGTTTGTTGTATCTGGTGATTCAACCTGGTTCGGTACAAGTGAATATCGATGCACATAGTGTACAAGCGACCAATAGCCTTGGTTATTTTGGCTATTTAGCAAATATCATTCCGACTAATTTATTGTCACCCTTTCTGGAACAACAGGTTATGGGTGTATTATTTTTAAGTATTATTATCGGTATTGCTGTACGTCAGATTCCTGAAGAAGATTCACGTCAAACCCTTACGCGTTTTTTCCGGGGTGCACACGGTATGTTTTTAGTGATGACGCGTTGGATCATTACGATAATTCCGTTAGGACTGTTTGGTTTTATTACGTCAACCGTAGTGCAACTGCGTTCGGGGATGGACATTAAAGGCATAGGACAATATTTATTAATTATTGTGCTTGCCAATTTGATTCAAGGCTTTATCGTATTGCCGTTATGGCTGAAGAAAAATGGTATTAAACCTTTTGCGGCCATGCATGCCATGCTTCCTGCTTTATCGGTTGCGTTTTTTTCTAAGTCTTCTGTAGGAACCTTGCCGGTTACAATGAATACAATAGAAAATAATTTACAAGTGAACCCAGCAGTAAGCCGTTTTGTTTTGCCTTTATGCACCAGTATTAATATGAATGGTTGTGCCGCATTTATTTTTGCGACGGTGATTTATCTGATGCAAAATCATGGTATGCCTATTTCTTTAGCGACAATGGGCTTATGGATTTTAGTGGCGACCGTTGCTGCGATTGGTAATGCGGGTGTGCCAATGGGGTGTTTTTTCTTGAGCGTTAGCCTCTTATCCAGCATGAATGTTCCTATCGTATTGATGGGAGTGATTTTACCGTTCTACGGGTTAATTGATATGTTGGAAACTGCTTTGAATGTTTGGTCTGATGCCTGTGTGACTAAGATCGTTAATGATAAAGCTGTAGCCGAGGAGCGCGGTGAGGTAAAAGTAAAACGCCAATCCTCTGTATTTGGGCCTGAGTTGGGATAAACTAGGGTCTGTTACTTGTTTGCAGGATCCAGAAATCTCATAACATCGTAGGAGTTTGTGAACAAATCACGGGGCGTTGCGTGTATTATTCGGATGTGTTTCGCTGTGATAAGCACATCCAGATATAAGTAATATGCTCTGCTCATACGCTATGCGCGTTAATTAATAATCAATATATTTTATTTGAGAGACCTTTAGGTGGGGTTTAAGCAACGATGATTTTCATATTTGTCACAATGGTGTATAAAATATTGTTTTAAACCGGATACGAATAGCTCCTCGCCATTTTCCATAAGAAAAATTCGTTCTGGTTGTAATTCGGCATAATTTGAATCTCTTAGTATGGCTTTATACATGGCGTCTGCATGGGAAAATACCCATTTATTCAAGAACGGAAGAACCTGAGCTGGATTATTCGAATAGAAATTTTGATATATATCGGCAAATAATTTACTTCTCATTTCATAATTGCTCTTAAAATAAAAATTGCTGCGATCCCTGCGATATTCGATAAATGGAGGTTTCGTCGGATTTTTTCTCATTCCCGCCGCCATGCTTAATGAAATAATTAATCCCTTGGCGGATTCAATTTTAAATTTAGTTCCCAATAAGGTGGAACCATTGTATTCGCTAAGATAGTTTTTTAAAAATGTAATGGCTTCATCATTCACCGGATCGAAATAGCTATTAATGGTGAATTGGGTCGCTAGAAAAGTTTCTGGATCATAGTGACAGCTAATGTACATTGCATAGGTGAATTGTTCATTAGCAATATTTTCTACCAAGGTTTTATTGATTTGTTCATGGACTGAGGCACAGGTTATTTGTTGATTTTCTATATTACTTTCCATGCGAATAATCTGGGTTGGGTACTCAATACTGCGGTTAAATGATTTAATTTGTGCATAGCCTTTTGATTCATTTGAGTAGGTTGCTGTGTGGGTGTTTGAGTTTTCTGTTTTTGGTGCCAAGGTCATGGCGTTAAAATCATTCTTCGGGTAGCTAAATGCATAAAACGGCAAGAGGATTAGCGAGGTAACTAAATAATTAAATTTCATAACAAACTCCTTTTTATGTAGCCTATATCTCATCCTTTGCGGATTAAATTGTGGTGGCTCACATTTTCAGTATAGATTAGTGTTCTGAAATTATTCATAGTGATCATTCATATAAACTAGGAATATTTTGCAAGAAATCTCTTATTTGGATTTATTTTGGTTTTTTTGGGTGTGCAAAGTATTTAATTGTGCTCTATTAATCCTGCCGTGCCTAAAGTTGCAGCATTTGTCATAAATCTTGCCATTACCTGTTGAAAAAAGATAATAATCTGTGATTGATTTATTAATTGGGATCGGTGCTTTTTGGGCTTGCGAAAGAATGGTGGGTAATGTTTCATCATCAAATAATTTTGCGCGTGGAGCAGAGGCTACTGGTTGATTCTCAATTTTAACTAACATTAATTCCAAACTTGATTGTTAAACAGGTTGTGTGTTGTATCATAAAACACCCTGTGTACATGGAAATTGTATTGAATTAACGTCCTTACAGGTAACGCGGTATTTAGTTCAGGTGGGGAATTAACTCTTTACAATGCCGCATAATCTGTTGTTCTTCTGGGGGCAGGCTAAGGTAATCACCAAATTGCTGGGTTAAAATTTCCTCTGCATGATTCGGAATATTAAATAGTCCCGTTTCAAATTGGGCTTGCTTTAATGGGTAGATATCCTCTTGATGCAATAAGTTTTTGCCCACACAATTATAACCACGACCAAGGTATGGACTGCCACTGGTATTGGCTTTATGAATAATCTTGTGTAGGGAGGACTCCAGGATGGATTTAGGAATTAGTTTGCCAAAAGCTGTATAGATTTTGGCATGATGACCTATGTTAATAACGCCATATTTGCTACTTAAGAAGCGCGAAATTTTTTTCGCCCAAAATTTATATCGTTTTCGCAGCGTTGGATCTTCGGGCATGCAGTCATAAACAAATACGTCGATGAAGATACCTTGTACGTAAGGCTCATTGCCCTGTTCGTGTTTTTCAATATAGCGACTGGAGCGATCTCTAATTTTTAAAGGAGTTGCCATATTAAAATAACCCGGATCAGTATGGATGGTTTGCAGCCATATATGTTCTGGGAGTTCTTGTGGGGCAATACGTAAAAATTCTTCATAACTGGCGCGTGGCATGGAAATATCCATGTCATCATCCCAAGGAATAAAACCTTGGTGGCGAATAGCACCTAAAAGCGTGCCCGCATCAAGCCAATAATCCAAACCGTGTTTCAGGCAGATGGCATCGACGACTTCAAGCATGGCCAACATTTTTAATTGGGCTTGTCTTAAGCGGCCGTCACTCAGAGCAGTGTCCGCTGAATAGGGATTTATTGGCTTATCTAATGCCATGAGTTTTTTCCTGAGTTTAGAATGACTACAGTATAGCAAAATAATACCCTGTCATTAATGACTCATTGTGAGTTATCACGATGCTTGTTTTTTGTGCAGTTTAGCGGATAAGAAAAAAATTATCTTGATTTATTAGCAGTGAAAAAATTTTGTGGTAGTAAAACTCTTTTTAAGAAAATAACATCATGGATCTTTTTTAATTCGTATGCTTTATCTGGGTTGGATTAAAGATTTAAATTTTTTGGCTCTTTCCAATTGATGGAGTTCTGTTCTCTAAATGATTCTTGATTTTTAGAGGGGGGCTGGTTCCATAAAAGGTATTTGTTTTTCGCATAACCTGAGAATGATGACAGGCCATAATAAGCTGCGTGCGCAGTTCCTGCTGAGGCTAAGGTTAAGGCAGTATCTCTTGCGATTTGGCCAGTTAGCTTAAGAAGTAAACTCATAGTTATTATGCCTTTATTAGATTTTAGGATAGTACGAAAATGATGTATCTTAGAATAATAGAGGATAATTGTACATTATTTGACAATAATAAGAAACTTTTTTATTGGCTGCCCTCTACCACCTAGGTGCTAGAGGGCAATTGTCAACAGGTTTTAGAGTTTGAGGTAGATGGAGCCTCTGTATTGCTTGCTTCTGGAGGGCGTATTTCCGCGGTTTTCGACGTCGCAAAAAAGCGGTGTGAAGTCGCAGTGGGTTGATACTGTTCCGGGACAATCTTTGTAAGGGGTTCAGGACCAAGTATTTTTTCAGTTCCAGATATAATTGCAAATATAGTAGCTGTAAGCACCATTCTTATCGGGAGTTGTTTTTTGGTCATGTCAAGAAATTGCGGTATTGCCTTTTTAGGATCCTTAGTGAAGTTGTTAACAAGATCTTTCATTGTAATTAATGAGGGTGCGTTGATTAATAGTCCCTTATTATTCACTGTTGTCTGCGCCAATAGATAATCTTTGTAGACGGCAAAAGGATAGGCAAAAAACGCTGCCGTTGCTCCACTTAAAGTACCGGCTATGATGTGCTTTTTTACTTTATCGTTTATGGGTAATTGATTGGCAATCTGATCTTCAAATTGAAGCATGCACATAAAGTTAATTAAACCAGCAGAATATCGAAATACAAAGCCATTAGACATAAGCTTATAAGCATTATAGGGGGTATGCCATTTAAAATTTGCTGGCAGAAGTTGTGGCACTTTTTTTAACTGCGAAAGTGACTCGGGAATTTGCGTTACGGCGGTATCACCAAGTGCTGCTGAGATAATATAACCAGGATTTACTCGGTGGTTAGGTTTAATTCCATCTTCGACAATATTTTCTTCTTTAATTAATCCTTCGTTTAATACTGCTTCAGTTGGTTTATTTTCTTTGGTACCGGTAACATAGGCAGTTCTTGCTGCTGATCCCTTAATTGAGGTATTTGTTCCAGCATATAACGCTCTAAAGAAACTTAAAGTACCGCTACTGTAATTATTGGGAAGAAGGGCATTGTATTTGCTAAGATTCATGAGCAGAGTTTTTACCGGACTTTGTATACTGATAACTGCGGCACTGGTGATCCCCGCAACCGCAGTAAAATTAGCAATATTCCATAGAGAGGGTGAGATGGCCTTTGGTGATGGCACAGGCTCTTGCGGGTTTTTCGGCGCAACCGGTTTTTCTTGTTTGTTCTGCATAATGTATCTCTAAATAGATGCGTTAAATTCAGTTCCATTGTAAGTAACGAACATTAACAAAATATTAACAACAAATGTTTTATAATGTCATTTTGGATTAAATAATCGCATGTTATTGGGGAGTAGTAAGTCTAAAGAACGAGGGAAGAGGATACTTGATAAATTTTACTATTAAAATAGCCCCCTAAGTTATGAGTCCAGGTTTACTTCATGTGGATTTTCTTTTAAGTTAACGTCATCTATGGGTAAGATATTTCTTACCCTGCTCATCGATCCGTTCGGGCGGAGACGGCGCGCAGCGCTGTCTCGAAGTGTCCCTATTTCTTATCCGAATTAACTAAAGAGCGCATTCCTTAGCCTTCATCCATAGCAAGCATTTGCGATTCTGTTTGATGTGTTTGCGAACTATGGAGTAGGTCGGGGAGATTTTTGGCACACCAACGCAGAGCGGTAATGCGGGCATGCGGATCCTTTCCCATTTGCAAAGACCATTGCGCATATTCCAGCAATAAACTGGCTATGTATGTTTGTGTCATTGCAAAAGCAAACTGACGTGCACCAATTTGTTGTTCTTCATCACTCATTTGCACCATGGAATGCATGTAGTGCTCGATTGTTTGTAATGCGCCCTGCGTTTTGTTTTTTGATGGAATGAGCTGTGGATTGATAATTTGATCCAGACGCTTGTGAATATCTGCAAGGAATGGTTCGGCTGTATTTTCTCGATGAATAGCGCGTAAGGCATCTAAACTTAAGATGTTTGTCGTTCCTTCCCAGATAGATAGAACTTGGGCATTTCGTAGCAATTGGGGCAGTCCCGTGTCTTCAATATAACCCGCGCCACCAAAAGCCTCTAATGCTTCACTGACCAGGGCAATTGATTGTTTGGCGGTGTAGAGTTTTGCGAGCGGCGTTAAGAGTCTTAATATCGCACGTTCTGATTTTGTTGCTTCACCTAATTCATCTTTTCCCAATAATTCAACGGCATGAAAAACTAAGTGAAATGCTGCGGTAAATTCCACTTGCATGTTTGAGAGGGTTTCCAGATGTAATCCATGTTGCGACAGGGGACGACCAAAGGCTACTCGTTTGTTTGCATAGTCACGCGCAAGAGCGATGGCACGACGCATGTACCCTACGGCACAACAAGCATTGTAGATACGCGTGATATTAAATAGCGAAGAGATTTTTTTTACGCCATCCCCTGCGTCACCAACAAGCGTTGCTGAGGCATGCTCCAACGTTAATTCCGCAGTAGGTAGGGCGCGAGTACCTAATTTATCTTTTAAGCGGTTAATGCGAATTCCATTAAGCGCCCCATTTTGATCCCGGAGTTCCAGATAAAACAAGCTAAGCCCTTTGCTGCCTGCTGGTGCTCCTTCTATGCGCGCTAGAGTCATTGCCATTTGTGAGGTGGTTGCTGAGGTAAACCATTTAACTCCGCTCAGGCGAAATTGGGCGCCATCAGGTTTGGCAATAGTTGAGGTGCCACTGACATCGGAGCCACCGGTGCGCTCAGTCATCCATTGACCTGAAGTCCAGAATTGAGCAGGATCTGCAGAAGTCAAATGCGAGAAGGCGCGCTTTTTTAGTGCTTCATCAGCATAAAGTTCTAAGGCGCGTGCAGCGCCATCGGTCATGGCGAGCGGGCAGGTATAAATCGCCGATGAGGGGTGGAATAAATACAATTTGGCAAATTGATGAATGCGCGATAAGGCACCATGTCGGCGTTCATAACCAATAGCAATTAACTTTTCTTCAGCGGAAATTTTATCTAATTCATTCCATGCTGCCGGAACCTCAATTTGATCAATACGCTTCCCCCAGGGATCATAGGGAACATGTTTGGGGGGTGAGGCTTCAGCCTCTTGTCCTAATTGATGGATGTCTTCAATAACGCGTTGACCTAAATGACGTAATTCAGGTTCAATTTCATGGAGCATCGCGGCAGGGAGTTTCCAAGCAAGATACGTCTTAAGTATCCGATCTTCATCATATTGATTGCCCAGGCTTGGGGGTGTTTGAAAAAAATCATTCATGTGGATCCATTCCTTATGATTTTTAAGTGAGATCTATCTTAGCTGGATTTTGTTTGATTTAAAAATGCAGTAGCGGAAATTTATGCGGATGGTGCTAATACGTATTCGTAGTTTATTTTTTTGTTCTCACCATTGACCTATTCGCTGAAAAATGAAAGTCTATTCAGGTTTTTGTATTATCCAGAAGGACTGAATTTAAACAGGGAGGGAGTATTGGTGAGCAGTTCACGTTTATTTAATAAGGAAGTTGCTGTCGCGGTTATTCTGTCTCAGGCATTTGTAATGCCTGTTTTTGCCGCAGGTTTTCAGCTTAATGAAACAAGCCCAAGCTTACAAGGTTCGGCAATGGCCGGTGCTGCTGCGGCGAACAACGATGTCTCCGCTTTATTTAACAACCCGGCAACATTGTCTACATTAAGGGATACGCAATTTTATCTTGGCGCTAGTGAATTTTTGCCGAACATCGATATGTCTAGAGGCGCGGCAATCCATACATTTAACGTTCCTGGTATTCCCTCTAGCAGTTTCACCGCTCCAATTGATGGGCGTACTCATCAAAATAATGTGAGTAAATCAGCATTTATTCCTAATGGTTCTATTGGTTGGCGTTTTGCTGATAAATTCTCAGCGGGTGTTACAATTGTTGAACCATATTATCTCTCCAATCATTATTCGCGTGATTCGGTAGTCCGTTTTGCCTCAATTAAGAGTGAAATTAACTCCGTAAATATTAATCCGTCGCTGGCCTATCAAATTACGGAACAATGGTCGGTGGGTGTTGGCGTTCAAGCCCAGTATTTAAAAACTGTTTTTTCTAATTTTAATGGCATTTATACTGGCTTAGCGCCAATGGACTCTTTATTAGCGGCTACTCGACCTAGTTATTTAGAAAGTGATGGTTGGGGGTATGGATACACCTTAGGTGGCTTATATCAACCTGATGAATTCACGCGTTTGGGGATCAGCTATCGTTCACAAATAGCGACCCATTTGAGCGGTGATGGTACGCAATACACACTACCTGGCAGTGAAGTGATCTCTACGTCTGCCAAGACGTTTTTATTTAATGGTGATACTGGCGTAGAAACGCACATTAAAACACCTGAAGTTCTCTCTTTGGGGGTGGCTCGTGATATTAACGATTGGACGCTTAAAGGGAGCTTCCAAGTTAATTTCTGGAATCGCATCAATAAGCTGATAATCGATACTCCAGCTGCATTTGAAACAGCAGATGTGATTCCGATGAAATGGCGCAATACCTGGTTTGCTGCCCTGGGTGCTGATTATCGTTATAATTCAGCTTGGACGGCCCGTGCGGGTGTTGCTTTTGACCAAACGCCAACTCGAGATACCCGTCGTGATCCACGAATTCCCGATCAAGACCGTTTCTGGCTAAATTTGGGTTTGAGTTATTTCTTAAACACGCATTTATCTGTTGATGGTGCTTATTCACATATTTTTATGAATGATAAAAACGTAAATGTATTGCAAGCGAATATGAGCGTTCCTGGCAGTATCGTAGAAAGTAATCAGGTTCGCGCTAAATATACTGGCTCAGACAATGTGGTATCCCTGGCTATTCGTTACAGCTGTTAAGTTCTTATAAGGAGATAAGTACATGTTCACCAAAGTTGAAAAAATGGCAGTACAGGTCAAAAAGCATCTGTGCATTTTAGCCTGTATGTTTTCCATATGCAGTGTGATGCCTAATGTCGCCCAAGCCATTCCATTTAGTGCAATCAGCCAGGTTTATTTTTTTGGTGATAGCTTAACTGATAGTGGTTTTAATAATAATTTTACGGCACTCAATGGATTTCCTACTAAAGCCCCTACATTTACAACCTATGCAGGTTATACGTGGTCGCAGTATGTGGCTCGCGACATCAAAGGATATCCTTTACCACCACCGCAAGGGCCGTTTCCGGTATCAAATCAGGTGGATCAGATCACCAATAATACCACGCCACTTACATCAAGTTCATTCGGGGCGGTTATCCCCGATTTAACCGGTATTGATTATGCTTGCGGAGGCAGTAGGGCTAATGCCAATCCTGGATTTGATTTGCTTTGGGCTCCATCTTTACATCAGCAAATTCAAAATTATTTATCAACTGCATCACCGCAGTTGGATCCTAATGCCATGTATTTCGTGTGGTCTGGTGCCAATGATTTACTCGCCGCCTTGAGCCAGCAGCCTTTGCCGACGCAAGTCCAGCTTTTACAAGTTGCCGATGCAACAACCACGGCGATTGTTCATGAAGTGGCATTACTTAGTGCCCGAGGGGCAAAGCGAATTGTGGTGATGTCTTTGCCTAATGTGGGCTCTACGCCATTAATTAATGGCTTAGCCTTGCAATTGGGCGACCCAACGTTTCCGGCGAGCATAAAAAACGTAAGCTTTATTTTTGATTCATTGCTTAATCAAAAACTAGGCATGTTAATGATGCGCTATCCCGTCAAAATTTTATATTTTGATACCTATACCGCGCTGGACAATTTAATTGTCAATGCAAAATTAGGTTTGCCTTCAGTTATTGATGGGCAGGCATTTTATTTTACGAACTACACCTCTCCAGTGTGTGGCAATGCCTCGGCGATTCTTTGTCCCAATACCTCAAATGGCTATATTTTTGCAGATACGGTACACCCAACTGATATGGCTCACCGTGCACTATCATTGGAGGTAGAGCGACGTATTAAATCATGGTCTTAATTCATAAGTACTTGGAGATAGGCAGTCGGTTTGATTCCTTTAAGGGCAATTAATGAAATGGTGCTTACCCATAGACTGTGAGCAAATGCAGTCCAGCCTGGGTTGTGTGTTAACTGTGGATTAACTAATAACAAGGTTGATGTTGCGGCAGAAACACTAAAGGCCGGGGCGGCGCCTGCTGTCGTTGTGATTGTAAATGGCACCATTTTCAATGCTACACTATATAAGCTTTTTGCATTTATTGTTTTTTAATTCAGGAATTTAAACGATGAAAACACGTTGCGCGTGGGTTAATAGTGAGCCTCTTTATATTGAATATCATGATCATGAATGGGGCGTGCCAATTTATGATGATCGCTTACTGTTTGAATTACTCATTCTCGAAGGGATGCAGGCTGGTTTGAGCTGGCTAACGGTTTTAAAAAAGAGAGAAAATTTTCGTCGTTGTTTTGATAATTTTGAGGCGGAGCGTATAGCGCTTTATGATCAAGATAAATTTGCGGCGTTAATGGCGGAGCCTGGTATTATTCGTAATCGATTAAAAATCCAGGCAACGATTGTTAATGCGCAAGCCTTTTTAAAAGTGAAACAAGATAATGGGGATTTTTCAAGCTACATTTGGCAGTTTGTTGAAGGAAAGCCTATCAAAAATCATTGGGAAAATCTGGGACAAGTTCCGGCGAAGACCTTAATTTCAGATGCTATGTCTAAAGACTTAAAGAAGCGTGGCTTTAAATTTGTCGGCAGTACCATATGCTATGCCTTTATGCAGGCGACCGGCATGGTTAATGATCATACGGTCAATTGTTTTTGTTCTAGGGAATTTTGATGAAATTAAAATCACATAATCTTTTAACCTGGGTACCACACCTGTTTTTATTTTATAAAGAAAAAGTATTTCGCAAGTTATTGCCGATAATGATTATTATAGTCATTTATGCCATCTTGATTGCTTATTTTTTTGAAAATGCCACGCGTTATAATTTTGGCCAATTCCATCTGATTTTTAGTTTTATTTTAGCCATTATTATCAGTTTTAGAGTCAATACCAGTTACGCACGCTGGTGGGAGGCACGAACCTTATGGGGAGCCATTACCAATAATTGCCGTAATTTAGGATTAAAGTTCGATGCCTTTGTTGGTTTGCAAAAACATCCGCAATTTTATGAATTGCTCAGTAAGCTACCTCTGCTTATTAAAGCGTATTTGCGTAAAGAAACAGATGAATTGGACTCCGAATTATTATCCTTGTGTATTCACGACGTGGGTTCTCAACATCCCATCTTATTCGTAACAAAGCGCATGTACATTATTCTCAATCAATTGCGGCAAGAGAATAAGCTGCAACTGGAGCAATATTTGGCGCTGGACACGCATTTAGCTAATTTGAACGATATGATTGGTGGCTGTGAACGAATTGCCAACACCCACGTACCACCTGCCTTTGCCTTCTTTGTAAAACAAGCACTACTCTTTTATACCTTGATGTTTCCTTTTGGTTGGGTTGAAACATTTGGCTTTTTAATTATTCCAATGATGGTCATGATTGTCTACATTTTATTGGGCTTGGAAATCTTATCGGAGGAGTTAGAAGAGCCGTTCGGAAAAGGAGATAATGATTTACCATTGAATAGTATTGCGAAGAATATTGCTCGTAATATTGAGCAAATAGCGATGGAATAATCGTGGGAAGATAGCCCCTTATTTTCACTTATTGAGTAAATTTCGTTGTATTTTTATAAGGGCGTTGATTGTTCTTTATCATGGGCAACCCCCCCGTTAGCTAAACCACAAAAAGCCTTGAATTAATGTATATGCTATGTATAATTATACTATGATTATACAATTGAGAATGGTATGGCTATTGTTACTTTAACTAAATGGGGCAATTCTATCGGAATACGTATACCCTCAGTCATTATCAAGGAAGCTCATTTAGCTCCAGGGGAAGAATTGGAGATTAGAGCAGATGAAAATGGAATGCTGACATTAATTCCAATAAAAAATCAGCAAGAAGGGTGGTTAGAGAAATTTAATGCTGCTGCTGATTTTAGTAGTGAGGAGGATCATCTTGATATAACAAATGATTTCGATATGGATGAATGGACATGGTGAGAATAAAAAGGTTTGATGTATTTTTGGTAAATTTAGATCCAACAATTGGTTCTGAAATTAAAAAAAAACGTCCTGCTGTAATTATATCACCAGATTCTATGAATTTAAGCAGATTAAAGACGGTTATTATTGCGCCCATGACCAGTACTATTAAAGATAATTTCCCAACAAGAGTTATGACCGAATTTAAAGATAAAAAAGGACAAATCGCATTAGAGCAATTAAGGGCAATAGACCGCTCTCGTATTGTACAAAAATTAGGAGTTCTTGAAAAAGAAACACAATTTAATGTATTAAATATTTTAGCAATTTTGTTTCAAAAATAGATAATTTTTCTTTTAAAGAACTTTAAAGTCACATTAATTTAAAGAGACATAATCCATGGGAAAAAAAGAGGGTCAAATTGAAATTAATAAAAGCTTCTGGGATTATAAAAAAAATGAGCGCTGAAACCATTATTCGTAATGGGTCTACTCTTTAACTCATCAACCTATCTTTAAATTTGCGCCAAAGGTGTGCCTCTTTTCTCTCCGATATCGTCTCTAAGCTAAGCTTTATGGCTATGGGCCTAGCGGCCCAACATTCATTATCCTAAAGACTAGGTGCTTCAATTTCAGGATCAAGCTGCTTTACGCTGCTTTTGGATTTATCTTTATGCGCTGTGGAAAACAGGTTAAGATTTTTAGCATGATAGGGTTCATCAATGTCTTCATCATTCATAGCGTTACGCGTACCTAACTTGCTTAATGGAGAGGGCTGTGGCTTCACGAAACTGACCATGGTGTTTCGGCTAGGATCACCTTTACGGATCATCGCAACCTCAGGTCCTGAATCTCCTAATCCCAAACCATGTTTTTCTAAAAGGGCTTTCCAATGATCCAGGGATTGGAAGTTTCTGGTTTCTGTCATTTCTTCTTCTAGGGAAACACCATTTGTAGCATTGAAAATACTGTGCGCCATATTGGCCATTAACATGGATTCCTCATCGTGGGCGTCATGGTCCACTAAGAGGAAACGGCCATTAGGTCGCAAAATACGGCGCACGTTCGTCAAGAACTGTTCCAATTGTTCTTCTGGAAAATGATGCAAACCCACATAACAGGTGATGACATCAGCGCTGTTATCAGGAATAGAGGATAAATCCGGTACGTTATAGTCCAGTTTTACAAATTTGTCATATGGCCTTGGAAATCCAGTTTGAATGTAATCGGTAATGGATTGCTGCTCATAAACCGCTGTTATGGGGCCGGTAACCTTGAATGCGGATTTAAATGCGCCTACAAATCGACCTGGGTACCCAATTTCAACCAAGCCATCGATGGTTTCTACATCCGGCATTAACGCTTTAGCTTGAGCCGTTAAGTCTTTTTTTATGCTGGAGAGCGAGCTTAAAATTCGTTGCAAAGTTCCCAATTTTCCAGGCATAACATCAGGAAGGCGTCGTAATAATTCGGCGTAGATTTCTTCATGGGTATCGTTGTATTTCAAGATGTCTTCAAGAAGGGCATAGAATTTATCCCTATCCACGCGTTGTAATACATTATCCAAAAATCCAGAAAATTTCTTCTTGCTGTCTTCAGAGGCCATTAATGCCTTGAAATAGTTCAGTTTATCCGCTTTCGGTTCCATATAGTGCTGATAAAGACCACTGGAAAATACCCCATTGGGATCTTCTTTTGCTTTAGCCTTTTGGAATGCTTCTACTTGTTCTTTTCCATACCCACGTTCAAATTGTTCTTGTGAAGAAAACTGTTGGTAAGGTAGATAAAACGTTCCACCATGTTGAATCACCATATCATTGGCTTGGCGAATCCATTTTTTCGTTTTAATAATATTATTCAATTTCATCGATTGATTAAAACAAAGTACCACCGCAAAACGATCCCCATCGGCTGCATAATTTAGGGCAGAGTGCTCATCTTTCTTCACAAAGCGCACACTGCTGTTGATCAGAGCCACTTCATTTTCTGTCAATAATGTACTTAATTCTTTAATAAAAGCTGCTAAATTTTCCCCGGGTACAAAAAACTCTTGTAACCACTCGGACTCACTCACCGAATTATTAAACATGCCGTTAATAGGGGGCTGCATGATTTCATTGGTGGTCATCAGGGTTTGGTTGTTTAAAAGACGATTTCTTTCCCCTTCCCAATATTTTTTCCGCACATAACCAGAACGGCGAGCAACGTTGACCATGACTCGGTCCATTCTTGTTCCATTTTCACCTTCTTTAAAGATTTCTTTGGTTTTAACCGGTTGCGAATCATCGACTTTGGTGTAATTGACCGCTACTCCATTTCCTAAAAGATTATTAGGGTCTAGGGATAAGCGAAATAAATGCATGCGGATATTGTCATCCGTTTGTACCTTTTCTTTAAAATGTCTTACGTAGTCTTCAATGGAAACATCAATGCCTTGTTCTACTAAATTCTCATTATCGGTTAATTCAATCTCTGCACTGACAACCACACCCAATAATCCAAAACCACCCAAGATCTTTCCAAATTTAGGGGAGGATTTATCAATTGTTTCAAGTTCGTTATTGGCGTTAATAATCTTTAAAGAACGGATGACGTTTGCCAAATTACCTGAATGATGATCCCAGCCATGAATGTTGGTAGCAATGGAACCGCCAACGGAAAATACATTGGAAGCTTGCATTACTTTAAGCGCCAGTTTTTCCTTATTTGCAACTATTTGTAAATCCACCCAACGTACCCCGGCGCCAACCGTGGCTGTTTTTTCATCTTTATTAATGACGATGTCATTGAATTCACTCATATCGATAAGGATACCTTTCTTTCCCTCTTTAGCGCTAGGAATGAACTGTTTTCCTTGAGACAGGCCGGCACCGACTGCCATGACCGATTGGCCATTTACCCGAGCTTTGCGGACAATGTCTTTTAATTCTTGTTCCGATTCAGGCCTTTCTTTTTCTCCATCCGCTTTATAAAGTCCTCCACCCGATTCAGCAGCAATTGATTTTTTTTCAGGGATAAAAAAGAAGGAAACGAGCTTAGGACTGATTAGCCCTAAAAAAGAAAAAATAAAGCCCAATAAACTTTTACTAAATAAGGTGGCGTATTCTCTAACTTGGCCAATAAAATATTCTTGCCGCTTGTCCGATGAAAACAAAACACCAATAAAATTTCTGGTCGCACTCATTAAAGAGGTAACCATATCAATGGCGGTCAGCGCCGGGAAAAAAGCAAGGAAAATACCTCGTTTGCTGATAAAGTGTCTCATTTCATTAAGGAAAGACGACTTATCTTCTAAATCCAGGCGATCAATCCATCCCGAAGGGATTTCTGCATAGCGTCCAACCGCCGGCATGCGATTATAGAGGTTATGCAATTTTTTTCTAAATTCAAAAGCCATTATCGTTATCCTTTGGTTAAGATTAAAAGTCATGCATTAATTTAATGTGGACACCTTCGGTTTGTTGAATTTCTTCCACAGTTTCTTTCAGGCGTTTCGTAGGTACATTCAAGGAAAAAAAGGTTTGTCCTGCATCTACTCCATTTTGATAACTGAAGAGCTTGGTACAATCTCTAAGACTGGCCAGTTTTGACTCACGTTCTTGCAATTGTTCGGGAATATCCCCTTTCACCACGCATTTAAATTGGATGTGCTGTTGTCCTGCAATTTCACGCACTTTAATGCCTGCAGTGGTCAATTGTTCCACTGTAGCTTGAAATGGTTCATAACGAGGAACACGCACGTGCGCATAAGCATAGGTACGGTGATTTTTGGGACTTTCGGAGGTTCGGGTGAACAGTTGCTCTTGGTCATTTGCGGTAACGACAGAAACACCTGCAATGGCGGTAATTTTCTGGCGAAATTCATTAGCAAACGCTTCTACATCAACCTCATTATCAGTTGAGGCTTTAACAAGAATATCAATTGTTTCTGGAGCTTTATTCTCATCTTGGTTGTACCAAATTCCTACCGGTGCTGAAATGATTCCGTGTGCAAGGAAATCTACCGACACCGCTAAGAGTGAAATTACATCGGCGAAGCTTTTATTAGTACTTTGCCAAAAATTGGAAAACAACTGCCCTAATCGGGAAAAATAGCGGTAATTGTAAAAGGGAGTATGGTGGATAAATTCCGCATAATCCTGAAATAAAGCGGCAACATGCCCCTGAAATTCAGTTTTATTCTCTGTGCGCAGAAACGGCCATAAAAATAAGGAGGCAATCCCTTTCGCTGCAAATTCTAAGGTGGTATTTAGGCCAATAAATAAATTCATTAACATGTACTCGGAAAAAATGAGCTCCAGATGGCCATGTTCTTTTCGCGCAGCAGCGTAGGACTGGAAGAAGACATTCCAAAATACATAAAGTTGCTTAAAGAATGGGTAGCGATAGAAAGGATTGTCTTTTTTTAGGAACGCGGCATATTCCTCAGACATTTCAACATTGCGCCATTCCGGGGCAGTTAAATAGGTTTGGTAAAGGTTGCGTTTATATTGCTTATCCGTAGCCGAAATTTTTTTACTAAAACGGTCTAAAAATTTCCCCATGAGCCTTTCCCTTCTTTAGATAAAGTGCCCTATTTTAATTCAAATTACTTAAGAGAATATTAAACTGGGTGTAATTATTTTGGTTGTGATAAAGAACCAGCTGCAGGGGCACTGCCGTTAACTTAATGATTTTATATTTTAAATTTCTCAGCACCTGCGCGGGAATGACGGCAGTGTGTAGGGGAGCATTGTCCAGACAATGCTCCTAGAATAGGTGTGTTAATTATGATGCGCTCTTAAAGCCACTTCAAAATTACCGGGGAATGATGCTTGGTCGCTAATGTTGCGCCTGCTGGCCAACCCAGGATAATAGGCGCTACAGCCGTCATTTGTTCGGGGATTTCTAATTCCGCTTTCCACTCGGGTGAATTAAGTGCGGGAACGGCAAAACCAATGACGCAGGATGCAAGGTCATAAGAAAGGGCTGAAAGCATTAAATTTTCAGCGGCTAACCAGCAATCCGCACTGACAAAGGGGCCCTTAAAGGTACTGCAGATTACAATTAATGCGGGCGCATTGTAAAATATATTAAATTCCTTGTGTTCCGCTATTTCAAGGATGTGTTCTCGCTGTAAGTCATGTTGATCCTTAGTTTCACTCTTCATTAATAGCTTGGCCGTTGCTGATATGCGATCTAATACACTGCGATTTTGAATGACCACAAATGCTCTGGATTCTTCATGTAAGGCAGATGGGGCATAGGTTGCCGTATCTAATAATTGATTAATGATCTCAGAATCAACTTTTTTGGGTAAAAAATTACGTACTGCATGTCGATTGTAGATTGCATCCATTACATCAATCGAAGTTCTATGAATCGTTGATTTTGGATTTTCCATGGCGTGCTCCTTGCTCATTGTCTTTAGCCTAAGTTCTTAGGTTGGGGGGTAGATACTGGTTTAACACTCTATAGTACATTATAGCAAATTTTGTGTTTTTCGCAGTGTTTTCCCTGCTGGATTTTCTTGAAGCCTCGTGCCAAAACGCAAGGTTTCGAGACAGCGCTTAAGCGCTTCCTCAGCCCGAATGGATGGAGGATAGGCAAGGTTAAACTTCTTAGCTCGATGCCTATGGCTCCTTGGGGAAAAGGGAGCTTTAAGCTATTTTTTCTTTTGGGATTAGACCTTAGGCTCTTTTGTTCGAATCTGTTCAAAAGCAACTTCTAATTATCTATCCTGAAAATTACTTTTAATGTACTGTGTTTTTTTGATTAAAAAGTGATATTGTTTTACGCTCAAAAATCTTATTTTTTAAGGATGACGTAGGGTATGAAATCAAAGCTAAAGGGACTAAACTATCTTTGTTGTTTTGCTTTAAGTGGCTCTGTTTTCGCGGGTGCAATGGGTGATATCACCCCCCAAAGCGTTAACCATTTTGAAGTGATTGGTGCGCTAGGTTTTGCTAACTTAAGTGCCGGTGATGGTTATTTGGGGGTTACGAGTAGTGAAACAGACCGACTTGTGCAAACGAATAATAACAATTGGAATACTTTCGCGGCGCAGTTAGGTCTTGGCTATGTTTATTATTTACATGGCGCTCAGCAATATTCCGAGAATGTACAATGGTTTCCATGGATAGAGCCTGAATTAAATGGTTATTATCTTGCTCAAAACAACATTAAAGGGGACGTTTGGCGCTTTGGTAGTCCTGATTTTAATGATATGACTTATACTATGCCGGTAGAAAGTTTTCGCCTGATGTTTGATACCGCCTTAACTCTTGTATCCAAGAAGCAGTATTCTCTTTACGCCATAGGTGGTATCGGTAATGCCTGGAATCGCGTTGGTTATCGTGATGCTGATCGCGATAGTGTCCCTTGCGCGGATCAGTTCTTAGATTTCAACGCTACAACGCGTTCGAGTTTTGCCTGGGAAGTGGGGGGGGGGCTGTCTTATGCCTTAAATAAGCGGTTTAACTTTTCTGTAGAATATTTATATACAGATTTAGGCAGTGTAAAAACTCCTGACCATGGATTTTCTGGAGACATCACCTTACCGGCAATTGTTCCTGCTAAATTTAAACTGACATCACAAGCAATATTATTTGGATTGCATCTAGCAATATAAATATACAAGGATGATAAGGAGATACACGATGTTTAAGAAAATTCAACAGGGCGTGGTAATTTTAGGTTTATTACTTCCCTTAGCAACACAAGCACAACCCTGTCGCGGCATGTCCGCAGATGGCTCCTCTCTTGCAACATGTGACATGATATTTATTAATCCACCTTTATTTGGAACCCTTTGTCAAAATTCAAGCGAGATAGGTACCTATACCCTTCAAAATAATACACCGGTAACTTTGAACATAAATTATATTCGGATTCAAAGTAGTGATGGATTTCCGGCAGGGGATTCAATCATTGTTCCTTCACCAGTCAATAGCTGCGGCAGCTCATTAGCTCCTGGGGCCACCTGCGAAATTAGCGTGCAACTTCAATCATTAACGGCGTTAGGAACGTTTAACCGAGTACTTCAAGTCGGAATTAATAGTCGTCAAGTCCAGTTAACTGCCCCAGCGATTACTGCGACAGTTGCTGCCTGTACAATACCACCTCCTACTCCACCAGCCGGGTTTACGCCAACCATCCCAGGAGTGCCTCTCGTACTTTTTCAGTCCTCAATTTTGGCTTACTCAACCATTACGAACACAGGACCAACGTTAGTCAATGGTGATTTAGATCTTACTCCAGGCTCTGCGGTCATTGGCTTTCCCCCGGGTGCAGTTGTCAATGGGGTGGTGAACATTAATAATACGGCTGCAACGACTATTCGCACCATTGCCAGTAGTTATTTTACTGCCCTTAATGGATTACCTTGTGACCACAGCTTTGCTGTGCCTACGGATATAAACAATGCATTAATCGCTTCAGGGCCGGGTGTTTATTGCTTTAGTTCAAGTGCTTCCATCACCACGAATGTGAATCTTGCCGGAGTAGCAGGTCAATCGTATGTATTCAAGATAGGTTCTACGCTTACAGTCGCGAATGGTACTATTATGACGACTAGTGGTGGGATATTGAACGACAATATCAATTGGGCTATAGGAAGTTCCGCGACACTTGGAACGAACAGTACTATTTTTGGGATAATCGATGCGTTAGCAAGTATCACTTTGCCTACTGGCGCTGCATTAAATGGCAGAGCATGGGCTTTAAATGGGGCGGTTACGCTTGATAGTAATCAGGTGAATCCTGCTGCTGTTTAATAAGTGCCTTTATCTCACCGCTAAGAGGACTAATTTGTTCCTCTTAGCGGTGAGATAACTTCATACATGCCACTCACGAAGTAATCATCGATTGTATTACCCATCTTGCTTTATTCTAAACCATATATTAGCTCAGGATTTCATTGATAACTTTTGTGCTGCCACAGGACCCCCTGAAGATTCAAATAATTTATTTATCAGTTTAATACACTGAGCAAACGATCCATTTTGATTGACTAATTTAATTTGATTAAGTTCTTGTTTTAATTCGTCTTTTGTACTAATTAAATTCAAATCTATTTTTTTTATAATTTCAGAAACATCTTTAATATGATGTCTATTCCAATGTCCTCTAAAAAAACGAAGTGCAGATGAATTGCTATCAGTATATTCGTTTAAAATAAAAGCAGCTTTTGCTATAGAGTCGTTGATTTTTGTACATGCGGTTTTTAAAGAGCCCGCTTCCATAAGCTTTGAGTTATCTTCTATTATCTCATTTAAAATCTCATCAGGACTAATACTAATTTTATCGTTAGATGGAGCTATCAATAGGCGTTTTCCTATCAACAATTGTAATTTTCTGAGCTTTGCTTTTCCTAACTCATTACAAAAAGGTTCCAGTGATGAAATGGTCTTTGTAGAAATAATAAGTGATTTTTGGTGATTCACTTTATATTCAACAAATTTATTAAAGCATGAGTAACTACCGTTCAAAGCCGCAATTAAAATCGGTGTGAATCCTTGTGCGTTTGTTTCATCTAGTTTGACACCAAGTTTGGCTATTGCTTCAATCAGCTTGGAACTTCCTTTATGGCTTGCTTGCTCAAGAGGGGTTATTCCCTTTGTATTAACACGATGTAAATCGACCCCAAATTCTACTAAAGTATTTAGTAGTTGGGGAGCATCCTTTTCTATTGCTATATCAACAGAAGTAATCCCATGTGCATTAGCGCGATATAAGTCTGTCCCTAGATCGACCAATGTTTTAATCATCTCTGGGCTTTTTTTCTCAACCGCGATATTGAGTGGAAGAAGACCTTGGGCATTCAAAAAATGTAAATCAGCCCCTTGTTTATGAAGCGCTTCGACCTCTTCAATTGAATCGCTTTGTACTGCTTTTATTAAACGAAGCCCTAGTAAGAAATTAGGGTACCTCATTTCAAGAAGATCATAAGGCGTGAGTCGAACACTGAACCAATATTTAGATTGTAATTTAAGAAACTCTTCCATTTTCTCCGTTATGTTCCATAATTTGGCCATTTTACGTAAACTGACTCGTGTAGATGAAACAGAAATCTTAAAATCTGCACCCAATTCGTAAAGTGTATCGATGGCTGGCAAATTTCCTTGAATTACAGCAAATAAAGAAAGAGTCAAATCCATTTTCATAGAGAACAACGAGCCAATGAGCCAGGGTAGAGTAGAGTCTTGTGGTCGAATATTATTTAGATCCACTCCACATTGATGAAGCTCTCTAATTGTTTCTGCTGAATTTTCAGAAGCTAAACTTTGAAATATAATAGGGATTCCTTCAAAGGAACCTGTTTTAAAATTAAAATGGTCAGCCTTCAATCTTTTAATTGTAGCTACATCACCATACATGGAAGCAAGCATGGCTAAGCAATTAATTTCTGGATGGAGGAGATTAATCTTTTTGACCGGTCGGTTGAGTTTCCATTGGTCTAGCTGATCTGTTAATTGCTTTATATAAGGATTGTTACCAGTAGTAATGATGTGTACTCCAAAAGCACCAAAATGGCCACCAGCTTTATAACCGCGGGCTATTTTTTCTGTAACAGTGGTGCTTGATTCAGCCTCCAGGCTGAAAGAGGTATAAAAATTAATATCCATCCATTTCCATTTACCTTTTTTGTAACATAAAGTGATCGCATGGTTGCCATTGTTTAAGTGGATTGCTATTGGCGTGTCATTTTTGAAGTTTAATTTTTTTATTAAATCGCTTATATCATTCAAATAGGCAGTTAATTCTTGCTCGTCAAGCATAAGTGTTTCTGAGTATATTGATTTTAGCCCACCTAGTTTTTGGATATTATTTGAAGAGGCAATGGTTGATATTTTTGAGATATTAAGTTGATTAATCCCTTCTGCGTTAGGAAACAATTGTTTAAATCCGCAAGAGTCTTGATATATTATTAAGCTATTAAAAAAAGCCATTATATCGATTAAATCGGGGTGGTCTTTGAATGTTTTCTTTCCTGAATTAATGTTTTCCATCGAAGAAATTATTTCTTGCTGACGCTTTAAAATATCCTCGATGCGTGTATGGAAAACATCTTCCATTCCTAGAAATACAGACTCTATCCATCTAAGGGTAAAACCGTGACATAAACCATCAATATTGAATTCAACTTCTGCGAATAGTTTTTTTGCTATGTTTCGAAGTTCATTATGAAATCCATAAGATACAGGCAAGAAAAGTGATAAAGACGATAAAGGCTGAAGAATACCATTACGCGAAGAAGAATGCATGATAAAAAACTCCTATGGGCACAACAATCATTACAGGAGGTAGCCAGGGACAGAGAAACTGTACAGATTCGCCGATTCAAGATGCAATGGTATATTACCCCACTTCTCCAGGCTTTACCTCAACGACAAACCCGTTTAATAACTAAAGCTAGGTAATCCAGCGCTCTAATATACCTTTAGAAGAAGATAAGTCACTAATGTTTGTTTTTATAAATAACTGTTTTTAATTATGACTGACTGGTTTTTTTTTGTCAAATAGTCTCTTCCGTGAGTTGCCTCAAAACAAATGTTACCGAAAACAGGGAATTATGAGGATATAATTAAATCATGTAATGAATAATCATTCTGCTGTACTTCGGGATGAAAGGAGCGATGATGCTATATAAAAATATTATGTTGGCTATTGATGGGAGCGATGTATCCAATTATGCAGTAGAAGAGGTTATCAAACTGGCTCAAGGTGAAGAGGTTAATGTCCGTCTTATTTATGTAATCGATGAGAGTTATATCTATAATGGTGGACCAATTGTTGATTACCCTGCTTTTATTAGCTCATTGAAAGAAGATGGGCAGAAGATACTAGATAACGCGCAAACAATGATAGAAAGCCACTCATCGATTAAAGTCGAGAAGTTTCTTTTTGAACTAAAACCAATCCAGGGACGAGTTGCCGAGTTGATAGTTGCTGCGGCTACTGAGTGGCCAGCTGATTTACTGGTTATTGGTACTCATGGTCGAAGAGGGGTAAATCGTCTTTTTCTAGGTAGCGTGGCTGAGAATGTTATTCGTATTGCAACAACGCCTGTATTACTTATTCGTGGTTCGATGCTTTCTAAATGATGAAGAGAAGGGGCAAACAGGTAAATTTTTTTGAATGAGCTGTTGCGACTGCAATTATTTTATTTGGTTTTAAATCAGGAGCCGCTTTGGCGACTGTTGTTGGTGTACTTATTGAGGTTCTAGCGAGGTTGTCCCTTGTAAAAATAGTCAATAATTCCAGAAAATGCTATAGAACTCCTTAATGAGAATGAATCAATTTAAAGTACTTTTATCACATCGCCCATGCTGTTCTAGCATATAAATAAAATGATTTAATATTGCGCTAATTTAATTTTTTTAATACAATCAAATCAAATGGATTTCTTTGGATTAACTATCTAACTCTTAATTTTTCTTTACCCTAGTATTAAGGCTAACCCCAAATGATGCAATCAAATAAATATCCTCCGATCGTCGTCCTCTCGGCAACAACGGAGGGGGAAGTTCAATGTATGAGTATTGATGGCATACCATTGCCATTATTGGATCATGGTAAAGATCTTGCCTGTATTTTTGTTCCTGGGCTTTTGGTGGAGCAGCAGTTAGCTTACAAAGATTATGTTCTTTATCTTTTTAAGAATGAAAATGATTTAGGAAATAATATCAGTAAGTTACAGCAACAGGAAGAAAATGTAATCCTGTTAATAGGTGATGATGAAGACAGAAAAATATATTTTATAGAAGATAAAGAACTGGTTTCTTCTACTCCCATACCTGTTTTATGCCGCTATTATCTCAAGGTGATTAATCAATTTATACTCAATCCTGAGGGTAAGGTTATTGGTGCAGCAGAGCCTGATAATATCACGAATATCATTAATTTTTTGCGCTTTATGGGTAGTCGCGGTAATGAGGTGGGCATTGGCAAAACAATGGCTGGCAGTAATTTATTTTCAAGATATTTTTCTCCATGTAATGCATTAGTTGCAAGAACAAATAAAGATAATTTGTTTGTCGTCAATCATGCCTTAAGCGCAAGCGTTGAGCGATATGAGGAGGGCGATGGTTTGTTTTTAAAAATCATCGACGAGGGAAACGGCTCTAATTTTACAGCCGTAATGCAAAATTCCAACAACAAAAAAAATTATTTAAAAGCGCCCAGGATTGCGGCGGGGTTGGCTGTAGAACTGAAGGATCAAAATGTAAGTCGGATCAACTTTCCAGAGGGATATCATGCTATAGCATGTGTGAACAATAATACCATTATTATGTCTTTGGAGATGGAGTTTTTTCGCAATGTGACGGAGAAAGAGAGATTTTTACAACAGTTTGCTTTAAAAAACTTGGGTGAAGCGCGTATTCTTGATTTAGATAATGAGTGCCTTCCTTTATCGAAAACAGCAGAAGAACTGGTGAATCAATACAATATCGAGGATCGTACGATGAAGGTTGTATACAGCAGTCTCTTAGGACGATTAGGTATTTTTAATCTTGAGGAAGCAAAGATCCCAGAATCGGAGAAAACTTGTTGTTTTCTTATGTAACTTGATAGACAGAACCTAGTATTAAGTGAATTATTAGTTCGGTATAATAGCTATCAATTTAATGTGCTTATTTTATAATGAAAACACTTACTCAAGAAATGCTTGATAAAATAGACCGGTATTGGCGTGCTGCTAATTATTTATCAGTGGGGCAAATTTACTTACGCGATAATCCGTTGCTCAAACGACCGTTGGTTTTTTCAGATATTAAACCGAGGCTGTTAGGGCATTGGGGAACAACTCCTGGCCAGAATTTTATCTACACCCACCTAAACCACATTATCAAGAAATATGATTTGAATATGATGTACATTTCTGGTCCGGGGCACGGTGGCCCAGCAGTCGTTGCGAATGCTTATCTTGAGGGAACTTATAGTGAAGTATATCCTGAAATTAGTCAGGATGAAGACGGTTTGCGCAAATTGTTTTCCCAGTTTTCTTTTCCTGGTGGAATTCCCAGTCATGCATCCCCAGAGTGCCCTGGTTCTATTCATGAAGGTGGTGAATTAGGGTACTCTTTAAGCCATGCTTTTGGTGCGGTATTTGATAACCCAGATTTAATCGTTGCTTGTGTTATTGGTGATGGAGAGGCGGAGACCGGTCCACTTGCAACTGCATGGCATTCAAATAAATTTTTATGTCCAGTAACCGATGGCGCTGTATTGCCTATTCTTCATTTAAACGGGTATAAGATAGCTAATCCTACGATTTTAGCACGCATTACGAAAGAGGAGCTGGGAAGCTTGCTTTACGGTTATGGTTGGACACCTTATTGGGTTGAGGGCGATGATCCCCTGCTGATGCATGAGACGATGGCTGCTGTGCTGCAAAGAGTCATTGAGCAGATTAAACGCATACAGCACGACGCTCGTTCCCAAAAGAATAACCAACGCCCGCGTTGGCCTATGCTTATTTTAAAAACGCCTAAGGGGTGGACTGCTCCTAAGGTGGTTGATGGAATACAGATTGAAGGGACATTTCGTTCTCATCAAGTGCCTGTTTCTGACTGTTCTAGCAATATTGGGCACCTAAACATTTTGGAGCATTGGCTTAGAAATTACAAACCCGAAACATTGTTTGATGAACAGGGGCGGTTGCGCAATGAATTAAGGGCTATGGCCCCTGAGAATGAAAGGCGTATGAGTGCAAACCCTCATGCCAATGGCGGGGGATTACTACAAGTACTTAAATTGCCTGAGCCTGATGATTATTCTCTTAAGTTATTAGAGCGCGGTATGCAGGGCAAAGGGGATACCCGTGTATTAGGCCCTTATATACGAGATGTAATCCAGTTAAACGCAAGTAATTTTCGTGTATTTGGACCAGATGAAACCATTTCCAATGGATTAGAAGCTGTATTTGAAGCCACTAATCGTCAATGGGACACACAAATTTTGCCTTCGGACAGTTTTTTATCTTCTCAGGGGAGGGTCTTTGAGGTATTGAGTGAACATCAGTGTGAAGGCTGGTTAGAGGGATATTTATTGACGGGACGGCATGGTCTTTTTAATTGTTATGAAGCATTCATTCATATCATTAGTTCGATGTTCAATCAGCATGCTAAATGGCTTAAAGTTACATCAACCATTCCCTGGCGTAAAAAAATTGCTTCGCTAAATTACCTGCTCACATCCCATGTTTGGCGTCAAGACCACAATGGATTTTCACACCAAGACCCTGGATTTATCGATCATGTTGTAAACAAGAAGGCAGAAATAATTCGTGTCTATCTTCCTCCTGATGCAAATTGTTTGTTGTCCATCATGCATCATTGCTTACAGAGTCAACATTATGTCAATGTGGTTATTGCCGGCAAACATCCAGCACCGCAGTGGCTTTCAATCGAAGAAGCAAAACAGCATTGTGCTAATGGAATAGGGATTTGGGAATGGGCGAGTCATCATCAAGGAGTGGCTCCTGATGTCATTATGGCCAGTGCAGGAGATGTGCCTACTCTTGAAACATTGGCTGCAGTTTCTATTTTACGTGCTGAATTACCACACATAAAAATTCGCGTTATTAACGTTGTTGATTTAATGAAATTGCTCCCTGATTATGAACATCCCCATGGATTAAGTGATGAGGATTTTGACCTCTTGTTTCTTCCTGATAAACCCGTGATTTTTGCATACCATGGATATCCATGGCTTATTCACCGGTTGACAAGCAGTCGGTCTAATCATAGAAATATGCATGTTAGAGGATACCGAGAAGAAGGGACAATCACGACTCCTTTTGATATGACTGTATTAAATGAGCTGGATCGCTTTCACTTAGTTCTTGATGTTCTTAATCATTTACCGCATTTAGGTAGTAAAGAACAAAAACTTATCGAGAATATCAACATAAAATTGTTAGAACATCAACACTACATTAGGCAGCATGGGAACGATTTACCCGAAATTAGAGATTGGAAGTGGGAATATCACACGCTTGAAGATGAGAGCTATACCATTTGAAAACGCTCATTCTGTTGTTTTATTCTCAATCAATAAATTCAGTGTCAAAGGAGTGCATAATATGGCTCCTCCTACAATCTACAAAGTAACAGTATTTAACCTATTAATTTATTATTTAATAGATGGCTCTAAACGCCCTTAAAACCATCTATTAAATTAGGTGGGGGCGCCAGGTGTTATTTTTTGCTCTGGAACTATTTCATTTTCTATTTTAGAATCCATTAAACGGCGTTTGTATTTATCCGTTACATTTTTATCAAGTACATTAACGTTCTTATCGATCTGTTTTTTAAACTGATTACTGTAACTTTCAAATAACTCAGAAGGCCATTTTTTTGTTGCCGCCATGATCATTACCCCAGGGATAATACCGGTAACTACAATTGCAGCAATGGTCACTATTTCTAATATAAAATTTTTAGTAGATTTACTTCTATTATTTTTAATAAGCTCTATATTCGTCTTTTGTGGATTCAGCGGTGATGACTCGGCTAACTTATTATAAAATCGAGTGATAGACAGTTCATTAGGGTGGGTTTCTGTCAATATTTTGTGTAGTTCTGTTACCAATACGTAATTTGAGTTCTTTTTGTTCATTTGCCCAAGATAAGTTTGGGTGGTACTTTTTAGCCGCTCATGAACTTCAGATGTAATGCTCTCATTAAGATGATTTTGTTGAAAAGTAAAAAAATCTTTGCCTGCATAATAGTGTTTTCCTAAGGAAATTCGCTCCTCTAATGCTAATTTAAGCGAATGGAATGCAAAGTAGTTGCTATCAATCATGGAGTTATTTCTTGTTGCATTTTTTGGCTGCCTCCTTTTTTCTTCATAAAATTTAAGATTGTGTTCAACTATCTTAGAAAGTTCATCATAAAGCCCCATTTTTTCTTCAGCAAGTAGTTCTACATTGTCTGTTTTGCTTAGATTATGTAAAATTTCTTTGATGTTCTCTCTCTGGTCTTGGGACTGCTCTAATCCAGTAGCCATGGATAATAACTCAGACAGGTGTTTTATTTCATGGCGTAAAGACTCTAAGTGGTACTGGCGCCGCTCTTTAAGTTGCTCTTCGCTCAATAACGGTTCTTTTGTTTCTAACAGAGTGCTCGTAATCTTATGCAAATGCTCTTTAACATCATACGATTGCATGATTATTTGATGCAAATGAGGATCTGCCTTTTCTTGGTGTTGTTCCATCATCTGCGCATGATTGAATCCATGAATCGTATTTTGACCTTGGATTAAATCCAGAGTATTAAAACACCCTTGTTTAACAATCGCGACTAATTCGTCCACGGAGTGCATATCAACTACTGCGGGTCTCTCAAAAATTACTGGTGGTAATCCTGCTTGCATTAAACAATAACACATTAAAGAATTAACAAAAGTACGGCTATTTCCATCACCAAAAGGATGTAATTGTTCACAGCGCTGAACATAATCGACAATGATACGAATCATCTGATCAACGTCACCATTTTTTTTCGTGGCAGCAAACTCATCGCTAAACTTTGCGGTGTAGGTTTCCATCATGCTAGAAAAGAAATCTTCATCCGGTTCATGTTCATGCTCATCGGACGTACATAAAAATCCACCATTATATTTTAGGCTAACCAATATATTAGGTATTTCACTTTCAGGAATCTCCAACGCATTAGAGGAGTTTATCTGGTAGTCCCCGATTCGAAGTGCAGCATGTTTATACCCTTTTTCATTGGGATCGGCCATTCTTTGCAACAATTGTCTTAATCCCTGTTCAGATACAGTATTCGGACTTACTCCAAAACCGCCTGAACCATCCATAGCCTCAATAAACATATCCTGGCCCCAATCATTTTTTCGCATGATGCGGCCACGTGTTTTTTGGATAATAGAATTGGGTATAGGTAGCTCTGAGGAACCAGTACTTAATTCGTCAACCCCATGCTGTACTATTGTCTGTAAGCCTTGCAGTGCTTTAAGTACTTCATTTTTATTGTGTGTATTTGATCCCCCCTCGTTCTCGTAGCGAGTATCATACTGCATCGGCCCCTTTTCAGCGGCTAATTTATAGCCATCAACATAAAGACGGTAAAGTTGTTCCGTCGGTATTTGCATTAAAAAAGATAAACCCTGTTTAAAATCGCCGATTTTTAATGAAAGTGTAGGATGTTCTGATGGTGATAGCATTGTTACTCCTCTGTTCGATAAACAATTCTAGTATTCAAACGAGAATAAAAATCTTATGTGGCTTAATACGTATAAGGACATAAGTTCTGGCTAATCTCAGAGAACGGATTTTAATGTCCTATCCTCTATAGTTAAAAGTAAAACATATCTCGAAGCGTTTCTTTAGTACGCATACTATATATGATATGTAGACTCTGAATGAATTGCCGTCAAATTTAGCATTGTTTTTTTATCGAAAGATTACAGAGGGTTTATGCAGTGAATAATGAATTTTAATAAAATTATTTCTAATTTTGATTTTGAAAACTTGACGCTAAAGAATCACTGCCTAATATCCACAGCAGGGATACATGTTCCGCTATCAATAATTTTTTATCCAAAAAAAGGCCTTAACCGTTTTGCTGCAGCGCGTTGTTCTAATTGTTCGGAAGTTGTTGAATGATCAAACTGTGTTATCGGGTTATGAGGATGTGGGGTATAGCTATTTGGTATTGAATGAAGTACTTCTTCCGTTTTTTTTAGCAAAGAATGGAGTTGATAATCTATTGAAGGGGTTTTATTCACTTGATGATAAAGTTCTTCTGCTTGCCCAAGACCATGAATGATGGCTTGGTGAAAATGTGAAATGGGTCCTCTGAGTGCGGCAATATGATCAAAAACAGGTCCTACAGACTGCAGTTCCAGTAGTTGCTTAATTTCTAAATGAAGCTTATGTAGTACGTCTAAAAATTGATTTTGTTTGGCAGTTAGTTTTGAGGCTTCTCTGAGCATTAGGTGTTGTTTTGGTGGTTCTTTGTGTTTTAGGGCAAATGAGGCATGACTATTTTTGTAACGGGCAATAATTTTGGAGAGGGAACCCGTTAAGATTGCTAAAACATTTAAGATTTGTTTTAAATCTTCATTCCCTACCGCATAGGCTAATCGATCCAGGTTCATTTTAGCAGAGTGCTGGGGTTGAATTCCAAGCCAATAAAGTAAATTCTGATCCATCTTTAACACAAAGCTCAAGGCATCTTCACCGCTTAAACGGTATTGCAGTATCAGTTGAATTGTAAGCATTTTATCTTCAGTAGAAGAGCCATCATCGTCAGTTGCAATTTGAACAAGTTGACTTAGAACACACTGTGTTTCTTGAAGGTGCTTTGTTGCGTCATTAATTAAATGGTCAATATTGTTCGGTAGATTATTCATAGGTTTTTCGGATTTGTAGTTGTGACCCAATAAGTTGGGCCTGATTTTTTTTCAAAAGTACTTATATTTTTTAGTATTGTTGTTGCAATACTCTGAGAAATTTTCATGATATCTTATAGATAAAGGTAATTTTAATTGAAAACACGCACAGTTAACAATTAATAATATTTAATTTGATTATAGTGTAGGTTTTATAAAATCCAATAAGATTTTTTGATAACTAACTGGTAAAATTGAGAAATAATTCGGATTTCTATGGTTTTATATTACCTCTACAGGAGTTTAATTTGAAAATTAGGTTATTTATTTTGCTCATTACACTTAATAGCTCTCTTCTTGCCAGTGATTTAGGTAAAGCCACTTATGAAACAATATGTCAAACCTGTCATGCCCCGCGGTTTGCTCTAGGCATGCACGCTCCTGCTGCTTTTAATAAGAAAGCATGGGCTGTACGATTTAACGATGCGGCGATTGAATCAAAAAATAATCCCGCTCAATTTAAAACAGCAATGGACTATTTATTATATAAAGCAAGTATTGGTAAACGATTAATGCCTCATGGTGGTTTATGCAAGGAAGCCGATGTGCCGCATAAGAATTGCTCTGAGAAAGCTATCATAGAAGCCATTGATTATATGGCGGGTAATTAAGTTTTATGAGCTTGCGGCTTAGTCTCGTCCAGACAAAGCCGCCCTCGACATCAAATAAAATTTTCGACATTACCCGCAAAAAAATTTGAGGTTCGCGTTAACTTAGGTTGAGCGTAATTCAGATAATAACTCAAGTTGGATTTTTTCAATGGCCATCATTTTTTCCCATTGGTGTGATAAAAGATGATCGATTTTTTCGTGTAAGGTACGAATTTCAAGTTCCGCTTTCAAATTAATTTGATAATCATGCTGAGAGCGGACGCGATCCTTTGCCTCTTTTCGATTTTGACTCATCATAATGACTGGTGCCTGAATTGCAGAAAGACAGGATAGGATTAAATTTAGGAAAATAAAGGGATAGGGATCAGTAGGTTGCCACCAATAAATCAATGAGTTTGCCCCTAACCAAAACGCCATAAAAATGGAAAAAGAGATTAAAAATTTCCAGCTGCCGCCAAAGCTGGCCATTCTATCGGCAAGACGATCTCCAAGTGATAATTTTTGATCGAGATGAGGTTCCATATCTATAGACAATAATTTTGGGTCATCTAGATGATTCAGAACTTTATGTTTTAAGGTTGTCAGTTCATTTTTATCAGATATGAGCAAATGACGAATATAGCGTGAGCGCATTACCGCTAAATCTTCATGGCATATGAAGTGTTGATCATTCCAATCTGGACAAATGCGAAGAATCTCTTTACTAATTTCCGGGCGAATTAATTCGCCAGAGATCATTCTACTTTGCGGCAAGGACTTTTCACAAATCGAACACAGATACAAAGAATGTTTCATCAGCTATTTTTTAGTTAAAGTTTATCAGGGCGTTGATCTATTATACATATAAGAAGAGGAGAGTACTATTGCACTGCAGGTAAATTCTAGGGTCTGTTGACAGCAATGGCATTTGGTTAAGGAATTTTTATGGCGTAAATTGCCCGCATTTTAGCGTTATTCATATGAACGAGCAGGACAGTGAACGCTTTTTGGCGATTGATGCAGCAAAATTGCCTCTGCAAAAGCTTAACCGAATGCCATTGTCTTCCACGGCCCCCTGAAAAGGACAACATATCCAGGCAGAAAACCAGTCGGTCTTTGAATAATTCCAAGGGCTTGCAGCATAAACTCGCCCAGCGTTTCTCCATCCTGCGTATTAAACGTTTTTCGCGACAAAGTCATACAAGGAACCCCTGCAAGCGCAAGCGATTTTTTACCAGCACGTACAGGGACTAGTTGAGCAATTAGAGTCACTGAGTATTTCTTGGTAACAGCGCTTCTAATTGAGGCTCCTCAATTAAAGCATCATGTGGCTGAAAAAAAGCATTTTTATTCGAGGAGGTAATGGTCTTCTCAAAATTGCTTAAATCACCTAAATCCACATACTCTGCGGTAGCCATCAGTGCTTTGAACAAACCATTCTCGGCGCTGTTGTTGTATAGAGCACCAAATTCATCCAAGATTCTATTCGTAACGTTTTTTGAGATATGCTTTAAAATGGCAGAAACACCCTCATCTTGTATTTGCTTTAGCAACTCAGTTGACAAGCCAGTGGGTTGCTGCTGAGAAAGCTCGGTTAAATACTTCATTGCCTCTTCTTTTACGACCAGAGGAAACTTCAATGCAGCGGCTTGTTGGGTAATAAAAAGGACTTCAACATCGGGATGCAGTCCTTGTAGCTTTTCCATTAATTTATTGAAGGTTCCTGCAATGCAAATGCTTTGGTCGTCAGGATTTCCATCATCAACGCCAAGCTCAGATAAATTATAACCGCGTTGAATTTCATAAAGACCCTCGATGAACTGCATTTTGGCATCATCCAGGCTGCCCATCCGATTGGCTTCATCATGAATAGCCAGCCAAGAAAGCGCCAAAAGCTCCCGCGTCGATACCTTGGATACTTCATCGGTATAGGTATAATAAATTGCCGTAAGTCGTTTAAGACAGCGTTTAGCAGCCTCAGTGTTTAACGAGTTGTCGGCAGGTAGTTCATTACCCCAATGAATTAGCTGGTGCATTAATTCATTGAGGCCGTTTCCTGAAAGCTGAGTTCCATAGCGCTGGAATAGTTTCGTTGCGCTCGCAGATACCGATTGATGAACACTGGCAGAGTGAGTACTTTGACCGTCGTTAAATACGTGGCGCCTTACCGCACCTATGCGGTGCCTTACCGCACCCATGCGGTGCCTTACAGCATCCATATGAAGAAGATTAAGGTTAACAAAATTCACAAACGCATCTTGTCCTGCGTCCACATTATCTCTGTGTTCTGCTGCAATCTCGATAATGCGATGAAACCGTTCTGTCGTTAGTCCTGGTATTCTAAACCAGAGGTCTTGCGCTTGAGGACCAAATAAAATAGCAGAATAGGTGAGCAAGTCATTAAAATTACCCTGTGCCCTTAATAAACCAGCATCGCTCAATAGAGTAAGGGCTGAAGCAACAGAGCGTGGATGCTGGTGTCTCGTCACTGCGTTACGATTAGCCTGGGCTGTATCACCCGTTAATAAACCAGACCCGCTCAATAGAATAAGGGCTGTAGCAACATATTCCGGGGTCTGGTGTCCCGCCACCGCGTCACGATTAGCCTGGGCTGTATCTCCCGTTAATAAGCCAGCATCGTTCAAGCGAATAAGGGCTGAAGCAACAGAGTGCGGACACTGGTTTCCTGCCACCGCGTCACGATTAGCCTGGGCTGTATCTCCCGTTAATAAACCATACCTGCTCAATAAGGTAAGGGCTGAAGCAACAGATCCCGGATTCTGGTGTCTCGCCACCGCATCACGATTAGCCTGGGCTGTATCTCCCGTTAATAAATCAAAGCTGTTCAATTCGATATAGGCGTTGTTCAGGTCGACAAGGTTGTAAGCAACGGAGATTGGGTCCTGATGTCCCGCCACAGCATTACAATTATCACTCGTTATTAATTTGGCATCGCACAGTTTGAGAAGGGCTTCAGCAACAGCGCGTGGGTCCTGGTGTCTCACCAGTGCATCAAATTCAGCCTGAGCTGTATCCCCCCTTAATAATCCGCCAGCGGATATAGCGTTAGCAACGGAGCTTGGGTCCTGGTGTCCCATCAGCGCTTCAAAATTAGCCTGGGCGGCATCACCCGTTAATAATTTAGCATTGCCCAGTCTGAAAAGGGCGAAAGCAACCGAGTCTGGCTTATTGAATCCCGCCACCGCATTAAAATTAGCCTGGGCGGCATCACCCGTTAATAAGCTTGACTTGTTCATTTCTATAAGAGCAGCAACAAGAGATGAGGAATTAAAAACTTGAAGAGCAGAAAAAAACCAACGTTGAAAAAACCAAGTATCTTTTAAAAAAGCATTGCAGATATTCCAGGCTTGGCTGGACGGTGACTCAATATTAAATTCTTCTAATGCAGTCCTCAGGTTTTCTGGAAAAAGTAAGCGCTGATACCACGCTAATGCGTCGTACCCTTCTTTTAATGCAATAAGAACTGATGTATTTTCCTGCGACAAGTTTAGCATTGTTCATTAACTCCTGGTGAAATATCATGAATAAATTAAATAACTAGAGCGTAGTAAAAAATTATACAGAAAAATTTTGCGGGGCTTCATCCACGCTTCATTTCTCGCAATCTGTCAAATAAAGTCAAATCATCCTTCTTCGAGTAGTCGAGCTGAACGCTGCCGAGGCGAAGTTCTGGCTCCACGTGTTGTACTGTAGATTGTCCGAGATCTCGATAGGATTTCAGTAGAGGCCAGGAAGCCCGACAAAACCAAGTTGAAACAGGACATTTAAGTGTTTTAAAGAATACATAAAATGGTTTGCCGCTCAATAATTCGTTCTGTTGATGCAGAAAAACGTTTGCCGTGATTCTTTTTGGGAGCAGTTATCATCATGTTCTTTGAACTATGTATCAGAATATCTGCTCCCAAAAATAACGATGCAAATTCATCAAAGTGTGCAGTGACTTTGACCCATGCCAGTATTGTTAATCTCGTGCTCTAGCTCTTTTAATTTAACGTGACTGTCTGTCTCATTAAAGAACGTAAATCTATTATTCACCAGCTTATTAACAGCCATAGCAGCCAAATAACCGACACCTACCGTTAAGACGGCTAATGAAAGATTTGCCAAAAAATAGTTCCATTTTTTACGATGCTCACCCAAATTTTTATCCGCTGTCTGGATCAGCCGTGGTGTCTGTGTTTTAAAATCGGTTAAAGCATCTTCAGTACTCTTGTCACTGGCTATATAAGCATCTACCGCTTTACGCATTCCAGTAACCAAAGTGTATGCCGCCTTAAATGCGGATACTTCATTGCGTGTGTTGAGCTCACGTGCTTTTTCCTCCAGAGTTTTGATACGCTCCACTACAGGAGCCATTTGCAAGGTACGGGCAAGTTGGATATTTTGTTTTTCTTTTAATGCGTCCTCATATCTTTTCTGTGCGGCAATCTGTTCTGCAATTAATATCTGTTGCGTATAATCAGCCTTTTGCTCTGCTAATTTTTGTTGCAGCTGCTCAATCTCTTTTTCTTTTTTCGCCACTAGCTCACTGTCCGGAGAAGAAACAGTCTTGGTTAACATACTGCCTATTGCAGAAGAAACGCCTTGTACTACAGCACCAGAAGTATTTTTTACTACGGTAGCAGTACTGCCTATTGCAGAAGAAACGCCCTGTACTACAGCACCAGAAGTATTTTTTACTGCGGTAGCAGTACTGCCTATTGCAGAAGAAACGCCCTGTACTACAGCAGCAGAAGTATTTTTTACTGCGGTAGCAGTACTGCCTATGGCAGAAGAAACGCCCTGTACTACAGCACCAGAAGTATTTTTTACTGCGGTAGCAGTACTGCCTATTGCAGAAGAAACGCCCTGTACTACAGCACCAGAAGTATTTTTTACTACGGTAGCAGTACTGCCTATTGCAGAAGAAACGCTCTGTACTACAGCACCAGAAGTATTTTTTACTACGGTAGCAGTACTGCCTATTGCAGAAGAAACGCCCTGTACTACAGCACCAGAAGTATTTTTTACTACGGTAGCAGTACTGCCTATGGCAGAAGAAACGCCCTGTACTACAGCACCAGAAGTATTTTTTACTGCGGTAGCAGTACTGCCTATTGCAGAAGAAACGCCCTGTACTACAGCAGCAGAAGTATTTTTTACTGCGGTAGCAGTACTGCCTATTGCAGAAGAAACGCCCTGTACTACAGCATCAGAAGTATTTTTTACTGCGGTAGCAGTACTGCCTATTGCAGAAGAAACGCTCTGTACTACAGCACCAGAAGTATTTTTTACTGCGGTAGCAGTACTGCCTATTGCAGAAGAAACGCCCTGTACTACAGCAGCAGAAGTATTTTTTACTGCGGTAGCAGTACTGCCTATTGCAGAAGAAACGCCCTGTACTACAGCATCAGAAGTATTTTTTACTGCGGTAGCAGTACTGCCTGCAGCAGAAGAAACGCCATTGGCCAGACTGCCCACTGCAGAAGAAACACCCTGTACTACAGCACCAGAAGTATTTTTTACTACAGTAGAAGTACTGCCTGCAGCAGAAGAAACGCTACTGGCCAGACTGCCCATTGCAGAAGAAACACCCTGTGCTACAGTAGATGCACCGTTTACTGCCACATCAGAAGCGCCTTTTAATATACTACGCCCTAGCGTAAAGATACTGCTTAATGTATTTCCTGCAGCCGAAGTACTATTAGTAGGGTTATTTGCAGTAGGATTAGTATTAGTAAGCCCTGTCTTGCGTTGTCCTTTTGAACGGTTGTTTTTAGACATCTAAATTTCCTCAATGATATATTGAACACACTATGATGATTTTTTGTCAATAAAAGATATCAATAATACTTAACATTAATTAAGGAATTATTAAGAATGAGGGAGTCATTACCAAACATGTTGAAAATACAGGAAAATTTATTTGATATCGCTAAGAATCCAACCATGGAATTTTGGTTTGGTTGGAATGTTTTCATAAAGATCAAATATGTGCCATTTTGGCTTTAAGTCCACAAAAGCCTGATTAGAGTAAAAAATAACCAAGGATCAGCAGCATAATTGGCAAATTCTATTTTCTTATGTTGGTACCCTTACGCAACATAAGTGGGCTTGAACCGTTGTGGGGGGGGGGCCGTACCCAATAAAAGTGAACTGAGTCGCACTTTAGGTTAATCCCTAAACACAGTATACAGCAGGCCACATGGTTCTACCTCAGACAAACTTTACCATTTAGGGTATCAATACCAACGCATCGACGGCGATCCTTGCTGTCCAATCAGGCCGCACGTTAACGATCATCAATTCCAGTTCGGGAACTGCATTAGGTGGAAATGGCGTGACTTTAACCGGAACAGGATTAACCGGAGCGACTGCGGTGACTTTTGGAGGAGTGGCAGTGTCACTGCCTCATGACCTTTTTAAGGCCGCTTTCATTAATATTTTTAAGCCACTCTATGGGGATAGTGGCCTAAAATAGTAATGGTTATCATTTAAATGTTATTTTAAGCTCTTCTAAATGCTCTGTTCTAAGTAATTTATCGCTTAATTCCTGATCAATGTATTTTTCCAGAAGGCTACGTACGGATTTATAGGCCGAGTTTTGAGAAAGGCTCTTTGCAAGATGCGTTATTAAAGTCGGTCCTTTGGCTATTGTTAACATGGGTTCACGAAATATAAATCCTAGCGCAATATTGTTTTCATTAAGAGCTTTAAACTCTATTTGCGCGGCACCTTTATTTCTAATGTAAATACATCCTTGCTCAATACTCTCTTCTGCTTCATCAATATTCACAGATATGATGTTAAAACGGTTGTTGATGTCTAATTCATGATCAAGTGTTTCTAGAAAACCAGGGGCAGTTAGGAGGGTTTGTATAAATGTTTTTTCAGCGCAGAGTTTATTAAAAAGTTCACGTCCTAGAACTGTTCTTAATAAGGCATGCAATGCGGATTCACCATTTTCTCCGCGCATTAATAAGCAAGGAATCAGTCCTTTATGAGCATAGAAGTTTATAAAGAAAGAGGGTTCCAGACAGTGTTGGGCAAAAATTTTAAATTGTCTAGTATTCAAAAAATAAAATAATAAAGGAAGACAATTGCTCGTTACCAAACGTTGATCTTTTATTGCGATATTTACATTGAGCTTTACGTCGGAACATAACAAGCTAGGAATGAATTGCTCATGCGCAAATATTTCTTTCCAGACATTCGCTTCGGTTATTTTATACAATAGCGGCGATGATGGGCGTAAAAAAAATAAATGCAAGCAAGATATATTTTTTATCTGCATGATAAGAGAGCAGGCAGGAGTAACTAAGGTATTAATGAATTTTGGGTTCGAGAAAAGAGTACTAAAAAATATTTTCTGTTTATATATTGCATTAAGAAAATCTACATGAATTGGTGTGTCCTGAGACAATAATAACAAGAAGGCGGAAAGATTATCCGCGTTTGGAACTCCGCTCACAATGGTAAGCAAGGTGTCAAAAAAATCTTTATGATTACATAATTGAGCCGCAATATCTTTTAATATCAGTGACAGCTTGTTCTTTGTTGATGAGATCATGAGGAAGAGACACGATACGCCCTTTGATATTGCATTTTGGTCACTAGTTTTTGCCAATAAAGTTGGTATGAATTCAGAATGTGCGAATAAGTACTCTCCAGAAATGTTTTTTTCCTTTTGATGGATATATAAATAATTTAAACAGTCTATTCCAGTTTGAGAAGAACATAATTGAAGAAGAATGGAGGTGTTTTCTAATGCAACACTGTCTTCTTTTGTAATTCGGGTAAGTACGGTGGGAATGAATTTTTCATTTGAAAAAAGCTTATTTAAAAAGAGCTTATCTTTGCATAGTTGGCAAAAAAATTTCTGGCCATTAGGGGATTGTAATAGATAGTATAAATTTGAGTAAGATTTATATTGATTATCTTGGACTAATAGAAATGGAATAAAGTTTGGATCTATTTTAAGTGCGTTAACAAAGTGTTGGTCTTCAAATAGTATTGATAAAATATCTGTATTTTGTTCCTTATTAAACAGGGCGCGGAATGCCGCAGAGGCTAAATGAGATGTTGTAGCTTCCTTCTTATGCATCGAAATTTTGGGTATCTCTTGGCATAGCTTAAAAAAGACGTGTTGTCCTTTTTTATCACATAGTATCTCTATTAAGTTGCTTGTTTTTTTCTCGTTTTGACTACAAAGTATCTCGATAATAGTATCAGAAATTTCTTTTAGACTTTTATTGTTGTATTGAGTTGAAAATAACGCTACTTGGTTGGCATTAGTACTTGTTTGTTTTAAGTTAACTTGTTGCTTATGTTCCGATTTTTGAATAATATTTTCCGTTATTGAGGGGCGCTTATCTTTTTTACGAGGCTGAGTGCTCTCCGGAGATGGAAAAAAAGTATTTCTTTTTGGGGCAATTATTGCCTGTGGTAGGGAAAACAAATCTGGAGATTTTTCTATCTTATTAACCTGCAGTAACGGTGTTTTTTTAGATAAGATTTGTTGTTCCCATGTTATAAACGCGTGCTCTGCATGATTGATAGTACGAGCGAATATTTCTCGTGCATACTCGCTATTGCCCTGATGTAATGCATCCTCAGCAAGTTTTAGCCAATCTTCAGATGAGCTTTGTTCGAGGTAGTCTGTCTTAATGGTTTCTTTGGGGTCAAAAACTTGTTTTAGGAATGTTACGAGATGGTTTATTTTATGATGCTCTTCCTGAACGAACAAGAGTTCGCTTTCAGATCGAGTAATAGCCGTATAAAGCTGATTAATGAAGAGGATGTCTCTAGGATCATGTTCCTGTCCCTTTTTAGGGAGATTTTGGGGGATGTTGCCCCAATTTTTATTTGCCAGTTTCTTATTAGCGAGCTCTGCCTGTGGATGATCTAAGGGGCGATAGATAATGATTAAGTAAAATTCGAGCCCTTTAATACTTTCAGGAGTGAATACTGATGCAGTATTGAATAATTTTTTTGCTTCGTCGACATAATTATCTGAAGTGATAATTGCTACTCGGGTTGAATGTGCTATTTTTTCTAATAATTCCGGATTGGTGCGAATGTCGTTGATTTTGGAAATCCATTGTAATGAATGGGGCGACTTTTTATGGAATAGTTCCTGTTCCTTGGTTTGTTGAATCTGTCGTTGGTTCTCTTTGTCCATGACTCCGCCAACTAAGAGCAATTTCAGTTCCAGGACTTTATTGGCAACGCGCATCAATGTTTCAGGAAAGCGATAAGAGCCGTTGAGCATGAATTGAGAACAGCCGCCAATGTTTCGCGGATCATGTAAATTTATCAGGAAGGTTGTTTTAGATAAACAATCATCAAGTGTTTGGTTCGGATCATAAAAGAAACATAAGCGCTTTGCATGGATGCTTTTGAGTTGTGCTCCACTTAAATCCTGCGCTTCATCGACAAGGATATAATCATAAGATATTGGAATGGCGATGACTTGCAACACTGGATTAAACAGCTTCTGTTGCTCAAGTGCTAGTTGATAGTCGTTAAAGGCTTGGTTTATCCATTCGCGTTGTTCTGGCACAGAGAACAGCGATTTTGTGGATTTGTCTAAGTACTCGTCAGTGGTATATCCTGAACGGATGCGGAACTCTTTGTATAACATACCTTCAGGATTGGCTCCAAAAGGTAATACCATGTTGCGTAACATTTCATTTTTCTTATGGGCTCCTTTTTTTAAATAGAGCTGTATCCAGGATCTGAAATGAGTTTCTCCCATCAGTTGTTTATCCGTAGTTTTCACTTCATTGTGAATAAATTCCTCATAAGTGAGAAAGAGCACCTTTTTGCATGAAGTGATCTCATTTATCTGTTCCTGCCACATTGAACGCATGACTTCGACCAGTTTTGGGGATTGGGCCAAATACACCATGGTTGTCTGCTCTGTGCCATGATCAATTGCCAGTTCATTTTTTAGAAGCCCCAGAGCAACAATGGTTTTACCCGATCCAGGTCCTCCGGTCACTAATAAGACCTTACCGGAATTCTGTTGCGCCATAAGTAATTGCTGTTGTTCTTCACTGAATATAATGAATGGTGATGGTTTTTTTTTGTGCGGCATCAAAGGGATAGTGGAATCATCAGATGAGATGGGGGACTCTATCTGGGGTTCTTGCGGATCAATTAGCCGATTAATATCTTGCTCATGGTCGCGCATGAATGCATTGAGTCCTCCTTTTTGCGTGAGGATGGTTTTGTGGTAATCGTGGTTGTAGACAACTTGAAGCAATATAAAGTAGTTCTTTTTTTTATAGTTTATAATTGTGCCTAGTCCTCGGTCGGAATGATTCATTCGGAATGAAAGAAGGTGATAATTGCTTTTGCCGATATGGATGAATTCTAAGTCAAGGCTTTTGCTCTCATGATGGCGAAGTTTTTCAAGCGCAACCTCAAGTGCTTGTCCTTCCTCATTCGTGTAATTAATTACTTCGTCCCAGTAAGTGGTCTGTGGGAATGTAGTCTGAGTATTGGCTGAGAGCATAGATTGACCTTTTTCCATTTGAAAAACTGAACTTAAATAGCGCATCTTATCATCAATAACTTAAGAAATTATTAAGCTGAAATATTTTTGCCGCTTGCCCTGGGTTTACCTGCTATTTAAGCTTCATCTTAATATTGCCTTAATAATATACAGTTATCATTCCATCTCCTGTTTACTAATTTAGAGCGATTATGGATATTCATGACTCAATTGAAGAAATACAAAAGCAACTAGGCTATAAAGTAAGTCCAGTTGGTAGTTGCCATGGATTTTCACTTCGCTGGTTAGAAGCTTGCCTCCTTAATGAAGAAAACATCTTTGATGCCCGTATTCTTAAGATAGTCAATGAATTTGATACCCTCACCAAGGCAATTAAAGAGGCTCAAAAAAAACAGGTAAAAGAACGCACTGAAAATGACATGCAATTGCTTGATATTCCTGCATTTTACGAAAGTCTTGAGTTATATCAGATGCCAGATCACCATTCTTCGCTTTTTGGCGCTGTTCTTCATCAGGTCGATGTGAAGAAAATTTCATCGCTTGCCTCTTCAGAGAAAATCCTTTCCCAAGGTGGATTAGAAGAAATCGCTTCGGACATCTATAGCATAATTGACGTTAAAACGTATTTAGATGAACTCGAGCAGTTAACAGAAAAGAACTGTTTTTCGTCAGAGGATACTATAGGGATCGTTTTAGCCAGTGTAGATCATACCAATGCCATCATTTACACCCCAAGTGTAGGGTGGAAATTTATGGATATCAATCGATACCCTTCGCGAACTTTTCCTGTTGGTTCAACACTTGAGTTAACTAACGTAATAAAAGAGAATTTTTCTCTGGTTTCTGAAAATGAATATCTTGTTTTTAATATGTCTATTTTTACAAATTTCATGAAAGATGAAAAAACTCAACTATTAAAAGAGCTCCTTGGCTCACTTAAAACAGAACATAGCAAATCGAGAATCATTCCTGAGCCTGAAAAAGCAATTTATTTAGCTGAAGTTGCCGCAAAACACGGCGATGCGGCACTTATTACTCAACTTTATACGGCCAGCTCTCTTGGTATAAAAAATGACAATGGAATTACAATGCACTATATTGCCGCCCAAAATGGCCATTCGAACGTTATTGATGCACTCGGCCTGCTTGGAATCGATTTTGATGAAGCGAATGATGACGGTGCAACAGCTGTTTTTATTGCCGCGGCCAATGATCATGGTCATGTTATTGGACAGCTTGCCTCTTACGGGGCCAATCTTGATGCATCTTATAATAATAAAACGGCTGTTTATGTAGCAACTTACCTAGATAATTTTGAAGCGATAAAAGCCTTAGCAGACAGTGAGGCAGATTTTGATTTAACGTCTTGTGCGGATATTCCCCCTCCAATTTTTATCGCAATCGAAAAAGGGCATGCAAAAATTCTTACTTATTTTATTCGCTGCGGTGCCGACCTCAATTTAGTCTATGATAACGCGACACCACTCTTCGGTGCGGCGCTATTGGGTCAAACTGAAATTGTTAAAAAATTAATAAAAGCCCCAAAAACCGATCTCGATATTTCTTGCATTGATTCAATTGACGATTTAGTTAACCTTTTGGGCGATGAAGTCATTCCCAGAATAGATACGTTCCGCAAAAAGCAATTGGATTTAAATAAGATCAAAGTCACTGCCTACGATATTGCTCTAATTAGAGGCCATGATGAAATCGCTCAGCTTATTGAACAAGAAAGAGATAAGAGGGTACTGCAAATGTCTTTATCTCAGCAAAAAGGCCTCAGCTTTTTCGAAGACCAAGACCCTTCTTTGAAGAAACGGAAACGCCAAACAGAGGAGGAAACTAATAAGCACCCTAAAGAAGACCGCTCTTCAAATAACAATACAAATCATCAATTTTAAATGTTCATTGTTAATTCTAACTTAATAATTTTGGTGTAATATTTCTCAACATCTTATCTTGCCTGGAGTAAACATGCCTTTAAAACAAACTCAGGACCATACTAATTTTTATGCATTGAATTATTTAGCAGCAAAAACAGAATTAGAAAAATTGCTTGAAAAGGAGCCTTTAAATAGTTCAAAGAAGCAACATGCTCAAAAAGTAATTAATCAGATTGAACGGTTAAAAAATGACGGGAAGCTTCCGATTCCTGATTCAACTGAACTTTTAAATGATACCAAGGCCTTATTAAATCATTCAATGGCTCCGGAAGCATACCGAGCAAAAGCGCAAAATCTCCAGGGAAACCCTTCTATGGGTTTAAAGATTTTAGGTGCTTTGATGATTGCACTTGGGACCATTGTCACCGCTTTGTGTATTACTTTAACAACGGTGATTGGGATTACATTATCGGGTGAAGGCGTTATTGGCGCAGGGATATTAGCTGCTGGGATTGGTATTTTTTCAGGGGGAATGCGTTCGGGCTTATCTAAAGCCATGAATGAGCTCGCCGATAGCGCTAAAGAAAATGCACCCTAAGTAAACTAAAACACAGCCTGGTATAAACTGGGCTGAATTTTCGACTGTATTTACAAAATTTTTTTAGGCTATAAAAAAGTTCAAAAAATTTATAGTCTAAAAAAACATCATACCCAAAATCACTTCATGCGCTAATGATAAAAAATAGTTGCTAAAATTAATTATTATTTGTTTCAAGTGCTACACTTACAATAACCCAACAGCAAAAGATGTTTGAACCGATAAGCATTTAATGGGAAGCGTTCTGTTGCCAGCGTTGTGCTATATCACATTAATTGTGAGAAGCCTGAACTGTCACGTTTGCTCACCACCTAAACCCTAGGGTTCAAAGTCTTCAACTGTTGGGACTCTAATCATTTTGTGTCTTCTTAACAGAGCAGGTCTGGTAATTTTTATAATCGATGTCAGTGGTTCCTGGATGGTTGTCATCTCCTTACTAGCTACATATGCGCAAAAGAGCCTGAATTGTCTAAAGATTCAATGGGTGTTGTTTTTTGGGGGCGGTATGTGCCTGTAGCAAATAATCCTACTCCTACAAGAATAGACGCCATTCCCAAACCTGCCACTACTAATCCTGCGGCGCCACAAGTTGCTGCATTTAGAAAAATAAAAGCAGTGGCAACCGCAGCGCAACCAACTACTGCCATAAAACCACCTAAAATCTGCATGTTAATATTCATTGGCGTAGAAGTACTATTTACTACGATTCCAGCATCGTTCTTAACTTTAGGAAAACCAGCTCCTAATGACGTCGGTTGAATGCTTTTTATATTGGGAAGTGATTTCCTTAATTTATTTATTTCTTCTTCAGATAACCTTTCAAGGTCATTGTCGCTCAAATCAAGCGCGGTCACGTTAGCCGGGATTCCTGCAAAGGCTATCGCTAATTCATCGCCAGTTTTGTTGCAAAGGTCATTGTGGCTCAAATTAAGCGCGGTCACGCCAGCAGGGATTCCTGCAAAGGCTATGGCCAATTCAGCGCCGGTTTTGCTGTCAAGGTCATTGCAGCTCAAATTAAGCGAGGTCACGCCAGTAGGGATTCCTGAAAAGGCTGTGGCTAATTCAGCGCCGGTTTTGTTGTGAAGGTAATTGCGGCTCAAATTAAGCGAAGTCACGCCAGTAGGGATTCCTGCAAAGGCTGTGGCTAATTCAGCACTGGTTTTGTATCGAAGGTTAAGGTTATTCCAGCTCAAATTAAGGGAGGTCACGCTAGCGGGGATGCCTGCAAAGGCTTTAGCTAATTCAGCACCGGTTTTGTTGTGGAGGCTATTCCAGCTCAAATCAAGCGAGGTCACGCCAGCGGGGATGCCCGCAAAGGCTTTAGCTAATTCAGCGCCGGTTTTGTTGTGAAGGTCATTCCAGGCCAAATTAAGCGAGGTCACGCCAGCAGGGATTTTTGCAAAAGCGTTAGCTAATTCATCGCCAGTTTTGTTATGAAGGTTATTCCAGGCCAAATTAAGCGAGGTCACGCCAGCAGGGATTTCTGCAAAGGCTCTGGCTAATTCTTCGCCGGTTTTATTGCACAGGTCTTCTAATTGGTAATGCATACTAATGCCTTAATATCAAATAATAGCTCTAATTATTGTTTTATGTCTTTTATAAAACAAGTGTTCACTCCACTTGAACCATGCCTAAATTTATTGTCAGTATGGAGTATACCTTAGGTTGGCGCCAGGGCGTTCATGGAAAACCGTCAAGGTAACGTTGAATTTTATATTTATTGACACAAATCTGACACAATAGGGAGATACTCTGGTAATCCATAGTATGGCTAGATTAGTTAGAAACCTGGGGGATTTGCGTGGAATTGTCGTGGCGATTGAATTTGTCAAAGAACGCCTAACATTTACTGGTGAATCAACTCTAATGGCTAATTTAATGCTATCGGTTATGGGGTATTCGCTGAGTTTGAGCGAGCGTTAATTAAAGAGCGTGAACCTACATGGAGTAAGAACTCGTGCGTTGGTAATTATGTTGCACTAAAACCCATGCTGCTATATAATTGAACAGATTTTATCTGTTGGGAGTTTTTTATGGCTTTAGATACCGATGTACTGGTGATTGGCGCAGGGCCTATAGGCCTTGTTAATGCCTGGGGAATGAAACGGCTAAACACTAATCTCAATATTGTAGTATTTGAAAAGTATGAAGAATATCAAAGAAGTCATACCTTAGTAATGCAAGCAGTGCAGTTAGAAGCCATAATGAAGGCTACTCAAAGCGAACAAGATCCAACCTTGGTAGCCCTGTTAAGACAATTAAAAAAAGATCCCCATATTCGCACAAACGTCTTACAACAGATATTCACTAAACTAGCCAAGGAAAGCGGAATAGAGATTAAAACAAAACATGAAGTTAAAGAAGAAACTATCGAGCAGACACTAAATGATGAATATCCAAACGTTCATCTAATCATTGGTGCTGACGGTACACACAGTGTTGTAAGTGATTCATTATTTTCCAAAGACAATCAAGTAAAGCATGAATTTGATTTTGTATTGCAGTTACGTTTTGAAATTAATGGTGAAGAAAAAGCTCCTGGAATAAGAACACAACAGTTTTATCAGAAAATGGCTAGAAAAGGCTTGATTGCCAATGAATATGTGGGGCATTTTGATGAAGGGAAAACGCCTGTAACCATGCAAATGATGATTTCAAAGGAAGATTATCTTACATTGCAAAAAGCAACATCAAAAAAACCTTTGAAGCCTTATGCTTCGGTAAAGCCCAGTGGATATCAGCAAGACGAACCTGAATTACCGCCACATTTAAAATCATTTTTGACGGCATACCTTAATTATAAAATTGCAGACACAACTGAGGAAGGCCAATTAATTGACAAAGAGTCAGTTCGTATTAGTGTTAACGAAGCACCCGCAACACATGCTAAAAAAGTAGTTAATCAACGCGCTCAAACTCGCGTGGTCTTGGAGGGGGATTCTGCTCTGGGTCTATCTTATTTCAAAGGACTAAATGCAGGCCTTGAGGCAAGTGCCCGATTTTTAACTACAATGTCCTCAGTGATTAAAGACTCATTTAACGATAAAGAAGCAATGGACCAGCAACTTGATAAATATCAAACTTGGTTCTTAAATGATTTTTCTCCCAAAAAGGTTAAAGAAGTGGGGCAATATAGCTTTTGGCAAATTAGAAGCCTTATGCAAACAATGCGTGTAGTACGACACTTTAAAAACGTATTGATGCTAGACGAAGATGATGATCAGAACCCAATAATTGAAGATTATTTTAAACATTATACCCAAGACCCTTTGGACAGAAACAAAAATCATGGATGGCGTCCTTTCCCGCATCGCGAGTTTGATTTGGTTAAATTCGGTCAATTTGATTATGTACCTTTAAAACATACCGCAAAAAAAAGCGCTAAGATTTTCGTTGATTATTTCAAGCCATATAAAAGTAATACTCAAATCGTTCAGGACTTCAAACAGCCCTTAGTAGGAATTAGCAATTTTATTGTTGGATTGGGAAAAACCATAGTAGGTATTTTCACTTTTAAGCCATGGATTTTTGCGGATGGACTTTTTAGCCTGTTCAGAGGAGCTATTGAATTTGTTACCACACCGTTGACTTGGCTTTTAAAACCAATCACTCGGGGATTAGCAACGTTAATCCATGGAGGTTTCAAAAAAATAGAAGAAAATAATGGCATACAATCTTTAGCTCGACATGGGCAAGATTATTTGGATCAAAAAGATGACAGTGATTTAAAATCAGATAGAACCATTTATGAGTTACTTTCAGTATGTAATGATATTCATCGAAAATTTGATAAGTCAGTTAGTCGTGGCCAAGTTACTGAGCTGGAAGTAGATGAATACAGAAGCTATTCTGAAATTCGAACCGATACTGTCTTGGACAAACAAAAATTAAACCATTACTTCTCTTTGTTTGCACCTAAGCAGGACAAGGTTGAAGAATCAGACTCAACTCTGAAATCAACAAATAACCTTTCCTAAATCTTGTTATTTTGTTCCTGAGTGTAGCGCTGGTGAAATTTTGACTCTACCAGGAGTTAATTCCATACAGCGTTGATTTATCAGCGTCATAGTCGATACCTCATACTCTAAAGGGGTATCGGCACTGTCAAAAAGCACATATTGTATCGAGGAATTGACGTTAGCCATGAAATCATCAGAGCTTGGTGTTTGAACTTCGGCTCATACTTTTGCTCTGTTACTAAAAAACGCAGCAACAAACACGCCGCCACACGATTTCTATCGCGGTTTTTAGGCGCTATAATTTACTGTCAGAAAAATATCAAATTTTGATTTATGGGAAACTAAATTATTCGCCTATGTCCTCATTCCATAGTCTACTATTTTGAGTAATGAAGTGTCGCATCATGGAGATACATTCGTTATTCTGTAAGACCTCCAGTTTGACACCACGTGATGTCAATAACGACTCTTCACCGATAAAGGTTTGATTTTCGCCAATCACAACATAAGGAATTTTATAAAGAAGAATAGCTCCGCTGCACATGACGCAAGGAGAAAGAGTCGTGTATAAAATGGATTGCTCATAAATTTTAGCCTGCTGTCTACCCGCGTTTTCTAATGCGTCCATTTCACCATGTAATGTAGTGCTTCCTTTTTGAACCCGTTGATTATGTCCGCGTCCAATAATTTTGTCTTGATAAACAAGTACTGCGCCAATGGGTATTCCTCCCTCAGCAAGACTTCGGCGAGCTTCTTCTATGGCAGCTTCAAGATATCGTTGATGTGGCACTGACATGGTTCCTCCTTAAAATGACAGTGAGATGAGGAATATTCTCCAGTATTTAAATACTTGAAACAAGAACCACCCAATAATAAAGCCGAGAGTGAATATAGATTTTATCTTCAGACAGGGGATTTTCTTAATGATCAATGGGGCAGATTCGATTGTTCTATGAGATCTTGGTAAATAATAAAATCAATCGAGCCTAGCCTCATTGTGTTTTTAAGAAAAAATGCAGCATCATATAAACGTGGCCTCTGGTGACACAAACCATAAGATGCCGCCACTAGGTATGCCTGTTTCTGTAAAATTACTAATAACGAACTATTCTATAAGAACGTGCTTGATGTTTTAAATGCAGATTATGTAACTATAAAATAATAGATAATTATACTAGGGCGCGTTTAGCGAGGGGTTGTATCGCACTAAAATTAATTTAAGAGAAAATTATGCCTTTAAAGCAAACTAAAAAGTTAATAACTGTCTATGAAAAAAAATTAATTAATGGAACGATTACTGATCATGAATTAACTATTTTAATGGATAAAAGTTCATTTCCAAAATCAGAGGGGTATGTCCATCCAAACAAGCCGATGACTGAGAAAAATCACAGCCAAATGGACGCAATAATTGATTTTATTTTATTAGTCGCCCCTAAGTTAACACGAGAAGTTCTTCATCAATTGACTGCTCGGATGATAAGTTTAACCCCGGATCAGGGGGCGAATGCTTTTATGCGGAATACAACGTTGGAAAAATATTTTTTAGCTTATGAACTGTTTCAATTTCCTAAGTCCGCACAGTTATTTTTTGAAGCCAATGCATTTGAAATATCTGAAGTATCTCCAAAATATCAAGAATTTAAAGCACGACAGCGGATGCAACACGAATTTTCAGGGGGCAACGACTTTTTGTTTCTTCAGAGCGTGATATTGCAACCAATTATTGATTTATATACTACAAAAAATGAGAAACGAAATCTACTTGATTCAAGACCAGGATTCTTTACAAAACTATTTCATTGTAGGGCTACTTCAAGTAATGTGTTTACTGAGATGGAGGAAATAAAAAACCATAATGCAAAACATGCACATAACTCGGGAATGTAGCCGCTATGCCCGCCCTTACACTACTTGATTTTTTTGATTAAAGGCTCATTATATGGCACTCATAATTGTCAACGGAGTGTGAGTGATAAGGATCGATTTATCAGATGACGCGTTATTGATTGTCCTATGCTCAATAGCCATGTTGAACGATTGCTTTGGCGTAAATAATATTTATTTCTTATTTTAGACCGAATGAATTAGAGTACTTAATGAAACGTTCAGTAATCTAACTGAAAGATAGTCACTACCGTATAATCTTGCTTGAAAAGGAAATTTACTATGATGAAGGAAACAGCATTAGTATCTGGAGTTGCTCATTCGTATGCAACAGGTTGGCCAATTGAGGGGGCAATGGTAACTACGATTGAGGATAAGGCGATCAAATTAACCACGGATTCATCAGGAAGGTTTGGTCCTTTTGAATATCCGATTGGACGGCCTATGACCCTGATTTTTGAAAAACCAGGTTCTCTTTGGTCAGGATATAAGACCACACAGACGTCAACGATGATTGTTCCATCGGAGGGCTTCAATAATGAGGACTATTTAAAAAATATTACATTTCAAGTGCCTTCAAACATAGTTTACAAATTTCTTTTTTGGGCTATGGGGGTTACAGAGAATCCTGAATTATGTCAGATTGCAACGACAGTGACTGCTCTAAATAAAACCATTGAAGATGTTCCACAAGGAATTGCGGGAGTAACCGTAGAGATAACCCCGAAAATAGACAATCAGCCTTTTTATTTTGGCACAGTGCCAATTTTTAATATAACAAATCCTTTTGTCAGAACATTAAACGCTACAACAGTAGATGGAGGGGTTGCTTTTCTCAATGTCCCAGAAGGTGAATATATACTCGAAGCAAAAAAAGAGGGAATGATTTTTTCTCAGGTAGAAATTCATGCTCGCAAAGGAATTCTTGTAAACGCCAGTCCGCAACATGGCCTTACTCAGCAGCAAGAACTCAAGTCCGTTGAATTAGAAAAGAAGCCGAATTTGTTTGGTTTTTTTCAGCCTGTAGACGCAACCGAAGGTATTTGTATTTTAGAAGAACACCAAGGAAGTCTTGCTCGTGACAGGAACTATTAAAGATAGCTATTTGTGAGTGCTGGACAACAAAATGGCGCCCTTTTGCAAAGGGCATGAACCATATAAAATAAAGGGTTCCATTGCAAAAATAATAGTACCTTTTCCATACATCTTCGAACAAAGGAACATACTCATGGAGACAACCAAACCAAGAGAGCGATTAGACTTTTCTTCTCATGCTCTGGTTTATGAAAATGACCTCCTACCCGATAATATTCTTCCTTATTTAAAATTTAAAGACCTTCAACAATTTGCCGCAGCCTGCAAAAAAAATAGAGAGGCAGTTTCATGGGAATTAATACGAAGGGGCGGTACTGAGAACCCTGAAATTATCTTATCGAGTGGATCGTGTGCCAACCATACTTTTTTGGTTATGGAAAAGAAGGTTTTTGCCTCTGGAGAGAATAGCCATGGTCAATTAGGCACTGGAGACAAGCTCCGGCCATCCGCTCTTCTGCCTGCACTCCAACAAAAATCCTGTTCTGCATGGGGAAAAATACTACAGATAAACTGTGGTCTTGGTTATACAGTCATCCTCACTAAAAAGGAACTTTTTGTTTGTGGATTTAATGATAGTGGTCAACTGGGTCTTGGGGATAATTCGGAACGACTTACCTTTGAGCCTGTTGACTGCTCCTTTTTGAATGAAGACGATGCAATACAAGAGATTTTCTGTGGAAAAAAGCACACGTTGATAGTCACTAAAAAAGGAGCTGTTTATGCTACCGGAAGTAATACTTCTGGCCAATTAGGTCTTGGGGATGACCTTGATAGAAATACCTTTACTGAGGTTGCAACCGTATCTGAAAAAATACTGCAGATTGCCTGTGGTGATGCGCATACCCTTATGGTTACTGAAAAGAGCGTTTATGCCACAGGATATAATGCCTTTGGCCAATTAGGCACAGGGGATAAGCTAAACAAGCGGGTCTTCATTCCCGTTACTATACCAGTAGACCGTATACTAAAAGTTGCCTGTGGCCAGTTTCACAGCTTTATAGCCTCCGAAAATCAGGTTTATGTCACCGGGTGTAATTACTATGGTCAATTAGGCACAAAAAATAACGCAGCTATAAGCACCTTTACTGCAGTTACCTTACCAGGAAAAATACGGCACATTGCTTGCGGTGATTGGCACAGCGTTGTTATTACTGAACAGGGGATTTATACAACTGGACTCAATAGTTGTGGACAATCAGGCTACTACTCTACCATGAAAAGAAATACAAATAGCTTCACGGCAGTTGCATTAGCCAGCAAAGTGCTACAGATTACCTGCAGCAACGCCCGTACCACCATCCTGGATACTAATGGCTCTTTGTTTACCTGGGGTTCTGATGATAATAGTGATAGTGGCGCTATCGAGAGATCCCTGCTACTGAGCAAGCGCGTAGACGCCCAGATAATTGCGATCTCGTCATTAATAGGCTTTAGTATGCTGGGTGGCTTGAGCTCAAGCCTGGGAGTTAGAATGCATCTTGGGCCTGTGTTTTGGTGTCTGGCTGGTATGACAGCGCCCGTTGTTGTTGTGCTTCGATCGATGATTTGTGCGCTCAGGGAAAAAAACTTGATGACACCTGGAGATTTAATTACTTTATCCGATTCGTGTAAACTCTTGCGTCAACTGAATAAATCCAAAGAAACAGGAAGCACGCTCTCTTCTTCGGCAGGTTCACGGTTTTCAATATTTTCTTCAAGTAATACGCAGCAGCAAGAATCAAATATGATGCCTTTATCCTCGTGTACAATACTTTGAATTTCCCTCGATTTACAGGACACCTTGTTTCATTGGCATAATCTCGCTAATGAGGAAATAACCTCTATAACTGGCGTAAACAGTTATAGAGGCAACAAGAAAAAGCGTTCTCATCAACCGCAGTGATTTATTATTTTTTGCTTGAAATAATAAATCACTGCGCTATTACAATGTCGGTGGTTTAGGCAAATTCTTTTCTAATTCTTTTGTTGCTGTTGTTTTTTTCTGGCCAAAAAAGCCAAAAATTCGATGTATGGCTAACGCTTCTCGCACTCCAGAATCAAGTCGCACATCGTGCACTTTATTATCAAGAGCCTTTGTTAACGCCTTTTCCACTGCATCAGCTTTCTTTTTATTATTAATTGAAAAGTAACTCATCGCATTATTTTTGTAGCGTTCTATTTGTTGTCTAACAAACTGAATATCTGCACGATTTTCAGGATCATTTTTACCAACATACTTTGCAGGAGCATCTGTAGGCGAGTTTTTTAAGTTGTTTATTTCATCATGTCCGTCAGAACTCTTTAGGATGGGCGCATTATCATGTACGCCAGAACTCTTTAGGGTAGGAGCATCATCATGTACGCCAGAACTCTTTAGGGCAGGAGCATCATCATGTACGCTAGAACTCTTTAGGGCAGGAGCATCATCATGTACGCCAGAACTTTTTAGGGTGGGAGCATCATCATGTACGTCAGAACTTTTTAGAGAGGGAGCATCATCATGTATGTCAGAACTTTTTAGGGTGGGATCATCATCATGTACGTCAGAACTTTTTAGAGAGGGAGCATCATCATGTATGTCAGAACCTTTTAGAGTGGGGGAATCATCATGTACGTCAGAACCTTTTAGAGTGGGATCATCATCATGAACTTCAGTGCTTTCTTCATCTACGTCGGAATCTTCAAGGCTAAAGTCAGAGATATCTAGATCATCATCATCTGATGACGTAACCGTTTGTTTTTGGTCATATGCACTTAAAATGGCAGCTGTAACTCGCTCCTGATTTGGCTCAATTTCGATTAATAAATTATCTTGAACTGTTTGCAGATAATTATAATGTTGCTGACGCAACTTCATTATAAAGTCTTTATATTCAGTATTGCTGCCTTTTAATAAATCAGATAAAAAAGTAGGTAATAGGAAATTTTTGTCCACACTAGCCATGTATTCTGGATGTTCCATAACATATGAAGTAAATGCTACTGAAATAGGGCCGCATGAAGAGAGTTTTCCTTCATCTTTTTCTATGGTTTGTATCTTATGAGGAGAGGAAATAATTTCAATTTTTTCTTCAGTTTCTCCACGTTGCAATGTTTTTTCTAAAATCTTGGCTAAATTAGGCTTTAATGCACGATTAAGCACTTCGATTGTCAGAGGTATGCTTAAATCAATGTTTATACCCATTTCTTGTAACTCAGTTTGTGTAAATGAGTTTGTTATTTGCTCTCTGTCAGGATTTAATAAGGAGTATTTAAGCATACCATCGCTAATTTCCATGTAGATATCTGAGTGGTTATCAATTGCTATCTCATCAATTGTAACATTTGTAGATTTCTCAGATTCATCATCACTATCATCGTCTTGTGGTACTAAACGAAGATGGTACCCATAATCCCCGTAATCTATACGTAAGGTAGTCCCTGTTGGATTAAAGAGCACAATAGAAATACTTTGTTCTATGTCCTCGTTTTTTCTTAAAAATCCAGCCACATAGTGAGCACTAGCAACTTCAGGTTTAAATATAAAAGGGTAATATTTTTTATCCGAGCTCTCTAATTCATCCACTAATGGTGCTAATTTATCATCTAGGGACCAATTATCAGCTCCATCAAAAAAAATATAAGGGGTCAGCATCTCTTTTTTAATTTGCGGATCTAGAGCTAGAAATTGAGGTAGAATAAGGCGTTTGACATCCTCTCCATCATACCACGATTTGAATAACAATCCATCGTCTTCAGGCTCATATGTTGACGTACGTTGTATAAAATCTTGGGCGGCTTTTGTGGTCATAATTACACTTATACATTGAATTGTTTAGTAGATAATAGCAGTTAATTATTAACATAATATTATCGGGGGTATTGATATTCAGGGTAAACCAGGGCAAGCAATTTACTTAAATGAGCCTTTACATCCTAGCTTTCTTAAGGCCACACTGTGTGGCCTTAAGAAAAAAGTGAGGATTAAAACGTTATAGCGCGAGCACAACGCACATAGTGGGAGGCCGCTCCCCCCTTAAAAGTATAGTTCTGAACGCTAGTGCCTAAGTTGAAACCATGAAACCACGCATTGTATCTTGGATCAGCCGAATACTCGGTAGAACTCCAGTAGGCATAGCCACTTGCAAAACCACCAAAACCAAGCTTAAACAAGTTGGTATCGATATTGGCCAATCCGGTAGCGGCACAAGTTGTACTTATATTTCCCATTTGGCAGATAGCGGGTAGATACCACGTACCAGGTGATACAGAACCACTATTATCAGAGGTTATCTCATAACAAAGACCAGCCGCATAATCTGTGTAGGATGTCCCATACAGTGCCTCAATTTGACTCGAGTTACAGGAGCCATCCGTTGCACTATTACAAGCATTTGGAGGATTCGTCGATGTTTCGCTTATATTAAATATATCAAAATTCGTGCTCCAAGCTTGGGATGCCGATACATCACTGCTTGCCACAACAAGAGCTGTATTACCCGTTACAGACCAGACCAAATAGTTGTTCAGAGTAAACGCAAGCGCAGTTTTAGGCGACGAACTAATATTATCCCCCGTAATTGTAATATTTCCTTGAGCAACATAAGGAGTAGTTGAAGTAAATTGTAATGTGCATGTGCCATTATTTGGCGCTATAGTAGCACATCCACTGGCGTCTTGTGTTACGCCAGTCCAGCCGCCAGGCAATACAGCATGGACATTATACGCGGCATAGGTTCCACCCGTGTTGGTTACAGTGATAGTACCGTTTCCAGAGTTAACAGGAATCGTTCCGTGTGCGCTTACTGTTAAGGTCGTGTTATTGGTAACACAGTTCACCGTAACATTAGTTACATCAGAACTGCTCATAGTGCCGCTGCCATTAGTGATAGTACAGGTTTGTTCGATGGGTTGTGTTCCGACAGTTACATGGTAGGTGCTGCCTTCTGCTATAGGCGTTGAGAAGGTAAAGGAACCGTTCGTACTAAGTGAGGTAGAATTAACACTATTATTTAACAACGTCACTGTACCAATAGTAAGCCCTGTAATTGTACCGCTTACCGTGTGGGTATTTGTAGCGCAAGTCACCGTAATATTGTTTACATCAGCGCCACTTATAGTGCCCGAGCCAGAGGCTATGGTACACGTTTGATGTATGGGTTGTGCTCCAAGCGTCACATGGTAGGTGCTGCCTTCAGCGATAGGGGTTGAAAAGGTAAATGCACCGTCCGTATTAATCGAGATTGTATCTGCGCCATTATTTAATAAGGTCACTGTACCTGTAAGACCGGTGATCGTACCACCAACCATGTAGGTATTTATAGAACAGGTTACCGTAACATCGGTCACATTAGCACCATTCATAGTGCCCGAACCAGAGACTACGGTACAAGTTTGATCTAGGGGTTGTGTTCCTACAGTCACATGGTAGGTGCTGCCTTCAGCGATAGGGGTTGAAAAGGCAAACGCACCGTCCGTACTAATCGAGCTTGTATTCGCACCATTATTTAATAAGGTCACCGTACCCGTAAGCCCGGTGATCGTCCCACCAACCAGGTGGGTATTTGTAGAGCAAATCACCCTAATATTGGTTATATTAGCACCACTCACAATGCCCGAGCCAGAGGCTATGGTACACGTTTGATGTACGGGTTGTGTTCCGAGCGTCACATGGTATGCGCTGCCTTCAGTTATAGGGGTTGAAAAGGTGAACGAATCATCTGCGCTAATCGAGGTTGTATCCGCACCATTATTTAACAAGGTCACCGTACCTGTAAGACCGGTGATTGTACCGCTTACTGTGTATTCGGCCACTCCTTGGGTTATGTTTAAGCTATGGTCGTGGCTGGGTTGGTAACACATCAAACGACTGCCTTGCTCACATACTTTGGGACCCGCTACTATAGGATCTTGCAAAGCACTTCCTATAATTTGCAAACTCAAAATACATGATTGCTTAGAACCTAAAATAAATGGATTAGGACAATTTTCAGTGGTGGTTATCTGGCTGATACCCGTTATAGGCTGCATCATCAGCGTATGCGTTTTTTTTGAGTGGTTCGTCACTTGATATTTGATGATTTTAACACCATTAACTGGAACAGAAATATGGTTCTCTGTTAATGGGGTAAACGTGATTAAATGAGTTCCCGCATGGGCGATAGTTAGTATTAGAAAAGAGAGGATAGCTGTAACTGTTTTTCTTACCGAAAATGATTGCTTCATTGATATCCATATATAATTTAAGTGGCATCAAATAAAATATCATTTGCCTACCGATGATTCAAGGTGGGCTCATTATTTAATTGTTGCCTGAAAATACGCGTTACTCTAATAACATATATAAAACTGCTAACAAGCGGTTAAGGCGTCAGTGGCAGAGATCCTTGTCGTTCGAAGGTAAGCGATTTATTGTCGGTTGGCTCCAGAGATCGTTTAAGATTAACTGTATTATCATTCATGTGGCTTTATCAAATTCTACTTATCGTACACTGTGAATTTTCAGTGCGTTCTTTTTTTTCTACGTCCGGATAATATGTATTATGGATCTTAAATTTATGAAAATAAGGATTAAATGGTGCAAGATAATGCTGTTCTTTTTTCTTATAATTAACAAAATGATAGGCTTTCAGACGAAGAGGTAATTCACTTGCCAGATAAACATCACCACTCCATGCATCAGCAATTAATGCATTTTCTCCCCAAGTGCTCGGATCATTTAGCGTACTTCCAGGAAGACGATCAATTACATTAAAAACATGATCACCATTTGTAATCTCAAAAATTTCACAAGAAGAGTTAAATCCTTTTTTCTTTAAACTTACATAAACAAGTACGGCTAATTCGCCACAATTACCAACCTCTCTTTGGAGCGCATAGCTGGCTCTTATTTCTGAAGCGTCTTTAAAGGAGAATAAACTAGCAAAAAAAGCTCTTCGGCGCATAGAAATAATTGCTGCTGTAACCTCTTTCATTTCATCTTGCTTCGTTTTTGAATAGGGTAAATTAATTGCATGATGAGTCGATGATTTTTTAATGGCCTCACGTGTTTCATTAATTACTAGTACAGCCATTTTTAAATTATACTTAAAGTGTTCGCTTTTAATATGTGAGTAACGTTCTGAAAACAATTCATTAGAGTCAATTAACTGTGATAACTCTGAAGTTGGCGCACTTCGAGTAAGCGGAAACATTATACCAACTAATTTATCGATCTCTTCTTTGCCTTTGTTGGCTAATGTTTTATTTTGGTTAAGTAAACTAATGGGCGGTTTTCCTGAATGATTGGATTGTGTCGTCAGAGGGAGTATTTCTTCCCCCATTATAGTTAATAATTCAACAATTCCTGCGGCTGTATTGTACTGTGTGGCAAGATGCAACGAATTATTGCCTCTACATGTTGTCGCTTCGAGCAACTCTTTAAATTCTTTTTCAGCGTGGTCCTGAGTATAATCTTCAGCAAGCATACGAATTTCATCGGCACTCCCTGTAGCCATGATGGAGTAGGATATTGGTCCTTTTTTTTCTACTGGAAGCGATTTAACTGGGTGTTTAGATTCCTTATCTGTTCTAAAAAAATTTACACCAGCCCCAGTTAGGGTTGCTAGTGAAAACAAAGCCAAATTATGCTTGGCTGCCAAGAGAGCTCGCTCCATTAAAGAGTGCATAAATATTCTTCCAGTTTTTCGCCACATCATGAGTACCTTTGGGTGTGTTTTTGAACATATTGTACTGTAAAATACTTAACTAAACCTTAAGTTTCTTCTTCTCACTTGAGCCTGCTTTAGTGTGAATTTCGAATATGTGCATTGATTCTGCTCTCCTTAGGAAAAGAAGGTTGGAATTAGTAGAACAAATGGGATTGCCGAAGCTTCCTTGGGCTCGTTTTCTGAACGCTAATACAGGCTACCACGGCCTCTTTTGGCAAATTTTTCTAAGTTACCTGGTGCAAATATTTGTGTAAAAAGTTTAATGCTTAATTTTTTGTTAAGATTTAACCACTACAATCTTGCCTTTAAAATTTATCAGTAAGGATTCGGTATGCCGCAATTAAAGTTACATGGCTCGATCATACAAAAAGACAAAAGAAAGTTTATCGAGGCGGATGAACCTTCACAAGAGGCTCCTAAACTACAGGAAAAAGAGCAACGCCGGCGTAAAAAAACGAAACATACTTCCCATCATGAGCCCAAAGATACGCCTAATGCTGAGCTTGCAACAGCAGCAACTTCCATGCATTCATTTTTCGTTGCTGCTACGGCCCCTGTTGCAAACCAGGTTACTCTAAGTTTGGCTCAATCCCAGGAACGTGCCGTTGAGATACAAAATACTATTCTAAAAAAATACGTTGCAGACAGCAAAAAATGCAACAATTGGGTAACCGGATGGGACGAGGAAAATGGTCGTTCTCATACCTTGGAAATGCTTGGATATGCTTTATTAGAAGCAGCTCTGTTGTTACAACAGCGAAGTGCTACTTATCGTAATCAAAAAACTAATCCCGCAATTCAATTTGCCGTGAAGTTTTTATTAATGTCTATTACACACACTGACGATCCAACGGAAGAGCAACGAGAGCTATCGTTGGTTTATTGCAAGTTACTACAACCTTTTACTGTGTTCAAGATCATGGAATTAGAACCCCAATATTATCTAGAGCATTTACGAACCCATTTTAATACAAACCATAATATGCCTAGTTTTCATAATTTAAGTTCCCAAGAAATGGTGGAAACATTATTTAAGACCCTAGCTTCAATGTGTTCTGTAGTGGATTATGAACTCATTACCGCTGCTTGTTTTAAATCCCTTAAAAAAACAACTGATGGGTATGCAAAAGAGACTTGTCTTACTGTTTAGATTTTTTTTGTAACTTACAGGATTATTATAATTCTGTAAGTTTTTAGGTAATGCATTAATAAGTACGCACAAATTAACCCCTCTTCTTCTAACCAATTGAAATAATTAACAATATAACTGATGGAAGGTGATTGGGTTGGCGTACTATCTTACGCTTCCTTATCGCACATTCATCAGTTAAGTAGGTTGGGGTTATCCACAAAAAATAGCCCGATGTTAGTCGCTTTTTCATCGTCATCGGTAGTTGTTGCCAATAGCCCCGATCTTTGTGTAGGATGAATTTTTCCTTCCAAACATCTACTTCATGAATCACTTAAAATCCTATTTCCTTAAGGGAACTACTTTGAGAACGGAAGTTCTTGCCGGGGTTACGACCTTTTTAACCATGGTTTACATTGCGTTCGTTAACCCCACTATTTTACATGATGCGGGCATGGATCAAGGCGCAGTATTCACCGCTACTTGTTTAGTGACGGCCTTTGCTTGTGCCCTAACAGGTATTATGGCGAATACGCCGATTGGCGTTGCTCCTGGTATGGCATTAAATATTTATTTTACTTACGGCGTTGTGCAGGGAATGGGGATTGATTGGCAACATGCCTTAGCCATGGTGTTTATTTCTGGATTATTATTTTTCTTAGTCACGCTAACCGGACTTAGACGGCTATTAATCGAGGCAATTCCATATAATTTACAAATTGCAATTTTAATTGGTATCAGTTTGTTAATCGCCTTAATTGCATTACAAACGAATCAAATCATCATTGATGATACACATAGTTTAATGCGCTTGGGGGATGTTAGAAGACTGGAGACAGGCTTGTTTTTCTTAGGTTTCTTACTGATATTGGTGCTTGATTACTACAGTATTCCTGGGGCTATTATTATTGGCATACTCAGTATCAGTGTACTTGGTTTGTTGTTGGGAAAAACATCCTGGCAAGGATTATTCGGTATTCCTCCCTCACTTGAACCAACCTTTTTCAAACTTAATTTTTCCGGCCTTAGCAGCGCTACCGCTTTAAAAGCAATGTTTACTTTTTTCTTAATTGCAGTTTTTGATGCGACAGGAACATTAATCGGCTTACTTAATCCTACGGTTTTCAAACACAAAGAAGATTACCCTAAGCGCCTTAGTTACAGTTTAACTGCTGATGCTGCTGCATCAACTTTAGCTGGCCTCTTAGGCTCTGCTAGTACTTCACCGTATATCGAATCGGCAACGGGTATCGAAGCAGGGGGGCGCACGGGATTAACTGCCTTAGTTATCGCCTTAGGATTTATTTTAATGCTGTTTTTCTTTCCGCTGGCCCAAATGATCCCTTCTTTTGCCGTAGGACCGGCATTACTCTACGTAGCGTGCTGCATGATGAAGCATTTAACCGATCTGAAATTAGCAGACATCAGTGAAACCGCCCCATGTATGGTCACGATGATGATGATTCCGTTTACCTCTTCTATTGCTAATGGTATCGGGGGAGGAATAATTCTCTATAGCTTGCTGAAACTTTTTACCAGGCAAAAAATTAATCCTTTGGTCCTTGTATTAAGCCTGGTTTTTGTCGTCTTTTTTTTAATTAGTTGACGTTAAGTCATTGCAGCATATTGGGATTAAATGGTTGTCCATTGACAATAAACTGTTGGTTTTCTAAGGTGAACGTAAGCACATAAGCCGTCCCGTCAACCTTTAAAAACCCTTTACTGGCCAAATTTTGTAAAATTTTATCCGCTTGTTTCGGTGTTTCATCATTGGCATCTGTTACGGGTGAGGGGCGATTGGTTGTTGATTTAGGAGGTACTATGGGCGAAGTTGGTTCTACTTTATTGGCGAGATTATTTTTAATTGATGCCACCATTAGCGCTTTGATTACGGCAATAGGGGCTTTAAAGTGGCCCTCGCCATGTATTTTTTGCATGATCTGAGATAGGTCATTACCCGCATTTTCTGGAATCGATAGTTTTAAATTGCCAATAATCTGGCCTTCGGGCACATTTAAAGTTATTTCAGAAAGTTCTAATATGGGGCCTTTAGCAAGGAGCTTGGGAAATTCAGTGATCAATGCAAGCATCGTTAAATTAGAATCGCTATCATTTTCCAGCATGTTTAATTCTTGTTGGTAGAGCGTAGCCATAACGACTGGATCCAGATTCTTAACACTCAATTTAAAAATACCTGGTCCATAAGTTTGATTATTAGCAACTAATTTTTGCAATGATAGTTCACAATTAAAGTTCAGTGCTTTTTCAGTAATACTTGAGCTTAATTTTAAGTCAAATTCTTCCAGATCAAATAGTTTTTCACTCATCTCACTCACTGCCGCAGAAGAAACATTAACATAGGACTGACCGAGCCATAACCAATCTTGATGACGTTTTAACTTAAGAGTATGGGTTACTTTCCCAATCTTGACGCGTGTATTTCCAGTAGAACCATTGATGCCATATAGATTGAAATTACCGTTGATCTTATCAAGACTTGCAGAAACGCTGAGCAGCGCGTTGACACCCAGCCAATTTAACTGAAAACGCCCCTCATTTGAGCCATCCGTGCCGTGTATGTCAAATGAGGGCAGGGCATAACTTAAAACGGTTTCATTAAAATAATTTACCAATACCCCATAATGTGTTTCAGGTTGCGTGGTAGCCTGGCCTATGCCAAAACGTATTCCATTATCGCTAAATACAATCGGTCCATGTTTGACGGTAAGCGGAATGCTTATATCAAGATCAGCCGCGGGCTCTATTTTCGCGATGCCATTTTTATCAGTTATCTTTTGCGCAGGTACGTGCATTTTCAGCGTTAATATCGTTTGAGATGAAAAAAAGCCGCGTTGGTATTTATCAAGATGAACATTAATTATTGGTGTTTTAGGAATGGAATTTATATTTTTATTCAGCGTGCTCTGCATGATAAAGCCCATGACGTAATAAGCGATAAGAATAAGCACTGCCAAAGATATAAAAAATCCAGTCCATTTTTTCATAATAGTTTTAATCTAAGTCCCTTTCTTAATGTTTAGTCCAAGTTCTGTAATTAATCCATAAATAGCAATTTTTACTTTGGGGGTTAATGGTCTTTTATTGTTCTTCTTGTTTTTATATTGATCGTCGTGTGTATAATTAATATAGGGTGAGCTAATTGTCATTGGTGTTCATTGATATATATCTTGAATTGGATAAAAAGGTTGTTAACGTGCATGTTTCGTAAAAAATACAAATGGGTGAACTGATGAAGAAAGATCATAGTGAAGCAGAAAGACCAGCAAAGGGGTATGCCCATTGTCATCATCAAGGGCATGATGCAAAAAAGCCAGAGGCATTTGCAGCGATAACCGATGCAGCCGTTATTTACACCTGCCCTATGCATGCAGAGATCCGTCGGCCAACACCAGGAGCTTGCCCAATTTGTGGTATGGCACTGGAACCAGTCACGGTTGCGGCAACAGATGTACTCAACCTCGAATATGTCGCTATGCGCCGTCGGTTTTGGGTGGCATTGATACTGACTTTGCCCGTGTTTGCTCTTGAGATGGGAGGGCATGTCCATGCAGGCCTGATATCGGCTAGCATGTCTGTCTGGATGCAAATGGTACTGGCAACGCCAGTAGTACTTTGGGGCGGCTGGCCTTTTTTTCAGCGCGGGTTTGCATCATTCAAAACGCGTCATCTGAATATGTTTACATTGATTTCTATTGGGATTGGTGTGTCATGGGTTTATAGCATGGTCGCAGTTTTGATCCCCGGTATTTTTCCCGCTGCTTTTCGTGGTACGAATGGTGTCGTTGCTGTCTATTTTGAAGCGGCAGCAATGATTACTACTTTAGTTTTACTGGGGCAGGTATTGGAGTTAAAGGCTCGCGAGCAAACCGGTGGTGCGATTCGTTCTTTGCTAAAATTGGCACCAGAACAGGCGCACCGTATTGCTGAGGATGGTTATATCGAGGACATAACACTCGCTGAAGTTCATCCAGGCGATTTGCTGCGTGTACGCCCAGGTGAGAAAATACCAGTCGATGGCAAGGTCGAAGACGGTTTTAGTAGCGTCGATGAATCTATGATCACCGGTGAGCCTATGCCCGTCATTAAGAAGCAAGGTGCATCAGTAATCGGTGCCACGATTAATCAGACAGGCAGTTTTGTGATGAAGGCCTTGTATGTAGGTAATGACACCATGCTTGCGCGTATTGTGCGGATGGTGAGTGACGCACAACGCAGTCGTGCTCCTATTCAGCGGCTGGCTGATATGGTTGCTGGTTGGTTTGTGCCTGTGGTTCTCCTGATTGCTGTAGGCGCTTTTATTCTGTGGGCAATTTATGGTCCACAGCCGGCGTTTAGTTATGCTCTTATTGCTGCTGTATCGGTGTTAATTATTGCCTGTCCTTGCGCCTTAGGTTTAGCGACACCCATGTCGATTATGGTCGGAATTGGCCAAGGTGCTAGAAATGGAATATTGATTAAAAATGCCGAGGCACTAGAGCTTATGGAGAAAGTGGATACTTTAGTTGTGGATAAAACGGGCACACTTACTGAAGGCCACCCGAAACTCACCCATATTATAACGACGGAAGGCTTTGAAGAAGATGAGCTACTAATACTGGCTTCTGCGCTGGAGCACAACAGTGAGCATTCGTTGGCGAATGCGATTGTGATTGCTGCGCAGGAAAAAAAGATGGCCTTCGCTGATGTTGCAAATTTTGATGCACCCACAGGCAAAGGCGTGACAGGAACTGTGAATGCTCATCATGTTGCCATCGGCAATGCTAAGCTGATGCAGGACGTTGGGGTTAAGAGTAGTCTTTTATCTAAGCAGGCAGATGAACTGCGCGCCGAAGGGGCGACCGTGATGTGCATGGCTGTAAATGGCAAAGAGGCGGCTATTTTAGTAGTAGAAGACCCTATTAAAGCAACCACACCAGCAGCCATTCGCGAGCTACAAGACAAGGGAATAGAAATCGTCATGGTTACTGGAGATAATAAAAATACCGCTGAAGCGGTAGCTAAACGATTGGGAATTAAACAGGTAGTCGCGGATGTCTTACCTGAAGATAAGAGTCGTATTATTGGTGAGTTGAAAGAGAAGGGCCGAATTGTCGCAATGGCTGGAGATGGTGTCAATGATGCACCTGCTCTAGCAAAAGCCGATATTGGTATTGCCATGGGGACTGGTACTGATGTAGCCATCGAAAGTGCGGGCATTACCTTGTTACGCGGGGATTTAAGTGGCATTGTTACAGTGTATTGCCTATCAAAAGCAACGATGAGAAACATACGCCAAAATTTATTTTTTGCTTTTATTTATAATATGCTGGGCGTGCCTGTGGCGGCTGGTGTGTTGTATCCGCTGACTGGGTTACTTTTAAGCCCAATTATTGCTGCTGCCGCTATGTCATTAAGTTCTGTTTCGGTAATTGCAAATGCTTTGCGATTACGAGGACTGAATAATTAAAGGATAGAAATTAAATTTTCGAAGCTCCCTTCTTTGGCACTATAATTCGGGCTGCAGACCCTAGTGATGTTAAGGGTACCAACAATAATACTTATACTTACTTATTAATTTGACTCCTTATTTACCCAAAAAAATGAAGGGAATAGAACGCTAAGCTAACAAATGGTAAAAAATTTACTTGTTTTCCTTGTGTTTTTTAGTATAAACCTGAATAGAGTTTTTTATTTCTTTCTATTTATACTGAAAAAAAGGAAAAGGGATTTACATGTCGCAGCATATAAGGAAACAAGAGGTGTTGGGTGATACAATTTTGAAGTTAATTAAGTTGCACTCCAATATTATTGAAACGTATGAACAGGCTAATGTTTTTAATATTGAGGATGAAAAACTGCTAACTAGATTTAAAAATGAGCATATTGTATTTTTGCAAGAACTGAACCGTATATTTAAAAAATATCAAGTTTGTTCTGTTGTTGAGAATAACACAAAAATTAAGCCAATAAATTGCGTTACACGGAGTACGGGAAAGGCTCTGGAAAAAAAACAAGTACCCCTAAATTTAATAGAGGAAGAATTAAATAAATATTGTTTTTAGTCTTCCTTCCCTTGACTTTTAATGTGAGTATTTATGCACGAATACTCACGTTAAGGGTGATTTCTGGTTAATTAAGTGAGCCCTCATAGTCCTGTTTAAAGTGGAACATATCCAAACCAATTTGCTCCAACTCGTCGTTACTTAGAAGCTTTTTAACCTCGGGAAAAAATTGCTGTTCTTCTTCTTGCGTATGCTTTTCTACTTCTTCTTTTAATTGAAAAAATTTTTTTTCCCATTCATGGGATTGATGAATATTTTTCAATAGTTCAATAGCTTTTTCGGCATGTTTTTCTTCAGATAGTAAATGTCTTACTGCAGGATCTAATTGTGAGTTATATTTAAAACAGGGATACCAGATTGCATGTTCCATGGCTTCATGTCTGATTAGATCGCGACATAAAGAGTGAAATAATTTTTCTCGACTCTCATTAGGATATGGGGCATTACTAATCTGGGTCAGAGTTTCTCGAACATGGTTATGTTCTTTAATAAGAAAATCGATGGCGTTCATAATATGCTCCTTAGTCTGAATGTATTAAAATCGCCTACTTGATATCCTCTTTATTTTTATATTTTAAGACAATTATCCGAATATTTTTGAGAGTCATTATGTTAAGCCTAGTAAAAAAACTTGGATTAGCAAAATTGGTCTAGGGTCTGTTGACATCGAAATGGCAACAGACCCTAGTAAGATAAATGGCATCGTTGCTTTTTTATTTGAGGAAAAGCCCATAACCATTAATTTTAATGAATGAGCCGCGCGGAATATAGCTAGGCTGCTAGGTGTTTTTAATCCAGAATCAAGCGATTTATTTCGAGAACTAGGCTCTATGGATAACTTCCACTTCATGCGCTTGTTTGCCTTTTTTTCCATCCATTGTCTTAAAGGAAACATGAGCTCCATCAGGAAGAGTTTTATAACCTTCAGCAATAATTCCACTAAAGTGTACAAAATAATCTTGCCCTTCACATTGAATGAACCCAAATCCTTTTTCTTTTTGGAACCATTTTACAATCCCTTGTTTCTTTTCAGCCATATTCATCTCTCCTTAGTTGTTGATCATGGTTTTTATTAATCCTAGTTGATTGAATAAATTATTAGTATTAAGAAAAACCTTTTTAGACCAAGGAAAATAGGAATATATTTTTAGATAGTCAACTATTTTTTTTCCTCATTTATTGTGGAAAACCGCATTCTATATTCTGGGGTACAACCAAGGAGCTAGAGGGGAGGCTTTAGTTTTTTATTAATAGTACTAATTTCTCGGCAAGGCTTTCTTCGGCGGCTCAGGCAGCGGTAATGATTCGAATTGCCGGCTTAAGTGAGCTAAAATTATACAGGTGAGGATTGTGTTATTAATATGTCGACCATCTGGCGGCCAGAAAAATACCATAATGAATACTGGGAAACATTAAAAAAACATCTTGAGCAATAAGTAGATAGACTTGCTAACGCGGGTAAAAAAGCGCCTAACGCAGAGAAAAGACCTGATACGGTAGTGGATTTTATCTCACTCTTAAAAGAAAGTATGAAGAAAAATAAGGCAGTATCTAAGCAACAAAAACAACCCCAATACGGCAAAGGAATGCACAATGAGTTTAAGTCAATATTATAGAGATTTTTCTAGAACTCCTGAGCCTAAGGGTAAAGAAACTAATCGTTTATTTGTTATTCAGCAACATGCAGCAAGCCACCTTCATTATGATTTTCGTATTGAGCTTCAGGGCGTTTTAAACAGTTGGGCTGTGCCTAAAGGTCCTTGCCTTGACCCGCAGGTAAAACGTCTTGCCATACATGTGGCAGATCATTCTGTAGAGTATGGTAGTTTTGAAGGGATTATACCTAAAGGACAATACGGCGGGGGAACCGTTATGCTTTGGGATAAAGGTATATGGGAGCCTTTGGATGATAATCCTGATTTAGCTTATGAGGAAGGCCATTTACGTTTTGAGTTGCATGCTAAGAAATTAAAAGGACGTTGGGATTTGGTTCGTTTTAAAGACCCAAATCATTGGTTTTTAATCAAGCATCAAGATGGATATGTACGCGATCTAAGTGATTATGATGTTACTAAGGTGTTAGATAAAAGTGTACTAAGTCACCAAACCATAGAGGAGATTGCCGAGCATTAAATTAAATTTGATGGCTATCGTATTCGTGTATTTAAAAAAGGCAAAGAAGTCCTTTTTAGACGAAGTTAAAATTGAAAAAACGGTTGCTAAAAAACAAAAAAAGGAATTTATGCTAAGCCATCCTAATAAAATTTTGTACCCTGAGGCTCAGATTACCAAAGAAGATTTACTGCACTATTCCGAGGAGGCTCGTGCACACATTCTTCCTTTTATCTCTCTAAGACCCCTTACTTTAGTACGTTATCCTTCTGATTATGGGCACAGCTTTTATTAGCGACATTATAATAAGACTATCCCAAAGGCACTTCACCCCATTGCGACTCGATGAATTGGAGTAAATATTTTACTCTTAAGTGCACTATCTAAGATTGTTTTTGTAAAAAGAATAGTTGTTTTATGTGCTACATTTAGCATAATAGCCTCTTTTTAAATCGAATGGTTCTTATGTCAGCAAAATTACTTACAATCAATTTATTAGAAGATCTAGTCCATACCGCCGAGTTAAATCAAGAGGGTAAAATTGCAGATTACATTCCTGAATTAGCAAATGTGAATCAAGAGTTGACGGCAATTGCTGTACAGTCCTTAGGCGAAAATCCTCTTTCCTATAGCAATAATCCTTTGCAATCAGTGACTTTGCAAAGTACAGCGAAGATGATTCCTTTGATAGGACTACTGGAAGAGCTGGGTGATGAGCAATTGTTTGAATGGGTTAAGGTTGAGCCCTCAGGCGATGATTTCGCTTCAATTACCCGTTTAGAACAATTTGGCCCCAAACCATCAAATCCTATGTTAAATGCAGGGGCCATCACTTTATGCTCACATATTCCAGGAACGGGTGAGCAGCAATTTAGATGGTTAGAGTATTGGATTCAAAAGTTATTTAATCAAAGGCTTAGCATTAATCCATTGGTTTTTGCTTCTGAAAAACGAACTGGCAATCGTAATCGCTCACTCGCGTATTTGTTGAAAAGTCGCAATAATCTTGGCGCAGAAGTTTCTGAAACACTGGATTTATATTTTGCACTTTGTTCCTATGAAGCAAGTTTAGAGCAGATGCTTTTCCTGCCGACCTTATTAGCCAATGGCGGTATAGATCCTAGCAGCGGTGAACAAATACTCTCGCGCGAGACGTGTAAAATTACTTTAGCGATTATGGCAACCTGTGGTTTATATGATGAAACGGGTACTCATATGGTGAAAACAGGGATGCCCGCTAAAAGTGGCGTGTCTGGCTATACTATTGCTGTTGTCCCTGGTAAAGCAGGCATTGTGGTTTTAAGTCCAAGAGTTAATGTTAAAGGAAACAGCATCCGCGGCGAAATCATGCTTGAAGGTTTGTCTAAGGCAATGAATTGGCATTTTGCACTACCTTAATTTGCAACGATAGTGGTCCATAATCTCGTTTGAGTTTATGGACACATTGCATGTCACCGGTTGGAAAAATAATTTTTTTAAATCAGAATAGCGAATCAGGCAAACGCATAACCGCGATGATGCTCAGGCTCTGGGGTAATTGTCTCCGATAAAGCAATTAAAGCACAACCAATAGCAAGAACAGTAGCTGCTAAAGCCCATCCAGCCAATAGTGCAACACCAATATGAGGAACACCCAATGCTACAGATAAACCAATAGCGATAAGTGAGGTTATCGGGGAGGCAATTAGAAGAGGCAATGGATCGACTCTTTGTCCCCAGAACATGGCGCCTAAAATCCATCCGGTCATAAAGTCATTATGTTTTTTTTCAGCATAAGCAAGTAATACAAGATCAATCGAAATGGTTCCTAAAACAGCCATTACTAACAGAGCAGCTCCGCCACCATACATTAAACCGGCACCAATAATAAAACTAAAATCAGACACACCTTTTTGAATTGACGTTTGCAAAGACATAATTAGTTCTCAATACTTAAAAACCGGCTATTTTAGATTTTCTTTAATTCATATTCAACATATTTTAGTCAGAAATCTCTGACTTGGTGTTATTTTGAGATAAGTCAGGCGCTAAATTTATTCGTGGATAAGATAGATATCAACTTGACTAGCGCTCACAGTACGTTCTCCATTTTATTGATTTGGGAATAGCTTTTAAAATTCACCTAAATTAATGCGGAAAAAATTGTCTTTTTGATATTCAGATAAATCGAACGCTGTCGAAGACCTACCACTAATATACAGCAAAGCTTATAGGGGCTTTTTAATAGAGACGTCGGAAATATGGGAACAGGTTTTTGCTTTTTGCCTTGCTTTTCTCTCTCGTCTTTTCTTTTGGCGTTTTAGTTTTTCAATTCGTAGCTGTTCTTTCGTTTGTTCATCACTTATCGTTGCATGCAGTTTTTCACACAATCTTATGCGGGCATGATAACGATTATCTTCACGACTTCTACTGTCTTGGCACTTTATTTCAACCCCTGAAGGAATGTGTTTTAAATAGACACTAGATGAGGTTTTGTGTAATTTCTGACCTCCTTTGCCACTGCCGATGATAAATTTTTCTACGATATTATGTTCACTAATATCAAGTTGCTTCATCCAGGCTTTGAGCCTATCCCACTTATCTTTGCCAACCATTAGCGTCACTCAATATTAAGAACTGAATATAAGTATTTTATCTAATTAAGTCATAAATGTTTAATCGGGAAGACAATTATAATTAATATGGCACGTGCAGACTTCTGTCTAGGCTTTGATAGCGGGTATTAGTGACAGCTATCTGGTTGGCCATTAGGATCACAGATACTGTTATGATGCTCCATACAAAACGAATGCGTTTTAATGGTGCAGGGAGGCGTTGCTTCACTTTGGAATATAGTTGCCAGGCATTCACCTTGGTTTCTATAAATAAGAGAGGGAGCGCAATTTGGCTTTTGCGATAAGGGGGTGCAAGTTAGGTTATCGAAATCGAAGCAATAGAGATTATTCGCTTCAATATCATTATAGGGAGTACACGTGCAATATTGATAAATCCCTTCATAACATCCATCTTCGTCAGGACCACAGAGAAAATAAAGCGCGCTGCTGTAGCTAGAATGAGCCAGCAGGAGTAATCCTGTAAAAAGAAAAATAAAGAGGTATAATTTTTTAATAAATAGTTGGTGAAAAGAAGATGAGTTAGTCAATTTCATTGTTATATATTCCATTATTTTAAGTTGGCTGTTTATTCTCTAATAATTTATTCCATTATAATCAATAATTTCATCACAGATTATCAACGGGCTAAATGTATTACACAAGGTATTAATTTGGCAAGCATGGCCTCCGTGCTATAAAATTACAGAAAATAGGGAAATCTAAATTCCATATCCATATGATATAATATCGAACATAATGGGATTATTGGGGCGAGCTAATATGCTAAGGTTCAAAACAGAAGCAGATCGGATGAAACATAGGCAGGCAAAACTTATTCCCTCGTCGATGTGGCGTGATGAGCAATTATTTTACGAAACTCTAAATGACACCGTCCTTTCGCTTATGAAAGTCAAACCAATGGATTTAATTTCACACTTATCTAAATCAGTCTCAAAGCTCAATGACCAATGGTTGAAAAAACAAGCCTGGTTAGGTATTGCATTAAGTTTTCCTGATGATTTAGCACTGTTGCAACAGGTTGCCACGGCACTTAATTTAAATAAAAATAACGTATTTTCATTATTAACTGTTTTAGGAAATCTAACTCTTTTGCAAGAGTTTACACTAGGACATAATGACGATATTCAAGAGATGATTGCGGATAACGAATTTTATCCATATAGAAAAGCCGCCGAAAATGGTCATATTAATGTATTAAAATTCTTGGTAAGTAAAGCCCCTGATGTCGCTTTAAAAATGATTAGCGCGATTAATTTTTCTGCTTATAAGAAGGCTGCTCAAAACGGCCATATCGAAGTTCTGAACTATTTAGAAGTAAAAGTACCCGATTTGGTCCTGAATATGATTAAGGCACAAGATTTTTGTGCTTACAGAGCAGGAGCTGTAAATGGTTATTGGGAGCTATTAAAGCACTTGGAAGCTAAAGCACCTGGCTTAGTTAAGGAAATGGTCGAAGCGGCGAATTTTGATGCTTATCGTAAAACCATTGAAAATGGTTATCTTGAAGTAAGTAAATGGATGCTCTCAAGACACAGTAATTTATTGGCTTATGCTGAAATGCATATGCATGAATACGGTGCGCTCAGCATTACCCCCTTCATTACACAACAACTTACAGCCCTTCATCGTGATGCGCTGAATGTTTCTACTCATAGTGTTTTTGATATTGCAGATCCTGAGCAGGCAAAAATTTGTTTTTATATGATAAGAAATCTAATTCGTCGTAATGACCGTACCTTTGATGATGAGATACGTTTTTTATTGACCATACCTTCTGTAAAAGCATTAGCACACCGTGCCGTCACAGTAGGGCAATCCAATGAACTGGTGCGACTTGCTTTAACGATCGGTAATCAAGAAGCGGCATCCATTCTTTTAAATAGTTCCGAAATAAGGATACTCGCAGAGCAAAACAATTTTTATCGTGCCGAAGTGGGCGGGCAATTGGATTTAGCACAGCTGGCTAGAGATCGCGAATCGTCCATGACCGCTTTGGCCAAAGGAGAGCGGCAACGCCTAGATGGTACAATTCTGCATTATGCTCCAATCCTAAAAGAAATCGGTGTTGATAAACTCATGGATGATTTGCGTGTGCAATTAAGACTACGCTATGAAGCGAAACCAGCATTCATTCTCAATGATTGTGATGAGAAAATGATACTCCCTATGGATTTTGTTGAATTACAAAAACTAAGACTTAGTGAAAAGAAATATCAACAAGCCTTAACGGCTTATTATCAACACAAAGACCATACCGCATGGCGTTATATTGCAAAGCCTAATTCCTGGATGGATCCTGATGCTCCTTACGTTTATTTCAATGAAATGACTTTCGAACGATGGTCTACTTTTGCAGAGTATCAACCTTTAATCGTCATGTTTTGGTTAGCTGCTGCTGATAAATCAATACCCGCTACAGATGGGCATACTCTGGAAACTCGACTTGATCACTTTATTGATGAATTGGCACTGATTGGTCGTGCGCATAATTGGGATAAAATCCGGGTTAATGCAAAAGAAAAAGAAGAAGAATATGATGATTTAACTGGCGATCGACCTTCTTGTTTTTCTGGTGTAAAGCGCAGGCTCTTTCAATCTGTAATCGGGCATCCTCTCATTAACGTCTTAACAGAAGATATGATTTTAGAGGAAATAAGAAATTTTGCTTGTGGCCATTTTCAAACGCAAATTAATAAAGAGAACCAAAGAGCATTTAAAGAAGCATTTGATGATTACATTATCAATACTCAGGACTTGTGCAACGGCAGTAAGAGGCTTCTGGTATCACTGAATATTGATGATGAAAAAAAGCATGAATTTGAGCGTTATTTATCAAATAAGTATGGGACTCAATATACAGATGATTTCACTTTTCATAATCTTGTTCGCAATAAATTGAGTTTCGCTCTCGAAAAAGCTGATTTTTTCAGCAATTGCCATGCTCTGATTCTTGATGGTATTACTGGGCTCTATCAAATGCTTAATAATGGTCTTGAGGAAAAAAATGAAGGATTAGTTAATGCGAGTCAAGTGGGGTTTTTTAAGTCTAAGCAATCTGATGAGATACCCGTCTTTGTGGATGCAAGTGATCGAAATGCACCGTCAGTTTAGCTTATCGGCTCTTAACCGGCGGTGCAAATGATAAGATTATCGCGATAAAAAATTTAAAGTACTACCCTATTTTTTACTAATAAATATTATTTAGTCTAGAATAAAAATAAGTTAACCATATTAAAAAATAAGCAATAAAAATAAAAAACAGCTTACTGATTCCAAATTAACCCATATTGTTCTAAAATTATAAAAACTGCATTACTTATGTAAGCAGTTAAGCTATGTCTTTAACTAAATTTCTTAACCACGGGTAAAAGATCGAATAGTAACGAGCATGAGGTACTTTGGATGACCAAATATGTTAATGAAGTTGCAGAGATATTTTCCAATCTAGAGATTCAGCAAATTGAATTCTATGCAAAAAAAATGAGTATTGATGAAATCAAAATACTTCACGTAGAAATTTTGCCTCAAATAATGAATTTAGACCGCAGAAGACAACTTAAGAAAATTTTAATTGAGCGGGAAAAACAACTTGATTTAAGCTCCGAAAAAGACACCCTCATATCCAGTGCGCTTCAACAAAGTCAAAGTATCAGTGCTCAGCTTAAAGTGCTCTTTGAAAATCTGACAGCGGACGTGGTTTTAGGATTAACTACTGAGGCTGCAAGAAATCTCTTTTTGAAAAGAGCAACCGATGATGAATTATTTGTTCTTGAACATAAATTACGTACGATGAGTTTTGATGAGACAGTAGAGGCCTTATTGATTGGTTTAGATGCTGAAAAGAAAAGTCGGAAAAGTACATCAGAACAACCGATAGTCTCCCAAACAGCTGAGAAAGAAGCATATAAGGAGACGTGGAGAAAAATTAATGGGAACCTTCAATGGGAATCAGGTGTATGGCAGAACATAAGTAAAAATATCAAGCAAATTAATTTAGAGCTGATGCCTCCAGTTTCATCTCCTGTAGAAGCAGTAAAGCGCGAACCAGGTTCTTTATCTAAAGTAGGGGCGGTGCTAGCAAGGGGAGGAGTAGGTCTTATTAAAGGTATAGGCTATACCCTAGGTATAATCCCATATGGTTTTTATAAGTTAGGCAGTTACTTATTTGCTGGTAAAGCCAAGAAAGCACCACCAAATGCGACAGTTGTCTCACCACTTTCAAAAGAAGAGAAGGTTATTTTAGAACAGTTGCGCCTTCAGGGGGCCCAGGATGTTGCGATAAATACGGGTCTAACCAAAGATGGTGGCATGAAAGAACGCGATCAAGAAAGTATTGAAACAGCACTTCATACCCGTTTCGGAATAGTCTTGGCATCACAGATGGTTTCAGGAACAAAAAATAAATATCATCGCGATTTGTGTACCGTTATTGAATCCTTAACACAAAAAGAAGATGACAATGCAACGATTGAAAAAGTACAAGATGCGATTAAAGGCGTACTTGATGGTGCCGATGGGAACCCTTTAAAGGGAGAACATGCTTGTTCTACCGGAGGGTTTCCTGATTTGGTGACCGCGATGGAATTTGAGGTGATTGGTAAATTAGTACATACCCCAGAGGCGTTTCAGCAGCATGGATTGAATGTATCAACGACCGAAAAGGCTCAGCTGGAGCTGTATTATCAAAATTTGAACCGTACTCGCGATTTAGGACATATATTGAAGGAACTAGGTAACGATTGGGGAGGATACGTTGGCAATGATGAAAAAAAAGGAGAAGAAAAAGGCGGTTACAAAAAGGTAGAACATGAATTTGATAAAAAACAAAAAGCCTTTGAAGTGAAACTTGACTTAGCCAGTAGGGCCTTGCAAGAAGCGATTAATGGCCTAAAAGATGGGGAGTCATTGTATCTTGAGACTGGCTTAGAAGGCCATTCGATGCAGCTGGTGATAAAAAAAGAAGGCAGTAATGTAAAATTATCGACTTATGATTCTTCTGGTGCTTTAGAAAATACTGCGCTTAGAAGGGGGGGCATTCGTGCTCTAAGAGATACTAATAAAGGGGTATTCAGAATTATTGGTGATTTCTTTCGCTCGCTGGCAGGACTCTTTCAATTAGTGCGCATGGGCAATGAGTCAATGGGAAAGAATGCATTAACCTTTTTTATCCCCCAAGAACGATTACAAGATGTCACTGGATTAGACTATTTAAGTAAATTAATCCGTTCCAATTCCATGGCTGGTTGGGCACAAACGCACATTGATTTGCAACTAAAGCATACGACGATGGAAGAACGTAGTCACATGGGGTTTTTCGAGAGGTTGCGTGCTTTAGAGTCTCAGAGTGAGGTGTATGCCAATTATCTAAAAAACTTTAGTTCTCTTTCTGCCGAGGATGCGCCACCAGAATTTCAAGAGTTATTACAACGACCACAAAATACACAAAATTGTTTTGCCAAAAAAGCACAATCCTGCGAATTATATGAACTTGGTAAGCCAATCTATAAAAAAGTTAGACTGGCTATGTTGCTGGCGCAAAAAGAAGGTATATTGAATGATGTTTGTGGTAAAAAAGGTGCGCAACAAAGCGAAGACGCGCCGAAATTCGTGAGCACAGAATATAAAGCGATGCTCAGAACGCTTGAGCCTGAATATCTTTCTCCCTCCGAGCTTTATGAAGTATCCATGCGCTTATGTGAATTAAAAAAACCGCCAACTAATGAGTATTATCAGGGCTATTTTAATACATTGCTTGCTGCAAAAGAGCAATTGCTTCGCGAGCCCAAGTACGAAAATCAGCTGGCTATAGATCGGATCAATGCGAAAATTTTCAGTCATGCTCAAGACTTATATGTGTATTTATTAAAATCCAGACCAGAAGACATTGAAAAGTATTTTGTCCCCGCGGTTATTAACCAAGATCCTGCCACTTGGAATCCTGAGGTAATGCCCTTAAAGACTGATGCGCAGGGGAAGGTGGCGCCAAAAGCTTTGGAAAAATTAAGCGAGCATGCTAATGCGCTTGCTTGGAAAGCTAGTATACAATTAATAAATCATCAGATTAAAAAATTAAGTGTTAAGGAACGACATATACACTTCGAGCGTGAGCGCTTATCCCATGCAAGTAGCTGGAATGCAAGAAATGTAACCATAAAGGAATTAGAAGATGCAAATATTGTTACTTTTACTTCGGGGGGGGCGCGAACAGAGGGTATTAAAATCGAATTAATGGTAGGTGGCACACGAAAAGAAATTGATAAAGCTACCTTTTTTAAATTGATAGTAAAAAATATAGAGTCACTTACAAATTCTAAAGTTGTTGGGCTTTTAGATTTCTTACGCAATGCATCGCCAGCTCTCGAACAACGATATACTAAAATCGTCTATGCTGTCCAACGCCAAGCGTTTGTCGATAAACTTGCCGTGAGTGTTGAGCAAGCCGCTACCTCTTTAAAATCGACTCTTGTTAGACTTTCTGAACATCACGAAAAATTGATGCAAATGAGTGGTCAATTGCACGAAATTATTCATTCAAGTACTCAAGAACTGGAGAAGGAACAGCGCGCCATTGGTCAGGGAAACAGGGCAAACGCATCTTAAATTACTTGCCTAATGATAACTTCTCTGAAATCATCCTCTAATGCAGCCATAAACCGCTTACGTTTAACGCTGGCTTTTCTTGATGTGTCATTTTTAATTAGATTCAACGCAATATGTCGCATGATAGCAAAATTTTCAGGTGCAGCCTCTGTTCGTATGCGGGATTCATCTTCTCTGAAAGTCATATCAAGCGTCCAGTGTAGCTTATTTTCTATGCCCCAGTGCTGACGAACAACGGTTAAAACTTTCTTTGCATTTGGCTCAATGGATGCAATATAAAAACGAGTATCCTTTGTATCAGGGGTAAGTTGATCTTTAAATTCTCTATAAGATTTTATCATAATGAGGCTCTTTAAATTGGGCCATTTTTTAAATGATGGGAAATATTCAGCAGATGGGGTGATAGCCCAACATTGCCTGTGTTCAATGCGCCCATGACCAGCATCATATTCTTCATAATAATTATGTTCGACTTGCTTAAAATGTTCCGCTAATGCTATTTCAAAAAAATCATTAACTTCAGCATGTAGGTTGCCCTGATTGCCTTTTAATGCGAGTACATAATCTGCTTTTTTCTGAATTATTTTTTCGGCAATAGCGGTCTGACAGCCCATCGCATCAATGGTAACAAGGCATCCCTTAAGCTCAAGGACATCCAAAAGTTGTGGGATGGCTGTAATTTCGTTACTCTTTTCTGCTGTTTTTTCTTGGCCAAGAACAAGTCCATTTTCACTGCTCCAAGCACTCACCATATGAATTGCTGGGACACCATCTCGATGATTGTGGCTCCGACGTAGGGTTTTTCCATCGATGGCAACAACATCCCCTGATGTCGCTTTAGAGACAGACTGAATCCATCGCATAAAACAGGCTTGAAATTCTTTTGTATCAATTTTACGCATGATTCGCGCTATAGTGTCATCAACAGGGATTCCATCTTTATATGGCAAGAACTTTCTAAGCCAATCCAATTTGGCCTCACCAAAATCTTTGATTGATTTCCAACCATCACAACCAGATACTGTTCCAGAGATAATCAGGAAAATAACTTCTATTAATGGATATCGTTTGGTTCGATCTATTCGTGGATCAGGCAATGCTTCAAAATGTTCGATTAACCCGTTATTCATCTATATCCCCTTATAAACATGGAGGGTAGTAGATCATAGATGGATAAATTTGTCGATCTTTCTTAAACAAATCGTCTAAATAGTGGCGCAGCCGCTATTTAGACGATCTTGCCCTGGTCAGGGAAAAAATTCGCTAAAATTAAAAAATCTGAAGTCGCGTTTAGAGCTACTGAGAAAAGAGGGCAAAGAACTTGAGAATTTGCACGATTCTGTGACTAGGAAAATTGAAAATCTTAAGGGAGATTATACCGTTGCGGGCGCGGCAGAAAATAGAATTGCCAAAGCAAAAGATATCCTTGAGCGATTAAAAGCGAAAGCTCTCTGATTTGCAAACGATCAACCAAATAAGTCATGCATTTACCGCGGCGGCTCAAGAGATTGAAACGGTTCATCAACATTTGCTAACAACCATGAAAATCTTTGAAGTGGATGAAGTTGAGCACGAGGCTAATGAGCGTGTTGCTGGAAATTAGTCGATTCCGAGCACGCGTTATTAGTCATCATCTGGAGACCAATGCAGCGTATCGCATATTAGATGACTTGTCTGCTGGAAGAATCGGCACAGAGATGGACAGAAATAGAGATCTGTACACTCAATCGCCTTTAGAGCGCTCTGAATTTTTCAAGCAAGGAAAAAATTCGTTCCTACCCGGATCCGTATTCCAGGAAATCCAAAGTTTAAACCAAAAGCTTAAAGCAAAAGTCATTGAGATTGTAGAACGAAAAGTCATCATAAGTACGAATACTTATGATGCCAGTACTCTTGATTCGCTTCATAGTGGAAATGATGAATATATAAAAATTGATAAGCATGCAGAGGAAATCAGTAAACAAGCCATCGCGGAGGAAATTAAAAAAGAATGGGTTCGTAAGCTGTTTGCCCTCTGGTTAAAACATGAAAATCCCGAGAAATTATATGATATTCAGACAAGTGCCTCCGAGCCTACCGTCGCGATTAACCATGCCTTCCATCACTTTTTGGCACAAAAAGCCAACATTAAATACGCAGCGCTCCAACAATCAGGATACCCCATTGACCTCTCTACGAGTCAAACCCTGGAGTTTGGCTGGAAGCCAATTGATATAGAGGTGATTCGTGAACGGCGTAAAGAGGCGGCAACGCTCATCGCAACAAAATTTAAAGTAATCATTGCCAAGCGTAACGAGGCGAACGTTCTTATTGCGAAACCCAAAGTGGATACTCTTACCGCGGTTCCAAGCCAGCTTACAGGTAAGGATTTAGAAAGACAAGCTGAGGCCGCAGTTTTCACAAGTTTTGTACCCCCGAATATGGAGTTTTTAAGCCTCTATCAAAGAACCGTGATCGAGGGCAGCACGTTAAAATTTTTACGCGAAAATCCAATGCCTTCGCTGAAAGGAGGTGGGGGAAACGACGAATGTGCTCACTATTTTAGAGCGGTTTCAGTTTATTTAAATAAACTACAGACCTTTAATGGCTTAGAAAATAGACGTGAACGTATAACCGAATTTTGTCATTCTGCCGCCTCCACGATCTTTAATTTACCCTACCTTCCCCCCCCGAATTGGTAACCGAGATAGCGAACCGTATGCTGGATCGCTATGCCGCAGACGACGAGGAGGGGTCCCTTAATGAGGCGTTCATGCGATTAGAGAACACGCAAAGAACGCAATTGTTAACGAATTTAATTAAGTTGAATTTGTCACAAATTGATGTGGCAAAAGATGCAAAGGTAAGTGCAACATTTTTTTCTATTATCAAACAATGGGAAAAATTGATAATTCCACGTGATGAGGCGATTTCAGCAAAAATTTCGTGGTTAACTCCTGATGGAACGAAACCTGTTGAGAGTACTTTATTAACCAAAGTTGAACGTGCTCTTCATGATTCCCCAGTTAGTTTAGAAGGCTTGTATGAAGGTCAAAAAGGATTACAAAGCGCGTTAACCGCCTATGGTAAAGAAAAGGCAGTCGATGCCAAATTGCGTCAATTAGCGGAGCGTTTAGGTATGCGTAATGGTGATGCTTTATTGGCGCACCAGTTTATTACCTATTATGCAAAGAAACAGCTTCTTTTTTCAAGTGAGGGCATAAATAGTACACAAGGCCGGGAATTTTTTGATAGAGCCTTGTTGGATGCGTTTAGAAACGCCACTACAGATGAAGAAAAACGTGAGCTTTTAACTTTTTTAAAGACCCTGACGTTTCATCAAAAAATGAATCCGTGCGCACTTAAAGTTCCGCATGAAGTATTTATTGAAGACGTTTTACTCAAGTGCGCCAATATTGATCCTAGAGCCTTTAAGGCAATTACTACTACGGATAGTCCCTCAACCACAGAAACAGACAACTTTGTTGATTCTTTAACTAAAGAGAACCTTTTAACGCAACCTGATGCTACAGACAGGTTATTTGGATTTGCTAGAGACGTCAATTTATGCGCGCTCAAAATTGAGAATGAACAAAACAAGAAACCAGTCGATAAGGTTAAAATAGAGGCGCTTTATGCTCAATTTATCTGTGCTAATTTAGCCTATCAATTAATTTTTGATCAGGCAACGGAAGACACTCGTGCTAACCTTAACAATAATTTTGAATTTACGAGAGAGATGGCTTTAGTGCAGTCACATATCAATAAATTTCAAGATAAATTAATGCAATTCTCAAGTAATTTGCATGAAAATAATCGCGCAAAACAATTTAATGACGTTTTTAGTCAGTATGCAGAGGATAAAAAATTTGATGGGGTCAAAGTAGCGAGTACCGTGATACCAGCCTCGATTGAAGATCTTCCTGGCTTCATCTTTTTGGGCGACAATAAACGCTTGGATGTGTTGCATGGTGTTCTTTATCTTGGTCCTAATAAATTAGGCGTGATGCCGTCTTATATTCAAGCAAATATAGCATTACACGAATTAGGGATTGAAAAGCTTCCCTTTAAGCCTCAAGACGGAGGATATATTTATGTCGAGGGAAACGACAATAAAATAAAAGCGTCTATAACCCAACAAGAAGATGGAAGTCTTGTCATTCAACGCGAATTAAAAGTTTTAGATGGCCGTTTTCAAACGCTTCAATACATTCAACCCGAGAAGATGGATTCACTCCCCATTGCATTAAAAAGAAGACTTAACGTCGAACATTATTTTATGGATTCTGCAGGCGCAATACATGGTTACACTACTGATTTTAGGCCTATATTAAAATTGGCAAAAGGTCAGGACAGTGACCTCTGGAGCGGTCGCTTATTCGATTATCGTGGTCAGGAAATTTTTATAAACTTGGATGTGAATGAGGAATCCATTGCTCATGATTTATCTAAGATTTTCCCAATGGATGAACTGCTCCGTGTTGATAAAAACACGGTCTATGTGCCATCCATTGCTAAATTTGTGATTTACAATGGGCCAGATTATTTTCTTTCAGACAGTCATCGTCTTGTTGACACTAACTCAAGAAGGCATCTTAGTGTAACGAAAGAGGGTAGCGCATACACGGTCAAAGAATTATCTTTTTCTGAGGAGCAGGAAGTAAATGCTCTGAACGAGCAAATACAACAATTAAACACAGAGCTGTCGCAAATAGCTGGTTCAGGTTTGCTCAAAAGCGAAGCCAAGGCGCGAATTGTTAAGAAGATTAAGGACTGTGGGTCTAAAATACAAGCAATTACCGCTCCAGAATACTTCGTTTTTGTTGCGAAATCACCACAAATTACAGCCCTTGAAGAGGCACAGATAAATTTAACAAAGGTTATGCACGCCGCCTATAAGGAATTTCAGGCGGGGGGGAACGAGCGAGATACACTTGCGATTAATTATGATTTGGCGAAACAAGCTTATTTAAGTGGGAAAAAAGCGCTTACTCAAGCGTATGCTGAAGCAGATTATTTGCGCGCCTATCATGACACCGCGGATGGCTTAAACGCTAAAAACGTGCAAAGCATTCTTTATCTGGGCTCAATAGACGGTAAAACGGCAATTTTGACCCAATTATTGGGCGCCAATGTTCCTAAATTCCCTTTGAAATCTAGTGAATTAGACGAATTAAGAAACCTCAAGGAACAATTTACAGAATTGAAAAAAGTAGGGCGATTCACCATGGAGCAGCGAGCAGCCTTAATGATGCTGATTGGCACGGAACTCCAACATCATCTATTAGAACGAGGCGCTTGTGCTACAGGAACATTAGATACCTGGGATAGAGACGCTTATAATCAGCGATTAACCAAATTTCGTGATGAGGTGCATGAATTACGAAACGCAGCACAAGGATTTCCGTTCGCGCAGTTTTCTGAACTGTGGCGAGTAATAAACGCTGAATTTAAAGAGGACACCTTACAACAATTCTTTACTAAACCTGTAACCCTGGTGCCAACGGGCGATAAAAAACCGCTAAGCCTCAATACAAAAACGACCGATATGCCTATTGAATCAATAGGTGCGCGCGCGTTAGTTCAATTTGATCTGTATGCCGAGCCTTATACACTCGTCGAGGCCGCTCAGCGTGAGCTTGAAGAGCGGTTACATCGCGATTTAGGTGCGTTTAAAGAATCGGTACACGCGCAGGAAGATGGGTATTATTACGAAAACTATGGGATCTTTAATGCGCACACCCTGGGTAAGTTATTTGGTGTAACCACGGAACATGCGGGAATTGGCGGGTTAAGCACAGAAAATGTTGCCGAATTATTTAATTTAATGGTGCGCGAAGGATGGATTCGTGCTGTCGGGTCAGACGCGACCGACAAATACCAGATAGCACGTCATCCCAGTGCATTTTATTCGGCGCCGAAAATTGCAAGTTACCTTGCTGAAAAAGGTTTTACTCGAAGTGAGATAGGCGCCATTTCTGATAGGCTGGAAACATTTTTATACCAAACTGCGGTTAGTGGTGGAACCTATTCGATAAAAGAGGGCGCGCGAGTTGAATTACTTCAAAAAATCACCGAAGCACACAATCAATGCAATATAGAGTATTTGCAGGCTCAAGATAAGATTGAATCCATTGTCGCTGATTCGTCTCCACGAATTACTTTCGCAGAGCTCAATGCGGCTTATCTTCTTAATGACTACAGTCGAATTTTTGCTCAATTTCCCTCTAAAACGGATTTAAGCACGTTGAGATTGCAGTGAACAACGGGATGACTCGATTGTTCTATTATAAGACCGAGTTGGATCACTTCAATGATGTGCACGATGCATTCAAAATGGGGGACACGGCAAAAGCCGTGTCCCTGTTGCATATTAAAAGAAATTACCCACTTGACCGATTACTTGATTCTGAAATTGCGATAGATGCCCGCGCCACCGATCCCCTCGTCGTTGCGCAAGAACGAAAAATGCAACGCGCATTTCTACTGTTTGAATCTGAATTTGGTCATCGCTGTACTACGCGCCAGGTGAATATCTTCCGCGGACTACTTCTTGATGATGAACACAATCCTGATAAAATTGACTCAGCGCAAGCCAGGATGGGATTTGGTAAGACCACTCTATTACCGTTGGTTGCTCTGTATAAGACTGGAGAAAAGTTGGTTCGTTTTATCGTGCCAAAATCTGCGCTTGAAACAAATGCAGCCGACATGTCGTTAACCTTAAGCCATTTATTGGGTGGACGTGCTGTAACGATGATTTCCAACGTTATCGAGTAGACGCTGATCCTCAGCCTGAGATGGGTGTGGATAGTCCACGATTAAAATCCATGCACAATATTAAGGAAGATTTGCGAAAAAGACGCTCCTTATATGAGAAGGTCAGGGCGGAGCGAGAAGTGCTTGTGCAAGCCCCAAGTGTGCGTAACTCGATGGAGTGCCAAGCTAAGATTTTTTTAGATATGTTACTTAAACTTAGCCCTAAAGAAACCTTGCAACGAAAAGAGCTTATGGCGTGTATTTCATTACTTAATGAAATTCGTTCCTTAACGACCCGTTTCAATCTTTGATGAATTAGATGCCACCCAAGATAGTGCAACAACGGATGTGAACTACACGGTAGGTGAAAAAATTGCGCTTAATTCCGCTAAAATTTACCCATTAGAAGTGATTACCCAAACAATACGCGGGGCAGAGGATAGGACGCCCGCTAAGTTGGCTGAGGTATTGTTTGCAAAACTTAATATTAACGATGATGACGCTCATCGTATTTTGCAGTACGTTACCTCGTTGCAAGCAGAGCAACCCCTTGCAGTGACTGCGTCTAATAGTACACCCGTTTATTTAATGCGCGCCATTCTCACTGATCCCGTTATGTTCAGTATATTTACTGAAAAAGAACCGGGTACTGACTGTGGGGGTTGGTTTCAAAATGCTAATGATGGCTCGAAAT
>CAWJMX010000012.1:0-8069 GCA_963844185.1 uncultured Gammaproteobacteria bacterium
TGAGCGTTCCAGTGACACCGAAGAATGGTCACGCAACTTTAGCATATACCGTCGAAAGAATGCCGCGAATCATCGGGATGAGAGTGGGGTGAATTGCAAAGCTAATACCTCTTGTCCTGCCAGATCACTGCAAATTTGTCTCAATCTCAGGGGTATGTCGATGACTAGCAATACCATAAGCTGCGAGAGAGCCATCAGCTTCGGCGAGTAATAGGTTAGGGGTTGACGACCACCACCCGATGTACCTGATTTTGCATCAATGACAATCGTACTAGGTTCGACTAAGCCCTGTTTGAGCAATGGCTGTAACGCTAGCAAACTTGCCGTAGGATAGCAACCTGCACAACCTACAAGATCAGCAGTGGCAATGCGATCGCGATAAATTTCAGGTAAGCCATATACAGCTTTGCTAAAAAACTCACCCAATGGTAATTGGCAATTCTTTTTGGCGTAATACAATATAAGAGAAGATACCACTATGGAAAATAGCAAATATACGACATACAACGTATAAGCGGGATAGTGCAGTTTAAATAAAATATACGATACTGGTAAAGGCAAAAATGCCAGTATGGAAGAGCTTATTTGATAACCTTTAATATTGCCTTCGGCTGATATGGCGGATGCTACAGGTATAAACAATTGCTGAATAAGAAAACTGATCAAGAAAAACTGGCAAAATAGTACAGCAAAATCTGGTACTTTATTAAGCCATAGCTTTAAAACGAAAGGGGTTTCTATTAAAAATGGAATGTACATCACCATCAACAAGAAGAATGAAACTTTACTTCCCATCATAGTAGTTTTTAGCATCAAGTTTCGATTACCAGCACCTTCACTTTTATCAATCATTGGATTCAGCGCCCTTATTAAGGTTGTTGCAAAAACACCTAATTGCGCACTAACTTGGTTGGCAATTGCTTGTGCAGCATTGACTACAGTACCAAAAAATACATTTATCAAAATGCTTGACCCATAATTGGCAATCATACTGCTAGCAGTACCCAGAAAATTCCAAGCGGCAAAACTGGTTATCTGTTTGAGCAGGTTTTTATCGTAGTGTTTTTTAAAACTAATTTCGCATTCGGATATTTTCTGTGGCAATAAATTCTACGAATTAGGAGCATCCAAATTGATAAGATTGCCATCAGCAATCCGTAAATGATTAAGTTATCACAAGTGCTATAGTTAATTTGGATATGCTCTGCCGACACCGATAAACCAATGGGTAAATTAAGTGTTCCGTAGGTTATGTAAAGCGCTATGGCTAATTTGAGAACCGACTCCGCCACCCCCAAAATGGCGTAAAAAAACATATTTTCATGCGATGTAATAACAGCTTCGTAAGGCACAGAAATAATGGTAAACAGTGTACTGACCACCATAAATTGATAAACCAGCTTTGCCGGCGCTACCCGATCCACTGCAATATTAAGCAGACCGTTAAAAATAGAAATAACCCGAAATCTCAAAGACCACGACAACAATTAGAGCAATGCCGATATGCAATAGCGTGCACATATTAAATATGCGCTTAACCTTCTCAATATCTCCGGCACCTTGTGCAAACGACATAAAGCGTTGAGTAGCACCAGCCATTGAGGCGTTTAAGAAACCGAGCATGCCAATAACGCCGCCCACGAGGCTATATAAACCAAAATCTTCAACGCCTAAAGCCTTAAGTACCAGCCGCGTCGCGTACAGTGACATAAAAACGGTAATCGCCATCCTTACATAAAGAATTCCTGTATTAGCCGCTACTCGATGGATTGCTTGCATGGATGCTTAGTGGGTTAATAAACTGTTCAATGAATCGATGGGGTGTACGGGGTCTGAATTCCCACGTCGGAATATTGCAACGATGAATTTTGATGGCTGTACCTTACAAAAATGTAATAACATACTCCACTTGATAAAATGGCTCTATTTATCAATACTCTACAATCGATCAATAAAAGTACTTACTTCAACCATGTTTCTTTTTCCTTTCACCCAATTTTTTAACGAGTTGATATATTTATATTTATATAACAGACCCTGCGCCAAGAAAATGAAGCTATCAATAACGGTTGTTACAGTAAAAGTTGGTTTCCCAATTTTTTTAAATGTAAGATTACGCACCTCTTTTGATATTCTGGGATCCAAAAAAAAGGTCCAGTACCACGTAGCCACATAATCATTTGCGCTTTTTCTATTCTTATCTAATTCCCTGATTGAATTTAAGTCAGGATTATTCAAAACACCAAGATACGATAGATGCAAAAAACCTGAGTTCCATCCCGGTGTTGACCATAACGCACGCCTGAGTTCATCGGCGTTCTTACCACAAATAACACATTGCTTTTGTGATCGAATGACCTTACCCTCTAAGAATATCAATGCGATAGGTATATAAACTGGGTACATCAACGTTCGCTGATCATAAGTAAGCCAGTCTTGTGCTTCACTCCATTCCATGGATTGTTTAAACGCTTTTTTCAGTAGAGGAGTCATGCGATAAGTATTGTTGCCAATAAATATTGCAGAACCTTGATCACCACTCCAGTCTATTTGCCTTATCGTTTCGTCAAGTATATTTAAACGAAACCCATCAATCGATATTTCATTCGTATCATCGTAAAATAAAATCCCTCCAGCTTGCGTTGTCAATAGTAAATCGGCCTGTTCATCCAATATGGCTTTTACTCTAAAGGATATGCTATCCGGTAAAAATAGGTCATCATCTCCTTGAAGAAAAGCTATATCACCCTCCGAGGTATAGTCGCTGATTGCACCATACCAATTAGTGACAGGGGGTAACGTTTTTTCTCTATGAATTGCTTGAATATCCCAAGTTTCACTCATCTTATTAAATTTGGTAATCAGGTTGTCAACAGCTGTTTTGTTTTCTGGAAAATTATTAACTACATAACAGATGTAGCTGTAATGTGATTCAGGTAAACGAACCTTAATCAAGCTATAGAGAACTGCGTCAAGCGTCTTCAATCTTTTATAGGTTGGAATAAAAACGTTTATTATCATAAAGCCTCTAAGATAGATATTATTTAATTTTCAAGCAAAGCTATATTTCTTGAATTGATTCAACTAATTAATCCATGGTCTTGCTAATTAAGCTGCGCAGCCCATCCTGCAGTTTAATTTTTGGTGACCAACCTTCAATCCTTTTACCTTTATTCCAAGGTGCCATTATCTCGCGATACCTATATGGCTTTGCACCCCAATTCACCTCAACGGCTTGTTTGGTTAACGACACATAAATCTCTACAAATTTACGCAAAGAAAGTGATTGTCCCGACGACACGGCGTAGATACCATGCTGCAATACTTGTTCTTCAAGCAGCCTTTTTGCCGCAATCATGTAGGCATCAACCACATCATCAATATGCACGATGTCAATCAGCTGTTCACCCGCCGACATATCCAATGGCTCACCAGTAGTGGCGGCTTTATTCAACAACTGCAACAATTTTGGACGCGGGTCATCAGGTCCATAGTTATCGAATAACGTGAGCGTGATTGCCTTAATCCCACAAGCTTGGACGTAATATTCCAGAATAGACTCAAATGCCTTCTTGCTTGCTGCGTACAAACAAACCGGATTGTATTCTTCGTTATTGTAGTGCTGCCAAAATGTACCAGTATTGACGAATTTATCCACTCTGTTAATTTTCATTGCCTCAAGTAACTGATTACCAAAAAGCACATTACTTTGTATTAGCGATTCGACATCTGCGGGTTGATGTTCCGACTGCGTCTTCGAAGCCAAATGAAAGACTACATTTGGTTTTGCTTGAGCAACAATATCAAGCATGCATTGTGTGCTCCCATCATACCCATGATTCACTACTTGTGTAAATTCAGGAGCGGATGGCAGTCGAGATGTGGCGCGACTTATGATATGCACCTCCCAACCCGCCCTCACCAATTTTCGTACGAGATGACTACCAATAAATCCAGTTCCACCACTAACCAAAGCAACCCGATATTGTCTTGGCTGACCATCTAACATTTAGAAATTAACACCAAAAAATGCTTCGATCTTCTCAACCACGAAACCCAGCATCTCTTCTGTCAGGCCGGGATAGACACCTATCCACAAGGTGTTGTTCATGACGTTGTCGGTGTTGGTGAGTTCACCGCTGATGCGATAGGCGCGCCCTTCGAAATACGGCTGGCGCGTCAGGTTGCCCGCGAACAACAGGCGGGTGCCGACTTTGTATTGATCCAGATATTTCAGCAACTCAACACGGCCTATACCAGCCGATTCGCGCAGTGTGATTGGAAAACCGAACCAGGAAGGCTCGCTGCCTGCTGTAGCTTCAGGCAGTACCAGAAACTCTTCACAGGATTTCAGACGCTCCTTGAGAAAGGCGAAATTCTGTTTGCGGGCCTCGATGAAACCCGGCAGTCTATCCATCTGTGCCAGCGCACAAGCGGCCTGCATATCGGTGATCTTCAAGTTGTAGCCCAGATGCGAATAGGTGTACTTGTGATCATAGCCAAACGGCAGCGAGCCCAACTGCTGTCCGAATCGTTTGCCGCAGGTATTGTCACAACCAGGCCCGCAATAACAGTCTCTGCCCCAATCACGGAAGGATTCAATGATCGTGCGCAATCCAATGTCTTTAGTAAAGATCATGCCGCCCTCACCCATGGTGATGTGGTGAGCCGGATAGAAACTGCAGGTGGCGATATGACCAAAGGTGCCAACGTGCAGGCCTTTGTAGCGCGAACCTAACGCATCGCAGCAATCCTCTATCACCCACAGGTCGTGCTTTACAGCTAGGGCCATGACGGCATCAAGATCAAAGGGATTGCCCAGCGTGTGGGCGATCATGATGGCCCTGGTTTTTGAGCTAACGGCGGCCGCAATTTTGAACGGGTCTATGTTGTAGGTTGTCGCATCGACATCCACAAATACCGGCACCATGCCATTTTGCAGCATGGGATTGACGGTGGTAGGAAAGCCCGCCGCAACGGTGATAACTTCATCGCCCGGCTTCAGTGCACGCGCGCCCAGTTTATGAGAAGTGAGCGCAGTAAAAGCCAGCAGATTGGCAGACGAACCGGAAGTGGTGGTCAATGCATAGGGAACGCCGACAAATTCAGCAAAGCGCTTTTCGAACGCTTCGTTGAAAGCGCCCTGTGGTCAGCCAGCCGTCGAGGGATGCTTCGACCATATTTTTAAGTTCCGGCGCACCGATCACTTTACCTGAAGGGGGCACTACAGAGGCACCAGACACAAAAGGTTTGACTGCATATTGCAGTGCACTGTATTGCTCTACAAGACTCAGGATTTGTTGCTTGATCGCTTCTTTATCCACATTAACCTCTATTGAATTCAATTCAAATTGTCATGCAATTGACGCGTTGTACGCGCCAATCTGCCGCAGCGTAACTTCACGTATGTCTTGTCCGTTCCGATAGGCACGATGCCACTCAACTATTTTCTCCAGCGCTTCATCCAGATGCCATCGCGGGTGCCAGTCTAACCTGCCTTTAGCCTTGGAACAATCCAGCTTAAGATAATGCGCCTCATGAGGATGCTCACCGCCATCCAAGACCCAGTTAGCCCCTTCGCCCCAGGATTGGGTCAGCCTATCGACAATCCATTGCACAGGTTTGGCATCTTCATCATTCGGCCCGAAGTTCCAGCCCTCGGCAAAGGCATCCCCTGTCTTCATAGAGCTTTTGCGCCAACAACAGATACCCCGATAAAGGCTCCAGCACATGCTGCCAGGGGCGTACTGCATGCGGATTTCTAATGTTTACAGGACGGCCTGCAGTAATCGCACGCAGGATATCAGGGATGAGGCGGTCTTCTGCCCAATCGCCGCCACCAATGACGTTGCCCGCGCGGGCTGACGCGATAGCAACGCCATGTTCTTGGTATTTGTCTGGATTAAAATATGAATTGCGATACGCGGCAGTCACAAGTTCTGCACAGCCCTTGCTGCTGGAGTAAGGATCGTGTCCACCCATGGCTTCATTTTCGCGATAGCCCCATGCCCATTCGCGGTTCTCATAACACTTGTCGGTGGTAACATTAACCACAGCCTTGACGCTATGCGTACTTCTCACCGCCTCAAGCAGATTTACAACACCCATAACGTTAGTAGAGTAGGTCTCAACCGGTTCGATATAGGAATAGCGCACCAGTGGTTGAGCCGCCATATGGATAACAATCTCAGGCTGATATTCAGCAAACACAGCACGGAGATGCTCCAGATCGCGGATGTCGCCTATTACACTGCTCATACCCGCACCAACATTTGCCGCATCAAAAAGACTCGGATTGGTCGGAGGTGCCAACGCATAACCAACCACCTCCGCGCCCATGGATTGCAGCCACAGGGACAACCAACTTCCTTTAAATCCTGTATGCCCGGTCAGCAGGACACGCTTTCTCTTCCAGAATACATTCATTCCCAAACCTTCCAGGGTGCTTTTCCCGATTGCCATAGCTCTTCCAGCAGAGTTTTGTCGCGCAGCGTGTCCATCGGCTGCCAGAATCCGTTATGGAAGAATGCGCTCATTTGCCCATCCCTTGCTAATTTCTCCATCGGCTCACGTTCCCAAAGAACGTGGTCGCCCTCAATGTAATCCAGGACTTTTGGAGAAAGCACAAAGAACCCGCCATTAATCCAACCGCCGTCGCCCTGTGGTTTTTCCTGAAAACTGAGAACATCGTTTCCGTGCAGATTGATCGCACCAAAACGACCCGGCGGCTGTGTTGCCGTCAACGTAGCAAGCTTGCCATGCTGCTGGTGAAAGGCGATTAAAGCAGAAATATCCACATCCCCCACCCCGTCACCGTAGGTGCAACAGAAATCCTCTTCATCCAGATAGGGCGCTATGCGCTTTATCCGCCCGCCGGTCATAGTTTCATCACCGGTATCAACAAGCGTAACTCGCCAAGGTTCTGCCTTACGGTGATGCACTTCCATTTCATTACTTTTCATATCGAAGGTAACATCCGACATATGCAAAAAATAATTAGCGAAGTATTCCTTGATTACATAACCTTTGTAGCCACAGCAAACCACAAACTCATTGATTCCATGTGAAGAATAGGATTTCATGATGTGCCACAGGATGGGTTTTCCACCAATTTCAATCATTGGCTTGGGACGAACAGAGGTCTCCTCGCTGATCCTAGTTCCCAAACCACCTGCAAGTATCACTGCTTTCATCCACACACCCCCAAGTTCATTTCAAAAAATTATACCGCTCTGCATTTGACTCATATAAATTTTCGCAACTTTCATGGCTAATACCCAAAAAAAAGTGCGATTAAATCGCACTTTTTTTAAACATATCAAAATTAAAACTCAGAATACTGCCCTGCGCCTCAATCCCAAAAGCCCCACTAAAGCAATCCCGAAAAGAAGCAAAGTAGCTGGTTCAGGCACTGGCAGTGTGTTAGTAGTAATAGTTGCAGAAAGTGCAGTTGCATCATTAAAATAGTTCAAGTTAGCACCATATCCGACAATAAAGTCAATAGTACTATTCTGCGAGACGGAAAGAGTGGTAGCAAATGAACTGAAAGCACCAATCCCGTTAATCAAGCTATCAAAAATTGAAACACCATTGAGCAAAATATGCACATCACTAGTCGCTCCAACTGTATCTATTCCCGAAAAAATCGAACTCAATAAGACACTACCCGCATTAGCAGCCGTCCAGCGTACAACAGCAAAATCGCCTACATTACCAGGATGCAATGCAAGCTGCCCAGCACCGACACTAATCGTATTAACTACTAATTGCGTCACGGCACCGGTATTTTTAAATACCACCGGCGCCTGATTCGTACTCCAAGCACTAATATTAGGATTCGCGCTACCAAAAACACTCGCACTAGGGGTTAAAAAATTCGTAAAAACCCCCCCAATACTGGCCATCGAACCATAACTCCAAGCACCATTAGGATTACTTACTGTTGAAAAGTCTGCAGCAGCATTATATGTAACAGCACCAGCAGACCCCACCGGCAACAATGATGCAAAACCTAACAGCGCACCAAAAAATAATTTTTTCATAATAAACCTCCGAATAACTTTAATTTT
>CAWJMX010000013.1:0-127500 GCA_963844185.1 uncultured Gammaproteobacteria bacterium
GCTCTACCCCAAATAAGGGGGCACTTTAATCAAGTTAGTCTAAACTAACTTATTGATTTCGCGATCAAAATGGAGATTAAAGTGCCCAAGCATAATCTTATCTTAAATTTACCTGGTTTTACCATACAAAAAGTGAGTGGCTATCAACCTCTTATATTAGATATTTCCTACCATAGGCTACCTCGTTGTGCTCATTGCCAGAGCAAAGCGGTGCGAAAGAAGTCTTCTTATATACGTACGGTTGCTCATGAGTTAATTGGCCATCGCCGCAGTCTTTTGCGTTTCAAGGCTTATAAGCTTTACTGCAATACGTGTAAGCGCTACGGTAATCAACAATTTCCTGGCATTAATAAACATCAACGTTCCACCTGGCGTTTACAAGCCGCTGTATTTCATGACCATACTCGTGGCATTTCTCAAAAAGACCTTGCCCAACAATTTAATAAAGGAAAAGCCACCATTGAACGTTGGTATCATCGCCATTATCAGGAGCAAGCAAGAGAGCTCATGAACACACCATGTCCCGTGGTGCTTGGTATCGACGAACATTTTTTTAGTCGAAAGCAGGGATTTGCCACAACGCTCTGTGACCTTAAAAAGCATAAGATTTTTGACATCGTTAAAGGGCGAAGCGAAGCAGATCTTTCCAGTTATCTGGCTTCACTGGTAGGAAAGGAACGGGTTAAAGTGGTCTGTATGGATTTAAGTAGCACTTACCGCTCCATTGTAAAAAAACATTTTCCTAATGCAAAAATAGTAGCAGATCGCTTTCATGTCATTCGTTTACTTCAACATCAATGCATGATGACCTATCGTGAACTATCGAGAAAAATCAAAAGTAATCGGGGTATATTGGCTTTACTGCGTACACGACCCGATAGATTGACTCCTCAACGAAAACTCAAGCGGGATGCATTCCTAGAAGACAATCCAGCTATAAACGCTATATATCAGTTCCAGCAACGCATTCATAAACTGCTCTTACACAAATCGATGAACAAAGATTGGTGTGAAAAAAAGATTCCCCAGTTTTTAAGTATGCTGGATGAACTGAAAAATAGTCCATTTAAAGCTCTGGCATCGCTTGGAAAAACATTCTGTCAATGGAAAGAAGAGATCGTGCGTATGTGGCGTTTTAGAAAGTCTAATGGCATTACAGAAGGGTTTCATAGAAAAATGAAATTGATACAAAGAAGAGCTTATGGCTTTCGTAATTTTGAAAATTATAGAACTCGTGTTAGGGTGCTCTGTTGTTAACTGGTGAGTGCCCCCGTAATTGGGAAAGACCCATTTAATTGGCTCCCCGGACAAGACTCGAACTTGTGACCTAATGATTAACAGTCATCCGCTCTACCGACTGAGCTACCGGGGAAGATGAGCGAATCTTAAAACGATTCTTTGTAGTGGTCAAGAGTATTTTGCAATAATTTTTTTAATCTGTTTATTTTTGTGTGTTTTTTTTTCAACTAGAAAGATATCCGTCTAATTTGGGGCTGCTGGCGCTTGGTAATGCGGAGGCGGGTGAAGATTTGTCATTGTCTTTAAGTTTCGGAATTAGTATCGGGTAAAATTGTTAGTACAAAATGAAGTACCTCTCAATAGTATGGAGGGCGCTGCGCTCCATTGTTGGGCTTCGTAAGCGCCGCGCCAACTTACATTGGAATGTGAATAGCAACCTGGGATTAGGATGGTTTATCCCCGGTTGCTATTCAATTTGATGGATTAACGGCAGAAGCGTTCTAGTCGGTCTAACGCGTCTTTTAAAATTTCCATGCTGGTGGCAAAAGATAAGCGGATGCAGCCTTCGCTACCAAAAGCAGAGCCAGGTACCAAGGCAACGCCTACTTCATTTAATAGCTTTTCGGAAAATTCTAAGTCATTGGCATAACCACGTTTTTCAATGATGGCTTGTACGCTTGGGAAAATATAAAACGTACCATCGGCAGGGATTACTTCAACTCCAGGGATGTTCAGCAATCTATCCGCGACGTAGTCATGGCGTTGGTGGAAGGCTTCAACCATGGCTAAAACACTTTCATTGCCGCCATTTAATGCGGCTACCGCAGCTCTTTGCGCGATTGAGCATGGGTTTGAGGTTGATTGCGATTGAATGGTTTTCATGGCATTCATCAGTGGTGCTGGGCCTGCAGCGTAGCCAATGCGCCAGCCAGTCATGGCGTAAGCTTTGGAAACTCCATTTAAGACAACAGTGCGTTCGTATAACTCAGGGCAGGCATTGAGAATATTAACAAAAGATTGGCTCCACAGGATGTGCTCGTACATGTCGTCGGTGGCCACGACGATCTGTGGGTGTTTCTTCAGTACTTCGCCGAGCGCTTTTAATTCATCCAGGGTGTAAGCAACACCTGATGGGTTGGATGGGCTATTTAAGAAGATCATGCGGGTTTTGGGGGTAATTGCTGCTTCTAATTGTTGCGCATTAATTTTATAGCGTTGTGCTGGTGTTGTTGAAATAATTACCGGAATACCGTCAGCTAATAACACCATATCTGGGTAAGAAACCCAATAAGGTGCAGGAATAATGACTTCATCACCAGGATTTAATAGGGCTTGGCACAGGTTGTAACAGCTTTGTTTGCCACCAACAGAAACTAAAATTTGATTGGCTTGATAATCAAAACCATTGTCTCGTTTAAATTTGTTTTTAATCGCTTCTTTTAATTCAGGAATCCCGTCTACTGCCGTGTATTTAGTGTAACCTTGGTTAATAGCAACAATCGCTGCTTCCTTGATGTACGCAGGGGTGTCAAAATCAGGCTCACCGGTGCCTAAGTTAATGACGTCGTGGCCTTGAGCACGCATTTGTGTGGCTTTTGCTGCTACAGCCAGCGTTGGTGAAGGCTTAACTTTTTGCACGCGTTTTGCTAATGCGATATCCATTTGTTGCTCCTATGAGATATACTTAGTAGATTATGAAAGATCTGTTCAAAATTTATTCCAATTTTCAGCCTGCTGGTGACCAGCCTACTGCGATTGCCTCATTACTTGATGGCTTGAAATCCGGCTTGGCCAAACAAACCCTGTTGGGGGTTACTGGTTCGGGTAAGACGTTTACCATCGCCCATGTGATTCAGGCCATGCGTAGACCGACCTTAATCATGGCGCCAAACAAAACGCTTGCTGCACAGCTTTATGGCGAATTTAAAGCTTTTTTTCCTGATAATGCAGTGGAATATTTTGTTTCCTACTATGATTATTATCAGCCAGAAGCTTATGTGCCTTCGTCTGATACCTTCATTGAAAAGGATTCATCCATCAATGAACATATAGAGCAAATGCGTTTGTCCGCAACCAAAGCCTTAATTGAGCGTAAAGATGCAATTATTGTCGCAACGGTTTCCGCCATTTATGGCCTGGGCGACCCTGATTCCTACCTGCGTATGGTATTACATCTTTCTCGTGGAGAACACACCGGGCAGCGTAAAATTTTGCAGCGCCTTGCTGAAATGCAATACAGCCGGACGAATATGTCTTTGGAGCGGGGGCAATTTCGGGTGCATGGTGATGTTATTGATATTTTTCCTGCCGATTCAGAGCGCGAAGCCATTCGTATTGAATTGTTTGATGATGAAGTGGAAAACCTTGCCCAATTTGATCCCTTAACTGGTGAAGTTGCGCAACGATTGCCGCGGGTAACCATTTTTCCCAAGACGCATTATGTGACGCCGCGGGAACGTATTTTAGAAACCGTTGATTGGGTGAAAGAAGAACTGCATGAGCGTTTAGCCGAGTTTAATGCGCAAAATAAACTGGTCGAAGCACAGCGCTTAGAGCAGCGCACCTATTTTGATATTGAAATGATGCTGGAGCTTGGTTATTGCTCGGGTATTGAAAACTATTCACGTTATTTGTCGGCGCGTAGTGCTGGTGAGGCGCCACCGACCTTATTTGATTATTTGCCGCCAGAAGCCTTATTAGTTATTGATGAGTCGCATGTGACCATCCCGCAAATTGGTGCTATGTACAAAGGCGATCGTTCACGCAAGGAAACCTTAGTGCAATATGGTTTTCGCCTGCCCTCGGCCTTGGATAATCGACCACTGCGTTTTGAGGAGTTTGAAGAACGCTCGCCGCAAACCATTTATATTTCTGCAACACCCGGTCCTTATGAAAAAGAGCATGCGGATAATGTGGCCGAACAAGTAGTACGTCCTACTGGCTTAGTTGATCCAGAAGTAGAAATTCGCCCAGTACGCACCCAGGTCGATGATTTAATGTCCGAAGCACGCCAGGTTATTCAACAAGGTGGGCGGGTGTTGGTAACGACTTTAACCAAACGTATGGCGGAAGATTTAACCGATTATTTGAATGAGCATGGTATTAAAGTACGTTATTTGCATTCTGATGTGGATACCGTCGAACGGGTAGAAATTATTCGTGATTTGCGCCTGGGGGTGTTTGATGTATTGGTCGGGATTAATTTATTGCGTGAAGGTTTAGATATGCCCGAGGTGGTTCTGGTCGCTATTTTGGATGCGGATAAGGAGGGTTTTTTACGTTCCGATCGCTCTTTAATTCAAACCATAGGCCGTGCGGCGCGCAACGTCAATGGCCGGGCTATTTTGTATGCGGATAAAATCACCGGCTCCATGCAACGGGCTTTGGATGAAACGGGTCGCAGGCGCGATAAGCAAAGAGCCTTTAATGAAGCCCATGGTATTACCCCGAAAGGGATTAATAAGTCCGTCGCAGATATTATGGAAGCTGCTTATATTGGTAAACGTAAAGATGTGGTTGCAGAACCCATACCCGAATATGCGCACTGGTCAACGCAGGAATTAGTAAAACACATTAATACTTTGGAAAAGCAAATGTATATGCATGCAAAAAATATGGAATTTGAAGCGGCAGCTAAGGTTCGTGATCAGTATTTATTATTGAAAGAGCAATTGCTAAAAGGTAGCCCGACAGGCATGGATTTTGAACCCTGAGGTTCAAGTGGGAGGCGGATGACTCGGTTCAGGCTTCCCACTCAAGGTGGGCTTGCACAACGCCGAATTCAGGATGCTTCCCATGCTGTTAGCATTGGTTCGAAAATCACTCGCCATCGGGTTAATATGATTATAGCATTCACATCTTGATCAAAGTCAAGGTAAGTTGTTTGCTAACATGGATTTTTTTAATATAGATACAGACATTTGCATCAATATTGTGGTTTTGTGTCTAAAATGAATGTCATTTTGCTATCTATTCGGTCAAAATCGCCTGCATGAACACGACAAATTATCTTTAATTAACGAGGAATATTATGGTTGCAACTCCATCAAATATGCTGCCACTAGGTAGCAAGGCACCGGATTTTACTTTAACTGATACCCGTACCGGGCAATTAGTCTCGCTTGCAGAAAGCAAATCGGCTCTGGCAACCGTGATTATGTTTTTATCCAACCATTGTCCTTATGTAAAACATGTACAGCCAAAATTAGTTGAGTTGGCGGCAATGTATCAGCCTAAGGGCGTTGCCTTTTTTGCTATTAGTGCCAATGATGTGGAAAAATATCCTGCCGATGCTCCAGAGCTAATGCGTGTTGAAGCGGAGCATGCTCATTATTCCTTTCCGTATCTATATGATGAAAGTCAGGATATTGCTAAGGCATATAAAGCTGCGTGTACACCGGATTTTTATATTTTTGATAAAGATTTACTCTGTGTTTACCGTGGTTGTTTGGATGAGTCGACGCCAGGAAATAATAAGCCGTTGACGGGGGACCATTTACGCGATGCTTTGGACTGCATCCTGGCGGGCAAACTCGTGAGTGCGGAGCAAAAGCCAAGCATTGGTTGTAATATTAAGTGGAAGTAATCGCTAACACGGTAGGTTGGAGCAAACGATCCAACCTACCGTTATGGTAATGATTCGCTGCATTAAAAGCGCTCTGGATCGGCCATTTCCCAAAAAGTGCGATAACTTTCTGGTATATAGGGGCCGAGCAATTGTCCCCGGGTTAGGTACTCGTAAATTTGATCGAAAGGTTTCACTTCTTGCACGCTGGTACGTCGCATAATATGGCTTGGCGTTAAGTCACTCGGGTTATCAAGACCTAATGCACCTACCATTTCTAAAAAGCTTTTCATGGTATTTTTATGGAAATTAGCAATCTGTTGTTTTTTCTCATTGACGACTAAACCGTATTGTAAGCGCCTGTTTTGGGTGGCAATGCCCGTTGGACAGGTATTGGTATTACACTGCTTGGTTTGTAAACAGCCCGTAGCCAGCATCATCGCTCTTGCGCTATTACACGTATCCGCCCCGAGGGCAATATTGGTGAGCAAATCAAAACCATTGGTTACTTTACCGCTGCAGATAATACGGATTTTATCGCGTAAATTAACACCGACTAAGACATTATGGACAAAGACTAAGCCTGCTTCTAAGGGGGTACCAATAAAATTGGCATATTCTACTGGGGCGGCTCCAGTACCGCCTTCGGCACCATCAACGGTAATAAAATCCGGTAAGATCTTGGTTTGCAGCATGGCTTTGCAAATGGCCAAAAACTCATCCCGACGACCCAAGCATAATTTAAATCCGATCGGCTTGCCATGAGAGAGGTCGCGCAATCTTTTGATAAAATAAAGTAAACCTACTGGGCTATCAAAAGCTGTATGTGCTATCGGCGATAATACATCTTTACCCATGGGGACCTTTCTGACTTTGGCGATTTCTTCCGTGAGTTTAGCTGCAGGTAAGATGCCCCCATGCGAGGGTTTAGCGCCTTGTGACAGTTTAATTTCTATCATTTTCACTTCATTACGATTGGCTTCGATGGCAAATTCCTGGTCGTTAAAATGGCCCTCAGCATCGCGACAGCCAAAATAGGCGGTACCAATTTGAAAGATAATATCGCCACCTTGCAGATGGTAAGTGCTTAAACCTCCTTCACCGGTATTTTGGGCAAAGCCGCCAATCATCGCTCCTTTATTCATCGCTACGATTGCTTTTCCTGATAAGGCACCAAAACTCATGGCGGAAATATTAAGCCGGGAAGCACTATAGGGTTGCAGGCAATCAGGCCCACCAACTGTAATTCGTGGTTCGACTTCTGAGGCGTGTTTTGGTGCTAAAGAATGGAGGGCCCAGGTGTAACCGACGCTTAAAATATCCCGTTCTGTACCAAAAGGGATGGTGTCTCGGGTATTTTTGGCACGCTCATAAACGAGGGAGCGTGTTTCTCGATTAAAGGGCAGTTCATTTTCATCGGTGGCAATGAAGTACTGTTGAATTTCCGGGCGCAGAAATTCTAAAAAATAGCGCACATGACCTAAAACCGGAAAGTTACGTAAAATTGTATGCTGTTTCTGCAGCAAATCATAAATCCATAAGAGGATAACTGGGATTAAAAAAGCAATGAACCATTGTATGCTGTGCAGCATCGTGAACAGTGCCAGCATGATGAGCAAGATGATTCCAAACCCTAGATACCATTGGCGTCTCATTGATTAAATCCTTTTAAAGAGGTTGGGCCTTTGTGGCCCAGCGCGTTAAGTTCTTGCGGTAGTTGCTTCCAGTTCACCATTAACCATCTTATTAATTTTACTTTCTAATGAAGTAATAAATTGGTTTACTTGATGATGTTGCTGTGCCTGCTGGGTTTTACACAAGACTAATTCATGACTAATATCGAGTGCAGCCAGCAATAATGAGTGAAAATCGTCTAATTGCTTTGTTTTCTTTTTATTGAGCATGATTTGGCTATTTAGCTTTTGTGCGGCTAATAATAAATTAGCTTCTTCGCCTTCAGGGCATTTAAGTTCATAGGATTTATTTAATAATTTAACAGTACACGATTTCATTTGGCTCATGGTAAGGTCTTCACCGGTCGATAACATTGGAGTAAATAGTAACAATTTTGCTGGTAAGCAGCAAATAGTCAGGTGAACCATTGCATTAAATCGGTTATCATGAGTCATTTTTTTATAAATGAGTTAACTATGTCTGCAGAAAATGAACACTTGTCTTTACCTGGTTATGATGGTTTTGTTGATGCAATCGCTTTTTTATCTTTACCTGTATCTGCCAGTTCATTACATGGAATGATGTGTGGCTATCTTTGTGCGGGTGCGGACATGCAAGGTGAGTCTTATCTACGTGCTTTATTGAATAATAAAAAAGATGAGCAAAGTCGTAATGCGGTTTTGGCCATGTTTGAAGTTTTTTCCATTAGCCAGCAACAAATTATCCATTTTGATTTTGAGTTTCAAATGATGCTGCCAGATGAACACGAATCATTGATTGAGCGGGCACAGGCCTTTAGTGAATGGTGTGAAGGCTTTACGCAAGCCTTAACTTTATCAGGCGTAAGTATGGATCAATTCTATGAAGAAGACGCACAAGATGCCTTACAGCATATGATTGAATTTGCGGAACTTGATTGTGATACTTTGGATGTTGATGATGAAGATGAACGTGCATTGATGGAGGTAAGCGAATATGCCCGTATGGCCGTAATTCGCTTGCATGGTGATTTAAAATTAAATGAAAGAGAACGCGGTGGTTCTGACCGAACTCATTAATAAGGACGTTGATATGATTACTCAGCAAGAATATCAGGCACGCAGAAAGAATTTGGCACAGCAATTACCCGCAGGTAGCATTGCCATTATTGCTGCGGCACATGAAACCTTAAGGAATGGCGATGCGTATTATCGTTTTCGCCAGGACAGTAATTTTTATTATTTGACTGGGTTTAATGAGCCGGATGCTTTATTAGTGCTGATTGCCGGCCCAGATGCGCAGAGTATTTTATTCAATCGTCCACGTAATCCTGGCGAAGAGCAATGGACGGGAAAACGTTTAGGACAAGAAGGCGCGCTGAGTGTATTAGGTATGCACGCGGCATTTACAGTAAGCAGTATTGCTGAAGAATTACCCAAGCTATTGCTGGGAAAATCGGCCATTTATTATGCGGTGGCACGTAATCCCGAATTAGAAAAAATCATCATGAAGGCTTTGGTGGTAATTAAAGGCCAGGTCCGGCGTGGGATCAAAGCTCCTGACTGTTTATGTGATTTAGAACCCCTGTTGGGCGAAATGCGCTTAGTTAAAAGCGATGCTGAGCTGGATTTAATGCGTCAAGCAGCACGTATTTCAGTAGATGCGCACCTGAGGGCAATGCGTCAATGCAAGCATTTACGGCATGAATATGAGTTAGAGGCGGAGCTGACTTATGAGTTTAGCCGTCAAGGGTGCCGTAGTGTTGCCTATGATCCCATTGTCGGAGGTGGCAAAAATGCCTGTGTTTTGCATTACACCGAAAATAATCAACCTTTAGGGCAAGGTGATTTAGTCCTGATCGATGCCGGGGGTGAATATGAAAACTATGCGGCAGACATTACCCGCGTATTTCCGGTGAGTGGTACGTTCAGCCCAGAGCAAAGAACTATTTATGAATTAGTGCTTAAATCGCAAAAAGCAGGGATTGCCTTGGTTAAACCCGGCCTGCCTTGGAATGCAGTGCAACAAGCTATAGTACGTATTTTAACGGCTGGTTTATGTGCGTTGGGTATTTTGCGTGGGGATGTTGATGAATTAATTGCTAATGAGGCATATAAGCCATTTTATATGCATAATTCTGGCCATTGGTTGGGTTTGGATGTGCATGACAGCGGCCTGTATAAAATTAATGGTGAATGGCGTTCTTTAGAGCCAGGAATGGTTTTAACCGTGGAACCTGGTTTGTACATCAGTGCCAATATGCCAGGCGTTGATCCGCGCTGGTGGGGTATTGGTGTTCGTATTGAAGATGATGTGGTGGTGACAGCGAATGGTCATGAAGTGTTGACCGCTGCTTTACCGGTTGATGTATCTGCTATTGAGGCGTTAATGCGTGATTAATAAAGAAATAGATATCCTGATTGTTGGTGGGGGCTTAACCGGGGCAACGCTAATGCTGGCTTTGCAAGGATTAGGGTTTAGTACCTTGTTGGTTGATGCCCAGCCGTTGGATACTAAGATTAATCCTGATTTTGATGCACGTTCCTTAGCCCTCTCACCAGCCAGTCGGCGCATTTTAACCATGCTTGGCGTATGGACACATCTGCAGGAGCATGCAACGCCGATTGATCTTATTCATGTTTCAGAGCAGCATCATTTTGGCGTTTCGCGCTTGCAGGGACAGGTTGATGCACCATTAGGTTATGTTGTTGAAATGCAACACATTAATCGTGCTTTACAGCAATTAGTTGCTGCACAGCAGATTTTAGCGCCAGCAACCGTACACGCCGTGGATCTGGCAACATCCTCTGTAACCGTCGCTACGGCTGCGGGCGAGATGACGATTGCGGCGCGCTTAATCGTTGCTGCCGATGGCGCTCATTCGGCCGTACGTCGTTTTTGTGCCCTACCCACACAAACTAAACTGTATCAGCAGCAGGCAATAGTGGCCAATATTGGCTTAGTGAAGCCACATGGTGGGCATGCTTATGAACGTTTTACGGCGCATGGTCCTTTGGCCTTGTTACCGATGCAAGGGAACCGCATGTCTTTAGTTTGGGCCATGCCACCCACAGAAGCCGAACAATTAATGTCTTTAACGGATGTGGAATTTCTCCGCCGCTTACAGCAGACTTTTGGTTATCGTTTAGGACGTTTTATTAAAACTGGCAAGCGTTTTTCTTTTCCTTTGCAACAAGTTTTAATGCCACAACAAGTAAAAGGCCCCGTGGTGTTTGTGGGGAATGCTGCCCATACTTTGCACCCGGTAGCCGGGCAAGGATTTAATTTAGGGCTTAGAGATGTTGCCACCTTAGCACAATGTATTGCTGCACAAGGATTAAATACCACCATGTTGCAGCAGTATGTGCAATTACGCGCCCATGATCAAAAAATGATTGCGTGTTTAACCGATGGCTTAATCAGCGTATTCACCAGCCGCTTGCCAGGCTTGGGTTTTGCGCGTGGATTGGGCTTAGTGGCTCTGGATAATATTCCCGCGTTAAAAAATCTTTTAGCCCGTTACGCCCGTGGTTTTGGTGGTGTCATTCCTGATTTGGTTTGTGAAATTGCTTTGACGGAAAAATAATCGATGCAGGAACAGAGGTAAACAACATGAATTTGGAATTTGAGGTACTGGTACTCGGTGGGGGTATTGTTGGTTTAAGCGCAGCGTTAGCGATGGCGCAGCGTGGTTATAGGGTCGCCATTATCGATGCCGGTTCATTAACCGTGGATACTTCTCGTCCTGATGCTCGCGTCTATGCCATCAATTATGCCTCGCAGACCTTGTTACAGCAAGTAGGTGCTTGGCAGCATGTGGACCCCTTGCGCCTTGCCCCTTATCAGCATATGCATGTCTGGGACGCTGTCAATGGGGCGCATATTGAGTTTGATTCACGCTCTGTTGCGGCACCGTATTTGGGGGTGATTAGCGAAGAGTCAGTGCTTAAACAGGCTTTATTGCAACAAGTTGCACAGCAAGCAAATATTCGGTTATTTCCAGACTGTTGTGTCGATACAGTACATCATGACCAGCATCATGTGCAGGTTTGTAGCCAGCAACAGGTTTGGGAAGGGCAGTTATTAATGATTGCTGATGGGGCTAATTCCCCGGCGCGACAAAAACTCAAGGTAGAATTGACCAGTTGGCCTTATAAACAACAAGCCATAGTCGCGACCGTTGCGGTTGAGAACGCACATCAACAAACAGCCTATCAAGTATTTAATCCAGATGGCCCCTTGGCCTTTTTACCGCTGGCTGATGCAAAGCAGTGTTCGATTGTGTGGTCAACTACGCCCTTGCAGGCGAAAAAATTGCTGGATCTTGCTGAGGATGAATTTAATGAAGCCTTAACCAAGGCTTTTGCTCAAAAACTAGGGCAAGTGCAGGTCATTAGTCCGCGTCATCAGTTTCCCTTGCACATGCGCCACGTCAAACAATACTCCGGGGCTCGTTGGTTATTGCTTGGCGATGCCGCGCATACCATTCACCCATTGGCAGGTCTTGGTTTAAATGTTGGTTTGGCCGATGTCGCGTCGTGGCTTCATTGTCTGGATGCCGCGCAAGGTGCGTTGGTCTCTAAAAAGGCTTTAGGCGCTTACCAGCGAGAACGCAAACATGCGGTGTGGCAAATCATTGCTTTAATGGAAGGGTTTAAACGTTTATTTAGTAATTCATTCATGCCCGTAGTTACTTTACGCGGCCTGGGCTTGGATTTTTGTAATCAATTTACCCCCTTAAAACGTTTATTTATTCAACATGCTCGCGGTCTGGTCGAGTAGCTCACACCCGCCTGTTAACGCGCAAAGCTTTTACGGCTAAAGGCAACTTTCTCAGCCACTGATTCATTGGGGTGTTCCTGGTGATGGGCTTCAATCGTGCGATAACGTTTTAAACCGCCTTCGCGATTGGCTATTTGAATATTCAAGCCAGGGCGGGCATTAAGCTCTAGCATTAATGGGCCTTGGTCTTTATCTAAGACAATATCGACGCCAAGGTAGCCTAAACCAGTTAAATCATAACAACTGGAAGCAATTTCCAGGATTTGATTCCAATAAGGCACTTCAATGCCGACGATTGAATTTAGGGTATCTGGATGATAATCAATCATGTCATTATGGAATACGCCACCTAAGGTTTTTCCGGTCGCCAGATCAACGCCAACCCCAATCGCTCCTTGGTGTAGGTTGGCTTTACCGCCAGATAGACGGGTAGGTAGGCGCACCATGGCCATCGCCGGATAGCCTAAGAGGGAAATGATGCGAATATCGGGAATACCTTCATAACTTACTTCAGCAAAAATCGGGTCGACAACCACCCGTTTTTCAATAATTGCATAATCTGATGAGCCACCGAGGCTATATGCGCCCGATAGTAAGCAGGATAGATGGTAACTTAATTCCTGGGTCGTAGTTAATTTGCCATTAATTTGCCGGTAACGGCCGTAAACTTTGTCTTTAAAAACCAAAATTCCATCACCACCCGAACCACGCGCTGGTTTAACGACAAAATCATTATAGGGGGCAAAAAGCTCTTCGATGGTTTTAATTTGCTGTTCTGTTTCGATGATTTCATATAATGGAGGAACAGCAATTCCTGCCTGTAGGGCTAGTTTTTTGGTTTTTAGTTTATCATCCACCAAAGGAAAGAGTTTTCTTGGATTATAACGTAATACAAAATCGGTATTCCGTTGATTAATACTTAAGATTCCATGGTCTTTTAAACGACGAAACAGACTAATCATTCTTCCTGCCTTGCAAAAGCTTTAAAGCGTTTTAATTCAAACAAGCGATAACCGCGATATTGTCCAAACCATAAAATTAGCGCTAAAAGCACTAACAGTAATTCTGGGAAGGCAAAGACTAAATATTGCAGTGGCTCATAACTCATGGCCCAATAGGAAATTACCGCGGCAACTAAACTACCGATGCCTGATTTGATAGCCTCCGCTGCGCCACGCTCGTCCCAAGTAATGCACATTCGTTCGATAGTCATAGTTAAAATGACCATGGGGAAGAGGGCGACTGATAAACCGGCATCCAAGCCAAGATTTTGGCTGATCACACTAATAAAAATCATCAGCAAAACGACCACCGTAAGGATGGCGGCAAGCCTGGGTACCAGGAGCAAGCGTAATTGATCCAAATAAAAACGTGCCAAGAGTCCGAAAGAAACAATCGTCACAAAAAGACAGATTCCCCAAATAACATGCGTTTCTCGGAAGGCTAAGGCGATTAATACGGGCATAAAGGTACCAAAGGTTTTTATGCCAATAAAATTGCGCAGAATGAGGATAATGAACGCGCCAATCGGTACGGTGAGAATAATTTTATAGATTGCTTGGACGTTGACCGGGAGTTGCAGTAGGGAAAAACGTAAAAGCTGTGAATCTGATTGCAAGCCACGTGATTTGGCAATGCTTAAGGCATTGATGGGGGTCGGTGACACCGTCAAATTAAATAAGGGCTTTTTGCCGCCAACAATGTTAAAGACAGGTTCATTACCATATTGCCAAATGAGGAAGTCTTTTGGTAAACCGGCACCGCCAGTTTTGGGATTAATGTAAATCCAACTCTTGTCGTTAAAAACCGCCAAAAAGAATTTGAGTTCTGCTTTGCTTTGTTGCGATAAATAAATGCCTTTGACGGGTACGGCTGAAATTTTTGATTGATTCAGGATTAAAATTGCCGCATTAATGATTTGTTCATCAGAAAAATCATTGCCAGTTAACAGTTTGGCATTCCCGTCTTGTTTATTTAATTCTTTAACCGTGCTTTGAGCAAAGGTCTTAATATCTGCCGACGCTTGTCTTACCTGGCTGGTAATTGTTTCAACGGCCGATTTTTGACTTTCATCTAAAGGTTGGGATTTGATGGCTGGCGGCGTTCCTAATGGCGATTCATTGCCATCCGCTTGGCGAAAAATTGCACGGTAATATAAGGATTGAGCGCCGTGTGCACGCCTGATTGACCACACTGTTTCACGGTTATCACCATTTAAATTGGTGGTGACGCCATAGTTTCTGGAAACAAAATACTCGTCAAGAATGGCGAAGTGGGGCGGTAAGTAAGGAATATTAAAACTGGCTTTAATCGGCGTATTGGGCTCAGCAACAAAACGTAAATTGGATTCAATCATCCAACTATTGATTGTTTCTGTATCCGTTAATGGCACATCAAGTGCCAGATGCCGATAGAGAAAAATACCGCTTCCCAAAATAAACAAGGTGAAGATAAGACCATAAACATGACGGGTATTGTTTTTCATTATTTCTTACTGCTCTGGGGTTTAACGGTAAAAGTAAGGGCAGGATTAACTGCGCCATTAAATGCAATAATAGCATCTCTACCTAATAATATGGGGTAGAGGAAGCGTTTACGGTTCGTTAAATTAACTTTAATGGTTTTAATTTGATCGCCAAGTTGCAAGCTAAGCAGTACGACAGGACGTTTGATGGGGGCATGTGGCAATACTTCGGAGCCGTTTTCACCCGCGCGCACTTTAATTTTTACGCGGCCTTTATATTCACATTCAAAGGTGTAGTCACCATTTTTTGTCGGAACAGTAAAACGAAGGTAGGGTACGCCTTTTACGGTAATTTCCGTAATATTTGTTGCATGCAACGATGCTGATTTTGCGCCCGTATCTAACTTAGCTGATAAGGTAAGTTTTTTATCGGGAAATGAAACTTTTTCAACATAACCATAAAGCTGTACTGCATTTGTTGCCATGAGTGGTCCAGTCATTAGTGACATAAAAATAAAGAGAGCAAGTATAGGCCTCATTTAATCCTCTTTCCTGAGTTGTATATACCTATGAAAGGCATAATTGTTTAAAGATATAATTATTCCAAAGTTTTGGTGCCGTATCGTAGCAGGTTTGCTGTCCAAGTCACAGTCTGTAAGTGGTTTTCATGAAATATTTTTTGTAAGCGTGGAATGTGATATCATTAACGATGGCCGTCAATATTGTATCTTTTTAATTCAAGATGAATTTATAATTGACATTGCGGATTACAAATAATATAATGTGCAGCATCTTAACTGATGGCCCCTATGTGAAAACATGGCTTCTAATAGTGAAGAAGACGCATCGATAAAACCTAGAGAACTAGTGTTCCTACTAGCAATTGCTGGCCGTCTTGACGGGCAAGCCCGACTTCTTGCTAAAGAACTTAATGACGACCGTAAAATTCTTCATGCTTACAATATCTTAGATGCCTTAAGTTCCTCCTACAGTATGTTTAAATACTTTTTCGAAGTATTTATTTCTAACGATAATGATCCGGTGTTAATGCATGAAGTCATGACCTCGCCTGAGGGCATTGCGGCGATTACCGTTGAGGCACTTTTTCTGGTCGCATTTTCCTTTTTGGCAAGTTACTTTGAGCGCGACAAAAAAGATAAAAAAGCCGGTGATAAGAAAGAGTTTGATGCCAAACAGTTTATAGTCGATGCCTGGCTTTATTTTCGTGGTACGATGAAAGGTATGAAAAATGCCTATAAAGGCTGGAAAACGGCAGTACAAATTTTGGGTTTACTCGGCGCTGTTGACTTGAAATTTATGATTATTCCTATGGGATTGGCCTTAGGGGTTCTTGCTGCGGCGAATCGTATGTGGTTACTCACGATGCAAAAAAATCGTAAGCAAATGATTATGGATTATAAAACGTTTGTAAGAGAAATTGAAGCAGAGTCCTCATTAAACAAAGAAAAGTATGATGCCTATTTAGCAGGCAAGGAAAACGATAATAGGTACTATCAAAGTGGCGTAAAACGTGCACTGGCCTATTTATCGGTGGCTATTGGTGGCTTAATTGATGGTTTATATCTTTATGCGGGACTCACGAGTTTGGCCTTATTGTCTACTCCTGCGCTCGTGGCGATGGTAGCAATTAGCGCTCTTTATATTGTAATTTGTGTTATTTCTCGAGTTTATGACGAATATTGTGATCAATTGGAGCTTATTACGAGTCAAACTAAATGTAAATTGACCCTGGTATCCAAAGAGTTAGAAATTGCTTATGCGAAGTTGCTTGCTTTGCCGGGTAACGTTGAGCTGGTTGAGCGCGACAACTTGCAAAAAGATATAGTGGCGCTCATTGAGCGCTTTGAGCAATTAAGTCATTTATTAAAAAACCAAGTGACGTCATCTTATCTAATGGCAATCTTGCAGGGAACTAAGAATGGTTTATTTGCTTACGGTATATTAGCCGGCTTTTTATTTATGGTCACCGCTGTATTTTCTGTGACGGCAACGGTTTTTCCTCCGGCATTATTAATTGCCTGTATTGCTTCAGGATTAGCATTTATTATTGGGATTGCAGCTTATAACATCCGTGCTCATTACCTGCATACGCAGAGTTTAAAGCAGAACGAAGTCGATCCATTATGTCCTCTCATCGCAATGAAAAATAAAATAAAGGCAGACATCACGCCAGACTTTCTGCCGACAAACGAATTTAAAAAATCATTAAACAAAGCGGCAAATCCGGCACGTTTACCAAAAAGTACTTTTCAGGAATGGTTTGAAATCCTGCGTTCTTTCTTTTCGGGGATCTCTAAAGGTAATAATTTTGTTACTTTTGTGAGCACGCCACTGCAAGATGCCGATCCACAAGCTCATGAGCATGATGCACCGGTTATGTTGATGTTAACGATGAGCAGTGCGGCCTTATTTTCAGTCGTTTTAGCGCTGCGGGCTTTAGCGCGAGGAATCGCCGGAAAAGATAAGACTGAAAATACGACGGATACCTCACAAACACGGGTTGCTGGGGAATCAAGCGAGCCAGTCAACGAAACTTCGCCTGATCCCCTTCCGAAAAAAAAATCCTTGCTCCATAGTTGGAGTCTATTTAGAACCCCGCCACCAAGAGCAACAACGCCACAACCACCACTTTTTACGCGCCCAGGTTCTTGCTCGAGTATAGTTCAGGGTTTAAGCTAGGATCATTATACATTTTAAATTGATGGTAGATTCTAAACGTACGTTTTTTCTCTTGTACTTCCGCAAGGAGTTGTTCTAAGCAAAGCGATAATTGTTCTAATTGTTGCTGAATAACGATTAATTTATTATGGCAATTTTTTTGGTGTGTCCCATCAACATCCTGACGTTCAGTTTGTAATGCCATGTGGTACGATTTTAAGGAGAGAATCGAAAGTCTATCAATAATCATCCCCGGGGATTCTGAATTCACTGGGCACTGAGTATGTTCTACCGGTTGCAATAGGTTAAAAAGCCAGGTATCCATGGCTTCCATGCGATTATTTCGTGATTGGTTGCACAGGTCTATTTCACGTTTGGCATGATAGACAAATTCATAACCCATATCGTCACGCCGTGCCCGATCCTCAGCATGCCAAAGCTGATAGTTAAAGGCATGATTCTCTTCAACCAGGCGATAAAAATCTTGATGTTGATGCATTACTCCGGAGGATTTCCACTGAATAATGCTATTTTTATGAAGCATGGTAATTGCTGAAATTTGAATCGTCTCAGGCATGTTTTTATCCTACAAATTGAAAATATTTGCAGTTTAACCTAAAAAAAGCGGTAGAATCTACGTAATTTTGTCAGCGCATAGCTATAGTTTTTTCGCAAGGCAGCGATCCAGGGTATTTGCAAAAGCAGTTTTTTCTTTAATACTTAAGGCCGCAGGCCCACCAATATTTTGTCCGGTGGCGCGTAATTGTTCATTGATATCACGGATGTTCAAACGTTGCCTGATGTTGTGTTCGTTATACAGTTCGCCACGTGGATTAATGGCCAGAGCCTGTTTGGCAACGACCTCAGCGGCTAATGGAATGTCGGCGGTAATGACCAAATCATGGGCTTTTATATGCGTTACAATATAATGGTCAGCGCGGTCGAAGCCTTTTTCTACTTGGACGGCGCGAATAAATGGCGAGTTTGGATACGTGAGAAAGGCATTTGCCACCAAGGTTAGCGAAGTTTTCGTGCGGTTGGCGGCGCGGAATAAAACCTCTTTAATCATTTTGGGACAAGCATCGGCATCTACCCAGATATGCATGTGTTTGGTTTCCTAAGCGGTAATTAGTTGATTTTCGCTGAAGCGCGCGAAATGTCAACAGTCCTGATAATTTTAACAACGAAGGCTAGTAAGCAATATCTGGTAATTATATAATTTTTGCTATTCAATTACTAAGATAGCAATTTTTGGAGAACAATATGAACATTTTAGCAATTTTGGCTTTCTTATTTTTGGCACCGGCTGTCATGGCTGCTGAATCAACCTTGCCTGCGGGCTGCCAGGCGGTAAAAGTTCAGGGCGAAGCGGTAACCGTCGAGGCTACAAAAAATAGCTTGGTCTTTATTCATAATCTTACGGCGGTCGATCTATGGATTACCCACCCGGTGACCGAGCCTGGCGCCAGTGCGGGTTGGACTAGCCGTTTGCAAAGTGAAAATTGGTCTGCTTTATCTTTAGCTAAAGGACCTTTTGTTTTGAACTGTATTGAATCGCGGCCTGGACATGAACAACAAGTGCCTTGTGAAGCAGCTATTGCGGTGTGCAAATGGGGCAAAGTGAAGTTTCCTGAGAATGCTAAAGGAACCTTCTGGGCCGCAGAAAATATGTCCTTATCCGCATTGACCGCAGCAGTTGGTGCGCGTGGTTATGTACTCCCGCAATGATTCTAATTATTCATTGCTACTTACCTAGATAAGTGGTAGAACAGAACAAATTATGTTTAAGTTATACTATGATAATAAAAAACAACAACGTGGTGAATGGTGAGTAAAAAATCAAAAGATCCCCATTATGAACGGGAAAGTGAAAAATACGCGGATCCAATTCCCAGTCGCGAATTCATTATGGACATCCTTAATGAATATGGAAAGCCGATGTCGCGTACTCATTTATTTGATAAATTACATTTAGATGAGCATAAGCAAGACGCGATGGGATTTCGGCTCAAAGCAATGTTGCGTGATGGGCAAATCATGCAGGATCGGCGTGGACGTTTTTGCCTCATGCAAAAAATCAATTTATCGCGCGGAACCGTGCAAGGTCATCCTGATGGCTTTGGTTTTTTTATCCCTGATGACGGCTCCGATGATATGTTTTTGTCGGCCAAAGAAATGCGCGCAGTGATGCATGGCGATGTGGTGCTTGCCTATAAAGTTGGGCTTGATCGACGCGGTAGACCCGAGGCTAAAATTCATGAAGTACTTGAGCATGCGAATGCCTCAATTGTCGGGCGTTTTTTTACCGAGCATGGCGTCTCTTTTGTCTTACCGGACAGCAAACGCTTAACGCAGGATATTTCCATTCCGCCAGAGTTTGTCAATGATGCTAAGAATGGGCAAATGGTTTTAGTTGAATTAATTGCCTTTCCTAATAAACGGACACAGGCCATTGGCCGAATCCTGCATGTCCTTGGTGAGCACATGGCTCCGGGGATGGAAATACAAGTTGCTATTCACGCTCATGGCATTCCTTTTGAATGGCCAGAAGACGTAAGTATTGAAGTTGCTAAAATTCCGCAACAAGTTACGGAAGAGCAACTTGTCGGGCGCACCGATTTACGTAATCTTCCTTTTGTGACTATTGATGGTGACGATGCCAAAGATTTTGACGATGCCGTGTATTGTTATAAAAAACCTAAAGGTGGCTTTCAACTGTATGTAGCCATTGCTGATGTCAGCAATTATGTAGAGCAAGACTCCGCCCTTGATAAAGAAGCAGCTCGACGCGGTAATTCCGTGTATTTTCCGGGCAAAGTAGTCCCCATGTTACCTGAAGCCTTATCCAATGGTTTATGTTCACTTAATCCCCATGTAGACCGCTTGTGTATGGTGGCGGAAATGGCCATCAGCGCTGATGGTAAAATTGCGCGATCACGTTTTTATCGAGCGGTGATTCACTCCCATGCCCGCTTAACTTATACTCAGGTTGGTTCTTGGCTTGAACAAGGTGCTACGGATGAGCAACATGCCTCTTTATGGCCAGTACTGCAATCAGTATATGATTTGTACCATGTATTATTAGCCACGCGTAAAACACGTGGAGCTATGGATTTTGAGACCACAGAAACACGCATTGAATTTGATGAGCATAAAAAAATTAAATGCATTGTGCCCGTAATTCGTAATGATGCGCACAAATTAATTGAAGAATGTATGTTGGCTGCTAACGTCGCCACGGCTCGTTTCTTGGAAAAAGCAGAAATTCCTACTTTGTATCGTGTGCATGCGGCTCCTGAAGAAGATAAAATTACGGCATTAAGACAGTTTCTCGGGGAATTAGGATTGCAGTTAAGTGGTGGTAAAAAGCCTGGCCCTAAAGATTTCCAGCGCACGATGAATGTTATTGGTGATCGCCCTGACAAGCACTTAATTGAAACAGTGATGTTGCGTTCGTTAAAACAAGCGCAGTACGTTGAAGCGAATGAAGGCCATTTTGGTCTGGCTTATTCGGCCTACACTCATTTTACTTCGCCGATTCGCCGTTATCCCGATTTATTGATTCATCGTGCTATTGGTCATTTGCTCGATAATCACCCGGTAGATGAATTCAGTTATACGCACGAAGACATGAATCGCTTAGGTAAACATTCTTCGATGACTGAACGTCGTGCTGATGATGCAACGCGCGAAGTAGTTAGCTGGCTTAAGTGTGAATACATGCAAGATAAGTTAGGACAGGTATTTAGTGGTCGTATTTCAGCTGTAACCAGTTTTGGTATCTTTGTTGAACTCGACGAAATTTATGTTGAAGGTTTAGTGCATGTGACTTCCCTAAAGAATGACTACTACACTTTTGATTCGGTAAAACATCGGCTTATTGGTACCCGCGGTGGCCAGGTTTATCGCTTGGGCGACAAAATGACGGTTTTGGTTGCTCGGGTTGATTTAGATGAACGTAAAATAGATTTTGAGCCCGTAGTAGAGGATACAGTAAGTCATGAGTGAGCAGTTTGTTTATGGGGTGCATGCGGTTTCTGCCTTATTAGCGAATCCCCACCGGACGACAAAGAAGCTTTTTGTAAGTCAGGATAGAGTAGATAAGCGATTGCAGGATTTAGTAGATAAAGCAGTGCAAGCGCGCATTGCTATTGAAAAATTAAGTACCCAACAAATGAATCAGCGTTTTGCTGAATTTAATCATCAGGGCATCATCGCCAGTGCTTCAGCATTGCCTGATTATAATGAATCGCATCTGCGTGCTTTATTAGAATCTAGTAAAAGCCCAGGTTTAATTTTGATTCTTGATGGCATCACTGATCCTCATAATCTTGGTGCGTGTTTACGCACGGCGGATGCTACAGGCGTTGATTTTGTGGTAATCCCAAAAGATAAAAGTGCTAGCATTACTCCGGTGGTCAGTAAGGTTGCCTGTGGGGCGGCTGAATCAGTGCCTTTAGTGCGTGTAACTAATTTAGTACGCAGTATTGATCTTTTAAAAGAACAAGGTGTGTGGATTTACGGTGCTGCAGGTGAAGCAGAGCATTCCTTATATCAGGTTGATTGTCGTGGAACTATTGCCATTGTGATGGGTGCTGAAGGCGAAGGCTTACGTCGTTTAACCCGTGAGCATTGTGATGGTTTATTTTCTTTGCCTATGTTAGGTAGTGTCGACAGCTTGAATGTATCTGTGGCTACTGGTGTTTCTTTGTATGAAGTGTTAAGGCAAAGAAGGGGGGATTAATTCTCAATGAGCGATTTAAAAATTAAGGCAGCAAAAGCCGCCCTGGATTATATTGAAAATGATAGCGTAGTTGGTGTCGGCACCGGCTCCACCGTTAATTTTTTTATTAAAGAATTAGCGACCATCAAGCATAAGATCGATGCTTGTGTTTCCAGTTCCAAAGCCACTGAGGCATTGTTACGTGCTGTCGGCATACCGGTTATTGATTTAAATGCGGCGCAAGATTTGCCGGTGTATATTGACGGTGCAGATGAAGTGACTGTGCTCGGCACCATGATTAAAGGGGGCGGGGGTGCTCATACGCGTGAGAAAATTGTTGCTCAAGTAGCAAAACAGTTTATTTGCATTGTCGATGAGTCCAAAGTAGTCCCTCATTTAGGGGCGTTTCCCGTTGCTGTTGAAGTACTTCCCCTGGCACGTAGTATGGTAGCGCGTCAATTAGTGCTCCTAGGTGGTGATCCAGAATACCGCGAAGGTTTTATTACGGATAATGGTAATATTATTCTGGATGTTTTTAACCTAAACATGAACAATCCTCTTGATTTGGAAGAGCGTATTAAGCTGATTCCTGGTGTTGTTGAGAACGGAGTATTTGCTCACCGCTTGGCAGATGTTATTTTGGCTGCTTCTAAGGATGGCGTGAAGCGTTTGAAGTAAACCACCTTCGCCTTTTGGTAGGTGAGCGGCTTTTAACTAACTGAGTTTTAGAATAATGAGCACATGCAAAGTCTTTGTAAATCGCATTTTAAACATGAAAAAAATCAAATTAATTGGTCTGGATATGGATCATACCTTGATTCGTTATCATTCGGAAAATTTTGAATCCTTGGTTTACCAATTAGTGAAAGAACAATTGGTTGCGGTGAAGCATTATCCCGAAATCATTAAAAAATTGAATTTTAATTATCGTGATGCCATTCGTGGGCTAGTGGTTGATTGTAAAAATGGGAATATTTTAAAGCTCAGCCGTTATGGCGCAATCCGACAAAGTTATCATGGCACTAAATTAATCGATTATGCAGAACAACAAAGAATATACCGTAGTACTTATGTTGATTTGAATGATCCTAATTACATGGCCATTGATACCGCATTTTCCATTGCTTTTTGTGTTTTATATGGTCAGTTAGTTGAGCTAAAAGATACTTTAAATGAGGATATGCCGAACTATCAATCCATCGCGCAAGACGTGCAGTTTTGTGTGGATAAAGTTCATTCTGATGGCAGCTTAAAAACAATAATCAGTAAAAATTTGTCTACCTATGTGATTAAAGATCGCGCCTTGGTGGATGGCTTAAAGCATTTTATTCATCATGGTAAAAAAATATTTATTTTAACGAACTCAGAATACTCCTATACCAAACTCTTGCTAGAATATGCGATTTCTCCTTTTTTAAACAAAGGAGAAAGTTGGGGTGACTTATTTGAATTTGTCATTACCTTAGCTAATAAACCACGGTTTTTTTATGATAATCTGCGCTTTTTAGTGGTACATCCTGCAACGGGTACGATGACTAATATTAGTGGTCCAATTGTTTCTGGTGTCTATCAAGGTGGTAATGCGAAAAAATTTACGGAAGATTTGCAGGTGCGTGGTGATGAAATTCTTTACATCGGTGATCACATTTATGGTGATATTGTTCGTTTGAAAAAAGATTGTAATTGGCGTACGGCTTTAGTTGTCGAAGAACTCGGTGAAGAAATTGCTGCGCAAACAAAAGCGTTACCTATAGAAAAACAGATCAGTGAAGCCATGGACGTTAAAAAAACTTTAGAACATCAATACTTGCAGCTGCACACTCAGAGTATTGATGAGGGGTCTAAACAATACAGTAAAGAAATTCAAGAATTGCAATCGCAAATTAATAAAATTGATACGCAATTGACTAAATTACTCAAAGAACAACAAGACTTCTTTAATCCAAAATGGGAACGGGTATTTCGCGCAGGAGCTGAGGAAAGTTATTTTGCCTATCAAGTAGAGCGTTTTGCCTGTATTTATATGGAAAAGCTATCTGACTTATTGGAATTATCACCAATAACTTATTTTCGGGCCAATAGACGTTTACTGGCACACGATACGGAAATTTAAGCTAGCCCCCTCCCTCTTAGACGCTTAAGGGGAGACGGGCAGACCACTAAGTACTGAGAAGCTATGCATTTTGTCTACACTATACCAATGCTTTAACCCTCTCAATGAGAGCAAATGGTAATGATTAATTATTAAATCCTTTTCTGCACATCTTTCGGCAAGTAAACGACCTGTAAAGTAATGCGTACCCAAATGCAAACCTAAAGGAATAACGAATCAATTACATCTTTTTGCCGTTGGAAGTCCTTTTTCCTTACCCAAGAGGAGAAGGGGGTTTTTTAATGAGCAGCATCCCAATTGGGCCCGATACCTATAGAGACTAGGAGTGGCACGGAAAGTTGCATAGCCTGTTCCATTAACTGGCGGATTTTAATTGTACTTGCTTCAATTTCTTGATTTGCTACTTCAAAAACCAATTCGTCATGCACTTGCATAATCATGCGTGCCGGGGGCTTTGCTTGCGCATTTTGCCATTTAGCAATATTAATCATTGCCTTTTTAATAATGTCAGCTGCAGTACCTTGCATTGGCGCATTAATCGCGGTTCGTTCGGCTGCTTTTTGGCGCATTAGGTTACGGGCATTAATTTCAGGTAAATACAAGCGTCGTCCACAGAGGGTTTCCACATAACCTTGTTCATGTGCCAGTTGGCGGGTACGATTCATGTATTCCAAGACTTTAGGATAGCGTTTGAAATAAGTATCAATGTAGTGCTGGGCATCTTGACGTTCTACGCCAATCTGTTTGGCTAAACCAAATGCGGACATGCCATAAATTAAGCCAAAATTGACTGCTTTGGCGCGGCGGCGTTGTTCTGAGGTGACTTCTTCACGGGCCATATGGAAAATTTCCGCTGCGGTTGCCGTATGAATATCCCAGCCATTGGCAAAGGCGGTTAGTAAATTTTCATCTTGGGACAAATGCGCCATGATGCGTAATTCAATTTGTGAATAATCTGCTGCCAGAATTACCTGTTCTGAAGGGGCGATGAATGCGGTACGAATCAGTCTGCCTTCCTCATTGCGAATGGGAATATTTTGTAAATTAGGCTCACTCGATGAGAGGCGGCCAGTTGCGGCTACCGCTTGATTATACGAGGTATGCACTCTTCCGGTTTCGGCATTGATTTTTTTAGGTAGGGCATCAATATAGGTAGATACTAATTTGGTTAAACCGCGGTGCTCTAGGATGACGGCTGCCAGGCGGTAATCAAAGGCTAATTCTTGTAATACTGATTCGGCAGTAGACGGTTGTCCTGTTGGTGTTTTGGCGATGACAGGAATTTGCTGTTCGTTAAACAGTATTTCTTGTAATTGCTTTGGTGAACTCAGATTAAACGGTTTTCCGGCTAACTGTATTGCTTCTTCTTCGAGGATTTTAATCCGCTCTTTTAAGCGCTTACCATGTTGCTCTAATGTGTTGGCATCAATTAAAACACCATGTAACTCCATTTCCGCAAGTATAGGAATTAATGGCATTTCAATGTCATTAAAAACAGAATGCAAGGATTCTGCCATCATTGGGTAAAGTTTATGATGCAATTGCAAGGTGATGTCTGCATCTTCTGCGGCGTAGATACTTGCTTTATCTACAGGAATTTGATCAAAACGTAGCTGTTTGGCACCTTTACCTGCAATTTCTTCAAAGGTAATAGTTTTATGCCCTAAATACTTTAACGACAGGGTATCCATATCATGACGACCCGCACTGCTATTAAGGATATACGACTCCAGCATGGTGTCGTAGGCTAATCCTTGCAAGTTAATGCCATGATTTTTGAGTACAGAGTAATCGTATTTAATATTTTGGCCGATTTTTTTAATGGCTGGATTTTCTAAAATAGGTTTTATGGCTGTAAATACTTCTTCACGTAGGAGCTGTAGGGTGCCATCGGTATGTATAAAGGGGATGTAAGCGGCTTTTTTTTCTTCAATTGCCAGGGAAATACCGACAATTTCTGCCTTCATGATGTCCAAACTGGTGGTTTCTGTATCAAGGCAAAATACTTGACAATTTTCGAGCTGCTGTAGCCAGTCATCGAGTTGGGCTTGGGTGGTCACCAGCTCATAGGTTGATGGGCTCTGCGTTGTCTTTGTAGTTACGCCCGTGTGATTTTCCGTTTGTGCTAATAATTCTTTAAGCCAGTTTTTAAATTCAAGTTCACGAACCAATTCAATTAATTGTTCTTTTGCTACTGTTTTAGGGTGTAACTCCCCTAGGCGCAATGGCAAATCAATATCCGTTTTAATGGTCACCAATTTTTTCGACAGTGGCAGTTGGGGAATACTCGCGCGTAAATATTCGCCAATTTTACCCGTTATTTCATGGGCATGCTCTAATAAGTTATCCAATGTTTGATATTCGCTGAGCCACTTAACCGCTGTTTTTGGACCGCATTTGCTGACGCCTGGAACATTATCAGAGGTATCCCCAATTAGAGTCAGATAATCAATGATTTGTGCGGGCTTCACGCCAAACTTTTCTTTGACCCCGGCAACGTCCATCATGTAATTGCTCATGGTATTGATTAGCGTAACATGTTCATTAACAAGCTGCGCCATATCTTTATCACCAGTTGAGATAACTACTGGAATGCCTTGCTCAGTAGCTTGTCTTGCTAAAGTACCAATAACATCATCGGCTTCAACACCGTCAATAATCAATAATGGCAGCCCCATTATTGTCAATAATTGGATTAATGGTTGAAATTGTGAACTTAACTCTTGAGGCATCGGAGGTCGATGCGCTTTATATTCTGGGTACCATTCATCCCTAAAGGTTTTGCCTTTCGCATCGAAGACTACCGCGATTTCTTCAGGCTGATAATCTTTAATTAGCTTTTTAATCATATTGGCCACCCCATAGACTGCCCCGGTAGGCTGGCCCTTGGAGTTAGTCAGTGGGGGGAGTGCATGAAAGGCACGGAAAAAATAGGAAGAGCCATCGATAAGGATTAGAGGAGCAGTCATGACTATTGTGCCTCTAATTTAGATAATTGTTTCTGCAATAAAGCCACTTGCTCCGCAAGGGTTTTAATGTTTTTACGCATTAAGGGGATACGGTTAACGGATAATTCATGTTTTAAGGCAATTTCTTTGGGGCGCGCTGGGTTGCCAAAATAAACGGTTCCTTCTTTTAAGTGCTTATTGGGTGGAACACCGGTGCGCGCACCTAGAACCACACCATTATCAATCTGTACGTGATCACTGACGCCAACGTTGGCGGCAAAAATCACATGGTTTCCGGTGGTACAACTACCGGCAATACCGGTAAAGCCACAAAGAATATTGTGTTTTCCTAATTTAACCGAGTGTGCGACTTGGACCAGGTTATCAATTTTAGTGCCCTCACCAATAACGGTAGCCCCCATGGTGGCTCTATCTACAGCTGTATTGGCGCCTATTTCCACATCATCATGAATCTCAACGCGTCCCATATGTGGCACTTTGAGGTGTTTGCCATCAATAAAGGTGTAGCCAAAGCCATCTGAGCCAATGACGGTTGAGGCGTGAATGGTTACTCTCGAGCCAATTTGACAGTGATCGTAGATGGTTACTTGCGGATGAATGGTCGTATGGCTACCAATGCTCACACCGCGGCCAATATGAATATGTCCTTTGAGGACGCTGTTGTCACCAATCGAGCTGCCTTCCTCAATAATGACATAAGGGCCAACATAGACATGTTCGCCTAATTGTACTCCTTCCCCGATAACGGCAGTAGGGTGAACACCAGGGGTGATTTGTGGGGAAGGATGAAAATAATGAAGCAACGTAATAAATGCTTTTAATGGATGTGGTACTTGGATTAATGGTTTTTCAGACAGGATAGTTTTGGGGTTTACTAAAATTGCTGCTGCTGGAGAGGCTTCCGCTAATTTGAGGTTTTCTTTACTGTCGGCGAAAACCAGCGTTCCTGGAGCAATATTGTCAATGGGGGATAAGGCAGAAATTTTCGTTGAGTCATCTCCTATGACTACCCCGTCTACCAGATTTGCTATATCACAAAGTGAAGCACTCATTTATTTATTAGCCTTTAAAATTTGCAAAACAGGCTGAATTATATACCCCTTATATGGCATTTTCGAGTTCAAGTTGAAAAAAGGCTTGGCTTAAATGAGAGCGCTTAGGAACCTTTCTTTTTTTAAGCCCAATAGTGCGTAATTTTCACAATGATCGACCTTTATAATGTCTTTGTGTTGTTAAATTGGTCATATAGGTTGGTCTTAATTCTACCTTAATAATTATTTATTATAATGCGAATCGGTTGTATTCATAGTTTTGGAGATGGGTAGATGAGTCAGAGCGATATCGTTCATTCGGCTAAGAAATTATTGCTGTGTTTAGAAGCAATGAAACAGGAGGGCGATAGTATTGAAATTGGAGCGGCTTTTAACACATTTAAAGAGCTTATTAAGTCACATATAGATGAGAATGAGTTTAAGCAGTTAGATGAGATGATGCTTAATATTCTTCAGCAAGCAGAACCTTTAAATGCAAATTCGTTGACGTTAGCCATCGAGACGATAAATAAAACGCTAATCTCTTTGCAGATCATGCCGGAAACAATTTTTTTACTCACCGCTCCGTTCGATGAAGATGCAAAAACCGGTGATGGGCAATATGCGCAATCCTTAGTCACCGGCTTTGAGACGCATGGGAATCCAACTAAGTGTATTTGGCTAAAACAAAAAGAAGGGCATTATTCTCTTCCTGCTCATGAAGACCTCCAGCCCATCCCTGCACAAACTATCCCTAGTGTTTATGTATTGCAACCTGTTGCCAATGGACGCACGGTAGTGAGTGGTTATCGCTGTGAAAAGGATAAATCTATAGAAAAAGCGGAACAATTAATTAAAGATAAAATCACGCGCAGAACACCACAAATTATCTTAAATGAACAAGGACGGCTAGTACGTATAGGCTTCCAGGGGACTCAGGGGAGCATCATCTTTGGCATTAAGGAGGTCAAACAACATTTGCAAAATCTACAGACTAAGCAACCAAAGAGGCCAACTGCGGATGAAATACAGTCACACAAGCAGGCGGCGATTTTTTTGAAAGCCTTAATAAGGATATTTGAGGCACCAGATTTTAATGACGAGAATTTGATTGGCATCAACAATCAGTTGACCGGAATAAAAGATAACTATTATGATTTTGAAACAAAAACAGTTGGTTTGCGCAAGGCGAATCCACCGGAAAAAATAGCTGACGAATATAATAAAGTACTAAAAATAGCGGCACAAGATCCTGATCGCAAAAAAGTAATTGACGACTTAGTGCTGCAAATGCAGGGCTTAGGCGATAGCTTGAAACAAGGGCTTGACATTCATATTCGTGTGCCTGATACAGGTGCATTCATCATGCCAGAGGATATTCGTACATTCAAAAAAGCAGGGATAGCGGTTAATCTCACCATTCATGAATACAAACAAAATTATACCCGACGGCACCTGCAAGAAATGATTCATGATTTGCTGCGGGAAGCCGATTCTGTTTTATTCTTTAACGAAAAGGATCGGAAAAATGCAATTAGAGCATCCACGAGTGGTGATTTGGATCAACAACGCTATATGTTAAAGAACTGGACTATTACCGCGTATAATTTAGAAGATAAAGCAGGATTGACGGTTGCTGCGCAAATACTAAGTGGTACTCCGCCTTCCCCTATAGAAGTGATAAATAAAAAGCCAAATATCTTAAGTTTTGGTACAATTAGACCTGGAAAAGGTTTTGATGAGGCCTTAACCATTGCTAAAGAAATTAATCAACGGGTGAAGAACGAGACAATTACTATACCTTGCCCAGCAGTAGTTATTGCAGGAGACCCGCAAGATTCTAAATTAATGCAGACTCTCTTTGCAGAGCGTTATGGACAAAAGGTGTTGGACGATTATCAAAAAGAAAATCCTTGCAAATTTAAAAGCAGTGAGAGTAAGGAAAAAAGAGAGTATTGGCAAAAGGTTAAGAGCGTTCTTGAAGCAGAAGTAAAAGACATAAATAATCCTTACTTGGAACTTCATCCTTGGTGTGACGCGAATGATTTGGAAAAGCTAAAACAGACGTGTAAATACGTTTGTCGCCTAGATGATATGGGAATGCGTAATAATGGCTCGGCAATTATCAGTGTCTTAGATGTTGGCATTATTTATACTAAATGGGGTTGTGTCACCGATAAAGAGTACATTAAGGATAAAAAGACGCTTGAGGAAGGCGAGTTTTGCGGAGCAGTTGATTTAGGCGAGCAAAAATATGGCATTTATTATGGCACATCACAGTGGGATGAGTCAGAAACAATCGAGAGCGCTTACAAGCGTGCTCCCATGGCTCGAGAGCCTATCGAGGATATTCTTAACTCTATTTTAGAGCGCGAGCGTGATCAGCAAGTGCAGACTGATAAAACCCAGTGTAAAAATTATCAGACCGTAGTCAAAGCGCAAAAATTATTGCAAGAGAAATTTGCCCTGAAAAATAGTGTTTGTGCTCTGCAAGAGGTCTTTATGCCCAAGGCAGAAAAAGAACCATTCTCTTTGCCGCAGCAGGTTGAGGTAATAGAACCGCTGCAAGCCTTTAATGCGAAACGCTATGAGGGTCTTGCATCGTTAGGGGATTATGCTATAGGTCAAACATTGTTTAATCATAGCAGAATAGTCGAATTAGCGTTGCCGAAATTATCAACGGAAGTTGAGCCGTCAGAGACAGATACTTCACCTGTCAGTGAGCCAACTAAACTAAGAGTAAATTAAGCGCACATTAAATTTATTAGGAAGATAATATGGATGAGAAACAGTTGCGCCGACGGGGGCTTCAGTTAGACGTATTGTTGCGAAATGCGAAGAATGGTGAATATGATTTTCAACAACTAATCAAGTGTCTTGATTCTTTTCAACTTATAGAGTTGGTTTCTTTATTAGGAGAGCATCATGATTTATTCCAAGAGTTAATGGATGAGGCTTATGAGCCTTATTGGTGTAATGTCCTTGCTGATATGCCTGTGAGCACAGAACGAACTGACTTTAGCTTTAAAAAATCTGCGAACATATCCGCTTTGGAGTACCTTGTAGGATATATTCAGACTCTTTTGTTAATAAAAAAGAGTAGCATCGATGACTATGATGCGTTTTTTGCGCTAGCCTTTACCTATAATTCCTATCATGCCTTAAACAAAGGAATTGAGTGCTTAGTTTTATCATTGTATGAGGAAAACATTCGAGTAAGCCAAGACAACATAATTAGGTATTTAGGCATTGCAGAGAAGGTGGTAAGGGGGCATGGAACACCGGGGTACTTAGCACTGGCAAATCTTTATTTTCATTTAGGCTTAATTAATAAAGCAAAGAGTGCGGCAATTAGTAAGGACGGTATTGCCATGCGTCAAGAAGTGTTAGGGCAAATGGATGCCTATGCTGGCAATGCTTTTAGACAATTAGTTATGGCTGAATTGCTTTTTGACGCTTCTCAAAATGAAATTCACAATGCCTATTTCGGGCAAGGGCTTGCCTGCTCGAATCCTTTTCAATTGGATTCAATTGCTGCCATGAAAAGGCTGCTTAATAGCGTATTTCCAGACAGTGTATTGCCTAATATCCAACAGCAGATAATTCGTGCCGTGCAGACAGAATTAGGAGGCAATAAAATGAGTGCAAAATATAAACTGCTTGCTGATGATGCACTTGATGTGGTATCTGTTTACTCTCACCAAGAGCCTCTCTTACTGCAAGCAGCAAGATTAGGTTGGCTCATTAAGATTAAAACCTTAATTGCAAATGATAGTAATTTATTAAAAACAACAGTAGATAAGCAGGGTAATACCGCGTTACATCTTGCAATTTTGGCTGGCCAAACGGAAGTTATCAAATATTTGCTTACGGAAGCGCCAGAGCTTCGTGATATTAAAAATAATTATGGGGATGTGGCCAGTGATTTGGGGGAGCTGCCCCTCAGTGGTGATGTCCGCCCAATGACCTCGATAGTTTCTTTCTTTCGGCCATCACCGCTGAATACGAGTAATTCTGGCACGGGTTTTCATGTTGCGGCGCTCCCATCTCCCGGTCGTGATCATTAATTTTGAACAAGTATTCTTAATGTCTTACAAAGAAGTAGATAAAGTATAAAATCAGACTTATTCAAGCGCATCTATAAGATGCGCAAAAGAGTCCTTATTTCAACATTGAAAAATCTCATTGATTGTTCCTGGTACTAATAACAAGAGGTTAACAAAATCCCTAACTTAACATGTGCTGTATCTGATTTAAAACTTCTTGCGGCTGAAACTTGACCAGAAAATAACCATGCTCTGCTTTGATTTCGGCAATGAGTGCGGGATTAGAGATACTGGAGCTGAATAAAATAGGCATGGTTTTACATTCTTCGTGGATTTTTCTTGCCATTTCTATTCCATTCATGCGCGGCATTTCTATATCAGTAATAATTAAGTCAATTTTATCCTGTGCGACCATAAATTTTTCTAATCCCTCCTGGCCGTCATTTGCGACGATACAATTCATGCCATTTTCTCCTAGAAGCTTTGTGATCTGGTGGCGAAAAACTTTTGAGTCCTCAACAATGAGCACTGATTTACCAGCCAATTCCTTATATTTAACCGCCTGCTCGTTTTCATTAATCTCTTCTAAGTTTAATAAGCCAAGACGATTTAATATACCTTCCAAATCGAGTAGATAAAGGAAACTATTTTTGTAGTAGAAAAGCCCGGTGAACATGCATTTGGCATAATTCTCAAATATTTTGGGGATATGTAAAATCTGATTACTTTTAAGTGATTCAATACGGTACGTTGCATCAACTAATATGCCTACTACCATGTCACACAATTGGCAAATCACTATTTTAGTTTTAGCATGACGGCTCTTTTGTAGCTGATCAAGGGGGGGCTGGACTCCTGGTGATTGCGTTGTTTCAGCGGCAGTGATTTCACTATTATTAACTAAATCAATAACAGGCTCTCTTAAAATCATCGATAAATCCATCACCGGTACTGCTTCTTCATGATTATCAAGTAATCCAATAAAGGGAAAATGCGAGGAGGGTAGAGACGAAATTCCTCCATATTCTACAATTCCCATAATTTTTTGCGCATTAATCCCTATTAATAGTTCCTTAGAATCGATTACAATAAGACAGGGGACTAATAATAGTTCTTCACTTAATGCTCCGTGATTATTTGCAATCATGATTCATTCTCCTTAGAATCAAAGTCGCACTGGCGTAATATACGAACAGGCAAACCATCAATATTGATAGTAGATGATGTGAGCAGCTTTTTAGCCGCTTCTACTCGGCGGGGATGTTCAATGATAAGACCAAAAGGATTATCTTTGGTGAACGTTACTACTAATAAGAGGCATGAGTTTTGTAAGGAATTTATTCGGTTAACTTTTATATATTCGCCGGTAAAATCAAGAATGGGTAATATTTGCCCGCTTAAATTTACTACGCCAAGATGTCCAGGTATGGTTTCTGGATAGGGTGTGATTACTGGAATTTCAACAACTTCATTAACATGTTGAAAATCCAAAGCATAATAAGAACCACACATTACAAACCGAATAAACGCTTGTCGTTCCTCAACTATTTTCGCGAGTTTAAGTTGAGAATATTCTATGTTTTTTTCAAATTGCATTGATTTTCACCTCATTTCTAAGTGAAATATTTTTATATAATTTCTCAAGAGACAATATAAATGCAGACACTCCTGTTGTTAGAATTGAGACTCCTTGCAAATAAGGCAATGTAGGTACGCCTGGCGGTAAGGCTTTTACAATAAGTTCTGTATTGGCAACCAGCTTGTCGGCGATAAAGGCACACAATTCCCCGCCTATTTCGGAGAGACAGACAAAAATATTTCTCCGCATAATAACGTCCTCTGAACCGGTATTATCAAAGTAATTAGATAAGAAAATACACTTTACAAATTGGTCATCAATGTTCAATAAATATTGATTTTGATTAAAGATAATATCATTTCTTTGTAAGGTATATGTTTGCATAATATCGTGTGTTGGAATACCATAAAAATGCTCACCAACACTGATGACAATCAATGGAATAATGGATAAACCTATTGGCAAATGTAAGCTAAACGTCGTACCAATACCAACTTTAGTATCCACATGGATACTGCCACCTGACTTCTCAACATATGTTTTGACAACATCCATGCCAACGCCACGTCCTGAAATTTCACTTACTTGTTGGGCTGTTGAAAAGCCGGGAGCAAAAATAAGTTGCAAAATATCTTGATCGGTCACTACATTTGAAACATCGATTCCTTTGGCTTTTGCCGATTTTAAAATATTTTGGGGATCAATCCCCTTGCCATCATCGTGGATCTTAAATACTGCCTCATTGCCTATAATTTTGGCATCCATGCTGATCGTACCTTGCCGCGGTTTATCTCCACGTTCATCTGGCATCTCGATACCATGATCCATTGCATTTCGAATCACATGAATTAAAGGATCACCCAGCGAGTCTAAAATACGTTTATCTACTTCTGTTTCTTGCCCACTAATTTTGATTTGAATATTTTTTTCGCTCGTTTCATTATAAGCGCGAATTGTTTTCTCCATCCGTGAAAATAAACTTTTTACGGAAGTCATGCGCATACTTAACACCGCGCTTTCAAGTTCAACAATTCGTTGTCTTAATGAATTATCTAATATCTCCCATTTTAGAAATAAATCATTTTGAATGGCATTATTTCTAAAACCAACCTCTAATAAATGGGCTATTTGATTTCTTAATAAGAAAATTTCGGATGTAATATCATAACTTCTTTGTATTCGCTCCAGTGGCACCCGAATCAGGTTGGGCGCCTCTTTTCTTTGTTGATTATTGGTCTGCACTTTTTGTTCGTCATCAGTCTGCTGCAAAACAGGAGCCGGAATCGGAGCAGACGGCGTTGATACTGGAGGAGTAATCTCTGGATTTGCTGTGCTAGTTTGGGGGCTTTGTCGTTTATTAACTTCTTTAAGCAACAGTACTTCTATTTGATCAACTTGGTGCGTAATATAAGTAACATCAAATTGTTCAGGTGCTTTTTTCATTTCACTTAAATGGCTTTCAAGTTCATGAGCAACTTCGGTTAGCATGCTCATTTCGAACATACCTGAACCACCTTTTATACTATGAATGCACCGATAAATCGCATTGATTTTTTCGGGTTGGCTATCAGGACTTTCACTGGTATAGGTTTTTAATAGGTCATATACTTCTTCGAGTAAGCCTGTTGCTTCCTCAAAAAATACATGTAAAATCTCATCATCGTCTTCCATAACCTCAATCCACCTTAGCTAATCTTATTAAGCAGTTTTTGTATATCATCTAATCGTTCTGTTAGCAGATGAACTTTTTCTTGTAATGAACTGCTGGCTTGCTCAACCTTACTAATAGATTCTTGTGACTTTTCTGCTAATCTGGCAACCTCATGGGCTACAATGGCAAAGCCTCTGCCTTCTTGTCCTGCACGTGCTGCTTCTATTGACGCATTTAACGCTAATAGATCAGTTTTTCCAGAGAGATCACGAACAACACCGACCATTTTATTAATGTCTTTAACCGATAACACAAACTCACTAAATACCTGACGAATATCTTCGAAATGCCTGTTGATATGACTTACTTCAGAAATATTGTTCATTCTTGCATTTGCATTTGCATTTGCATTTGCATGAGCGTCATACTCTGAATCACGATCTGCATAATTTATTTTGCTACTCATACTTTATCTTCCTCTTTGACTTATGTTAATCGTTGAGCCTTGCCAACCTGTAGCGCGTCAAACCAATCGAAGAAACGTTCAACATCATCCCCTCGAAAAATTGCGCCATGCTGTGGACACATCATTTCAACACCTAATTTTCTAACACGCGCTAACCAATTATCTTTAGCGCTGTTGGATGGCATCCAACGCTGATGAAACATTTGCATATAATGAATGTGGGAGGAAAAATCAGAGACATATAAGTCAGCATCATGGGGCAATAAAGCGGCGCCAACATCGCCACTAAATAAAATTTTGGATTCGGGATCAAACAAATGAAAATTTCCAGACGAGTGTAAATAATGTGCTGGTATCAGTTGTAAATGATGATCACCTAGTTTCACATGCATCCCCTCATCTGGAACAGGATATAAATTGGGGGCAAACTTGTATCCAAAGTGAGCAATGAATCCATTCCATAGCCAAGATACATAAACTCGGGCGTTGGGTGTTAATTCCATCCACATCGGTAAGGATGACATAATGTCTGGATCTTGATGTGAACATAAATAAGCCTTAATCGAACTTAACTCAATTACTTCAGACACCATGGATAATACGCTCGGGAAAATCTCCATTCCACCTGGATCAAGCAACATGGATTCGTCACCTACCTGGATTATATATTCATTCGTATCAATAATAGATTCGGGTTTATTGGGATCACGTGCTAAAACGGTCCATTGAATATTGCCATTATCATAGAGAACTTCCTTTTTCATTATATTTCTCGCCCTTGCAATAGGTGTTTATTAATGTATTTAAAAAGCGTAAAATAGTCTCTAAACGCATCATAATCTTCAGATAAATTCATCAATAATTTTTCAAATGATTTAATTAATGAATCAACTGTCACTAGTTTTAATTGATTTTTAAACAGTTCCTCCTCTACCCGTAATGCTGTGAGTGCAACAAAGATGCGATTAATTAAGAATTCAAAAGCGCTAAAATGTGATTCAATGGCGTTAACGCCATTCACTAATTGAAAGGAGCTTCGAGCAACCTGACGTTCCAATCGTTCTTTAACCGTTTCAATGAGTTGAAAATTTGCCTGTTGGTTTTGGGATAGGGTTGTTTGTGTAAAATAATTAATACGCTGTTGGGCAATTTTAGATGAAAGTACATTTTCAATTAATTTATTGATGACATCTAAAAGCATGTTAATTTTTGCATGCATTTTACGTGATGTTTTTTCTATTTGACTGGATATTTCGAAGAATACTCGTGCTTGATTGCCTGTCTGACTTGCAACAATCGAGGCATTGACGGAAATATCTTCAACTTTACCTATACTTCGCTGCATTCTTAGGGCTAGTCTGCGAAGCTCATTACAGGATGTGTAGTGATTATGGGTATGATCATTCTTTATTAAGCTATTGTTCAAGGTTCTACTCCATTAAAAAAACACCACACCAAAACGCATTGTTACCTTTTGCTGTAGATACTGGGACATCCATGTCCACGGATTCTACTCGCTAACGCAACAGGTATTTGGCTGCTACTGTCCTGCATTGGGCATATTGTCTTGAAACGGGTAAGCGGACGTCCCCCACAATAACTCTATGGCGGCAGAAAGCTGTTGTTTAAAAAGACGGCCTATTAGCGGATTACGCACCTTGGTTTTTAGCTTCCCTTGGAGCGTAGTATTTGACTAAGTCCCTTTTGTGCCATTCCCTTCTTCGTTAATTAATTTGTTAAAAGATTATTTATCAGCCAAAGTAATTACAAAATACAAGGCAAAAATAAACAACTTATTTAAAAACCAAGTTTATTAGCACTGTGTTGCATAATTCAGTATAGCATCACATATTTTTTTGTAAAATCCATGAGTTATCTAAGCTACTTTTTTTGCAAAATAGTTTGGAGTGCGTATGGTGCATGGCAAAGAAATCTACGCAGTTACAGTTGATTGTCTAAGTACCGATGGTATTTTTTGTTATTAAAAACAGTCGGATGACCTCCGTTGCGGAGGGTATTTGTGATGCACGAAACGCTTACAAAGCAGTGAATAAAAGTATAAAATCAAACATAGATTGTATTGCTAATGTTGTTTTAAATTAATGGGATAAGTATGTTTGGAAGGATAATAGCGATAGGGGGATGTGCTTTTTTTACCCTCAATGTTTGTGCTGGAGATGGAGGGGTTTATGATCCCAACTTACCCCTGGAATGGGAATCGGTGATCACGATTAGCGGTGGGCCCGCCTGGGCTGCGCCTGGGAAGGATCAATATCTTTATCCCTATCCGCCCCCAATGAATAACTATTTCATTGCCGATAAAAAAGCAACAACAGTGGGAAGTGGAGAAATTTATTTTGGTTTACAACGTCTGCTATCGCCTAGCATTATTGGTCAATGGGGCATCGGTGTTGCTGCTGCAAGTGATGCGCAGTTTTCCGGTGTAATTGACATTAATGGTGTTGCTGATGTGAATACGTACAGTTACAAAGTAAGTCACGTACGCGCAGAGTTTAAAGGCAAGCTGATTGCTGCGGGCTGTCGCTTAGTGCAACCTTATCTTAGCGGTAGTTTGGGGGTGGGATTTAACCATTCACATGACTATATTCTGACAACAATCGATGCAGTAGTGTACCCGCCATCTTATTTTAATACGAATAGCAATGTCTCTTTTGCCTATACGGTTGGAGCAGGTATTCAAAAGATGATAACGCCTAATTGGCAAGTAGGGGTGGGGTATGAATTTGCTGATTGGGGTAAAAATTATTTAGGTGGTGATGATAATCTTTTGGGACAAGGTCCTGGTTCGCCACATTTGTATACGAATGAATTAGTGTTTAGTTTAAGTTACCTATTTTAGGGGTAACAGACCCTAATCGATTTTATGCAATTATTACCGAGAGGATTTTTTGCTAATAATGATTAAGCACGGGTGGTTATTCGTGTTTCTTAGCACCTGTATGGTAACCGCAAAATGCACAACGCAACAGGATATGCAGTCTTGGCCTTGGCTATATAAGATTAATTTCAATGTTACTATGGAAGTAGGCTATATGAATCAATATATTCGACGCTTTGGCGTTCCTAACTTTCTTACGAACATCCTGTCTATTAATATGTTCTTATCTTTATAACATCATTACTCGCGCACACACGTCTCTTAGTAAAATAAGCAAAGCCAATTAGATTTATTGGGGGAGATGGTCTATATTTGATCAGATGTGGGTCGGTGTGGGTAATAAGCAATCACTCGCTGCTCATTTTTCAGAACGCGTAAGCTAGGAATTTAGCTGACGCGAGATCTTTTAGTTGGACGATGGCAAAAAATATATTTCGGACTCTAATTCGTATTATGAGTCATAAGGCAAAATTAGTCTTTATTACTTTTCGCGCTAAAAATACGGATTATCAATCCTATTGGGGGCGCTAATCTTTGCAAATTGTCATTAAAGATTAACGAGAATGGAGATTTGTTGCGTGGATATCTACAGTGTCGAATTGAGGTAAAGAAACGTGAAACTATTTGTCAGCTTACAGAGCGGTTTTGCGCATAATTAAGGAGATTATCAAAAAACTTGAGCGTATGTGTGGCAACTTAGCTGATTTATCTGGAGCTAAATGATGAGTAAGACCTATTTAATAAAACCGCCTTTGTCAATATTTAATGAATATGATGTTTGTAGTCGCATTGGTGAAGCCCTGAATGAACACACGTACTATACCTTGGGGGTTGCCATTGGTAGTGAACTGCAAGAAATCCATGGTTTACATACACTGCTTTTAGGTCGCGATAGCCGAGCAAGTAGTGATGCATTTGCCGAAGCGTTAATCAAAGGATTGTTATTAAGTGGGATACATATCATTGATATGGGTTATTTGCCAACACCGGTTTTATATTTTGCGATGCATGTTTTGCAATGTCAGTCTGGTTTGATGATTACAGCCAGTCATAATCCTGCAGATTATAATGGCTTAAAAATTACTTTGGGCGGTAAACATTATTATGGACAATGTTTACGTGCCATCCATCAACGTATTATTGATAAGCAATTTGTAATGGATAGCCAAGAGCGGGCGAAGCTAGTTCAATATCCTACAGAACAGATTATCAACAAGTACATTCACACGATTACCAACAGCATGAGGCTGGTTAAGAAATTACGCATTGTTGTTGATTGTGGCCATGCAGTGGCTGGTCATGTGGCGCCGCAATTATTATCTGCCTTAGGTTGTGAGGTCATTGCCTTACATTGCGAGGTACAGTCAACTTTTAGTAATCGTTATCCTGATCCGTCCATCGAAGAAAATTTAACTGATTTGCGAGAAATGGTCTGTGAGCAACAGGCTGACTTAGGTGTTGCTTTTGATGGTGACGGCGATCGTCTGGGCATGGTTGATAATAAGGGCGATATTATTGCGGCAGATTATCTACTTTTAGCTTTTGCTGATGCGCTGCTTAAAAAAAAGGCGAACTCGGCAGTGGTTTGTGATCTTAAATGTACCCAACATTTACAGGACTACATTACGGCACATCATGGCCGTACTATTATAACCCCCACGGGTACGGCGCATATTATGGCTAGTATGATTGAACATCAGGCGGCTATTGGCGGGGAATTTTGTGGGCATTTTTACTTTTGCGATCGTTGGATTCGTTCTGATGATGCTATTTATGCTGCTGCACGTGCGATAGAAATGCTCAGTGCACAGTTATCTGAGCCCCATCTTTTTTTTGCGCAGTTTCCTCGGTCGCTCAGTACTACTGAATTGAGAATGGCAATTGCCGAGCCGTTAAAAGAGGAATTTATGGCGCAATTATTAGTGCAAGCCCCACTGTATCTGCATGGAGAATTAATTCATCTTGATGGCTTAAGAGTTAATCTTGCTAATGCGTGGGGTTTAATTCGACCATCGCATACCGGGCCTTATTTGACCTTACGTTTTGAGGCGAAAACGCAACAGGCAATGCAGCATATTCAGTCATTATTTGCGAAATTAATTAATGCGGTTAATCCACTACTTGAATTACCTTTTTAATGTATTACGTTATTTGGGGCTATAAAGTACAAAAGCTCTAGAGAATCGATGCTCATCTATTTTAGCAGCTAGTATGCTTTGACTGGGGAGACAAAACCCTGTGGCTTAATCGCCCATAGTGAACAATCTACTTTTTGTAAAATATCTTCAGCGGTATTGCCAATAATAAAACCGGATATGCCGGTGCGGGCGATGGTTCCCATCACTAATATATCGATTTCTTTATCATGAATAATCGCGGGAATTATTTCTGATGGTTCACCTTTTAAATGGTAAATGGTTGGTTGATTATGGATGCCCGCTTGTTTAATTAATCCACCTAAAGTAAGGTATTTAGCCTTCCCTTCATTTTGAATTGTTTCTTCGATTTCATCTTCAGGCATTTCTCGCCAGGCACTAGTACGCAGGAAGTGCTCCAATACAAAATCCCAGCAGGAAATAATGCTAAATTGTCCGTTATAATTGCGTGCTAGTTTCTGGGTTAATTGTAACAGACTCATGGTTAATTCTTGTTCAGAGCTTTCTTCGTCATTGGGAGCGATGGCCACTGCAATGCGAATATCTTGATTGTGTTTAAAAGGTCGATGCAAAAATAGAGGGCAGGGGCATTTGCGTAATAAGGTCATATCTAGAGCTTTGAAACCGGCAGCGTTTGTATCTTCAGCAGCTTTTATTACTAAATCATGGGATTGGCGTAGTACGTGTTGAATAATGCAGATGCTGGCAGAACTTTCCCATTCAAGTTCTATCTTCATGGTTAATTTTCTTTTCTGAAGCGGTAACGTTGCTTTTGTTGCTTCAATGGTTTTATTGATATTTTCTTTTAAAAAAACTTCATATGCGGTTTTATATTGTTCCAAAGAGCGGGGCAGCGGTGGGCATATAAGCAGTATTTTTAGAGCGGCCTGATTATCATGGGCTAATTGGATTGCTTGGTGTAACGCGTCACAGTCATCACGAAAACCACTGCTAACAAATAAGATATTATGAAATTGTTTCATAATAACTCCCTCCTGGAGTTTATACACCGTTAAATTATTTTGGCAGTGCGGTACCTCACTATAATTTTTTATTATAGTATAAATATGCGTCAATCTTTGCAGAATAAGTTAATTCATTTTAAGGAAAAAAAGCCCATAAGCGCTTCCTCAGTCCGAATGGAGCGAGGATAGACAAGGTTAACCCCCTTAAGTTGACACTTATGCGTCTACGCGGGAATGACCGATTTTCATTTTATATATTTGCTTAATACTAAAGCAGCATTCGCACCACCAAAGGCAAAGTGATTGGATAAGGCAATATCAATTGCTTTATGACGTGCGGTATTGGCCACATAATCCAGATCACAGGATGGATCGGGGGTCTCTAAATTGATTGTTGGCAATAATAAATCATGACGCAGACTGAGGGCGGTGGCGATGATTTCCATCGCACCCGCAGCACCTATGGCATGGCCAGTCATGGCTTTTTGCGCGCTGATTGGAATGTCATAGGCTCTCGTGCCAAAAACGGATTTAATGGTTGCCGTCTCTGTGCTGTCATTTAATTGTGTTCCTGTGCCATGAGCATTGATGTAATGGATGTCATTGACTGATAACTTAGCATCATCCAATGCTGAAAAAATGGCACGTGCTTGTCCTTGGGTACTGGGTGCGGTTACATGAAATGCATCACAACTGGCGCCAAAGCCAATGATTTCGGCATAAATGGTCGCCCCACGTGCTTTGGCGTGCTGTAATTCTTCCAGAATCAAAATGCCCGCGCCATCAGCAATAATCATACCGTCACGATGCAGATCAAATGGGCGGCAGGCTTGGGCGGGATTCTCATTATTGGTGGACAATACTTTTAGCTTACACCAGGTGGACATTACGGATTCCCAGATAAAGGAGTCCGTTCCGCCACAAAGAGCTGTCGCTAATCTACCTTGCGAAATTTGTTGATAGGCGGTTCCTATCGCTTCAGCCGAGGAAATACATGCATTAGATAGCGTTGAATTAGGTCCGCCAATGCCAAATTCAATCGCAATATGATTCGCAATAGAATTGGGCATTGTTCTAATGACACTAAGGGGCGGCACTTTTTTCCAACCGTCAGAATACATGACTTTATAGACACTTTCTGATTCAGAATAGCCGCCCATACTGGTGCCGATATAAGTTCCTGCAAGCAGTAGCTCGTCGGTGGTAAGTCCTGATTTCTGGATGGCATGGTGCGCGCAATACAGCGCGTACTGTGCTGCGCGCGGGTAGCGCTTGCTTTTATTAAATTGAGGGAGATGGTCTAAGCAGAGGTCGGTAATTTCACCGCCAATTTGGGTTGGATAGGGGGAGGGATCATAGCTTTGTATGCGCCTTATGCCACACTGGCCTTGGCTTGCGGCACTCCAGAATTTGTCCAATCCTGTCCCTATGGAAGAAGTTATTTCCATTCCGGTTATCACCACCCTTTTTTTCATTCATAGTCCTTTTTATTGATGCGTTTTTTTCAGGCTAATACTAAATGGGTGGTTGAAACTCTGTCAAGTTCTATTATTAGCGTGCAAATTTTCCTTAGATTGGCGCTTGGCATTAATTTAGTTTTATAGCCATTTTTGTAATTGGTTTACTTCAATCGACCAATAATCACAGGCATTTTGGGTCAAAAAACCTAGACGTGTGTACAAGGCGAGTGCTTTTTGATTATGTGTTTCTACATCAAGATTAAGATCTGGTTTGCCTTCACTTAACGCATAGTTGATGCAATGGGTTATCAATGCAGTTCCTAAACCATGACCTTGTTTTTCCGGAAAAACAGCGATATCAGAAAGTGTTGCGCCATGTTTTTGCCAACGTAAATGCGCTTTACCTACAAGCTGATTTTTATCAAAGGCAAGTACAATTTGGTAGTTGCGCTCACTGAGTATGTGTTGAAAGCGTGGTTCGAGTTCGGCATGTGTTTTGTGAAAGCATGCTTCGTCTAATAAACACAGCAGGGGGATGTCTTCAATGGTTGCCATGCGAAAAATAAGTTGTTTTCTATGATCGAGCAAGGGATTTAAATTATGCCGCTCCATATAGTATTCACTGTGTCGGTATGAAAAACCAAGTGTGGGTAGCCAGCGATTATTGAGATGTGTCGGGCTTGAAAAAATTAATTTGAAAAAATTATGCTCAACAATTAAAGGGATAATATGGCGCAGCAATTGTTTGGCAATTCCTTTATGGCGCGCCTCTGGGTGCACTAATACGGCTACTTCTACAGCATCATCATAAAAGAAATAGACACTTAAAAAAGCAATTAATTGCTCTTGCTCATAATATAGAACAATCGTTGGCAATGCTCTGGGTTGCGTTAACAGATGCATGTATAAATTGGGAATGCTGCCATCCGCTTTCTTGCTAATCGTTTTTAATTGTTCCAGTTCTTTAAGTTGCTGGTCATTTAATTGGTTTATTGTGCTAAGCATAATAGGCTTAATAAGAGTTATGTATTTTTTTAAAGAATAGCACATGGCTCACATTTTAATGCAAGCTAGCGCACTAAAAATGTAGATTTAAAACTGCAACGATAATTTCCAGGATAATCAATACAATAATGATAATTTCCAGATTATGGCCGTGTCGATTGTCCAGATAGCCATTGAACATTTCAAAAATTTCATTCAGTGTATCTAGGCGATGATTTATTGCATTAACACGTCGTTGAATATGCAAATAACGCTCCAGCATTGTAAAATGCTGTTCAAGCGTAGGATGCTGCCAAAAATATTTGGGGTGATAGAGGAAATTACTGATCAAATTCATTTCACTTTTTGCACCTAGGATTTCACCGATAATTTGTTGGATTTGCGTACGGCTAATTTCCATTTCACCACGATGAGACAAGGTTTGGATCATTGGATTATATTTTTCAATCAGCCCATCAATGATGGTTTCAAAATATTGCAATTTCACGGATTGTGAAAATCCATAAGATAAACTAAGTTTGAGTTCATCACTGCCGTCTTCTATAGTTAAACAATCCACATCAAAATAATCATGCGGTTCTATCGAAGTTTTATCGCCGGGTAGAATGTGGAATTCGTCATGCACCAAAATCGGCACTGGTTTGTCAATCAGTTGTTTCATTGTGTTTAAGTAATCATTGATCTGGTAACGTTTGATTCCCCACGAAACCACCGTCCCATTTTTAAATATATAGATCGTATGATCTGTATTACTATTGGGGGTGAGTTTAATAACGTCTCGGGTTTTCAATGAGCTAAATTCAGTAGAAAAATTTTTAAAATGATTGTCGATACGTGCTAAATCAATTGATTTAGCAATACAAAAGCTTAAGCATTCCATGATAGTAGTAACCTACGGTAAAGATAAAAGTGCTTGCCGGGTGAGCAATAATGCAAACACAGCTGCGCTGATTTTGGCGGTGCAGATACAGCATATTAAGCTAATTATACAATAAATTGGGTACTTATCTCAAATTTAGTTATGGCGGTGTATTTTATTACGAAGTAGAGCATCGCTTGTCTTAGGGCGAAAGTTGGGCTTCACACCCAACTTCACAGTCACATTTCTATGACTCGCTATCAACCGTTTCGCGACTAGAATAGGCTTTCTTTTTATCCGTAGCTCCACTTAACCACTGTGGGCAAACTTCCAAAATCGCAGCAATTTTATCCAATTGTTCATGTCCTGGAAGGATATGACCAAAAATAAACGAATTCGCCAAATGGCGAGATACATCGAATACTTTGGATACTGCTTTGGTTTTTTCGGTTAATTCTTCGGGAAAACCTAATGTAGCTAATTCGCGGTTGAAGCGCTGCGAAAATACTTTACTGTTCATTTTCTCACTCCGTGAAAAAACACTATCCAGCACTACGCAAATCAAATGCTGCCCTCACACTGATCTATCAATCCCTGAACCAGATAAAAGAGTTATAGCGCATTTTTTGGGGATCGCAAAGTATTTTTTAAATTGAAATCAACTAGTTATCAGCAAGTTGTCATTATGATAACTAGTTGAGCAAAAAATCGGTGTTGTTGGCGAGAATCCGCGTGGTTGTCGCTGTATTTCTTCATTTTTATGTAGCGCGAGCGCTTGTAATTTAATGGGGCATGATGAGTGGTTTGTACGTCAGTGGTTAATAAACAGGGCAATAGCCTTAGTTGGTGTTGGTCGGATGTTTGTGTTGCAATACGGCATTAGGAACAGAAAAAACAACGCTCTAAGGAGCGGGTATCAGGAAAAAGTGTGCTACAATTTGTGGCAATTTACGCATGTAGCGTACAACATACCAAGGTTTTTGATGTTTGGTGTTAACAAAATAGTAGGCAAAGCTTTTTTTAAGCAGGCAAAATGCGATGAGCTTTTAGTCACTAGTCGTTTTTTTACCTTACAAGGTGAAGGACCTTATCGCGGTCATCCAGCGTATTTTATCCGTTTGGCTAAATGCAATTTGGCCTGTTCTTTTTGTGACACTTATTTTGACAGCGGTGAATGGCGCAGTTTTTCTTCTTTACTGACAGAGGCTGATGAGGTTATTGCGGAGTTTTTTAAACAACGCGATTTACTCATCCCCGCTTGGGGACAAGGTTTTGCTAAAAAAATAGTTTTGGTGATTACCGGTGGCGAACCGTCGTTGCAAAATAATGTCTTGGCATTTTTAGCCGAAGCTCAGCGTTATTTTCAATCCACGCAAATTGAATCCAATGGCACGTCTATATTGCCTGATTTACCGCCGAGTACTACCTTGGTGGTAAGCCCAAAATGCCTGGAAAAAAATGGCGTTGCGGTACGTTATCTTGAACCTAATGTAAAAATGTTAGCGCGTGCTGATTCTTTGAAATTTGTTATGTCTGCCCCTGAAGTAGATCAGTATTTGCCTTATAGCGAAATACCCGCTTGGGCGCATCAATGGGCAGCACAAACCAACAAACAAGTTTTTGTCAGCCCCATGAACTGTTACCAGCAAGAACCGCAACGCGTCAACATGATTCGCGATGAGGGGCGCGATCTGACTATGGCTGAACGTTCTGAAATTAATGAAGTGATTAGCTTTTGGGAGCCTGGGCTTTTAGATCTGCAAAAAAATCAGCGCAATCATGAATATGCCGCCGAGTATTGTATGAAACATGGATTTATTTTTAATCTGCAAATCCACCTATTTGCCAGCCTACCTTAAGTGAAATTCATTATTGAGCGCTGAGAGCGAAGATTCATTTATTAACAGCAATCCAATGCGAACGCTACAGTAAAACGATCGCTAATTAGAGAATTTTCAGTCAAAATGGTAATAATTTTGTAAATTTCTACACTTTATTTGTACAAAATAAGGTATAATGCCGGACTGAATTTATTGAAAAATGATTTTTTATTGCTAACTTGTGGTGAGTAGAGGTAATTTAATCCTTTATTACTTCTTAGGAATTTCATATTTAGGAGTCAGGAACGAATGAAAAAAATAGCCTTATTAATGCTGAGCTTAATTTTGTCGAGTGTTGCTGTTGCTGGGGATGTTGACCCCAAAGAATTTGCAAATCATACTGTGACCCTGGCCGGACTGAAACCAGGCGAAGGTCGATTCATTCGTGGTGATGTATTTGAGAATAATAAATTTCAATCCGGTTATTATTTTTGTGCTGGAGCTGACAGTACCGTTTATGATTTAGAATATTTCTTTTCAAGAAGCCATGAACCATTCCATGTGGAGCATTTAACGCGATTTTCAATTTGCCAAGATGAAACTTTAGCTCAATGTGAAGAGTTTGCTACGGACAAGTACCTTACCTTTAGAAATTTGGATGGTTATTTGCAAAATGATGTTGAGAATGCAACGGTAGATCTTTCACCTATAAAAGCTGCTTATCAATCTTGCGAACCTAATTCAGATATGGATGAACTTGTTAAAAAATCCATCCATGTCAATGACCGTCTTTTGGCTCACGTCGGCTAATTTCTCATCGGTCATCGCGTTTTATTCTGCTGTCCTGCGGCTCATATCCGCAGGATTCAGATTCAGTTATTACCTACAACATTACTGTAACACCGACATTAATATAATGCGTAAAATCGCCTAAGTAATTATACAGTTGTTGTCCTGCACTTAGATTGAATAAGATATTGGAGGACATGAGAAGCTGTAGCCCTGCATCAAAATTAAAACCCGCCCCCGTTGTCGCATCAATGTTACTTTGTCCATAGACTTCGCCATAAACTGCCATCTTAGCATTAGGTGTATAAGTGATGATTAGATCCGGATTAATGCTGTTGAAGTAACGTCCTCCTAGTATTGTTGCTTCACTTGTTCTACTTAGTCCGAGCATGGCACTGATATTAAACTGGGGATTAATGGTGTAACTCGCAATGCCAATAACGGTAGCCCCCCAATGCTGAGCGCCGTAGCTAGAGCTGCCGCTGGCAGTATTGGCTATACTTTCTACCGCAAAGATCCATTGATCATTATAGCTAATGGTGTGCTTGAGGCCTGCAGAGGTTGCTGTTGAGCCTGATGTCGGGGCTATTGCTTGTTGAATATAATTGGGTAACAGGACAAAAAATTCATTGCTACTGGGTAAACCAATACGCAGCTCTGCATAGGGAAAACTTTGTTGGGTGCCGGCATGTTGCATGAGTTGTTGTTGGCTGTAACTTAATTCGACAACGACTTTTTTAAACGGGACGCTGCAAGGACTGTCACTATGACTGGGGCTATTGGAAATATCGATTATCCCAGTGCAATTTGCATAAAGTACAGAGGCAGGCGTCATCATATAGAGCAAGCTCATAGTTCTCTTAAATACAGTGCCATTCATCTATCCACGATCCTTCAAGTGCATCGATTATGGCGCAGGTTTTGCTGGTTTCATGTTCCAGGCAAGACAGTTCCATGCTGGCGTAGTGGCTTCATTGGCAAAGATACAGACCGCACCAGTAGCAATTTTAATCGCGTATTGCGCACTAAAGGCGGCAAAATCACCGGTAAGATGAGGGGCAAAGCGTGCGATGCCATTACTCGTTACGACCAGGCAGGTTTTACCCATGTACTGCTGGCGCAGTTGTTCGGCAAAGGTGCGCCAGTTATTAATAATTTCAGCGGGATCAACCTTCCAGCCGTCAGGAACTAAGGCTTGTGCTTCCCAGGCGCTCAGTGCTTTTTTACCAATGCGGGCAACCACTTCTGTTTCTGGTTGGTTCTCATCAGGTCCATAGTCAATTTCATTAAAGATGGACAACGTTTCAATTGCTAAATGAGTATCCATTACCTGTTGCGCTTGCTCGGCGGTTTGTATGGCACGTTGTAATTGCGAGGTAAAAAGAACATCAGGGAGGAGATTATTTTGTTTTAGGTATGCGCCCAGTAGTCGGCCTTGTTCTAAGCCGCTTGCGACTAATGGCAAGTCAGTTGTCCCAACTCGCCGCACTATGTCACCAGGAGCAAAGGTATTGCCGTGGCGGGCAATCAATAAACGTAGGGTCATAATTTATATCGCCTTTGTGGATGGGGGGACTAATTCACCATATTGGGCAATTAATGCTTCGGCACGTGTGATATCTTGTGGGCTATCAACACCGGACATGCTTGCTCGTCCATTGTAATCAACTGGAACACAACGAATAATGTAGCCGTTTTCCAGGATACGCAATTGTTCCAATCCTTCTAATTGTTCAAATTTACTTTCAGGCAAGGTGATGAATTTTTCTAACAGCTCTAATGAATAGCCGTAAAGGCCGATATGACGGAAGATGGGACTGTTCTCACTGTGTTGTCGTAATTCATCTTCTTTACGTAAGGCGGGGATTATATTTTTACTGAACCAAAATGCATTCCCCGTTTTTGCATCAAACGCCGCTGTAGTACCGCTAAAGGGGGTGGTTTGTTTATTTTGCCGTAACTCATCTAATTGCTTCCAGCTTAATTGCGTCACCGGTGTTACGGCGTCGCAGGGGGAGGTGGCAAAGGCTGTAATCATGGCGCGCAAGAAATCAGGTGGTGTTAGTGGCGCATCGCCTTGCATGTTTAAAATAAAATCGGGTTGCATCGGCATTTGCCGTACGGCTTCAGCAACACGATCAGTACCCGTAAGGGCTTCTTTAGAAGTCATGACCGAGTTGACCCCAATTGTTTGGCAATGTTGCCTAATGCGTTCATCATCAGTGGCGACGACTACGGAGACATTATTTAATCCCGCAGTTGCGGCAAATGATAAACGCACTACGCGCTGCAGCATGGTTTGACCGCAAATCATTACTAGCGGCTTTCCAGGTAATCGGGTTGAGGCATAACGTGCAGGAATGATGATTGCGGTGTGCATAATTCAACTGAGGAAGGTTTAATTAAAAAGGTGGAAATAATAGCGTAAATATCTGCTTATTGCTATTCAGGAAAGCGGTGGCTTAACGAAATTGGCGACAAGTACTCTGCATTATTTTCCCTCTCCAGTGCGCCGGAGAGGGAGTCTTGAAACGTTGCTTCCTTTATTCATGCTGCGCAAAATAATTTAAGTCTAATTCTCTTGCAGCCTTAACATCATCCAAGCGCCGTACCGGTAAGGTATATGGTGCTTCTTTGAGTAGCTCTGGATTGGTTGCTGCTTCCTGCCGAATGGTTTTCATTACCTGCACAAAGTTATCTAGTTCTTCTTTGCTTTCCGTTTCGGTGGGTTCAATAAGCAAACACTCCGGAACGAGTAAGGGGAAGTAGGTTGTGGGGGCATGAATGCGATAATCTAACAGGCGTTTCGCTAGATCCATGGCCGTAACGCCATAGGCTTTCTTTTCCGGGCTTAACGTCAGAATAAACTCATGGGATGCCCTGCGACTTGGATACGCTGCCGTAAAACCTGCGTTTGTGAGTTCTTTGAGTAGGTAATTGGCATTTAAGGTGGCGTATTCGGAAACGCGCAGCAGACCTTCTTTGCCGAGTACACGCATGTAAAAATAAGCACGTAACAAAATACCGGCATTACCCATAAAGCAAGACAAACGGCCAATGCTCTGTGGGTAATCGTGACGGGTTGCCCATTGATAGCCGCTATCGGTTTTTTTCACTATCGGTAGCGGCATAAAGGGTAGCAAGCGTTTGCCAACCGCTACAGGGCCTGCACCAGGACCACCACCACCATGTGGCGTGGCAAAAGTTTTATGTAAATTTAAATGCATGACATCAAAGCCCATGTCGCCAGGTCGTACTTTACCGAGAATGGCATTAAGGTTGGCGCCATCGTAATACAACAACCCGCCGGCTTGATGCACCAATGCGGAAATTTCTTTAATTTGCCGCATAAATAAGCCTAATGTCGATGGGTTGGTGAGCATAATACCCGCGGTTTTCGGGCCTAATTTGTTTTTTAATTCGTCCAGATCAATGTCCCCATCGGCCCCTGTAGCAATTTCCACAATTTTAAAGCCACACATAACCGCAGAAGCAGGGTTCGTGCCGTGTGCGGCATCAGGAATTAACATTTCATCACGCGTGGTATCGCCGCGCGATTGATGATAAGCCTTGATCATCGCTACCCCAGCAAATTCACCTTGTGAGCCGGCCATTGGTGTTAAGGACACTCCGGCCATACCGGTGATTTCGCCAATATTTTCTTGTAAGCGATAGAGCACCTCTAAAAAGCCTTGGCTATCGTGCTCTACAGCTAAAGGATGGCGGTTGAGAAAATTGGGTATGGAGGCCGCTTTATGGACCCCACGGGGGTTGTATTTCATGGTACACGAGCCCAAGGGGTAAAAATTGCTGTCAATGGAAAAATTCTTATGCGAGAGGCGGGTAAAATGGCGTACCACTTGCAATTCAGAGCAGGCCGGCAGGCGCGGTGGCGTTTTGCGTTGCAGCTCCTTGGGGATGGCATAATTGCTGTCGGTAATTTTAGGGGCTTGTGCGCTTGCCCGACGGTTCTTTTGGGATAATTCAAAAATCAACATAATTTGCCTTCCATTTTTTGAACAAGTTCTTTGAGTTCATCGCAATGCTTTACGGGAACAAATTCAATGAATTCATAGTCCGCGATCTCGGCTAAATAGTAAGGATCTTGTTTAAAAACAGATTCTAAATAATCCCGGTCATTGGTCGTCGCAATGATAATGCCACCAGTACGTGGTTTCATTGGGCCTGAAGCAAGTAATAGATCTTGTTTGTAATAGTAATCAAGAAACTCGCGATGCGCACTGAGGTATTTGTCGACTTCAGCAGCGGCTACTAAATAAGTTAATTTGATGATAAACATTAGGCACCTCGTTGACTCATGATGGATTGCAATGTTTTTGCATACTGAGCCATCTCTTCTTCTGTACGCATTTCTGTAACGCAAATTAGCAGCGTATTTTCCAGTTGTGGGAAGTGGAGTTCCGGGGTGTAACCTCCAGTAATACCGGCCTGGGCTAATTGTTTTAATACCTCAGCAACTGGTTTATTGAGTTTGAGCAATGCCTCATGAAAATAAGGGGCGGTAAAAACCGGATCTACACCATCAATTTGGCTTAACCTCTCGACTAATTCATGGGTATTTTGGTGGCATTGACTGGCAACCTGACGTAATCCCTCGGCACCTAAAAGGCTCATATGAATGGCTGCTGCGGTGACTAGCAATCCCTGGTTGGTACAAATGTTTGACGTTGCTTTGGCGCGACGGATGTGTTGTTCACGTGCTTGCAAGGTTAAGGTAAAGCCGCGTTTGCCTTCTTTATCTACCGTACAACCGATGATGCGTCCAGGCATTTGTCGTACATGCGCCATGCGGGTACTTAAGAAGCCAAAATAGGGGCCTCCAGAAGCCATTGGTGAACCCAACGGCTGGCCTTCACCACAGACGATGTCTACCCCATGCTCACCCCATAATCCAGGTGGTTTTAATAAGGCTAAGGAAATGGGATTGACGCAGGCAACGCTAATGGTCTTATTTTTAGCCGCCCAATCACTGAGTTGGTCGACACGTTCCAAACAACCAAAGAAGTTCGGTTGGGCAATTATGAGCGCGGTAATGTCTTCACCTGTATAAACTTCTAAAGCAGACAATGCCGTAATGCCTTGTTGTTCATCAAAAGGCAAGGTAATTACTTCAATATGTTGGTTACTGAGAATAGTATTAATTGTTTCCAGATAAAACGGATGAATGGTGCCTGCAATCAAAATACGATTTGTCTTGCTGTGTTTATTCACTCTCACGGCCATTAACGCCGCTTCAGCCAAAGCCGTAGCGCCATCATACATGGAGGCATTGGCGACCTCCATGCCGGTTAACTCACAGATCATGGTTTGAAATTCATACAACAATTGCAGTGTACCTTGGCTGGCTTCAGCTTGATAAGGTGTATAAGCCGTTAAAAATTCACCGCGTGCGGCGATATCCCACACTGCGGCAGGAATATGATGTTCATAGCATCCTGCGCCCAAAAAGCAGAGCCCATTACGGTTTTTGTTGGCAAAATTTTGCGCCTCTTTTAACATATCCATTTCATTGATGCCGGCAGGAATTTCTTGAAAACCAGCATATTGTAAGGATGCCGGAATTTCATCAAATAAAGCTTGGGTTTGCGCAACACCAATGGTTTGGAGCATGTCTTTGGTATCTTTAGTGGTGTGGGGGATATAAGGCATGATTAGTGCTCCTCTGCTGTCTCATCTTGATATTGTTCCGCAGTTAATAAACTCTCGATTTCACTGAGATCGCTCGGCTTTACTTTGACTAACCAGCCGGCAATATAAGGGTCTGTATTAACTATAGCTGGATTTGCCACCACTGCTTCATTGATTGCCGTGACTACTCCACTAATTGGTGCATAAAAATCTGAAGCAGCCTTTACTGACTCAACTACCCCTAATTCATCACCGGCATTAACTTCATCACCTATTACAGGCAATTCAACAAAGACCATATCACCTAGCAATTGTTGCGCATGATCTGTAATGCCGATGGTAACTTCATCCGTATCTTCTCTTAGCCATTCATGGGTTGAGGTGAATTTTAAGTCATTCATTGTGTTTATCCTTAATTGTATTTGCCACTAGTTTAAAATGTTTGCTCCTTGTGTTAGGAGCGATGAAGATGGGGTTAGATTGCTTGGCCATGCTTCACAAAGCGTGGTTTCCCAACTTTAGCCGGAATTAATTTATCGCGAATAGCAACCAGAACTTCAGCACCAGTTTCTATCGGAACACGTGCTAAGGCAATTGATTGCTCTAAAGTCGGGGAATAACTGCCGCTGGTAATCACGCCATCGGCGTAGCTGGCAATGACAACGCGCTGGCCATTACGCATAATGCCTTTATCCATTAAGGTCAAACCTACTAGCTTGTGTTTAAGCCCCTGCTGTTTTTGTGAGAATAAGGCTCCCATACCGATAAAATTACGGTCTGTCGGTTCCCATTTAATCGTCCACGCTAATCCTGATTCGAGGGGGCTGGTGTTGGTATCCATATCCTGGCCGTAAAGTAGCATTCCGGCTTCAAGTCTTAAGGTGTCTCTGGCTGCTAAGCCACAAGGTTGTACACCCGCATTTCTTAAATCAGTCCATAACTGCACTACGTGTTCTTGGGGGACAATGATTTCAAAACCTTCTTCACCCGTGTAGCCGGTGCGGGCAAAAAACCATTGTTCTACATCAATACATTCAAAATTAGTTAATGTGGAAACGGCATCTATCTGAGCTGGGTTCAATACCGCAAGGGTTTTGCTAATCGCATTAGGGCCTTGCACGGCAATCATGGCTAATTCAGTCCGTTCTTGTAAACCCACAGCAAAGCCTTCACTCATTTGATGAATCCAGGCTAAGTCAGTTTCGCGGGTTGCTGAGTTAAGAATGATGCGGTAACTATCTGAAGCGCGTTGGTAGACAATCAAATCGTCAATAATACCGCCATGTTCATTACACATGCAGCTATAGAGGGCTTTGCCGTTATGCTCTAATTGGTCTACGTCATTGGTTAGTAGTTTGCGTAGAAATTGCCGGCCACCCGCGCCAAGTATATCGACAATGGTCATATGCGAGACATCAAACATGCCGGCATCACGACGAACCAAGTGATGTTCATTAAGCTGAGAGCCATAATGTAGGGGCATTTCCCATCCATGAAAATCAACCATTTTAGCGCCAGATTCATGATGAATCGCATTAAGTACGGTTTTAGCAATCATTGCTTGAGTCCTTTTTTAATCACCTTGATGAGGAGATTATACCTATTGCGATTAATTTTGCGAGATTTCAGCCTTGATTTTTTACGCGGCAATGATTTTTTAGGATTATGAGCTAAAACAGCTATATACTGTATGCATAGGGTCTATTTATAGGGTTGCTAAATGATTTGGCTTGGTGTTTGGCGATGGGCGCTGGATTTAGGGTGGCTAATGTTGCTGCTCCTTTTGCTAAGGCATTTTTGGCAAGATAGGCAGGCATTGGTTAAAGCGCAATCTTGGTTAAAGGTAAAGGGGCGTATTATCGCCTGTGAATGGACTACGGTTGGGCATAGTGTTTGGCCTAAAATTGAATATTCTTATCAAGTTTATGATAAAGATATGTATGGGGAGTATTTATTTTTAGATACGGCGCATAATACCCCAAACAGCAAATATGCGCGTCGGGTGGCCTATAAAGCCGCAGTGGCCTTTAAAGAAAATGAAGAAATTGATGTTTATTATAATCCCAATCATCCTGAACAATCTGCTTTAGATGTCACGATGCCGAAAAAATTAAATGTTATTTTAATTTTAATCGGCACTTTGATTGTTTTGCATGTGGGACTTATTGCTTGGCGCCTGTTGGGCTAGCTGTGGCAGGTGTTGTACTGTCCTCTTCAATTGGACATTGGCAGGATGGTTTGATTACCACAGATTGCAAGCTGTCCATGCTAAAGCCGCGTACACCTTGGCCTGCTGGGGCTACACCAAATTCAATGTTTACTTTAAGCGTTTGCGATTGTTTATATTGAGGGTTTTTATACATTACCAGCAAATTCATAGTCGCTTTCCAATGGCTTGTATCGATTGTGGTAATTACCGGCGGTTCTGTAGCCACGGCACTGACGTAATAAAGGTTTTTTTGAACCGCCTCAGGAAGTTTTGAGTCACTTAAGGCTTTGCTGTAAGCTATCCAACCCTCTGCGGTAAAATATTTAGCAATCTGTTTTTGATCTTGTAAATAATTTTTATAACTGTAGCTGTAAGTCGCGACAATCGCTTCATTGACCCAAACAGCCATTGGCGCTTGTTCAGGGCCTGCATGTGTTAGCTGTGACAATAACGCGAACAGCATAAAAGCTAGTGAACGGAATTTATTATTCATTTGTGGTCTCGATTTTGTTTAAAAACGTTTTATTAAATTTAATCGTTTCAGTGTACGCATTTTTTTTAAATAAAAAAATCCCCGGTTTCTCACCGGGGCAAATTAACTGTTTGGATTATTCATCCAAACATCGCTCCGCTTAAGAGGGGGTAAAGCGGAGCTAAGCATTCGGGGGAAATGCTCACTTATTAGACACCTATATTGTCTGGAAGTTCAATTGTAAAGCAAAATATTTTAGCGCGATTGCCAAAATGGTTGATGAGTCTTAATGTTATGGCTTACATTGAACATGTAACGCAGAGCGGCAGTCATCCATTTTTTATTGTCACCTTCGTTTCATTTAAGCTCTGATTGTGATTAAAACTACCGATAAAGCTGGTTTTATGCTATTGTTCGCGGTTTTATGTCGATGAAGTGATTAATGGGGGCATGGTGCGTAATAGTCGGTTTTACTTTGCTAATCCTGATCGAGTTGGTCGATTTATTAATCGTTGGGACTTATTGCTCCTGATTTTGATCTTTGCCGTTTTATTCTTTTTTGGTTGGGCTGGTTCGCAAATGGCTACCCCCTACCAATTAGGCGACCAGATTCCTATTTCCTTAGCGCCAGAAAATCTGCCTTTTTATGCTTTACGTACCGTTTTGCGGCTGTTTGTCGCCTTATTTTTTTCCATCTTGTTTACCTTTGCTGTGGGACTTTTAGCGGCTAAAAATCGTCGTGCAGAACAAGTAATTATTCCTGCCATTGATATTTTGCAATCTATTCCGGTGTTAAGTTTCCTCTCGATTACGGTGACAGGGTTTATTCATTTATTTCCGCACAGTTTATTAGGTCCTGAATGCGCTTCGATTTTTGCTATTTTTTGTGCACAAGTATGGAATATGACCTTTGGTTTTTATCAATCACTAAAAACCTTACCGCATGACTTACAAGAAGTTGCCGCAATGTTTCGCCTGTCGGCATGGCAGCGTTTTTGGAAACTGGAAGTGCCTTTTTCTATGTCAGGTCTCTTGTGGAATATGATGATTTCCATGTCGGCCAGTTGGTTTTTCGTGGTGTTGTCGGAAGCGATTTCAGTTGCACATCAAAACATTAGGTTACCCGGGATTGGTTCGTACATTGCTTTAGCAATCCAACAACGTGACCTACATGCCGTAGGTTATGCTATTTTAACCATGGTGATTGTCATTTTCCTCTACGATCAAATCTTATTTCGTCCTTTAATTGCCTGGTCAGAAAAATTTAAATTTGAACCTTCACCTGATGAATCGGAGTATCAATCCTGGTTAGTGGATTGGATACGTTGCAGTCGGTTAATGAAACGATTCACGGAGATTATTGACATTTTTACTAACAGTTTTGTCAATGCCCGCTGGTTTCGCATTGGTGAGCCTAAGGCGATTAAAGAAATTGATTTTAAACGGCAAAAACGTATTGACCGCTTTTGGAGTATGATTGTTTTATTTTGTGTTTTAAGTGGTGGCTGGTTTTTATTACGCTTTATCCTTGCCGAATTGAAAGTTAGTGATATTTTGCACGTATTTTTACTGGGCGCAGCAACGGGCACCCGCGTTATTGCCTTAATTGTCTTAAGTTCTCTAATTTGGATCCCCGTAGGCGTATGGATTGGCTTAAGGCCGCGTATTGCGCAAAGAATACAACCAGTGATTCAGTTTGTCGCGGCCTTTCCCGCAAATTTATTTTACCCTTTATTTGTCATTGCTATTGTTGAATTTAATTTAAATGTAGAAATATGGGTGACACCGCTGATGATTCTTGGGACGCAGTGGTATATTTTATTTAATGTGATTGCTGGCGCCTCGACAATTCCACGTGAATTATATCTTGCCGCAGACAATTTTGGCCTGAAAGGATGGCTGTGGTGGAAACGTTTAGTTTTGCCTGGAATCTTCCCTTTTTATATTACCGGCGCGATTACTGCTGCTGGTGGTGCCTGGAACGCTAGTATCGTGGCAGAATGGGTCAGTTGGGGGAATGTTACTCTTAAGGCAACTGGGCTGGGTGCCTACATACAAGCCAGCACCACCACCGGTGATTTTCCGCAAATTGCATTGGGCACGGCAATGATGTGCTTGTATGTGCTTACGTTTAATCACCTGATTTGGCGGCCGCTGTATCGTTTAGCGGAAGAACGTTTTAATTTTAATTAATAACTGGTAAGTATTTTAGCACCGCTGTTTCTATAAGCAGGAATGGGGGATACCGGGAGCAAAATAATTTACCCAAACCTTGAGACGCGTATGTCTGAAACCATTATTGCTATAGAAAGTTTACGCAAGTCTTTTAAAAAAGCTTCTACGCAAGATTTGCTCGTACTTGAAGACGTTAATTTTAAATTGCAGGAAGGTGAAATTGTTGCCTTATTGGGTAAATCTGGTTCGGGTAAATCGACCCTGCTGCGAATTATTGCCGGTTTGATTCCGCCGACCAGTGGCACGGTAACTTATCGTGGTAAACCCGTTATCCGACCTGTTGCCGGCATTGCCATGGTCTTTCAGTCTTTTGCTTTAATGCCCTGGCTGAATGTATTGGAAAATGTCGAGTTAGGCCTTGAAGCCCAAGGAGTAGGCCGTGAAGAACGCCGACATCGGGCGATTGAAGCCATTGATATCATTGGTCTTGATGGCTTTGAGTCAGCCTTTCCCAAAGAACTTTCAGGAGGAATGCGGCAACGGGTTGGTTTTGCGCGTGCTTTAGTCATTAATCCTGATGTGTTGCTTATGGATGAGCCTTTTTCCGCGCTTGATGTGCTTACCGCAGAAAACTTAAGATCAGACTTGTTGGAATTATGGAAAGAAAAGAAAACCAATACCAATGGTATTTTATTAGTAACGCATAATATTGAAGAAGCGGCGACTTTGGCGGATCGTATCGTAATTTTTGGTAATGATCCGGGCTATATTCGCGCTGAATTACCAGTAACCTTGCCTCAGCCTCGTGATCCCGAGTCTCCTGAATTTCGCGCTTTGGTTGATAAAATTTATACCTTAATGACTACTGGTCCTAAAGAAAAGGCAAAACGGGCGCAGCGTGAGCGGCAAATTGGTTTGGGCTACCGTCTTCCTGATGTTGAGCCTTCTGAGTTAACTGGTTTGATAGAAACCATGACTTCTTTTGAAGAACGCATTGACTTACCCGAGCTTGCCGATGAGTTGATGATGAACATCGATGATTTATTCCCTATTTTGGAAACTTTGGAAATCTTAGGCTTTGCCAAGGTCTCGGCGGGAGATATTCAATTAAGTGATTTAGGCAAGCAGTTTTCCGAGGCTGATTTGCAAGAGCGAAAACAATTGTTTGCCCAACGATTATTGGAGAAAGTACCGCTTGCGCGTTACATCAGTCGTGTTTTAGATGAAAAAGTAGGGCATCGAGTTTCTGAAGAACGTTTCTTAAGTAAGCTTGAAGATTATTTAAGTGAGAAAGAAGCAGAACGTGTGCTACGGACAATGATTGACTGGGGGCGCTATGCAGAACTTTTTGCCTATGATTTTAATACGGGGATTTTAAGTTTGGAAAACCCAGGGGATGGAACCTAAGTTAAAGTGGGTTACCTTGGGGCAATATAGGCTGGGCTGTAAAGCCCAGCATTTTAAGCTGCCCACTAATTTTCAAGTATCAATTAGCTCGATTAGATTGGTCGCGGGGCTTTACCCTACCAATTTAAGCTGGTTTTCTTACCAAGTAAGCCAAAATTTCTAATAAACGCTCAGGGCTACCGGCCAATTGCAAATCCGTTTTGTATTTATTATTGATGACAAAAGCGGGTACCGCACTAACTTGATAAGTGGCCATCAATGCCATGCCGGTTTGCACTTTCATATCAATAGTTGGTGAGTTTTCAAAAGCACTTTTAGCAATTTCTCTATCCACACCTTGAGCAACAAAGAAGTTGATCATGGTTTGTTTTGATTCTAATGGTGTTCTTTCTACTTGTATGGCTTGAAATAATAGGGGATTTAATTTGTCAGCAAGAGCCAGTGTTTTTGCCGTGTAATACGCCTTGGCATAAAGCTCCCAACTGGGTTTAAACACGACTGGGATACGCTCAAATTGTATGCTTTTTCCCATTTTGCTAACCCAGGCATGAAGAGGGGTTTCTATTTTATAACACCAGGGGCAGCCGTAACTAAAAAATTCCTGGATCAGCGGGGTCTTGCTTTTATTGGCGACTGCTTGTGGGTTGGAAACGATTTGATAATCTTTGCCTTCAACAAATACTGCTGTGAAAGCCATGGTCGGTAATAGTAAGAAGAAACAAATTAGTTTTTTTAACATTTTTAAATTCCCTAGTGTAAGCCTTCAATATAATGTGCCACTGCTTCCATATCGTCTTGACTCATTCTACTGCTGATGTCTTGCATAATATGGTTTAAATCATTTTTTCGTTTACCGTCTTTAAAGGCCAGCAATTGCAGTAGCGTATATGCCGCATGCTGACCAGACAGTAGTGGAAATCCAGCTTGCGCATTACCTGTACCTTTAGGACCATGACAGGCGATGCATGCAGTAATCCGTTTGGCAAAATCTCCTCCGCGGTAGAGTTGTTCTCCACGCCGTAGAAATTCTTTGGGAGTACTGCCCTGAGCGAGTGGCATTTTAGCATAATATGTTGCTAAGTCATCCATGTCCTGCTCACTCAAGGTTGCGGCCAATACCTTCATTGTGGGGGCATCCCGTACATTGCTGTTTCTCATGTCCTTAAGTTGTTTCACGAAGTATTTGGTGTGTTGCCCCGCTAGATTAGGCCAGTCAGGATTTGTGCTGTTTCCTTCTTGACCGTGGCAGGCAGTGCAAACCATGGCTTTATTCGCGACAAGTGTGGTTTTTTCTTCGGCGTAAATCGCAGGAGAGACGCACAAAATAATGGCAAGGACAAATTTTTTCATCGATATCTCATTCGGTAGTGCTTGAGTTTTATGGTGGTACGACCGCCGTAGGTTGGGCTATTTGACCCAACAGCAGTGCCTCTCAGCAACTTCATCGTGGTAATGAACCGTAAATGTTGGTTACATTAGCCTTATGGCCCAAGCGACATTTTTTAGCAAAAATTATATAAATTCGTGAACTAATGGTACACTGCCTTGGTCGAAATCCCAAAGTATTATATATCTCATGTTAGAAAATCCTTACGCGAAAGCAGTATTTTTAAAAAGCGCCGCCAAAGTGGTGCAATTACCGGAAGACAGCGGCTACGAAGTTGCTTTTGCCGGCCGTTCTAATGCAGGTAAGTCCAGCGCGTTAAATTGTTTAACCGGTATTAAAGGCTTGGCACGTACCAGTAAAACGCCTGGGCGTACGCAACTTATTAACCTATTTAACCTGGATGACGAGCGTCGGTTGGTTGATTTGCCCGGTTATGGCTATGCCAAAGTCGCTTTGCAGGTGAAGATGGAATGGCAAAAACATTTAGCGCATTATCTTGATATCAGAAAAAGCTTAAAAGGCTTGGTGTTATTAATGGACATACGGCATCCGCTCAAAGATTTAGATCAAATGATGATTGATTGGGCGTTGAATCGTGAATTGCCGGTCCATATCTTGTTGACTAAAGCCGATAAATTAAGCCGTAGCGAGGTAAAAAACACCGTACTTAAAGTGCGTAAGCATTATGACTTAGCCGAGCATCTGGTTAGTGTGCAGTCTTTTTCTTCTTCGAAAAAGGAAGGTGTTGCTGAGTTAATTGCGGTGCTTAATCAATGGTTTGCATTGAGTTCATCTTATTAGAGGGTGAAAATTGAAGCCATTTTTTGTCTACTAAAGCACGCAATTTTTTCTCGCTGTTCTTCAATATTGGCGCGTGCAAAAGCGATTTTTCCAGTAGCGTTTGCACGTTAAAAGGGCTGGTAATTGTTTATTTTATACGAATCAAGAGTGCTTATTCCTATCCTTCAAGAGCTCTTCGACAACCTGTGGATTCGCTAAGGTTGATAAATCACCTAACTCTTCAATAGTTTGCACTTCTTTACCCGCAATTTTACGCAAAATACGGCGCATAATTTTTCCAGAGCGTGTTTTAGGTAATTCATTCGTGAAATGAATGACATCTGGTTTGGCGATCGGGCTGATTTCTGTTTTTACCTGCTCAATTAATTCAGTTTGCAATTGTGCTGTCATTGAGGCATGCTCCTTTAAGATAACATAGGCATAAATACCTTGGCCTTTCAAATCATGAGGTATCCCTACCACGGCAGCTTCAGCAACAGCCACATGACTAACCAATGCACTTTCAATCTCAGCGGTACCTAAGCGATGCCCGGAAACATTAATAACATCATCGACGCGGCCAGTAATCCAATAATCGCCATCTGCATCGCGTTTTGCACCATCACCAGTAATGTAATAGCCTTTGTGTAAATAGGTAAGGCAATAGCGCTGATGATCCCCTGCAATAGTGCGTGCCATTGATGGCCATGGGTATTTTATGGCTAAAAAACCTTCGCCTGCATGCTGTATTTCGTTGCCGTGCTCATCTAATAACACTGGAACGATACCCGGTATGGCCTGTTTTGCGGCACCGGGTTTGACTGCGGGCTCATTGGCGCGCGGGCTTATCATAATGGAACCGGTTTCTGTTTGCCACCACGTATCGACAATTGGACATCGGTCTTGACCTACTTGGTGATAATACCATTGCCAGGCTTCAGGATTAATCGGTTCACCCACAGAGCCTAATAAGCGCAAGGAGCTTCTTGTGCTTGAATTTAGCCATTCATCGCCACAACGCATTAAGGCCCTTATGGCGGTAGGGGCGGTATAAAATACATTGACTTGATGTTTATCAATAATTTTCCAGTTTCGTGAAGCATCAGGCCAGGTGGGGATTCCTTCAAAAATTAAGGTGGTGACCCCATTGCACAGAGGCCCATAAACAACATAGCTGTGGCCGGTGATCCAGCCAATATCGGCGGTGCACCAAAACACTTCATCTTCTTTACAGGCAAATATAAGCTGGTGTGTATAGGCTGCTTGGACTAGATATCCCCCCGTGGTATGCACCACCCCTTTGGGTTGGCCGGTACTGCCTGAGGTATACAGAATAAATAAGGGAGCCTCTGCATCCATTGGTTCGGGATCGCACTGAGCACTTACTTGGGTTTTTAATTCATGCCACCAATGATCCGTTTTTTTATTAAAAGCTACAGGGGTACCGGTAGTTTTTATAACTAGCCGGGATAGGGTTAAATTCGCGCAAGCCTCATCAGCGTGTTCTTTTAACTGTACTATCTTGCCGCCACGATAAAAACTGTCAGCGGTGATAAGACAAGCACAATTAGCAGCAAGTAAACGTTGTTTTAATGCATGTGCTGAAAAACCGGCAAAAATAACGGTGTGAACTGCGCCAATGCGTGCACAGGCAAGCATGGCAATTGCCGCTTCAGGGATCATTGGCAAATAAATGGCGACCACATCGCCTTTTTTGACCTTTAATGTTTTAAGCACATTGCTCATGCGACATACTTCCGCGTGTAATTCGCCATAGGTCAGGGTTGTATGTTGGTTCGGATCATCTCCTTCCCAGATAATGGCTGTCTTATTTGCCCTTTGTGGTAAATGTCGGTCTAAGCAATTCACGCTGACATTGAGTTGTCCACCTTTGAACCAGGTTACATTGCCGTGTTTTAAATCACCTTGCAGTACGCTGTCCCACGGGCGCAGCCAATGTACGGTTTGACTGGCTATTTCTGACCAGAATTCAGCTAAAGATTCTTCTGTAAGTGTTCGTTTAGGATGGGTCATGTTACACCTCTTTTCCTTGGGATATTAATTTTATAATAGCTGAAAAATCAGCCTCACCAAGTCCTTGTTCAATTAAATTTTGATAAAGTGTTGTTGCTTTAGCGCCCAAGGGGGTGGTGACCTGCACCGCGTGCGCTGAATCTTGGCTGAGCAATAAATCTTTAAGCATCATCGCTGCGGCAAATCCTGGCTTGTATTCATTATTGGCGGGAACATTTTCCAGTACTCCCGCTACGGGAGCATATTTGCTCATCGCCCAGCACTGTCCCGATGAATTGTTAACTACCTCATAGAGCTTTTGTGGTGATAGGTGCAACTGTTCTGCTAAAACAAATGCTTCGGAAATGGCGATCATCGAAATTCCAAGAATCATGTTGTTGCATATTTTTGCCGCCTGGCCACTGCCTGCAATCCCAGTATGAATAATTTTTTGTCCCATTGCTGCAAGTATGGGCTGGGCTGCGCGAAAAGCGGCTTCTTCACCGCCGACCATAAAGGTTAATGTGCCTGCAGCAGCACCTGCGGTACCGCCAGATACCGGTGCATCAACCACAAGGATGCTCTGTGTGTGGGCGAGCTGATGTAACTCACGTGCGCTATGGACGTCAATTGTGGAGCAGTCAATCAGTAAAGAACCCTGTTTTAGCATAGTGAGCAATCCATCATTGCCATGACAAACATCTAAGACTTGTTGTCCTGTTTGTAACATAGTGATGATGATGTCTTGGGCTACTTCTTGCAGATTCTGAGCGATGATGCCACCCGCGCTGGCAAAATTTTGCAGGGCTGATTGTTGTACGTCATATCCACTGACTTGGTGTCCTGCCTTAACAAGATTAATGGCCATGGGCAAGCCCATATGACCTAATCCGACAAATCCAATTTTTGCCATGTATTGCTCCGTATTTAATCGTGGGTTGGCATAACAAACGTATTTTCTGTTAGTTCATTAACCGGCCATTTACTGGTCACCGTCTTTTGCTTGGTATAGAAATTAATACTTTCTTCGCCATGCATATTGATGTCACCAAAGACGGAATGTTTCCAGCCGCCAAAAGGATGGTTGGCAATAGGTACAGGAATGGGGATATTAACGCCAACCATACCGACTTGGATGCGTTGACTGTATTCACGAGCACTAAAGCCATCGCGTGTAAAGATTGCTGTACCATTACCAAACTGATGCTTATTTACTAAGTCGATGGCTTGTTCAAAATCAGGGACGCGCACAACGACAAGAACCGGACCAAAAATTTCATTTTGGTAGATAGACATTTGTTTGGTGACTTCATCGAATAAACAGGGGCCGATAAAGAATCCCTGGGCATGCTCTGGATGCTTAAACCTTCTGCCATCAATGATGAGTTTTGCACCTTCATGTACCCCTTGGTTGATGGCCGCCAAAACTTTTTGCTGGTGCGCACCACTAATCAATGGTCCCATATCGGTGCCAGGGACATTACCTGCATTAATTTTTATGGCTTGAATTTGTGGTATCATTTTGGCGATTAACGCATCAGCAATTTGATCGCCTACCGCAACAGCAACCGAGATTGCCATGCAGCGTTCACCAGCAGAGCCATAAGCTGCACCAACAATAGCTGCGGCTGCTTGGTCGAGATCGGCATCGGGCATCACTACGCAATGATTCTTAGCCCCACCAAAGGTATGAGCGCGTTTACCCTGCGTAATTGCTTTAGTATAAATAGAGTGAGCTACCGGAGTTGATGCGACTGCAGTGACTGTTGCAATATCCGGATGAGTGAGTAAATAGTCTACCGTTTCTTTATCACCATGCAAGCAATTAGCCACTCCATCGGGTAAGCCCGCTTCACTTAATAACTCTAATAAGCGCACAGGGGCGGAAGGATCTTGTTCTGATGGTTTTAAGATAAAGGGATTACCACAGGCAATGGCAGGGATCATCATCCATACGGGAACCATCACTGGAAAATTAAAGGGGGAGATACCGAGGCTGACGCCAATTGGTTGTCGAAAGGTATGGCAATCAATACCACTGGCTACATCGTTAGAGAAATCCCCTTTGAGTTGATTCACCAAACCACAATGTAATTCAACTACTTCGATGGCGCGTGCTATAGATCCTTTCGCGTCATCAATCGTCTTGCCGTGTTCACTTGTCACGATTCGTGCCAAATCCATTTGATATTTTTCCATTAATTCTCTAAATTTAAAAAGAATCCGTGCTCTTTTTATTGCTGGAGTTTGCGACCATTCAATTCCTGCTTCTTTTGCGGTCATGATGGTTTTATCGCACAGGGCCTTAGATGCGAAGTGTACTTGTCCAATGACTTCACCTAAGGCGGGGTTGTAAATAGGGTGGCTGGCAGTGTTTGCTTCGTTAATTAATTGACCACCTATGTAATGTTGTACAATGTATCCCATCATCAAACTCCTTTTCATGATTTTTATCAATTTAGGTTGATCATTGTAATTGTTTCGTGGAAATATTTATACAATAATAGTGGGGTTCCAAAAGTTATTGTTTAATAAACAATAACTTTTGAGAGTTCTAGGACTAAAGTAGTTTAAGGATATATACGATGCCAAAAGGAATAATACGTGTACCAGAAGGAACTACCTTCGCACCCGAAGTAAGCGATGCTTTAAAAACGAAATTTCCTGATTATGAGCTAAAATCATACTCTTTAAAACCAAATTATCAGCAAAGCTATGCTAAGCGTATTGATATTTTGCATCAGGCTTTTGATTTTTTAGTGGATGCTTATCCATCGTACCCTTTAAATAAAGAAACCTTAAAAGCTTATGCCCAGCAGTGTCGTGCGCTTTATAAAGGAACAAGTGCTGTAATCAATGAATTACAAACTGAGTTAGAGCATTTTACTAGCAAAATAATCGATGCAATAGGTGCTGGCTGGAATCGTTCTGGTGCACAGGCCGCTGAGTTACTCAATGAGGCGGATCAATATGTGTTGATGTCTCAAGGTCGGGCTGATTTGGCAACTTTAATCCCGATGAAATTGGGTAAAGACATTGAATATGTCTTACAATTGGACGAATCTCTCCCTCCTCATTATGAGCAAATTGTCAATGAGCTAACGCAGATAACAGCGGAGAACTGCCCTAAAACTCCCTCTTGGTTCCGTGATCTTGCTAAGCCTAACGCTCATTTCATACAGGCTTATTTCTGTAATTTTAAAGAAAAATCGCTTAATGTTAACGATGATTATGCTCTTTTTTTAGCGGCTTGGAACGATATAAAAAGCAAGGCCTTAAAAATAAGTAATGATTTAAATAGTATTGCCAGTTGCGGCACTCTTCCGGCTTGGTTTGATAAGCTGCCCTTGCATCATCAAGAAATGATGCGGGTATTAGCAACCGAAAAATCTGTAGATGAGGTCGATGAAAAACTCATGCAGTTTAACGAGCGGCTTTTGCGCCAGGACTTTAAAGACAGATTAGAACAAATTAGCAAAATTCCGCAATGGTATTGGGTCTTGTCTGAGCATCAACAATATTTTCTGGAAAAGGTACTTCGGAGTAAATCCACGGTAGAAGAGGCTGTATCTTTTGTTTGCAGTCGCCATCGCACCATCCCGATACCTGCTAATTTTGCCAGTCATAGCCTTTATTCGCTAACTGCGAAGGGCGAGTTTTGTCAATTGTATTTGCCCTTAGCGCGCTCAAGCCACATTGCAACGCGTGAAGGTATACGGCACCATTGGCCTTTGGCGGTACAACGACGACATGTGTTGGCGAATTTGCTTAAAGTAGTTGAAGGTGCTGCATTGGAGCAGGTTATTTTGTTTCAAACGTTGGTCAGTCCGGTGGGTTCGGACTATATTCCGCTATTATCTTCAATTATTCCTGACTTTCAATTAAATCAAATGGCGCGTTCCATTATCAATAATGGCATCCCTGCATTGCCAACACTGCAAACAAACCATCCATTGAATAAAGCAAAATTACTGCTGTATACAACAGAGGCTGATTCTGATGTTGTGGCGTTTTTAGAGACTGTAGAACCTTATGTTTCTAAGGTTCCTGATTTGGACAAGCTTTTGGATAATTATAAAAATGTATTAAAATCTGGTTGCGGTACAGCCACTATTCTGGAGTATTTATGTGGTCTTGGTAGGGAGCTATTTATTAGTTCTCTGGAACAGTTAATCATCTTAACCATTAACGGCTATTCATATGGTTCATGTGTTAGTGGTAAAGATAGAAAAGCGATTGGTATTATTCATACTGATGCCATGTTTCTTTATTATTTAAAACACAATGAGTGGCCTGTGTTTTTGGAGCAAAATAAAATAAAGCGTGCTAATTTTGTTGCTCTTGTTGCGGATCTTTACCTTTCTCGGCACCAACATGAACACGCCGGACAAAATGCACCTGGCGCTGAGGGGCTTAAAACGCCTTATGAATATTTTCCGGCGGATATTGCCGCGGAGATTAATAAGCGTTTAGGTTATAATGCCTTAAAATGCGATGATATTTTAGCCTCGAATAATGAAGTCCGAGAAATTTCTCAAGGAAGCACTAAGAAGGAAGGCTTATTATCACCCGGTGATAGTTTATTGTGTCAATTGGTAGTTGAACAATTAGGCGAAGAGAAGTGTCGTGAACTCTATGATGCTCTTTATCTTGCCTTTAATGATATGACGCAATTTATCGCTAAGGAATCACAGGGTAGTTGGAATCTGCCTTTCTTTCACCCTTCAGGTATTCCTACAGGAATACAACAGATTAAAGATTTAATGGTGAATCCAGATTCTGGAACAAATAGTACTGCCCGTCTTTGTGGAATATTTGAAATTATAATGACGCGTCCTGAGCAAGATGTATCGCGTTCGATGGCAACGCTTACCGTGTATAAGTTGCGGCAATTATTAAAACCAAGCCAACAACCAGACACTTCTTTTGAAACGCTATTCCAGCAAAGTGTGGCAGAGTGTAATGGTTTATTTAATGCGTCCAAAAAGGAACACTTGGGTACGGTACTTGCCGTGCAATAAAAAATTACGCATACCCTACTCGTTGGCAGTAGGGTACTGTTGTTACAGTATATGTTCTAGGCCATAAACTAAAGTAGTTAATGTCAATACCTTCTGACAGGCTAAAACCACGCCAGGCATAAAACAACTACGGTCTATGCTGTCATCGGTAATAGACAGTGTTTCGCCCGCATTGCCAAAAATAACTTGTTGGCGTGCCAGTACGCCAGGTAAACGTAAAGAATGGATATTTACGTCGCAGTGCGTACCACCGCGAGCACCAGGAATTAGTTCCTGTAAATTTAATTTATTTTTAGTTTTTTTGCGTGCGGCAGCAATCATCTCGGCTGTTTTTAACGCAGTACCTGAAGGAGCATCTAATTTTTGTTGATGATGGGTTTCAATAATTTCTACTTCTGAAAAATATTCTGCGGCTTTTGCAGCAAACAGCATCATTAATACCGCACTAATCGAAAAATTAGGAACTATCAGGCCTCCTAAACGTTGCATTTCGCACAGCGCGGTTAATTCTTTAATTTGTTCAGGCAATAATCCTGAGGTGCCAATCACTGGATGCGCACCATGCTTAATAATCGTCACACTGTTCTGATAAACTGAATCAGCGCGGGTCAGATCAATAACGATCTGAGCTTTGGTCGCAACAATCGCTTGGGATAAGTCGTCATGCTTGTTCAGTTGTGCTACTAATTCAAATTCATGGTGTTGCTGTAAGGTGGCACAGGCCAAAGCCCCCATTTTGCCGCCAGCTCCGTTTACAATAACGCGAGTTAACATGGTTTTCCTTGATGATTGTTAATGATAATACAGAAATCACAATTATTTTTTGTTTTTTGGAGGATATGCGGTGCGCCAGGCCCAAATGGTAGCAAAAGGCCAGCCGATTAATGTTACTTGCATCACCAAGACCACAAAGGCTGCTCCGGGATTATCATTGATAAGCATTACAAGCCATGGAACAGTTACAGCAAGAAATGCGGTAAATAATCGTTTCATAATATGTCTAATAGTCGGAATTTAAATTAATTATAGGCTGATCCGGATAAGTTTTTCTACTTTGTGTTCTGGTTTTTATTGGAAATCAGCGAACCGGTTTAGAATGCTTGCAAAAAATCACTAAACATTGTACATTGTGCGCTCATTATTAATGCGAATAAATCGTATTATTTTCGAATAGAACAACTAATTTCTAATCAAGGGTACACTAATGAGAAAACAGGAGCTGCACCCACGCACTGCCGTTATTAATAAAACCCAAAAAAACCAGTCTAAAAAAGCACGAACGGATGCTTTATTATGGCTTGCGGCAAATTTTCCCGCAGCATTTGATAATTCATTACGTATTCGTCCATTAAAGACCGGGATAATGGAAGACATTCTGCTGCACGCTGATAAAGCGCTGGAGGTAGGTATTTCCAAGAGCAAATTAAGAGAAGCCGTGGTCTTGTTTACTCGGCGACTTGATTATTTAGCCTGTTTAAAACTGCGTGAAATGCGCGTTGATTTACAGGGTAATGATGTAGCAGAAGTAAGCGCAGAAGAAGCAGAGCATGCAGCTGCCAAGATCAAAAAACGCGTTGAAAAAAGTGTAAGGAATGCGCGTAAGATTTTAGCAGAAAAAACAACAGGCCAATTTACGTCTCATCCGTTGCCATCAAGTTATCCCAAAGCGGCTAGTCAATCAGCTGCAGATGATTATTTGCCTACTTATCCGGCTCGTTCCTACGCAACCCAAAACGCCCCAGTGCAACCTGCCCGTACGGCAGCAGTGGTCGTGAAACATAAAACCACCAGACAGTATGATCCTGATGCTGTGGCACGCCTGAAAGAAAAGTTAGGCTTATCACGTAGTCTTGAAGAAAAAAAAGAAGTTGTCGATTAAGTTGCGACCATTCTAAGATTTAGAGTAAATTCACAAAATCATAAAAAATGAGAATCTGTAGGCTGGGCTGAAAAGCCCAGCAGCTGATCTGCGTTCTAATCGCCAAGTATTAATTTGCTGGATTAGGTGCGTCGCAGGGCTTTACCATCCAGATGGCCGTTGAATTCATCGCTTTCTTAATATTGTGTTTAAATTTTTTAAGCTTAACCGGCCTTGGCTTATCAAAGAATCACTTTTCTTATTGAGTATTCCCTGTTTTCAAGTTAATTGAAATTAAACCTTAATAATTTCCATGCTATTGGTGCCACCAGCAGTCCCAATACTTCTTCCACGTGTTAATAGCACAAAGCCTTTTCGCTTAATGTGTTGTGCTTTAACTAATTCATTAAGGACATATTGGTTCAAGTTATCGGCAGCAAATTGATGGTAATCCATAAATACAGGAAAGACGTTATGCACCAGACTTAAACGGCCAATGGTGCATTTGTTGGCTGAGACGGCAATAATAGGTACGGTACTGTGTTGTCTGGAGATCCATAATGCAGTATCGCCAGATTCAGTTAAGGTCACAATTGCTTGAATAGGAAAATGGTTCGCCGCATGCATGGTGGCCATCGCAATGGCTTGGTCAGCGCGTTGGTAATGGCAGGATTCAGGGGCGCTATTATAGTAAAAGCTGGCATGTTTTTCTGCACTTAAACAGATTTTATTGACCATACTCACAACTTTTACCGGGAAGTGACCACTGGCTGTTTCCGCGGACAACATCACCGCGTCGGTGCCATCTAAGATGGCGTTTGCCACATCCGATACTTCCGCTCGAGTAGGCTGAGGATTATTAATCATCGATTCCATCATTTGGGTTGCGGTAATCACGACTTTATCCAAACGACGCGCTTGCCCAATTATATGTTTTTGAATGGCAGGAACTTCAGCTGCGCCAACTTCTACACCAAGATCACCACGAGCAACCATGATTGCATCGGCTTCTTGAATAATTGCAGTTAAATGTTCTAGCGCCTCTGTGCGTTCAATTTTTGCAATAATGGGGATGTTGGGGGCACCAAACTCACTCATTAAAGCCCGTGCATCGCGAATATCGGCAGCATCTTTGACAAACGATAGACTGATGTAATCTACCTCGGCCTTAATGGCTGTGCGTAAATCACGTATGTCTTTATCTGTAAGCGTTCTTGCCGCTAAACCGCCGCCTTTTCTATTTAAACCTTTTAGATCGGATAAAACGCCGCCTTCAATAACGGTGCACGTAATTTGGGAGTCAGAAATATGTTTTACTTCTAATTCAATTAAGCCATCATTGATGAGCAAATGATCGCCTATGGCTAATTCCTGCGCTAAATTAGGGTAGGCTACGCCGACATGATGCACATCACCTAATTGTTCAGGATCGTGGCAATCAAGCATAAAATCGTGTCCTTCAACGAGGGTAATGAAATTATCTTTGAAGCGACCGATGCGGATTTTGGGGCCTTGTAAATCAGCCATAACTGCCAGTGGATGCTGTAATTCTGCAGCAATTTGTCGCACTAAGGCAATCAATTGTATGGCGGAGGAATCGGCATGGGAAAAATTAATCCGTACCACATTGACCCCTGCGGTCAACATAGCACGAAGTGTTACCGGATCACTACTTGCCGGTCCTAGCGTTGCAACAATTTTAGTCTGACGTAACATTCTTGGCGCGCTCCTGCAAAATGGCAACTGCTGGCAGTGTTTTTCCTTCCAAACACTCCAGAAATGCTCCGCCTCCTGTGGAAATGTACGATATTTGCTGATTCAGATCATACAGATCGATGGCTGCCAAGGTATCACCGCCGCCAGCAATTGAAAACGCATCGCTTTCAGCAATAGCAATTGCTAAAGCACGTGTACCGTAAGCAAATTGCGCAAACTCAAAAACACCAACTGGACCATTCCAAATAATGGTTTTTGCTTTATTAATGATCTCTACATAGTCACTGACAGTAACCGGGCCAATATCAAGAATCATATCGTCAGCAGCAACATTATGGAGGGATTTATTATAGGCAGGGCAGGTTTCACTAAAGGTTTTACCGACCACAACATCTGTTGGTAAGGGAATATGACAACCTTTTTCTTTCGCTAAATGGAGAATAGCACGTGCCTCATCCAACAAGTCTTCTTCATAAAGCGATACCCCAATTTCAAATCCTTGCGCTTTCAAAAAGGTATTGGCGATACCGCCACCAGGGATAAGATAGTCGACCATACCAACCAATTGTCGTAACAAGCTCAGTTTCGAGGAGACTTTTGCACCGCCAACAATAGCCACAATAGGTTTTTCTGGGGCCTTCAAGGCTTTTGCTAAGGCCGTTAATTCTCTAACCAATAAAGGACCGGCAACCGCAATAGGCGCAAATTGAGCCACACCATAAGTAGAGGCTTGGGCGCGGTGGGCCGTACCAAAAGCGTCCATGACAAAAACGTCGCAAAGACTGGCTAGTTTGCGCGCCAATTGCTCATCGTTATTTTTCTCACCCGGATTAAAACGGACGTTTTCACAAACAACTAATTCACCGGGACGTGCATCCACGCCATTGAGGTAATCGCTGACAAAATGGACCGGATAATTTAAATGTTCTTTTAAGTATTCTGCCACAGGGTGCAGGGAAAAGCGTTTTTCAAACCGTCCTTCTTCCGGACGACCAAGGTGCGACAAGACCATAACCGCCGCTCCTGCCGCCAAGGCAGCCTTGAGTGTAGGTAAGGCTGCTTGCAGACGTTGATCGCTAGTAATCATCCCTTCTTTGATTGGGACATTTAAATCTTCACGGATTAGTACTTTCTTTCCTGAAAGATCGATGTCGCTCATTTGTATCAGATTCATTATTCTCTCCGCACAGGGGTTAGCAATTCATCATCTTATATGCTGTATCTAACATACGATTGGAAAAGCCCCATTCGTTGTCATACCAGGCAACTATTTTAACTAATTTGCCAAACACTTTAGTTTGCGTGGTGTCAAAAATAGCGGATGCTGGATTGTGGTTAAAATCAGAGGATACTAATGGCTCGTCATTGATTTGTAAGGTACGGCTTTGCGCTTTACGGACAATATCATTAACTTCATCTGCTGTTGTTTCACGGCCCGCAGTGAACGTTAAGTCAATCGCAGAAACGTTAATCACGGGTACACGCATGGCAAACCCATCAAGTTTCCCTGCTAATTCGGGTAAAACTAGTCCGACAGCGGCAGCTGCGCCAGTTTTGGTTGGGATGATGTTGTGTGCTGCGGCGCGAGCACGATGTAAGTCTTTATGACTGCCATCTAAAAGCATTTGATCATTGGTATACGCATGCACGGTATTTAATAAACCATTTTCAATGCCTAAGGCATCGTTTAATGGCTTAACAACAGGAGCTAAGCAGTTTGTGGTGCACGAAGCATTCGATACTACGACATCTGATGCTTTCAGGATGTTGTCGTTGACGCCGTACACGATGGTTGCATCAACATTTTTTCCAGGAGCAGAAATTAATACTTTCTTGGCGCCGGCTGTTATATGCTGCATTGCTGCTGCACGCTCAGTAAAATGCCCTGTACATTCAAAAACGATATCAATATTTAATTCGTTCCACGGTAAATTAAGGGGATCGCGCTCAGCGGTGATTTGAATGGCATGTCCATCAACAACGAGCATGTTCCCATCAATGGTTACTTTTGCGGGAAAGTGACCGTGGGTTGTATCATGGCGTGTCAGGTGCGCGGTAACGTCAAGCCCTGATAAATCATTGATCGCAACGACTTCAAATTCATTTTGGCGGTTGTATTCAAAAATGGATCTTAAAATACAGCGACCAATGCGGCCATAGCCATTAATTGCGACACGTATAGTCATACTACTTCTCCAATTTAAGGTGCTTTGCTGCCTTTTGCGTACAGCGGTTTACACTATTATTTATTTACAGTTAATGTTGCCAACGTTTTAACGATTCGTTCTACAGTAATACCCAGAAAGTCATAAGCCTTGGCTGCTGGGGCCGATACACCAAAGCGATCCAGACCGATTACGGCGCCATCGAGGCCAACAAATTGATACCAATAGGCTGAACAGGCTGCTTCAATAGCGATGCGTGTAGTAACCTCTTTGGGTAATACTTGATTTTTATAATCTAGGTCTTGAGCTAAGAAACGTTCAGCACAAGGCATGGAGACTACCCTTACTTTTAATCCTTGTGCGCTTGCTTGTTCTGCTGCAGCAATGGCGAGCTGAACTTCAGAGCCTGTAGCAATCAAGATGGCATCTGGCGTGCCAGCGCAATCCACTAGGACATAGCCGCCTTTTTTAATTAACTCGGCAGCATTTATGCCATGCGGTAACGCGGGTAAATTTTGTCGCGAAAGCAACAAGGATGTTGGTCCATTATGATGCTCCAGAGCACTTTGCCAGGCAACTGCGGTTTCCATTAGGTCCGCTGGTCGCCAAACGGTCATGTCTGGGGTCAGGCGTAACATGGCGGCATGTTCTACGGGTTGATGGGTGGGGCCATCTTCACCAAGGCCAATGGAGTCATGTGTAAAGACGTAAATGACGCGCTGCTTCATTAAGGCGCTTAAGCGGATGGCATTACGCGCGTAGTCAGCAAAAACCAGGAATGTTCCACCATAAGGAATAAAGCCACCGTGCACGGCTAGGCCATTCATAATGGCGGCCATCGCAAACTCACGTACGCCATAGTTTAAGTAATTACCGCTAAAATCATCATGGGTGATGGCTTGGCTTCCTGACCAATCGGTATTGTTTGAACCGGTTAAGTCCGCAGAACCGCCCAACATTTCGGGCAACGAATGGGCAAAATGTTCGATGCACTGTTGCGAGGCTTTGCGCGTCGCGATGGCTTTCTCATTACGGCGACATTGCTCTAAGAATGCCTGGCAATGGCTTTGCCAATCGTCAGGAAGATCGCCGTTGATACGGCGTAAAAACTCGTAGTGCTCTGTTGGATAACTTTGTTGGTAATGATGCAACAAGGACAACCATTGTTGCTCATCGTGCTCCCCTTGTTCCACGTGGCTCCATTGTTGATAAATGGTATCGGGGATGACAAAAGGGGCGTACTGCCAGTGAAAAAATTCACGAACTTTCTCAATATCTTGGGCACCTAAGGGTGAACCGTGGGACTTTTCACTGCCGGCAACCGCAGATCCTAGGCCAATGATGGTATTACAGATAATCAGTGTCGGTTGGCTGGTATTTGCTTGTGCCGCAACAATCGCCTGCTCAATCGCATCCAGGTCATGGCCATCAACAGCGTCAATGACTTGCCAATTATAGGCTTTAAAGCGCAAGGAGGTATCATCAGTGAACCAAGAGTCGATTTTGCCATCAATGGAAATGCCATTACTGTCGTAAAAAACAATAAGTTTCCCAAGACCTAAAGTTCCGGCAAGAGAACAGGCTTCATGAGAAATCCCTTCCATTAAACAACCATCACCGACAAAGGCATAAGTGTGATGATCGACCAGGTTGCAATCTTCATGATTATAGCTACTGGCCAGTGCGCGTTCTGCTATTGCCATACCCACCGCATTGGCTAACCCTTGCCCTAAAGGTCCCGTGGTGGTTTCTACTCCAGGAGTATGACCAAATTCTGGGTGGCCAGGGGTTTTTGAATTTAATTGCCGAAAATTTTTCAGCTCTTCTATAGAAAGATTATAGCCGGTCAAATGCAATAATGAATAAAGTAACATGGAACCATGGCCATTAGATAAGACAAAACGATCACGGTTGAACCAATGTGGGTTTTTCGGATTATATTTTAAAAACTTTTTCCACAACACGGTGGCAATATCGGCCATGCCTAAAGGCATGCCAGGATGCCCTGACTGGGCTTGTTCGACTGCATCGATACTTAAAATACGAATGGCATTCGCTAATTCTTTTGACAGACTCATGCGTTCTCTTATGCACGTACTAGGTGCGCTATTGTCGCTCAGAAGACATGAATCAGCAAGAAATCGAACTCATTTTTAACCATTCTTTTGTTAAAGAAGGGGCTGTCGGTGTTGACGAAAGCAAATCTTAGGGGTTTGGTGGCAGATTCGGACGTAATACTTTAAACGCTAAAATGGATAGCGGAGACGTTTTGCTTAACCTGCTAATTCTACAGGGGATTATTATTTATCACAAAAGAATAGTTGAACTTGGTATAAAAATTGAGATATAAGGTTTAATCGTGTTATCAATGCTAATTTTCGCGGCATGGATTTGCAGTCATAACTATAAGAATTTACTTATTGTATTTTTTTTGTTAAGATTAGGCTTTAATTTATCTTTTAAACTTATTTATAGACAAGATGAATTTGTGCTTTGATATCCAATATGTTAGGACATCATGAACCCAGTTATCCGACGTTTACAAAATACGCTTTTTATCGATCAATCTCTCGGGATTGATGATCCTAATCCATTGAACTGGACGTTCTCTGAGCGCATCAAGTCACTTGACCCGGAATTTTATCGTAAAATTGCCTCATCCCATATGCTATTAAATATGGAGTACAGTCTGTTGGGACAGCAGATCAGAGCTAATTTCTCAGGAGAGCATCCGGTTAGCGAACAGGACCTTGTTGAGCAATTAATGGCGGCCATTTTACTTGCCGAATTATTAGAACACGCCTATCAACATTATTTGCTTGTTCCCAGAGAAGTCTTGCGCTTACGTACGCAACAAGAGATTTACCGTAACCTCTTACAGGAAATGAAGGCCCCGCTTCCCAAGCAGTTGCCGACAGCTGAAAAAATTGAGGTAGGTTATTCACTTTCTCAGCAAATTCGTGGACAAACCGTGAATGCTAATTTATATCGCTTATTGTTCACTCGTTCCAAGCGGGTCTTGGATTTAGTTGCTGGATTGCATTTCAGTGCGGATTGGTATCGCGATCTTATTAGGAACATGGATAAACAAATAGATCCATTTCTTCCGCATCTTGCCTGGCTTTATTTTGTTCCCCGTGCAACAACGAATCTTTTTCTCCTGCTAAAACATACGCTACCAGGTCCTTGGATGAGTGATAAAGAACGAACATTAGGTTGGGATGTGCGCTTCCAGGGGCAATTGCAGCGTCGGTGGTTTGAATTAGGCAATGACATTGCCTGGATAGGGGTAGGTCTGGTCAATTGCTTTATTTTAACAGCTCCATTCACTACTTATTTAGTCATCGTTTTTTTTGCTTATGACGTGGTGCTCTCAGCCCTGCGCGCATATATTGAATTGAATCGTTTATTTACCCTTCGTGCGCAATACCAAGCAATGGCTCTTGATCCCAAAAGTAAGGAGCAAGAGGAACAGATAAAACAACATCTTCAGGCACTAGACGATCAGATAACCTTTGAAATGTTGCGCTTAGGCTCACACTTAATAATTACCACGGCCATTTTTCTGGCTACGTGTTGCGCCGCATCTTTGTTCGCTGCTATGCCAGTAATTCCCATGATCGGGGCGGTAAGCCTTGTCCTTGTTTGTTTAATTAATTTTGCCTTAGTGCCCATTCTTAACCATTACCGTCCCAAAGATATGGTTGAGGTGCCGGCAGAAGGGATAAGGAAATTGGGGTTTTTTGCTAATAAAGATGAGCCTAAAAAGAAATTCCTGCCAACACCAGTTGATTCTGATGAATGCGATGATGAAGAAAACGCCGATGATGAAAACGTCAATGTACAAGGATTGGGCTTTCTCTAGGGTTTGTTGATCCTAATTAAGCAGTAGAGGCTTTCGCAATTGAGTGCTATTCTTTTGTATCTTAAATCAATTTTTGAAGGTACAACATGTCAGCGCCAGTTGGATTACCACAATTTAGCCATATTGATGTCAATCACTTTAAGTCTCATCTTGAGGCCATGTTAAAAAGCCATTTAGAACAGGTTGAGCACTTACTGCAAGAAAATCATTGCTATACCTGGGATAATTTAATGTACCCTTTAGAGGATATGTCCGATGAATTAGAGCGTTTTTGGTCGCCAATGTCGCACTTACATGCGGTGATGGATTCCCCGGTATTGCGTGAATGCTATGATGCTTGCTTACCGGCACTTTCTGCTTATGAAGCGGCTATGGGGCAAAATCATCAATTGTATGAAGCCATTAAAGCCATTGATCTGCATACACTCGATCCGGTGCAGCAAAAAATTATTGCCGATGCTTTGCGTAACTTTCAATTATCCGGGGTTGCACTAGATGAACACCATAAAAAACGGTTTGAAGCGATTCAAACGCGATTGGATGAATTATCTAATCAATTTGAGCATAATATATTAGATGCCGCCCAAGCATTTACCATTCACATCACCGACTCACAACGGGTTGCAGGTTTACCGGAACACGCCTTAAATACTGCGAAAGAACTTGCCGTGGAAAAAGGCCTCGATGGCTACGTCTTTACTTTGGAATACCCTAGCTATCAAGCGGTAATGAGTTATGCTGACGACCGTGCCTTGCGTGAGGAAATGTATCACGCATTCGTAACTAGAGCTTCCGATCAAGGGCCGAATGCCGGTACTTACGACAATACGCCGCTAATGAATGAAATCCTGGCTTTGCGACATGAGCAAGCGCAATTGTTAGGTTTTAATAATTTTGCCGAATTATCGTTGGCAACTAAAATGGCCGATTCAACCACTCAAGTCATGGATTTTATGAATGACTTAGTACGACGCGCTCATCATCAAGGTGAAGGTGAATTTGCGGAATTAAAAGAATTTGCTGCTAGTAAATGGCATATTGACCCGATAAAACCATGGGACATTGGTTATTTATCGGAGAAAAGACGCTTGGATTTATTTGCCTTGTCGCAAGAAGATTTACGTCCTTATTTCCCCCAACCTAAAGTAATGCAAGGCTTATTTGATTTAGTTAAAAAACTTTACGGTATGAGCATTGAGGAAATCAAAGGCGTTGATATTTGGCATAAAGACGTACAATGCTATTGTGTGGTTGATGAGCACAATCAAGTACGAGGTTATGTCTACACGGATTTATTCGCGCGACCAAACAAGCATAGTGGGGCGTGGATGGATTCCTTACAAAGCCGCCGCAGACTAGACGATGGCAGCGTGCAATTACCCATAGCGACGTTGACCTGTAATTTTGCCAAAGCATCGGCGAATAAACCCGCCATGTTATCGCATGATGAAGTGACCACCTTATTCCATGAATTTGGTCATTGCCTGCATCATATTTTGACCCAGGTTGATTACCTTAGTGCATCTGGCATCAATGGTGTGGAATGGGACGCGGTGGAATTACCCAGTCAATTTTTTGAAAATTGGTGTTGGGAGCAAAGCGCTCTAGCTGTACTCACCGCCCATGTTGATACGCAAGAGCCACTCCCTGAGTCACTTTATACTCGTTTAATCGCAGCGAAGAACTTTCAATCCGCAATGGCGATGTTGCGACAAATGGAATTTTCCATCTTTGACTTTCGTATTCATCAAGAATATCAAAAAGATAATGATTCCTTGGTTAATGACATTTTAGCGGACGTACGCAGCAAAACTAGCATACTGCCTATTGTTCCTTATAACCGTTTTCAACACAGTTTCAGCCATATTTTTGGCGGTGGCTATGCGGCAGGTTATTACAGTTACAGTTGGGCGGAAGTATTATCCAGTGATGCGTTTTCGCGTTTTGAAGAAGAAGGCGTGTTGAATCCAAAAACGGGCCATGATTTTCTCCATAATATTTTAGAAGTTGGTGGTTCGCGAAAAGCGGCTGAAGCCTATAAAAACTTTAGAGGCCGCCCAGCAACCGTCGATGCTTTATTACGCCATAATGGTATTCGTGGCTAAAACAGCCCAAGTGTTTCCGAAACAAGCCACCATCGCCAAGGGCGATGGTGGCCGAAGGGCGTATGAGAGGGCTAATCCTGGCAGGGTCATCATTATTACTACAGTCTATCCTAATTTAGTGCTTACAAGCCTTGCTAGCCGGGATCGCAATTATTTTGCTTAATTTAAGCAGAAGAATGCGAAACCCTGATTATTTTATGCTATACTTAAAATGTACAAATTGGGGGCGACCTGGCTTCGACGGGGGTTGCAAAACCAGAGGTGCATGCCGAGAATGAGATCTCTCGTAAATCAGGCTCAATAAATATAAATGCAAACAATGCAAACTTTGATGATGTTTCTTTTGACGGGGCTATTGCAGCTTAATCAGATTAAACTAATCGACGTGTACTGGCCTTAACCCCAGTGCCCCGTTGACCGAGCTCGCTTATTGGTATCGAATCAACGGTCATAGAAGATAAGCTAGTGTTTTAATTTATCCCGGATTAAAATGCGAAACTCAGGGAATCGCTGTGTACCATCCTGCCTGTCGGAGAGTCCACAGTTAAATCAAATGACAAGGCTACGCATGTAGAACTGAAGGCAGAGGATCTGCGGACGCGGGTTCGATTCCCGCCGCCTCCACCAATACCTAACACCATCAAAAACTATCAGAAACTATCAGAAACTATCAGAAACTATCAGAAACTATCAGAAACTATCAGAAACTATCAGAAACATAGATAAATCAAGGGCTTCCAAGTCTTTTTATTTTGTCTTTTGAGGTCTTTTATAGCCCCTGAAAGATCCCAAAAAGTGCCCAAATTATTTTAAAAGTACCCAATTTGTGCCCAAAAATTTTGTTGTGCTATAACTTAATAAGATAACTTAGGGATAAAGAAAAATGCAACTTGCTAAAAAATGGATGCAGAATAGCCTTATTATTTTTATAATAATACTTGTTATTATAGTGAATATTACTTTTCTTCATGCTTCTGCCTATAGAGTCGGCGCTTTTTTGGGTAAGTCAGCACTTATTACAATATTTTTTGCATTCGCTACTCTTTTCATCCCCAATAGATTCTCAATCTATAGTTTATTGTCATCGTCTAGTTTTATTTTATTAATACCTCTTTTACTTTCATTATTATTTACATATGAAACATATCAATTAGATAAATCAGGCTCAGAGCTAATTGAAACTGTTAATGGAGTAAAGAATAACTTTTCTAATAAGTACGCTGCGAGAACACAAGAAATAAATTCATTATATGAAGATGTTTTAATCCAGTTAATGCAAAAACTCACTACAAATAGCATTTCTAATAAAGAAGGAAGAGTTCAAATAGTAGAGCTTTTAAAAAAGTATCAATTGTTAATAGAGCAAAGAAGAGCCTTATATGAAGAAAGTAGGGCATTTTTGATTTCTCAATTAAAGCAGTCTGAAATCACAGATAAAAACTTTTGGGAAGGGTTTCAAAATAGCTCAGACAAATTAAAGATTATTTTTGACAATATAGAACGATTTGATTTGTTGTACATAGATTCAACTCAAAAGTTAATAAGCTTCATTGAAGGTAATGATGCTAATTTTTTAATTAAAGATAATGCAATTATTTTCAATGAGTTAAGACTTGAAACAATATATCAAGAACTTCTTGAAACCATTTCCAAAAATCAAAAAAATCTTAGTTATTCGTTGGAGCAATCTAGTAAGCCAATCTCTCAATAAAGCGAAGATATCATTTGAATTAAAAAAGAAAAGGATATCATTGCAAGCCCAATTTGGCTAAACCTTTTAAATTTTTTGATCTGAACTATTTCGTTGGGATCTGCTGGCGATACCACGATAGCACTATGTCCGCCCATATCAATTTTATTGGGTATGCCATATTTAAAAATTAAAACAGTTCCAATAAAACCAAAGCTATTACTTACTAAGTTTATCCAATTATTAATGATCATTTAGGGTCTCCAAATAAATCGGACTAATTTTTTCTTGTTATCTTTCAATACGTCTGACTATGCATACAATAACACCAATTATTATTCCCTCACTTATTTTACTAACTTTAATATTACCCCGGTGATCATTATCTGAACACAGCTCAAATGGACTAAATTCCTTCGATAATGTCAGTTGTTTATATCGGCGAATAATAACTTCATTTCCATCATAAAGTTTAGCGACAACAAGACTTCCTGGATGTAACTTTAAATTTGCGTCAATAATTAAAATGTCATCCATTCTTAATTCAGGGATCATGCTTAAATCATTCATTTTCAAGGCAAATATATCTTCACTATGTTGTGCACTTAGCTCAGAAGAAACAGGTATAAAACTTACTTCTTCTATATTCTGCCCACTTTTAATTGTTTGAATAAATTCTTTAGGAGCACAAGCTTGCTGGTGGTTGAGTAAAGGGATTAAAGCACCAAGACCGGGGATTTTTTTAGGGGGATGGGGTCGCGTCTTGCCCTTTGCTCTTTTATGTAAGCTAAACTAAATAATTGGTTTAGAGCAAAAGGCAAGACGCGACCCCGTTAGTTCTGCGGAACGGTGTCAAATCGCTTTAAATCATTTCAAAATATAAATTGATTGAAAGTAACTTGCCCCTTTTTAACTTAATTCAATTTTATATTTACTATTTTACTATGAATTTTTTGGCTAACCATTGCCATTTCATGGATCTTCTCATGTCAGTCATGAGATTGGTGTCGGCTAATTTTTCATTTATTATTTGGCTTATATTTGCAGATAAATCCTCCTTAATATATCAGAGAATCTCTGAAATAATTAATAAAAAATAAGCCATCAAAATCTTTCTCGATGAATAGCCGGAGATTATGGGGAATAAGATTAATTAAATTTTCAGGAACAATAACTCGAGGGTAATTTGCAATTTTTTCCTCGATATTCACAGCATCGATAAGCGCTTTTCCAATAATGCTATTTCCCTTATGAAATAGATCTCCAGCTGTAATCGCTCCTCGCATAAGCATACCTTTTTCTAAAGCCAATGCATGCAGCCACGAAGCGTATGAGATTAGATTAGAAATATTAAATACAAACTCCATTTCATTGGCAGGATAGGGAACTGAGGCTATAAGGTGATCAGAAAAATTGGAAATAGTTGGGAGAATTTTGGTTATTGATTTAATGCCTATCGAATGCTCATGTTTGGTTATTATTTTTATATCAGCTAACTTATTAGTCGATAAGAGCAGAGGGGCATCAGATGATATATTGCCATTATTAAATTTGTCATCAAACTCTTGAAGATTTTGAGCGGTGAGAGGAATTTCATCAATCTTTTTAAGAAATGGAATTGAATAATATAATTTTCCCTCTGTTCTAATATAGACCGCGTCACTGGCGATTTGCAGCGAAAAAATTTTATTTTCGCTGAAGGTGGTCATTAAATAACATTTTCTTGGCTCAGGATTTATAGTTTCTTCTTTGTATTCTTGCTGTAACGTAGAAAATTTATCGATTAACTCTTTTATAACAAATATTTCCTCTGACTGAGACAATATTATATTTTTTGGATCCTAATATATCCATGTATAAAAGGATCCTGTTCTCAAAAATAATGTTCATTTATCTTAATCAACCTAGAATTAAATGGTCGCCAAAATACCTCTTTGCGACGTTAAAAGCAAATATTATATGTCCCAAATTGACGATAAAATTGTATGGGCATATAATTATTATATGTCCTAAAATGGCTCATATTATGAAAGTCCTATACCATGACAGCATAGAATACAAAGCTCTTAAACGTATTAAGAAAATACGTGGTAATGTAGTTCTACGCCAAGATCTTACAGATCTAGGTTCCTATCGTCAGATTAGCCGTGTTTTTAAGAAGCTGGTAGATACAAATATGCTAATTAAAATTGGATCTGGTATTTACGCTAAAGCTTCTTTTAATGAAATGCTTAACAGACCTATTATTAAAGGAGGGTTTAGTGAAATCTGTACAGAAGTTCTCGATAGAAAAGGAATTAAATGGGAGTATGGCACAGCCATTCAAGAATATAATGCTGGCTTGACCACACAAGTTCCTTGTCGCATAGTCGTAAAACTAAAGACTCGTTACAGAGGAAAAATATCTTACAACAAGCAAAGACTTCGTGTTGAGAAAGGGGTTAATGCTAGATAATGCCACTTTATAGTTGACTAAAAGCATTCTATATTCTATATTCTATATTCTAGAATATAGAATAAGGGCGATATTCAATGATTAAAGCACAAGACATTGTGGTTCTAGCTAAACTGTTAGTTTATCAAGCAGATAAAAACTGGTCTCAAAATAGTATTGCATTTGAATTGTGCCTTACTCCTTCTCAAATTAATTACGCATTAAAACGATTAGTTGCAGTAGGTTTAATTACACCATACCACCCTCCAGCCAAGCCCCAACCCATAATTCAAGCCTGCGAAGAGTTTTTTCTTCATGGGTTAAAGTATGTCTTTCCTGCTAAATTAGGCGAACTAGTTCGTGGTATTCCAACTAGTTATGCCGCACCTAGTCTAAGTGATCAAATTGTTGCGGGTAGTGATCCAATCCCTGTATGGCCCTATGGCGAAGGCAATGACCGTGGCCTTGCATTAAAGCCTTTATATTCTTCAGTGCCTGAATCAGTAGTAAAGCATCCAGATCCGCTATTTTATGACTTATTGACGTTAATTGATGCTATCCGTTCAGGGCGAGTAAGGGAAAGGCAGATTGCTGGACAAAAAATATCCACAATATTAAAAACAAAAAAGTTGGTACCAAATGAATAGAAGTTCGGCTCAAAGAAATATCGAATCCCTTTCTTTAATTGCACATCGACTTGGGGATTTATGTGATGAAGTAACTTTTGTCGGTGGCAGTATCACAGGCTTATTGATAACAGACAAAGCCGCGCCTGATGTACGCTTTACTGTGGACGTAGATTGTATAGTCAATGTTATCACTAGGCCGAGTTATTATGCTATTGCTGAGAAATTACGCCAGAAAGGATTTAAAGAACTAATTTCTGGTAATCATCCAATATGTCGTTGGGATTGTGATGGAATTTTAATTGACGTCATGCCTATAGATAAAAGTGTGTTGGGCTTTTCTAACAAGTGGTATAAGGATGCGCAAGAAAATGCAATTAGTCACAATATTATTGACAATATCAATATAAAAGTTATTTCTGCGCCTTATTTTTTGGCAACTAAGCTGGAAGCATTTAAAGATCGTGGACAGCTGGATTTTTTATTAAGCCATGATCTGGAAGATATTATTTCAGTAATTGATGGCCGACCGGAAATCGCTAATGATGTTTCATGCGAATCCGATAATTTAAAGCAGTATCTCTCCTCTGAATTTGCATTATTAATGAATAACGAGCAATTTCTTCAAGCCTTACCTGGACATTTAAATTATTCACTTGAGGCTGAAAGCAGAAAGAAAATCGTTGAATCACGGATAAATGCCATTATTGATGCGGTGAAATAAATGAATATTGCTTGGCTAACTGATATTCACCTCAACTTTTTGAAGGTTGAAGCAAGAAAAAAATTTTACCAACAGGTCATTGAAACTGGCGCTGATAGGATTTTGATTACTGGTGATATAGCTGAAGCAAAAGATGTTTGTGAAATTCTTCAAGAGCTTAGCACATACACAAATAAGCTTATTTATTTTGTATTAGGGAACCACGACTACTACTTTAGTAGTGTTAATAATGTACGTGAAAAAGTTCGCGCTTTGTGTGCTCAGAATAAAAACCTCATTTGGCTTGGAGAGCCTAAAACTTTAGCATTAGCTGATGGTATTGTATTAGTAGGGCATGATGGCTGGGCTGATGCGCGTTATGGGGATTTTGATCATAGCTCAGTGAATCTAAATGATAGCCGTCTGATTGCTGAGTTATACCAAGCTTTTTTATTGAATAAATCGGCCTTAAAAAATGAAATGCAAAGACTAGCTGATATAGATGCAGCAATTCTTTAAGACACATTGTTTGATGCGATTGATACTAATATTAAAGAAGTGATTATTGCTACTCATATTCCACCGTTTCCTGAAAGTAGTTGGCACAAAGATAAGCCAAGTGATGATAATTGGTTACCTTATTTTGCTTCAAAAGCGATGGGTGATGTGATTATGAGTTTTGCCAGCAAATATCGCGATATTAAGTTTTTAGTTTTATGTGGCCATACTCATACTGAGATAACCGTAAAACTTTTTGATAATCTAATAATTAAGTCAGGTAATGCTGAATATTATAAGCCTGCGATTCAAGAAATTATTTCTCTTTAAAAGTACTCTAGCCATAAATATAGATTGGTTATTACAGTGTCTAAACGCTCTTATTAAGCAACTAATAACTACATACCAAAGTAGGATGTAATTAAGCTGGTAATACTGTTTACTAGTACATTACCCCCCAAAGTAGCCGACCATTTTTTTAATTTTGAAGCTAGATCTGTATCCGCTTTTTTAACTAACTCAATATTTGGTGTTTCAGATATTAGAAGACTTTCTAACGCTTGTATTAAAGCTAAAATATCTGTTTTGTCTTTTTTGGGAATATCCGCATTGTTTTGAACCAAATCAATAAGCTCTTCAATTTTTTCGCCTAACTCTTTATATTTGTTATGAATAATTACTGTATTATGTTTTCCAATAATTGTTACGTTCTCTACTGAAGAAATATTAATACTGCTAGCATAGCCTGGATTTGGCAGAAATAACTCTGGTTTTTCTTTGTTCGCAATACCAACAGCTGAAATTTTATATTTTATATTTGTTTCCTTTTCCACTCCTTTGGGAGATGAAAATAAATCATGTTCCTTAACGATCAATTCATTTTGTAGCAAATAATCTAAGGCGTGATTAAAATTCTGCACCTTATACTCACTACCTAATTTTGGTTTTATCTCTTGTTTAATATCGTTAATTCCTAAACAAATATTTTTTTGGCTTGAGGAGTTTGCATGCCGCTAAAAAAGTAATTCTAAAATTATTGTGCAGTATTTATCCAATTCCATTTTAATCCCTACCGTTCCATACATAGTTTACGCACTAATATTATTATTTTAGACTACGCTGAGTTATGAATGGGCCTGTAATATAAAACATTCCTTTTTAGAGGATTAAAAAATAGAGCAACAATATCTTGATTGATCTATTCAATAGCCGCCGCCCCACCAATTTACTATTTTTGCATTGGGAAAATGTTTTTTAACGATAGAGCGATAGGTACTGCACAAATCCATACGCACCACTAGAACCCGCTCCTTACCTTGTAATAAATTCAGGTACGAATTTAAATCACCTTCACTACGCCCTTCACCACATCAAAAACCTTATGTTTTCTTAGGTCGCTCAAAGTCGTTGCAAACCCTTGTTTACGACTAAGAAAATGCTCCTCAATCCCTAATACTTTTTGGACATAGGGTGTTTAAGCGCTCTCTACCTTCTGACTGATAACGCCGATGGTTACCCTAGTTGAATTGATGCGATAACTCCTTCTGGGAAATACCACTCGTATGATGATGGTATATTTGAGTCTATAAACGCTCAATTGAGCGTTGCGGTTTGGCAATGCCCTGAAATTGCTGATTACCATAACGGCCACACTCATTACAAAAAAATCGCTAAATCAAAGGGTTAGTCTAGATTAACTTGATTAAAGTGCACCCTTTTTTGGAGTAGAGCCAATTCACCATCTGCCTTTCTCGTCATGTAATAAATGTTCGCAATCATTTACAGATAAGGGACGACTAAAATAATAGCCTTGCACTGCGTCAACTTGCTGGGTGCGTAATAAATTCACTTGCGAAATCTCTTCAACCCCTTCAGCAATCACTTGCATCTGTAAACGGTGAGCTAATTCAATGATGGCTTCTAAAATAATCTTATCTTGCTTTTTTAACTGATTTTTATTAATAAAAGATCGGTCAATTTTTAATTTACTAAGGGGCAAACGTGTCAAATATGCCAAGCAGGAATAGCCTTTGCCAAAGTCATCAATGACTAAATTAATGCCTAAATTTTTTAACGCCTCCATTTCTTTTATAATGTTGGCTGATTCGACAAGAATAGATTCAGTTAACTCAAGTTCTAAATAGACAGGTTCTAGTTGAGTTTCTGCTAAAATTTCGGCAATTAATTGGCTAATAAATTGATTTTCAAATTGTAATGCTGAAAGATTAACCGCTATAGGCACCCTCGGTAAATCTTTATTTTGCCAGTTCTTAACTTGCTGGCAGGCTGTGCGCAGTACCCATTCGCCTACGGGCAGCATGAACGGCGTTTTTTCGAGCAATTCAATAAACTGCTTGGCTTCTAATAATCCCTTTGTTGGATGTTGCCAGCGCAGTAATACTTCAAGACTTATAATGCGCTTGCTTACTAAATCAAAGATTGGCTGATAAAATAAACAAAATTCCTGATTCGCTAATGCATTTTCGAATTCAGTTTCAAGATGATGGTTTTGCTGAATGTGTTGAGTTAATGCCACTGAATAAAACTGATATTGGTTTTTGCCCAGTTCTTTAGCCCGATATAGAGCCGTATCCGCTTGCTTTAAAAGGCCCTGAATATCCGTAGCATCTTTTGGGAATAAACTGATGCCCGCACTGGTTGAAATATGGATAGTGTGGCCTTGTATAATAACAGGAGCAGCAAGTTGCTGATAAATTTTATCGATGATGACCTTTACCTGCACGCTTTCATCAAGGCTATCCAATAAAATCACAAACTCATCGCCTCCCAGGCGTACTGGCAAATCACCAGCGCGCAGACACGTTTTAATCTGCTCTGAAAAATAGATAAGTAACTTATCACCGACTTCATGACCCATTGTATCGTTAATAGTTTTAAAATAATCCAAGTCCAGGAAAATTATGGCTAATTGTTTGGCTTCACGTGATAAACGCGAAGCGCTTTGCTGAAAAATTTGAAAGAGCAGATTACGATTGGCAAAACCCGTCAATGGATCATGGGTTGCTTGATAATAAAGGTAAGCATTTTCTAATGAAATGGCGGCCTGGGATACCAAGATAGTAAGGTCTTGTAAGTGCTGAGTAGTAAAGGAATGCTTAAGCATATTATTTTCAAGATAGAGAATGCGTCTTAGTTGGCCTTGATAGAAGAAAGGAATTATTAATATTGATTTAGATTTAGACTGCTGCAAATACGGGTCTGAAAATTGGATGTCGTTAGCGACATCCTGTATTAGCACTGCTTCTTCGGTGCGTTGCACATAGTTAATAACCGTGAGCGGTAAATCTGAGCGTGTCTCTACGCTCTTTGCATCTACTAACCAAATGTGTTGTTGCTCTAAAGTACCCTCAGCTTCGATAAGCCAGGAATTGTCCTTCTTTATGATAAGTACACTGCGTTGCGCGCCAGCATTTTCAAGCACAATTTGCAGTAGTTTTTTTAATAACTTATCGAACTGTATTTCACTGGCAATTGTTTGAGTTAATTTGAGAAGTGCCATAAAATCTATGGAAAGATCACTGCTTGAGGTCGATGTTTGTGTGTTAGTCATGCTTTTTTGCTGTAAGGATGTTTTATAACTGTCATACTCATAAAACGATTGGGGATATTGTTGCTTTAGACGCTGGCAAAGTGCGAGTGCTCCCCAACGCTCATACCCATAATGCGCTTCGCGAAAATAGTGTTTTGCTATGTGCGGTTTGTTTTGCTGTGAGTAAAAGCGAGCAGCACACTCATTAATAACGCCGGTAAGCTGAGGGTAATTATTATCCAATGCAAGTTGAGCCGCTTGGTCGTACAAATCACTTGACTTGCGATAATTTTCTTGGATAGCGAAGATTTCTGCACTGAGCACTAAATAATACGGTTCAAAATTGATAGCACACCATCCTGACCAACGCTTAAACGCCTTTTGAATAGCGAGGAGCTTTTTTTTGTAACAGCATTGCTCCTTGATGGTGGCGGTTTTGTAGATCGCAGCTAAACTCAGAGCATAATATAATTGTCCTTCGACATACGTGATGGTCCCTAGAGCTGAATCTTCAAATGCCTCTGCATCTAGACCCGTTGCCACTGCTAAAGAAAATTTACCGGTCAAATAGGCGAGTTTTATCGCACAAAAGTAAAAACAAGCCTTTTCATGTTGCGTTTTGCATTCAGCAACAGATTGGAAGGACTGCGCTATTTCTTGATCAAAATTTTTATTTATTGATGAATGCTGCAAGTTTATTACTGAATATTCCAACAAAATCCAGACCGGATAGAAATAGTCATTCGGGCCACGTTTCTTTAGCGCGTCTCTGATGGTGCTTGAAATGTCAGATAGTGGGTAACTTAAAGCATATTGCTTTAAAAAATGACTTATAAAGCTATAATCAGCGGTCGCTAAATCCCCTGTTTGTTGTGCTAATTGATAACTATGCAAGGTATAATTCAAGGATTGAGGGAGTGGATATTTCCAAAAATGGAGAAAATGTCCCATACTAAATTCCACTTTAGCTAATACAGAAGGATCGGGGTAATATTCAGCAAGCCGATAAGCAAGTGCAACGTGCTTAAAACTTGCGTCATAGCGCTTAAATACATGGATTAATACAAATGCATAAGCTACAAAACAATATGGACTTTCAGGTGTGTATCCGTAGCGTAATGATAGTTTAACAGCATGAAATATGAGTAAAACAAATAATTCTTTGTTCGAAGTGATATAGGTGGAAGCGTATAACTGATTTAAGATTTTTTGCAACAAACTGTATTCATTACTCGCTCGCTGAGTTAAATCCAAGTTAGTAAATTTTTTACCATACAATCGCCATTCGATAGATATGTACGCGGTTAAAATATGATAAGGTTTGGGATATAGAGGAAGATCAAGCCCAAAAAGACGTAATACCGCTAATCCCTGCTGGAGCGCATCGTTATAACGGTTCGCAAGGCTAAGCCGTATGATATCGAGCTGATAGACCAGCATTCTATCAAGCTTGGTTTTAGCTTGCTTGAAGAGTATTGCCAAGTGCTGCTTAGCAAGCTGATGATCATCAGTTAATAATTCACTTTCAGCCAGGCCACAATATAAAGCAAAGATGAGGTCATAATGATGCTTCCAGGCATCTTGTGGTAATAGGGAAACTGCCATACTGAAGTAATTTTTTGTTGCTTGGTAGGCCGCAACAGCTTTTGCTTTTTTGCCTACTTGCAAATTAAATTCGGCGAGTTCCAACCTTTCTGCAGGCTTGGTAATTAATGACGAAGCTTCATTTAAATGACGTACGATTTGGCCAAGATAGGTTTCATCACCCGAATTCTTATCCGCCTTGGTTAGCAATAAACGACCAATGTTTAAATGCAATTCACGTCTAAGCTCAGGCACTATAAGCTGATAGGTTGCTTGCAAAATACGGTCGTGTTTAAACTGAAAGATAATCAAATCTTCTGAAAATTGCGCATCGATGACGTTGTCCGCCATCAAATCGATGGTCTTGTAATTGCCGCAAACTAATTGGATGAGATTGGCATGTAAGGCTTCCTGCAACAAGCTCATGGTGAGTGATGCGGATTGTTGGCCGATAACCGATAATGTCTGTAAATCAAACTGGATACCAATACAGGCGGCTAATTTAAGATTATCTTGCGCCGGCGGTGATAGCTGCTGAATGTTGTTAATGAGCAGATCGACGACATTTGCTGTTATATGCTGCTGCTCGATTTGCATAATATCCCATTGCCATTGGCCTTTTTCATAATCGAAGGTTAACAGATGATTATGATGCAGGGTCTTGAGAAACGCATGGATAAAAAAAGGATTACCCTCGGTTTTTATCTGCAGCATTTCAGCCAAGGGTTTTGCCCGGGCAAGTCCGCAGCCCAGCGTATCGGCAAGTAGTTGTTGCAGATGAGAAAGTGTCAATGGCGGTAATTTAATAGCATTTAGGACTACTGCATTAGCCATTAGGTTTTTCTGAAACTCGACCAATGGATGGCCAAAATCCACCTCATTATCGCGATAAGTGCCAATCAACATAAAATAACTATTTGCTGTATCCGTTAATAAACGTTGCAGCAGTTGTAACGACGCATTATCTGCCCATTGCAAATCATCTAAAAAGATAACTAATGGGTGATCTGCCTGGCAAAAAACCTGTATAAACTGCTGGAATGCAAACGTCAGCTGGTTTTTAGCTTCACCAATGGAATTTTCTACAAGTGATTGCGGACCAAGTAGTCGTTTGATCGAAGGAATCAAAGCCAGCAGCGCATGCCCCTGATTGCCAATAGACTGTTGTAAGGCCTGTTTCAAGTGTTTTAGTTTTTGCTCAGGCTCTGCCAATACCTGTCTAATCAGGTTTTGCAACGCATCAATGAGCGCACTATAAGGTTTGTTCTGTTGTAATTGGTCGTATTTACCTTGAATAAAATATCCTTTACGACAGGTCAGCGGTTTATAGATTTCTTTAATTAGCGAGGTTTTACCGATCCCGGAATAACCAGACACTAGAACCACTTCATTTTTTCCTTGACTAACTCGCTCAAAAGCAGCAAGTAGTTCTGCAATTGGCTCTTCACGTCCATACAATTTTTGTGTTTGCTGGAGCTGATCACTGATATCAATAGCGCCTAAAACAAATTCATCGATAGTTTGTTTTGATTGCCATTGTTTAGCACATTCGGTTAAGTCCGCAGCCAGACCTCGTGCACTTGCATAACGTTCTTCTGGCATTTTAGCCATTAGTTTGATAATAATCTGGCTAAGCATCGTGGGAATATTTAGAGGAAGCGATGATAGAGGTACTGGAGTTTTTGCAAGATGACAATGCACCAGCTCAAGAATATCAGTTGCATTAAAAGGTAACTGGCCTGCTAACATTTCATAATAAGTGACTCCCAGAGCATAAAAATCGGTGCGATAGTCAATGCTTCGGTTCATTCGCCCCGTTTGTTCGGGCGATATGTATGCCAGTGACCCCTCTAAAAGATGAAGGTTATCATAGCTTTGAGTTTCCTCAATCAGCTGTGAAGAAATACTAAAATCTGCCAGTTTGATTAACAGGGTATGAGGCTCAATAATGATATTAGCAGGCTTAATGTCTTTATGAATAATATGCTGTTGATGTAACTCCGCTAAGGCGTCGACCAGCTGTAAGGCAATTGTGAAGAAAACATCCAGTTCCAATGGCTTTTCTTGTAAAAAACTCTTTAAGGTCTGACCATTGATATCTTCTAAAACTAAAACAGTAAGGTGACCTTGTTGAATGAGTTCATAGGGCTTAATAATACCTGGAATATTAAGTTGCTTGAGTAAAAAATATTCGTGTTGCAAGTCTGCGAGAATTTTAAGAGAGGGGTGCTCTGAGTATGGACATTTGAGCATAACGGGAAGATTATCAAGAAGCCGTAACCCGCGGTAAAGTACCGTATTGGGGCTTTGATAAAGCGTTTCCAGTATTTTATAGCCTTTAATAATGTCCATACTTACCGGGTATCCAACAGATTTTAATCATACAGTTCTTAATGGCCTTGGGTGAGCTATGAACTAGGCAACTCAATTAAGTGAACCAATATGAATAAATTAGTTATATATGATTCAATAATGTTGTTAAGAGTATAGTATAGTACTACGTGGTGTAAATTTCACGCCCTAAGTGTTTTAAGTTTACGCAGAAGTGTGAGTTAGCGCCTCATAAGGTATCAATGCTTGATAAAGACATACTGCGTGAAATCAATAAAACCGTTGATGCATTAGGTTTCGATGCTTCTACCATTGAAAAAAATTATTACGTCACTCAAGTTATTCACGCATTTTCTGGTTTAGAAAATGGATACTCCGGTTGGTATTTTGCGGTGGGACTTGCTTAGCTAAAGCCCACCAAGTAGTTCAGCGTATACCGGAGGATGTTGACTTTAAAATTGAAAGGAAGCCTGCCACTGCAGATTTCAGTAAATCACATATATTAAAGGAACTTAAAGCGTTCCGTTATTTAAATAGAAAATACTTTATTCACGGAAATCTTAACGCCCTGAGCAACCACTTGTTGAGATGTCAATGTTGTGATTGTGCCCGCAGCCGTAATCACATCACCTGCTACACTCGAAGAACTCGAGAAAGGGGTAGTCACATTATTTCTATAATGCCCGGTGATCGCATAGCTATAACTGAAGTCAACAAGCCAGGTTGGGCTAATATAATAAGCCATACCTATTTCTGCTGCTCCTCCCCACATCCATTTGGAACTAGAATAAGTAGGCACATTAGCAAAACCAACTGAAATGCCTTCAATATTAGCAGAGCCTGATATCCCATAACGGTTAGAATGTATGTTAAATACGGAAGGGCCAGCCCCTAAATATACAAAACTGTTTTTGAATGAGTGTCCGATAAATGGCATTAATGTGAGCTCATGGTTCACGGATACTTCGGCGGCATTAATGGCAATATTTCCTAAAAAAGATGAACTAGGTAAATTGGGACTGTTGTATACCCCAACTTCGGGAATATTGACATTTGGGTTTGACGAGGTATTCCTTAAGTATTGATATAGAAATTTTATGCCCCATAATTGCTCACTGTTTGTGAAATGGCTGAAATAAGCCAGTTGCGCTTCGGGAGCGAAGGTCGATTGAGTATTTCGATAACGCGTAGGCGAACCCGTCGTCCTTCCGGTAGCGATAAGATCGCCATTGAAATAAACATTATTAGATGAGCCATTAATATTGAGCGATTGATCCACTTGAATGGAATTGTAACTTCCTCCTAAACCAATATATAGGCCTTTTTCTGGTACGTTCGATGCACTTCCCATCTCTCCTGCAAAGATTGATGTCGAAGCAGTGAGTAAACATAGTGTGATTTGTCTCGTTTTTTTAAACATTTAAATGATTCTCCCTAGATTTTATTTAACGCTATAGATCAACGCAGCTTTCCTTATTTTTAGTCTATCTTACCTTTTTAGGTGTTATTGTCAAATTATACGCCGCTAGTCCACGTCCCATTAAAAACGGACACATTTAAAATAATATGTGGGGTCGCGTCTTGCTTTTTGCCTTAATAAAATCAGCTCTCGCAAACCAATTGACTATCAAAAGCAATTAAATCAAATTTCATACTAAGGAAAAAGCAAAGTAGAGTCCAAAATGGCCAGATCTTTACGTATTGAATACAATGGTGCGGTGTATCGTATAACTTCTAGAGGAAATAAAAAGGAAAATATATTCACATCAAATGCAGACAGAGTCTTATTTTTAACTATTCATCTACTCGCTTTATTTAGCAGCGAGGTGCAAAACGCCAGTAAAAAATTTCAAGAGTATGTTTCTCTTGGGAACTTACGTGGGTCTCCATGGCATAGATGAACGTATCAACTCTATATGGGCTCAGATAATCTTGTAAAGAACATGCAAGCCAAAATTGACCAGAAACAAAACTTAAGTAATTTTCCAAAACATCAATATTTAATACAAGCCCAATCATGCCAATACTTTGAGCAACAATCAATTAACAGAGATGAGTGTATCGCCATGGTCTATGATTCTGGAGGATTTAGTAGGGTGGAAATTGGCAATCATTTTGGACTACATTATTCACGGGTTAGTCATATTGTTAAAAATCGTCGATTGGGATTGATAAGAGAATCTTAGATGTATAACTGAAAAGGCAAGACGCGACCCCACGACCCCATTCGGAGGCGGGTTTGGTCCGCGTGAGCTGGACGTTCCACTCGCCCATCTCTTGGTAAAAACCATCAATTTGTTCTAGCTATAATAACCTTATTTCTACCGGTGTTTTTTGCTTCGTAAAGAGCTTTGTCAGCAGATGCAATCAGTAATTCACGGGTCAAACCGTCCTGAGGGTATTGAGCAATACCTATAGATATAGTCGTATTAATTATATGTTGTTTATCATAATTTATCCGTAATTTTTCTACGGCCCGTCGGAGGTTCTCCGCTTTTTCAAGTGTGATATCCAGTCTACTATCTCTTAAATATAACAAAAATTCTTCGCCACCCCACCGGCATGCAATATCGCTCCTACGGATAGATTCGAAAAATAATTGACTTAAAGTTTTTAGTACTATATCGCCCGTTATATGACCAAAACTATCATTTATTTTTTTAAAAAAATCAATATCAATTAACATAACGCCAAAACTAGAATGACTACGTTGAGCCTTCGCTATATCTTGATTTATTGATTCTTCTAAATAACGGCGATTATATAAACCTGTTAAAGGATCATGAACAGATAGAAAACGTAAGTTTTCACGCAACTGAAGACTTATAAAACTTAATGCTAATTGCTCAGCCATCAAGTCTATTAATCCAGATTTTGACCGCTCTAAAAAATCTGCCTCTTCTCTAGGAACCTCTATATGCAACAAACCAAGCGGTCTAAAGTTTGATTGTATAGGGATACAAAGATAAGCTGGGCATAGACCAACTACTGAGCGCATATGTTTACAAGGCAAATCTATATCTGGGTGAATTACTTGATGGATTTTTTTTTGTTGCAAAGCCCTGCAATCTTCTAAATGCAAGTAAAATGGCTCATGATCCAGATTATACCCCCAATCAATAACGCTTTCTAATCGAGATGAATCTTTACTTAATATATACAAAATCCCTCTGGTTATTTTTAATACTTGCTGACAATAAAGCTTGATAGGCACATAAGTTTCTTCAATGGTGGCACATGCTTGCAAGTTGTTATTTAATTCATTCAGCAATAAAATTTCTTGGTTGTTGCGTTCAAGCTTTTTCGTATATTTTGCAAGCTGCTGCTCAATCTGTTTGCGTTCGGTAAGATCTTGTATTACTCCTAAAAAGCCCATGCCTTGACCCGCATCAGAGTTTAGTGCTGTAGCTACCAATAATCCGGGAAACTTTGAGCCATCTTTACGAATAAATGTCCACTCATGCGTTTCATTGCCTTGTAAACGCGCTTTCGTGGTGAAAACATCAAAACCGGGTGATATTAATCTTCCTAACTCGTCGCTTAATTCTTTAGCACGGTTTTCGACTTCTTTTGGATCGTGCCACATTGCAGGGGTTGCTTTGTTTATCACTTCATCTTCTTTATACCCAAGCATTTGTTGAGCATAATGGTTAAATAAAACCACCACCCCATTTTTATCGGTTGCTATAATTAAATAAGTTGCACTATTCAATATAGCGTTATTCAACTGTTGTGCTGCCAACAACTGTATAGAATTATATTGCAACTTCAATCTAAAAAAAACGGCTACAGCTGTTAAGACAGTTACAAATAAACCTATCCCAAAAACCACCCAAGGCATGGTCGTATTTTTTTTTGCAAGCATGGATAGGGACGGATTTACAGTAACCGTCCATATTGAATCATTATTTGTAATTACTGTATTTTTTCCCCAATGTAATAGCTCGATATTTTCTTTAACTGCTAATGAATTAATATTTGAAAATAACAGTCTGTTTTTTGCGTAAATAGAGACAAAAAAGGGTTCTTCCGATGGGAAAAAAGGGAATAGATGATTAACAAACTTTGGCACATCAACTTGTGTAATTAAAAATCCCTCAAGGTGATTATCTTTAAAAATAGGCTTAATGTAAAAAAATTGTTTCTCGTTACTTTCTAAAGAAATCGAAATTCCTCTAGTTAATGGCGGTACACGCATAGATTGTAATTTTTCGATTTTTTGGGCAATTAAAGGCTCCGATTTTAATTCATAAAACAAAAATTTTTCATGGCTCTTGGGCGAAATCAACCATTGTATTTTGGTTGCCTGATTGGCCCATCCAATCATCAAAATAAAAGGAAAATCTTTAATGTAATTTTCTGCATCTTGCTGGAATATTTCTTTCGAAATTACTTTGGATTTACTCCAACGGTCACTCATACGTTGCAATGATTTATAAAAATTCTCTAGCTGCACTGTTGCTATGGACGCAAAATTATTAGCTTTTACTTGTAGATTTTTTTCGAAAAAAATATTTTCTTGACTATATATTGCAAGTGCGAGTGAAATCGTGATAACGATACCACCAAAAATAACTGCCGTAGGTGCAAGAAATAAACGGTCTACCTCTTTATTCCAAATTTTAACTAAGATGCCCACACTAAGTAAGATGATACACATAGCTGTATGGAGTGCCATACGGGTAAAGTTTCCCCAAGCATAAGCTGTTTCTAGTTTATTGCTGTAACCTATCAAGGGAATAAAGCCAAGTGAAAAAGCAGTGACACCGAGTAAAGTAATAGTAAGCACCTGGTATTTACTCAGTACACCAATAGAACCTTTGTGTAATAAAAACAATGCGCAGCCAATCATTAATAAAGCAAGAGCCGTATTGGGGGCCATTCTTCCTAAACTAGAAGTATCGGTCTGCATAAATGGGTGTATGAATAATGTATCAACGCCTAAATTTATATTAAGTATATATTCTAAAAGAGTCAGTAATAAAAAAAATATTATAAAAATAGTCAGAAGTGCACTTAACTTACGAGAATGCTCATCTATGGCTTGTAAAACAAAACTCCATAGTAGTATGACTAAAGCGGCGTTAAATTGCATAGGAACAAAGGTTGGATAAATTCGTACTAAAATTGGGATATGAAGCACCCATCCGGCTATTACTGCTAATGCAGTGAATCCGGTGCAGAGTGAAGTTAACAGTATGAGGTATGAGCCGTACGGTTTCATTTAACCACCTTAAAAATTACTTTAAATGGTTACAAATATTAAATATCGTATGCTGCGATCACTTTGGCGTTCTATTATTTCAAGTATAATCGGTTTCAAAATTAATTTCACAATAATTGTAATGAGAGAAAAGCATGCCCGACAAAGTTGAATTATTTGATGAATTTCCCCCGGAAATACAAGCTGAAACAGCACAATATCTATCAGCACCTGAGTTATTAAACCTTGCATTGTCTACCAAGGAACATTGGACTTTATTTAAACCCATGTTGGATGCCTGTAAATTTTTACACCATGTCGTGCGTGGTGAGCATGCGGTGGTTCAGTCGATGTTAAAAAGCGATATGCGTTTAATTTTAAAAAAAGGGAATGTGACAGATTGCTCTGGACGAACGTTTAAGTCCATTAGCGCTTTTGAATATGCGCTTTGGGCTCTGGATCAACCCATGTGGGAATTGATGCTTGCTTGTATGCCCAAAAATGAAGAAACTACTGAAGTATTAACACAATTACTTTTTCAATATAACAAAGTAAATACAGATAAAATCACTTATAGACTTAATGGGCAAGAAATAATTGAGCGACATTTTAATTTTGAAGACACCCTCATTAAGGAACTGAAAACGCAAGATAATTTTCTAAATGCACTAGGGCCTCGGGATCAGGGGGTAATTAATCTGCAATGGAACGAAGGTGTTGGTGGCGCGCAAAGGCTGCTTCCCATGCACGTAGTTGATGAATACTGCTCTAACGCATCAAAGCAATTTTATAATTGGTTAACTAAAAAGAATGAACATTGGTTTGCTGTTGACTCTAAGTTGGGGCTCACCTTTGCAATAGCTAAGGAAGAGCGCGGCGGGGGTTCCGGTATGGCTCGTGGGGTGAAGAAGCTCGTCGCGCAAGATTTAGCCTGCATTTCGGCATTATGTGCAGTACGAACAAAGGAATTTATCAATCTTAAGTCGCGACTTGAAAAACAGATGACAGATGATACTCAGTTGGAATGGATACACCAAGATTTTGAGCAACGTTTTTAGGTAACGCCGCCGGAGGCCGGTAACTGTTGGGCTGACTTAATAAGAACAAGAAATCTCTAAACCAGATGCCGCGCAATATTTTACAAGCTTGGAATCATTTTTTGCTGCTATTTTAGTATTTGAGCAAGACGTTTTAAAGGGAATTCAAGTCATGCTTGCTAAACATCCAGATGAGCTTTTTAATCCGGTGGTATTTTCTTACCAATAGGATTACAACCCTCCTACTCTATTCTAACCAGTAGTCTTTATTTTCGATGGAAATCCTGGCGGAGCTATCCCCATGCGTTTCCAGAATTTTGAGCAACATTAACTGGATTAGAAACTATTCTTATTGGATAAGTAGTGCGAATAAAGGTCTACAGTAGAGCTCGTTGGGGCCTTTATCTCAGTTGGCTCAGGGATAGCATATTACGACGGCAAAAAAAGACAGGTTTCGCGCTTAATTAACTATAAAATTTAGGAGAAACGATTAATAATGGTATTTAAATTGGTAATATTACCTTAATCTGGCTCTCTCTCTCATTAACAGGAGTAGTAACGTAATTTTTGGGGATGTATAAAAATAACTACTAATGAAAAATGGATCTTTATGAACATACTCGCGCGCGCTATTAACATGTTAAGGTTTAAGAATGGCTTACAATGGGCGTTCTGTTGTTTCGTGTTTTCAACGAATTGTTTGGCGAGCAATAGTGATGTTGATCTGGCTAAAAAAATTGCGGCGATTGAAAAAAAATCGAATACCATTATGGGTATTACCGCTATTTATATAGAGCAGGATAAGGTAGTTACCCATAATAGTACGCAGCGTTTTTTTATGGCAAGTACCATCAAGTTGCCCATTGCCTTGGCGTTTTTGCACCGTGTTGATGAAAAGAAGGATTCATTAACACGGGTTATTAAGCTTGATGCGAAGAACTCTGTTCCAGGTTCTGGCTCGTTGTATCATTTGTTTGAAAAGAAAACAATCAACATGTCTTTGCAACAAATACTCAAGTATATGCTGATAAATAGTGACAACAGCGCCAGTGATACCATATTGCAAGCGGCTAATGGACCTAAGTCGGTGGCAAAACGCATGGGCGCTTTAGGTTTTAAAAATATTTCAATTAATCGCTCCATCCTGGAAATTCTTTTAGATACCAATCACGTGAACCATTCATTTTTGAAGAAAAGTCATCCAGTATTTTCTTTGCAAAAAGCATTTAACAGTGTGCCTCTAGAGAAAAAGAAATTGGCCTGGCAGCGTTTTGAAAATGATATGCGTGATACGACTACTCCTGAGGATATGGCAAAATTGCTGGTGAAAGTATATAAAAAGGAGGCGCTTTCAGAAGCCAGTACGGATTTACTGTTAAATATTATGGAGGGATGTCGCACGGGTAGAAGTAGAATAAAAGGCTTATTACCGGCTCATGTCAAAGTAGCTCATAAAACCGGAACCTGGGCGATATCAGAACAAAAATATTTAAAATATCCAGGCTCCAAAAAACTGTTTCGCTTTGCTAGTGATGTTGGCATTATTACTTTGCCGAATAATAAAGGGCATATTGCCATTGCTGTTTATGTTAAATCGCAAGCAGCCAGTGACTATAGCCGGAGTCGCGCAATTGCTTTAGCAAGCCGCGCCATTTATGATCATTTTATGGGTGCTAAAATAAGTTAAATAAGCGTTAATGCGTTATTGGCCCAAGGTTATTCTGAATTTACGCTGACTACAGCCTAAATAGTCTAACTTTCTTTTTAATGCTCTTTTCGTTGCCAGCAACCCTTACTGTTGTTGTCGCTTGGGCTCCGCATTTTAATGGTGGCCCGGCTTAATTCTTGCGTGCTAGTCTATAATTTATATAGGATAATTTTTCCAATCTGGAATTAATAATGAATATAACTCGTGAGACAATGAATAAGGCCGTGGCAGCTAAAATCATCACCCAAGAGCAATTAGAACAACTAATACAATTCATTAAACAACAACCAGGCCAAAGTAAGGGGTTTAATCTAACCAATGTGCTTTATTATTTGGGTGGGCTAATCGCTATTGGAGCTATGAGCTTATTTATGACTTTAGGTTGGGAACTTTTAGGTGGGTGGGGAATTTTATTTATCAGTTTATGCTATGCAATCTTAGGGCTGTCGTTAACACACATTTTTGAGCAGAAGGCGCTTACTATTCCAGCCGGTATTTGTGCAACCTTCGTTGTTTGTCTTGCGCCCTTAGCAATTTACGGCTTGCAACAAGGCATGGGTTGGTGGCCAGATGATACGGTGTTTCGTGAATATAATTACTATATAAAATGGCATTGGATCTTTATGGAACTAGGTACCTTGGCTGTTGGCGTGATTTTGCTCTGGATTTATCGTTATCCCTTTATGACCATGCCGGTTGCCGTAACTTTATGGTATATGTCTATGGATCTGACCTCGATGATTAGCGGTGGGGAATATGTTTTGGGGCTGAGTGCTCTGGTTTCCATGTATTTTGGCCTACTTACTGTGCTCATTGCTTTTTGGGTTGATGTACGTTCACGGCAGTCTGCTGATTATGCTTTTTGGTTGTATTTATTTGGTGTGCTGGCATTTTGGGGGGGCTTAACGGCACAACACTCCGATTATGAATTATCTAAGTTTATTTATTTATGTATTAATCTAATGATGATTTTAATTGGCATAATACTTAATAGAAAAGTATTTACGGTTTTTGGTGGCTTGGGCGTATGTGTTTATATAAGCCATCTTGCTTATCATATATTCCAGAATAGCTATTTGTTTCCTATAATTCTTACTGTAATTGGACTGGCTATAATTTATTTAGGCATCCTTTGGCAAAAAAATGAAACACGGATGACAGTTTCCATGCGTAAGATATTACCCAAACCGTTACAAGAGCTTTTAGATGCTCGCGATCAGTTTGATTAAAACTCAGTTTATTTAACGCTAGTGGAGCATAGGTACATATTTATCGAAGCAATCCGGCACTTGTTTCATACAAATTAACTATGGACAGAGGCCTGCTTTATTAATCATTATCATAATGGCTAGATTGCAATTCATTCTGGATTAAATAATTAAAATTAAGGGGGTAGTCGTTTTTCGGGTAGATATTGGCTCCTTTGAGCATTAGGTGGCCAGCTAACCTTTGTATAGTTATCAAAAAAAATCCCAGGTTGTTAATATTATCATCATATTTATTTGTTATACTGTACGATACTTCATAGATTTTTTAAGCATTTTAAGTATTTTAAACATGACAATTACATACAATGGAAAAGAACTCATCCAATTTAAAGCAAAGTTCGGTGGAAAAAATCAGAGCGAGATTGATGGTTTTTACCGTGATGCTCTTGATTGTGAACACTTTTTTATTAAAAAACCAGCGGATCAGCGTGAATTATTTGCTGAAGCGTTTGCCGGCGCTATTCTGCAAGAAATCATGGATAGAGGCTTGATTGACAAAATTTATCATCCTTCGTTGATCGTTGCCCGTGTGGTTCGGGTGGATGATGGCACGGGTAAACCCGAATATGCCTTGATCCAACCGATGGTATCCTTTGTCGCACTGCATGAAACGATTGAAACCAGTTATGCGGATGGTAGCGATCGTGATCCCTTGAAAGAAGCGTATGCTGGTTCTGACTATTATCTGCGTTTGCTAGAGCAGCAGCAGTTTGGACTTACTAACGCACTGATGTTTTCTATGTGGCTATCCGCACATAGTGTACACAGCGGTAATATTGTGGCGCTGAATAATGATAAAATGATTAGTAAACAGCTGGCTCGTCTTGATTGGGGTGATGCCTTTCGCTTTTTGGCCCACCCTAAAAACAATGAAAATCTTTTGTATGCTTATGAAAATAGAGGGGTTTTGAATTACAAGAGATGGACCAAAGATTATTTTTTAAATTATAAAAAAATACCGGGCTTATTTCCAGAAATGGCCGAGAAAGGACGTTTGTTCAAGGCCGCCTTGCAGGAAGATGATCTTCTTGACATTCTTCGCTCGGCTTTACAAAAACTTCCCGTTGATTTAATTGAGCAGCAGACTAAAGATGAGTTTGCGCAATATGCCAATATGGAATCTTTTAAAACAGTACAATTGGGGCCTGAAAGCGGCGGGGGAGAGTTCATCCCTGAGCTGGCTAAAATACTTAGCCACCGTTTAGAGAAAATTACTGAGTTGCAAGATTTGACATTACAATCCGCGATGGGGGATATGTATAAGAGTATTTTTATTGCTACGCCGTCGCTCTTGCAAATGGCTCAAGAACAACCGTTTCCAGAGTTAATTCGTACTTGGGCGGGTCTTTTAAGACAAATTGGCGTTGAATCGGTTCGCACAGAAGAAGTTAATTTTAGCCAATTGGCAATGCGCTTTAACGATTATTTAAATACAGTGGCAGAGCGTTGCGAACAGCAAAATATTTGGCGACACGAGCAGGAAGATGACCATAATTTCTTTACTGCACTTAATCAGGATGCGAATAAGGCTGCACTATATGGCCATGCATATATTGCTCATTATAAAGAAAGTGTTATTTTGCGTCACTTATCCATTATTGATCCCAAAACTTTAGGCATGTTGCGATTTGCTCCTTATGAAGCTCCGAGCGCAGATTATTGTCGACAATTTCCAGACTCTCCATGGGCGAAGATGCAACGCTTAGTAATTGCTGGTCAAAATATTATTCTGCAGCTGCGCTTAATACAGAATGGCCAAATGTTAGAAGACGATTTTATGAAAGAAAAGCTTCCTGTTTTGCAAAAAGCTTTAGATGACTTTATGCAGTATAAAATGGAGGTTGATGCTTTGTTGGCGCATAATTCAGATGTTACGCCAGTTTCTACTCGCGATAGTTCGTTTTTTTATGATATTGATGAGCTGACCTTAAGTGCACTGAGTGGCGATCAATTAGTCACTATTTGTTTTGAAGAGCTTAATGCTCCACATCCTAGTCGTTTAATTATGCGTATCCTTAAGAATGACAGCCTTTGGCAGGAAGCAGAACATTCTTTAAACAGCGATGTCTTTAATGGCCGACAGGACAATATTTCTGAAAAAAGAAATAAAATTTATCAATGGCGTCAATTAGTGCAAATGACTAGTGCCATGCAGTTAGAGAACGAAGCGCAAGTGCGCGACGGGTTTGCGCAGCAGTTAAAAGAACGAGATGATAAGTTAGAGCAGGCTAAAATTCAGCAGTCAGAAATAGAATTAAAAATTAATACATTAACCCAGCAAGCTAAGGAAGATACAGAACAGCACCAGCTCGTCTTAGAACAGCAAAAGGAAGTATGTTTAAGCCTTAATGAACAATTGAATACTAGTGAAGACGAGCGTTTAAAGGCAGAAATAACAGTTGCACAGTTGCGGGCTGAATTAAGTGATTTAGGTAAGCGCTTGCAATTGCAAACTAAGTCAACCCAAGAAGAACAACTAAAAACAGAACAACAAGTAGGTGCGTTAAATCAACAAATAGACAAATTAACCATCCAGATTAAAGAAAATGCGGCACAAACGCAAATGGCACTTGAGCAATATTCTGAGGCAAATCGGGATTTTAAAGAACAGCTTGACGCTACGGAATTAAAACGATTAGAAGCAAAAGAGGCTGTTGGCGTGCTCGAAAATCAGCTAAGAGAATTTGATGCGGCACATTTAAAAGGAAAAGAGCACGCGAGTGCTTTAGAACAGCAAATAGTGGCGCTCAAAAGGCTGGTTGAGGAAAATTTAGAGCAACATCAACATGCGTTAGCCCAACTAGATGACGAAAAAAGTGGGCTTGAACAGAAGCTTAATCTCAGCGAAAAAGAGCGCTTACAAGCACAGTCTACTAGTGAGCAGTTGTCGCAGCAAATTCATTTGCTAACGTGTCAAGCCGCGGAACAGAAGCAAATACATGGCCAGGCTAGTGCTTCGCTTGAGTTGTTAACTGAGCAGTCGGTGCAAAAAGAAGAAGAAATACAGCGCCTGAAAACAGAATATGCGGAGCAAATGCAACAGGTTAACGACACCGCTAGTGCTTCGCTTGAGTTGTTAACTGAGCAGTTGGCGCAAAAAGAAGAAGAAATACAGTGCCTGAAAACAGAGCATGCGGAGCAAACGCAACAGGCTAAAGACACGGCTAATGCTTCGCTTGAGTTGTTAACTGAGCAGTCGGTGCAAAAAGAAGAAGAAATACAGCGTCTGAAAACAGAGCATGCGGAGCAAATGCAACAGGTTAAAGACACCGCTAGTGCTTCGCTTGAGTTGTTAACTGAGCAGTTGGCGCAAAAAGAAGAAGAAATACAGTGCCTGAAAACAGAGCATGCGGAGCAAACGCAACAGGCTAAAGACACGGCTAGTGCTTCGCTTGATTTGTTAATGACGCAAAAAGAAGAAGAAATACAGTGCCTGAAAACAGAGCATGCGGAGCAAACGCAACAGGCTAAAGACACGGCTAGTGCTTCGCTTGATTTGTTAATGACGCAAAAAGAAGAAGAAATACAGCGTCTGAAAACAGAGTATGCGGAACAAACGCAACAGACTAAAGACACGGCTAGTGCTTCGCTAGATTTGTTAATGACGCAAAAAGAAGAAGAAATACAGCGTCTGAAAAAAGAGTATGCGGAACAAACGCAACAGACTAAAGACACGGCTAGTGCTTCGCTTGATTTGTTAATGACGCAAAAAGAAGAAGAAATACAGCGTCTGAAAAAAGAATTAGCCGATCAAGCGGCTTATAAGGAGCAGATCGACAAAATTAAGGAGAGCGGATTAGAGCCTGATGCCATACAACAATTAATTGTAGAACAGATTGCCGCGCAAAAAAAATATGAGGATGCATTAAAAGAAAAACAAAATATCCAGGCCCGTACTTTGCAAATGGCTCCTGTGGTGAAGCGTATCGAGGCTCTTGAGGACAAAGCACTCGAGCTTAATAAGCGCAATGAAGCGCTTGCATCTAAGGCTCTAACTACTTTGGTTGCTAAGATGCATAAAGCAGTACGTGCCTATATAGACAGTGATAAAAGTGATGACGATGCTTTAACCGATTTTAAAACAGAGGCATCACTGCTGATCCAAGCTGTAGATAAAGATTTGGGTGAGCATCGTAAAAAATGGAAATATGTTTTGGCAAATCTTTCCTTAGCCATCTTAACGGTAGGTATCGGTTATTTGGCGGCCATGGTTGTTAATAAGGTGGTGAATAAGCGATTTACATTCTTTAGTGAGACAGACAGTCAAGCTAAATTGAAGGAATTAGAGCGTGATATTACTAGTACTAAGTTTGGACCTGCGGCGAGCGCATAATTATCGCTTGGCAAAACCAAGTCCAGCCATCGGTGATTTTGTTAAGAATGAACCGGGCTAATTTAATGAAGCCCGGTTTTTATTGTCACCTTATGCCATGTTCTTGTTTTTCTGCTATATTTTTCTTATTGTCATTAAAACGGAATTGGTGATGCATAATGAATATGCGGGCGTCATTACGCGATTTCTTCGTGATGATGAACGTTTAATTTTGTCTGCAGAAAAAGAGATGCCTTTAGTACTTGAAGCACATACGGAGACAGGCTGTGCTTTTTTGCAAAAATTTTTGGCTGCAAATGCGACAAAACTGATTGAGGATCTGGCAAATTATGGCGCAGTTTTGTTACGTGGTTTTGATATTAGTACTGATGCGCAATTTGAAAAAATCATTTTAAGCATCCCCGATTTTCACGGCATTAGCGATGCCTTTATGTCTGAAAATGGCCGCGATCATGTGCCGGGGCGTCAATTTGTTTTACAGACTAATTCCGTTTATAAAACTGGAGGCACTTTATATCTTGGTGGCTTCCATACGGAAAATTATTATTCTGCAGACGTACCCAGTTATATTTGTTTTTGTTGTTTAGAGCCATCGAGCCTGGGCGGGGAAACTGGCATCATTAATACAGCAAAAATTTATCGTGATTTAGCTGCGGATGTGCGCAAAAAGCTAGAAAAAAAAGCTTATTTTGTCTCTAAATGGTTGCTGTCGGACGTTGCGGCGCGTTATAAAATTTCCCCCGAACAAGTAGAACAAATCGGTAGACACTTTAACCTGCCGATGGTTGGGGAGGGGGCGGAACGCTTTATTTTAATGTACAAACCAAGTGTTTTTGAACATCCGCTCACTAAAGAAAAAGCCTTAGCAATTAATCTATTTGAATTGCCAATGTTAAATCACGAATTACGTAAGTGCTTTGTGAATGATTACCCAGGAAAAGCATGGTTTTGGCATCGCTTTTTTTGGCAATTACCCAGCTTTATTTTCAAGTCCATTGAGTTTTTAGCTATTGTTTTCATTGCTTTTTTTAAATCGCCTAAGCGTTCATATAAGATTTTGCGCACAAAACTTGCGACATTTTACGCGAATAAGAAAAATAAATTTTCTAAGAATCACGAGAAGGTAGGCTCTTGTTTTGACGATGATGAAGTGAAAACTTTGGCAAAATCAATACGCAATTATTATTCATCTTGTTTATGGCAAAAGGGCGATATTTTGTTAATTGATAATAAAAATGTAATGCATGCGGGCATGCCTGGAAAGGGACCGCGCTTGATTCGGGCGATGATTGGTAATCCGATTGAGATGCCTTATACCGAGACTGCGTCAGGATGCATTGATGCTAAAGAGCGTGCTACGGAAAGTATTGGTGCCTGTTTGGCTGCTGGTGTAATTAAAGATTAAGCCCAATTGTTAAAAAACATTGTTATCTAGTCACCGTTTTAATCCGAGTATTAGTATAATAAATAATGTAAGGATTAAGCGATAAGGGAATTATTATGGGACTTTTAGTTGATGGTCAATGGCAAGATGCTTGGTACGATACCGCAAAAACAAGCGGTGAATTTAAACGAGAGTCTACCCAGTTTCGCGCGGCAATTAGCACTGAACCTAATGCGCGTTTTCCTGCCGAAAAAGGGCGCTATCATTTGTATGTTTCTTTGGCTTGTCCATGGGCACACCGCACGCTAATTTTCAGAACATTGAAAAAACTCGATGAGTACATTGATATTTCCATTGTCCACCCGCACATGCTTGAACATGGCTGGGAGTTTAAACCAGGAATGGCGGCTACGGGTGATACGCTTTATGGCTTACATTATTTGTATGAGATTTATCGTAAGGCCGATAAGCATTATAGCGGGCGTGTCACGGTACCTGTCTTGTGGGATAAAAAAGAGAAGACCATTGTTAATAATGAGTCAGCAGAAATTATTCGTCAATTTAACCATGCTTTTAATCATTTAACTGGTGATAAGCAAGATTTCTACCCCAAGGCCTTACGCCCTGAAATTGATGTGTTTAACGAGCGCATTTACAATGCCATTAATAATGGTGTTTATAAATGTGGTTTTGCTACTACGCAAGAGGCTTACGATAAGTCCTATATTAAATTGTTTACTTTGCTTGATGAGTTAGAGCAGCATCTAAGTCAGCACCAGTACTTGGTTGGTGAGCAATTAACTGAAGCCGACTGGCGCTTTTTTACCACCTTAATCCGTTTTGATGCTGTATATTACAGCCATTTTAAAACCAACAAGCAGCGCATTAGTGATTATAAAGCCATCCAATCTTATTTAGAACGTCTTTATCATCATCCTGGCGTGCGTGAAACCGTCAATTTTTTACAGATTAAACAACATTATTATTTCAGTCATAAGACAATAAATCCGACCCAAATTGTACCCTTAGGGCCTAAATTAGCCTTTGACTAGTCTCCATTGCCTTTTTGTGTCATCTTCGACTTCCTTGTGTTATTTTCTACTCAAATTCCATGGAAAATAGTGGAATTAAGAGATGCGGAGCTGATGACAATTATTCCGGATTTTGCCTCTTGACTCAATGAAAATACCCTTGGGTTTTAATAAAAAAAGAGTATAGCAATATACGGCATTGAGCCCATATTAAGAAAAAGCAATGCTAATAAGTTAGGTAAGGTAAATAAATACGTATTTTGATTAAGGTGAACGAAACGATGAACTTATTAAATGATAAGATTGTTTTAATTACAGGAGCTTCGAGCGGTATTGGCCTTGCCTGTGCTCATTTATGTGCGGCACACGGTGCACGTTTGCTCTTGGGGGCTCGTCGTGTAGAGCGCTTGGCAGAATTAGCTAAAGAGTTGACGCATAAATATGACAAAGAACATCATGTGCTTTCTTTAGATGTGCGCGATCACGAGCAAGTTATCCAGCAATTAGCCTCTTTACCCAGTCAATGGGAAGCCATTGATGTGTTAATTAATAATGCCGGTCTGGCACTGGATACTTTACCCCTGCAACAGGGTATCGAAGCACATTGGGATACCATGATTGATACAAACATTAAAGGCCTGCTCTATGTTAGTCGCGCTGTGATTCCAGGGATGTTGGCTCGCGGCCGTGGCCACGTGGTGAATATTGGCTCTATTGCTGGGCATGAGTGTTATCCTAATGGTAATGTTTATGCGGCCACCAAACATGCGGTGCATGCGATTTCAAAATCAATGCGGCTGGATATGTTAGGCCATCCGGTGCGCGTGACCGAAATTGCGCCGGGTGCGGTGGAAACTGAGTTTAGTGAAGTACGTTGGAAAGACAAGCAGCGCGCAAAAGACTATTACCATGATTTTCAGCCACTCATCGCAGCAGACATTGCTGATGCCGTTGTGTATTGCATTACGCGTCCACAACACGTTGATGTGGAGCAGATGATTATTATGCCCACGGTACAAGCTTCTGCTAATCATTTAGAGCGTGGCACTAAATAAGCCTGAGCGTATGAATGTTGGGTCGTTTGACCTGTCCATTATGGGGATGGTGTTGCTGTTGAAACATTGGTCTTCATTTACGGTAGACGGTAGTTCCATTTGCTAATTAGAAGTTGTTTTGTACAAAAAATTTACAATGGTGATATTGATGGTCTATTATTACTACATATGGGTGATGACAGAACCTAGCTGAACCATTCAATAATTTCAGATAGGGGGTAGTTTGGTGAGTGGTGTGCAAGCCTACATGATCTATAATAGTAGGACGCCTTAAACTCAACATAAACCTCCAAAGTACACGTCAGTTGCGGCTCAGTATTTGGGTCGTCGTTGCCTGTATTCCTCATGGAGCCATCTTGATTTTTTTCTAATTACGCCCTATATGTATCTATCATGATTAAAAAATCGCGCAATCTTTGCTCAATCCGGGATCGTGTTGTATAATTAATTAACACTAGTAAGAATACTAATTCGCTCGGAGGCAATCATGAATAAATTTATTATTCCGTTAATTATTAGTGTGCCCCTGTTTTTATCTACTCCAAGTTTTGCTGCATCCAATCCGGCTCTTTATAACCCTGAATCACGAACAGATACCATGTATTTGGCTGGTTATAATGCTGTTTCGCACGCAGGAGCCTGGCACCACTGGCATCGCCGGTAATGAGCTGTAAGGATTATTTTACATTGCTAATAATTAGGAAGGGATTATGAACAAATTAATTATTGCTTTAGTTGTAGTTGCGCCAATGTTGTTAGTAACCGGATGTGTTACTGAATCGGTTTACTATACTCCTGGCTATAATAGTCGTTATGTTTATTCAGTGGGCTACTATGGTGGGCCATATTGGAACGATGCTTATTATTACGGATATGATGATTTAGGTGATGTAGGTTATTGGGGTATGTATGACTCCTATAACGTTTACTAAGAAGCCTTAGGACTATAATGATGTCGTTTTATTAATTTAGTGTCCTCATCTCGTTTGGGCAAAGAAGAAGGGGGTACGGCTGCGAAGCCTTTGCGCCAAGGCTTCGAGACGGTGTCCCGTCTCTCTGTCTTAACGCGCCTTAATCTTAATCGCGATTATTCTTTAGCACGAGAAACGTATTCGCCTTTACGTGTATCCACCTTAATTAGCTCGCCTGTTTGTACGAATAATGGCACACGCACGACCGCGCCTGTTTCTAGTTTGGCTGGTTTGCCGCCGCCACCTGAAGTATCGCCTTTTAAGCCTGGGTCAGTTTCTACAATTTCAAGGACTACAAATGTTGGTGGTACTACTTGGATTGGCTCATTATTCCAAAGGGTTACGATGCAAACATCTTGTTCTTTTAACCATTGCGCTGAATCAGCAAGTACTTCTGTGGTGATTGCGTATTGTTCAAAGTTATCTGGAACCATAAAATGCCATAATTCACCATCGTTGTAGAGATATTGCATTTCCATATCTGCTACATCCGCAGAAGCTACCGTTTCATTTGATTTTAATGTGCGTTCTACCACACGACCGGTCTTTAAGTTACGAATTTTAATACGCGTAAAAGCCTGTCCCTTTCCTGGTTTTACGAAATCACATTCAAGAATGGTGCATGGAGCATCATCAATCATTACCTTCAAGCCGTTTTTTACATCGTTGCTACCATAGTTTGCCATGAGTACTCCAGAGTTGAGATTTTGCTGGGTTTTCGTTAAAGTGCGCACAGTTTATCAACTCTATGTAATTAATGCGAGATACCTCTTTAAGTTGGCAAAAAAATTTGGCTCAGGGTTTTTCCTCAGTAGCTGCGTTATTAAACTATTTGGAGTTACCCTGTGCTGCGGGGAGCCTGTTGGCGGAAAAGCAATTTTCTAGCCGTATTCCATTGGGATTTGCTCAGCGCATGCAAAAGGGCAATCCTCAGGATCCTTTGTTATTGCAAGTTTTAGCGGTGGAAACGGAACTTGAAACACCGGAGGGGTACGAATTTGATCCCTTACGTGAACGAGAAAGTAATCCTTTAAAGGGATTGATCCATAAATATCATGGGCGGGTATTGCTCACCCTAACGGGTGTTTGTGCTGTTAATTGCCGTTTCTGTTTTCGCAGGCATTTCCCTTATCAGGACAATAATCCTGGTCGTCAAGGTTTTAAAGACATTTGTGTTTATATTGCTAAAGACCCAAGTATTACGGAAGTGATTTTAAGTGGAGGTGATCCTTTGCTGGCCGCTGATCAGATTTTTGCTGAATTGCTGCAACAACTGGAACAAATTCCTCATGTGCATACAGTGCGTTTTCATACACGGATACCCGTAGTTTTTCCCGAGCGTATTGATCAAGGATTGCTTCGCGTATTGGCTGCGACGAAACTAAAGAAGGTTATTGTTTTACATTGTAATCATCCACAAGAGCTAAATGATGATGGGGTACGACAAGCACTGCGTGCGTTGCGACAGGTGGGATGTCATTTGTTAAATCAAACCGTATTGCTCTCTGGAATTAATGATGATGCTCATACTTTAGCGGTGTTAAGCCAAGCGTTATTTGCTCAGGATGTCATTCCCTATTATTTACATATTCTTGATAAGGTCAAAGGGGCTGCCCATTTTGACTTACCTCTGGCAACAGTGCAGACTATTTATCAGCAGCTGCAACAAATAGTGCCAGGGTATTTATTACCGCGTCTGGCCTGTGAAGAACCAGGAAAATTAAGTAAGACCCTCTTAATTTAGGGATTTTTTGGCGTACAATGCGGTTATGCCATGTTGACATGAAAGAAGGCAAAAAATGTATTCATTACCCGTATTAAAGCCTGGGGACTTTGTGGAGTTAATTGCCCCAGCATCGCGTTGTTCTGACCGTGAATTACTGGGAATAAAACAATTATGCGAAGCGTGGCAATTAAATTGCATTGTCAACGAGGATATTTTTGGCAACGATTTATTGTGTGCAAATAGCGATGCAGCGCGTTTTAGTCATTTAAAAAATGCCTTACAAAATCCCCAAACTACGGCGGTTATTTGCGCACGCGGCGGTTATGGGGCGATGCGTTTAATTCCTCAATTAGCTAAAATTCAGCCTCCTGAAACGCCCAAGATCTTTGTAGGGATGAGTGATACGACTTGCTTGCATCTGTATTTACAACAGCAATGGGGATGGGCCACTATTCATGGTGCTGCTTCACCAGATAAATTTTCTGCACAGTCTATTGCTGCGTTAAAAACGTTGTTATTTGCTGAAGCTGAAGAGGTGACCTTTTCGCGGTTAAAACCATTAAATCAAGCGGCCAAAGAACAAGGTGTGCTTACATCGACGGTAACGGGCGGTAATTTGACACTTATTCAAGCAGGAATTGGCACGAATTGGCAATTAAATGCACATAACAAACTCGTTTTATTAGAAGAGGTTAATGAACGCGGATATCGAGTGGATCGCATGTTGGAGCATTTACAACAAGCCCATATTCTTGATGGTGCGACCGCTATTTTATTCGGTGATTTTCTCGGTGGTAATGAGCCCAATGGTACGTCGTTAACCCAAGCAGTATTGCAACGTTTTGCCGATGCCTGTGCTATTCCTGTTGTGCAAATAGACGGCATTGGGCATGGTGTCACCAATTTCCCCATTCCCTGTGCGACGAAAGGGCGTTTGGAATTGGGTAATCAGATGCATTTAACGTGTTTTCGCTAGGTGCAGGTCCTGTATAGTAGTCTGGGCTGTAAAGCCCAGTTTATGGAGATTAATTGTTAATTAAACATTATTTTCTTCATCACTATACAATTTAATCAATCTCTCCTGCGCTGAATTATTCCCTTGTGTTAATGGTTTATAATTGCCATCACTTTGCATTTCCCAAGTATTGCTATTGTCTTTGAGGTAATTCTTAATAATTTCTTGTTTAATCCGTTTCTTGCATTGTTCATCAAGAATAGGGAACATAATTTCAATCCGGTGGTATAAATTACGTTCCATAAGATCGGCACTAGCACAAAAATAATGTTCTTCGCCATCAATTCTAAAGTAGAACACGCGATGATGTTCCAGAAAACGGCCAATAAATGAAAGGACGCGGATATTTTCTGACACGCCAGCTAAGCCTGGTTTTAAACAGCATACGCCACGTACCAGTAAATTAATTTTAACTCCAGCCTGCGATGCCTTATACAAGGCTTGAATTACGGTTTTATCTGTTAATCCATTTACTTTGAGTAAAATTTCGCTCTCAATTCCTGCTAATGCGGCGGTGCTGCATTGATCTATATATTGCAACAAGGTTTTTTGTAAGGTAAATGGTGAATGACGTAGCGCTTTTAGTTTTACTACTTTACCAAGCCCCGTTAACTGCTGGAAAATAATTTGCGTATCGGCAGTAATGGTTGGCTCACCAGTTAATAAGCCTAAGTCCGTGTATCGTTTCGCCGTTTGCTCATGATAGTTACCGGTACTTAAATGTACATAACGTTTCAATTTTCCATGAGAGCGGCGTACAACAAGCGTCATTTTGGCATGTGTTTTATAGCCAACCACACCATAAAGCACCAGAACGCCTGCTGCATGGAGGCGATTGGCTAATTTTAAGTTGGATTCTTCATCAAAGCGAGCGCGTAACTCGATAACGGCGGTCACCTCTTTTCCTGAATGCGCGGCATCAACTAAGGCATCAACCATGACCGATTCCGAATGCGTTCGATAGAGGGTTTGGTTGATTGCCAGCACATTCGGATCTGCTGCCGCTTGTCTGACAAAATCAATAACTACCTCAAAACTTTGATAAGGAAGATGCAGCAAGATGTCTTGTTCATCAAGAACATCAAATAAATTACGCCCAGTTTTAGGAAATTGTGGGTATTGCGCCGTAAATGGTGGATAATTTAAATCAGGTCTATCTAGATTATTAATCGCACTCAAATAACGCTGGATATTGACGGGGCCATCACAATAATAAGTATCATCATGGCGCAAGTGGTATTTTTGCAGTAAAAAATCGATAATTTTTTCTGGGCAATTTTGTTCAATTTCAAGACGCACTACATTACCATAGTGACGCGAAAAAATTTCGCGTTGCACCGCTTTTGCTAAGTCGTCGATTTCTTCTTCACGTAAAAATAAATCACTATTACGGGTGAGACGGAATGAATAACAGCCGCTGATTTCCATGCCTGGAAATAAACTATTAACATGAGTCGTAATAATCGAAGATAAATAAACGAAATAATGTGCGTCTCCACATAATTCAGAAGGCAAATGAATGACCCGTGGGATAGAGCGTGGCGCATGCACTACCGCATAATTGATATTACGGTCAAAAGCATCCTTGCCACTTAACGAGATAATAAAATTTAAACTTTTATTAATCAGTTGCGGCAGAGGATGGGCTAAATCTAAGGCTATTGGGCTGATAACGGGTTGGATTTCATGTTTGAAATAGTGTTTTGCCCATAAATGAATGTCGTCAGTCCATTCATCTAATTCGAGGAAATGAATGTTTTCTTTGCGTAAAGCAGGCAGTAATTGTTTGTTAAATGTTGCATACAGTTGATCAATTAAATGATGCGTTTTGTGACTTATTTGGCTAAATGCCTCGTCAGGACGTAAGCCATCAATCGTTAATTTGTTTGAAGACAAGGCAATTTTTTCTTTAAGCCCGGCGACGCGAATCTCAAAAAATTCATCCAGATTGCTACTGCAAATACTCAGAAAGCGCATGCGCTCGAGTAAGGGTACGCGTTCATCATTAGCCAACATGAGCACTCGCTGGTTAAATGCAATCGCTGAAAATTCTCTATTGATGTAATATTCCGGATTATCCAATACTATGTCCACAGGAAACTCCATTTTTAAATAATATTCCCGCCTGGATAGGGGAGATTAAATGAACCGCTTTTTTCTACTTTGTATGACTTAACGTACTAGGAAAAAACAAACACCTATAAACGCAATAAAGCCATAAAAAGGTGATAAATTCCAAAAGGTTAAAGCAATAAAAAACAACAAACAACAAAGTGCAAGCGGTATGGAAAAATACATACCAACAACCCCTTGTGCAACAGAATAACTGGCTGCTGCCAATAAGGCTAAAGCTCCATACTGAACACCAATCATAATTTTGCGCGCAGCAGGTCCATTGTGACTACTGATCCATTGATAGCCGATGACTGTCATAATTAATCCGGGCAGATTAAGGCAGAGTACTGCCAGCATTAATCCGGTAAATCCTGCCGCTTTATAGCCGATTAATGCGGATAATTTAACAGCAGTGAGCCCAGGAAAAACAAAGCTGGAACCTACCATGGCAATAAATTCTTCTTGTCCAATCCAATGCCGGTAATCTACCGCTTCATATTCTAACAGTTTGAGCATCGAATTACCGCCACCTAAGGAGATAAGGCCAATTTTGCCGAAACTATAAATAATGGCCAATAAGGTCTTGATCATATATGCAAAATATTTTTTAGGAATGTTACATATTCGCAGGAAACATGTTTACCCAGCAAGCGTTCTGCAATGTTTTCTACGAGTTCACGCGCTTTTCCTTCAATACAGGCACTTAAATAGACCTGATTATGAACCTCAAGTCGTGCTAATTCGAGTTTTATGGTTGGCCGCGTTGGAAATTTATAAATAAAGGCTTCCTTTCTAACATAAACATCTACTCCTTCTTCGTGGGCCATGCGTTGCACGATCTCTTGCACAATTGGCGCATGTGGATTGGTCTTTTTGCCATCTACACCAAGAGAATCAATATTTATTTTGGCATCAAAACCTAATGCTTGGTCGGATTGTTTCAACAGGGGCTTATAAAGCAATTCATGGTGACGTCTTTTGATGTTATAGTTGCTACCTGGTAATAGGTAGTAATAATCTTCGCGATGTTTTTGATGATAGTTTGCTAAATCCAGTAATGAGTTATCAATGGTGTTCATTACAATAGCTTTATCATCCGGCCAAAAAAAGCGTATTTCCCATTTTATTTGTTCTGATTTTTTTTTAACCAAAATTTCCGCAGGAAACGTAGTTGTTTTAGGGGTAAATTCAAAATTCCAAACCAAACGTTGATTCATACGGCATCTATTTCCTTTTTTTAGGGGCAAAAGTAGTGGGCCTACAGACCCTATTCTATTGTTTAAAAAAGAGTATATACTACATGTTTATCCTGCAATAATAAAAAAAGCAAGGGAAGGTATTTTTATGGCTATTCTATTTTTCTTGGTTTATCTAATTTTCACACTGATTGTTCTTTATCGCGCAATGAACCCGCTTGTCTGGGAATTAGGCAGCGTGTTTTATTTAGTCGTCGCAACATTTGCGATTGGACTCCCATGGATCGTGGGCTTTGTGCTGTGGTGTATCATTATCGTTGCCCTACTCATTGTCTATATGGAGCCATTGCGTGCCAAAATTGCCGATTTTTTATATAAAACGGCGGGAAAATCCGTGCCAAAATTATCAAAAACGGAAGAAGAGGCGCTTAATGCAGGTGATACTTGGCTAGAAGAGGATATCTTTAAAGGCACGCCCGATTGGGAGCGCTTGGCTCAGGTTTCTACCGCCCTTTCTGCAGAAGAACAGGCTTTCGTTGATAATGAAACCCAAATTTTATGCAGCATGATTAATGAATGGGAAATTAGTCAGACGCGTGATTTGCCTGAAAACGTTTGGGCTTATCTTAAGGAAAATAGCTTTTTTGGGTTGGTCATTCCGAAAGAATATGGTGGTAAAGGATTTTCTGCGCGTGCGCATTCGGAAGTGGTTTTGAAAATTGCCACCCGTTCAGGTGTTGCCGCCGTAACAACTATGGTGCCTAATTCTTTGGGCCCTGGTGAGTTAATCAACTACTATGGAACGGATGAGCAAAAAAATTATTATTTGCCTCGCCTTGCCAAAGGGATTGATGTTCCTTGCTTTGCCTTAACTGAGCCTGGAGCGGGAAGTGATGCAACCTCGATTCAATCCGATGCCCTCGTGGTACAAAAGGAGGTGGATGGGGAGACGGTACTTGGTTTAAAGATCACTTTAGATAAGCGTTGGATTACCTTGGCGCCGATTGCCACGTTGATTGGCTTAGCGGTTAATGTTCGCGATCCTGATGGTTTGTTGCAGGGTGAAGGGGTTGAGGGGATTACCTGTGTATTAGTTCCTCGTGATACGAAAAATCTGGAAATAGGTAATCGCCATATTCCCGCAGAGCAACCGTTTATGAATGGTACTGTCCGCGGAAAAGATATTTTTGTGCCGATTACGTCTGTGATTGGTGGTCAGAAACGCGCCGGTGGTGGTTGGCAAATGCTGGTTGAATGTTTGTCAATTGGTCGTTCGATTTCTTTACCTGCAATGGGGGCTGGTTCTTCGGCTGTTTCTTATTTAACTGCAGGAGCCTTTGCGCGAATTCGCCGCCAGTTCAACGTAGAAATTGGCCAGTTTGAAGGTGTTGAAGAAAAACTTGCAGAAATTGCCGGCTTAAGTTATTTAACCAATGCGACTCGTTTATTAACGGTAGCTGCTGTCAATGAGCATAAAAAGCCTTCGGTTGCTTCCGCGATTACGAAATATTTCAATACCGAATTAGCACGGGTAGTAATTAATGATGCAATGGATGTACATGCCGGCCGCGGCGTGGTGGTTGGGCCTCGTAACTACTTGACCGGTTTTTATCAGGGCATTCCGATTTCCATTACCGTTGAAGGTGCAAATGTGATGTCACGTAATCTCTTGATTTTTGGCCAAGGTTCCATGGCATGCCATCCTTTTATTCGTGATGAATTTTATGCAGTTGCTAATGAAGATAAAGCCGCATTTAGAGAGATTATTTGGAAACACATTCAGTACTTCATGCAAAACTTCGCCAAAGCAATTTGTTCTGCATGGACTGGCGGTGTGTTTATTAGTGCACCTAATAGCTCCATGAAGCGTGAATATAAGCGTTTGACGCGGTTAAGTCACGCTTTTGCTTGGTTAGCTGATTTGTCCTTAATTTATTTAGGGGGCGATTTTAAGCGTAGAGAACGCTTATCAGCGCGACTTGCAGATGGCTTGTCTTATCTGTATATGGCCATGGCTGCTTTACGTAATGTGCAGCTGAATGAAGATAATCCTGATGAACAAGTGCATGCACAATGGGCGGTTGCGTATTGTTATTATCATGCGCAAAAATCTATGATTGGTTTATGCCATAATTTTCCTTCTAAAATTTTGGGCTTTTTAATGCGCTTGGTTGCCTTTCCGTTCGGGCAAACGATGCGTTATCCAACCGATAAATTGGAACAAAAGCTAGCACGTTTGATGACCCAAAATAACCATTTTCGCGAGTGCTTGAAGAAGCTTGTTTACTTAAGTGGCGATTCAACGCAACCCGTAGATCGAATGGAACATGCATTACAATTAATTATTCAAAATGAGGGGTTGGCTAAAAAAGTAGGTGATTTAAAGAAAGTTAAGTTTGGTCAATTAAGTGGCAAATTACAAGAGAAAGTTGCGAAAAAAGAATTAACACAGCAAGAAATGGATGCGTTGCTGGCTATAGAAGCTGCACGTTGGGATGCAATTTTAGTTGATGAATTTACCTTTGACTCAATGAAAAATAGTACGTTTAATTCAGTAATTGATGAGATTAAATCACCTTTCATGTAAATTTTTACATGCTCTTAACAGCAAACTAGAAAATCGACACCAGTAAAAGGGTGTCGATTTTGCTATAATTAGTTTAAGCAGATACGGCACTTAAAGAGAGATTCAATCATGGCTAAATCATCTAGATTCCCTTCTACTACTGAAATTAAAAGCGCAATGGAAATGGCGGGGGGCTCAATTGAGGGAACCGAGTATTTGGTTTCTCGGATTAAAACTTTAGCTGAGAATTCAAAGCTTTTAAGGAAGTCTCCGGAATTAAAAGCTAATGTAATTGCCGCGATAGAACAATTTGCTGAATACGTTAAGTTTAAGCTCATTGCTCATGGTCAACCTTGGTCTGGCCAACGCGTTGAAACTTCGGACTTAAAAAATATGCAGAAAAATATCGCTGAATCTGCTGTCAAAAAGCTAACGGGCAAATTAAGCGATGTCAAACTCGATTATGCAGTGAGTGAAAAAGGCCATTATGTGCGAGGATATTCTTCAAACAGTGGGGCATTGGATTCCAAATCGGTTGAGTCTTTAGATCAATTATTTAATGCCTGGCTGGCCAGTAAGGACTTCATTATCAAAGGCGGTTATTTATACAGTGCAAATGACTCGGTACAAAGCGAAAACACACGCATGAGCGCTGACGTAGTTAAAAAACTAATGGCTGAAGGTGGTTTACAAGAATTCATGGCAGAAAAAGGGTTTAATACCTCAATGAAAGCACGCGATTACCCTGGTGAACAAAAAGAAGCGCAAGTGCAACAGGAAGTAGAATATGCTGTGGAACACGCTAGCCAGGTATCTGAGGAGCGTGCACTTGATGTTGAACCAGAAGAGGCACCAAATGCTGGAGCTGGGCGACATTAGAAGCCTGCGGCAGCGAACCATTATTGGTTGTTTGCCGCATGCAGTCGTTCTAGAGAACCTATATCAAACCAAACGCCATGATAGATGTTCGCCGTAGCTTTGTTGTGTTCTGCATAGCGCCTAATTAACGGCGCAACAGAGTAACGTCCTTGCTGGCAGTCTGCAAAGACCCGTGGGTGATAACAACAGATGCCAGCCAGGGTATATTCTCGACTGGCGTTAGTTAATTGTCGCTGATTGACTAAACCAAAATCTCCATGATGTTTTAATGCTGGATTTTTATGAACCAAAATAACATGAAGTGAATCATTCTCTATGGGCTGAAGTTGGGTAAAATCAAAATCAGTATAAATATCGGCATTTACGGTAATAAATGGCTGATTACCCAAAAGCGGTAACGCATTGACAATCCCTCCACCTGTTTCGAGGCCACCTGGTGGTTCTGGTGAATAACAAATTTCAACCCCCCAGCGTGCGCCATCGCCTAGGTGTTGGCGAATTTGTCCGCCAAGATACGCGTGATTGATCACCAATCGTTCAAAACCAGCCTGTGCTAAATTGGCGATATGATGTTCGATTAACGATTGACCTTTGACGACACACAGTGCCTTCGGCTTTAATTCGGTAAGTGGTTTTAAGCGCTCCCCTCGTCCTGCAGCCAAAATCATTGCTGTTTTCATGGTAAATAAACCTTCATTTGTAGAAAGTGAAATAATGGATGTAATTCTTCATAGGTTTCAGTACATTCAAGGACATATTTTAACGTCAATGGTAAGTCTTTAAGATACCCCGATTTATTATCACGCAAATGTAGGCGCGAAAAGACACCTAAAACTTTTAAATGACGTTGTAATCCACACAGGTCAAAAGCGCGAATAAAAGCACTTAACGAATAATGGTTCCTATATACGCTTTGTGTGTAGAAAAATTCAACCCATTCGAGAATTTTTGCTCGTGGCCAGGAAATATAACAATCCTTGAGTAATGAAACTAAATCATAGGTACAAGGACCGCGCATTGCATCTTGAAAATCAATAACACCTAAGTCTGCCTGCTCATTGACAAGCATGAGATTGCGTGAATGATAGTCGCGATGAATAAAGGTTTGCGGTTGTTGGGTGATTTCAGTGGCAATCCAGTCCATCGTCTGTTGCAGTACATTGCTTTCTTTAGTGCTAAGTTCTAAGGCAAGATAGGCTTTGAAAAACCATGCTGGACATAAATTCATTTCTTTCATCATAAAGGCATGATCAAAGACAGGCAGTAGCGGATCGTCGATCGTGCACGATTGAATTTTAAAGAGGATCTTCATGGCTTGTTGGTAATGCGTAGAGGCGTTTTCTGCGTCGAGAACATTTAACAGCAGCTGATCACCCAAGTCACTTAATAATAAAAAGCCTTGGTGTAAGTCCATGGCTAGGATTTTGGGCGTATGTACCTCTGCTTGTTCTAATGTTTGGGCAACATGGATAAACGGATTTAGATCTTCCTTGCCTGGAGGCGCATCCATTACTACATGCGTTAATCCATTATAGTGCACGCGGAAATATCTTCTAAAGCTCGCATCACCAGCTAAGGGGGTCAAGACGAAATCTTGTTGCTTTATCGTCTTAACTAGCCACTCTTTCAGTGCGTTTTCTCGTTCATGCATGATATACTTCCCGTCATTATTTTCAACTGTGTTCGCACGCAGTATGTCGTCTATTGTGTGCATAATAAGGCATTTTATTACTTGTGGACAAGATTTCAGTAAAATGGTGCTTGATGGGGTGTATGACAACAGCCCTTACATCGCTGTTGGTCATTTATCATAATCTAGCTCATGCTGACTCATTGATTAATGAGCCGGTACAGGCTTGTGTCATTGCACGCGATGTTGATTTGACTGATGCCCTAAGGGCTAAATTCGCCCAATGTTTGGGCTGGAACGCGGATCAAAGTTCCCCCATTTGTTTAGGCTCATATCGACCAATTACCGTAGCGCCACTTAACTCAGCAGATGAAATACGGATTCAGGCAGACAAGGCTTCTTTTTATCAAAGTAGGCCATCAATGCTATCGGGGCATGTGGAAATACAGCAAACACAACGCATTGTTAATGCCCAAACGGCTTATGTGTATCGCGATGCTAAAAGTAATCAAATTAGCAAAATCGAGTTTTTAGGTAATGTCCGTTACTTAGAGCCAGATAAATTAATGATTGCTAGAAAAGCAACCATATATCCTCAGGATAAATCAGGGCAGACCGAAGATGTCTTGTATCGTTTTAATACGAATAAAGGCCAAGCCTTACTTCCGGCATGGGGACGCGCGAGTTTAATGAAACGCTTTGCTAATTCCGATTATTTATTACGCCAAGCAACGTACACAACCTGCGCTCCCCAAGATAAAGCCTGGGATCTTGAAGCGAAATCAATCAGCATTGATAATAAGAAAGCAGTTGGCGTGGCGCGCAATGTTAAGCTACGTATTCATGAATGGCCGATTCTTTATGTACCTTATTTAAGTTTTCCTACCAGTAAGGAGCGTAAATCAGGTTTTCTCATGCCTGTAGGCGGCTATTCCAACACGGGTGGTTTCGATTTTGGACTTCCTTATTATGTGAATCTGGCACCAAACTATGATTTAACCTTAATCCCGCATGCATATAGTGAACGTGGGGTGATGATGGGCGCTGAATATCGTTATTTGACAACTAAAAGCTATGGTGTGCTTAGTGGTAGTCTTTTGCCAGACGATGCGGCCTATCGCAATTTTTTGCATAATCATGAAGAGCGATTTCCCTGGCTTAAAGATCATTCAACCAACCGTTGGTCATTTGGCATTTTGGAGACCACTCAGTTTACTCCTGATTTACGTTTACATGTGAACGTACAACAAGTTTCGGATGATTATTATTTTCAAGATTTTAGTACGAATTTAGCCTTAATTACGCAAAGACAACTGTTGCGTCAGGCCGATTTATCGTACAACACGGAAAATTGGGTTTTTCGAGGCATGGTGCAAAGCTATCAAACCCTACATCCTGTTAATGAAACACCAATTGCTGATCAATATGAGCGCTTACCGCAATTTTTGGCTCGTGGTTATTACTACGATTTGCCAGTACATGCTAATTTAAATATTATTGGTCAATATGATCACTTTTTTTGGCCTGGTACGCAATGGGAAGGGGCGCAAATAGGAATGCCGCGTGGTCCGCGCTTGCATTTTAACCCAGTACTTTCATTGCCACAGCGTAAGGCTTGGGGCTACATTACGCCTTCTGTTGAGTTTGTTGAAAATTATTATGAAGTCAAAAATAATTGGGGACCAAAGCATACAGATTATAATCGTTTCATCCCCCGTTATTCCGTACAGAGTGGCTTGTTTTTTGAGCGAAATTTTAATTTTCTGAGCGATACATACACCCAAACCTTGGAGCCCAGTGTGTTTTATTTGCGGGTTCCTTATCAAGATCAAAGTGCTATTCCAATCTATGATACCGCGAATATGATTTTTAACGTTGACCAACTATTTAGGACGAACCGTTTTTCAGGCTTTGACAGAATTGGTGATGCGAATCAATTATCCTATGCTGTTACTACACGTTGGCTATCTGAGCGAACGGGCAATGAACGTGCTAATTTTTCTATTGGCCAAAGCAAATATTTTTCTACTAGACGTGTGCAATTATGCCGAAGTTTTGACGGACCATGCTTTGCTTATCCTTATGAGATTGGGCAACTGTCCCCTTTTTCCGCGACATCGCCAATCGCCTCACGGGCAGTGTATCATCTGAATTCGGTATGGGGAATTACCGGGGATTACGTATGGGATCCGGCAACATCAGCAACCAATAATGGCGATTTCAATTTGCACTATCAGCCCGCAGCGAATGCAATTATTAATTTTGGCTACACCTATTTAGTCAATGGTGATGTTACATCAGTCCGTAATAATGGCACCACTAATAATGCGTTGCATCAGGCCATAGTTGCCTTTTCTTTACCAATGAATGATAAATGGAGCACCATTGGCGCTTATAGCCATAATATTAGTAAAAATTACAGTATGATGTCCTTGCTAGGAATGCAATATGACAACTGTTGTTGGGCCGTACGTATCTTAGGTGGAAGAACATTTAAAAATTTAAGTGAATCCTATGAGCCGCGGTATAATAATAATGTCTATTTGCAAATATTATTAAAAGGCTTAGGATCTGTCGCGAATAACGATCCTAATGGCATCTTGCGTACTTATATACCAGGCTATCAGGATCCATTTCATTAACCGTTGTTGATAATGTTATGCTAAGCGAACTATTACTCGCGAGTAGTAATTGCCGCTAAGGATAGTGGCAGAAATTAGACAAAGTTGCTTGTATTTTGATTAAAAATAACTTAGTGTCTCGTTAATTTTAAGATTTCGGGTTACATAGGCTAGGATCGCAACAGATTGCTCGAAAAAAGCTAAATAAGGATTAAGGTATGTATAAAAGAATAGCACTCATTTGCGTTTTGCTTGCAGCAGTTGGTGTTACCCAGGCAAAACAACTATTGGATAAGGTAGTTGCTGTGGTAAACAACAGCGTCATTACGGCAAGCGAACTCGATAAACATGTTGCTATGGCTAAAAAGCAGCTTCTTGCACAAAGAATCCAACTTCCTCCTGATTCAGTGGTGCGTAAACAAGTCTTGCAACATTTGATTGATGTGGATCTGCAACTACAAATGGCAAAACAACATGGTATTAGTATTGATGATACGGAATTAACGCAAGCAATTGAACGAATTGCAGCCGCAAATCATGCGACTTTATCTCAAATGCGTGAAGAAATTGTTAAACAAGGTATGGGATGGAATGAATACCGCGAGAGCATTCGTAAAGAAATGATCTTGTCGAACCTACAACAAAAAGCCGTTGGTCATGACGTCATGATTACTAATGAGCAAGTAGAACAATACTTGAAAACCGAAGGTGATTTACCGGTTGATCGTACCCATCTAACTTATCACTTACAAAATATAGTAATTCCTTTAAATGAGGAGCCTTCGTCCGCACAAGTAAAAAAAGCTCAGGCTACTGCAGCGCAGATATTGGCAAGCATTAAAAAAGGTGCGGACTTCAGTCGTGTAGCTGTAGAAAAATCTACAGGTGATTTGGTATTAGATGGTGGTGATTTGGGCGAACGACATTTAGCAGAATTACCTGAACTCTTTGCTAAAGAGGTGGTTAATATGAAAGTCGGTCAAGTGGCAGGGCCTTTACGTGCAGGTAATGGATTGCAATTAATTAAATTAGTTGCGATTGGTGGTGAACAGCAACAGCATATGGTTACACTGACTCACGTACGTCATATTCTTTTAAAGCCAGATGCCAATATGCTTCCTGATGATGTGAAAAAGCAAGTAAATAATATTTATCAGCAATTAAAAGCGGGCAAAGATTTCGCTAAAATGGCGAAACAATACTCTTTAGACACCGGCAGTGCGGTTAAAGGTGGCGATTTGGGTTGGGTTACTCCCGGTGAACTTGTGCCTGAGTTTGAAAAAACAATGAATAAACTTGCTTTAAATCAAGTAAGTCAACCTGTGAAAACCCAATTTGGCTGGCATCTAATTGAAGTATTGGGACGCAAACAGCAAGATGACTCAAATGTCTTTAAGAAACAACAAATCAGACAATTTTTACATCAACGTAAATTTGCTGAAGCCGTGCAAAATTGGCAGCAGCATATACGTACCGATGCCTATGTGAATATTGTTGAAAAGGACTTAGCATGAAGCCACTGCTCATTAGCAGTGGTGAACCTGCGGGCATTGGCCCAGACTTGTGTTTGGCTCTTGCTGACTACGATTACCCGGTGGTAATTTTAGGTGAC
>CAWJMX010000013.1:132500-441373 GCA_963844185.1 uncultured Gammaproteobacteria bacterium
GTGAAGTGGGGACGGAGAAGGCTAGATGAGCCAGGCGTTGGTTGTCCTGGTATGTGCATGTAGGGGGGTAGACTTGGCAAATCCGGTTTACTATTAACTCTGAGGTGCGACATGGTGCTGACACTTCGGTGTACAGCGAAGTCATTAATGCCCGGCTTCCAGGAAAAGCTGCTAGCCATAACTTATAGAGAACCGTACCGCAAACCGACACAGGTGGACAGGTAGAGAATACTAAGGCGCTTGAGAGAACTCGGGTGAAGGAACTAGGCAAAATGGTACCGTAACTTCGGGAGAAGGTACGCCCTTGTTTGTTAATTGACTTGCTCAATGAAGCGAATGAGGGCCGCAGAGACCAGGTGGCTGCGACTGTTTATTAAAAACACAGCACTCTGCAAATTCGTAAGAAGACGTATAGGGTGTGACGCCTGCCCGGTGCCGGAAGGTTAATTGATGGGGTTATCTTCGGAGAAGCTCTTGATCGAAGCCCCGGTAAACGGCGGCCGTAACTATAACGGTCCTAAGGTAGCGAAATTCCTTGTCGGGTAAGTTCCGACCTGCACGAATGGCGTAACGATGGCCACACTGTCTCCACCCGAGACTCAGTGAAATTGAAATCGCTGTGAAGATGCAGTGTACCCGCGGCTAGACGGAAAGACCCCGTGAACCTTTACTATAGTTTTGCACTGGACTTTGATAATAACTGTGTAGGATAGGTGGGAGGCTATGAAGTGATGACGCTAGTTATCATGGAGCCAACCTTGAAATACCACCCTGTTGTTGTTGAGGTTCTAACTTGGTCCCATAATCTGGGATGAGGACAGTGTATGATGGGTAGTTTGACTGGGGCGGTCTCCTCCCAAAGAGTAACGGAGGAGCACAAAGGTACCCTCGGTACGGTCGGACATCGTACCAAGAGTGTAAAGGCATAAGGGTGCTTGACTGCGAGAGTGACGGCTCGAGCAGGTACGAAAGTAGGTCTTAGTGATCCGGTGGTTCTGTATGGAAGGGCCATCGCTCAACGGATAAAAGGTACTCCGGGGATAACAGGCTGATACCGCCCAAGAGTTCATATCGACGGCGGTGTTTGGCACCTCGATGTCGGCTCATCACATCCTGGGGCTGAAGCAGGTCCCAAGGGTATGGCTGTTCGCCATTTAAAGTGGTACGCGAGCTGGGTTTAGAACGTCGTGAGACAGTTCGGTCCCTATCTGCCGTGGGCGTAGGAAAATTGAGAGGAGCTGCTCCTAGTACGAGAGGACCGGAGTGGACGAACCTCTGGTGTACCGGTTGTCACGCCAGTGGCATCGCCGGGTAGCTAAGTTCGGACGGGATAACCGCTGAAAGCATCTAAGCGGGAAGCCTCCCTCAAGATGAGTTTTCCCATGAAGCCCGTTGAAGACTACGACGTTGATAGGCAAGGTGTGGAAGCGCAGTAATGTGTGAAGCTAACTTGTACTAATTGGCTGATTGTCTTGACCATATAATCTGAGTTGCTTTGGATTAGATACGAATCAATACGAAATTTGTGTACTCTTTATTTACCGGCTGTCTGGTTTTGGGAGCATTGCCCATTAAAGCCAGCACAGTAACCAGTTTTCCTGGCGACAATAGCGGTTTGGAACCACCTGATCCCATCTCGAACTCAGTAGTGAAACGAACATGCGCCAATGATAGTGTGAGGTCTCCTCATGTGAAAGTAGGTCATCGCCAGGGTTTTATTTAAGTGACAAAAAGCTTAACAAATTAAAAAATTGTCACTATAATGCTTACACAATGTAAGTGAGCAAGACATGCCGGCGTAGCTCAGTTGGTAGAGCAACTGACTTGTAATCAGTAGGTCCTGGGTTCGATTCCTAGTGCCGGCACCATCTAAATTAGATTGACCGTTAACTAATTGTTGACATTCTATTCATCTTGAAAGACAATAGCGTTCTTTTTGGAGGGGTTCCCGAGCGGTCAAAGGGATCAGACTGTAAATCTGACGGCTCTGCCTTCGAAGGTTCGAATCCTTCCCCCTCCACCAGTTATAAAGAAGATAGAAAGCGGGTGTAGTTCAATGGTAGAACTTCAGCCTTCCAAGCTGATAGCGTGGGTTCGATTCCCACCACCCGCTCCAAATTGCAATGACCATATTTGCTTGTTTATGTGAGTTACAAGCATATATATAAAGCCCACATAGCTCAGGCGGTAGAGCACTTCCTTGGTAAGGAAGAGGTCGTTGGTTCGAGTCCAGTTGTGGGCACCATAAAACATTAATTTAGCAAATGGGGAGACTTTCCAATGGCGAAGGAAAAATTTGAGCGTAAAAAGCCACACGTAAATGTGGGCACTATTGGTCACGTTGACCATGGTAAAACAACACTAACTGCTGCTATTACCACAATTATGGCGAAGAAGTATGGTGGAACAGCTAAGGCGTATGATCAAATTGATGCTGCGCCAGAAGAAAGAGAACGTGGTATTACTATTTCTACAGCACACGTAGAATATGAATCTGCTGCAAGACACTATGCACACGTAGACTGCCCAGGACACGCTGACTATGTTAAGAACATGATCACTGGTGCTGCGCAAATGGACGGAGCAATCTTAGTTGTATCTGCAGCTGATGGCCCAATGCCACAAACTAGAGAACACATTCTGTTATCACGTCAAGTAGGTGTTCCTTACATCGTTGTGTTCATGAACAAAGCTGATATGGTTGATGATCCTGAGTTGCTAGAATTAGTAGAAATGGAAGTGCGTGACTTATTAAACAGCTACGACTTTCCTGGAGACGATATTCCTGTTGTTGTTGGTTCAGCGCTAAAAGCACTGGAAGGCGACACTAGTGACATCGGTGTACCAGCAATTGAGAAATTAGTCGAAACAATGGACTCATATATTCCAGAGCCTGTTCGTAACATCGACAAAGCGTTCTTATTACCAATTGAAGATGTATTCTCTATTTCTGGACGTGGAACAGTAGTAACTGGCCGTGTTGAGAGTGGAATTGTTAAAGTTGGTGAAGAAATTGAAATCGTTGGTATTCACGATACAACGAAGACAATCTGTACGGGCGTTGAGATGTTCCGTAAGTTGTTGGATGAAGGTCGTGCTGGCGATAACGTGGGTGTGTTATTACGTGGAACTAAGCGTGATGAAGTTGAGCGTGGTCAAGTATTAGCGAAGCCAGGCACAATTAAGCCACACACTAAATTTGAAGCAGAAGTGTACGTATTATCAAAAGAAGAAGGCGGACGTCATACTCCATTCTTCAATGGATACAGACCACAATTCTACTTCAGAACGACAGACGTAACAGGTACTTGTGACCTGCCATCTGGAGTTGAAATGGTTATGCCTGGTGATAACGTACAATTAGTTATCAATTTGCATGCTCCAATTGCGATGGATGAAGGTTTGCGTTTCGCAATTCGGGAAGGCGGCCGTACAGTAGGCGCCGGTGTTGTTGCGAAAATCATCGAGTAAGACGGGTAAGAAATGTTGGTATGAGCTATAATTGGCTCATACCAAGTTAAATTTAGGCCAGTAGCTCAATTGGCAGAGTGGCGGTCTCCAAAACCGCAGGTTGGGGGTTCGATTCCCTCCTGGCCTGCCAACTACAAGTGAATATGAAAAGTTCAAACGAAAGTCAAAATAAAACAAAAGATATATTATCTTGGTTAGCCGTGGTTTTTTTAACTGCTGGCGCCTTCTTTTGCACCTATTATTACACTTTTTCAGGTTCTATCCAGTCAATAATATGGCTTGGATGGTTCTTGTTATCTTTATCATTTGCTTACCTAACAACAACAGGTAAACAAGTTTATCAATTTGCTCAAGAATCAAAAATTGAGTTGTTGAAAGTCGTTTGGCCAACACGCCAAGAAACAATCCAAACAACAACTATCGTTATTGTCATGGTTACATTAACGGGATTTATACTCTGGGGTATAGATTCAATGATGATGTGGGCAATTGCTAAAATAACGCATTTAGGGTGAGTTCGGTGGAAGAGCAGAAATCAAAGCAATGGTATGTCGTACATGCCTATTCAGGTTATGAGAATTTTGTTATGCGCGAGATAACCTCACGCGCGCTACACCACAATTTACAAGACAAGATTGGTGAAGTTGTCGTTCCTTCAGAAGAAGTTGTCGAAATGCGTTCTGGACAAAAACGTAAAAGTACACGCAAATTCTTTCCTGGCTATGTCTTAGTTAATATGGTTATGGATGATCAGACATGGCATATGATTAGAGCAATACCTCGCGTATTAGGTTTTATCGGTGGTACCAGCCAGACGCCTACACCAATTACGGATAAAGAGGCACGTGCCATTATGCAACGTGTTGAAGATGGGGTTACCAAACCAAGACCTAAAGTTCTCTTTGAGCCCGGTGAAGTTGTCCGCGTTAAAGAAGGTCCCTTTGTTGACTTCAATGGTGTTGTTGAAGAAGTTAACTACGAAAAAAACAGGCTAAGAGTAGCGGTTCTAATTTTTGGACGTTCTACACCTGTTGAACTTGAATTTAGTCAAGTAGAAAAAACATAATTTGTTAAAGCGCCTAGACTAGTATCCTTTATTGTAGTGTATTTAAACTACGGTATCGGCCTGGTCCAGGTTTTTTTGTAAAACTGGGGAGCTAGCACTTAAGTAAGGCTGTATTTATACGGTCGCTAAAAACTAGTGTTTGACCCATAAGGAGTAAACATGGCAAAAAAAGTCGAAGCATACATTAAGTTACAAATTCCAGCGGGTAAAGCAAACCCAAGTCCTCCAGTTGGACCTGCATTAGGTCAACGTGGCGTGAACATCATGGAATTTTGTAAAGCGTTCAATGCTGCTACACAACAGTTAGAGCAGGGTTTACCAATACCTGTCGTAATTACTGTATATAGTGATCGTAGCTTTACATTTATTACTAAGACTCCACCAGCATCAGTTCTACTGAAGAAAGCTGCTGGAATTCAAAGTGGTAGTGGTACACCCAATACTAAGAAAGTGGCTAAACTTCACGTCAGTCAACTTGAAGAAATTGCAAAGCTGAAGAAACCTGATTTAACAGCAGCCGATTTAGGCGCCGCGGTTAGAAGTATTGCAGGAACAGCGCGCAGCATGGGTATTGACGTTGAAGGTTTAGAATAAGGGGTTGCCATGTCAAAAGTTACTAAGAAACAAAAAAAGATTTTAGAAGCGATTAAGCCTAATCATTTATACAATGCTAGTGAAGCAATTAACTTATTAAAGCAATTTGCTTCAACTAAATTCCGTGAGAGTTTAGATATTAGTGTTAACTTGGGTGTTGACCCACGTAAATCAGATCAAGTCGTACGTTCATCTACTAATCTACCTAAAGGTACTGGTAAAGTCGTGCGTGTTGCTGTATTTGCTCAAGGCGATAATGCTACTAAAGCAAAAGACGCCGGTGCAGATATTGTTGGTTTTGAAGACTTGGCTGATAAAATTAAAGCCGGTACTATGGATTTCGATGTGGTTATTGCAACTCCAGATGCGATGCGTATCGTTGGTCAATTAGGTCAGATATTAGGCCCAAGAGGCTTAATGCCAAACCCTAAAGTTGGTACTGTAACAACAAATGTTGAGGCCGCAGTTAAAGATGCTAAGTCAGGCCAAGTTCGTTACAGAACTGATAAAAACGGTATTATTCACTGTACAGTTGGTAAAGTTGATTTTGCCGCTGAAGATGTTATTGAAAACATTGTTGCTTTAGTTAGCGATCTTAAGAAAGCAAAACCATCTGCTTCAAAAGGTCAATACCTGAAAAAGATCTCTTTATCGACAACAATGGGGCCTGGATTGGCTATTGATATTTCATCTTTACCTGTGTAAAATACCCACCCATTTTTAGGAATTCACGGCATAGATTTGGTTCCATGCCGTCGAAGACCGCAGGTGCTAACGCTTAATTTCCTGCGCAGACGGTGAACCGGCTCCATTTAAAAGAGACGGCCACCATAACTGGCAAATCCTTGAGATTTGTATACATTAGGAGGTCAGTAACGTGACATTAAATTTAGCTGCAAAAAAAGCTGTAGTTGAAGAAGTGACTGAAGTTGCCTCTAAAGCTATTTCGGCAGTTGTTGCTGATTATCGTGGTTTAACTGTAAATCAAATGACGCAATTACGCAGTGAAGCACGTAAAGTCCGGTGTTTATCTTCGAGTTGTAAGAAATACTTTAACACGAAGAGCATTTAAAAACACTGAGTTTGAGTGCTTAAATGACTTACTTGTCGGTCCGTTATTCATTGCTTTATCACTGGAAGCACCAAGTGATGCTGCAAGACTGCTTAAAGAATTCACAAAAACATTTGACAAACTTGAAGTTAAAGCATTATCCGTAGGCGGAAAAGTATATCAGGCCAATCAACTTGATGTGGTTGCCAGCTTACCAACTACGGATGAAGCAATAGCTAAGTTGATGTATGTGATGAAAGCGCCTGTTGAGAAATTTGTCAGAACTCTTGCTGAACCTCATGCTAAATTGGTGAGAACTATAGCAGCAGTAAAAGATAAAAAAGCAGGTTAAATCCCCTTTAATCATTAATTAATTTTTTTAAATCAGGAGCTAGTAATGGCTGTGTCAAAAAATGAAATTTTAGAAACCATATCAAACATGTCTGTTATGGAAGTTGTTGAACTAATCGAAGCAATGGAAGAGAAATTCAATGTTTCTGCTGCCGCTGCTGCTGTTGCAGTTGCTGCTCCAGCTGCTGCTGCCGCTGCTGTTGAAGAGCAAACTGAATTTAACGTTGTTATGACTAGCTTTGGCGCTAACAAAGTTAACGTAATTAAAGCAGTTCGTGGCCTGACTGGTCTTGGCTTGAAAGAAGCTAAAGATTTAGTAGAAGGTGCTCCTTCAACAATTAAAGAAGGTGTATCTAAAGACGAAGCTGCTAGCATCAAAAAAGAACTTGAAGAAGCTGGTGCTTCAGTAGAAGTTAAATAATAAAGTTGTTTCAGTGAGATTGGACCCAGCCATGTTTTCATGGCTGGGTTTACGTGTTTGAAGTCATCAATAATTTACAGAGGAACCACCATGGCCGTTGCAGAAGCTAAACCTCAATATTCACATGCTGAGAAAAAACGATTTCGCAAAAGCTTTGGTAAGCAGGCCGATAAAATGGCGATACCAAATCTGCTTGAAATTCAACTTAAATCTTATAGAGATTTTCTTCAGGCCGATAGCAAATTAAGCGAACACTTTAATACCGGATTACATGCCGCGTTTTCTTCCGTGTTTCCTATCGAAAGCTTTTCTGGCAATGCAAGACTTGAATATGTTGGGTACAAGCTGGGCGAGCCAGCATTCGATGTTCGCGAATGCAAGTTACGAGGTTTAACTTATTCTGCGCCACTTAGGGTTAAAATAAGACTTGTTGTCCTTGATAAGGATGCAAGCGAAGAACCTAAACCAATAAAAGATATTAGAGAGCAAGATGTATTCATGGGTGAAATTCCCTTAATGACTGATGTAGGTACATTCGTAGTGAATGGTACCGAACGTGTTGTTGTATCACAATTGCATCGTTCTCCTGGTGTTATATTTGAACATGATAAAGGTAAAACTCATTCATCAGGCAAACTTCTTTATTCTGCACGTATTATTCCTTATCGTGGATCTTGGTTAGATTTTGAATTCGATCCTAAAGATTGCGTGTATGTGCGAATCGATAGAAGACGTAAATTACCTGTTAGTATTCTATTAAGAGCTTTAGGATATGAAACCGAAAATATTCTCAGCGAATTTTTTGAGATAACCAGCTGTCACCTTAAAAACGGTGAGTATCATATCGATCTAATTCCGCAACGATTAAGAGGTGAAATTGCGTCGTTTGATATTCTTGTTCCTGAAACAGGTGAGTTAATTGTTGAGCAAGGCCGAAGAGTAACCGCACGACATATTAAGCAAATGGAAAAAAGCCAAATGCAAGATCTTGTCGTTCCTAGAGATTATTTAATTGGTAAAACATTAGCTAAAAATATTATTGATACCTTAACTGGCGAAATAGTTGCGCATGCTAATGACGAAGTAACTGATGAGTTGTTAGATACTATGGCATCTCACGGTATTCACGAATTTGATATGATTTATACTAATGATTTAGATCATGGCTCATATATTTCTGACACGATCAAAATTGATCCTACTTCAAGTCAGTTAGAGGCATTGGTAGAAATCTACCGAATGATGCGTCCAGGCGAGCCGCCAACCAAAGAAGCGGCTGAAGCATTATTTAAGAATCTATTTTTTGTGGACGAGCGTTATGATTTATCTGCTGTAGGTAGAATGAAATTCAATCGACGTGTTGGTAGAAAAAATGATGATGGTCCAGGTACATTGACCAAAGAAGACATCATGTCCGTTATTAAGACATTAATCGAGATTAGAAATGGTATTGGTATGGTTGATGATATTGACCATCTAGGCAACCGTCGTGTACGTAGTGTTGGTGAAATGACTGAGAACCAATTCCGCGTAGGTCTTGTTCGTGTTGAGCGAGCTGTTAAAGAGCGTTTGAGCTTAGCTGAATCAGACAACTTAATGCCACAAGATTTAATTAATGCGAAGCCTGTATCTGCAGCGATTAAAGAATTCTTTGGTTCAAGTCAGTTATCTCAGTTTATGGATCAGGTGAATCCGTTATCTGGGGTTACCCATAAACGAAGAGTATCTGCATTAGGTCCAGGTGGTTTGACGCGTGAGCGTGCAGGATTTGAAGTACGTGACGTACATACAACGCACTACGGTCGTGTTTGCCCAATTGAAACACCTGAGGGTCCAAACATTGGTTTGATTAATTCATTATCTGTTTATGCCCGAACTAATGATTATGGCTTTATTGAAACACCTTGTCGCAAAGTAATTGATGGTCGCGTAACCGATGATATTGAATATTTATCGGCTATTGAAGAAGTTGATCAATACATTGCGCAATCAAGCGTTGCTCTTGATGAAGAGGGAAATATTCTTGCGGATTTCGTTCCTTGTCGGCATCAAAATGAATTTTCATTGACAACCCCTGACAAAATTAACTACATGGACGTATCGCCGAAGCAGATCGTCTCTGTCGCGGCATCGTTGATTCCATTCTTAGAGCATGATGACGCGAACCGCGCATTAATGGGATCAAACATGCAACGTCAGGCCGTACCAACGCTGCGTTCTGAAAAGCCGTTAGTTGGAACTGGAATGGAGCGTATTGTTGCTTCTGACTCTGGAGTTTCTGTTGTTGCCAAGCGTGGTGGAGTGATCGACTTAGTTGACGCATCGCGTATCGTGGTTCGTGTTAATGATGATGAAACGACTGCTGGTGAGACTGGGGTTGATATTTACAATTTAACTAAATACTTTCGTTCAAACCAAGATACCTGTATTAATCAAAGACCCATTGTTAACACAGGGGATCAGATTCAGCGTGGTGACATTTTAGCGGATGGTCCATGTACCGATATGGGTGAATTAGCGTTAGGTCAAAATTTATTAGTCGCATTTATGCCTTGGAATGGCTACAACTTCGAGGACTCGATTCTTATTTCTGAGCGTATTGTTCAAGAAGATCGATTTACGACGATTCATATTGAAGAGTTAACGTGTATTGCGCGTGATACTAAATTAGGTACCGAGGAAATCACCTCGGATATTCCTAACGTCGGTGAATCTGCCTTAGCTAATTTGGATGAGTCTGGTGTTGTTTATATTGGTGCTGAAGTTAATGCTGGCGATATTCTTGTAGGTAAAGTGACACCTAAAGGTGAAACACAGCTTACGCCCGAAGAAAAATTATTACGGGCAATTTTCGGTGAAAAAGCATCTGATGTTAAAGATTCTTCACTGCGTGTTCCATCAGGAATGAATGGTACCGTGATTGACGTGCAAGTATTTACTCGTGATGGCTTAGATAAAGATGCGCGAGCGAAAAGCATTGAAGAGGAACATCTAGCTCGTGTTCGGAAGGACTTAGTCGACGAACGCAGAATTCGTGAAGAGGATATTTATCATCGTGTAGCAACCCTTCTTTTAGACAAAGTAGCTACTGGTGGACCTGCAAACCTGAAGCCTGGCTCTACGGTAACACAAGACTACTTGGATAAAGTTGAGCGACAAAGATGGTTTGATATTCGTTTAGATAATGATGCAATGAGCCAACAATTAGAACAGCTTTCAAAACAGTTAGAAATGCTTTCTAAAGAAATGGAAAAACGCTTTAACGACAGTCGCAAAAAAATCATTCAAGGTGATGACTTAGCTCCTGGCGTATTAAAAATTGTTAAAGTATACCTTGCTGTTAAGCGACGAATTCAGCCTGGTGATAAGATGGCCGGTCGACATGGTAACAAAGGGGTTATCTCTATTGTTGTTCCAGTTGAAGACATGCCACATATGGAAGATGGTACATCAGTGGATATCGTACTGAACCCACTTGGGGTACCCTCACGTATGAACATCGGTCAGGTACTAGAAACCCATTTAGGTTTAGCCGCTAAAGGTTTAGGGCATAAGATTGCCGCCATGCTTGATACCAAGCAAACTGCCACTGAAATTAAGTCGTTCTTAACCAAGATTTATAATCATGATGGTGTACAGCGAGTTAATCTTGACTGTCTGAATGAGGATGAATTATTCAGATTAGCCGACAATCTGCGTGCGGGTGTACCAATGGCAACGCCTGTGTTTGATGGTGCTTCGGAAGAAGAAATTAAAAGCATGTTGCAGTTAGCTGGTTTGTCTTCTGATGGTAAAACTACTTTGATTGATGGGCGAACAGGCAGTAAATTTGATAACAAAGTAACAGTGGGTTACATGTATATGTTAAAACTGAATCACTTAGTTGACGATAAGATGCATGCTCGTTCAACCGGCTCGTACAGCTTAGTAACGCAACAACCACTAGGCGGTAAAGCGCAGTTTGGAGGACAACGTTTCGGAGAGATGGAAGTATGGGCATTAGAAGCATATGGTGCAGCATATACATTACAAGAAATGTTGACTGTGAAATCAGATGACGTTGGTGGTAGAACAAAGATCTATAAAAATATAGTCGATGGCGATCATCGTATGGACCCAGGAATGCCTGAATCGTTCAATGTATTATTGAAAGAAATTCGTGCCTTGGGAATTGATATCGAATTAGATCACGATTAACTGTGCAGCGATACATACTGATTAACCAATTTTTGGAGACATAGACTTGAGTACTCTAAACGACGATCTAATGAATGAACCAATGAGAAAAGCTCCTGTTATGAGTGACTTGCTTGGCATTCTCAAGCAACAGGGCCAGAATGAAGAATTTGACGCAATTAAAATTGCGCTGGCTTCACCTGAGTTGATTCGTTCCTGGTCTTACGGCGAAGTAAAGAAACCAGAAACTATTAATTACCGTACTTTTAAACCAGAACGTGATGGCTTGTTCTGTGCTAAAACGTTTGGTCCAGTAAAAGATTATGAGTGCTTATGTGGTAAGTACAAACGACTAAAACACCGTGGTGTTATTTGCGAAAAGTGTGGTGTTGAACTTGCTTTAGCTAAAGTAAGACGCGAACGGATGGGACATATCGAACTTGCTAGTCCGGTTGCTCATATCTGGTTCCTAAAATCATTGCCTTCACGAATCGGTTTATTACTCGATATGACTTTAAGGGACATTGAACGCGTTCTTTACTTTGAAGCATTCGTAGTTGTTGATCCTGGCATGACCGAATTAGAGCGTGGCCAATTGCTGAATGATGAAGTTTATCTTGATGCAATGGAGCAATATGGTGATGAATTTGATGCCCGTATGGGAGCTGAGGCTATCCGCGATTTATTGCGTCAAGTTAATTTAGAAGATGAAATTAGAAATTTACGTGAAGAGTTACCAACTACTAGCTCTGAAACAAAAATTAAGAAAATTACTAAACGCTTAAAATTATTAGAAGCATTCTACGGATCAGGTAATAAGCCTGAGTGGATGATCATGGACGTGTTACCTGTTCTTCCGCCTGACTTAAGACCCTTAGTACCTCTAGATGGCGGGCGATTTGCTACGTCTGATCTTAACGATTTATACCGTCGTGTTATTAACCGTAACAACCGGCTAAAGCGTTTGCTTGATTTGAATGCGCCAGATATTATTGTGCGTAACGAAAAACGGATGCTGCAAGAGTCTGTTGATGCGTTATTGGATAACGGCCGTCGTGGTCGCGCGATCACCGGTACTAATAAGCGTCCGTTTAAGTCATTAGCTGATATGATTAAAGGTAAGCAAGGTCGTTTCCGACAAAACCTTTTAGGTAAGCGTGTTGACTATTCTGGTCGTTCGGTAATCGTTGTTGGTCCAACATTGAAATTACATCAGTGTGGATTACCTAAGAAAATGGCGCTCGAGTTATTTAAGCCCTTTATCTTCAGTAAATTAGAATTTAGAGGACTGGCTACTACTATTAAAGCCGCTAAAAAGATGGTTGAGCGTGAAGAATCAGTGGTTTGGGATATTCTCGATGATGTAATTCGTGAGCATCCAATTTTATTAAACCGTGCACCAACATTACATAGATTAGGTATCCAGGCATTTGAACCTGTACTTATTGAAGGTAAGGCGATTCAGCTTCACCCATTAGTTTGTACGGCATATAATGCTGACTTCGATGGGGACCAAATGGCGGTTCATGTGCCATTAACTTTAGAAGCCCAATTAGAAGCACGTTCATTAATGATGTCGACCAACAATATATTATCACCTGCAAGCGGGGAACCTATCATTGTTCCTAGCCAGGACGTGGTACTTGGTTTGTATTATTTGACTCGTGAAAAAGTGAATGCTTTAGGTGAAGGTAAAATATTTGTTAGTGCTCAAGAAGCGCAGAATTTTTATGAATCAGGTCATCTAGATATTCATGCAAAAATTAAAATCCGTATGCCTAAAGAGGGTGGCGAAGAAGGTTATCGCCTGGTTGAAACTACGGTTGGTCGTGCAATTCTTGCCGAAGTACTACCGAAGGGTATGCCTTTTGCGACGATTAACCGTACGATGACTAAAAAAGTAATTTCTAAAGTCATTGACGGCTGTTACAGAACCTTCGGTTTAAAAGAAACAGTTATTTTTGCTGACAAATTGATGTATACCGGCTTTAAGTATGCAACACGTTCAGGGGTATCCATTGGTATCGAAGATATGGAAATTCCAGATGATAAAGCCAGCATTATTGAGCATGCGGATAACGAAGTTCGTGAAATCGAATCGCAATTCCGTTCTGGTTTAGTGACTAACGGCGAGCGTTACAATAAAGTAATCGATATTTGGTCAAGAACCAATGAATTAGTTGCTAAGTCAATGATGACCAAAATTGCAACTGAAGCTGTGATTGATGCGCGTGGAAACCCAACACGGCAAGAATCGTTTAACCCAATCTTTATGATGGCAGATTCTGGTGCGCGGGGTTCTGCGGCGCAAATTAGACAGTTAGCGGGTATGCGCGGATTAATGGCGGCACCAGATGGCTCCATTATTGAGACGCCAATTACTGCGAACTTCCGTGAAGGTTTGAACGTATTCCAATACTTTATTTCGACTCACGGAGCACGTAAAGGTCTAGCTGATACTGCATTAAAAACAGCGAACTCAGGGTACTTAACGCGTCGTCTCGTGGACGTTGCCCAAGATGTTGTGATCACTGAAACAGATTGTGGTGTGGATACAGGCGTACTCATGCAACCTCTAATTGAGGGTGGAGATATTGTTGAACCATTGCATGAGCGTGTATTAGGTCGTGTTGTTGCTGCGGATGTTTACATTCCAAATCAACCTGAACCTGTTGTTAAAGCGGGTACATTGTTGGATGAAGCGTGGGTTGAGCTATTGGAGAAACAAGGTGTTGACCAAATTCTGGTTCGTTCACCAATTACCTGTCAAACACGTTTTGGATTATGCGCTATGTGTTATGGTCGTGACCTTGCACGTGGTCACCTGGTTAATACTGGGGAAGCAGTAGGTATTATTGCGGCGCAGTCAATTGGAGAGCCAGGAACACAGTTAACCATGCGTACCTTCCATATCGGTGGAGCGGCATCGCGAGCAACTGCTGCTAATAATATTCAAATTAAGACCAAAGGGGTTATTCGTTTACATAACATTAAAACAGTAACTCATGAAAACAAAAATTTAGTTGCCGTATCTCGTTCGGGTGAAGTAACTATTGTTGATGAATTTGGTCGTGAACGTGAACGTTATAAATTACCTTATGGTGCGGTAATTTCTGCGCAAGATAATTCACCAGTAGATGCCGGGCAAGTTATTGCGACATGGGATCCACATACGCATCCAGTTATTTCTGAGGTGACTGGTAATTTGAAGTTTGTCGACTTAATTGAAGGCATGACCATGAATCGGCAAACTGATGAGTTAACCGGTTTAAGTAACATCGTAATTATTGATGCGAAGCAACGTAGTAGTGCTGCAGGTCGTGATTTACGTCCTATGGTTAAACTAGTAACAACTGATGGCGAAGATATTTTCCTTGCCGGTACTAACGTTCCAGCGCAATACTATCTACCTGTAGATGCGATTGTTAATTTTGAAGATGGTGGTCACGTAGGTATCGGGGACGTTATCGCGCGTATTCCGCAAGAACGTTCAAAAACACGCGATATTACAGGGGGTCTGCCAAGGGTTGCTGACTTATTTGAAGCACGCAAGCCTAAAGATTCTGCTGTTATGGCTGAAGTTTCAGGATTGGTAAACTTCGGTAAGGAAACTAAAGGTAAGAGAAGATTAATTATCAACGTTTCCGAAGATCAATGTCATGAAGAATTGATTCCCAAATGGCGTCATATATCTGTGTTCGAAGGGGAACACGTTGAGCGCGGTGAAATGATCGCTGAAGGTGCGCTGAACCCACATGATATATTACGTTTACTCGGTGTTGGTGCATTAGCAAATTACATTGTTAACGAAGTACAAGATGTATATCGTTTACAAGGTGTAAAAATTAATGACAAACACATTGAAACAATTGTAAGACAAATGCTACGCAAACGTGTTATTACTTTTGCTGGTGATTCTAAATTCTTAGCTGGTGAGCAAATCGAAGAAAGTGTTATGTTACAAGAAAACGATAGGCTTATCGCTGAAGGAAAACAGGTTGCTCGTGGTACGCCAATATTATTAGGTATTACCAAAGCATCTCTGGCGACCGAATCATTTATCTCTGCTGCATCGTTCCAAGAGACAACAAGAGTTCTGACTGAAGCTGCTGTAAGTGGTAAGGTTGATGATTTACGTGGCTTAAAAGAAAACGTGATGGTTGGACGCTTAATTCCTGCGGGAACAGGCTATACCTACCATCAAAGCCGTAAGGCAAAAAGAGCAAAGGCTGCAGCTGGTGAGCACACTGTGCACACTGTTACTGCAAGTGATGTTGAACATGCGTTAAGTGAAGCTTTAAACGCAGATAATCAAGAGCACTAGTACGGATTCAAATACGGCAGATTAAAACTTGACAAATCTGCCGTATCTATATAGAATCCGGCCTCCTTATGCATTCGAAATAATCACAAGAGACAGATCGGAGTTAAGTACAAATGGCTACTATTAATCAGTTAGTAAGAAAGCCTCGTGTGGACGTAAAGAAGAAAAGTAACGTACCTGCACTAGAGTCATGTCCACAGCGGCGCGGTGTGTGCACACGCGTTTATACTACTACACCTAAAAAACCTAACTCAGCTATGCGTAAGGTTGCTCGTGTACGTTTAACTAATGGATTCGAAGTTTCATCATACATTGGTGGTGAAGGCCATAACCTGCAAGAGCATTCCGTTGTTCTTATTAGAGGCGGCCGTGTTAAAGACTTACCGGGTGTGCGTTATCACACAGTAAGGGGTAGTTTAGATACGTCAGGTGTTAATGATCGTAAGCAAGGTCGTTCTAAGTACGGTACCAAAAAACCTAAAGATAAAAAATAACTGATTGTAGGAAATTGAAATGCCAAGAAGAAGAGAAGTCCCCAAAAGAGAAATTTTGCCAGATCCTAAACATCATAGTGAACTGTTAGCAAAATTTATTAACGTATTAATGGTCAGTGGTAAGAAATCAACTGCTGAGAAAATTATCTATGGTGCGCTTTCTGTAATGGAAGACCGCGTCAAGAAAGTCAAGAAAACTGATGAAGAAGATAGCGAGTCGGGTTCTACTGGTTCTGGCTCAGTTCTTCGTTATTTTGAAGATGCTTTAAATAATGTTCGCCCAAGTGTTGAAGTTCGTTCACGCCGTGTGGGTGGAGCTACCTATCAAGTACCTGTTGAAGTTAGACACGATCGCAGCATTGCTTTAGGAATGCGTTGGATTGTTCAGGCTGCTCGTTCACGTGGTGAAAAAGGGATGATGCTGCGCTTAGCAGGGGAGCTGATGGACGCTTTTGAAAGCAAGGGCTCTGCAGTAAAAAAACGTGAAGACACCCATAAAATGGCAAAAGCGAACCAAGCGTTTGCACATTTTAGATGGAATTGAGAGAGGTAATCCGTGTCTACTCCATTAAAGCTATATAGAAACATAGGCATTGCCGCGCACGTTGATGCAGGGAAAACTACAACAACTGAGCGTGTACTGTACTATACAGGTATGTCTCATAAAATTGGTGAAGTGCATGACGGTGCTGCAACTATGGACTGGATGGTTCAGGAGCAAGAACGCGGCATTACCATTACTTCAGCAGCGACTACTTGCTACTGGCCAGGTATGGATAAGCAATTCGAGCCTCATCGAATTAACATCATTGATACACCAGGACACGTTGACTTCATGATTGAAGTAGAACGTTCTTTACGTGTACTTGATGGTGCTGTTGTAGTATTTGACTCGGTATCCGGTGTTGAGCCGCAATCCGAGACAGTATGGCGTCAAGCAAACAAATACGGCGTTCCACGTATCGTATTTGTTAACAAAATGGATAGAATGGGTGCAAACTTCCTACGTGTAGTTAGCCAAATCAAACAAAGATTAGGTTCAAATCCTGTTGTTGTTCAGTTACCAATTGGTGCTGAGGAAGAATTTAAAGGGGTTATTGACTTAATTAAAATGAAAGCTATTCATTGGGATGAAGAAAACAAAGGGATGACCTTTGAATACAAAGAAATCCCTACTGAGATGCACGCTCAATGTGAAGAATATCGCGCAATGATTGTTGAAGCTGCTGCAGAAGCAAGCGAAGAACTGATGGAGAAATATCTTGAAGGTGACACGTTTTCTGAAGCTGAAATTAAGAGTGCGCTGCGTGAACTAACAGTAACTAATAGAATCGTTCCTGTATTCTGTGGTTCTGCCTTTAAAAATAAAGGTGTTCAAGCAGTGTTGGATGGTGTTATTGAATACTTACCATCTCCTACTGATATTCCAGATATTCAAGGGATTGATGAAGATGGTGAAGAAACTACGCGTAAAACTAGCTACGATGCACCATTCTCTGCCCTGGCATTTAAAATTGCAACAGACCCATTTGTTGGTACTTTGACATACTTCAGAGCGTATTCAGGTGTTCTTAAGAGCGGCGATACAATCTATAACTCTGTGAAAGGAAAAAAAGAGCGTATTGGTCGTTTACTGCAGATGCATGCTAACTCTCGTGAAGAAATTAAAGAAGTTAGAGCGGGTGATATTGCCGCGGCTGTTGGTTTAAAAACAGTAATGACTGGTGATACGTTGTGCGCTTTAGATAATACGGTAATTTTAGAAAGAATGGACTTTCCAGATCCTGTTATTGCAGTAGCTGTTGAGCCAAGAACTAAAGCAGACCAAGAAAAAATGGGTATTGCTCTGGGGAAATTAGCTCAAGAAGATCCATCATTCCGAGTTCATACTGACGAAGAATCAGGCCAAACAATTATTGAAGGTATGGGCGAGTTACATTTAGAAATTATTGTTGACCGCATGAGACGTGAATTTAATGTGGAAGCAAATGTTGGTAAACCGCAAGTAGCTTATCGTGAAACACTGAAACAAGCTGTGGAACAAGAGGGTAAGTTTGTAAGACAATCAGGTGGACGCGGACAATTCGGACACGTATGGTTGAAACTTGAACCTCAAGAGCCTGGAAAAGGTTATGAATTTATCAATGAAATTGTTGGTGGTGTTATTCCTAAAGAATACATTCCAGCAGTTGATAAAGGAATTCAAGAGCAAATGCAAAATGGTGTCATCGCTGGATATCCAGTTGTGGACGTTAAAGTTACATTGTTTGACGGTTCGTTCCACGAAGTAGACTCTAGTGAAATGGCATTTAAAATTGCTGGTTCTATGGGTTTCAAACAAGGTGCGTTGAAGGCTAAGCCTGTTTTACTCGAACCAATTATGAGTGTAGAAGTCGTTACACCTGAGGATTACATGGGTGATGTTATGGGCGACCTTAACAGACGACGTGGTTTGGTGCAGGGTATGGAAGATTCACCAGCGGGTAAAATTGTTAGAGCAGAAGTACCGCTTGCAGAGATGTTTGGTTATTCGACCGATTTACGTTCTGCTACCCAAGGAAGAGCAACATATACTATGGAATTTTCTAAGTATGCTGAAGCTCCAAATAACATTGCTGAAGCAATTATCAAGAAACAATAAAAAGTTAACGAGGTTATTGAAATGGCGAAGGAAAAATTTGAACGTAAAAAGCCACACGTTAATGTGGGAACAATCGGTCACGTTGACCATGGTAAAACAACACTAACTGCTGCTATTACCACAATTATGGCGAAGAAGTATGGTGGAACAGCTAAGGCGTATGATCAAATTGATGCTGCGCCAGAAGAAAGAGAACGTGGTATTACTATTTCTACAGCACACGTAGAATATGAATCTGCTGCAAGACACTATGCACACGTAGACTGCCCAGGACACGCTGACTATGTTAAGAACATGATCACTGGTGCTGCGCAAATGGACGGAGCAATCTTAGTTGTATCTGCAGCTGATGGCCCAATGCCACAAACTAGAGAACACATTCTGTTATCACGTCAAGTAGGTGTTCCTTACATCGTTGTGTTCATGAACAAAGCTGATATGGTTGATGATCCTGAGTTGCTAGAATTAGTAGAAATGGAAGTGCGTGACTTATTAAACAGCTACGACTTTCCTGGAGACGATATTCCTGTTGTTGTTGGTTCAGCGCTAAAAGCACTGGAAGGCGACACTAGTGACATCGGTGTACCAGCAATTGAGAAATTAGTCGAAACAATGGACTCATATATTCCAGAGCCTGTTCGTAACATCGACAAAGCGTTCTTATTACCAATTGAAGATGTATTCTCTATTTCTGGACGTGGAACAGTAGTAACTGGCCGTGTTGAGAGTGGAATTGTTAAAGTTGGTGAAGAAATTGAAATCGTTGGTATTCACGATACAACGAAGACAATCTGTACGGGCGTTGAGATGTTCCGTAAGTTGTTGGATGAAGGTCGTGCTGGCGATAACGTGGGTGTGTTATTACGTGGAACTAAGCGTGATGAAGTTGAGCGTGGTCAAGTATTAGCGAAGCCAGGCACAATTAAGCCACACACTAAATTTGAAGCAGAAGTGTACGTATTATCAAAAGAAGAAGGCGGACGTCATACTCCATTCTTCAATGGATACAGACCACAATTCTACTTCAGAACGACAGACGTAACAGGTACTTGTGACCTGCCATCTGGAGTTGAAATGGTTATGCCTGGTGATAACGTACAATTAGTTATCAATTTGCATGCTCCAATTGCGATGGATGAAGGTTTGCGTTTCGCAATTCGGGAAGGCGGCCGTACAGTAGGCGCCGGTGTTGTCGCTAAAATTATCGAGTAATTAAAATGAGTAACAATCAAAACATTAAAATTAGATTAAAATCCTTTGATCATCGGTTGATTGACTTATCAACTCGAGAAATCGTGGAGACAGCAAAGCGTACTGGTGCTCAAATTAGAGGACCAATACCTTTACCAATTCGCAAAGAAAAATTTACCGTATTGACTTCACCGCATGTGAATAAAGATGCTCGTGATCAATATGAATTACGTACTCATAAACGCCTGGTCGTTATCGTTCATCCAACTGAAAAGACAGTAGATGCGTTGATGAAATTGGATCTGGCTGCTGGGGTTGATGTTCAGATAAGCCTTGATGATTAATGTTAGGGTGAAGGATATTAAAGAGGTGTTACAATGATGATCGGTTTATTAGGCCGTAAAATCGGTATGACTCGGGTCTTCACAGCAGAAGGAGTTTCAGTTCCTGTATCTGTTGTTGAAGTGCACCCTAATAGAGTTTCGCAAATTAAAACTATGGAAGCTGATGGCTATACTGCCGTTCAGTTAACTGGCGGAATAAAAAAAGCGAGTAAAGTGAATAAAGCGCAAGCTGGGCACTTTGCAAAGGCTGAAATTGAAGCAGGCGACATGCAAGTTGAATTCTGGGTTGACTCAGAAGATGCGTTTAAAGCAGGTCAAGAACTATCTGTTGCTGATGTTTTCGCAGCAGGTCAGTTTGTCGATGTTTCAGGAACCACAAAAGGTAAAGGTTTTGCGGGTACTGTTAAGCGTCACAATTTTAGAACACAAGATGCCACTCATGGTAACTCTAGATCGCATCGTGTTCCTGGTTCTATTGGTCAAAACCAAACTCCAGGTCGCGTGTTCAAAGGTAAAAAAATGGCAGGCCACATGGGTAACGTTCGTTGTACAGTTCAGAGCCTTGAACTTGTGCGCGTAGATGCTGAAAGAAATCTACTTCTTATCAAGGGTGCCATTCCTGGTGCGCCTGGATCACGAGTTGAGATTAAGCCTGCAGCTAAAAAGCAAGCACGAGGTGAGTGATGGAAATTACTACTATAGATAACAAAACAACTTTAACTCTGAACCAAGACGTTTTCGCATATGCATACAATGAAGGATTAATACATCAAGCTGTTGTAACCTTTATGAATAATGCTCGTAGTGGTAACAGCGCTCAAAAGACTCGCTCAGAAGTTCGTGGTGGCGGCAAAAAACCTTGGAACCAAAAAGGAACCGGCCGCGCGCGTGCTGGTACGATCCGCAGTCCGATTTGGCGGAGTGGTGGAGTAACCTTCGCATCTAAAAAGCGAGATTATTCACAAAAAATTAATAAAAAAATGTACAAACGCGCATTACGTAGTATAATCTCCGAACTTTGCCGTACTGGTAACCTGATTGTCATTAGTGATTTTCAATGTGAAAGTAAAAAAACTAAAGATTTCGTCAGCAAAATGAACCAGTTGGAAATTAACAACGCACTTATTGTTATGAGTGAAGTTGGTGAGAATGAATATTTTGGATCAAGAAACTTAATTGACTTTGATATCTGTGACGTTGCGACTCTAGACCCTGTTTCTTTACTCAGATTTGAGAAAGTTGTTGTTACAGAAGCTGCGATTAAAAAAATTGAGGAACAGTTACAATGAATGCCGAAAGATTGTTGATGGTTCTACGTGAACCTCATACTTCTGAAAAAGCTACTGTCATAGCCGATAAGCTAAAACAGTTCACTTTCAAAGTATTAAAAACTGCAACTAAGACTGAAATTAAAATGGCGGTAGAGCATATATTTAACGTTAAAGTTAAAAATGTATCTGTTCTTAATGTGAAGGGAAAAGCAAAACGCTTTAAGCAAACAGCCGGTAAGCGTAGTGATTGGAAAAAAGCATTTGTAACTCTTCATGCGGATCAAGATATTGACTTTACAGCTACCGAATAAGGCAGATTAAGATGGCACTATTAAAATCTAAACCTACATCGCCCGGAAAGCGTGGCGAATTACGTGTGGTTCATCAAGACATCCATAAAGGACGACCACACGCTGCTTTAGTTGAAAAACTAAAGAAATCTGGTGGACGTAATAACCAGGGTAGAATCACTGTAAGACATATCGGTGGTGGTCAACGTAACCAATATCGTATTATTGACTTTAAACGTACTAAAGACGGTATTGAAGGTAGAGTTGAGCGTATTGAGTATGATCCAAACAGAACTGCTCTAATTGCGTTAATCGTTTATAAAGACGGTGAAAAAAGTTATATAATCGCACCAGCAAATTTAAAAGTTGGTGATACAGTTGTAAGTGGTGCAGATGCTCCTATTAGTGTTGGGAATTGCTTGCCACTAAAAAATATACCACTTGGTAGCACGATTCACTGTGTTGAAATGAAAGCTGGTAAGGGCGCTCAGATGTTAAGAAGTGCTGGTGCTAGTGGACAATTAGTTGCTAAAGAAGGTGTTTACGCAACATTAAGACTACGTTCTGGTGAAATGCGTAAAATTCACGTCTTATGCCGAGCTGTAGTGGGTGAAGTAAGCAACAGTGAACATAGCTTACGTTCATTGGGTAAAGCGGGAGCTAAACGGTGGAGAGGTATTCGTCCAACAGTACGTGGTGTGGCAATGAACCCTGTTGACCATCCACATGGTGGTGGTGAAGGCCGTACTTCTGGTGGACGTCACCCAGTATCACCTTGGGGTATGCCTACTAAAGGTTATAAAACCAGAAGTAATAAGCGTACTGATAGCTTTATTGTCAGAAGACGTAAGAAGAAATAATTATTGAGAGGATATCAAGTGGCTCGTTCTATAAGAAAAGGTCCATTTATTGACCATCATTTGATCAGCAAAGTTGACGCTGCAATCGAATCAAAATCGAAAAAACCAATTAAGACTTGGTCACGACGATCAACAATCGTTCCTGAAATGATTGATTTGACAATTGCTGTTCACAACGGTAAAGAACATATTCCCGTATACATTACTGATAATATGGTTGGTCATAAATTAGGTGAGTTTGCCATGACTCGTACATTCAAAGGCCATTCTGGTGACAGAAAGGCTAAAGGCAAGTAATAAGAGGATATGATGGAAGTTACAGCTAAGTTAAAAGGTGCTCCCTTATCCGCTCAGAAGGGCAGATTGGTAGCAGATATGATACGAAATATGAAAGTATCTGGTGCACTTGATGTCCTCAAGTTTACACCAAAAAAAGGTGCTCAATTAATGCTTAAACTATTGGAGTCAGCCATTGCTAATGCTGAAAACAATAATGGGGCAGATATTGATTCTCTTAAAAGTAGGTATGGTCTGCGTTGATGAAGCCGCAACTTTAAAACGTATTAGTCCCAGAGCTAAAGGTCGTGCAAACAGAATTTGTAAGCGTACCTGCCATATCACGATTAAAGTGTCTGACGAGGAATAGCAATGGGACAAAAAGTTAACCCTATAGGCATACGCCTTGGTATTATTAAAGATTGGAACTCTAAGTGGTTTGCTGGTAAACGATATGCTGAATTCTTAAATCAAGATATTAACTTACGTAGTGAACTTAAGAAAAAACTTATGGGTGCTGCTGTAAGTAAAATTCTTATTGAGCGTCCTGCTAATAACGCTGTTGTTACAATTCAAACTGCACGACCTGGTGTAATCATCGGAAAAAAAGGTGGCGGAATTGAAACATTGCGTAACGAAATTTCAAAAAAATTAGGTGTTCCAGTTCATTTGAACATTGAAGAAATTAAAAAACCTGAACTTGATTCAACACTTGTTGCTGAAAGTATTGCGCAACAATTGGAGCAACGTGTTATGTTCCGACGTGCTATGAAGCGCGCGGTAACTTCTGCTCTTAAGTCTGGTGCGAAGGGAATTAAAATTTGCGTAAGTGGACGACTAGGTGGTGCTGAAATCGCTCGAAGTGAATGGTACAGAGAAGGTCGTGTTCCATTACATACATTTAGAGCTGATATTGATTACGGTACAGCAGAGTCTAAAACTACCTACGGTATTATTGGTGTGAAAGTCTGGATCTTTAAGGGCGAAGTTCTCCCGCAAAAGAAAAGATCTACTGACAGTGCCCAGTGAGTGAGGATTAAGAATCATGTTACAACCAAAGCGTACAAAATACCGCAAACAGATGAAAGGCCGTAACAGAGGTTTGGCTTTACGTGGAAGCAACATCAGTTTTGGTGAGTTTGGTCTGAAGGCTCTTGAAAGAGGTCGCTTGACTGCTCGTCAAATCGAAGCTGCTCGACGTGCAATGACTCGTCACATCAAACGTGGCGGTAAAATTTGGATTAGAGTATTCCCTGATAAACCAATTACCCAAAAACCTTTAGAAGTTCGTCAAGGTAAAGGTAAAGGTAGCGTTGAATATTGGGTTGCTCAAATACAACCTGGTAAGGTTTTATTTGAAATGGAAGGTGTATCCAGAGAGCTTGCGATGGAAGCTTTTGATCTGGCTAAAGCAAAGCTTCCTTTCAAAGTAATCTTTGAAGAAAGGAAGGTGATGTAATGAAAACAACAGAAGAATTGCGCAATTTGTCAGTTGAAGAACTGCAAAACGAATTGCTTTCATTACGTAAAGAACAATTAAGTTTACGAATGAAAAAAGCAAGTGGTTCACTAGATAAGACACATCTCATTACTAAGGTGCGTAAGTTAGTGGCACGAGTTAAAACAATTTTGACTGAAAAGGCAGGTAAGTGATATGTCTACTAATGAATCAAACGCCAGAACAATGGTTGGAAAAGTAGTTAGCGACAAAATGGATAAAACTATAGTTGTGATGATTGAGCGTTCAGTAAAGCATCCAAAGTATGGAAAAATTATGAAGCGTAGAACCAAATTTCATGCTCATGATGAGAATCAAGTGTGTAAAATTGGCAATACTGTGAAAATCCGTGAGTCAAGACCGCTCTCTAAAACAAAAAGCTGGGTATTAGTCGAAGTAATTTCTTAATCAACTTTGTTGATATACTTTTAAAACCCTAAAAGGCCTGATATAATCAGCAACCTTTTTCTGGTCGAAATCAGAGCTGGAGTAAAAAATGATCCAAATGCAGACAGTGCTCGAAGTGGCTGATAACAGCGGAGCACGTAAGGTAATGTGTATTAAAGTACTTGGTGGATCACACCGGCGCTATGCGCGTGTTGGTGATGTCATTAAAGTAAGCATCAAAGATGCAATACCAAGAAGTAAAGTAAAGAAAGGTGCTGTAATGAAAGCTGTTGTTGTTAGAACAGCTCAAGGCGTAAGAAGAGATGATGGTTCTTTGATTCGTTTTGATGGCAATGCAGCAGTACTTTTAAATAACCAAAACGAGCCAATTGGTACTCGTATATTTGGCCCCGTTACTCGCGAGCTACGAGAGAGATTTATGAAGATAATATCTCTGGCTGCAGAAGTTTTGTGAGAAGGATTAGATATGAAACGTATTAAAACAGGCGACATAGTCATTATAATCGCCGGTAAAAGTAAAGGTCATGTAGGTAAGATCCTACGAGTAGCAGACAATCGTGTTGTTGTTGAAGGCGGTAACTTAATTAAGAAGCATGTGAAGCCTAACCCACAAAAACCTGAAGGCAAGGGCGGAATCATTACTCTTGAGGCACCATTACACGTTTCAAACGTTGCTCATTATAATCCTACTACTAAGAAAGCGGACAAAGTTGGCTTCAAGTTTATAGAGAGTAACGGTGTTAGTACTAAAGTTAGATACTTTAAATCTGACAATGAAATAATTGACCGTGTTTAATTAGGTGATTGAAATGACAAGACTTAATGATTTTTACAAGAAAGAAGTCATCCCTATGATGATGAAACGGTTCAACTATTCCAGCATTATGGAAGTGCCAAAGCTACTTAAAATCACTCTAAATATGGGTGTTGGTGAAGCTGTTGGTGATAAAAAAGTTATGAATCACGCCGTTGAGGACATGACTTTAATCGCTGGACAAAAACCTGTTGTTACTAAGGCTAAAAAATCTTTGGCTGGTTTTAAAATCAGAGAAGGTTGGCCAATCGGTTGTAAAGTAACACTACGTCGTCAGCGTATGTATGAGTTTTTAGACAGATTAGTTTCTGTTACTTTACCTCGCGTAAGAGATTTTCGTGGTCTAAATCCTAAATCTTTTGATGGTACTGGTAACTACAGTATGGGTATACATGAGCAAATCGTATTCCCAGAAATTGATTACGATAAAACAGATGGCATTCGTGGATTAGATATTTGTATTACTACAAGTGCCAAAACAAACGAAGAAGCTAAAGCTTTACTAGAAGCATTTAATCTTCCATTGAAAGATAGAGACAAAAAATAGAAGGGTGACATTGTGGCTAAGAAATCAATGCTTATGCGAGAGTTAAAGCGTGCCAAACTTGTAGAAAAATACAGACAGCGCAGAAACGAATTAAAACAATTGATTAAATCATCTGACGATTTTCAGGTGATTATGGATAGTCAGGCTAAACTAGCAAAACTACCCGTTAATTCAAATCCTGTTCGTCATAAAGAACGGTGTCAACAATGTGGTCGTCCACATGGTGTATATCGTAAGTTTGGTCTTTGCAGAATTTGCTTAAGACAACAACTAATGGTTGGCAATATACCAGGCGGAAGAAAATCCAGCTGGTAAATTTTTTGGAGAACGATTGTGAGTATGCATGATCCCGTTGCTGATATGCTGACCCGAATTAGAAATGGTCAACAAGCTAAACATCAGCAAGTAACATTAACTTCTTCTCGATTAAAAGAAGAAATCGCTCGTGTTTTGAAAGAAGAAGGTTATATTCAAGATTTCTTCGTAGAAGCATTAGACAATAATCTTAAATTAATGACGGTAAAGCTAAAGTATTATCATGGCAAACCTGTTATTGAGTTAATTAAGAGAATTAGTAGACCTGGATTACGAGTATACAAATCTTACAAAGATCTGACTTCTATTCCTGGATTTGGCGTGGCTATATTGTCCACATCTAAAGGCATAATGACTCATGTATCTGCAAAGCTGAAAGGCGTTGGTGGCGAAGTCATTTGTGAAGTGGCTTAATACTTGAGAGGAATGATATGTCTAGAGTAGCAAAAGCCCCTGTAGCTCAACCAGCTAATGTTGAAATAACATTAGGTGCAGGTGAGATTACGGTTAAAGGGCCTAAAGGAACACTAACTCAAAAAATTAATAAGTTAGTGAAAATCACTAAAAATGAAGAGTCTAACCACATTGAATTTGCTCCCGCAGCAAATGATCCTAAGGCTTGGGCTCAGGCTGGAACTGCAAGAGCATTGGTAAGTAATATGGTTCACGGTGTTACCGAAGGTTTTGTGGTAACATTGGAATTGGTTGGTGTAGGTTATAGAGCACAGGCCAAAGATAAGTCTATTAGCTTATCTCTAGGCTTCTCTCATCCTATTGAGTACAGTTTGCCTACAGGCGTTTCTGTTGAAACCCCTAGCAATACAGTAATATTACTTAAAGGTGTTGATAAGCAAATTCTCGGACAAGTAGCTTCTGAAATCAGAGCATTTAGACCACCAGAGCCTTATAAAGGCAAGGGTGTTAAATATGCTGGTGAAAAAATTGCGCGTAAAGAAGCGAAAAAGAAATAAGGTCTAAGTTATGAATAAGCACAGCTCACGTGAGAGACGTGGATTAAAAGCAAAAGCACTGATTCGTAAATCAGGTAGAGCACGTTTAGTTGTTTATAGAAGTGGTGTGCATATCTATTCGCAAATAATTCAAGCTGACAAGCTTGGCGATGTAGTATTAGCATCATGTTCAACTAATGATAAAGAATTAAGAGCCAGTTTGAGCGGTAAATGCAAAGTAGAACAAGCAAACTTAGTAGGTACACTATTAGGTAAGCGTGCGAGTGAGAAAGGTATTACTCAAGTTGCATTTGATCGTGCTGGTTATAAATATCATGGCCGAGTGAAAGCCCTTGCAGAAGGTGCACGCGAAGCTGGGTTAGTTTTTTAAGGAACGATTATGGCATTCGAAGAATCACCTAAATCAGATGGCTACCAAGAAAAGTTAGTATCAGTAAACCGTACAGCGAAAGTTGTTAAAGGTGGACGTGTATTCGGCTTTGCAGTTCTTGTTGTTGTTGGCGACGGAAAAGGTAAAGTAGGCTTTGGTAGAGGTAAGGCACGTGAAGTTCCAATCGCGATTCAAAAAGCAATGGAACAAGCAAAGAAAAATATGGTTTATATTCCATTATCTGGAACAACAATATTCCACGAAATTAGCTGGAACTATGGTGCTTCTAAAGTATTTATGAAGCCTGCTAGCGAAGGTACTGGAATTATTGCTGGTGGTGCGATGAGAGCTGTACTGGAAGTTTTAGGCGTACAAAACATATTAGCTAAGAGTATCGGTTCTACTAATCCAAGCAATATTGTACGAGCTACAATCGGTGCACTAACTAACATTGGTACTCCAGATTATGTTGCAGCCAAGCGTGGTAAAACTGTTGATGAAGTTATGGCGGGCTAATTATGGAAAAGAAAATTAAAATTACTTTGGTTAAAAGTGTTATTGGCAGAAAACCAAAGCATGTTTCGATTGTGAAACAATTGGGTTTAGGTAAAACAAATTCAAGTGTTTCTCATAATGATACTCCAGCAATTCGTGGACTAATTAATGCCATCGATTATCTGTTGCTAGTTGAGGAGAGTGTATAATGAATTTAAATTCACTATCACCAGATCTAGGTTCACGTCGTCCTAAGAAGCGTTTAGGCCGAGGTATTGGGTCAGGATTAGGTAAAACTAGTGGTAAAGGACATAAAGGTCAAAAAGCCAGAGCTGGCGGATACCACAAAATTAACTTTGAAGGCGGTCAAATGCCAATTCAAAGACGTTTGCCAAAAATGGGCTTTAAGTCACGAATTGGCAGAACAGTTGATCAAGTATGCTTAAGTGAACTTGCAAAATTGTCGGCTGAAGTAATTGATTTAAACGTTTTACGTGAAGCAGGGTTAATTAATAGTTCAATTAAAGATGTAAAAGTAATTTTATCTGGTGAATTAACTACAGCCATCAAACTAAAAGGTTTAAGGGTCACTAAAGGAGCTCGTTTAGCCATTGAAGGTTTAGGCGGCAGCATAGAAGAGTGACTATGAAAAACCAAAAACATAATGGTAGCCAATCACGTGGTGGATTGGCTGAACTTAAATCAAGATTATTATTTGTTATTCTTGGAATTTTAGTTTATCGTTTGGGCGCACACATTCCAGTTCCTGGTTTGGATCCTGCCCGTCTAGCTAATTTTTTCAACGAACAGCAAAATACAATTTTTGGCTTGTTTAATATGTTTTCTGGTGGCGCATTATCGCGTGTAACGGTATTTGCTATAGGTATTATGCCATATATTTCTGCATCTATTATTATTCAACTTTTCTCAGTTGTTTCACCGAAACTTGAACAACTGAAGAAAGAAGGAGAGTCTGGACGTAGGAAAATAAATCAGTACACACGATACTTAACTTTGGTACTGTCTATATTCCAGTCCCTAGGTATGGCGCGATGGTTGGCGGGACAGCAAATAGCACTTAATCCTGATATGTCATTTTATTTTACTGCAGTAATCACTTTGGTTACGGGTACTATGTTTTTAATGTGGCTAGGCGAGCAAATTACTGAGAAAGGTATTGGAAATGGTATTTCTTTAATCATCTTTTCAGGGATTGTATCCAGTATGCCTAATGCCATTGCTTCAGTTCTTCAACAAGTTAAAGAAGGACAGATGCAAGCACTTACATTAATTATAGTTGCAGTAATTGTGGTGGTTGTAACCGGGTTTGTGGTATTTATGGAACGTGCGCAAAGGCGTATACGCGTCAATTATGCACAAAGGACGCAAGGTAGAAAGGTTTATGCGGCACAAACTAGCCATTTGCCTTTAAAGATTAATATGTCGGGTGTAATCCCTCCAATTTTTGCATCTAGTATCATATTATTACCAGCAACATTAGCTCAGTTCTTCTCCCATACTAAAGGTTTGGGATGGTTATCTGACGTTGGTATGGCTTTATCACCTGGTCAACCTTTGTATTTAATTGTCTACGCAATTGCTATTTTGTTTTTTGCGTTCTTTTATGCTGCGCTTGTCTTTAACCCAAAAGATACTGCGGAAAATTTAAAGAAATCTGGAGCTTACATCCCAGGAATTAGACCCGGTGAGCAAACAACTAAATATATAGATGCTGTGATGACACGCTTAACTTTGATTGGCGCTATTTATTTGGTTTTGGTTTGTTTATTGCCTCAGATTTTGATGTATACATGGCATGTCCCTTTTTATTTTGGAGGAACATCGTTGCTGATTATCGTTGTTGTTATTATGGATTTTGTAGCCCAAATACAAGCACATTTAATGACACAGCAATATGATTCTTTAATGAAAAAGGCTAATTTTAAAGGTACAAAATTACCTGGTCTATTATGATCATTTGTCGGAGTTAGGAATGAAAGTTAGAGCATCAGTAAAGCGAATTTGTCGCAATTGCAAAATTATTAAAAGAAGTGGCACTATACGTGTAATTTGTAAAGATGCCAGACACAAACAAAAGCAGGGTTAATATCCGCTTGATTTAATTTTATAAAAATAGTATTCTTCTGTCCCTTTCGACAGAACAAAATAACGTTCGGAGAAGTTAATGGCTCGTATTGCAGGAGTAAACATACCAGATCACAAGCATGTTGTGATTGCTTTGACAGCTATCTATGGTATCGGTAAAACTACATCCTTGAAATTATGTTCAACAGTAGGTATCGATCCTTCAACTAAAGTTTCGCAACTGACTGATGCTCAATTAGAAGCATTTAGAACAGAAATTGCAAAAATTACAGTGGAAGGCGATTTGCGTCGTGTTATCACGATGAACATTAAGCGCCTGATGGATCTGGGATGTTATCGTGGATTAAGACACAGAAGAGGCTTACCCTTACGTGGACAGCGTACGAAGACAAATGCTCGTACTCGTAAAGGTCGCAGAAAAGGCACTACTAATTGATTTTTCATGTAGGAAAGTAAGATGGCAATAACTAAGTCAAAACAGCAAAAAGTACGCAAAAAAGCAAAGCGTGTTGTATCTGATGGTATCGTTCACGTACATGCCTCTTTTAACAATACGATTGTTACCTTTACTGACAGACAAGGTAATGCGTTATGTTGGGCAACATCTGGTGGCTCTGGATTCAGAGGCTCAAGAAAAAGTACACCTTATGCTGCGCAAGTTGCAACTGAGCGTGCTGCTGCTGTTGCGAAAGAATACGGTATGAAATCTGTGGCTGTATTTGTACATGGCCCCGGTCCTGGTAGAGAATCCACTATTCGTGAATTAATATCACAGGATTTTAAAATTGTAGAAATAACCGATGTTACTGGTATCCCTCATAACGGGTGTAAGCCATCTAAAAAACGTCGTGTGTAAAGACTCAGGAGTAATTAATGGCTAGATATCTTGGTCCAAAGTGTAAATTATCGCGTCGTGAAGGTTGTGATTTATTACTTAAAAGTGGTGTACGTGATCATAAGTCCAAATGTAAATCTGAAAAGTTACCTGGACAACATGGCGATAAAAAACCACGCCTGAACGGTTATGGAATTCAGCTCAGAGAGAAGCAAAAAATCAGAAGATTATATGGCGTTCTTGAAAAGCAATTCCGCGGCTATTACAAAATGGCAGCGCGAATGAAGGGTTCTACAGGTGAAAATCTAATGTCTCTTCTCGAAAAACGTTTAGATAATGTTGTATATCGTATGGGTTTTGCAAGTACACGTGCTGAAGCGAGACAATTAGTAACGCATAAAGCAATACTTGTTAACGATAAAGTAGTTAACGTTCCATCTTTCTTAGTAAGTCCGGGAGACGTGGTAACTGTTCGTCAAAAAGCAAAGAGCCAAGGTCGTATCCAAGCTGCTTTAGCGTTGTCTGAACAAAGAGCTCCTTGTGATTGGATTACTGTAGATTCTTCTTCGTTTAAAGGAACTTTCTCTACAGCACCAACGTTAACTGACTTATCTTCAGACTACAACGTGAACCTTGTTGTAGAACTTTACTCTAAGTAAGCTCGGAGAAATAGCTGAATGTATACTGAAATCAATGAAATGCTGACACCTAATGTTCTTAAGGTACAGGCTGAATCGCCATATAAAGCTAGAATAGTTCTAGAGCCTTTGGAGCGTGGCTTTGGTCATACTCTCGGCAATGCTTTGAGACGTATATTACTGTCATCTATGCCCGGAAGTGCGATTACTGAAGCTTCAATAGACGGTGTTCTTCATGAATACAGTACTATTGAAGGCGTACAGGAAGATGTTGTTGATTTATTGCTTAATCTGAAACTGGTTGCAATTAGATTGACAACGGGTGAAGAGGCCCTGGTTACGCTAAGTAAGCAAGGCCCTTGCCAAGTTACTGCGGGTGATATTCAACTGACTCATGGTGTTGAAGTGGTTAACCCTGAGCTTGTCATTGCTAATTTGAATGAAAAAGGCAAATTAAATATGACATTGAAAGTTGAAAGAGGAATTGGATTCCATAGTACTGATTCCTTCATTAGACATTTTGATGATGAAGTGGAAAGAAAATCTGTTGGTAAACTTAAAATTGATAATAGTTTCTCACCAGTTAAAAAAGTAGCTTACTTTGTTGATAGCGCACGTGTTGAGAATCGTACAGATTTAGATAAGTTAACCATTGAGTTAGAAACTAATGGAACAATTGATGCTGAAGAAGCAATTCGTATTTCTGCTAGCATCCTTCAACGACAACTTCATGCATTTGTTGATATGAAGTTTGAAGAGTCTCGATCTGATAATAAAGAACGCAATGATTTTGATCCGGTTTTATTACGTTCTGTTGATGATTTAGAGTTAACTGTCCGTTCTGCTAATTGCTTAAAAGCAGAAAATATTCATTATATAGGCGATTTAGTACAACGTACTGAAAATGAATTATTAAAGACTCCTAATCTTGGTAAGAAATCTTTAACTGAAATTAAGGATGTTTTAGCTTCACGTTCATTATCGCTGGGTATGAAACTTGAGAATTGGCCGCCAGCAAGTCTTGGCGAGTAATGTTTAGGAGTTTTTGTTATGCGTCATCGTAATTCTGGCCGTAGTTTTGGCCGTACAAGTAGTCATCGTAAGGCGATGTTCTCAAATATGTGTTGTTCTTTAATTGAGCATGAGTTGATCAAAACAACTCTACCGAAAGCTAAAGATCTGCGACGTTACATTGAGCCCTTAATCACTGTTAGTAAAGTTGATTCTGTGGCCACGCGTCGACAAGCGTTTGATATTTTGAGATCAAAATCTGCGGTTGGTAAGTTATTTACTGATTTAGGGCCACGTTTTGAAAAACGTCCTGGCGGTTATCTTCGCATCATCAAATGTGGTTACCGTGAAGGTGATAATGCGCCGATGGCAATTGTTGAGCTGTTAGACAGACCAGTTGCTAGCGATGATGCTGAATAATCATAGCTTGTAATGCTTTTATAGTATCGATTTTTGATATTAATAATAAAACCCGCTTTAAGCGGGTTTTTTATTTAACTATCATTAATTAATGACGGGTGATTTATTGCTTCATCGATTAAGTCAGATGTTCTTATTAGGTTCTGGCGCTTATATTAATGTTTTAATGTAACTGGCTATTGCTTATAAACATTTTGATTTAGTAAAAGAGCTGGTAATGCTAGGAGCAGACATTGGCTGCTGAACTATAAATAGTGATAACGCACTGAGCCTACTCTTTAGGTTCGAGCAAAACTAGTTACAGCAAGAATTGATTCAATTGCAGCGAGGATATGAGGCCAGTATTCAGCTACATGAGCACCGTGTACAGTTAAGCATGCAGTGGCTCGCCCATATTGACACAAAGTGGTGTTAATTTATTTGACTGGCCTATTTTTAAAGATAGGCCAGATATTCAGAATAAGTGTTAAAATGGAACATCATCGTCCAATTGGTCAAATGCATCATGCGGTACTTGTTGCGCTTGCTGCTGTTGTGGGGCGCGATTAGAACTGGGTTGTGGTGCATATTGTGCTTGGGGCATCTCATCATAACCACCGGCACTTCCGCCTTTACTGTCTAGCATTTGAATGTCGTTGGCAATAATCTCTGTAGTGTAGCGGTCTTGACCTTGTTGATCTTGCCATTTTCTTGTTCTTAAGCTGCCTTCAACATAAAGTTTGGAGCCTTTACGTACGTATTGACCGGCAATTTCACCGAGGCGATTAAAGCAAACTACTCGATGCCATTCAGTACGGTCTTGTTTTTCACCCGTAGTTTTATCTTTCCATGATTCACTGGTAGCGATTGAAAGAGTGGTTACTGCATTGCCATTTGGTAAATAACGGACATCAGGCTCAACCCCTACGTTACCAATCAAGATGACTTTGTTTATTCCACGAGCCATTTCTTATCTCCTGTATGCGAAAGTTAGGGGGGCATTATACCTAATTTATATAACCCTTGCACGGTTAAATATTAATCAAAAAGAGTTTGTTCTGCATGAAGGACTTGTTCATACAGGCGTACGAGTTGCTTTTCAGTTACTCGGGGTGTTGATAGTGGTGGTAAGTTGTTTATAGAAAAAAAACCAATCTCTGAGATTTCTATATTTATCGTGGGCTCACCAGAAATTAGTTCGCACTGAAAAAAGCATTTATAAGTATGTGGCCAGTGTGCGGGATGATCGTGTTTTAGTTTATCCCATAAAGCGAGTAAGCGCACCGCGGCAACATTAAATCCTGTTTCTTCTTTGGTTTCTCTTATTACGGCTTCTGATGGTGATTCATTTACATCAGCCCAACCACCGGGTAAGGACCATAAATCGTCGGCACGTTCTTTTACCATTAATAGTTTATTGTCGTTAAGAATAAAAGCCCGTACATCAAGCTTCGGTGTGGCATGTCCTTGTTCTAAGGCAAATGCTTGTTTTATTTCCTCCATGGAATGTGTTGAGGATTGGGTAGCAAGCTCTGCCACAAGATCGCGTAATCTTAGGTATCGTTCTTTATCAAAGTCATTATGCACGTAGTTAAGGCCATTTTGTGCGATGGCTTGAATTTCCGTGATCCATCTTAGTAAGTCTTTATTAGTCATGAGTTAAGTACTCGTTCAAGTAAAGCGTAGTATAAATATTGACGCTCACATTTTGTGAGGCAATAGAATCATCATTAAGATGATGGTATAGGAAATACTAGCAAATTAAAGAAAACAATCAAATACCTTCATTTGATGATTTGCTTTTCGATTTAAGCAGTAAAGTCAGTTTGTTCAAATAAAATCATAGTTGGACATTACTTATATTTTATGATAGAACTTTTTGTGTTATAATCGCACTATGCATAATGGAGTACACATCCCGCGAAGCTCAAACGAGTTCTGATGAATTTAATGGAGTAAGGAGTATTTATCCGCTTAACTTACTGTTTTTCAATAATTTAAGCACTTAAGAATATAATTTAATATGAGTTGTAGCCTATGTCAGTCACATTATTAAACAATGCAATAACAACACTCAAAAATGAAATTAGCATGATTAGCCTGCGCGCAGATTCTTATTTCATGTCTACCGATTCATTAACAGATACATCGCAACTTCTCGAGCTGACAAATGAGTTGAGCTTTTCAAGCTATACTACAAAAAATACGATCGCAAGCATTCAAAAATTGTTTAAAACAGAAAGTAATAAATTAAGCGATACAGAAAAATATGCAATATGGAAATTATTATTAAAGTATTGCCAATTAATTGATAAAAATATTACTGATATTGAGCAAACCATTAAGACGCAAAAAGCGAGTGCATCCATTTTTCTCGATGCTCTTAACGGAACAAAAGATAATTTGGCTGCTGCTCGTAAGGCGATTAACTTGATGGGCTTTAAAGCATCCCAGCTATACCGTCGCAGCCTTTTACCCATTGATGTATCAAGTATACCACTTGCTGACCTGAGTTTTAAAGAGCGCGTGGCTAAACCTGGCTTTATTAACAAAATGATTGCGCGACTCTGTTTAAAGGCTATTACTAATGTGGCTGAAAAAGATGAAGACATCGCGTCGACGCTTCAAAATATGCTGCTCTCCTCGCCCAATGACATACACAATTACCAACTTCGTGTTGACCAAAAAACAATTGTCCAGACAGTAGAATATATTAATCCTGTCGCAACGGATAAATGGCTGATCGTTGTCGGTGGTGCAGGAGCTGCATATACCAATATGCTGCCAACCGCCAAAGAGCTTGCGCTTCGTAATAACGCTAATTTTCTCGTAGTGGATTATCTGGCTCAACAGCCAGCTTCTTTTGCTGATCCAGTTAAAATAATTTTAGCAGCAGCAACCTTTCTATTGGACAAAAAAGGGGTTAAACCAGAAAATTTAGTTTTAATGGGACATTCAAATGGTGGCCGTTTGGTATTACAGGCAGCGGCTCATTTATCTGGATGCAGTGTAGTTACCAATAACACGTATACCAGCTTGGAAGAGGCCATTATAAGTAATGTGCTTAATGGTGCTGAGTCACTTAAAAATATGGGCGTTCCAGTTGGTGAATACACTACAGAGATTATTAATACGGTCACTGATTTTTTTAAAAAACATGATCTTGATAAAAAAGCACTTGATATTCTTCGTAAGGCACTCGTAGAAACAAATAATGGGTATCAGTCTGAACACGCTAAATCCAAAATTCCTGATCATAAATATGTTGCCGTTTATACTGCTCCTTGTACTGGCTACAATAGCAACGGGGAAAAACTACCTAAAGCAGGAGATAAATTATTGTTTGATGCTGTTGATGGCAAAGTACAAGCCAAAAAAGCCAAGCAAGATACCCCTGTCCACCGTGAACTGCTAAAGGAAAGAAATAAATTTTTCAACAGAAAGGGTCTTGACATTATTGGTGTGAAATACAAAGATAGTCCTAATCCTGAACACAGAGGACATCACACGGTGATAAAGGGCATCACCCACCCCACCATAAAAAACACACATAATGTGATTGACGCGAACCTACTGAGCTCTGCACTTAAAGAGGTGGAAAAAGAGAAAAACTTTAAACCACTGACGCTTAGAGAACGATTTGAACAGTTATTGGAAAAATATGATCTTTCCAGCGAAACAGAATCACAGTTAGCGCCAATAGGCATTGAACTTAATCCAAGCGAACGTTTTTTGTTAACCAAAGCAATGATTCAATTAAATAAAACCCCTTATCATGCTGACATGCCAACTCAGATACAGCTAATGCGTCTTTTTCAAGCAAGTGATGTTGCCGCAGATATAATCAGCTCTTATAAATCAGCATTAGATAAAATGATCCGAGGACAGAAACCTTCTGAATATAAAGAAGGAATGAAATTCCTTAACGAGCGCTTCAACACGTTAAATGATCGCTCTGAAGCCCCAGATCCACGCCTTCAAGGAACAGGGTCTTATCTCAATAAGAATTTAGCAGGTTCTATTCTAAGAAGATTGCAACGTTATCATGCGGAGTCACCTCTAAGTGCAAATGGATTATTTAGTGGACGCTCACCAATTAATATGTCTGTAAAACGGTGCGCACTAACTGTTTCTGATCTGGATTTAACTCAATTAACTCCATGTGTTTCGGTTAGAGCCTAGTTAATAAATACAGAGTTCTTATCAAGTAACGCTCTGGATCATTTAATTAAGTTTTTTTTGTGACGATGAGCCAAAACACGATAAATCGCCGACTAAGTTGGTTTGATTAAAAGAGTGTTTTGGCTCATCACTGCATTAGCTTAAATTATAAGCCATTATTTTTCTGGGCAACGAAGCTGTTCCTTCTTGTTAATCCCTTAACTTAAGGGAAAAGGGATTAAAGTCTGTATGACTATCATAATAAGCCACTAAAGCCGTAAACTTCAGTAAGCATCTCATCAAAGAAATAGGTTAATGGAAAAAATTCCAGGGCGACTGGAAAATTAACAGCGAAGCTATTGGTCAAATGAATTTCGACAATTTTAAAGGCAGTTAAATTGGAGATAAGCAAAAAACTGACAAACAACATACCTAGAAAAATAATGTGCTTACTCTCTATTTACTGTTCTCCAGCCATAATTGCCGCGCTATTTTTTTGCTAATAATTATTGCTAACTATTTTGGTGCTTGTGTTCCTATAAGGACTTTTATTTTTCTGCCGTTGTTGCTTGGAGAATTTGTTCCGCGTTACCCGTATGATAATGTTCTTTGTCGATTCGTAAATAAAGCACACGTTCATCTTTGGCAAATACCACATCAACTACCCCCTTAATCTTTAATAACTGGGTGATGACATCATCTCGTTTTTGTGGCCAGGCGCAAGGCAACCTAAGGGTAGTAAGATAAACATTAGGGTTCATGGAATAAGATAGGGTGAACCATAGGGCACCTAATAGGGCATTAATAATAAAAATGCCTTGACTGCCCTGCCATTGATATAAAAGGCCTGCGAGCGCACCACCAGCAAAAAGGCCTAAGAATTGGCTGGTAGAATAAATGCCCATTGCTGTACCTTTGCTGTTGGGGTTTGCTTGTTTGGATACCAGTGATGGCAGTGCGGCTTCAAGAATATTAAAGGCAATAAAAAAAGCCAGCATGAGCAAACAAAGACTAAGCCAATTTTGGTAAGCATAAGCCAATACCAATTGGGACAAGCTCATTACCAGGATGGCAGCAAGAAATACTGTTTTCATCAGTTTTTTCTTTTCAGCAAGGATGATAAAGGGAATCATGAGCAGGAATGAACCGAGCATAATGGGTAAATAAAAATGCCACTGCTGGCTTAAATGGCCTTGTGCTAGTTGCTCATTTAAAATAAATGGAATAGCAAAAAATGTTGCGGTGAGAATAAAGTGTTGGCAGAAGATGCCTGCATTTAGGCGCTGCAAGTGTTTGTTGCGGATAACCTGCTTAAACAAGACAGGATTGGTTTCACTATCTCCATGGAAGCGTTCTTTGGCGGGTTTGGGAATGACGACATGCAGGAGGAGAAGACCCAAGAGGGATAATCCTGTAGTGAGGTAAAAAATTCCGGCTAAGCCAAAGCGATGCGATATCGCAGGGCTAATAACCATCGCCAAACTAAATGAGGTACCAATGGTCATCCCAATTACGGCCATGGCTTTAGTGCGCTGTTCATCAGGCGTTAAATCAGCCAACAAGGCAATTAAAACACTGCCAATGGCACCGGTACCTTGTAATGCTCGGGCGAAGATCATTCCATAAATGGAGTCGGTCAGTGCGCCTAGTAGGCTCCCGCAGGCAAAAAGAATTAAGCCAAGGGTGATTATTGGCTTCCTGCCTATTTTGTCAGAAAAGAGACCAAAAGGCATTTGCAATATTCCTTGGGCCAGACCATAAATGCCTAAGGCAAGACCGATAAGCGCCGGCGTCGCTCCGTGCAGATTTTGTGCATAAATGCTAAATACGGGGATGAGTAAAAATAAACCCCACATGCGAAAGGAAAAAATAGCGGCAATAGGAAATACAGTTTTAGACCAGTGGTATTTCATTCATTAGTGTATGGTTGTTGACTCGTGAGCTGATAGTACAAAGTTAGAGCGTCAGAAACAAGATCTTTAAAAATTTAATACGCGAAACATTGCATTATGAGCAAATAAAAATGAAAATGCGCATTTTGTTTTAAAATGTGTGGGGCGATAGTTTAATCTATCTTCCTTCAAGCCCTTTTTCGAGGGGATTTTTCTATTAAGAGGAACTGTTCCATGAGTTTAATTTTTGCAGGAAAAGTAGGATTAATTACTGGCGGCGCGCGTGGTATCGGTAAGGCCACTGCATTAAAGTTAGCTCAGGCAGGATGTGATATTGCTGTAATTTATTACAATAGTTCTGATGAAGCTCAGGTATTGATTGATGAGATTCAAGCGATGGGGCGTAAGGCGGTCGCTTTGCAAGCAAATGTGGCAGATCATCAGTCGGTTAAAGAAATGTTTGCGCAATTTCGTGAGCATTTTGACCATCTGAATTTCCTCATTAGTAATGCGGCTAGTGGTGTTTTAAAGCCGGCATTGAAAATGTCGACTAAGCATTGGCGCTGGTGTTTAGAAACAAATGCGTTAGCATTAAATCATTTAGCGAGCGAGGGGCGCTCGTTGATGCCATCGGGTGGTCGCGTAATTGCCTTATCCAGCTTGGGGGCGCATCGCGCTATTCCAAATTATGCATTTATCGGTGCATCGAAAGCGGCTTTAGAAGCCTTAGTGCGTTCCCTAAGTTTAGAATTAGCGGTTGATGGCATTACTGTGAATACTATTTCTGCAGGGGTTGTGGATACCGATGCGTTAAAGAATTTTCCAAACCGCGAGCAGTTACTCGATGAATATTTGGCGCACTCTTTGAGTGATAGACCATTGACAACCCAGGATGTGGCGAATGCCGTTTATTTGTTGTGTTTGCCTGAAGCGGCGATGATTAATGCGCATACGCTGTTTGTTGATGCCGGGTATAGTCAAGTAGGTTAAGTGTAGGCTGCGCTTTAGGGGCGGCCTGCGCGCAGGGAAAAGGAATATCGCGCGGACCTTATGCCTCGACCTCTGGTTCGCTGCGTAAAATTTGCGCTCTAAGTGTTTGTTTGTAGTCAAAATATGTTAATTTTATGTCTTTAAAAAAAATTATGATATAATTTGCGGCTTTGTAAACTGCCGATCTCTGAGGAAAAAATAATGAATGTAGCTGACGTTTATCCTAAAGTTAGAGAAATTGTTGCTGATGTGTTAGTAATTGATGAAGATGACGTATCGTCAAATAGCCGTTTGATTGCGGATTTGGGCGCTGAATCGATTGACTTTCTTGATTTAGTATTCCAATTGGAAAAAGAATTCAAAATTAAAATTCCGCGTGGCCAATTAGAGAAAAATGCGCGTGGTAATTTGTCTGAAGATGAATTTGAGAAGGGCGGTGTGTTAACTGCTCAGGGATTACAGGCTTTGCAAAATTATTTAAGCGAAGTTCCTGCGGATCAATTCAAAGCAAATATGAAGGTCAATGAAATTCCAATGTTGTTTACTGTTGAAACTTTTTGCAAGTTAGTGGTTTCTGCTCTAAATGAACAACAAGTTCCTGCGTGATCTGCGATGAGATTTTTGTTTGTTGACAGAATTGTGCACTCATCTCCCGGTCAGTTGATTAAGGGTATTAAACACATTACCTGTGATGATACGTTTTTGACTGTTGATGAACAGGGGCGTCATTGTTTTATCTCTTCTTTAATTGGTGAAACTCTAGGTCAATTAGCCGCATGGAATGTCATGCAGTACAATGGCTTTTCGCAGCGGCCTGTTGCGGGCATTGTTGCTAGTGCTCGTTTGCACCGTTCCGCGTATGTTGGTGAAACCTTATTGCTTGAATCATACATTGATAATTTGGATGAGCGCGCAGTGCAGTATCATAGCATTGCACGCGTAGGTGACGAGCCTATTTTTAGTGTTGAGGGCGCGTTAGGCCCCTTATTGCCGATGACTGATTTTATTGCTGTGGACGACGTAAAGCAGCAATATGCCGAAATTAATAATCCCGGTGATTGGTCTGAAATTTGCGCCTTAAGTTCGCCAGTATGCACTGAAGAGTTATTAACTAATTCTGGTTTCACTACCGTTTCTATGACCTTTGATAGAATCTGCTCTAGCGAAGCAGGAGTTAGTTTGGTTGCTGAAAAACGGGTAACCACCGCGGCACCTTATCTTCCGGATCACTTTCCTAAAAAACCGGTTTTACCGATGACCGTGTTGTTGGAATGCAAATTAAATTTAGCACGTGAATTTATTGCGCGCGCTGGATACTCTGTGAATTACAGTATCAGTGAGTTGCGCAAAATAAAAATGAATGAATTTGTCCATCCTGGTGATGTGATTGAATGTTGTGTAACCGTTAAGCGACATAGCGAAGATGAGTTAATCTTATCTTATCGCAGTACAGTTGCTGGTAAGCGCGTTTGCGTTGTGGATGTAGTGCTCCTTCCCAGAGGTAAATAACATGAAAAAAAGACGAGTAGCGATTACCGGTTTAGGCGCAGTGTCGCCTTTAGGTCTTGATGTTGAATCTACCTGGTCTAATTTATTGGCCGGACAATCCGGAATAGGTGAGATTAAACACTTTGATGCAAGTGCGTTTCCTACGTACATTGCTGCTGAGGTGAAAAATTTCAAGCCTAACCCGGCATTAAGGAATAAGTATACTCGTTTTGCGATGCCGTTTACTGAATATTCCTTAGAGGCTGCATATCAAGCGTTTGCCGATGCAGGTATTTTACCTACAGAGCAAACTGCTGCGCGCTGGGGTGTGGTTACGGGCAGTGGTATGATGACTGCTGAATTTGACTACTTGCATCGTTTTCAGCAAGCTTGTGCGCCAGATGGTGATGTGAATTGGTCTCAGTTACAAGAAAATACCCAAGAATTTTATAAGCTGGCTGATTTTGGTAAGACAACGCCTAATTCAGGTTTATCTTTACTGATTCAACAATTTGGCATTAGAGGTTATGCTTCTTCTGTGCATACGGCCTGTGCTTCTGGTGGTCAAGCTTTAGGTTTGGCGATGCACGTCATTCGTCGTGGTGAAGCTGATTTTATGCTGGCAGGTGGTTTTGATTCAATGATTAATCCCATTGGTCTGTCCAGTTTTTGTTTATTAGGTGCTCTATCTACGTATAATGATACTCCAGCTACCGCCAGTCGTCCTTTTGATGGCACTCGCAATGGCTTTGTTTTAGGTGAAGGTGCTGCCTATTTAATTCTTGAAGAATGGGATAAGGCTAAAGCACGCGGCGCGCGTATTTATGCGGAACTGGCTGGTGAAGGCAACTCACTAAGTTCGTATCGTATTACGGATTCTCCTCCTAATGGTGATGGGGCAATTCAAGCCATTGAACGTGCTTTGAAGGACGCGGGCGTACAGGCTGCTGATGTGGATTACATTAATGCGCATGGCACCTCAACGAAGATGAATGATTTAAGTGAAACTAATGCCATTAAAGCAGTTTTTGGTGAGCGCATCGCTCAATTGCCAGTGAGTTCAACTAAGGGACAAACGGGGCATTTAATTGCTGCCGCCGGTGCACTTGAAGCCGTATTAGCGGTTAAATCCATTGAACAGGCACAAATTCCGATGACGGCGAATTTAACGACACCCGATCCGGAATGTGATTTAGATTATGTTGTTGATGGTCCGCGTGAAAAATCTTTAGGCGTGGTTTTGTCTGATTCTTTTGGGTTTGGTGGATCGAATAGCTGCTTGTTATTTAAGCATCCCGAGTTTGGAGGAGCAAATCGATGAGTCAAAGCAATAGAGTATTTATTACTGGTCGAAGCGCGTTAACTGCCTCCGGAAATACCGCTGATGCAACCTGGGAATCTATTTTAAACGGTAAAAGTGGGATTACGGAAATAGGCGAATGGGACTTATCACAATGGTCCGCGCGCCTTGGTGGTGAATTAAAGGATTTTCAGCCGGCGAAAATGCTGCCTGACCGTAAATTAATTAAAGTGATTTCGCGCCAGGATGTAATTGGTATTAATGCGGCAGTGCAAGCGGTGGAACACAGCCAAATCATTCCTTATCGTGATACTTTGGACAATGCTGATGCGTACAATGAGCAAACAGCAATTTTTGTCGGTTCGCCTGGAAACAAGTATTTCCAGCAATATGATTTTTTACCTCTGCTGGCAAAGTCCCAAGGCCAAATGCAGTCTTTTGCCCAACAATTATTTGATGAAGTCCACCCGACGTGGTTGTTGCGTATTCTGCCCAATAATGTTCTTGCTTACACTGGCATTACTTATGGCTTTAAAGGGCCTAACCACAATGTAACCAATCACGCCGTAGGTGGAACGCAGGCTTTGATTGAGGCGTATCATGCGATCAACAGTGGTCTGGTCGATCGTGCTGTCGTTGTTGCTTATGATTTAGCTGTTGAACCGCAATCTTTATTTTATTATGAGCAATTAGGTGTATTGAGCCATCGTCACCTAAAACCCTTTGATGAAGCTCATGATGGTACGATTATGGCTGAAGGAGCTGCCGCTTTAGTTTTAGAAAGTGAGGCGAGTGCGCGCGCGCGTTCAGCGGTGTGCTATGGTGAAATTATTGGCGGTTTATCGAATAGTGAAGTTGCCGGATTATTTTCCATTGAAGCAAGTGGTCAGCAATTAACTGAATTAATGACGCGTACCTTAGATGCGGTCGCGCTTAAAGCGCAAGACATTGGTTTTGTCGTGGCGCATGGCAATGGCAATATAAAATCAGATGACAGCGAAGCGAATGCCATAAAAAATGTCTTTGCTCCGCATGAGATCCCCGTAACGGCATTTAAATGGTCGATGGGGCATACGATTTGCGCCTCAGGATTAATTGACGCGGTCATGGCATCTTATGCTTTGGAAACACAATGTGTACCAGGTATTGCTAATTTACAACAGGTCGCAGCGAGTTGTAGTGAATTGTCAGTAAGTGCCGATAATCAATCGCTCAGCAAGCCGACGCATGCATTGATAATCAACAGAGGATTTGCCAGTATGAATACTTGTTTGGTGATGAAATCCTGTGAATGACTTAGATAAGCAAATCAGTGAATTACCGGTCAGTTTTTTGGGGCGTATGATTTATAAATATGCGCCTTATAAACGCCAAGTCATTATGGCTAATATAGAACGCGTTTATGGTGATCGCTTAAATGAGGCACAAAAAAAACAGCTTGCTATGTCGTACTACTCACATTTACTTAAATCCTTTAAAGAAGCCTTACACTTACGTTTTATGAGTGAAAAGACACTTGGCGAACAGGTAGAAGTACGTGGTCATGAAAACATGCTGGCTGTAGTGGCTCAGAAAAAAGGCGTGTTGGTTCTTACCGGGCATTTTGGTAATTGGGAAGTAGCGCCAATTGGCGGCGTATTAAACTTTAAAGAATTTCAGGGGCAGTTTCATTTTATTCGTCGTACTTTATCGATTAAGTCGATCGAACGCAGTTTATTTAAGCAGTATTATCAAGTTGGCTTAAATGTTATTCCCAAAAAAAATTCTCTTGATAAGGTGTGCGCGGCCTTGGAACAAAATCACGCTGTTATTTTTGTTTTAGATCAGCATGCATCCTTAGCTAATCGCGATGGAATCGCGGTCGAATTTTTTGGCGAGAAAGCTGGAACTTATCGTAGTTTAGCTACATTATCGCGTTATACAGGGGTGCCGGTAATTCCTGCCGCTGGTTATCGCTTGCCTAGTGGTAAACATGTTTTAGAGTTTTACGCTCCGCTTCCTTGGCAAGATTATGGCAGTACGGCAGAATCTCTATATCAAAACACCTTAGCTTATAATCGCGCGTTAGAACGAATTATTTTAGCCCATCCTGAGCAATGGAATTGGATGCATAAGCGTTGGAAGCTTAAAAAACATCAGTTAGTCAGTGCGCAACAGTCCTAGATAAATTTAGGTAATTGCCGTAGCAAGTCTTTCATGTTAACTCATTATAAAAAGGATGGCGAAAGCTTGCCTTCATAAACAAAGACGGCAGGACCGGTTAAGGTAATTGGTGCAGTAAAATCTGGCCAGTCAATAATTAATTCACCACCAGGCAGGCTCACCGTTACTTGCGTATCCAAGTGGTGATATAAGCGACCAATTGCCGCGGCAGCGACGGCGCCACTGCCGCATGCCAGTGTTTCACCACAGCCACGTTCATAAACGCGTAATTTGATATGCTGTGGGTTGATTATTTGCATAAAGCCAACATTCGCTTGTGCCGGAAAACGGGGATGGAAGCTGATTTCATGACCTAAGGTATGCACCGGGGCTGTTTCTACATCCTCAACGAGTAAAACGGCATGCGGATTACCAACACTGATGGCATGCATGGTTGCTGTTTGGCCCTGTTGTAGTTGTAATTGATATTCTGCGGCTTGATGTTCAGCGTTCAATGGAATTGCTGCAGGATTGAGTTGGGGAATACCCATCTCCACACGAACGCTATTATCGGCGTTAATCTGTAAACTCATTTGTGTTGTGGTCGTTGCTACCGTTAAGTGATTTTTATGGGTTAAATTATAATATTTCGCAAATACAGCTAGGCAGCGTGCTCCATTACCACATTGCCCTACTTCTTGGCCATCGGCGTTAAAAATACGGTAGTTAAAATCAATGCTTGCATGATTACTGCGTTCAATCAGTAGTAGCTGGTCAAAACCTATGCCGGTATTACGTTGAGCTAATTTGGCTATTTGTTGTGGTTGTAGATTGATGCTTTGGTTGATGCCATCAATCACCATGAAATCATTACCTAAGCCATGCATCTTTGTAAATTTTATACGCATATTATTTTTCTGAAGTAGTTTGTTGTGCTTGCGGCAGATAGAGCGGGCCTTTTTGGCCACAGCCAGAAAGAATAAACAAGGCCATAAGGGTGATAATGGTATGCCGAAAATAGTTCATTAAATAGCCAGTAAGAATTTGTATCGTTTATAGTTCAGTGCAGAAAAGATAAGCATCCTTCTGCACTGAATATCATAGCATACTACTATTGATTAATAATATTTAATTATTAATTAACTGAAGGATTAAATGGAAGAATAGCATAACGTCTCATCAAGTTTTCAGCTTTCAAACCATAAGCACCTACCGCACCAGGAACACCAACAGTGCTTAACGCGCCATTGCCTGCATTAAACGCAGGTGCAGAAGCTGCGCCAACGCCCCATGCAGTAGCAGAAGCTGTTACTGCTGAAGCTGGTGTACCATTACCGTTAACAATTAATGCCATATTCGCATAGGCTGTTGTTGGTGCAGTGAAGCTAATGGCTGCGGTAGCGGTAGTGGCTGGAACAGTGGTTGTTGTGACAGAGTCATAAACGATAGTTGAAATAGTACCAACTGTTGCTTTTAGAGGAGTTACGGAAACTGAAGTGATGTCAGTACAAGACGTGGTACTGTGAGTAGCTGAGGAGGACCATTTAACAGTGACGGTGCCATTGTAAGCAAGGTTTGCTGTAGTGGAGCATGGACCAGTAGCATCTGAAACAATTACCGATGCGCTAGAAGCAGTAGCACCAGAGTTTCCTGTAGCGGCAACTACGTTCCCAAGGCTATTTACGATAACTAATTGTCCGTTTGTTGGGCCTACAGCAAAAGCAGCTCCAGAAGCCAGTAATGCAATTGCAAGTGTAGACTTTAAAAATGTACGTTTTGTTGCTTCCATATTTAATACCATCCTTCTTTATTATTTAAATAATTGATAATTGATAATTGATAATTGATTTAAAACAAACATACGTGGAACATACGGCAGTCCACTCGACCTAAAGTCTAGCACCACCTTTCTTGTTCTGCAGTAATTTTGAGAATTAAATTTGTAATATATTTTGAAGTGAGATAAAAATGAAACAGGTTAATTTAATAAGCGGCACGTTTGATTAGTGAACTCTAAATTTAGTAAAGTACTTTGCATCTATGTGCACTCGAGACTTGGTATTTTTTAACAGCAGCGGCGCACTTAATTTGTTAAAAAATACCAGTTGTAATTATAGGTTAGGAGCGCGGGGCTCTGCATTAACATTCGGCTCCTCTTGGGGGCGCGGGGTTGACATTAGTGCATCATATACATTTGTTCCTGTAGAGTTCCAGAACGAAAATGACTTTAAAGCACTGTTACCTATTTGTCTATATGCGGTAAGTGCGAGCAATCCAGGCAGGATGCCGGTGAGCAGAATGCCGGCGATGACCACCGCATTGCGAACATAACGTGTCCAGTCTGGATCACAATGTATTTTAAGCTCTGTTTCTGCACCGTTTAATTTGGTGTAAAATGCATCTACACGTGCTTTTGGCGATGGATTTTTAGTGAAATCGCGCAAACATTCTAGTAAGTCGTTGACTATTTCTATCTTTCTTGTTTTTTGTGGGGTAGTAGCTTTTGTTTCATGTAAGTTTTGCAAATACGCTTTAGTTAATGGCTCTAATTCCTCACTGATTAAGAGTAAATTTTTTGCTTGCAATACCTTATTCATCGCTTCGTGGTTTTTTGCCGCTTTTTTTAGAGCCGCGTTCAATTTCACTTCGGCATCTTTTTTTGCTAGTTCTTCGGTTGTTTTTTCTGTGGTCGCTTGATTTAATTGTTTTATAAGCGTTTGTTTTTGTTGTTCTAATTGCGTAATCTGCTCTTGGGCTTGTTGCGTTTGGGTATTTTTTTCGCAGGTTAATGCTTCAACTTGTTGGGTTAATGTTTGCTGTAATTGTGCAATTTGTGTTTGGGCTTGTTGCGCCTGGATATTTTTTTCGCAGGTTAATGCTTCAACTTGTTGGGTTAATGTTTGCTGTAATTGTGCAATTTGTGTTTGGGCTTGTTGCGCCTGGATATTTTTTTCGCAGGTTAATGCTTCAACTTGTTGGGTTAATGTTTGCTGTAATTGTGCAATTTGTGTTTGGGCTTGTTGCGCCTGGATATTTTTTTCGCGTGTTAATGCTTCAACTTGTTGGGTTAATGTTTGCTGTAATTGTGCAATCTGTGTTTGGGCTTGTTGCGCCTGGGTATTTTTTTCGCGTGTTAATGCTTCAACTTGTTGGGTTAATGTTTGCTGTAATTGTGCAATCTGTTCTTGGGTTTGTTGTACCTGGATATTTTTTTCGCAAGTTAAGGCGTCTACTTGCTGGGCTAATGTCTGCTGTAATTGTGCAATTTGTTCTTGGGCTTGTTGTGCCTGTGTGTTCTTTTCATTCGTTAATGTTTTTAGCTGTTCGATTAAGTTTTGTTTATGAAGTTCTAGTATGGTGGTTTTTTTTTGGATTCGGTCGACCACATCATAATTATTAATTGCATAACAATTAACCAGTTCCATAAACGTACCTGGTGCCGCAATTGGGGGAAGTGCGTTTGGTTTATCTTTGTAGAATCGCTCTGCCGCCGTTGCGATTAACGCATTTGATTTTTGATGGAGCGACAGTTCAATTTGGTCCATTTTTTCAGTAGGTGTTAAACGACGCAAGGCAGTAATGTCATTAATAAAAACTTGGATTTGTTGATAAAGTTTTGCAAAGGATTCGATGCTATCAGGATATTGCTCTTCAAAACGTTCAGTAAGCTGTTCAATGGTGTATATACGAAAGTCTAATTTTTTAGAAATGTGAGTTATTTTGTCCGCATAAGGATGATTCGCCAATTTTTTATACTCTTCAGAATGAACGGCTTCCTCTAGAGCAATGCTGGATTGGTTTTCTACTTGGCTTATTTGCATTAATAAACCATTAAAAAAGGTTATTAATCGTTTATCGGTAGATTCCTGCAGGCGATTAAAATCTTCTTCTATGTCTTTATGTTGATACTCAATGGTGAGATTAATTCCTGATAAACCTAGAGCGGTAAGCTCCACAACAAATTGTTTAATGACTTCATTATCTAAGGTAGATAACTCTTTAAATTTTGCCAGTATGTCAATGATTGCCTGATATAAGGCCTGTTTTTTTTCTTGTTTTTCAACAGAGCTCCAATCATCAGTAAAATATTGACTGCTTACTTCGCGAACGACCTTATCAAAGGTCTCTAAAACGTCTTTACGCGCTTTTTCTGTACCGAGTATAGGTGTGCGTTCACTGGCAATTTTTTTGATATTTTCTTCCAATACCGAGTGTGCAGTATTAATCATTTCTGCAAGGCTATTCGGGTTGGTATCAAGCCCAAAAATGTTAAAAAAGTACCTTCGCATCAATGCAGCATGTTCGTCATTAACATAACCCGAGTGCGCAGGAAATACGTCATTAAATACACCATATACACGTTCGTTACGTACGTTATGTAGAATTTTGCGTTGCAGGGATAGTCCCATGTAAGGGTAGTTGGTTTTATTATACGCTTCATAAGCCGCGCGGTTTTTTGCAATCGCTGCATACAGTTCGCGGTATATTGTAGGGAAGTCGAATTGCGATACATGCATTGCATCTACTTCTACGGTAGAATATTTTTTGCCTAGGGCTGTATATTTATGAAAAATTTGCTGCTCATCGTTAAATTTAACGCCATGTTCCGTTAAAAAATCGAGCATCTTATAAATGATTATTTTCTGAACATGGGTTGCTTTGACCTCATTCTCGCAGACGACGACGCCTAGTTGTGATGCATTATTTCCGCTTGAGCCGGTTCCATGATGTCCAGGCATAGAGTAGCGCACAAAAGCTTGCTCTTCTTTAGATTCAGCTTCGGGGCAGATGGGCGTAAATCCCCAGTCTGAATGTTCATTTTCGTAATAAAGAATTTGTGCATTTTTTATAATTTTAGGGAGTGTAAAAAATCGTTCGTCATACCAAGTAATTGGAAAGCAATCCCCTGGGACGGGATCGATACCAAAAAAGTTAATTGATGCTTGGGCTATATTTGTTTTGAGGTCACTAAACCATTGGGCTTGCTCGCCTTTGGGGATTAAATTAAGCTGACCTTCTAAGACCACGATAATATCTGGGGTGTTATTTTTAGGTGTTCCCTGCTGTCTTTTTGCTTGTTGTTCGCTTAATTGTTTAATGAGTTGTTGTGTATTGTCACTGGTTTTAATAATTTCTTGTAGCGCTTGTAATTCATGAGCAATTAAAATTGATTCGACCGCGCCCCTACTATGCGCAATAATGTTGACTGTCATTTGGCCGCGCGCAATCGCTTTTAATGCAGCGGCAAGACCTAAGGCAATTTTTTCCCCTACATCGGAGCCTTTGGTTTCCGGGCCATTGATGACAACAATTTCATTTGCCTGATAAGCATAATTTTTGTCCCCAGTTTGTGCTGGCGTTTCTGTTTGAATCAGCGTTGAGAGCACACTCAGCGTTTCACCTTTGGGGTAATCCGCTACTCGCGTCCCTTTCGTGCGTGGTGCTTTAGGCGTTTTCTTCAATGTCGGTGTAAATATCGTCTTTGTACCGAGCATGGTGAGGGTAAGTGGCAGCGATTCAAATCTGTTATACATTTCGTATTGGCTCATATGGTGACGCAATAGCGCATTGTAGCGCATTATTGGTGGTAAAATAAACAATCGTTTGTGTTTATTTGTTCTAAAATAACACAAATTGTTGGTGGGGGCGCGAGAAGATCCGTTCGCTGTAAATATTGGTGTGGTATAACTTGCACTGTGTCAATGCATTGGCGATAATTTGTTTTTTGTGTAAAAGGGGATGGTTTTGAGTGTTTATATGAAAGAGCCTCAAGCTCCAGCACAAGCCTGTGTTCTTTGGATGCATGGTTTGGGTGCCGATGCTTCAGATATGGTTGGGTTGGCCGATCAGTTACCTGTAGCTGATATGGCTTTGCGTCATGTATTTATTAATGCGCCAATGCGTCCGGTGACGCTCAATAATGGCATGGTTATGCCTGCTTGGTATGATATTGTTGGTATGGAATTAATTGATAGACAAGATAAAGCCGGAATTGAGCAATCGGCAGGGATCATCCGCAAAGTAATGGATGAACAATTGCAGGATGGTTTTACCTATGAACAGATTTTTTTAGCCGGTTTTTCTCAAGGTGGGGCAATGGCACTGCATACTGCTCTTCATACTTCGGCGCGTTTAGGCGGTGTTATTGCTTTATCTGCATATTTACCTTTAGCCGATCATAGTCGTCCCACACTTGATAAACAAACGCCTATTTTTATGGGCTCAGGACAATTTGATCCGCTGGTGTTGCCTAAGTGGGTTGAGATGAGTAAAGATTGGTTATTAAACAATGGTTATACACATCTGTCTAACCATCATTATCCTATGGAACATTCAGTATGTATGGACGAAATTAGAGACATCAGCCTTTGGCTTAGCCAACAAGTTCCTGGGAGCATGTAATGACGGTAGTAAAAAAATCAAGAACAGTTGTTTATACCTGCGAACAAATGTTTCGTTTGGTGAATGAGGTAGAACATTATGCGCAATTTTTACCTTATTGTACAGAAAGTGTGGTGCATCATCGTGACGATGATGAGGTGCAAGCTACTTTAGTGATTGGTGCGGCTGGTATGAGCAAATCATTTACCACGCGAAATCGTTTGCAGATGAATAAGATGATCGAAATTCGCTTGGTTGATGGGCCATTTAGTCATTTAGAAGGCTTTTGGCGTTTTGATGAAGTAGATGAAGGCTGTAAAATTTCTTTTGACTTGGAATTTGAATTTGCAGGACGAATGTTTTCCATGCTTCTTGGACCCGTATTCGAGCAGGTAACGGATAAAATGGTTGATTCTTTCTGCGATAGAGCCAAGGCAATGTATGTTAAAGATTGAGTTGGTTTACGTTACTTTAGAGCGACAAACGGTGCATTTGACTCTAACACTTAATTCAGGAGCAACAGTGCTAGATGCCTTAAATGCATCAAAAATTTATCATTCACATCCTGAAACGAAAAATATGGCAGTAGGCATTTATGCAAAGCAAGTGGCTTTGGATGCAGTGCTTAAAGATGGGGACCGGGTGGAAATATACCGGCCATTGGTCTTAGATCCTAAAGAAAAGAGACGACAGCTTGCGCGCTCTAAGAAGTAATTGATCGTAGGTTGGGGCAAATGAGTCAGTCTACGGTGTATGTGAAGCCCAACGTTAGTTGGGCGCATTCTCTCTATGGATTACGTTCTATCTGTCTTAAGATCCCGTGAGAAAAATAAAGGCTTACGGTAGTCATGCTAATGTTGCCATGACCTCTACGCCATGTATAGGCATAATCCCAACGATCATTATTAAATGTCGGGCTTAATAAACTGGTCCCCATCAGAATAGCGACATCATTTTTGCTCATGCCAACTTTTAATCGTTCAACCTTGGCTTTGGGGATTAAATTGCCTTGTTGGGCAACTCGGCGCGCAAAGTCGAAGGAAGTGCACTGGGTCAATGTTAAGGTAAATAAAATACCAAGAAGAAAAATTATTATTCGCATTTTTTTGCCTACCGTGAAAAATTTCGCCATAATAGCACGTCATTTAGCGAAAGACACCTGCAAGGTACATCGAACTTCATTATACTAAAGCTAACCATCGAATTGAGGGCTATTGCCCAGGAGCACTAATGGAAGAAAGCAAGCAATTAAAGAATGCCGGATTAAAAATTACATTGCCACGTTTGAAAGTATTGCAAATTTTAGAACAGTCTCATAATCATCATTTAAGCGCGGAAGGTGTATATAAGGCGTTATTAGAAACAGGAGAAGATGTAGGCTTGGCTACGGTGTATCGAGTATTAACACAGTTTGAAAGCGCAGGATTAGTTTCTCGGCATAATTTTGGGGGCCATTCTGTATTTGAATTGAGCCAGGGCGAGCATCATGATCATTTGGTCTGTGTTAAATGCGGTTGTGTTGAAGAGTTTGTTGATGAAATTATTGAGCAGCGCCAAAAAACAATTGCTGAGCGCGCCAATTTTAAAATGACCGATCATGCTTTGAATATTTATGGAATATGCCCACGTTGCCATTAAACAGTAGGGGGCAACTTACTCTTCTGTGGCTTTTTTTTACCAATAAGGAAAAAAGTATTTATCTGGCCAAATCCTTTTATTGTCAGCATGTCATAAGGCTCAATGAGGTATTCATCACCCAACATGAAGGCCATTTTTTCAGAAATGTGAATTTTATTGGGCAACGAGCTTTTTTCTAATCGGCTGGCAAGATTAACGACATTACCCCAGACATCATATAAAAATTTTTTGTGGCCAATTACTCCCGCAATTACGTTACCGTAAGTCATACCAATACGAAATTGGAGTTTCAGATGATGTTTTTGATTAAAGGTTTGCATTTTTTCGAGAATAGCTAAGGCATAATTCGCCATATTTGCGGCATGTTCTGTGGTTTGTATAGGGACTCCTGAGACGGCCATATAGTTATCACCGATGGTTTTTATTTTTTCCACCTTATATAGCTCGGTGAGATTATCTAACTCTGCAAACAGTTGATTTAAAATGTGCACGATTTTCTTTGCGCCTAAATGTTCCGTTAATTCAGTAAAATTAATAATGTCCGCAAACATTATGCTGGCTTGTGGGTATTCATCAGCAATGTCCTCTTCACCTGATTTTAAACGAAAAGCAATTGTTTCTGGCAGAATATTTAAGAGTAATAAATCATTTTCCTCATTTGCTTTTGCTAATGATTTTAATGCTTGCACTAGAGAAAAAAGCATAAATAGCGTTGATAACATAGCCAACAAGATTGCGATGAAAATAATGTGAAACATCTTGGCACGAAGTTCTTCATGTTTTTTGGTAGTCCGCGTATTTACTTGTTCAAAAAATTTGTGTATGGGTAGCATTACCAGGGCTTTTGCTTCCATGTACTCCTCGTTAAATAATAGCTGTTGGGCAAGTTGCTGATTGGGTTTTCCTGGCGTTGTGTAATTGCCTTGCTTATCCTCATATTTGCCTTCAATGGCATTCATCGCTTTTGTTTCTGTTTGTGCCAAGCTATAGCTTTTATTCTCTGCATCAAGAAGCAATGCATATTCCTTTAAGGTAAAATGATGTTCTAACATCCTTTCTGCTAGCGATTGGGCTGGCATGTAATTGGGGGTAATTTTATGGGTGATGATTAAATCCCAATAGGACTCATCATATTTTAACGGACGAGGCGCCGCACCATTACGTATAGCCATAATCTCATTGTAATAGTTGCGGTATTTTTTTGCACCTGTGTTGACATATAGGCGAGCCATGGCGGTTAAATCATCCGAACGTTGTCTTAGCCTATCGGCGATCACGTAGGATTGATAATGTTCTTCCTCGCTGATTATTTCTTGATGGGCAATGTGTTTTAATTCAAATAAGCAAACTATCAAACTAATAAGGGCTATTGCCAAGAAGAAGAAAAAATAATTGAGCAGGCGTGTATTTTTAAGATTAAGCTTCATTCTCATTGGTTACCTTTGAATTATAAACATTTTTGAGCGCCTGGTTCATACTAAAAAGAATAGCTTATTTACTAAAATAGAGCTATTTTTAATAATTAAGTTTAAATGCTATCTTTTATAGGAAGCTGTTTGTTTTTATTCAGGAATTGCAGTACTAACCAGGATTAATTAATGAAATTATTATTTTTAGGTGCTGGCAGTGGTTTGGGAACGGATCTTACAAACTTTCAATCCAATATGCTGCTGCTTACGGATAGTGGCAAAAAATTGTTAATTGATTGCGGAACTGACATTCGTTTTTCATTAACTAAAGCGAAGTATGTGCCCCACGAAATCGACGCCGTTTTTGCAAGCCACTTACATGCGGATCATATTGGTGGCCTGGAATGGTTTGCTTTACAGCGCAAATTTGTGTCCCCCAATGGCCAGCCACAACTTATAGTTCATGAAGACTTGGTGGAGCTGCTGTGGAATCGCTCTTTAAGTGGTGGCTTAAAAACCCTGGAAAATCAAGATGCGACGCTGGATGATTATTTTTCTGTACACACAGTAGCAGACAGTCAGATCTATGAATGGGAAGGATTGCAATTAACGTTGATTAAAACAGTTCATGTGCATTCAAATGGTAAACTGATGCCTAGTTATGGTATCGACATCTTCTCTCAAGGCAAACATTTTTTTATTACGGCAGATACCCAATTTACTCCTGAAGCACTGGATAAATATTACCAACAGGCAACAATTATTTTTCACGATTGTGAAACCTTGCCATTGCCAAGTGGCGTGCATGCGCATTTTGAGCAATTAAGTTCTTTACCTTCAGAGCTTAAAGCGAAGATGTGGCTTTATCATTATAATGATGGCGTTTTACCTGATGCCCAGGCACAAGGTTTTCTTGGTTTTGCTGCGTGTGGGCAGGTAGTTGAATTGACGTAAAATTTAATTGAGCTTGTGGTCTTTGTTTACTCTTTAACTTGCAGTACGCACTTGTTAGTGCTTCTGTACCACGCTAAGGCGCTAATAGCGCATTTTCATGATCTATTATGTGTGCGCTTTGTAAACTCTAATCGGAAACGCAATAAGCACACAACGTTCATGATGAATGGATAGGTTTTCGGTCATGATTCGCAAAATATGAAACTTTTTTTACCCCATCTATATAGTTAATCCATGAATTTAATAACAAAAACTTTATTTTAGCGGCATTTTGTTGCTATAGTGGTTTGCTCTCTCAATTTTTGTAACATGGACTGTTAGTTATGTGGATTGTATGGATTGCTCTTTCGCGACCTTACACGTTTATTGTGTTGGCGCTGATGCTTCTGATCATCGGGCCTTTGGCAATCATGCGTACTCCTACCGATATTTTTCCTGATATTAATATTCCCGTAGTCAGCGTGGTTTGGTCTTATACTGGTTTACCGCCTGATGAAATGGCCGCTCGGATTACCAGTGTCTTTGAGCGTGCAGTTACGACTACCGTTAATGATATTGAACATATTGAATCAGAATCGCTGATTGGTGTGAGTGTTACCAAATTGTTTTTTCATCCTGGAGTGAGTATTGACATTGCCTTAAGTCAGGTCACCGCAATATCGCAAACAATCTTGAAAAATTTGCCTCCAGGCACCTTACCGCCTCTAGTTTTGAGTTATAAAGCATCAACAGTTCCAGTTTTACAGTTAGTTTTATCCAGTGCAACTATCCCCGAACAGAAGCTTAATGATTTAGCTAATAATTTTTTACGTAGCCAGCTCGCTACTGTTCAAGGAGCAGCGCTTCCTTCTCCTTATGGTGGTAAGGTGCGGCAAATTCTAGTGGATCTTGATTTACCAGCGATGCAGACGTATGGGATTTCACCACGACAGGTTAATGCGGCTATTGATGCACAAAATTTGATTATTCCTGCCGGTACGCAAAAGATTGGTGAGTATGAGTATATTGTTCGACTCAATGGTAGTCCCCTTTCCGTAGATGAGCTCAATGATTTGCCGATTAAAGCAACGCCTGGTCGCGTGCTTTACATCCGTGATGTGGCGCATGTTCGTGATGGTTTTGCACCACAAACAAATATAGTTCGCGTGGATGGACAGCGGGCGGTAATGATGTCTATTCAGAAAACGGGAAACGCTTCGACTTTAGATATTATTAATCAGATTAAGGCCTTATTGCCGAAAGTAAAAGAAATTCTTCCCGAGGGATTGAATTTATCTAAGTTTGCTGATCAATCCATCTTTGTTACCTCGGCGATTCAAGGGGTTATTGTTGAAGGGATCATTGCTGCTGCACTAACTGGATTAATGATTTTACTTTTTCTTGGCAGTTTACGCAGTACCTTTATTATTACGTTGTCTATTCCTTTATCCATTATTGCCTCCATTATTATTCTTTCTGCTTTAGGTGAAACGATTAACATTATGACCTTGGGTGGCTTAGCACTTGCGGTAGGTATTTTAGTGGATGACGCAACGGTTGCGATTGAAAATATTAATTGGAACTTAGAACAGGGCAAAGAAGTAGAACAAGCCATTCTTGATGGGGCGAAACAAATCGCTGTTCCGGCATTGGTATCGACTTTATGTATCTGTATTGTTTTCGTACCGATGTTTTTTTTAGGTGGGGTAGCACAGTATTTGTTTGTGCCTTTAGCCGAGGCAGTAATTTTTGCGATGCTGATGTCGTATATTTTATCGCGTACGCTGGTTGCTACTTTAGCCAAATATTTACTGCACAAACATGATCTTTCTGGAGAAAAACCAGCAAGTATCAATAGATTTGTTCGTTTGCATGAAGCATTTGAAAAAAAATTTGCAGAACTTCGTCAGCGCTATTGTGATTTATTATCCAGAGCATTACAGAATACGAAGGTTTTTATTCCCTGCTTTTTGGCCTTTGTTTTTATTTCTTTATTATTGCTATGGCCTTGGCTTGGTTCTGATTTTTTCCCAAATGTTGATGCCGGACAAATTAAGTTACACATCCGCGCACCAACTGGAACCAGGGTTGAAGAGACTGCAAGATTAGTTGATGAAATTGATACCGTAATTCGTCGGGTGATTCCTCCGGCGGAGCTTGAGACAATTGTTGATAATATTGGGCTACCGGTCAGTGGTATTAACTTATCGTACAGTAATTCGGCAACGGTTGGTCCTGAAGATGCTGATATTTTAATTTCTTTAAAAGAAAAACATAAACCTAGTCCAGATTATGTTCGTGATTTACGAGCAATTTTAAATAATAAGTTTCCCTCGGTTTCGGTCGCCTTTTTACCAGCGGATATTGTTAATCAAATTATTAATTTTGGCTTACCATCACCGATTAACATCCAAATTATTGGTTTAAAACAAGCGGAAAACACTCTTTATGCCAATAAAATGATAAAGAAGTTAAAGCAAGTTCCAGGTCTTGCTGATATTCGTACGCGCCAAGCTAATAATTATCCGGTGTTTTTTGTTGATGTGGATCGCAGTCTTGCAAGTGAACTTGGTTTTACGCAATTTGATATTGCTTCCGATTTATTGATAGCCTTATCTGGTAGCTTTCAAACCTCACCTACTTTTTGGTTAGATCCTAAAAATGGTGTTTCCTACCCCATTGTGACTCAAGCACCACAGTATGTAATGGATTCATTGCAAGCCTTACATAATCTCCCTATAGGCAGTTTAACTGTACCAAGCCAGGTACAAATTTTAGGCGCCGTGAGTAAGATGACTCGGGCTTGGACTTCTGTGGTTGAATCACATTATAACGTGCAACCCGTAATTGATATCTTTGCCTCCATTCACGATAGGGATTTAGGTGCAGTCGCCAAAGATATTCAAAAAATTATTAATGATATGAAAAAAGAGCTGCCTAAAGGATCTTCGGTGGCTATTCGTGGCCAAATTGATACCCAACAACATGCTTTTAGTGGCTTATATTGGGGATTAGCATTTTCTATTTTGTTGGTTTATTTATTAATCGTTATCAATTTTCAATCATGGACCGATCCTTTTATCATTATTACGGCCTTGCCTGCTGCCTTGGCCGGTATTGCCTGGATGTTGTTTTTAACTCATACCACTTTAAGCGTACCGGCATTAACTGGGGCGATTATGTGTATGGGCGTGGCAACCGCAAACAGTATTTTAATTATTAGTTTTGCTCGAGATCATATTGCCCATACCCCCAATCCCTATGTTGCGGCATTGGAAGCGGGCCGAGCGCGTTTGCGTCCGGTATTGATGACGGCATCGGCCATGGTGATTGGTATGTTGCCTATGGCATTAGGCCTAGGAGATGGTGGGGAACAAAATGCGCCATTGGGAAGAGCTGTAATTGGTGGTTTGTCCTTTGCAACAATCGCCACGCTCTTTTTTGTGCCTTGTGTTTTTTATGTTATTCATGAGCGAAAGTTAAGCGCGAAGATGAAGCAAAGGAACGAACATGCTTAAGAAAATTCAATTACAACTGACAGAAAAACGGCATCGTCGCTATGTGATTACTAGTTTCATTTTTTTATTAATCGTGCTGGTATTGATTATATTGCGTGTGCAAGCCGCTCTTGCTTTACGCCAGCGGACACAGGCTGCGGCAGTTACTGTAGTGGGTACGCTTATCGCCAAGCAAGAACGTGGTACGGATAAATTTATTTTGCCTGGAAACGTATGGGCGTGGCATGAGGCACCTATTTTTGCTCGTACGAATGGTTATGTTAAACAGTGGTATGTGGATATTGGCAGCCATGTCAAAGCCGGCGATTTACTGGCTGAAATTGAAACACCGGAGCTCAATGCGCAAAAGCGTCAGGCTGCTGCTGATTTAAATACGGCAATTGCTAATAATAAATTGGCTCAATCTACGGCGAAACGTTGGGTAAACTTATTAAAAACAGATTCTGTATCAAAACAGGAAACGGATGAGAAGGTAAGCGCGGCTCAGGCTTTGCAAGCGGCGATGAGCTCCGCTAAAGCAAATCTTGACCGCCTAACTGAGCTGGTTGGGTTTGAGCGCGTTATCGCGCCATTTGAGGGGGTAATTACCGCTAGGGCAACGGATATTGGGGCATTGATTAATTCAGGTAGTAGTACTACGGCAAAACCTTTATTTCGTATCGCCCAAACGAATCCTTTACGCATTTATGTGAAAGTACCACAGAATTATTCTGCGCGGATTACGCCTAATCTGGTCGTTAGTTTACATTTTTCTGAGCACCCTGGTCAGGCCTTTCCCGCTAAATTATTAGATACAGCCAAAGCAATTGATCCAACAACGCGAACTTTATTGGCGCAATTTACTGCAGAAAATAAAGATGAAGTATTATTGCCTGGTGGTTATACCGAAGTCTGGTTTTCCTTGCCACTACCTCCTCATACGGTGCGTATACCGGTGAATACCCTACTGTTTCGTGCGCAAGGCTTGCAGGTGGCTACGGTGGATAAAGACCATAAAATAGCATTGAAATCAGTAACAATAAATCGTGATTTTGGCGCAGAAGTAGAAATTGCGACCGGGGTTATTATGCCAGGTGAGCGTATTGTGATTAATCCACCCGATTCGATTACTAATGGTGAAGTCGTGCGAGTAGTTTCATGAACAAGCTCATTATTCCAGGAATATTGGCAGCTACTTTGATGGGCTGTTCTATAGCGCCAACTTATCAACGCCCGGCCATGCCTGTTCTTGAACATTTTAAAGAAACTGGAACATGGCTTAAAGTTAAGGGTAAACCACGCATTGTCAAGCCAGATGCCTGGTGGCAAGCATTTAATGATCCCATCTTAAATGACTTGGAAGAAAAACTTACGGTTGCGAATCAGGATTTAAAAGTTGCCTTTGCACATTATCAGGATGCCTATGCTCTGGCGCAAGTCGCTCGTTCGTTTTTTTTCCCAACCCTCCAAGCCCTCTTTAATGCGGACAGACAACAAACCTCGCGTACGGTAGCCAATCCTCAGAAGATATTAGATTATAATCAGATTTTAGTTGGCGGTTATCTTCGTTACGAGTTAGATGCCTGGGGGGCTGTTCGTAATCAGTTTGTTGCGAGTGACCGTCTTGCCAAGGCAAGTGCGGCTGATGTTGCTACCATTCATCTAAGTTTGCATGCTGAGCTTGCCAATGATTATTTTGCCCTAAGAGGTTGTGATGAGCAGCAACGGATTCTAGATACAACCGTGGTTGCCTATCAAAAAGCGTTGCATTTAACCAAAAAACGTTACCAAGGGGGGGCTGCACCTATAGCTGATGTTGATGAAGCAGAAACACAGCTTGAAAATGCCAAAACCATGGCTGAAGACATGCGTTTAAAACGAGCTCAGTTAGAACATGCAATTGCAGTCTTAGTGGGGGAGATTCCCTCTGGTTTTTCCTTGGCTCCGGCAAAATTACCTCAACGTTTTCTGGCCATTGCCCCTAATATGCCATCAACGCTGTTGCAACGCCGGCCGGATATTATTGCTGCCGAATTACGTGTACAAGCTGCTAATGCAAGCATTGGGGTGGCGCGCGCTGCTTTTTTCCCACAGTTTAACTTAACTGGCACGGGCGGCTATCAAAGTCAATCATTCTCAAGTCTTATCTCTAAACCCAGTCTTTTTTGGTCTCTTGGGCCGCTTAGTCTATTAACGCTCATTCAACCGATTGCTGCAGTAACTATCTTTGATGGTGGTCGCTTACGTAGTTTATTAAATCAGGCAAAAGCAGATTATTATGCGACCGTTGCCACGTATCGACAAACCGTATTAACTGCTTTTCAAGATGTGGAGGATAATCTTATTGCCATAAAGCAATTGGATAAAGAGCATAGTACGCAAGATGCAGCAACGCGTGCTGCAATGCGTGCCTGGAAACAGGAGCAATATCGCTATACCGGAGGTCTTGTTACTTTCTTGCAAGTGGTGGTAGTTGAAAATACGGCCTTACAGTCAGAGCTTGCTTCAGTGAATGTACGGGCGCGTCGACAAATGGCGAGTGTACAGCTAATCAAAGCCCTCGGTGGTGGCGGGTCTTTGGATGTGAGTAAACTTCAGAAAAATCGGTCTTGAAGCTGAAGCATTTTTTGTTCGTAAAAATAGGCTCTATCAATAGATTGTCAATCAATAAGTTGAAAAATTAATTACATAGACTCTTGATAACAATTTTGTGTTTTGCTATGCGTTAATCTTTTTTTAATATTTACGCTGTATAATGATGCTAATGATCATCGGAAATACAAGGCAAGGGCAGGTTTTTTTATGAGCGCACAGAGTGCAAAGGTGCTTTTAGGTGAGACAATTCAGCAGCGTTATCGAGCATTTACTCTAAATGAGGATACTAACCTATCACTTCCTGCCTTATCGGCAATTCCATGGATTGGTGCTTCCTGGCGTCGAGATATCTATCGTAAAGAAGTATCGCATGCAACACCTAATCACATTAAATTTATTACTAAAAATGGCACGCCGCATGCATTTTTGTGGCAAACCAGCGCTGAAAAATTAAAACACGGGGTACGTTGGGGCGTTGTAAAAACACACTCGATTACGGGCAAGGTAATTTCGTCTTTGGGCCAATATCGGATTGTTGCACATGAACGTGCAATGAAAGGTCTGGTTAGTAATTCACAAGCACTCAAGTTGAAGCTTCTTGATTTATATCAGGATCGATTTACTGCTTTGCAAGCTCTTGAATCATTGGTAAATAAAAACAGCACTTATCGTGAATATAAAAAAGTTTTTGCGCAATACATTGCTGAATTAGATGCAATAGAAAATCATCTTAGTAGCTATTTTGCTGAAGTAGATTGTCCTGGATTCAATGAGCCGTCTATTGTCCAAATAACGTTGGATATTCAAGCCGATAAAATGCGTGCGCAAGCTTATTTGCAAAGATTGCATCATGAAGAAAATTTACGCCCCTATAATCGTTCAAGAGGCGATGATTCAGTACTGGAGTTTATCAAGCAGCAAATGGTTCATGGTCTGTATGAATTACAGGGCGTTAATCAAGATCTGACTTACAGCCGCACGCGTTATTTTGCTTTTACACGTGGTGAGATTAATGATTTTATTGAAGATGCACGTAAAGAAATTGATGATCATGAAGCGGATCCACGTAATGCCGTTACGGCCAAACATCATGGTCTTTATTCTTCTAATAAAGACGAGTTGATTGCGTATGATTTTGCTCAGGATAATTTGTCATCAGCACGCCAGCAACAAGTATTAACTGCCATTAGTTTTATTGAAGGTTGGGATGTTCTGGATAATAAAAAAGGTCAGACTCCTTTTGTCAGTAATGGCAGCGAAAAAGAAGAACTTGAATGCTATTCTGCTACACGCTGGAGAACTCATCGTAGTGTTAGGGCCACTGTTAAAAGTATTAGTTCATTTTTTCTGAATATATTTAAAGGTATTTTTGTTCCCACGCGCCCTTGGGCAGAAGAAGATTGGCATAACCGTAATTTTCATCTTAATGCCATAAAGCTGCATCAACAGGTACCAGCTATAGAACCGATGTGGAAAAAACCCGTTTATTTTGTGAAGCAACTTGGTAATGCATTCATGGATATCTTTTATGGCATTAGTGATTTTGGTGCAAAATTAATCATTGGTATGCCAGAAGACATTGTTAATGATTGGGAATCAAGCAAAGCATTACCAACACTGGATGAAGTTTTGGCGCACGTTACTATCGAGGCCAAAGCGATTTCTGTAGCTGAAGAGCAACTCCTTGAGGAACTATTAAAACAGTGTGGCGATAAATTAAAAGTGGAGACTTCTTACCCTAAGGTGAAATTAGCGGGTGTTGAATATGAGCTGTCTAGCGGTGAATTTAATGACATCTTTAATTCAATGGTGAGGGGCGTAAACGGTTTTAGTAGCGTTTTTACCCATAATATTTATGCTAAAGATCCCGTAGGAGGAGTTGTATTTACGGCAACGTATCTTGTTGGTATTGGCATGATTTATTTGCCGGCTTATAGTGCTTCAATCTTTGGTAATGCTTTTGTAAATGCATTTAGTAATCTGTCCTACGCTATGGCATCTTCGCCGTTGGGCGCGGCCGTTGCAGGAGGCTCTACTTTGGCAGAAATTGCTGCTGTTTTTTGGGATGGTTTAGCCCATGGTTCAAGTGGTATTGCGGCAACTACCTTCTATCAATTTGGTGAAGATCCATTAACTATTGGTGCTTATTGTGTGGCAGCCTATACGTTAGGTTATTTCTTGGTTAATGGTGTTGCAGGGTATAAAATTCCTTGGTTAAGCCATCTGCTGCAAGAAGATTTGGGCTCGGATCCTTCTACAGGTTATCCGCTTATCGGCGCTAAATTTGCCGTCATGCTTTATGAAACATTAGTTGCCCATTTAGTTAAGCATCATGAACAACCTGATTTAATAGCATTGCGCCAGGAACCTGCAACAAGCATGGCACCTGAGCGAGAGTGTATGGTACAACGATTCAAACTTGTTTCCTGGTTAACTGTCCAGGCTAAAATGTTGCCAAAACTTGAGGTGGCCGATAAATTGGCGCTGGCACGGCAAATGGACGTTTTATTCAGTAAAGAAGAAAGCCGGTCTTTAAAAAAATTACTTTATCCAGAAAGTCATCCATCGATTGCCTTCCAAGTTTTTTCCGTGCCCTTATCTTATATTCCCGCCGTATTACGCTTTATGATTTCCCCTGCATTAAGTCTGGTTGCATGGATTAAAGGCAACTCTAATCCTGCTGAGCCAGTGCGCAGGGCAGGGACGTTTTTAGTTGATAAAATTAAGAAAGATTTAAGTCGTCTTATTGTCGTAGGGACGAATATAACCTATTTATTTTATAGCGTGACGGCTGCATTTGTTAAACTGCTTGCTTATTTAAGTACCCTGACCATTGGGCGGGTGGCGGGATTATTTGATGCGAAACCGGCTCATGCTTTGCATCGTCTATTTGCCGTGATGCATAATTTCATGAGAAGTGTGGGGGAGTTTTTTTATCCTGTCCGGGCAATGAAAGATGTTCATGTTGCACATCCAACTGATACCATGTTGAAAACAGAGGCTTCTTATCTTACGTTGTTGCAACAAATGGGGCAGGGAGAAGCAACGAGTATACCTTCAGAAGAAGCTACTTCTTCTAGGGGCTTATTCTCTGCATGTTGTACAGAAATAGTAGCCTCGCATTTATCTCGCCAAGTAGATTCAGATACACTGGACGTTTGTTCAGGAAGATTATAGCCACTGCTAAGGTTTCTGGGGAAGAGCCGCTTTTTCTATGTTTCTATGAGTCAATGCATATCAATAGCGATGTAGATAACAATAATCATTCATTGTCGATTGGGGGGCGTTTTTCCACCCAGACGACAATGAATTAGATTTTAATCTAAATTAATTGTGTAGGAATAACTGTTAAAGCCATCATATTCTGTATTGATGTAACGAATTCCATTGCACGATGCATTAACGGTTGGATGATTCATTAATGGGCCATCTTTAATATCCAGCACACACCAATTGGCTGAATCATAGGCAACTGTAACATGTGCATAACCGCTTCGGCATTGGTACGAGTCTCTAATCACAAAACTGCGTGGACCGATTATTTGTAACACGATGTCTTGATCACTAAAGCCACTTACAATATAAATTGCTGGGTGTGAATTGTCGCTTAAACGAAAGTAATCCTTATAACCACAATAGGATTCGTTTGCATGAGCATTCATTACCATAAAGCTGGAAGCAGCCAGCATCATCCATTTTTTCATTTAAAAGCACCTTATTGTTTAAAATCAACACGAATTATAAAGAAGAATTGTTTAGATAACAATCATTCTGCTGCAATGGGGCCACCGGCTTTTACAAAGGTGCGTTTAGCAAGCCAAACCAGACCAAACAAAAACATGAAAATCCAGGCGGAAAGTCTGAAGATATCATTGGTCGCTAACATAAAAGCCTGGTTGATTACGTTCTCGTATAAAACGCCAAAACCTTTTAAGCCTGAGATACCTAATGTCTGTAATTGTTCTAGCGATTGTGTCGTTAATGGATTAAAGGCATTGATGTATTCAACCAAGTGACTTTGGTGCATTGCTTCCCGATCATTCCAAATCGAGACACTGAGTGAGGTGCCAAAACTTCCGCCCAGAATACGAAAAAAATTGGCAAGACCTAAGGCACTTGCTAGTTTTTCAGGGGGTATATCGGCTAAGATCATGGCTATCAGTGGTGTAAAGAAAAAAGAAAGACCAAGACCTTGGATAAATCGTGGTTCAATTAATTGGATGAAGCCTATATCAGTATAAAAATTAGATTGCCAATACGAGGTGAGCGCAAAGATGAGAAAACCAATGCTGGCTATCACGCGTAAATCAAATTTACCCATATAGTTACCAACAAAGGGGGTCAATATGAATGGTAAAATTCCGACTGGAGCGGCAGCAAAACCAGCCCAGGTAGGGGTATATCCCATTTGTGTTTGTAACCATAAGGGAAAAATAACTACAGTGGAAAAATAAACCAGAAAGCCTAGGGTTAGGCAAATCACGCCAATCGTAAAATTGCGGTTTTCAAATAAGTATAAATCAATAATGGGATCGCTTTGAGTTAAGAGCCAAATGACTAAAAAGCTAAGTGCAATGAGGGCGATAATACCCAGAGCATTAATTATGTTTGAATGAAACCAATCTAAATCATGTCCCTTATCGAGTAAAACTTGTAAACAGCCAATCCCAATGGTTAATAAGGCTAAGCCAATATAGTCTATGGGGCGTTTTACTGTTGCTGTTTCTCTGCCGGTGAGGGTAATCATTGTAAAAATAATAGCAAAGATACCAACAGGGACGTTAATATAGAAAATCCACGGCCAGGTGTAATTATCCGTAATAATCCCCCCCAGAATTGGCCCCATAATGGGGCCGACAACCGCCGTCATGGCCCATATTCCTGTTGCCAGCCCCCTTTTTTCAGGAGGATAGTTGGCAAGTAAAATACTTTGTGACAAAGGAATCATCGGGCCTGAAACCGCCCCTTGAATAACGCGGAACAGAATCAACATCGCTAAGTTTTCGGATAGGCCGCATAGTACCGACGCGATGGTAAACAATGTGGTCGAATATAGGAATAAACGCACTTCACCAAAACGGCGAGCCAGCCATCCGGTGAGCGGTAACATAATTGCTTGGCTTACTGCAAAAGAGGTAATAACCCAGGTACCGTTATCTGGGCTCACCCCAAGATCACCGGCAATAGTTGGAATTGCTACGTTGGCAATGGACGTATCAAGGACATTCATAAAAATAGCCAATGACAAGGAGATTGTCATTAAGAGCAGTCTACTGCCTTGTAGTGGGGGTAATGCTTCTGCCATTATTTTGCAGCCTTGGGTAATGAGATATCCCTTGAATTTGCCGACAAGATTTCATAAATTAAGGGTTCAACTTCGGCCAATTGTTTTGCATAAACAGTCGTCTCATACTTAAACAATGGTTTTGTAGTCATTGGCATTCGGCTTCCATCACGGTCATGAGTATTTACGGTAACGCGCATGGATAGTCCTAATTGCAACGGATTTTTGTTTAACTCATCTTCATTTAAGTGAATACGTACGGGTAATCTTTGGACTATCTTAATCCAGTTTCCGGTTGCATTTTGTGGGGGGAGCAAGGAAAACGCTGAGCCTGTTCCTGCATTTAAGCCTTCTACTGTGCCATGATAGGTAACATCAGGATAAGCATCAGCATACAGAGTTACGGGTTGATTGACGCGAAGATGATTCAGAGAGGATTCCTTGTAGTTGGCATCAACCCATGTATCATGTAACGGAATGATTGCCAGCATGACCGAGTTTAATGCCACTTGTTGTCCTGGTTGAATGTTACGTTTTGCGACATAGCCCGTGATCGGCGAAACAATGGTTGTGCGTTGAAAATTCAAATAAGCCTTTTTTAAATTTGTTTTCGCTGTTTCTACTAGAGGATGGTTATAAAGATTTGAATTTTCAACCAGGGCAAGGGCCGCATCTAATTGATGTAAAGAAACATTATAGCTTGCCTGCGCCGCTTCCATGGCTGTTTTATAATGCTGCATGTCTTCACGCGATACAGCGCGATTACCAACTAGACCAAGACGGCGTTTGTAGTCTAATTGTGCTTTAAGCAGATTGGCTTTATCCAAAATCACATTTTGCTGCACTTGCGCTGCATTTTCATAGTATTGACGGACCTGGCGCACTGTTTGGGCTAAATCGGCTTTAGCGCGTTGCAAGGCGATTGTGTAATCGGACTGATCTAACTTAATAATCACCTGTCCTTCTTTGACTAGTTGCGTATCATCGGTCTTGACTTCAATTACAGTACCGGGGATTTGCGGCATCAGTTGTACCATATTTCCGTTAACATAGGCATCATCGGTGTATTCTGCAAATTGCCCCCAAATGAGCCAATAGATAAGCCAGAGCAAACCAATTACTAAAAAGGCACTGCCAAGTACAGTCATCGCAATTTTACGTTTGCGTAAGGTTTCTGGTGTTGCAGCACCAGCTTGTTCTTTTGCTGTCATAATTGGACCTCACCACCTAAGGCTGCTAATAACGCGACAAAAACTTGTTTACGGCGTGTTTGTAAACCATAAAGAGTCGCTTTTTGTTGTACTAATAACTGTTTTATTTCAATAAGTTGCACGTAGTCAATGATTCCTGCCCTATAACTGGAGCCAAATAGCTTGTAATTAGTTTGTGTAGTATTTAGCGCTTTTGTTTGATCGAGGATTTGTTTGTTTAGTGTTTGCAATGCCGTCATGTGATCGGTCACTTCTTGCAGGGCATTTAAAATTGTTTGATTATACTGATTCACTGCCAGCTCAAATTGTGCGTGCTTCACTCCTAAGTTTGCACGGCGTGCACCGGCATCAAAAATAGGTAAACTTAATGCCGCCTTAATGCCTTCAGTTTGCAGCGATACATTAAAGAAGCGCGTAAAATAAAACGATTGTAAGCTTAATATGCCGCTTAAATTAATATCTGGGAAGAACGCTGCTTTGGCTACATTGATTTGATGCGCTGCGGCTTCTGCTAAGGCACGTGATGCAGCAATATCGGGTCTTTGGGCCAACACGTTAACGGAAATTACCTCGGGTAAGGTCAGTTGCTTCTTATTGTAAGTAAATTTTTCTGTTTCAATCTGAGTATTGAACGGGTTTTTGCCGAGCAATACCGCTAATTGATGGCGTGATTGCATTTCGGTACGTTTGTAATCTTGAATGGATAATCGTGCTGTTTGTGTATTGGATATTGCAGTTTTTACTGGAATATCTGATTGAATTCCTTGTTTGGCGCGCGCCAGGACAATATCTTCAAGTTCTTTGAGTAAAAGGACATTTTCTTTCGCTAATTGTTGCTGGATAATGTCATTTTGTAGTTCGAAATAGGCACTGGCAATGGTTGAACTTAAAATCAAGCGTGTTTCTTGCAGATCCATTTGCGCCGCAAAGGTTTCATTTAATCTACTGGCGAATGTTTCTCTGTTTTTACCCCAAAAATCCAGTTCATAATTGAAGTTTAAGGCAAGATCGGCAATGAGTACTTTGTTAAATACCAGTTCGTTAAATGGCGCTGGCACAGCCCCTTGAAAGGAAAAGTGCTCTTTCTCGACAAAACCATTTAGGGTTGCTGATGGCCAAAGGGTAGAATAAGCGCCTTTGGCAACTTGGCGGGCACTCATAATTCGTGCTTTGGCACTGCGTATATTCGGTGCATCAATAAGTGCTACAGCAATAAGTTGTTGTAATTGAAGATCATTAAATCGCGTTAAATGGCTCGGTGCGTTATTTTTTTTAGGTGTTTTATAAACATGTTTTGCTGCTAAATCAGCAACATTTATTTGTGGGGTCTCACCGTGTATGACACTATGGAGCTTACAACCGGTTAATGCTAATGCGCAGAAAAGGCTTGGTAGGACGAGCGCTCGCAAATGTAAATCCCTTTGGTATAATTAGGTCAATTAATCTATCAATATTTTCATGGAAAATATAGGTCTCTATCCCCTTATCTCGTTAAAGAATGATAAATGATCGCAGCAGCTGCTTTTCTTGATGTTTTTTGCTTAACACTAAGAAATTGTTGTTTATAAAAAACAGATTGTTGTTTTTTTTGGTATTTAATAAAGATATGAACTAACATTAACTAATGAAAACCGTATTTTCAAACTCAAGAAGAGAGGAAAATCATGAACAGTGCAAAAAAAATAATGATGGTTTGTGTTTTTTTAACAACAATCGGGATGTTAAGCGCCTGTGGAACCGTTAATGGCTTTGGTAAAGACGTATCCCATGTTGGCCATGATATTCAACGAGCCACTCATTAAATTTGGCTCAAATAAACGAGAGTTTGTTGACCTTTCTACTATCTTGGTCAAAATAAGTTGATTTTTTGTGCTCCGATACTCACATACTTGATGTATGTCCCGTTTCGGTGCTTAGAAATTAACCCATTTTGGTTCAATCTAGCGAAATGTCAACAGACCCTAGTACTCTTTCCAAGGGAAAAAGATCGTTTGAGGCATCAAGTTAGTTGAGGTAATTGTCCAATAGCTACCCGAATTTTGATACTTCTCGATCTTTTTCTTTCACGTTCTATCAAGTTTTTTTTCTCAAGCTCAACAATCATGCGGTGAACGGATGGTGGTGAGACATTAAAATATCGTTGCATGTCATTTTCAGCGGGTGGTTGCCCATTAATTTTTGTGTAGTAATAGATAAAAGCCAAGTATTGCCCCTGCTTTTCCGTGTAAATTTTTTCATCTATTTGTTCTGCTATTAGGATCGACAAGTGATGAGTTTTATGATCAGATGTCATGTAATTAAACCTTATGGATCAGGGTATGAACGTCAAATATATCGTAGAACTTAATGAATCAGAACGAAAATTTTTATTGGATTTGATTTCAAAAGGAGCGGCAAATGCCAGAAAATTAAAACGAGCGAATATTTTATTGATGGCAGATAAGCGAATTTACCAGGATATAGATATTGCTAATGCATTATCTGCTGGTATATCTACGGTATATCGAACAAAACGCTCCTTTGTTGAGAATGGTTTGGATTCTGCGTTGGATAAGGATGATGAGCGACCTGGCGGGGCTCGTTTATTAAGTGGAGTAGAAGAAGCATTATTAGTGTCCATTGCTTGTAGTGATGCGCCCAAAGGGCGTTCGCGATGGACGCTGCAATTACTTGCTGATCGCCTGATTGCATTGACCGATTTAGAGAGCATTTCACTTGAAACGATCCGAAGCCGTCTAAAAGAAAAAGAAATCAAACCTTGGCAAAAAAAAATGTGGTGTATACCAAAGTTTGATGCAGATTATGTAGCACATATGGAAGAGATACTTGATTTATATGCAGAACCTGAGAATCCTTTACAGCCTGTTGTTAACTTTGACGAAGCAATGAAGCAAATGATAGCTGATACTCGAGAGCCCATACCAGCCAGTCCTGGTCAAACAGCAAAGCAGGATTATGAGTACAGACGGGTAGGCACGGCGAATATTTTTTTGTTTTTTGACCGGCATCGAGGATGGAGAAAAGCAAAAGTAACCGAACAAAAAACAGCCAAAGATTTTGCTGAGTGTATGCAGGAGCTAGTCGATATACATTATCCGAATTCAGAAAAAATACGCCTTGTGCTTGATAATTTAAACACCCACAATCCAGCATCATTATACAAAACTTTTGCCCCTCAAGAGGCACGCCGTATTCTGCGTAAAATAGAATTTCATTACACACCCAAACATGCCAGTTGGTTAAATATGGTTGAAATTGAAATTGGTAATATGAACCAGCAATGCCTTGATCGAAGAATCGCAGATTGGGAAATGCTTAAAAATGAGCTTAGTTCATGGGAGAATGCTAGAAATAATGAGAAAGCAACGATTAAGTGGATGTTTGATTTAGATAAAGCTCGTGCTAAATTGACACGAGCTTATGAGGCGCTCAACCTGTCATAACCTCTTGGAAAGAGTACTAGTTAAGCGGGCTTGTAAAGTCTGTAATGCCCATATCATTTATGGTGTTTATCATTAAATGGATTCGTGATTCCATTCCAAGATGTAAATTCACCCATGTTATGGAAAAAACATAATTTTGGTGCTGTTAGGATTAGTTTTTCCTTGGCTTCTTTGCAAAAAGCCATTAATTTTTTTGTTTCCTCGGTGATTGTTTTCACCACGGCATCATTGGCAAAATCCTGGTATTGATAGGCTAAAGTAATGTGAAATTTTTTGGGTATTTTATCGTTTAAACCAAATGTATCGGCAATGGTTTTAATTACACGATATTGTTCTGCAGGCAGGGATAGATTTAATTGCAAAGCATTGAACACAGTAACCTGTTCAATGGTCACTGCGGGCAAAAATTGCATTTCTGCTAGTTTGGCATGCAGCTGTTGAAAAAATGTCATATTTTGGGATATAAACGTTGGCCAGTCATCTAAATGTGCTGCTTGGGTATAAAGATCACAGGTGGTCATGTGGTAACTTTGGTACGGCAAGGGCGTGTAATATTGGCGGAGAGTTACTGAGCGGTTTATAAAATTATAAATATCCACCCAGAGTTGTTTATTTTTATTGCCTGCTTTAGCAATAACCGTAACTCCGGGAAATTTGCTGTAATTCCCTTGAGAATCTATTTTCTTTAGTAAGGTCATTTTATCTGTTGGCTCATAGATGTTAGGGGTTGTTGACCTTTCTACTCTCTTGGCCAAAATGAGGCGATTCTCTGTGCTCCGGTGCTTACATACTTGATGTATGCTGCGCTTCGGCGTTCAAAAATCAACTCATTTTGGCTCAATCTCGCGAAATGGCAACAGATCCTCTTTAACAATATAATATATTTTATTTTGGGCCGCTATCGTAGCCATTTTTTGAACGAGCACAGTTCTACATTGCGCAATGATAATTTCAATAAAGCTAAATAACGTCGGCGCATAAATATTCCTGATTTTATATCTGTTGAGCCCTACTAATCTAGTGTAATCTTATGATAGATTAATAGATCTCAATTAAGTTAAGTTTGCAAAGGATTGTAGTCAGTGCACGATTTTAAATTTCGGCCAGGCATTTTTATCGGTATATTGTTGCTTTCAGGATTGCAGTCCTCATGTATGGTTGGGCCAAATTTTCGTCCACCAGCAGCACCGAAAGTGCGTGCCTATACTGAGTCACCGCTGCCTGCCAAAACAGTGAAGACTAAGGCTAAAGGGGGGCAAGCGCAAACTTTTCGCCAGGATAAAGACATTCCTTTGCTGTGGTGGGAACTTTATCATTCGCCAGAGATTAATCGCTTAGTTAAAGCAGGGTTGATAAATAGTCCTAACTTAGTGGCCGCAGCTGCCACGTTACGTCAGGCACGCGAAAATTGGAAAGCGCAAATAGGTACCTCGTTATTGCCTGCGATTAATGCCTCAATGGGAACGATACGGCAACGTTATTCAGGAGTGCAAATTGGCATACCTGGTGATAGTCAGACTTTTAGCCTTTATAATCCTTCTTTTAGTTTATCTTATACACTCGATGTCTTTGGTGGTGCTCGCCGTCAGATTGAAGGCTTGCGTGCGCAAGTAGATTATCAACAATTTGAAGAGATTGCTGCTCATCTTACTTTGACTTCCAATATTGTTACTACGGCAGTAAACATTGCCTCTTATCAAGCGCAGATTGATGCGACTAAAGATCTAATTAAAGCGGAAGCCGGTATTCTTAATGTTTTAAAAAATCAGTATCGCTTAGGTGGTGTTTCTAATGCCAACGTGCTGACCCAGCAAACCTTGCTGGAGCAATCAAAGGCTACCTTACCCCCCTTAGAAAAAAGTTTATCCCAAGCAAAGCATTCGTTATCGGTTCTTGTGGGGGCTTTTCCCGATGGACCTTTACCGACAATAAATTTGGATCGTTTAACGTTGCCCGCGGAATTACCGGTAACTTTACCGTCTATGCTGGTACGACAACGACCTGACGTGCGTGCCTCAGAAGCTTTATTGCATGCAGCTTGTGCTCAAATTGGGGTTGCTACCGCAAATTTATTCCCACAAATTACTTTAACCGGTAGTGATGGCTGGCTTAATTATTCCTGGTCACAATTGTTTACTGCACCCAATAATATATGGTCCATTGCGGCTCAGGTCGCGCAACCTTTATTTCAGGGCGGGGCTTTGTTTGCCAAACGGCGTGCGGCGATTGATGCCTTTCAACAATCTTCAGCACAATACAAACAGACTGTTTTGCAAGCATTCCAGAATGTGGCGGATGTGTTACGGGCAATTGAAACGGATGCGCGAACCTTTCAAGCCCAGGTTCGGGCAGAAGAGTCTGCGCGTGCTTCATTGACGTTAACAACGCAGCAATATCGTTTAGGTGGTGTGAATTATATTAATTTATTAAACGCTCAGCAACAGTACCAACAGACACGAATTAACCGTATTCAGGCACAAGCAACACGCTATACGGATACGGCGGCATTGTTTCAAGCCTTAGGTGGTGGTTGGTGGCAGAAGCCTTGGTGCGTTAAAGAGTGTTTGTGATGTGATTTGTTAGCCTAGGCTTAAGAGGTTCATAAGACAGGTGAGAAGCATAATTAAACCTATCTTTTCCCTAGCCATCTCGCCTTAATGGGAGATGGGATTTTTGTGTAATTATGAGTGAGAGCTTTCTTGAAAAAACAAATGATTATTATGTTGGCTGTTGTGGGGATTCTTTTTGGACTTGTTTTTGGTTGGAAAGGATTTAAAGCAATTATGATCCAAAGATACATCGCGACGATGAAAGCTCCGGCGGTTGCAGTATCTACGATGAAGGCGGAAGAGTCTTTATGGCAGCCGACTATGACGGCCGTGGGTAGTTTGCGCGCTCGTGTTGGGGTGAGTGTGACAACGGAACTTGCCGGTATGGTGCAAACAATTTATTTTACTCCTGGGACTGCAGTTAAAAAAGGGGATGTTTTAGTGCAGTTGAATGCTGGAACGGAGCTTGGTCAATTGCAGTCATTACAAGCGCAAGTTGAATTGGCTAAAATTACCTATCAGCGCGATAAAGCGCAATATGCCGCGCGCGCAGTCAGTAAACAGACCGTGGATACGGATGAATGGAACCTCAAGAATTTGCAGGCGCAAGTTGCGCAACAGGCTGCGACCGTAGATAAGAAAACGTTGCGAGCACCTTTTTCTGGGCAATTGGGGATTAATAATGTTAACCCAGGGCAATATCTTAATGTGGGTGACACGGTGACGACCCTACAGGCTTTAGACCCTATTTATGCTGATTTTTACTTGCCACAACAAGCCTTGGCACAACTTAAAATGGGGCAAAAGGTTAAAGTAGTTACGGATACTTTTCCCGATAAAACCTTTACGGGGGACATTACTACGATTCAACCTCTGGTGGATAGTAACACCCGTAACGTGGAAGTTGAGGCAACACTTCCTAATCCTGATTTTCAATTGAAGCCAGGGATGTTTGTCCATGTTACCGTGAATGTGGAATCAACACGAAAATACATCACTTTGCCACAGTCAGCAGTTAGTTTTAACCCTTATGGCGATATTGTCTATGTGGTTAAAGATACGGGTGAGAAGGACAAAGATAATAAGCCTGTGCTCATTGTCAATCAGGTTTTTGTTACGGTTGGCGATACACGTGGCGACCAAATTGCCATTTTAAAAGGGATAAAAGCAGGTGATGTTGTGGTGACTAGTGGTCAGCTGAAACTTAAAAATGGCAGTCAAATTGTGGTGAATAATTCAATTCAACCAAGCAATGAAGCTGCGCCTAAGGTCATTGAAAAGTAAGTTTACCCTGTGTTTCAAGACCTCTTCCGAATCTTGGAGAGGGAACCCGATAGAGTATTAAGGATTGTTATTATGGCGTTTACGGATATTTTTATTAAGCGACCGGTATTGGCTACCGTAATTAGCTTAATGATTTTGGCGATGGGTTTACGTTCCATGGGGTCTTTACCCGTGATGCAATATCCATTTACCGAAAACGCGATTGTTACGGTGACTACGGTTTATACCGGGGCTAACCCTGATGTAATCGCTGGTTTTATTACCACGCCTTTGGAAAATTCCATTGCCCAAGCCAATGGTATTGACTACATGACGTCTACGAGTACGCCGGGTACTAGTACGATTACGGTAAATCTATTATTAAATTATGATCCGTTAAAAGCATTATCTGATATTACAACTAAAGTAAATGCGGTACTTAATCAGCTGCCCAAAAACTCACAGCAGCCAGTGATTACGGTGTCAGTTGGCCAAACCATTGATTCCATGTACATTGGTTTTTACAGTGATGAGTTGCCGATTAATAAAATTACTGACTATTTGCTTCGTGTGGCACAGCCAAAATTACAGGCTGTGAATGGGGTGCAGAAGGCTGAGATCCTTGGTAATCAAACCTTTGCTCTAAGAGCTTGGTTGGATCCGGTGAAGCTTGCTGGGTATGGTATTTCTGCAGCAGATGTTGGCACCGCGCTTGCAAATAATGATTTTATTTCTGCTGTAGGTCGTACTGATGGACAAATGTTCATCCAAAACTTTATTGCCAGTACGAATCTGACGGACGTGGATCAATTTAAAAAGATGATTATCAAAGCACAAAACGGTGCAATTATTCGTTTAGGTGATGTCGCCACGGTTGATCTTGGGGCGCAGAACTATAATTCAGCAGTAAGTTTTGATGGGCGTAAAGCCGTTTATATTGGCATTATTGTCGCGCCTTCGGCAAATCTTTTAACCGTAATTGATGATATTAAAAAAATATTCCCAACGATTCAAGCCGAATTACCGCAAGGCTTAAAGGCAAATATTGTTTATGATGCCAGTTTATTCGTGGATTCATCCATTCATGAAGTAATCCTTTCTTTATTGGAGGCCTTTATGATTGTTACGGCGGTAATTTTTATATTCCTGGGCTCTCTTCGTTCGGTAATTATTCCCCTGATCGCGATTCCTTTATCGATTATTGGTGCTTTTTGGATTATGTTAATCCTGGGCTATTCAATTAACTTACTCACCTTGTTAGCCTTGGTATTGGGTATTGGTCTTGTTGTTGACGATGCCATTATTGTTGTGGAAAACGTACAACGACATATTGAGGAAGGGCGAACACGGCTTAAAGCCGCTCTATTAGGCGCCCGTGAATTGGCAAACCCGATTATTGCCATTACCATTGTCTTAGTCGCTGTTTATGCTCCTATTGGTTTTATGGGGGGATTAACGGGCGCTTTATTTACGGAGTTTGCTTTTACTTTAGTCGGTGCTGTAACCATTTCCGCTATTGTTGCATTAACTCTATCACCAATGATGTGTTCTAAATTTCTTAAAGTAGGTGATGGTGCAACGAAAAATTGGTTCATGGTCTATGTTGATAAACATTTTGCGCGATTAGAAAGAGGATATGAGCGCATTTTACTTAAAACCTTCCGTTATTTGTCTGTGGTGGCGGTTTTTGCGGCAATTATTTTGGCCAGTAACTATTTTCTTTTTATTACCTCTGCTTCGGAATTAGCACCCCAGGAAGACCAGGGGATTGTTATTTCTCAGGTTACTGCTCCAGCGAATGCTTCGCTCGCTCAAACACAACTTTATTCAAATGAGGTCAATAGGCTTATTAAAACATTTCCTGAAACCGATCATATTTTTCAGGTGGATGGTAATACGGCCTTAAATAACGCGGTTGTTGGTATGGTTTTGAAACCCTGGGATCAACGTAAGCGTACCTCAAATCAATTGCAGCCATTAGTTCAAGATCAATTGAATAATATTGCGGGTGCTAAAGCTGCGGCATTTCAATTGCCCTCATTACCTGGAGGCAGTAGTGGTCTTCCCATTCAATTTGTGATTACGACAACTGAAACTTTTGATAATTTAAATGAGGTGCTGCAACCTATATTGGACAAGGTGCGGGCTACTGGTCTTTTGGCATACATTGATCCTGATCTTAAAATAGATCAAACCCAAACTAAAGTTAATTTGGATCGCGATAAAATATCGCAATTGGGTTTGACCATGCAGGATATTGGTAATTTGTTTGGTTCTGCACTGAGTGAAGGCTATATAAATTATTTTGACTATGCCGGCCGTTCTTATCAGGTTATTCCTCAGGTAAAGCGTGATACGCGTTTAAATCCAGAGCAAATTTTAAATTATTACATTAAAACAGCATCTGGAGATTCAGTGCCATTAAGCACGGTTGCTAGTTTGCAGAGCCAAGTCGTGCCTGAATCCTTAAATCATTTCCAACAGCTTAATTCCGTAACGATTTCTGCGGTTGCCTTTCCCGGAGTGTCGATGGAGAAAGCATTAAGTACCTTTGCTCGAATTGCCAAAGAAACGTTGCCACAAGGTTATTACATTGATTATGCAGCGCAGTCTCGCCAGTTTATTAAAGAGGGAGCAGGTTTAATTATAACGTTCTTCTTTGCCTTGATTCTGATCTTTTTGGCCTTAGCTGCTTTGTTTGAGAGTTTCCGGGATCCTCTTATTGTTCTGATTAGTGTGCCCATGTCTATTTGCGGGGCGATGATTTTTGTAAGTCTTGGTATTGGTGGGGCGACACTAAATATTTATAGTGAAGTAGGATTAGTTACCTTGATTGGCTTAATCAGTAAACATGGTATTTTAATTGTGCAATTCGCTAATGACTTACAAGCTGCAGGTCAAAATAAGCTGGATGCGATTCGTGCTGCTGCTGCAATTCGTTTACGTCCGATTCTTATGACTACTGCAGCAATGGTTTTGGGGGTTGTGCCTTTAATTATAGCGACCGGTGCCGGTGCTGAGAGTCGTTATAATATTGGCTTGGTGATTTCTACAGGTATTTCAATTGGCACCTTATTTACTCTTTTTGTTGTGCCAGCAATGTATTTATTATTAGCCGAAGATCACCAGAAAAAAGCGGTGACAGAGCATTTAGTTGAAGATGAGGAGTCCTTAGGCTAAGGGGGGTCATTGTAGCTCGGGTTCCGCTGCGCTGCACCCGGGCTACAATGACTCATCCCTCACGAGGGTTGGGGTAAAATGTAGCTTGGTTATTAAAGTAAGCTTGGTTCAGCAGTAACGGGTTGGGGTTCAGTCTCATCGGATATGCTCGGCATAGTCGGCTTACTCGTTGGCGCCGTTGGGGTACTAAATAAGCCAAATCGGCTAACTAAATCATCAATTTTCGGTTGATTATCTATCGCTTCATTGAGGATATTTAGGCGCTTTTTCTTTGTTGGCGTGAATAAGTGGAGTGCTTCGAGTAATAAGAAAAAGCACATTTTTAAGTAAGCAAAACTAAAGGTATCGTGATGTTTGTATGCAAGAATGATGCTTTCAAAATTAGGGTCTTTAATTTTATCTCTTATTTCTTTTAAACGTTCTTTTATTGATAATACTTGACCTGGCCTTGCATTTGTTGCTATTTTTTCTAGCTTACTTATTTCCGCATTTTTTTTATCTAAGGTATTTTTATTTTCAAATAAAGAGTCTTTCTTTTCCGTACAATACTTAAAATAACTTTGAAATTGCAATAATGCTTCCCTCACCGAGTCAAGATGGTAGTAGTCTGCATAATGTTTTTTCTCAAAGTCACTAATTTTTTCTTTCAGTAAATTCTTAATATTAAGGTTAATGTCTTCTGCTGTTTTTGATTCATTGATTATTTGCGCTTTATAGCGAAGCAACTCAGTTCTAAGCGCAGTGCTGTACTCGGTACCGGTATATTGTAAGCCAATATGGTGGTCACATAAGGTATCTAAGTGCTTGCCAAAAGCCTCATTTGTATAATTTTCAATAAAGTCTTGCTGTTCTTGTTCTTGAGTTCGCGCTAATTCTTTGAAATAAGCTTGTTTTTCTTTAGCCGTACTCACTTTCATCTCATAAGTTGCTTTTAAGCCTAAATAGTAATGATGGCTGGCTTTAACTAATTCTTCGATTTCCGTGAAATGGGGTTCCCAGTCTTTAAGCCCTTCATTACAAAGGTTATCAAAAAAATGATCTTCATCATAAATGGAGACTTTAGTATAAATTTTCTGCTTGGCTTTAAGTCTTGCTAGCCTAGGCAATGCTTGTTTATAGTGTTCTTGGAGTTCCTTTTTACTTAAGTTAATATACTCTGCTGGCGCAATAAATGTTCCGTCCGCTAAATCTCTATGTACCTTCATCATTGCGCGTAATTTAACGATGCTCGCATAAGATTGCTCTATTTTATTAGCACTTTTTTCTGCTTTTTCAATTTCTTTGTCAATTGCGGCTTCTCGGTGTATCAGTGATTGATTGTCATTGACTAAGGCAATATATTTTTTAGATGACAAATTGAGCGGATGTAATAAGCCTTTATAATATTCATCGGTAATTTTTCTTAGTGGCTCCGAGAAGCTCCCTGGAGCAAGCCCCAGTTTGTCTTCCCAGTGGTCTGCTTCGAGAAGCATTGGTGTCAATAGGCTTGGTCGTATGTTCTCTAAGTTAGTAAGTACGCCATCATGAGCTGTAGTCGTAAATTCGTTAAGTTTTTGTTTTAACTCTTTATATAACAGCAGCATATTTGGCGTTTGCAAGAATAACTTAAAGTAAGAATCCGAACTGTTGATTAGTCTTTCAATGGTCAGTGTAGCTTTTTTTGCGCGTTTATGCAGGGTGTTGAGTTCTTCAGTTGTTAAGTAGTTAATATTGTCTAGGGCCCTAATATGCTTAGGACTGATGTAGAAGGCATTAAGTGCATACCACAGCGCACTGTATTGCACAGTACCTTCGAGTGGAATTTGCTCTGCTCCAGTTTGATAGGCTTCGGTTTGTTCTTGCAGATTTGCATAAATATTTTGTGCTTTGCTTATTAATTCTTTCGCCAGTAATCCGTAATGCGGATCAGAGGCAAGGCGTAGGCTTAGTTTCTTGATTTCATCAATATGGCTATACGCTTGGGTTAAGTGATAAACATAGATCCCTTTTTTAGATTTTGTCCAACTTTTGGCAACTTCGGCGAGCAATTGATGATAGTAGTATTTAACGTTCCCATATTTTGCATAGGATTCTTCTTGTTCTGGAATCGGCAAATTGTCATTGGTTAATGTTTCTAATTCTTTGGCAATTTTTTCGAGATGGAAAAGGCTATTGTATAAATCTTTTATGGCGCGAACCTGTTCACTTTGCAGTAAATGGATGTTGGCATCTTTGGCGTTTTCCATCTCCGGATAGGGGATTCCTTTGGCTTGCGGCGTTAACTCTTTTTGCATTGTTTTATTAAATAAGCGCACCAGTGCTGATAAATCAGTTCTGAACTCATGAATCCCTTGAGAGATATTCGTATTTTTAAGCAAATAGTGTGCTCGTGGATCTTTATTGGTGCTGAGTGCTAAGGTGGCCGCCTTATTTTCACTAGCAAATGTTTCTTGCGCTATTTTCTCATAACTTTCGCTTTTGTGGCGTAGCGTTAGCGCGACTTCGACAAAATGTGCCGTCAATTGCTTATTATAATTAAAGAACTTATCCATTGTTGGCGCATTGCCAAGGTCGATTGCTCTGTTTGATAAGATAGCAACTAAATATTTATCAAATTTGATGGCCCATTCTCTATCTGCTTTGGGTAAGGCACCCATAAAATAAGGCTGGGCGATATTATATAATTTGCGTAATTCATCTTTTACGTTATCTTTAAGGCTAACAATGTTAAGAACATTTCCTTTAATATGGTGCGTGTTTAATAGCTCGATAAATTGAGTGTATGCTTTTTGTGAGGCTGCAAATTTTTTTTGTTTATGATTATACCATTCACAGAGTTCTTGGGCTTGATCGGCGCTTAAATGCTCAGGGTTATCCACGAGAATATCTTTATTTGCAGCTGATTCTGTAAATGTTAACTTTTTGCCTTCTCTTAGGCGCAAGGCAGTAGATTCTTCTTGTGAGAGAAACTGTGCTTTACTCAGATCATAGTAAACTTCTGTTTTATCAGTCCAAGATGTTTGCACTTGAACTAACGCATTTTGCGTTTGTTGGGCTAATGTTAAAAATAACTCGACTGCTGGAGTGTCTTTCGTACTTATGTTTTTATTTTCCAGTATTGCCGTCAAGTAGCGTTCAAATTGTAAGGCATTATTTTTCTGCCTGGGCGGTACTAGGTAGGCAAAATAGGGTTGTAATTGCTTATATAAACCAATTAGTTGCGTTCGTGCTTCCTCATCTAGGGCGTCAAGAGACAGCGTGTCAGTAGGCACCTTATGGTCAGCATTAATTTGGTGGGTAATTAATGCACTTAAGCTTATAAACGCATTTAGAAGTGGTTCAAATTCGGCTTTTTTTAGTTTGAGATTTATTTCATTGCGGTTGATCCCTAGAGGGATTGACTCATCAAGCGCATAGGCCTCAGTTGTTTCAACATAAGGAAATAAAACTAATTTTGTTTTTTCATGGACAAAATCAATTAGATTTTCATTCAGCTTAGTATGAAATTTTTGGCTGTTTTGATTTTTGGTAATTAAGCCTTGCAAGGCTTCTTTCTTGGCTAAAACCAGGCTGATATGGTCAGCTGGGAGGGTGACTCCTAGCATATTGAAGGGCGTCTTTAAGTACGATGACCACGAGACTACGGAGCCTAGCAAGCTTGCGGTGACTTCCTCCTCAAAATTAACATCCAGCTGCGCCATTAAGGGTTTAATGATTTTGTAGTTTGTAATGAGTTGTTCTTTTATTTTTGCAGGTAATTGAGCAAGGCTGTAAGCTTGATATTCTGGTTTTTCTAATTCAGTAAAAAATGCATTCGCTGCATTTTGTATTTTACTTGTTTGAGAAGTTACTTTTGCCGCTGTATTAATGCGTTTATAAGCAAGCTCCAGCCTTAGGTCAATAAAGCGAGAGTCTTCTATACTGAGTAATTCCTCTCCTTTCTCCTTGAAGTCAATCGCTTTTTTAGGGAAATAAAGCAGGGCTTGGTATAGTTTTTGTATCTGCTCCATTAAGGGCGTAGACAAGGTTCCTGGTTTTACCATGGTATTGACTTCGATTTTGTCAACCACGCCAAATAAGGTAGGTAAGATATTGTATTTTAATAACGCTAATTTTTCCCGGACCAAATCTTGTGAGGAGTCGGTTAATTCACCGACTTCATCCATAATACTCATTGATATGGTAATAATATTACGGATAATATGGATGTAATTTAAAAATCTCAAGGAAACAAAAAGATTATTTCCTTGTAGTTTTTCTATATCATTCAATAGGCTAAGTGCCGCATGGCGCAGCTTATCTAACTTCTCTTGATTAAGTTTGGGTTCATTTTCTTTAATTTGTGATGAGTACTCTTGGATGTAATTTGTTAAGTCGTTGATGTACGCTGGTAAATTCCCACTAAATTTAGTCAGGAAGTTATAATCTACATCACCATCAAGTGGGCGCATTTGATGTGCTGCTATCCCTGTTTTCTCTCCTATAGTGTAGGGTAAAGGTATTTCTTTTACCTCAATGCTAACTAATTTTTCTATCGGCGTTAGGTGCAGTTGGATAAAATCTTGGTCTGTCTGGGAAAGGCCTTGTACCTTAATACCCAACTTAACCTTTAAATGGCCGGGTTGCTCGCTATCTTTTTGCGCCTTATTAATTAGTTCTTGCAGTGTTTCAGTACGGTTTTCCGCAAAATGTTCTATGTTGGCTAGATGTAATTGAATAAGATCGAGATCGCCTTTGGGTAAATTTCTTAAATTAACATCTAAGCTAAGGGTTAAGTAACTTGCGTTTTTTATATTTTTTCTAGTTTTGTCAATATACCCTTTCAAATCTTCGGCTTGGTCTTTAGCATAATTTTGTATCGGGCCTAGATAAGAGAGCAGAAAATCTAATTCTTCTTGGAATAATGCTCTGATATCGACATCTAAATGAGTTGCTAAGTAACTGGCTTCATAAGCCGTTTCTATAGTCTTGCTCAGCAGCAATTTCAGATCAGCCTTGCGGCGGGATGCATCCCTGAGATCAATATTCTCTAAATCTTTAAAGGTTAGATGAGCATAATAAAGCGCGTTGAGTAGCTTCTTGATTTGGGAAATATTATCCGGCTCAAGGTCGAAGTTAGAAAAAGGAGGTCCTTCTGGGTTAATGTCCTGAAAGTATTGTGCTATTTCCGGACTGGCATATTGGCTCTGTATGGCATTAAATGCTGTTTTATTAACATACTCTATGAGCACAGAGATTTTATTTGTCTTAAACGACTCTATCAGTTTTAGTGCATCATCATAATTTACGAGGGCGTTAAACATAGAGACCGCTGTGTCTTTCTTGTCGACAATGTAATCTTTAATTTCAGCCGGTTTATTTGTTATCGATTTGAATAACTGCGTAAATCTTTCAAGCATCAGAGAACCTAAATTATTAACACCTTGTCAGTTTACGGCATAATACTTAAGTTAGTATTAAGACGGTAGACTTTCTTTTGATATTTTTACCGAGAGTTCTAAAATAAATTCAGCTACCTTATTGCTTTGTGCCGGATAATCGGTATAAGCATCGATACGAATTGGTCGATTAACCCGTTCTTTAGTGCGTTGCGTTTCCATAATCATGGCTTTGACGGTTTCACCCTCAGTGCAAACAAAATAGACATCTGATTCGGGGCGGCGTAAAAATTGTGCTTGGAAGGACTTAAATACTAGAGAAATTTTGCTCTGAGCCAGATCTGCGTGATAAAAACCATGTAATCCTGCGGCCAAATCGGCACCAACAGCCAGAGCACCAAAATACATGGAGTTTAAATGATTGCGACTGCGTCTTTTTAAGGGCAGGCAAATAACGATTTCTTGTTCATCGAGCTTAATTAAACGTGGTTTTAAATAACCAATCATTGCTACTTTAAAGTGGCAGAAATACCAGAAAAATAATTTAAAGCGAAACATGTGACTCATGGATTCTCCTGTTTTACCATGCTTATACTCTGAATGAGATAAGGTTCGTTTGTCGAGGGATTGGTGGCGATAACGATTAAAGAAAAAGCGACTTTAACGTTAATTTCCGCGAGCAATACCTCCGTATTGATGCGCCAATACTTTATTCCAGAAGCAGTACCTGAGTCTACAATAGTTGGTGCAATCAGAAATGTTGGATGAATCGTGAGATGTTGCGCACGAATTTTCTGTAGATAGCCTCCGAGAAAACCACTTAGGGCATGCCAGGCAAAAGGGGTGAATCCGTTACTGTGTTGCTCGGCATCACTGCTGTCGTAGTTAAAATCTATTGATAAAGTATTTGTTAAGGTTTTTTGGGTCCATTCACTTACTTTTAGCGAATTTGCCGCATGTATGGTTGTCGCAAACAGCAGCAAAATGCTTAACAGATGAGGCCTCATATTTAAAATCCTTTTGCATTAACGCTTCATTCTTGAAGTGTAGCAGAGGATACTGCTGTTCTCGTATCAGGATAAAAAATGTCTATACCTTGGGCTATTTTACGGTCATAATTCAGCTATACTTTAAGAATATTTTACCCTAATCATAATGCCGCATATCCGTGTCTTTTCTCCTGATGCGCGATGATGTACCTAAGTCGTTACAACTAAACTATCGGATTTTATGCAGACTATCAGTATCCGTGGCGCAAGAACCCACAATCTTAAAAATCTCGACCTGGATTTACCGCGTGATCGATTAATCGTGATTACTGGTTTGTCCGGATCTGGGAAATCATCTTTAGCCTTTGACACCTTGTATGCCGAAGGGCAACGCCGTTATGTTGAATCGCTCTCTGCTTATGCACGGCAATTTTTGTCGATGATGGAAAAGCCGGATGTAGATTCTATTGAAGGTTTATCGCCGGCAATTTCAATCGAGCAAAAAGCAACCTCACATAATCCACGTTCTACGGTAGGAACAATTACTGAAATTTATGATTATTTGCGTTTGTTGTATGCACGTGTTGGCGAGCCTCGTTGCCCAATACATCATGTGAGCTTACATGCGAAAACAGTAAGTCAGATGGTCGATCAGGTTTTAGCTTTGCCCATGGATGCAAAAGTCATGATTTTGGCCCCTGTGGTGCGCGAGCGTAAAGGCGAACAAGTGCAGTTACTGCAACAATTGCAAGCGAAAGGTTATGTGCGTGCGCGGATTGATGGTGAACTCTATGAGCTGGATTCCCCGCCCAAATTAGGTTTGCGTACCAAGCATACGATTGAAGTCGTCGTGGATCGTTTTAAGGTCAGACCTGATATTGCTCAGCGTTTGAGCGAATCTTTTGAAAATGCCTTAAATTTGGCTGAAGGCATTGCTGTAGTCGCCTCAATGGAAGATAAATTTACCGATCTTTTATTTTCTTCCAAATTTGCCTGCTCTGAATGTGGTTATAGTTTAAGTGAGTTAGAGCCTCGACTTTTTTCGTTTAATAATCCTGTCGGTGCTTGTCCTTCTTGTGATGGCCTAGGAGTAGACCAATTTTTTGATCCAGAACGGGTGATCCATGATGCTACTGCCAGTTTAGCTGACGGAGCCATTCGTGGCTGGGATAAAAAAACGTCTTATTATTATTCCATGCTGGAATCGCTTGCGCGCCATTATGGCTTTGATACCGATACGCCATTTTGCGATCTTCCCGCGGACATGCAAAAAATAGTTTTATATGGCAGTGGTCGTGAGGTAATTGAATTTCATTATCATCGTCCCAATGGTGGTTACATGGTGAAGCAACATGCATTTGAAGGAATCATTCCTAATATGCAACGTCGTTATCATGAATCTGATTCAGGAATGATTCGCGAGGAACTGGCAAAATATTTATCTTCACGCCCTTGTGAAACTTGTCATGGTGCGCGATTACGTGAAGAGGCGCGTAATGTATTTATTGACGATAAAAATCTACCCGAAATAGCCGCTTATTCAATTGAAAAATCATATGAGTTTTTTAAAAATTTACGCTTAACTGGCTATAAAGGTGAGATTGCCGCAAAAATTAATAAAGAAATTGTCGAACGCTTAGGTTTTTTAGTCAATGTAGGCTTAGATTATCTGTCACTGACACGCAGTGCCGAAACTTTATCTGGTGGTGAGGCGCAACGTATTCGTTTAGCCAGTCAAATTGGTTCAGGTTTGGTTGGGGTCATGTATATTTTAGATGAACCCTCTATTGGTTTGCATCAGCGTGATAATGAGCGCTTATTAGGGACATTGATGCATCTGCGTAATCAAGGTAATACTGTTATTGTGGTTGAGCATGATGAAGATGCCATTCGTAGCGCTGACTTTGTTTTAGATATCGGCCCTGGTGCCGGCGTTCATGGTGGCGAAATCGTTGCTAGCGGGACTCCTGAAGAGGTAATGCGAAACCCTGCTTCATTGACAGGGCAATATTTATCCGGCAAACAGGCCATTGTAATTCCTGAACAGCGTTTACCAATTAATCCAGAAAAAATGATTCATTTAAAAGGGGTTGCTTGCAATAACCTGCATCAGGTTAATGTGAGTATTCCTTTAGGCTTATTAACGTGCATTACTGGGGTTTCGGGGTCAGGTAAGTCTAGTTTGATTAATGATACACTTTATCCCATGGCCGCAAATATGCTTAATAGAGCCAGTTTATTTATGCCGGGGTCGGTCAAAGAAATATCTGGACTCAATTGGTGTGACAAGGTTATTGATATTGATCAGAGCCCAATTGGCCGTACACCACGCTCGAATCCTGCAACATATACTGGTTTATTTACACCTATCCGGGAATTATTTTCAGGCACACCTGAGGCGCGCGCACGAGGTTATCAACCTGGACGGTTTAGTTTTAACGTACGCGGTGGGCGGTGTGAGGCGTGTCAGGGAGATGGGCTTATCAAAGTAGAAATGCATTTTTTACCCGATATTTATGTCTCATGTGATGTATGCCAAGGTAAACGTTATAATCGCGAAACCTTAGATATTCAGTATAAAGGAAAAAATATTCATGAAGTTTTAGACATGACCGTTGAAGATGCCTGTAGTTTTTTTGCGGCAATTCCAGTGTTGGCGAGAAAATGTCAGACATTAATGGATGTGGGCTTGTCTTACATCAAATTAGGGCAAAGTGCTACGACCCTTTCTGGTGGTGAGGCACAACGGATTAAATTAGCCCGTGAATTGTCAAAACGCGGTACAGGCAGTACTTTATACATTCTTGATGAACCAACAACGGGTTTGCATTTTCATGATACGAAACAATTATTGGCGGTATTATTTCGTTTGCGTGAACAGGGCAATACGATTGTGATTATTGAACATAATCTTGATGTAATTAAAACCGCAGATTGGATTATTGACTTGGGGCCTGAAGGTGGGAGCAAAGGGGGGCTGATTGTTGCCACCGGAACCCCAGAGCAAGTGGCAGCATGTAAGCAGTCTTATACCGGCCAATTTTTGCATCCATTGTTATACCCAAAAAGCAAATCTTAGCGGTAGGGTGGGTGGTAAACCCAACCGCAGTGCGTGTCCGCCAGTAAATATTTAGTCAAATAACTTAACCCATCTTTTTTGCCCCTGTTTTTTTTATCATTTTCGAGCTATAACTAAAGTAGAATATTTTGCGTAGGGATAACAAAATGGGAACTTTTTTTATTGTACTGCTCGTCGTTGTAGTCCTTTTGTTTTTATGGACTATTGGCATTTACAACACGCTAATTCAATTAATTGAAACGATTAATAACGATAAAAAACAAATTGATATTCAATTGGATCGACGTTTTAAAGTATTTGAGTCATTAATTGATACCGTCAAAAAATACATGGATTATGAACAGACCACATTAAAAGATGTTGTGGCTTTGCGTAATCAGGCTCAAGCGGCTAAAGCTGCAGGGGACGAACAGGGACGAATGGCCGCTGAGAATGGCATTTCTCAGATTGCCTCAGGCATTAATGTGGTCTTTGAGCGTTATCCTGATTTGAAAGCAAATCAAAATGTGATGCAATTACAAGAAGAAATTGTGAATACAGAAAATAAATTAGCTTATGCTAAGCAAGCATATAATGATGCAATTGAACGCTATAACGCGAAGAAAAAAGCATTTTTTGAATCCATGGTCGTTAATTTTTATGCATCTGCTTTGAATAAAGATTTTGTTTATTGGGGGCTTCCTGAAGAACAAATTCAGGCTAAAGAAGACTATAGTGTCAAATTTTGAGTATAAATTATGAGTCTTGCAGATTACCATGGTAGCGCCGCTGATTGGCGCGAGCAAATCAGGAAAAATAAACTAAAGACTCGTATAGTGATTGCTTTATTCATTGCTGGCTATTTTGCAGTTGGTTTTGTTGCGGATGTCTGTTTGTTGCTGGCAATGTATCCACATATTACTATAGAGCAAAGTATTTATGCCTTGCTTTATTTACGTGTTATTCCTTATGCAACGCTGCTGATGGTTGGTTCGGCAGTCGTATCTTTGCTCATAACCTACACGTTTTATGACCGCATTATGTTATTAGGTACTGAGTATCATGAAATTACGCCGAAAACGGCAAAAGATGTACAAGAACAACAGTTATATAATGTGGTTGAAGAGATGACCGTTGCCGCTGGTTTGCACTATGTTCCTCGTGTTTTTATTATTGAAGCAGATTACATGAATGCTTTTGCTAGTGGCTACAGTGAAAAATCCTCAATGGTGGCAATTACACGTGGTTTAATTGATAAACTCGACCGTGCTGAACTGCAGGCAGTAATGGCGCACGAATTGAGCCATATACGACATTATGATATTAAACTGACATTAACTGTGGCGGTTTTAAGCAATATTCTGTTAATTGTTGTTGATATTTTATTTTATTCGTCTCTGTATCGACGTAATGACCAACGCGATGATAATCGCTTATTAGTGGTTATTATGATTATGCGTTATCTTTTGCCTTTAGTGACGGTTGTATTAACCCTATTTTTAAGCCGAACCCGAGAGTATATGGCTGATGCTGGTTGTGTTGAATTAATGCGTGATAATGAGCCTTTAGCGCGTGCATTACTTAAAATCAGTTCGGATCATGAACAGCATGCCGAATATTATTCGGCAGAATATGGTAATACACCTCATGAAGAGGTACGACGAGCCTCTTATCTTTTTGATCCTTCAGATATCGATCCGGTCAAGTCTTTAAGCAGTGCTTTTGCTACCCATCCTTCAATTGACCAACGTTTGAACGCGTTAGGCTTCAAACGTAAAACGTAAATAATTGGTTTTTTTGAATTTAATCCACATTTAAGTTAATAATTGCATACTCTATTCTTGTGCAAGCCCCCTTTTTTTGTTTATGATGGCAAATGATTTTAATACCTTCTCTAAAAGGAATTTAGATGTGATGAAACTCCGTTTTGTAATTCTATCAATTTTTTTAGTATGTAATGGGCAAATGGTTTATGCGGATGCTTTATCTAGAACCCGCAATGATATGGCGCAGACCAGCAGTGAGCGCCCAGGCTTATCCGGTTTTTTTCAAAAAATAACTCCAGAAATGCTTTATGGCTATACTGATTTTAATTTTAAATCAACAAACGGTGCCAATCTTAATCGCTTCAAAGGGCATTCAAACCTTTATTCAGCAGGGGCTGATCATCTGTCACTTAGTTCGAGTATTATGGCTGGTATTTATTACTTCAGAATTGATACGGCGCTGTCTTCAAAATATTCCTTTTCGCCAATACCCGCAACAAGTTCTGAGCAGACAATAAAAAATAGTACGATTTTTGGCCACATCCTTAAACTGTTTACGCCCCAAATTTATGTCGATGTGGCTGGTGGCTATGGATACAATCAATTAAATACCTACAGTACTATTTTGCCGAGCGACTTGAATCCTGAGTCCTTATTTGCGCATGCACGTAATCATAGTGATAACTGGTTTGTCAGCGTCAATGGTATTTATAGAAAAACTTGGCAGAAATTTTTGCTAAGAGCTAATTTTGGTGTGCTGCACAGTGAGATTGATACGCCACACTATTATTATTTATTCCCCACCCAAGACATGAGCCAGCGCGTTGAGCGCTTAACGAGCAAGGCTACTTTATTGTTGGAAAATGTCGAGGTTGGTTATTTCATTAAGCCTAAATTAATGCCATTTATTAATGGTGGTTTAATCCAGGTCGTGGATTTTTCAAATAGTCGCCCAATTGTGAGTCCTACCAGCATCATTAACGGTTCTTTACCGCAATTAAATATGGATAAGAATGGTTTCCGTCTAGGTGCAGGGGTATCGTATACGTATAAAAATGTCACCATGCGGGTTGAGGAAAAATATTACAATGCCGGCTCAACCTTCCGAAGTTACCAAACACTTGCCGCATTAGAATATCAATTCAGTTAGGGACATATTGGGTAAAATTGATGTCATTAAAGCTTAGGAATTTCCTCTCCTGTTCGTGGAGAGGAATTCTGTCTTTTAAGCATTTACTCTTTGCCTGGTTTCGATTAAGGATAATATCTTGTGATCACTGTTCGTGAATTGTTACTCCAAAAGCTGCGTTTCAAATGGACACAAGTCTACTTAGGATTATTCTGTACGGCATTTATTTTTCTTGCTAATGTGATTCATCTTCCTTTGGTCAGTTTCCTTATTAATCGCTTAGACAATCGAATTTATGATCAGATTGTGCAATTGAATTTGCGGCCGCATCAACAAAACCCGCAGGTTGTGATTATTGATATTGATAATAAGGCCGTGCAAAAAGAAGGCCGTTGGCCTTGGCCACGTAATAAGATGGCGGCGTTAATTACGAAGTTAAAACAAAATGGCGTAGTAACGATTGCCACGGATATTGTCATGGCAGAGCCCGAAGTAAATTATGCCTTAGGTTTAAAAGCTGAATTACAACCTTTAGAATCGAAGTTGACGAAAAATCAACAACAGCTCCCACTTTTATTAGATGAAGTTGCGCCACAGGTTGATAATGATCAAATTTTCGCTAATTCCTTACTGGATCATAATGTGGTGTTGGGTTATTTATTTCATAATGATCAGTCGGTTGCAAAAGGAGTTCTGCCTCCTTCATTAACTTATCCCAATGGTCGAACTATTTATCGCGGTGACCTTGATTTATATCAGTTTACTGGTTACAACGGATGTTTGGAATTATTCTTTAAAGCCTCAACACAAGCCGGTGCGGTAACTAATTTACCCGATGCAGACGGGACGGTGCGTCATGGTCTTATGTTAGCAAGTTATAATAACCAGTTGTATGCAACGTTATCTTTGGCAACCGCCATGAATTATTTATTGGTCGATCATGCAACATTAAAACTCTATGATAATAAGCTGTATGGAATCCAAATAGGAGCAGTATTTGTGCCGACGAATGAGTCTGGACAAGTTCTTATTCCTTTTTGGGGGCAGCCTGGGACACTGACTTATTATTCAGCAGCAGACATTATGCAAGGCACTTTCAATCCCACTGACTTGCAAGGCGCTATCGCTATTATTGGTTCAACGATGATTCTCCTGGCTGATTTGCATGACTCACCTATTGCGCAGTCTTTTCCGGGTGTTGAAATGGTGGGTAATATGGTTCAGGGTATTGTTGGCCAACAATTGGTGGCTAGCTATGATTGGAATACTAATCATGGTCGGGTGTATCTGTTGTTCGTGGGATTATTTTTTGCGTTGCTCTTTTCTTTTGTAGGTGTCTCAGGAATGTTAGTGCTGGCTCCAATAAGTATTTTGGCCATTCTTGCTGTATCGGTCTACCTTTTTGTATCTAAGAGCCTGTACGTTCCTTTAGCATGTGTCTTAATCCTGATTATTTTGCAGACCATCGTTAATTATGGGTACTTATTTATTATGGAGCGTAAGCAAAAACGCAAAATAAATCAGCTATTTGGTCAGTATGTTCCCGAAGAATATGTCAAAGAGCTTATTGAATTTCCAGACCAATACAGTATGGAAGGTCAAGAGCGTAATATGACAGTACAGTTTAGCGACATACGTAATTTTACTGGTATCAGTGAGACGTTAGGGGCTTCTGATGTTAAGCGATTGTTAAATACGTTTTTTACGCCCATTACGGAAATAATCTTTAGTTTTCGCGGCACTATCGATAAATATGTAGGGGATATGATCGTTGCTTTTTGGGGGGCTCCCATCAATGATGAAGAGCATGCCTACCATGCACTCATGGCCTCGCTTAAAATGATCAAACAACTACCTGAAATTAATGCAAAAATGATGAAACAGGGGTTGCCAGAGGTGAATATTGGGATTGGTCTTGCTACAGGGCTTATGAATGTTGGTGACATGGGATCTGAATTCCGTCGTGCTTACACCGTCCTTGGGGATACCGTAAATTTAGCTTCTCGATTACAGGATGTAACTAAATTCTATCATGTTAACATTCTTGTTAGTGATGGGACGCGCGCAGGACAAGAGCAATTTGCGTGGCGTACTGTTGATAAAATAACCGTCAAGGGACGAAAAACTGGATTGACTATCTATCAGCCCCTGGGGCTGGTTACTGAGATTTCTGCCGATGTTCTTGCTGAGTTGGATGAATACCACAGAGCATTAGATGATTATTATGCGTGCAATTGGTCGTCTGCGGAAAAGAAATTTGATATGCTGAAAAGCAAGTCTCCGGATATTTATTTATATCAAATGTATCTGCAGCGAATCAATGCATTTAAAGAACGCGCACCTGATGAAAATTGGGATGGGATTTACATACATCTTCATAAATAAGTGTGTGTCCTGATATGTTTATAAGGTGGGCGCGGCATGTAGTTCGGTAAGAGTAGATGTTTTAGTGGTAAATTGGTACTTGTTTTATAATATTTTATTCATTGTACAGGGAAAAATATGAAGAGATTAATTTTAATTGGGTTATTTGTTGCCGCGAATCAATTGTTTGCTGCTGCTGCAACGGTGCTATTCACACAAAATAAAGTGGTCGCCAATCGCAATGGCAGCGAAAGAACACTTTCTCGTGGTGCGTCTTTAGACCCAGGTGATCAAATTACTACAGGTGCTGGGGGTGCGATACATATTCAATATGCAAATGGTGCTTTAGTTAATATTGGTTCAGATTCTACTTATAAGATTTTAGCTTATTCCCCCAAACAAACAGATTCACAAATCAATGCAGAATTAAGCCGTGGTAAGCTTGAAATTCAAAATACCGGAAAAATCAAGGAAACATTGAAGACCCCAATCGTTTCGCTGGCTATCCTTGGTACTCATATACGGGTCGCCGCATCGCTATTACCTGGTCAGCACCATAAAAAACAAGATCCGCGATGTGCTGGATTACGTGGTTCCGAAGTGACTAACGTACAGATTCTTGAAGGACTTGTTTCAGCAAGAGGCAAGTATCTGAGAGCGGGGGATAGCGTTCGTGTGAGTTGTGATAGTGTTGTTGATGCTCCATTTCCTAAAGACGGGGTTGTTGCTTCGCCGCTTAACTCTTCAGGAAAAATAGAAGGGGAAGCAACTGTTGAGTCTGGACTTGGTGGCGAAATTGGCGCACAAATTACGACCTTTGTTGCTACGAACCTTGAGCCAGGGGTTACTACCGTGAGTGGCGTTGAGGCCATACAAGCGGCTACATCTATGGCAGATATTTCCTTAGCTTGTATCCCTTAAATTGGTATGCGCGAATTTTTATTCGCGCAATCCAACTCCTTTTTTCAATAAAAACAAATTGAGCAGAGTTAGTAAAACTAACATTAGGCAAATAATACTCATGGCAAAGCCTAAACCGACCTCGCTTTGGCCAATCATGGCTTGTCTTAGTGCATTCACCATGTATAAAATTGGATTGAACCAGGATATTTTTTGCCAGATTTCAGGCAACATGCTGGTACTGTAAAAAACACCGCCTAAATAGGTTAGTGGGGTGAGCACAAAAGTTGGAACAATCATAATGTCATCAAAGTTACGGGCGACCATGGCATTAGTAAAGCCTGCTAATGAAAACACCGCCGATACCAGAAGCACGACTAGCAACGTTAACGGCAAATGATTTAATTCGATGGTTAAGAAAAAGCTGGCGATGATAAATACTAATATAGCAACAATAAGTCCGCGAAAGACACCGCCAAGGACATAACCCAATAATAAGAGACTATTACGCATCGGGCTGATGAGCATTTCTTCAATACTTTTTTGAAAACGCACGCTAAATAAGGACGTCGAGACATTGCCATATGAGTTCACGATTACAGACATCATTATTAAGCCTGGCGCGATGAACATGGGGTAACTCACGCCTTGAATCTGACCAATCCGTGGCCCAATTAAGCTACCAAAGATTAAAAAATAAAGCGTTGTCGTAATGACTGGTGGTAAAAAAACCTGGCTTGCAATGCGAAACATGCGTACTAATTCGCGTCTTACCAAAGTATATAATGCAACAAATTGTTGTTTAATGGCCATTTTTTATAATATCCAAAAAGAGTTCTTCTAAGCGGTTTGTTTTATTACGCATACTATGAATAATAATTCCGTGTTGGCTTAACGCGGTAAATGCATCATTTAAGTTTAAATTATTATCAATACGTATCTCTAGGGTATTACAGTCAATTAGTGTTGCTTTAAATGGACTAAGATCAGGTAAAGCCTCGATAGGGGTTGCTGCATAGAAGATAAATGTTTGGTGACGTAGTGTTTGCAGTAATGTCTTCATTGATGTGTTTTTAATGATTTGTCCCTTATCAATGATGGCAATATTTTTACAGAGTTGTTCTGCTTCTTCCAAATAATGGGTCGTCAGAATTATCGTCGTGCCTTCCGCATTCGTGCGGGTTAAAAACTCCCACATACTGTGGCGGATTTCTATATCTACTCCTGCCGTAGGCTCATCAAGAATAAGAACTTTAGGTTGATGTATTAAGGCGCGCGCAATCATCAACCGGCGTTTCATGCCGCCGGATAGGTGGCGTACGATTGAATGTCGTTTTTCCCACAGACCTAATTGTTTTAAAAGTGAATGAGTGCGCGGCAGCGCTTCCTTGCGCGAGATGCCATAATAACCTGCCTGGTTTAATAAAATTTGTTCGCAGTTTTCAAAGATATTAAGGTTTATTTCCTGGGGAACAAGACCTAGACATGATTTCGCTTTTTCAGGCTCATTATCGAGATCGTAACCATAGATACTAATGCTTCCTGAGGTTTTATTAAGTAGGGTGGTTATTAAACCAATGGTTGTGGATTTTCCTGCGCCATTAGCGCCAAGCAATGCAAAAAAGTCACCTGTTTTAATTGTTAAATCAATGCCTTTTAGCGCTTGCACCCCATTCGCATAGGTTTTTGATAATTGTTTAATGTCTAAGGCATGCATAGAGAATCTAGAGAGGATTAAAATGCCATTATACACAATTATGCTGATGTTTCGCTAATGCAGCGTAGGATCATCTCAAGAGTGTCTCGCTCCGTCGGAGTTATCTTGAGAATCGCTCGTTTGGGTGGCCATAAGTCTACAAAAAAAGAACAACCGTCAGGCATTAAATCGATGTGAATGGGATTCAATTGCCGCTCAAATGTATCGTAATATGTCAACTAATACTTAAGGCTAATTGGCGGCTCGAAGGGTGAACAGGCATTCGAAACATTCATCAGAGCATCTCTATTTTTTTCCCATGCAACATTCTCACGTGCAAGAATGTTGCACTTATAAGTAGGGCGCGCCGTGCTATATTCCGGCCGTGATCCTGATTTAATATTGGCATTCGCCGCTGGCTTTTACAATTGCGGCCATAACTCCTTCATCGAAACGTATTGTTTTATACTGGATTGTACCGACAATCGTTCCGTTAAACTTTTCTTTACATTTGTGAATTAAATTCTGCTTAGCAATAAGTCTTGCGCCTGAACGCGCTCCTCCAAAAGGGTTTATGATTGTGGCTAAGGTAATATTCTTTTGTCCGGTTGCGCTAATTTTTGCAACAGCTCCCTTATTGGCGAATGCTGAATAAGTTAAAAGCGTAAGTATTAATGCAATAATTCTTTTTTTCATAGGTAGTTCCTTAGTACGTTTTATGTTAAATCAAATCGCGTATGTTTCAAATTTACACCCGCATGGAAAATAAAAACTAATGATAAAGCGAACCGACTGGCTCGCTTTATTTTGGAGGTATCAATACGCTTAGCTTGTTGCTAACTTTCGATTAGCGCCGCGATTAGATTCCTGCTTGTATTTTGCGCGCCTGGTGTAATTTCTTATAGCTCTTAATCAGTCGTAAATGAGGCTCTATGCCTTCAAGGGCCATGCTGGTTTTTGTTAGGCCGTAAAAACGTACCTGACCTGTGACTGAGCCAACCACGTTTTCCATCACCTCGATACCAAACATGCGGTTGAAGTTTTCGATAAAGTGCTCAAGCTCAAGATCTTCATCTAAGGTGACCTCCAATACTGCATTTACCGCTTGATAAAACAGGCCGCGCTGGACTGTATTGTCGTTAAATTGTAAGAACTCACCGACTAATTCGATGGCGTTTTCATGGGCGCCAAGTGCGAGATAAATCAGGATCTTAAGCTCGATAATGGTCAGCTTGCCCCAGACAGTATTTTCATCGAACACTATGCCAATCAAGGTGGGAATATCGGTATAGTTATCTAACTGACTCTCTTCTAAGCGATTAACTAACTTGCCTAGCGCTTTAGTGCTTAATGAATGCAGATTTAAGATGTCTTCACGGTAATTTAGTGCGTTGTTAGTATTGTCCCAAATAAGATCGTCAACAGGGTAAACTTCTGAATAGTCAGGCACTAAAATACGGCAAGCTGAGGTGCCTAAGTCGGTGAGTTCGGCAATATAAACTTCTTTGCCCATGGCTTCTAAGATGCCAAACAGTCTGTTAGCTTCTTCTTCGCTGGTGCCAGAGAAGTCCCATTCACAGAACTCATACTCGTATTTGCTGCTAAAGAAGCGCCAAGAAATCACCCCAGTAGAGTCAATAAAGTGCTCAACGAAATTTTCAGGCTCAGTGACGGCCATGCTATTAAAGGTTGGCTGTGGCACATCGTTTAAGCCTTCAAAACTGCGGCCTTGCAGCAGCTCGGTAAGGCTGCGCTCTAGCGCCACTTCAAAGCTTGGGTGGGCGCCAAAAGAAGCACATACGCCGCCGGTTCTTGGGTTCATCAGGGTGACACACATAACCGGGAATTGCCCCCCCAGTGAGGCATCTTTCACTACAAGGGGGAAGCCTTGCTCTTCTAAGCCTTTAATGCCCGCTAGAATTCTAGGGTATTTTTCGAGCACGCTCATTGGCACATCTGGCAGGACAATTTCTTGCTCAATGATTTGACGTTTTATGGCGCGCTCAAATATTTCTGATAAGCACTGCACTTGGGCTTCTTGTAGGTTGTTACCCGCGCTCATGCCGTTACTTAGGAATAAATTTTCAATTAGGTTTGATGGGAAATAGACAGTCTCGCCATCGGATTTACGGGTATAGGGAATGGCACAAATACCGCGATCTTTATTGCCTGAGTTGGTATCAATCAGGTGCGAGCCCTGTAATTCTTTATCTGGGTTGTAAATATTTAGGCAATAGTCATCCAAAATGCCCGCTGGCAGCGCATCTTTTTCTAATGAAAACCATTTTTCATTGGGATAATGAACAAATTCGCTGTTGGCGATTTCGACGCCAAAGAATTGATCGTTATAGAAAAAGTTATTACTCAGGCGCTCAATAAATTCGCCTAATGCCGAGCACAGTGCGCTTTCTTTGGTGGCGCCTTTGCCGTTAGTGAAGCACATAGGTGAGGCGGCATCACGAATATGTAAAGACCATACATTAGGCACTATGTTGCGCCATGAGGATATTTCTATCTTCATGCCAAGGTCTGCTAATATGGCGGTTATGTTTTTTATGGTTTGCTCAAGGGGTAAGTCTTTACCCAGAATAAAGGTGCTCTGCTCCTCTTCTGGCTGAGCCATGAACATGGCATTGACGTCAGTGCCTAGGTTTTCAACGGTTTCAATTTTGAATTTAGGGCCAGTTTGCACTACTTTTTTTACGGTGCAGCGGTCGATAGAGCGTAAAATACCTTCTTTATCTTTGGCTGAAATATCATCGGGTAGCTCGGCCTGAATTTGGATGATCTGATTATAGCGATCTTCTGGATCGACAATATTGTTTTGCGATAAGCGGATGTTTTCAGTGGAGATATCACGGGCCTTACAATATACCTTGATAAAATAAGCGGCACAAAGGGCTGATGACGCTAAGAAATAATCAAAAGGACTTGGAGCTGAGCCATCACCTTTATAGCGAATAGGTTGATCGGCGGTGACGGTAAAGTCATCGAACTTGGCCTCGAGCCTTAAATTGTCGAGAAAATTTACTTTGATTTCCATTGAATATGTCCACAGTCATGCGCGGCCAACAGGCCAAGTTTCACTATAATTAGGTTTAGAAGCCAAAGAGTCATTCAATGTTTTAGTTAGTGCCTTACTGTAATTCTGAAGAAAATCTTTAGTTTTTTTTGGTCTAAAATAAACCTAACAAGCTAAAAGTAGGTGAAATATATCATAGAGAACAATATATTTGCAAAAGCAAACTGTTCATCATTGAAATTAAAGAGTGGTTTTAGTTACTCTAAAAACCGTTAATCTAGTTGATGACATTTGAGTATATTGCACCATATTTTGAATATTTTTATGTCCCAAGTAATGAAATAAAATTTGAAATCATCATCTTAATGAAGATTTGGTAAATTTAAGAATTATGTTGATTAATAATAATGGAATTATAAATGAAAAAAACTACTGCCACTAAGGAGGATAGTTTTTTGCATCTAATTTTTGAGCGGTACTGGGGATAATGCGCGCGTTTTCATCCAGCCAGTAATGCTGTAACGTGGTTGATGTGTAACCGCTACCTCATGAGGTAAGTCACTGTTAAAGCAAATGAAACGGTTTTCTACAGGGGCAACCTGTTGGATGAGTTGTTCTTCTTTATTGTAGATCTTTAATGCACCACCATATTCATCTTGCCAGTCTTGGTTTAAATAATAAACAAAAGAAATTTTTCTGGTTTTTTGCGCGGCGAATTGGTCAATATGCTTTTTATAATAAGTTCCAGGCTGATAGTTGGCAAAATGAGTTTCAAATTCATTTAAACCTAAAAATAACGATTGGTTTAATATTTGTACTAAGCGTTGGATTTGTGCTAAAAAAATTTGTATTGCCGGGTTGTGCTCATTGTCTTCCAGCCACAAAATCTCATCGGTACGAATGGTCTCATTTTTATGAGATGCCACGTTGAGGCCTATTTTTGCACCGCGAAACAGTCCTTGAGCATAGAGTGTTTGAGCTTCTGTTCGTAATGCTTGGCAGTGTTCTTGTCCCAGCCAGTCATCAATGAGATGAAATCCTTGCGTGCAAAGATCGTGTGTAATGAGTTCAATATTCATCGCAATCGGCGTCGTCCTTCAAGTAGGTATTCATAGTCACGCCATTGTGGCATAAAAGTGCTCATTAGCCTATAAAAACGTTGATTATGGCTAGGCTCTAGTAAGTGCACTAATTCATGGACCAGGACGTACTCTAAACACAGTTGGTTCTTTTTTATCAAGTTGAGGTTTAAGCAAATGCGCGCTACTTGCGTGTTGCATGAGCCCCAACGTGATTTCATTTTTTTTATGCCCCATTGAGCAACCTTGACTCCGACAATTGTTTCCCAATGTTGAATTAGAGCGGGTAGGATGGATTCCATTTGTCGTTTATACCAGTTATCAATAATGTTCTGCCTTTGGGCTTGGCTGCTGTTTGGTCGCGTGTAACAGTGGATTAAGGTATCCTGGATTATCACCTGTGTCGGGCCTTGATGTTCTTCAATGATTAATAGGTAATTCTTGCCCATAAAGGCTATTGTTGCCCCTGTTTCTAGGGCGCTACATTCAGGAGTTGCGCGGCTGCGGATTCGCTCTCGTTGTTCGTGAATCCATGATTTCTTTTGTTCAAGGGTTTGGCGGATCACCCGTTCACTAAATTTAAGTGGTGCACTTACCTTTACTAAACCGTCAGGTGGGTAAATGCGCAAGTTCATATTTTTAATTGGCTTGCGTATTATTTCTATGGGAATGCCATCAAGTTCAATAATCATCGGAAAAAAATATAAGGAGTTTCCGGGATTATTTTACTACCTTTCTGCGGCGACACAAGGACTGTCTATGTATTCGCCATTAATATTTAAAACCATATTCACACTAGCACGTTGATATCGGGTTAATGTGTCATATTGTTCTTTGGTCAGGTAGCCATAGGAGTTACCACAATAGACTAATGAGTGAGCCGCTGGTTTGGGGTTTACTTGCACCGGGAGCTCACAGTCCCAACGAAATTGAGTGAGATCGCAGTTTGCCAGTGCTATATTTAGTGGTAAAAGAGATAAAGCCACTGTTAGATATCTGTTCTTTTTCATAACATACACTACCTGCCTGTTTATTTTTTTTAAGTATAGGATAATAATCTAAAAAAAACAGTTGTTCTTAACAAGGATCGTTATGCTTTCATCCAGTTCCGCCTACCGCATTGCTCTTCATGAAGGGGATTATCTTCGTTTTTTGGAATGGCCAGCGTTTATTGAAAAAAAATACCGTGAAGGCAATAATCCATTAGGCTCTGATGCGTTGATGGATTGTCTCGTTTTTGAATGGTTAAATTGTGGTTATAGCCAGAAAGATATTGAACAAATTGCTCTTCTCTACGCCATCTACGAGCTAAATCCCAGCCCTTTACAAATGGGTAAGTATGCTTTTCCGCTAATGACAATTATGTCCGCATTATTTTCGTGCATGACCTTTCATGGCCTTCGCGTACAGGGCAACGTTATGGCGGTCATGCAAATGACAGAAAAACAAATTTCGCGCTTTATGGAAGAAAAAACTGCCGAAATGGGAAGGGAGCGCTTCGATGAAGTATTAAGCTCGATGCGCGATAAGTTTATGCAACAGATTACATCGGTAGATGAGATTTCAGTGAATATGGCCTGTAAAAAAATTAATGAAATTGTTGAGCCTCTTGCTGTTCTGGAGGAATATCTTCGCTTGTTGAATTTGGTACAAGTCCAAGAACGTAGTAATACTCTTTATAATACGCGACTGGGAATAGTACAGAGTTTTTTTTCTTATTTGCGTGGGCAAACAGCGTTATGCGAGGACCGTATTCATAAAATGAGTATTTATGTGAATGCAATTCGCAGTCAGCAACCCGAGGCTTGGGAAGCGGAGTACTTGCACAAAATTTTTCCGCCCACACTGGTCGAAAAAACCTGGGAGTTGTTTACCTACTTGAGTAGTGGGGTGCTTACTATTGTTGTACCTGTGAAGGAGCCTACCCCTGAACCAGTAAATGCGCCTAAAATCTGATAAAAGGTAGAGGGGCTCTGGATATGGTTAGCACGGAGTGCAGATTACTTGCATTCATGTGCCAGTAGGGCGACTTTGTAGGAGAGTGCTGCTGGATTACCCATATAACCACCTAAATCATTTTTGCCGACAATACGATGGCAGGGGATAAACATGGCTAATGGATTGCGCTTACAAGCTTGTCCGACTGCGCGTGGACTACTTTGTATTTTTAAGGCTAATTCACCATAGGTTAGTGTGCGACCAACAGGAATGACCAATAAGGCATTTAATACCTTTTGCAAAAAAGGGCTTCCCTGGGGTTTTAAAGGCAATTGAAAACGATGATGCGGATTGGCTATATAGGCCGTTAATTCGCTATGGATTAAACTAGTGAGAGTATGATTAACAGCGATTCCTGCATTTTTGGTGAAGTGCGCTCGATAAACGAAATGTTCGTCATATTCAACTTGCAACCTGCCCCAGGGGGTGGTGAAAACTGAGACGATAGGTTTTGCTAATGAATTAATTTCCATTGAGGACTACCTTACTTGGCATTTTTTTCATTTAGCCAAGAGACTGGCCTCTCTTTCCTGAATCAGGATCAGAGAGGCGAGTATTAATTAATCCGCTTTTTTAGCGGTTAATTTTTCTTTAATACGTGCAGCACGACCCGCCAAATTACGTAAATAATACAGTTTAGCGCGACGTACATCACCACGTCTTTTTACCGTAATACTATCAACAATCGGGCTGTATGTTTGGAAAACACGCTCAACACCAACATTGTGAGAAATTTTACGTACAGTGAATGCAGAGTTCAAACCACGATTACGTTTTGCAATTACAATACCTTCAAAAGCCTGTAAACGCTCACGGGTTCCTTCGATTACTTTCACTTGAACCAGAACAGTATCACCTGGGTTAAACTCAGGGATTTCTTTGCCTTGCATTTGCTCAGCATTTAGTTGGTCAATAATATTAGTCATGGACTACTCCTCAAATTGGTTTTTCCTCATTAGGAATCACCGTGTTCGCACATAAATTCAGCAAGCAGTTGCTGGTCTGTTTTATTTAATTCTATTTTTTCAAGTAAATCTGGTCGCTTCTGCCAGGTTTTACCTAGAGACTGTTTTCTGCGCCACAGCTCTATATCTTTGTGGTTGCCGCCCAATAGAACAGGAGGTACATCCAGCCCGTCAATGGTTGCTGGTCGAGTATAATGAGGACAATCAAGCAGACCATTCATAAATGAATCTTGTTCTGCAGAACCAAGATGTCCTAGGCTGCCCGGTATCAGGCGAATAATCGCATCGATAAATACCGTAGCGGCCAACTCACCACCACTTAAAACAAAATCTCCGAGAGACCATTCCTCATCTACATGGTGTTGAAGAATACGCTCATCAATTCCTTCATATCGTCCTGCAATAAACAGCAAAGGTTGCTTGTCATTTGCCACTTGATTCAAGTCATGTTGACGAATTGTCCTGCCCTGAGGGCTGAGGTAAATCGTTTTGCAGTGACTAGGCATTTGACTGCGAGCCTGTGCAATTGCTGCCTGCAAGGGTTCATACATCATGACCATTCCTGGCCCACCGCCATAAGGTTTATCATCAACTTGCCTGTAAGGTCTTGACGCCCAGTCGCGTGGATTCCAGTGCTCGACTTTAGCTAAGCCTTGCTCTATTGCTCGACCCGTAATGCCATAATTGAGCGCATTAAGTATTTCGGGTATTAAGGTGATGACTCCAAGATGAAGCACCACTTAAAAATCCATATCCCAATCAACAGTAATTAACTGCTGGCTGCTGTTAACATCTAATATAAATTTGCCGGGTAAATAAGGAATTAAATGTCTTTTTTCACCCTGAACTACGAGTACATCGTTGGAACCTGTAGGAAGAATGTCAATGACTTTACCAAAGGGTTCGCCTTTAGCGTTGACCACGTCCATACCCATTAATTGGTGCCAGTAATACTCACCGGATTGCAGCTCTTCAAGCTGTTCCTTGTGCATGGCAATTTCTATATTAGTTAAACGAGCTACTGCTTCACGCTCGGGATAACCTTCAATTTGGGCTATTATGGATTTGTTTTGTACTTCTGCACACAACAGTTTAATAGGCTGCCACTTACTATTGATAAAGACATGCCAATTTGTATACCTCAGAATGTTATCACGAGGCTCTGTGAAGGAGTGAACCGTAACAAAGCCTTTAACACCATGAGGTCGTCCAAAACGACCAATGACTATCCAGTTATCCTGATTATTCACGTTATTAAGCAGCAGAGTCTTTCTTGTTAAATTCTTTTATCAGATCGCTTACGCGGTCAGACATCTGAGCACCCACTTGTTGCCAGTGGCTTAATTTCTCTGCATCAACGTGTAAACGAACTTCTTGTCCACGCGCAACAGGGTTGAAATAACCAATACGCTCAATGTAACTGCCATCGCGACGCTTGCGGCTGTCGGTAACAACCATGTGATAAAACGGACGCTTTTTGGCGCCACCTCGTGATAAACGTATAACGACCATTGTTTTCCTCTACTTTAAGAGTGGTTACGTAAAAATGCCGTGTATTGTACGAAAATTAACTCGGCATGTGAAGTAATTCTTGCGAATTATATTAAAAAAAACCAACAAACTATAATTTTTCAATAAATCCAGGTAGTTAATTGATGAATTCCTGCCCCTTGGGCGATGAATTTTACAGTTATTGCCTGATTTATAAACCTACAAATATGCTGCAGGAATTGATTTATTATATTTTAGCCTTTCCATGATTACTTTAAATCATCTGGAAACATTCCTTTTAACCCTGCCATTCCACCAATCCCGCGCATCATTTTTTGCATGCCACCAGGCTTGGTAAATTTTTTCATCATTTTTTGCATTTGTTCAAATTGCTTTAATAGCTTATTAACATCCTGAATTTGCGTGCCCGAGCCTAAAGCAATACGTTTTTTACGTGATCCGGCGATTAGTTTTGGAATGCGCCGCTCTTTAGGCGTCATGGAATTAATAATGGCAATTGTTTGCGCCATCGCTTTATCGCTTACTTGCTTCATTGCTTGCTGGGGCATCATTTGGTTCATACCGGGTAATTTGCTCATCATGCCGGTAATGCCGCCCATATTATTCATTTGCAATAACTGTTGTTTAAAATCTTCTAAATCAAAGCTTTTGCCTTTCTTCAATTTCTTAGCAAGTTTCTCGCTCGCTTGTTTGTCTGCTTTACGTTCAACCTCTTCAATCAGGGTAAGAATGTCGCCCATGCCCAGAATTCTTGAAGCAATACGCTCAGGATGAAAAGGTTCTAAGGCATCAACTTTTTCACCACTACCGATGAATTTGATGGGTTGGCCTGTAATTTGTTTTACGGATAGAGCCGCACCGCCGCGCGCGTCACCATCGGTTTTAGTCAGAATTACCCCGGTTAATGGCAGGGCTTCATGGAAGGCTTTTGCTGTATTGGCGGCGTCTTGCCCCGTCATACTGTCGACAACAAATAGCGTTTCGATTGGTTTTATTGCTTGATGTAGGGCTTTGATCTCCGCCATCATTTCTGCATCAACGTGCAAACGACCTGCGGTATCAAGAAGCAACACATCCATATATTGTTTTTTCGCACTATCAAGCGCTTTTTGCGCAATAGCGAGTGGTTGTTCATGTGCTTCTGCTGGGAAAAAAGTAACGCCGATTTGTTCTGCTAATACTTTAAGCTGTTGGATCGCCGCTGGTCGATAGACGTCGACACTGGCTACCATTACTTTTTTATTTTCGGTTTCTTTTAAGTAGCGTGCTAGTTTTGCTGTACTGGTGGTTTTACCCGAACCTTGCAAACCTGCCATTAAGAATACCGCAGGAGGCTGCGTTTTAAAATCAAGTTCTGCGCGTTCACCACCCATAACCAGAATTAATTCATCGTGAACTATTTTAACAAAGGCTTGATCTGGATTTAAGTCGTTTAAAACTTCTTGTCCCAGTGCTTTTTGTTTTACTCGGTCAATAAAATCTTTAATAACAGGTAAAGCAACATCCGCTTCAATCAGAGAGAATCTGACTTCACGTAGTGCGCTTTGTACATTCTCTTCTGTTAATCGAGCATGTCCTCGCAAACTTTTAAAGGTGCGGGTCAAACGTTCGGTTAAGGTGTCAAACATGGTGGCGGTACCCGAAAAAAATAGGAACTATAGCACAGAGATGTAACTGTTTGCCAGTTCTTGCTATTGCTAGTTCTTGGTGAACGGTACCTTTTGTACATTTAAGTATTTGTCTTATTATCAATCCTTGATGGGCTGGTGGATTGCTGATTTATCTAGAGCGTATTTAGCCTGCATGGTTTTGATATAGGCGAGAGCATGTTGATCAGCATGATTTTTATAACCGGTATAATAATAGCGAGAAATTTTATTGAGCAGCGGGTCGGTCATGCCATTTAAAAAAGCATAATGGGTATTATCTTTTTGATGATGAGCAAGATGATGTTGTTTTGAGAGCAAAATATGGCATTTTTGTAGTCTATAAATGATTTTGTTTTTTTGCGTGGCATTATGACACCAGAAATGGGACACCTCGGCTAATGAAGAGAGTAGGCCAATACTAACAAGGCACAGATTAAGGGAATAATTGAGCACAATGGTGTATTGCACGCAACTAAGCGCAATTAAATAGGCTAAGAGCCAAAACTTAGTTCCTGATTCATAAACATAAACTTTTAGCGCGCTGTGGTAATTATATTTAAGCCGGGAGTGATGAAGGTGAAAAGATGAGATAAATGGGCCTATTAGTGATGTGTAGTGCGTATTATTGTCCATGTACATATGTACCAGACCATTAATAAAATCAGTAAGGAGGTAGGCTAAAATAAATACGGCCAACAATACAATGAACCGTGTACCATCGTAGGCGTTCAATAATTTAAATAAGGTTAGGGTTTGTAGTAACAAGACTAAAAAAGAATTTAGGCGCTCTAGACGCGGATAAAATTTGCTCTGGCTATAGCGCTGCATTGCCAAATTAAATTCAGAAATCTTCGAATTTACAGTGTTTTGTTTCGTTGCGGTATTAATTTTATTGATTCCTTTGGATGATGTCTGCGGGAAAGTGTCTCTATTGGGTTGGAGGGTAGTGTAATGCCGATGACAAAAATTGACAATTCTTGTACATATTGTTTTTAACCCAAATTGCTAGGATACTATTCTATTTATTATTGGACTTACAATGACACGACTTTGTGTGTAGTGGATATGGATAAAATTAATTTACGGAAAAATGCACCGCGCATTTAGAAATGCCGTTTGCTGGGACTCCAGATATTCTTAATGCAAGGGAGCGTTTTTTACAGGCGAAGCAGTAATTTTAAGCGCCTATTGGCTTAATTATCTTGCTTATCGAGTTCATTATTTGCATTAAGGGCGGCGAAAAGGCAGAGATTTTCTGTTTAAATCGTGGTATTTTACATTCATGATAATAAATGCAACGCCCTATTTTTAGATTTCCAGGTAAATAAGGGGATTTTTGTTTATTTATTATGCGATTATTAAGGGTTCCTTAAGCTTTAATTGAATATAATAAGCTTCTGCAAGCCCAACACTGCAATGAAGGAATGCGATGAGCAAAAAAAAACACTCACTAACCATTTTTAGCCTGACCATGATTACCGTCGGCTCAGTAGATAGCATACGTAATTTACCTGCTACCGCCTTATTTGGTAGCCAATTAATATTTTACTTTGTTTTAGGCGCCTTATTTTTCTTGATTCCAACGGCATTAGTCTCTGCTGAATTGGCTTCAGGATGGGCAAAACAAGGTGGTATTTATATTTGGGTAAAACAGGCTTTCGGTAAGAAAGTTGGCTTTTTAGCTATTTGGCTGCAATGGATTGAAAATGTAATTTGGTATCCGACCATCCTCTCCTTTGTTGCAGGAACTATTGGTTATTTAATTAATCCTGAGTTGACCGCTAATCCTTATTTTCTGTGGGCGGTGATTGTGAGTTGTTTTTGGGGGGCAACCTTATTAAATTTACGCGGTATGAGTTCCTCGGCGATGTTTAGTAATCTTTGTTCCCTTGCTGGTTTATTGTTGCCGATGTCCTTGATTATTGGTTTAGGTGTAGCCTGGATTACACAAGGAAATCCCTTACAGATCCAATTTGATGTGCCCAGTATTGTTCCGCATTTATCAGATCGTTCGATGTGGGTCTCTTTAACCGCAATTATTATGTCTTTTTGCGGGATTGAAATTGCTACCGTTCATGCCAATGATGTAGATAATCCACAACATGCTTTTCCTAAAGTTTTAGTTTATTCCGTCGTAATTATTTTAAGTACTTTGATACTTGGTTCTTTAGCCATAGCGATTGTATTACCGCAAGGTGATATTAATTTGGTTGCCGGCATTATGCAGGCCTTTGAAGCCTTCTTCTCCAGTTACCATATGTATTGGATGATGCCCGTAGTCGCTGTCATGTTGGTTTTAGGTGGTCTTGGTGGCGTAAGTAACTGGATTATTGCGCCCACTACAGGATTATTAGTGGCGTCAGAAGATGGTAATTTGCCGGATGCATTTCAGCGTACAAATGCTAAAGGTGCGCCGGTGGTCATGTTATTCACGCAGGCAATTATTGTGACGGCATTGTCGGGTTTATTCTTATTTATGCCCAGTGTTAATGGCTCTTATTGGTTATTAACTGCCTTAGCGGCGCAATTATACATGTTGATGTATTTCATTATGTTTGCGGCGGCAATTAAATTGCGTTTAGCCGAGCCTAATCATCCGCGCCAATTTAGAATTCCAGGCGGAATTTGGGGGATGCTCTTTGTTGCCGGTGTTGGGATTATTGGGGTGTGTGCTACCTTGGCGGTAAGTTTTATCCCTCCTGAAGGTATTGATGTGGGCAGTTTTGCGCGTTATGAGCTGACTTTGATTATCGGTTTGTTGTTGATGTGTTCACCTCCCTTTATTAGCTCTTGGCTACAGACCAAAACACCTGATTTGGAGCCTGCAGTTTAATTCTTGCTTAGCCGGGGGTGATAATAGACATTATGACCCGGGTTGCTTTTGTTAATGACTGCATTATGAAATAAGATGGATATGCCAACTGAATCGAATCAATTGCTCAGCGACTTAATTACCAGATTACCAGAATTGGAATGGAAAATTAGCGGGCTAGGAGCGTCTTTTTCAAGTCGTAGTTTACCCAGAGGTTTATTTGCTAATAAAGAACCCAGTGGCGTTAGCTGCATTGCTGAAATTAAAGCCGACATTCAAGCATTATCACAGCAACAAAACGAGCGCAGTGCTTTTTATTTAGCAGAGCGTATTCGGCGCAAAGTAAATGTTTTGGTTGCTTTATGCCAGATCCACCGTCGTAAAGATAAAACAGAAGAAAATGTTTATTTTGGTGTGAAAATGCTAAGTACCCGCCAACAATGGATACAAGGGCTAGAAACAGACATCCAGACCTTAGAACGACAGCAGCAAGCACTGACCACAACTTTAGAGCAAATGACACGTAGTAACCATCCTGCAATAGTAGTTTTGCAGTTAAAAGCCGAGTTAGGGGAAATTGAGCGTCGCCTAACTATGGCGAAGGAAACATTAAACCGCGCCATTTCTTAGCTTTTCTGGGTATTTCTTTGTTCTTGGCGACAGATTAACCAACTAATTTTTTAAAATAATCTGTTTCTGCATCCGGGAATGCGGTAGATTAGATGCGGTTTCCCTAGTCTATCAAAAAAGGAGTTTTCAATGTCAGATAAATTTACTCAAGTTACTAAAGACATTAACACGCAATTAGTAAAAATGCGTAAAGAAATGCCAGAAGTAATGGCTGGATTTTCGGCTTTAGCGCAAGCGGCGACTAAAGAGGGGGCTTTAGATAAAAAAACAAAAGAATTGATTGCCATGGCTTTGGCTGTTGCTAACCATTGCCCAGGCTGTATTGGTTTTCATTCACAAGCTTTGATTAAGTTACAAGCATCAAGAGAAGAGCTTTTAGAAACTTTAGGTATGGCCGTATATATGGGCGGAGGTCCTTCGTTAATGTACGCGGCTGAAGCTTTGGAAGCGTTTGAAGAGTTTAGTCAGTAACACTAAGTGCTGGGCGTAGGGTTGGCTGTAAAGCTAACCCTACCTGGTTATGGCGCAAACGACCCAGTCTGCGGAGCTACAGTAGGGGCGCTCTGCCCTCCCCATGCCGCAGAAACCTGCGCCATTTCAGCTTTTGCAGTATTAGTCTGGCACGGGAATTGTTTTGCGACCCCTAACCACGCAACTTGCGATACGGTCATTAAATCCTTATCACTTTGTTGGCTTGAAATTTCTTTATAAGTTTGCTGAATCAGATTATTAAGCTTTGCCGAATCCAGTTGCACTCCTGGTGGCAGACAAAACATAGGATTGTTTTGTCTTTGGGCTATCTCGTTAGCCTGAACCATGGTTTCGGCAATACTTTCACAGGTAATGGTAAGCACATGATGTGCCGAGCGAGCCCAGGCCTGCGCTTGTGGATCAGCTTTAACCTCCATTTGGGGAATGTTATTGGCAATCTCCATATAGCTTTTAATTGTATCCGCATTCACAGTATGACAAAGAAAAATGAAACTAATTAAGAATATACGCATAATAAATCCCTAAAAATTTTAAATACCATGAGGTTTAATTAAGCCTAGTTTAAAGGCAATTAATAAAAAGATAAATAAACTCAAGGAGATACCTATTCTTAACGTCAAGGCCTTAACCGTGCGTTTAGTATTGCCTGAATCCCGGATAAGAAAAACCAGGCCACTTGCTAAGGAACCAGCAATAATAATCATTGCAAAGATGATGATGAATTTAGTGATCATTTGTTATACTCCCGAAACTGCGAACATACTCTGAAAAATTTTTGAGCAATTAATAAACTATGCCTAGTGTAACCTTTTTTAAATTTCGTTTCACCCCAAGTTGGAAGATGCTTTTTCTTACGGCGGTATTTTGTTCATCGTTTGTGTATTTAGGCTTTTGGCAAATTCATCGTGCCGATGAAAAAGCGAACATGATTAGCGCGCAAAAAAAACAGCAAAACTTAAAGCCTATACGTTGGGTTCCTCAGCAAAAGCTGCCTGCACAATATGAACGTATTCAATTGGAAGGTGTTTATTTGCCACAAGCGTTCCTGCTGGATAATCAGCATCACCAGCATCAATTTGGCTATGATGTCTTATCTCCATTACAACTGACTGATGGTTCCGTAGTGCTTATTGATCGCGGTTGGATTCATGGTGATATTACGCGTCGCATTTTCCCTAAGATTCAAATTCCTAACGATTTAATTCAATTACAGGGTATGGTTTATTTTCCGAGTAAAAATCAATGGGTTTTAGGGCCTGTTTTTGAAGAAAAAGAAAACAAAACCGTAATTCTTGAGCGTTTTGATGAACAATTAGTGAGTCAACTTTTGCAAAAAGCAGTCTATCCGTTTATTATTCGCCTCGACAAGCAAGACACACATGGATTTGTGCGTGAATGGGAGACGGTATCCATGCCTCCGCAGCGGCATTTAGCCTATGCATTGCAATGGTTTGCTATGGCTTTGGTGATCCTGATTATATTTTTAGCATTAAATCTGAAGAAAAAAAAATGAAAAAACAGTCCAATAAATTTTATGTTTTATTTTTGTTAGTTGCCGTGTTTGCTGCCCCAGGCATCGCAGCCTATCTATTTTATCAACATCCAAGTTGGTTAGGTTCGGCTAAGGTGAATAAAGGAACCTTACTGAATCCACCCGTACGTGTAAATGCCTTAAACGGATCATCCAAATGGCATATCGTATTCTGGACTCCAAATGCCTGCGATGCAACGTGTCTAAAGGAGTTGGATACCTTAGCCAGGGTACGTTTGGCTTTGGGGCGGAAACTATATCAGGTTGAGCAATGGCTTATTTTGGGGGATAAAGCGCCCTTATTATCACCAGAAGCACAAGCCATGCTAAAGGAATTAGATTTCCACGTAGTGCAACTGCCTACAGCTGAAGTCAATGCACAAGAGATTTTATTCTCTGAAGCCAAAGTGTTTTTGGCTGATCCCAATAATTATTTAATCCTTAGCTATGCATCATCAGCTAATCCCGATGATGTTTATAAAGATTTGAAATTATTGCTCAATACAACAGAAAAAAATGGTTAATTGAATGCAGAATAAATTAGTACGTTATGCAGCAAGCGGTGCTGTGCTTTTATCGTTTCTCGTTGTCATGTTAGGCGCCTATACCCGCCTGACTGATGCGGGTTTAGGGTGCCCAGATTGGCCTGGTTGTTATGGCCATATGGTACTTCCAAGTGCTAAAGCGGGTTTAATCGATGCGCAAACAACTTATCCGCAAATTCCTATAGAAGCAAGAAAGGCATGGACTGAAATGGTTCATCGTTATGCGGCAGGTACTTTAGGGTTATTGATTTTCTTTATTAGTTTTTCACTGTTGCGTAAACGTTTGCATCATGCAAATACACCTTGGCATTTACCCGCAGCGTTGTTGCTGTTGGTTATTTTTCAGGCGGCTTTGGGCATGTGGACGGTAACCTTAAAATTGTTGCCCGTAGTTGTGATGGGGCATCTTTTAGGGGGAATGCTTATTGTGGCTTGTTTAAGTCGTTTGCGTTTGCAAATCAGTTCCTTGATTGGGCAGGATTTGCCACAATGGCGGCCTTGGTTGCGTTTAGCTGTGCTTATTGTCTTTTGCCAAGTTGCTTTAGGTGGTTGGGTAAGTTCTAATTATGCTGGAATTTCTTGCATTGGTTTTCCCCTGTGTAACGGTGTTTGGTGGCCTGATTTACATTTTACTCAAGGATTTAATTTATTTTCATCGGTAGGTGCTAACTATCAAGGTGGTTTATTGGATCATGATGTGCGCGTGACCATCCAGTTTATTCATCGTCTTGGGGCTGTTGTGACCGCGGTTTACCTTTTAGCCCTTTCTTTCTTGATGATGTTGAAATCTCAGGTTAATTATTTAAGAGCTGCCGGCTTAGTTCTGTTTTTATTGGTGTCGCTGCAGTTTACGTTAGGAATTTTGAATGTGATTTATTTACTGCCAATTACAGTAGCTGTTGCTCATAATGGTGTTGCTGCCCTGTTATTAGCTACGGTGTTTAGTATACTTCATTTTACGCGTAAGGGGCAGAACAATGCAGGCTGATTCAATAGCGCAAGCGCCAATCCTTTGGCGTGATTATGTCGAGTTATGTAAACCGCGTGTGGTCATGCTGATGTTGTTAACTGTTTTAGTTGGCATGTATTTGGCGGCACCTGGATGGGTTCATTTGCCCTTGTTGGGAGCTTCGTTGCTCGGTATAGCACTTTGTGCTGGCAGTGCTGCAGCCATTAATCATTTGGTTGATCGCCGCATTGATTCGATCATGGCGCGCACCAAAAAAAGACCCATTGCTCATGGACGTGTTTCAGTGCGACAGGCATCCTGGTTTGCCTTGCTTATGGGCGTTCTGGGACTGACTGTTTTAATTATATTTGTAAATAAACTGACTGCACTGTTAACTTTTATTACCCTAATTGGTTATGCGGGAATTTATACGGGTTATTTAAAACGTGCTACACCGCAAAATATAGTCATTGGCGGTTTAGCAGGCGCAGCGCCTCCTTTATTAGGCTGGACTGCGGTAACGAATCACTTGGATCCTCAAGCCTTATTGTTGGTATTAATCATTTTTACGTGGACGCCACCTCATTTTTGGGCGTTGGCGATTTACCGACATGAAGAATACCAACATGCAGAGATTCCCATGTTGCCTGTAACTCATGGCATTCAGTTTACCAAATTGAATGTTTATTTATATACCATCTTATTATTGGTCGTGAGTGTTTTACCTTTTGTTGTTGGTATGAGCGGTTTGTTTTATTTAATGGGAGCATTGGTGCTGGGTGCACGATTCCTATTCTGGGCACATAAACTATATCGTACGGATAAGTCAGTGATCGCGATGCAAACGTTTCGATTTTCTATTGTGTATTTAATGTTATTGTTTGTTTTTTTACTAATCGATCACTATTTGTAAGGGGGAGTGAATGAATTTAAAGGCTAAGGGCGTTACCTTTACTGTGGTTATTTTGCTAGCTCTAGCGGGATTATTTTCAGGAATTTTTGTTGGGCAACACATGCATTTTAAGAAAAAAATTGATGTAGCTAATTTTCATGGTACGTATCTTGAAAATCCACGCACAATCAATCAATTTAGTTTAACGGGTACCGATCAAAAAACATTTGATAATGCCAGCTTACAAAATCAATGGACGTTGGTATTTTTTGGTTTTACCAATTGTGGCTATTTGTGTCCAACGACTATGGCTGAATTAGGCAAAATGTATCGTATCCTTGAATCTAAAGGGGTGAAAGATTTACCGCATGTGGTGATGATTTCTATCGATCCGGATCGCGATGATCAAGAAAAATTAGGCAAGTATGTTACATCATTTCATCCTGACTTTTATGGTGCACGTGGCGATGATATCTCCATTAAAGCCATGACGCGCGAAATGGGCATTGCTTATGCCAAAATTATGGATAAAGACAGTAATGATCCTAAAAACTATGACGTACAGCATAGCGGGGCGGTCATGTTATTTAACCCACAAGGTGAGTTAAATGCATTTTTTACCACGCCACATCGCGCTGATTTATTGGCAAAAGATTATATGTTATTGGTTTCTTAACCCATTCCATTTGACCTGACTTCTTCTCCTGTGACGAATAGGAGAGGGTAAAATAATTAAATTAGTAGACTCTTATTTCCCTTAGTTCGAGATGAGATTTCCTAATTTATAGACTAGGCTTTAGTTATACTTTTTTAAGTATGAAAATAAAAATAATTGAGGAACGCTACATCCATGAAAATTGCAATATTGGCCACCAACCCACACCTGTACTCACATAAACGCTTGAAAGCAGAAGCTGAAGCTGCCGGCCATGAGATTAAAATTATTAATCCTTTATATTGTTATATGAATGTTGCGGCTTCTTGTCCTAAAGTTCATTACCGAGGGGGGGCACCATTACCACATTTTGATGCGGTCATTCCTCGAATTGGCGCTTCAATGACTTATTATGGAACTGCCGTTTTGCGCCATTTAGAAACCATGGGTATGTACACGGTTAATGAGTCGATCGCCATTTCGCGCTCGCGCGATAAATTCCGTTCCTTACAGGTTTTGGCGCGTAAAGGGCTACCCATGCCGCTGACCAGTTTTGCACAATCGCCTGACGATACAGAAGATTTGATTCACATGGTTGGTGGTGCGCCTTTAGTGATTAAATTACTGGAGGGGACACAAGGAAAGGGGGTTATTTTAGCGGATAGTCATCAATCGGCAGTAAGCATTATCAATGCGTTTAAAGAAATGCATGCTAATATTTTAGTGCAAGAATTTATTGAAGAATCGCGTGGTACTGATATTCGCTGTTTTGTTGTGGGCGAGAAAGTAGTTGGGGCGGTAAAACGACAAGCGAAAGAAGGTGAGTTTCGTGCCAATGTGCATCAAGGCGGTAAGGCTGTCAAAGTGAAATTGACACCGCAAGAGCGGGCCATTGCGGTGAGTGCAGCAAAAACTATGGGGTTAAAAGTCGCGGGTGTGGATTTAATACGCTCGAACCATGGTCCTTTAATTTTAGAAATTAATTCTTCACCTGGCCTTGAGGGAATTGAAAAGGCGACAGGTCTGAATATTGCCGGAAAAATTATTGAATACATTGAAAAACATGCCAAGCCGGTTAGTTTAAGCCATCGTTTTCATGGCTAGAAAGGGTAACTCTAGCCATCGAACGGTCGTATTTGCATTTACATCCGACCGTTCACCCAAATTTTGACATCCCCCGTGAGTTATTACGAAAGGTATCACTATTACTAAGGCGAGAATACTTTGGGTCGTAATCTCTGCATCTTATAACAAGGGTATTTTTCCTTCTAAGTTCCTATCTTCTGCTTTTTGTTCTTCTTTATTTAGGGCTGATTTTAATGCGGTTTTATAAGTACTACTGGCGGCATTGGCATTACTTTCTTCTTGTTTTGCTTCCGTTTTAATGTCTTTAAATTCGCTGCGTGCCTTATCGAGTCCGGCGCTAATTTCATTTAAAGCATTTAAGGTCTTACTAAAGGAAATACGTTTCCAGCTTCCTTGTTTTTCCTCTTTGATTATCGCTATGGCGTGTTTTACGTGGTTGTGTATTTTTTCTAAGCCTTCTAGATTCTCTAAGTCTTTAGGATTAATTTTATTGATATCTAATAAGGCATCACGTTTATTCATGAGGTAGTGAATCTTATTTTGATCGCGTTCTTCACGAGCGAACTCTTTTTCAAGCATCGTGTTAAGTCCAACAAGTCTGCTGGAAATGTGTTTTTGGGCAATTGCGAAATCTATTTGTGCGGCAGTGGTAATTATTGATTGCGCATTGGTTCGGCAATGATTGATAAGATCTTGTTTCACACCATCATCGGGCAACTGCAACCATGCTTCATAAGCATGGCGAGAAAAAAGACGAGCACCTTTATCATTTTTCTCCGCGGGCAGCCATGTTTCTGTTGTTGAAAGTGGATCACGCTTTAACAAAACTAAGTCATTCGTAATGATCATGCTTAATTTATCTTTACTTTGTTCACGAAACCATCGTTCCGCAAAATACGAGCCTACTACACCCAATAAAAATCCCTTCCAATTATAAGCTTTTGATTCAGTTAACTCATTGGTATTTAAATCGAGTGCTTTAGGTGCAAATCCATCCACTTTCCATGCTCTTCTTGAGCCCATAAAGGCAACAATTTTTTGAAAGGGAGATGGCTCATTATCTGTTAAACGGGAGAGTATTTGTTTCATCTGATTAAAACCTGGGAGCATTTGTTTTATAAGATTAAATACATCCTCTTCTTGCTCACCTTTTACACGTGCAAAAATTTGTTTCGTATTTGGCAGGGTGTCAATTTTTTTCATTAAATTTCTTATGGGATCAGTGGGGTCGATCCACTTGGAAAACGTCTCCGGAATAACCACGCCCACCTCTGGACTTGCAAAAGCTGCAGCTTGTACTCTGCTTTTTACCTCTTCTAAAGCTTTGCTTTGTGCGTGTAAATCCTTAATACCGGCATAACCTTGATTATTCGCGACTTGAATGACTAATTTGCGCATTTGTGAGACTTCACGGCCGATGCCGCCATCGGCAGCAACCACATTATTGCCACTCATATTATTTTCATCGGTAGCTAAAAAGCGATTGGCTGTTTTGACGGCCGATTGCGCCGCAAATGATTTACCACATCCTGAAGGTCCGGCCACAATGACTACAGGTCGTTCTTTCCATTTCGGTCCATCATAGTGGGTGGTTGCCCGCATCACGACCGCATGTCGATATTCGCGACTGTGCATTTCCTCTTTTAAAGCCAGCTGATAAAGCCTAAGCCCTTTCGGGCCAAGAAGCTCTTCCATTTTCAGGGTTGCCAATTCAGGATGTGATCTTCTTTCGTTTTCATCGCCACTAAAATGAGGAGGGGTAAGCTGAGCAATGTATTCTATAAGCTGTTGTCTAAAATAGTGCGGCTCTTTGGCAGCAAACAGCCTTTTGTCTTTAGGAATGCCATTGGCCTCTTTATAGGCGGCTATCTTCCATTTATGATGTGCCTCATACTGACTGACATCACGATTTAGTTCTTTTATTCCTTCGCTACTTAAACAGGATTGAGAGCCTCGTGGATAGCCATAGTTGTCTATTTGTCTTGTTAAATCAGCTACAGAGATAGCAATATTTTTTTGTTGGCCTACCATAGTGTGGCACTCCACAATAAATCTTACTTACAGTATAGCAACTGGTTTGGGTTTTAATGGGTCGATTCATCTTTTCCTACTAACCATGCGGGGCTGACTTCAAATTCTTGCGCTAAAGCATCTAATAAGGCAGGATCAGGATTGGTCGCGCCATTAAGTAAAGCTTCTGCTTTAAACTTAGGAATTTTTACTAATTTTGATAATACTTCGATGCGTTCAGCATTTGATTCTGGGGCACCAATGTTATCTAGTTCACTGTTTAGTCGTTCTGAAAATCTCTTATTAAGCATTTTTGGCTCCTAATAATGATTGAGTATTAATAAATCTTATTACTTTGATATAGCATAAAAATGGGGTTTTGCAATGGAAGAAAAATTGTAAGGTTTGGGAATTAGGTTGATCTACCTTATCTTTCAATTTAGTATTAAGCCACAAGAAAACAATCGATTGTTTGGGATAACCTATGAGCGAAGACGTGGCGGCGAAGTACCCTTGTGATTTAATTGTATTCGGTGCTTTGGGCGATCTTTCGTGTCGTAAATTGTTCCCAGCCTTGTATCAGCTTGAGCGCGCTCATTTGCTGCATTTGGATACTCGAATTATTGGCTGTGCGCGTGAAGAATTAACCTTATCTGCTTACGTCGACTTAGTTAAGACTAAAATCCAAACTTTTTTAAGCGAACCTATCGATGAGTCTGCTTGGTCTTGTTTGGCGCAAAAGCTGGATTATTGCCAATTGAATTTAACAACAGCGGCTGATTATCTTAAATTAGCGAAGTATGTACAGCCTGTACAACGCGTGGCTATTTCTTATTTTGCCATTCCTCCTTCCTTATATGCTCAGGCCTGCCAAGGTCTTTCTAGCATTGGTTTAACTAATCAGCCTTCGCGCGTGGTTTTAGAAAAACCAATTGGCCATGATTTACCTTCGTCAATCGCGATTAATAATGAAGTGGCCCGTTTTTTTGGTGAAGATCAGATTTATCGTATTGATCATTATCTAGGCAAAGAAACAGTATTGAATCTTTTAGTCCTTCGCTTTGCTAATGCCATTTTTTCTTCGAATTGGGATCAGCGGGTGATTGATAAGGTTGAAATTACCGTTGCAGAAGAAGTTGGGGTAGAAGGGCGGTGGTCATACTATGATAAATCTGGCCAAGTCAGCGACATGCTACAGAATCATTTATTACAAATAGTCGCCTTGGTAGCTATGGAACCGCCAATGAGCCTTGCTGCAGAATGTATCCGTAGCGAAAAATTGAAAGTATTAAAATCTTTGCGTTTTATCGGGGATGCCCATGTTCATGAGCAGACGGTACGTGCGCAATATGTGGGTAATGTCATCAAAGGACAGAAAATACCAGGTTATTTGGATGAGGAAGGCGCTTATAAAGAGTCTACAACAGAAACTTTTGTGGCGATTAAGGCCTTTATTGATAATTGGCGCTGGGCTGGGGTTCCCTTTTATTTGCTTACCGGTAAACGATTGTCCAAAAAACAAAGTGAAGTAGTGATTTACTTCAAACCACAACCCTACAATATTTTTAAGCAATTAAAACAAGATTTATCACCTAATCAGTTGATTATTCGTTTACAACCTGACGAAGGGGTTGAAGTACGAATGATGAATAAAGTGCCTGGCCTTAGTGAATGTATGCAATTACGCGACAGTAAATTGGATTTAAATTTCAATACTCAGCGTATAGCGGATGCTTATGAGCGTTTATTATTGGAGGTGATGCTTGGTAATCAATATTTGTTTGTCAGCCGCGAAGAAGTTGAGCAAGCCTGGAAATGGATTGATAACATCAAAAATGCATGGGAAAAACAAGATACACCTTTGTATACCTATCCGTCTGGAACTTGGGGGCCTTTAGAAGTAATTCGTTTATATAATGGTAAGGCGCATGTATGGGGTGAGCAAAATGCAGTTACATAGCTTTGCTGATGCGGTTTTATTAACCGGTGATTTGGCGCGCCAATTAAGACAGATTCTTGCTGAGGCAGTGACACAACGAGGTCATGCTTATTTAGTGGTATCAGGGGGAAAAACCCCTATTGATTTATTTAAAACACTAGCAAAAATGGATATCCCCTGGAGTAAAGTAACCATTACTTTGGCAGATGAACGTTGTGTCTCTGTTGATGATGAGAGTCGTAATGAGCGTTTAGTGAGGGAATTTTTATTGCAACACCATGCAAAAGCAGCTCATTTTCTGAGTTTATATCATGAACATCATGAGAAATTAGAACCAATAGAACGCGATATTGCTGCATTACCTACGTTTGATGCGGTAATTTTAGGTATGGGGGAGGACGGACATACCGCTTCCTTATTTCCAGGTGCTAATGAACTTAGCCAGGGACTAGATGATGCTGCTGCGGCAGTTCTTTTTGTGACTCCGAAAACAGCGCCTTATCAGCGCGTAAGTTTGTCAAAAAAGAGATTATTGGATAGTCGGGTTATTTTTTTTCATTTACTGGGTCAAAACAAATTAGCGGTATTACATCAGGCCATGGCACAACCTGATCCCATGATTATGCCAGTAAGTGCTTTTTTAAATAATCATCACGCTAATGTACAGGTGATGTACGCACCTTAAGGAACGAGAATGCATTCGGTTGTTGCTCAAGTTACGGCGCGTATTAATGAGCGCAGCGCACACAGTAGGGCTGTATATTTAGAACACATAGAAAAAGCGCGCATCAATGGGCCACAACGGAGCCTGTTGCATTGTGGAAATCTAGCCCATGGTTTTGCCGCATGCGCGCGTCAGGATAAAGCCAATCTCAGTGGGATGATTAAAGCGAATATAGGTATTATTTCTGCGTATAACGACATGCTTTCTGCGCATCAGCCTTATTTGCAATACCCAGAACAGATTAAAGAGGCTATTGCCGCTGCTGGTGGGGTCGCACAGTTTGCCGGCGGAGTTCCTGCAATGTGTGATGGTATTACTCAAGGACAACCTGGCATGGAGCTAAGTCTCTTAAGTCGCGATGTAATCGCCATGTCTGCAGCCGTAGGGTTATCGCACAATATGTTTGATGGCGGCTTAATGCTTGGAATTTGTGATAAAATTGTTCCTGGCTTACTCATGGCTGCCTTGAGTTTTGGGCATTTGCCATTTATTTTTGTACCCGCAGGGCCAATGCCTTCAGGCATATCAAATCAAGAAAAAGCACGTATTCGTCAGTTATATGCCGAAGGGAAAATAGATAAAAATGCGTTGCTTGAAGCGGAAGCTGCTTCCTACCATTCCGCAGGAACTTGTACTTTTTATGGTACGGCGAATTCGAATCAATTAGTGGTGGAAGTGATGGGATTACAATTGCCGGGCTCCTCCTTTATCAATCCTGGCACACCATTACGCGATGCATTAACTAAGGCGGCAGCGCAACAAGTATTGTCATTAACTGATTTAGGCGAACACTACATGCCAATTGGTCAGCTTATAGATGCAAAAACAATTGTTAATGGTATTGTCGCACTACTGGCATCAGGGGGGTCTACTAACCATACCATGCATTTGATTGCGATTGCCACGATGGCCGGTTATCGTGTTAATTGGGATGATTTTGCACAACTATCTGCAGTGACACCATTAATTGCCAAAATTTATCCCAATGGTTATGCGGATATAAACCATTTTCAACGTGCAGGGGGGGCGGCTTATTTCATCCGTACCTTGCTGGATGCTCAGTTGTTACATCCAGAGGTTAATACAGTGATGGGTTATGGCTTGGATAAGTATACGCAGCAACCGGTGTTGGAAAATAATCAATTAGTTTGGCATGCAGGTCCTAGTGCTTCTAGTGATGAGTCGGTGTTAATTTCAAGTGCAACACCATTTAAAGCTCAAGGGGGTTTACAAGTATTAAGTGGAAACATTGGTCGTGCCGTGATTAAAACTTCCGGACTTGCGGATGGGAAAAGTAAGATTAAGGCTCCTGCTGTAGTATTTGAAAGCCAGGAAGAGTTTGAGCGCGCGTATGAACTGGGGTTTTTACAACGTAATTGTATTGTGGTATTGCGCTTTCAAGGTCCCAAAGCATGTGGTATGCCCGAGTTACACCAATTAACGCCTAAATTGGGTGTGCTTATGGATAAAGGATTTCAGGTTGCTTTATTAACTGATGGTCGTATGTCTGGGGCTTCGGGTAAGGTTCCTGCCGCCATTCATGTGACTCCCGAAGCAATCGATAACCCGGTTCTTTCGCGCATTGAAACGGGAGACACAATTGTAATTGATGCTGAGTGCGGCCGCTTGCAGCTCTTGGTTTCTGAGACGGAGCTCGATCGACGTAAACCATCGATTATTAATACAGAGGGGCTTTATCATGGTACCGGACGTGAGCTATTTGGCAGCTTAAGAACGCAATTTACTGGTGCAGAACAAGGGGCTTGCAGTTTATTCCAGGGAAAAGAGTCTTGTTATGAGCCTTAATGATTTGAATTCATACGCCATTGTTGCCGATATTGGTGGAACTTTTGCTCGTTTTAGTCGGGTGCACTTGGGCACCTTAATGATGGATAACATCGCAATTTATACCTGTGCCGAACATCGCACTTTAGAATCGGTATTATTGACTTATCAAGCACAACACGCACTCAATACAATTACGCAAGTTGCCATTGCTATTGCTTGTCCTGTGCTGGATGATGTAATTTGTATGACTAATACGCATTGGCGTTTTTCCATCAATGAGTTAAAACACAAATTAGGTTTATCTGAACTTAAAGTTTTGAACGATTTTAATGCTATTGCAATGAGTCTTCCTGTCTTATCGGATCTTGACGTGGTGACAATCGGTACTGGCTATGCTGATAAAAGTAAAGCGCGTGTTGTTTTAGGCGCGGGTACCGGTTTAGGGGTAGCTTATCTGCTCGCGAATGATCAAGGTTATGTCGCGCATGCAGGTGAAGGCGGGCATGTGAGCTGGGGGGCAAAAACAGAGCAAGAATGGTTCATTGCTTGTTATCTTAAAAAAATGTATGCACATGTCTCTTATGAGCGTGTGTTATCTGGTCAGGGATTAGAAAACTTATACCTTGCGCTAGCAGCTTTGCATCAGCAGGAAGAGCGTTCTTTGCCAGCAGCACAAATTGTGGCTTTAGCTTTGGCACAGCAATGTGCGGTAGCTGAGGCAACCGTCGCCCAATTTTTTTCAATTTTAGGGGCTTATGCTGGCGATTTAGCTTTAATTTTTGCAGCATTGGGCGGTGTTTATATCGCGGGGGGGATTGTGCCGCGTTTATTGCCTTTGCTACATCAGAGTGATTTTAGAGCCAGCTTTGAGGAAAAAGGGCGTTTTAGTGGTTTTAATGCGCAAATTCCGTCCTATGTTATTACTGCTGAGCAGCCAGGGATATTAGGTGCAGCAGTTTATTTAAAGCACCATATAAAAAGTGAGATAGCGTTGGCGTAATTTAATCCATCTACTTTATATTAAGAGCAACAAGGAGACTTTGATGTCATTTTCTACTTGGGGTATACAACCGGAAACTGTGTTTTGCTCCTCACCAGTCATGCCGGTGATTCAGATCAAGGATATAGAACAGGCCATTCCTTTAGCCACTGCCTTATTTGCCGGGGGAATTAAGGCACTTGAAGTCACGCTAAGAACGCCAATTGCCTTAGCGGCAGTGCAGTTACTTAATCGCACGTTTCCAGAGGCTTTAATTGGTGTCGGTACAGTGGTGATTCCTGAGCAGTTACAACAGGCGATTGAGGTGGGGGCAAAATTTGCGTTTAGTCCCGGAGCAACCCAAGCCCTCTTGAAGGCAGGATGTGCGGCAAGTATTCCATTTATTCCTGGCGTTACCAGTATCTCTGAAGTAATGGAAGGCTTAACTTTGGGTTATACCCATTTTAAATTTTTCCCCGCCGTTGCTGCTGGCGGAATCCCCATGCTCCGGGCAATTTACGGCCCGTTCCCTCAAGCACGATTTTGTGCGACTGGCGGTATTAATGAAAGTAATTTTAGTGATTATTTATCGTTGCCTAATGTGACTTGTGTTGGTGGGTCATGGATTGTTCCTGATGAGGCGGTTAAACAAGAGAATTGGTCATTAATTACCGAGTTATGTTTTGCAGTACGGCAGGAATGGGGGCAATTAAATAATCTTCGACAGTCATAGTAACAGGATGACTAAGATATTGATGCTCAAGGAGTGAACGATGATGTGGATGGTCGCAATTATCGGCTCAGTTGCAGGGTTTTTGTTTGGTTATGATGAAGGAATTATTGCCGGCTCTTTAGAGCTAGTTAAAAATTATTTTGACTTAACTGCAACTCACATTGGGGTAATGGCTTCGGCCTTACCTTTTGGTGCGTTATTTGGCTCCATGTTGATTGGGGTAGTCATGGCATCAAAAGGAATTAAGTATTTTGGTCATCGGCCTTTATTATCTTTTTCTGGGCTCTTATTTTTTGGTGGTGCTTTAGGAGCTGGCTTTGCTGATTCTATTAGTGTGTTGATCCTGTCACGCTTAATTCTTGGTTTGGCCATTGGGGTTGCATCGGTGATGGCGCCCTTATATTTAGCCGAAACAGCAACATTACAAAACTGTTTTTTCAACATAGATACTATTCGGCACCAGGATGCCATTTTGGGGATTAAGTAAAATACCCAAAATAATTGATGAATCGAGTTCAAACGCATTTTGTGGTCCCCAATGTGGTGGCAGCGTTGATTGAATTAAATGATGGTTTTGATCCAAGTGTTGGTATAGGCGAATATTGGCAAAAAAATTGTGTTTAAGTTTTTGCACGTCTTCAGGGGTAAATATGGCGTCTATGGTTTGAGTGACAAAAAATAGGGTTAAAAAAAGATCCGTTTCAATTCAATCTCCTGATAAGAAATAAAAAGACAAAACGTGCCATAGTACTTGAAATTTAGGGCATAGAGTATTCGGAGATAAAGCTTAACCTATGTTGTTTTATTCATCTTCGAAATAATAAAGTACACCGTAGGCAGCACAAATAAGACAAATAGAGTGTCAATATACCTACGCCATTCCTTCTCGCATGCCCCAGGATTAGGTTTTGGGGTTTAGATGACTGATTTCCTTTATGGCGTTTACCCATAAAGGCTGCTCATTTAAGCAAGGGACGACAATCAATTGCTCGCCACCCAGAGCTAGCCATTGTTGTTTGGCGCGGATACTTATTTCTTCGAGTGTTTCTAAACAATCTGCAACAAAAGAAGGACAGACAATCACTAGTTTTTTGATTCCTTGGGTTGCGAGTGTTGTTAGAACTTCATCTGTATAAGGTTTTATCCATGGTGTTCGACCCAATCTAGATTGAAATGCGGTGCTGTATTGTTTTTCTGTTAGTTGCAATTCGTTGGCTAATAAACGGCTGCTTTGATGACATTGAGCTTTATAACACTTTTGGTTACTGTCTGTGAGAACAGGGCAATCGTCGCTGCATACGGATTTACATTCATTTTTCGTAATTTGGCGTTCGGGGATTCCATGATAACTAAAAAGAACATGCTCTGACTCTTGCAGATAGTCTTTAATTAGTTTTGCTTGTGCGTTAATGTAGGCGGGATGTTGAAAGAAATCACGGATTATGGTTAGTGTGGGAATAATATCCCAGGAACTGATAATGCGCATGGCCTCTTCAATGGATGAGCCGTTCGCTGCGGATGAATATTGTGGGTATAAAGGTAAAATAGTAATGGCATCACAGGATTTTAATCGTTTTAAAGCGGATGCGATCGAGGGTTCACCATAACGCATACCTAAGGCAATTTCATAGTCAGGGCCAACTTCTTTTTGTACTTGATGTGCTAAATTTTGGCTGTGGTAGAGTAACGGCGAACCTTGTGCAGTCCAAATGGTTTGATACGCATGGGCTGAGCGCTTTGTTCTAAATGGCAGGATAAAAGCATAAACTAGGACATAGCGAAGCAAAGCGGGTAAATCGATCACTCGCTTATCCGTTAGGAAGGTGCGTAAATAATCTCTAACTGCAGAAATCTTTGCGCTCTTGGGGGTGCCAAGATTAATAAGTAATAAACCACGTCTCATCAGTAAAATTTTGACCTTAACTAAATTGCGGTCATCATACCTGAAGATGGTTTTGAATTCAGTAATTGAATAAAATTTAGTTTTGGGGCCGCGGCATTATAATTCCATGTTATTACAAGGCCGCGCTTACTCAATTAAGCCATTTCTGCTTCGGCATCTTCCATGGCTACAAGGACATTCGCAGCATGAAGACCTTTATCGCCTTGCCCTACATCATAGGTGACCATTTGCCCTGGCACTAAGGTTTTGTAGCCTGAGCCATGAATTGCTGAGAAATGAACAAAAATATCATCACCGCCTTGCTCGGGGATAATAAACCCCCATCCTTTGGCATTGTTAAACCACTTAACTTCACCCCTAGCCATAGTTATTCTCCTTTAACTCAAGTTTTCAATTGTCAGAATTAGACTAACAATTGCATTTGTCCATAAATGAAACCTACATTTATATATAGGTAGATTTAACATAACGTAAAATGGACTCATTACTCAATAGAATTTTTGTAAAAAGATCTATTTCTTAATAATTCCTTAAGTTGTTTATGCTAATTTATCGCTATAAGTGTCATCAGAGGAGTTGAGAATGGGGATTAACAGCACTTCTAAAATGTTTGAAGGCTTAGGGATATCTGCGATTGCCAATAAAGAACAGGCGGAGCAAAATGAAGCCTATGATACGCCACGCTTGACGCCTTCTACGAATACAGGCAACGATATGAAGAATGCACTAACGAATGCGTTAGGTTTGTCTTCTTCTAAAAATTATTCGCCAATGGATTAATCTGCCACGCTTAAGGATGAGCCTTTCTAAAATTATTATTTAATAATAATATTCAGACGCTTTTTCATTGATTTTTTTCTTAAGACGCAGGTGCCAAAGATACTTTTTAGGTATATACTTTTTTTATAGTCGATTATTTTTGAGGCAATAGGTATGGCAAGTGGGGGATTTGCTGAGACAGCGCATTGGCGAGATTCCGCGCGTAGCGCTCGTTTTTTTATGGTTGATGCTCGCGCTGCGTTCCCTATATTTCTATTTTTAATGCATATTAGGATATGGACAGGGGTATTGGTTTTAGTTTCTGCAGTATTTTTTGGTATTATTGAACACTATGGTTTTACTGTGCCTGTTTTTTTGCGTTGGATAAGAAACTTTTTAGCCGGAAACCTAAAGTCGGCGCAACCCTGGTGGCGATAACAAATGGATCGAGATATTAGTAAATGTATGGGGATCATTGCTGCAACTCTAAATGCAAAGTTCTATTTGAATGATCGCTTTGTCAGTTTTGATGAGGTTTTTGCAGACACTGGTTTATTGCCTGCGATTGCAAAACGTGCTGATCAATTGTGTTCCTTATGTTTAGGTTATGGTTTAGGGGCAACGTTTGATGAAGCTGAAGGTGCTTTGTTAGGATTGCGCGTAGTGTTTGATGAAGTCACACCGAATGTTTTACGTTTGTTATGTATGACGGATGTATTAAATGAGTTAATTCAAGGCGGACCTAGTAAAGATTATACGCCCTTGGATGAGTTAATGTATGATTAAGCCCTTTTTTTTAATGAATTGTAAAGAATTCGAAAGTAATGAGGTATTTAGCTCCACTTTCTGATTTCTTTTGATAGACTCAGGTCATAAGGTTATAAGTTTTAGGAGCAGTAATATGGTAACATTAAACAGTGGATTGGGGTTTTTTTCTTCTGTAGCAGCTATGGTACCGGTATCGCCAGAAGACGCTCATCGGACAGTATTTGAACCAATAAAAAAAATGAAGTCACAAGTTGAAAAAGCCGCACAAATCAGACAAGATCCTGCCAATCTGGCGGCAGTCGGCGAGCTAGAAAAATGTGAGGCGGCGCTAAATGCGGCAATTAATGGTTTAGCAATTACCGCAGCGTCTGGTATGGGCGCAACGAGTGCCAAACCAGATGCGTCTGATCACGATGTAGTTTCAACCCCATCGCTCAGACAATAAGCTTTTTGCATCAGTGATGGTAGGTTCATCGTCCCTAGGGATGATGAACGCAAAATTAGTTGCAGCAGTTATTCTTGGTTTCTATTAATTGATTATGGCAAATTACGGTTATACTTCTTAATATTTTTGTTTAATTTGGGTGATGTACCCCTAAAGGTTGCGCGTTGATGTTATGAAAGAAATACTCTCAGATCAGCAAAATGAAGCGATTCTTAATGCATTGGACGAGGCTATCAACAATGGTCCTTGGGAGCAGTCTAATTTTTTGCGGGCAATTGGTAAAAATTTAAATGATATTCGTGAGAATTTTGTGAGTCAGCTTGATACGCGTACTCGGCAACAAATCAAAGCGGATACTCATTTGGCGAATCGTCTGGCGCTAAGAAGTGGGCAACAGGAAGTTTTCGTCTCTTTATATTCTGCTGATGGAACGAATCTTCAATCGTGGGAAAAAATAGTAGCCAATTTACCTCGGCAAATGATCTCCCGTCCTATTTATGCGAATGAAGAGCATGTGCGCGAGCTGATAAAAACAAAAGAAAATAAGCAGAATGAAGCTTATCTTGGCATTTACATCAATCAAACAGATATCATTCCTCTTGCTCCAGATAAAGCCTTGAGTGACAAATTAGGTAATGTCTTGTTGACTCTGAAGGATAAAACTTTGGATTTAGAGAATATCAGTCGTTTTGTCCATATTACCGGGATTTATCAATTTGATCGTGGTCGTTTGCTTAAAGAATCCTAATTCCACTTCATAATTTTATTGTTTGTTTTACCGCATCGTTGGTGTTTTTGAAGAACTTTGATTTTAATCTTGAATTTCTCGCAAAAATGTCGAAGAGCAGTATATACTTGAAGTTAAAGAAACTAATTAAAAGTAAGCATTAATGGCTCAGCAATCCCAACAGCAAGGTACCGATAATGGCATGGCACCCATATGGATTATGGTGTTGCTGTTCATCACTGTATATCTAATCTGGAGGACAGGACATCAATACATTGTAATGGTTGTTTTCCAAATTAATATTTGGCAAGCCAAATTAGTTAATTTATTTATTCATGATGAACAACTTACTAATCTAATTTATCTGATGCAAACAGTGGATCCTAATGCCATAGATTGGAATCAGTTATTAGATACAACGCGTGCAGTTGGGGACTTCATGCGTTATCCCGTTGTGCTCGTACTTCTTGTCTTAGCGGTTATTCTTTATCGTTCGAATATTACGTTAAAATTCCGCAAAGCCCATGATATGAAGAGTTTACGCGCGCAGGAACAATTTAACTGGCCGGCAATTATGCCAGTGGTTAAGGAAGACTTGGTTAGTCAAGATGTCAATAGCGGTCCGTGGGCAATGGCAATGACGCCAATGGAGTTTGCTCGTAAGCATAAGTTATTAAGAAAAGACGATGTATTACTTGATAATCCAGTACCCGGTATGGAGATGACCGCAGCTATACGACGTGGTGATGCTAAGCGAGTTTTTACCCTACAATTAGGCCCTTATTGGGATGGTTTTGAACATTGCTCACCTCCTGCTTATGCGATGGCAGCCGTTTTTATTGCTCGGATGAACCGAGATCGGGATGCGGCCAATAATATTTTAACGGTGTTGGATAAAACCTTTGTTGCCGGGAAGCCTGATTTTTCTGTTGCCAAACCTATAATAGAAAAATATAAAAATACCGAATTAGTGCAGGAAATAGTGGCGAAACATGCCTATACTCTAACTGTACTAGCTTCATTGCTTGCTGCCGCTCGAGAAGATGGGGTTGTTCCTAGTTCAGAATTTTTATGGTTAAAGCCCGTGGACAGACGATTATGGTATATGCTTAATTGTGTAGGCAGACAAACCCCCTATTCAGAAGTTGCTGGTGCTTTTGCTCATTGGCGCGCAGAAAGAGAAATGGGGCGACGTTCTTTAGTGCCTATGATCGATGAAGCGATAAGAGCTTTAGAAATAGCGGTAAAAGAAGTTAAGTTAACACCCCGTCAAATGCAGGAGTTAGAGCCATGATGCGCGGTATTGATTCGAAACATGAATTAGATCCCACCCTTTTACTTAGGGATACACGAACCCTAACCCAAAGAATATCCGATGCTTTTTCTGATCCAACGAATATTTCTATTATTTTATTTACCTTGGCAGCAATGTCCTATTATTTTTCTGAAGCCGCAACCTTGCTCATGTTGATTGGGGGGGGCTCGTTTATATATTCTTTTACACGCAAACAAAAACTGCCCTTTCGTCTTCCGCTAATCGCACGGGTAAAAGATTACAACGATATGAAGCCCGGTATTAATAAGCCTAATACCGCACGTGGTATCGCCTTTTTTGGTAATGACCGTAAAAGCGGTGAAGAACTTTGGTTTGCTAATGACGACATGCGGACACATGCTTTAATCTTTGGCTCAACCGGTAGTGGTAAAACAGAATGTTTGGTGTCACTCGCTTATAATGCGTTAGTGCAAGGAAGTGGTTTTATTTATGTGGATGGGAAAGGGGATAACTCGCTTTATGCTAAGGTGTTCTCTATGGTTCGCAGCATGGGCCGTGAAGATGATTTATTGTTAATTAATTTCATGACCGGTGCGCGCGATATTGTTGGCCCTCAAGAAAAACGACTTTCTAATACACTGAATCCGTTTTGCCAGGGCTCTTCAAGTATGTTAACCCAGCTGGTGGTCAGTTTGATGGGGTCCTCACAAGGTGGTGGCGATGGGGATATGTGGAAAGGCCGGGCGATTGCATTCGTTGAAGCTTTAATGCGTTTATTGGTTTACATGCGTGATGATGGTGCAATCCTTTTAGATGCAAACTCTATCCGAAACTATTTTGATTTAACACGACTAGAATCCATTGTTATTGATAAAGTGTTTCCACGTGATGATATGGAAAGTATTAACATTGAACAAGTTCCTAAATTGGTTACGGATCCATTACGTAACTATTTAAATACGCTTCCTGGTTATAATAAAGAGAAAAAAGGGAAACAAGTATCACAGGTATTGGAGCAACACGGTTTTATTACCATGCAGCTTGTACGTAGTTTCTCATCGCTTGCGGATACTTATGGGCATATTATTCGTACCAACTTAGCTGAAGTGGATTTTAAAGACGTAGTACTGAATCGAAGAATTCTCGTTGTTTTATTGCCTGCACTCGAAAAATCGCCCGATGAGTTATCTAACTTAGGTAAAATTATTGTTTCTTCATTAAAAGCCATGATGGCTGCCGGTTTAGGCGAGGAGGTTGAAGGGGATTATCGCGACGTTATTTTAAGAAAGCCAACGAATGCCCCCACCCCTTATATGTGCATTCTTGATGAGTACGGATATTATGCGGTTCAAGGTTTTGCTGTGGTACCTGCACAGGCACGTTCCCTTGGCTTCTCGGCAATTTTTGCGGGACAAGATTTACCAGCATTCCAAAAAGCATCGAAGGAAGAGGCGGCATCAATCGGTGCGAATACCAACATCAAAATCTGTATGAAATTGGAAGACCCCACCGAAACTTGGGATTTCTTTACCAAAACAGCCGGTGAGGCTTATGTAACTAAAGTAGATTCGTTTCAAGCAAAAGACAGTACGATGACCAATAGTTATATGGACAGTAAGAGCTCCTCATTTGAGAAGCGCGCACGTGTGGATCTCTTAGACCTTAAAGAACAAACCGAGGGTGAGGCACATATTTTTTTCAAATCGAAAATTGTGCGTGCTCGAATGTTTTACGCGAACCCTAAACCGGTGAAACAATTAAAGATTAATCAATTCTTAAAAGTAGAACCACCGCCAGATGATTATTTAATGAAGCTACAAAAGCAGTTAACTTCATTTCAAGCAATTCTGAATAGTGGCGATTTAACGATTAATAAGGCTGTGGAAAATGAGGAAATTACCCTTATTACACAGTTACTACGTGAGTCTACCATAGCAGAGCCTATCGAGCGTGGTGTGTCTGCTTTGATTGCATTCCATAGTCATAATGAACCAGAGCCAGTTGAAGATTTAGTTGAAGAAGAAGTGGAAGGTGCTTTAACCATCTTTAGTCCATTACGGATAAATGCAAGCGAACCACCTATTTTAGTCAGCGATAAGGAAACCTTCTCTGAATCTTTATTGCCTCTTAACGAAACGCGTAACCAAATGATGACAATTGAACGTTTGGCGGGGGCTAAGGATAAATATGCGGGTACGGTGGCTAATGAATTGATTAAAGATTTCCAATTAGCAACCAGTTATCCTCCAGAAGAGCGTGATGAAGTCGATCCATATACATTGACTGATATGGTGATCAGTTTGTCAGAAAAGATTGTTAGTGAACGTGACAAAGCAAATAAGAAAAGCGAAGAAGAGTTGAGTTAATCATTTTGCTCCTTGGGCCTGTTCTCAGGCTCAAGGATAAGCGTTTAAATGTTGTGGGTCTTTAAGTAAACTAATCTTATTTAAATCTCTAAAACCAGCTGATTCATAAAGCGGTTAATTTTTTTGCAAGCAAAAATCCTTAACAGGCGTTCTCCTATCATGCATTTCCATTAAATTTGCCATTGTACACTTCAGCACTAAAATATGTCTTAATGTCTTTTTCACCACTGTATCATTGTTTTCGTTGCGTAATTAGGTTCAAAAATGAACGGAAATTAATAAAATAAATGTTAAGCGCTAAATAAATATTTAAAAAAATAGCAATTTAACTGAATTCATTGTAACGTAATGATTTGTATCTTTATTATGTAAGATAATTGGGCTTATTTTTAAACGAGTTGAGTTATTTTTGCAATGGTACTCTTTTGTAACATGAGGGATCAGAAGTGGGATCGGTATTTACAAATTACATAGTCTTGCTAAGACGGGCTGTAGGATTGATTGCCTTATGTTTTATTGTTTCGTGTAGCAAAGATTATTATGCTTTGGCTCCAGAAGTACCTAAATGGCCTTGTAAGGTTACTGGTGCTTGCGATGCCAGTATTATTAAGTACATCAAGAAATTACGAAAAAAAGGGATAACTGTCATAACGATTGGTCAAGATTATATGATTAGCATTCCTGCTGCCTACTTATTTGAACCACAAACACCTCATATCAAATGGAACGCTTATAAACTCTTAAATGAAGTAGCTATATTCATAAAGCAATTCCGTAAAATTTCAATTTATATAGATAGCTATAGTAGTAAATATGTGTCTCCACAACGAGAGCACGCATTAACTTTAGCTCGCTCAAGAATAGTCAGCGAATATTTATGGTCTCAGGGGGTTGATAGCCGTTTTATCTTTACACAAGGGCTAGGTAGTGATAAACCTATAATTGCATACACGCCAGGCGGTGACTACTCCGCAAATGCGCGCGTAGAAATTAAGTTTAGGCGCGCTGTTGCTTAGGGACGAAGAATGAACCGTGAAAGTTGGAGCTTAATAAAAAACAGTAAATTATTTAATGTTAATGTCTATAGACGCGGTTTAAGTGCATTAATTATTTCATTGGGGTTAAGCTGTTTTTTGGGGGTACTATTGTTTTATATATACATAACGGAGCCAGAAAGGGATTATTATGCGACAAATGGAGTGGCACCACCCGTTAAGTTAACATCCATGGCAACTCGAAATATGTCATCAAGGGCACTGCTTGATCCAGATCCGCCAACAGACCTTGAGGAAAAAGTGATACCACAATAAGAATAAATAGAGGATATTATGGCCGAAGATGCCTTGACCGTTGTTACACTGAGGAACAAATTTTATAAAGACAGCCAGCGTAAAGTAATGCTTGCGTTACTGGTTGCTTTAGTTGTTAATCTTGTGCTGGCTTCTATGCTGGTCTACATCTTAACTCACCCGCCGGCACCAAAATATTTTGCTACTAGTATTAATGGCCGTATTACGCCTCTTTTTCCATTAAATGAACCAAATCAATCGGACTCGGCGGTATTGCAATGGGCAAATCAGGCCGCTATTGCTGCCTTCACTTATAATTTCGTGAACTATAGAGATGAATTACAGGCTTCATCTGGGTTTTTCACTGCTGAGGGTTGGGATCAATTCTTGAATGCATTGCAACAATCCAATAACCTTGATGCAGTTAAGGCCAAAAAATTGATTGTTTCTGCAGTGGCAACAAGAGCTCCTATTATTTTACAAAAAGGGGTCTTGAATGGAAGTTACTCATGGCGCGTACAAATGCCAATATTAGTAACTTATCAGAGTGCCAGTGAATTTACTCAGCAAAATAACGTTGTTACTATGTTGATTGCACGTGTTTCGACTTTGAATTCACCTAGAGGAATAGGTATATCACAGTTTGTAGTTGGGCCTGCCAGTGGTGGTGTTTCTTAAATGAAAAAGATGAATCAAGTTTTTAAGTTTTGTGTTTTAAGTGGAATCGCTCATTTGTTACCAGCCGTGTCTTATGCCGCACCACAACCAGATAATGCGCAACAAGCGTTGCAGCAATTACGTATGCTGCAACAACGTTTGTCAACTAATCAGGGGCCTGGTAACAATCAGGGACCACAGGCTCAGGGCCAAGGTGGTGGAAATACTGCTATACCGTTGTCAAATTCATTATATCAGTCCCCTACTCAGGGGGCTGTTGCTCCTGCACAGGCTGTACCTGCTAATTCAAATGAGCAGGTAGTTAGCCAAAATGATGTTGAAGTCATTGAGGGCAAGGCATTCAAAGACATGACGCATAGTTTGTATCCATTAAGTCCTGAGCAGATTGTACAGTTACGGCAAATGCAACAAACAGTAGAATATGCCAAGGCATCAACTCCTGGAACTCCACCTAAGCCAACTGCTACTTCTCAATTTGTTAACTTATCGCCAGGTTCTACTCCACCAGTTATTCGTTTGGCTCAAGGATTTGTATCGTCATTGGTGTTTCTTGATTCGACAGGAGCGCCATGGCCTATTTCGGCTTACGATTTAGGCGATCCGGGCGCATTTAATATTCAATGGGATAAAACCAGCAATACCATCATGATTCAAGCGTTGAAACTGTATAATTACGGTAATCTTGCGGTACGTTTGCGTGGTTTAAATACACCGGTGATGTTAACGCTTATCCCTGGCCAAAAAGCGGTGGATTATCGCGTTGATTTGCGGGTTCAGGGTTATGGACCCAATGCGAAAAATATGCCAATGGAAGAAGGTATCCCACCTTCAGCCAGTGAATTACTTCTGCATGTTTTGGATGGTGTACCGCCTCCTGGTAGTAAACGCTTAGCTGTAAGTGGGGGAGATGCTCGTGCCTGGATATCCAATGATAGAATGTACGTTCGAACTAATCTTACTATATTGTCACCGGGCTGGTTAGCAAGTATGACCAGTGCAGATGGAACGCATGCATATGAAATGCAAAAATCTCCGGTATTATTAGTGTCCTGGCATGGAAAAGTCATGCAGCTTAAGGTAGAAGGTTTATAAATGGCTGGCAGAAAAGAAAATCTAAAATCGCTTTTTTCTAATACTCGTTCACGAGTCATTATTATTTTTACAACAGTTTTGTTGATACTGACTGTGGTCATTGGTTATGTAAAACTAAGGTCCATAAGTACGGGGCCTGAAGCCACTGCAAATTTGAGTAGTGCGCCAGGAAGTATTCAGTCTATTCCTGGGGTTCTTGATCCCACGGCACAGTATGCCAAATTACAAGAGGAACAAAATCTATCTCAGGCTGCGAATGCTGCGAAAAGTGGTGGTAGCGCCATTCCAACCATCATTAGAACTCAAGCTTTGGGACAAGGGGTAGGGGTTATCGGTTCAAAAAATGGCGAGAGTGGCGTTGGTTTTGCCGCCTTGGCTCGTGAAAATGAAGAAGGAAACCAACGTAGCCTGTGGATCCAAAATTTACAAAATAGTGGTTGTTCAAAATCAACGATTGCACAAGTAGTGAGTCAAGGTGCTCAATTATCTGATCTAAAGGCTGCATGCAGTTGCGTGCAGTTAAAAGATAATGGTTATGCGTTGCCAGATCTTAATCAGGTTTGTGCCTGTAAAGAATTAAAGGCGGCAGGATATAATGCAAGACAACTTAAAGATGCTGGATATACTGCTGCTCGATTGAGAGATTGCGGTTTTAGTGCGTGCGAATTGCGTAATGCTGGTTTTACCGCACAAGAAATGAAAGATGCAGGTTTTTCTGATGGTGAATTAAAGGGATCAGGGTTTACTGATGATGACATCAACAAAGCCAGTGGGTTGCCAGAGGGAATTAGTGCTGCTGATGTATTAAAAAGTGGATGTAATGCGGATGCCTTAACTAAATTACGCAAGCAAGGTGTCAGTGCTTCTGCAATCCGACGTATTAGTGGATGCAGTGCGGAACAACTTAAAGCCGCAGGATTTACTGCTAAAGAATTAAGGGATGCGGGTTATAGTGCCGCTGATTTAAGGAAAGCGGGTTTTACAGCGGCAGAATTAAAAGCCGCTGGTTATAACGCCAGAGATTTATTAAATGCAGGATTTACTCCTGAGGATCTTACCAAGGCAGGTTATACTGCAGCGCAGATCAAAGAAGCAGAGGCTGAACTTCCTCCTGGAATTACGGCTGCAGATATCAAGAAAGCAGGTTGTGATCCTGACGCTTTACGTAGAGAACGCGAAGCTGGAGTCAGTTCGTTATTAATTAGACAAAATGCAGGATGTAGTGCACAAGCATTGAAAGCTGCTGGTTTTACTGATGCTAGTCTAGCGAATGCTGGATTTTCTCCGCAAGAAATTAGTGCAGCTACACCGCTCACTGATGCCCAAATAAGAGCTGCGGGTTGTGATGCGGGTCAATTGAAAAAATTATTTGTAGCCGGTGTGAATGCTAAAAAAATCAAAGACTTAAATGGTTGCAGTGCTGAAGCGTTAAAAAATGCAGGTTACGATCCTAAATCTTTACTTGATGCTGGATATACTCCTGCTCAATTGCTTGCTGCAGGATTTACGTCAAAAGATTTAGACAATGCAGGTGTAAGTCCGGCAGATATCTTAGCTGCAGGCAGAATGGCTGACTGCAGTGTTGACTCACTCAAAAAAGCAAGAGCAGCGGGTATGAGTGCGGCAACGATTAAAAAAACTTTAGGCTGTTCTGCTACAGCATTAAAAGCCGCGGGTTATACGGTTAAAGATCTGAATGATGCAGGTTTTACCGCCGCCGAATTAAAAAATGCTGGCTTTAGCGCCAAAGATTTGAAAGATGCTGGCTTTAGCCCTAAAGAATTAAAAGATGCTGGCTTTAGTGCTAAAGAATTAAAGGATGCGGGATTTACTGCAGCCCAACTTAAAGCAGCTGGTTTTAGTGCCAAGGATTTAAAAGACGCTGGTTTTTCTGCAGCTCAGCTTAAAGCTGTCGGCTTTAACGCTAAAGATCTGAAAGATGCGGGATTTACTGCCGCCCAACTTAAAGATGCGGGGTTTAATGTTAAAGATCTGAAAGATGCTGGTTTTAGCGCCAAAGATCTGAAGGATGCGGGTTTTACTGCGGCCCAACTTAAAGATGCGGGGTTTAGTGCTAAGGATTTAAGAGCTGCTGGTTTTAATGGAGCTGAGTTAAAAAATGCGGGTTTTTCGGCGGCTGATTTAACCGGAGCTGGATTTACTAATACTGATTTAATCAATGCCGGCTTCTCTCCTAACGAATCGCAAGTGGCTGGCTTGGATAATCCCAACATGCAACAAGGAAGATTTACTGTTGGTGGCATACCGGGGCAAGGTGGAACTGCGCAAGCTGGTCCAGCAGGTTCGAGCCAACAATTGCAAGCCATTTTAAGCCGACAAAATCAACAAATGGCGGAGCAAAAATACCAACAAAAGATTCAGCAGAAAACGGCAGATATGTTATCTGCGGCAAATCAGGCTTTATCTGAATGGAAAAACGTATCAACTCAGACATATACTAGTGGCCAAGAAGATAAATCAGGTGTTGGCAGTTCTATCACTGGTTCAGGTAGCAGTAGTTCACAAGGTATTGCTGGTAGTAATCTTGCGAATAAACCAGCCATTATTAAGACAGGAGATATCTTATTTGCAGTAATGGATACTTCAGTTAATAGTGATGAACCTGGGCCAATACTTGCAACTATTGTTTCAGGGAAATTAAAAGGAACTAAATTAATTGGTAGTTTTAACTTGCCTTCGAATGCCGGTAAAATGATTATCACTTTTAATACCATGTCTATTCCTGGTGCTGCAAAAACAACGTCGATATCGGCTTATGCTATTGATCCAAATACAGCGAGAACAGCACTGTCTAGTAGAACAAATCATCACTATATGCTGCGTTATGGTTCATTATTTGCCTCTTCTTTCCTTGAAGGGTTTGGTAATGCCTTCCAGTCAGCGAATACCACGGTAACAATTGGTGGTACGGGTGGTGGTAATAACGTAACTGTTGCTAATGGTGTCGGCCGCTCTACGTTACAAAATGCGGTAATTGGATTGGCAACGGTTGGTAAGACCTGGGGGCAGCAAGCACAGCAATTATTTAATACACCAACGACAGTTGAGGTATATGCGGGTTCTTCTTTGGGAATTTTATTCACACAAGATGTAAAATCTATTTAATTTGATGGCAGAAGATAATGGCAGATAACGATCAAAATGATGAATATAAGTTCGCTGAGTTAGAATCTCTTGATAATGATTCAATGGAGCATGATTATACTCCAGGCGAGCATAAACCTTCGGGTATGGGATCAAAGTTACCTAAAAAAGATGTTAGGCGTAATGCAATAATTGTCGTTTGCCTAATTCTTTTTGCCATGGTGATGTATAAATTGCTCGGTGGTCTATTTTCAGGAAAAAGCAATAATGCCAGCAAGGGAAGCATTCCTCCTGCACCTATAGCGACCCAGGTTCCCGCGCAACCACAGCTACAACCAATACAAGCTGAAGTTGCGCCGCAGCCCATGCCGCAAGTGCAACCAGTGGTTCAAGAAAATAATTCTGGACTCAGGCAAAAAGTGGATTCTATTGAGACGAATCAACAAAATGTTCAGTCTCAAGTTTCTTCAATGAATGAGCAAGTAGGGAATATCAATAATAATGTCAATAATTTGACCTCACAAATTAGTCGATTAAATCAAACGATTACAGATTTAACCACGCAGTTAAATCGGCAGTCAGAAGAAATTAATGTGCTTATGGAACGCACGAAACCTAAGCCAATTCGACGCATGATGCGGCCGCGTCAGTTTCTGCAAGCAAATATTTATTATATTAGCGCAGTAATTCCTGGTCGTGCTTGGCTAATTGGTACAAATGGTTCTACACTTACAGTAAGAGAAGGGACTAAGATCGCAGGATATGGAGTAGTTAAGCTAATTGACTCGATGGAGGGTCGAATACTAACTAGTTCTGGGCGAGTAATTCGGTTTAGTCAAGAAGATAGTTGAGGCAAAATATGGCTGATTCAACATGTACAGGCGGGACAGTTGCGTGCTGGGTAGCGAGTCAGGCAAACATTCTTACCAATCTTGCAAATTCATTGGTGCCTGTACAGCGCTTAATCACAGGCGGAGCTTATCTTATAGGTTGTGCCTTTTTATTCAAGGCTATATATACTTTAAAGGTATACGGTGAAGCGCGGACGATGATGTCTAATAATACTAGTATCAAAGAACCTGTAGTCTATCTAATGGTGGGCGCAATATTTATTTATTTCCCTACCGCTTTTTCGGCACTGATGCAATCGACATTTGGTTATCAAAATGTTTTGCAATATGCTCCTGTTAACAGCGGTAGTCAAACGCTCGATTTTTTGTTTGGTAGTGGCAGTGTGGTTGGTAGACCGCTGACTATGCTTATTCAGGTAATTGGTTTGATTGCTTTTGTACGAGGATGGGTTTTGATCGCGCGTTCAGCGTCACAAGGGCAGCCTCCAGGAGGGACAGGAAAGGGGTTTGTCCATGTTTTTGGAGGAATTTTAGCAATCAATATTGTAGGGACTATCAATATGATTAATAATACTTTATACGGCACGTGATAAATATTTTATGTGTGTATTTATTTACTTTTAAAATTAGGAGAGCATGGTGAAAAGTAAAATTATTAGTAAAGCAGGATACAAGTATTGGTTAAGCAGTATTGTTTGTCTAAGTTTGCTTGCCTTAATTTGTCAAGATGCGGCTGCGGGTAATCTGACTATAGGTGGAATGGCATCATCAATAACTTCTTCATTTACAAATTTAACTAAATTGATTACTTCAGGCTCCTACTTGGCCGGCCTAGGATTTTCAATTGGTGCGATTATGAAGTTTAAGCAGCATAAAGATAACCCAACGCAAATCCCAATTGGTACACCAATTGCCTTGGTTTTTATTGCTGCGGCATTATTATTCCTACCTACAATTCTAGGGGTAACCGGAGCAACAATGTTCGGAAGTTCTGGTGGTAAAACAGCTGGTCCTACTGGTACTGTGTACACCGGTTCATAATAGTTAGAGTTTACTTAATAAAGCGAGGTAACGTTTTGTTTCCCCGCTTTATTTTATAGTGAATTACACGTTTGAAGCGTTCAATCCTCATTTAAAGTTATTTACGAGCAACGTGAGCTGAGAATATGGCAGTGAATCAAGAACTACATAAGTTGAAATTAATGGCTACGCCAGGTTCATGGCGTTTGTATTCGGCCAGAAAAGTAGATGAACGATTTAAGTCATACGAGCAAAAAGTCTTTCAACGAGACCGTTATACATGCCAATTTTGTGGATTTCAGGCGCGTTTATTTCAAGAGGTTGTAAATCTTGATAATAATTATACGAATAATAAGTTTGCCAATCTGGCGACTTCATGCTGCTTTTGCGCCCAGTGTTTTTTTGTGGAGTCCGTCGGTGTAGGCGGTTATGGAGGCGGAACACTTATCTACCTCCCCGAGTTAACGCAAACTGAATTAAACAGCCTTTGTCATGTGTTGTTTTGTGCCATTACGAATGATACGGGTTATAAGTCAAGTGCGCAGAATATTTATCGAGGCTTTAAATTTCGTTCTCAATTAATCGAAGAAAAATTTGGTGAGGGTACCAGCGATCCGGCAATATTTGGTCAATTAATGATTGACGCCGGGGTGACCGATGAAGAACGAAGAGCACAATTATTCAAAAATGTGCTTTTGTTGCCATCAAGGGCAAAGTTTCGTAAGCAAATAGAGAAATGGGCTGCAAGTGCCTTAGAAGAAATTTCAACTTAGCGTAGCGATATACTGAGTTTTTTTAAAACAGATAAAATAGCCTGGGGGGAAAGCGACGCCGTAACCCAGGTAACAATAAAGAATGGGGATAAGGATGGCGCATTGGTCAGAATCATTTTTTGAAGGAGTCGATACCTTCTTTGCCTGGCTAAGTACTTCGCTCAAGCAAACGACAGAATCTTACATTGATTTGGAAACCGCAGACAGTCCCACTGTCTTGGTTAACCATGATGGTTCGTTAGTATCCGTAATCAAAATTGAAGGTATTTCTGCGCTGGCTGGCGCAACGGAATTTGAGCAGTTGGTAGCGGGGCTAACAAATGCTTTTCAAGCGGCTATGGGAAGGCCGGGGCATGGGTTGCAGGTTTATTTTAGCCATGACAAACAGAATATAAGGAAATTAATCCGTGATATTTATGCGCCTGCTACAGCAACAGCACAACGGCTAGAACTTAATCTTACCGACTTATTTGAAGAGCGTACAGAATATATGGCGCAATATTGTGCTGAAGAACGCTTATACTTTGTTTTGATTACACGACCATTCAATTTGACGTCAGAACAATTAAAGGCGGCCAATAAAGCAAAAATGAAGATGCTAAAAGACTCTAAAGCACCTGCATTTAAAAACAGCCAGACGATTTATGCCGCGGTTCCTGAATTACGTGACACACATGATGCATATGTGCGTGCGATAATGAATGACCTCGATGCATTACGCCTTTCTGGTAAGCTGCTGGAGGTACATGATGCCGTGCACGCAATACGTATGACTGCCGATCCTGATTACACCGCAGATGATTGGCGCGCAACTCTGCCTGGCGATAAAATTCCTGTACGTGAATTTAATAGTTTTGAAGGCGATGCTTCTGATTTATTATGGCCATCGCTAGCCAAGCAAGTACTTCCTCGTGATGCAGAAGCCTTGGATTTGCGCACAGTTAGAGTAGGAGACAAGATTTATTCCTCCACGTTTATTGATTTATTTCCTAAAGACGTTAGGCCGTTTATTCAATTATTTGCACGTATCTTACCGGCGCATATTCCTTGGAGAATTTCATTTTTAATTGAAAGTGAAGGGCTTAGTACCATTAAATTAAAAGGTGTGCTCGCTGCGATTTTAAGTTTTAGTTCAGCACAAAACCGTTTAATTAGTGACTCGGTGAACTTATTAAAGTATTTACAACTAAATACGGATGAATCCATTATCCGTTTACGCGTAGTGGCAACAACCTGGGCTCCTGAAGGAAAAATACCTTTATTACGCCAAAGAAGCTCGGAGTTAGTTAAAGCGGTGCAAGGCTGGGGCTCTACCGATGTTTCTGAAATTTGCGGCGATCCTTTTGCAGGTTTTGTATCGAGTATGTTAGGTGCGACCCTAAATAGTACGGCGGTGGCTACGATTGCGCCGTTAAGTTCAGTTGTGTCGATGTTACCGATTACGCGCCCAGCGTCACCGTGGAATAAAGGGGCTCTACTCTTTAGATCGCCTGATGGTAAGCCATGGCCTTTCCAGCCGGGTTCAACAGAGCAAACCACGTGGATTGACTTAGTTTATGCACGCCCTGGTTCCGGTAAATCGGTATTGTCGAATGCCATTAACTTGGCTTTATGCTTATCTGGTGGATTGATGCGTCTTCCACGGATTGCGATTATTGATATTGGCCCCTCAAGTAGTGGTCTTATTTCGCTGTTACAAGAGGCACTACCTGCGTCAAAGCGACATTTGGTTGCTTATCATCGTTTAAGAATGACCCCTGATTATTCAATTAATCCTTTTGATACTCAGTTAGGTTGTCGTTATCCTACGGCTTTAGAACGTGCCTTCTTAGTTAACTTTATTACCTTATTAACAACGCCTTTGGGTGCAGAAAAACCTTATGATGGTATGCCTGACCTTGCAGGTATGGTTGTCGATGAATTATTTAAAAGTATGGCTGACGAATTTAATCCAACACCTTATGCTCCAGGTGTAGAGTCTTTCTTAGACAGTATTTTAGAGGAGATTGGTTTTGTTCGCGATTCTAAATCCACGTGGTGGGAAGTAACTGATTCACTTTATTCGGCAGGTTTCGTGCATGAAGCAATGTTGGCGCAACGCTATGCCATGCCTCTATTGGCAGATGCGGCATCGATTTGCCGAACACCCTCGATTGAAGATTTGTATGAAAAAATTACGGCACCTACCGGTGAGTCCTTGATTAATGCATTCTCGAGGATGATTTCGGCTGCCGTTCGTGAATACCCCATTTTGTCACGTGTGAGTGCCTTTGATATTGGTGATGCGCGTGTTGTATCGCTTGACCTTGATGAAGTTGCTAAAAGTGGTGGAGATGCTGCAGACCGCCAAACTGCAGTAATGTATATGCTTGCACGTTATGTTTTAGCAAGACACTATTACTTAACTGAAGAGAGTTTAAATAATATACCTGAGCAATATCGGGAATATCATAAAGAACGAGTTCATGAAATTCGTGAAGACCATAAACGGATTGTTTATGATGAATTCCACCGTACATCTAAATCAGCTGCAGTGCGCGAACAAGTAATTATTGATATGCGTGAAGGAAGAAAATGGAAAGTACAAATTGCCTTGTTATCGCAGTCTGTTGATGACTTTGATCCCGTCATGATTGACTTTGCGACAGCCATTTATATTATGGATGCGGGACCTTCGCAAGCAATCGAAAAGACCACGGCCATTTTCGGCCTTTCCGATACGGCAAAAACTGCATTACGTAATAGAGTACATGGCCCACGCCAAGGTGGCGCGACCTTTTTAGCACAGTTCGCTACCAAAACCGGGGTCAATGTGCAATTACTTACGTTGACTTTAGGCCCTGTTGAATTATGGGCGTTTAGTACTACCGCAGAGGATGCTACGGTGCGAAACCACTTATATCGACATCTTGGCCCAGGTGAAGCAAGACGGTTATTGGCTGCTTTATTTCCTAATGGCTCGGTAGCTAAGGAGCTTGAGGCTCGATTGGCTGGGATGAAAGAAAATGTGGGTTTAATTGAAGAAGAGATGAAAGAAAGTGTTGTAGAACAATTAATTAACGATATTCTTGATGCTTATTCAAAAAATCCAGATGTTAAAAGTTTGCCGTCTAAGGTTACTTAATATTGTCTTAAGAGTAGTTCACTATAATGCGCCTCATCTTATTAATGTGGGTGAGGCCATTTATGAAAAAAACCAGAACGTTACTACTTTCATTATTCCTGTGCATGAGTGCAAATCTTACTGTTGCCGCCGAGATTTCTAATCGTATTCCAGATGAGCTTTCGATTAAAGAACATTGGATCAGTTTAACCACAAGTTATGATATTGAAACAAGGACACAAAAATTAGGTACTTTATATAGAAAGTTTTTCAGTTTCTTGCTGACGTATGATTTTTATGACCCATTCGATAATAAAATTGCTTATGCGCGCTCAAAATTCTTTTCATTCACGGCACATTTTGATGTTTATGACAATAATGAAAATTATTTAGGGGCAGCAGATGAGCGTTTATTTGCTTTCTTCCCTACCTTTGATATTTATGATCGTGATGGTTATAGCAAATTAGCTAATGCCTCAATGAATTTCTGGGGTACAACGTTTTATATTTATGATCCAGTTACCGGTAAAGAAATGGCATACATGTCTCGTTCCTTTTTCAGATTAAAAAATGATTGGACCTTTAAGGTATCAAATAGAGGTTTATTTGATCAAAAAGGGATTGACCCACGTGTTTTACTGACCGTAATTGCGTTCCAAGGGGATAGAGAATATTGGGAGAGTCAAAACAATGACAATAACCAAAAAGGTGTTCGCAATGCGAAAGATGTGGCTTCTGTCTCTGATGTTTCGCGTGAGCAGGTGCAAGCACTCTTAAATAAAATTGCGCTGGTAAGTACGCATGAAGGCTTTGATAACCGTCAAGTGCCAAATGAACAAACAGCAGCTGCCATTGCCAATGAATTAGAACAGGGTTATCAAACGATGCAATCTGCAGATAGTTCAATGCAAACAAGTCAAGAACGACTGAATGCCTTTACGGATTATTGCTTGAATTTAGTTCAAGCAAATACGCTTTCTGATGAAAAGAAGAAAACAATTATCTTCCTATTGAAAACTCGTTTGCAAGAAGTAGTCGAGAATTAATTTTAATGGCTGGGCTGTGAAGCCTGCCCAGCAGCGTTTGAGATGGTGATGTAGCCGTCAAGCTAAGGAAAAATGCATCTTGTCCGTGGGATCCTGTATCTTGCGTAAAGAGTCGATCTCTTGATTCCGTGGACAAGTAGCGGAACATAGGAATAGGGCTTAGCTTGACGTTTATTTAGGCGCGTTTTTTAAATAGCCGACTCTTCTCAGACCTTATTACGAAGAGGAATCAAATATCGAACAATAGGAACTTCCAGTGATTTTTTTTGCAGAATACATGGCAAGATCCGCTTTAACGATTAAATCCGATGCCGTTTGCGCATCTTCAGGATATGTTGCAAATCCAAGGCTAAGCGCGTAGTGGTATGCGATATTGTTTTCAAAAATAAAGGTATGGTCAAATTCATGAATGATTCTTTGGGCAATGATTTCTGGAATGTGTTTGCCTGGGGCATGGACTACAGTCGCAGTAAATTCATCGCCACCTAAGCGGGCAATGAAATCTTCTTCACGAAAACAGTTGCGTAGACGTTTTGATGTTTCTAAAAGTAATTGATCTCCAGTATTGTGTCCATAACAATCGTTTACCAATTTAAAATTATCAAGATCAATAAAGAAAACAGTGATACGGTGATTTGGTGTAATTGCCTCTATTATTTCACGTAAGTGTTGAATGAAATAGCGACGATTCGGCAAGTTAGTTAGATGATCAAAGCGTGCTAAATAATGATATTTTTCTTTTTCAGCTTGGAGTAGATGGTTTCTATCGTACAATTCTTGCTCAAACTGCTGATTTTCATGGATTAAGTTGGCCAGAGTCGTCACAATAATAATATAAGCAAAAATATGATTTAACGCTTCAATGACCATGAATTGATACGCTGGAATATCATAATAGGGCGGTACAGATAATTTACCGAAACTAATCAGTATAACTAATGACGCTGTTGCATAAATAAATAAACCACTCATCCCTGTCAGTGACGCGGCAAGTAAAGGCATTACATAAAACCACTGGGAATGCAGTGGTCCCATACCCCAAATTAGATAATTGGTGCCGGCAATCGTTAAGAAAATAATTAGGGTAATCACATGGCTGCAGAAAATAGTATTTTTGGTTTGACTAAGAATCCACAGATTTATGAGTGCCAGCCCTACGGCTGTGCTAATAAGGGCGACGAGATACCAAAGTTTAGATATGGCATATAAGCTAGTAATAATTGTGCATACAGCGATTAATTCCCACGTCATATACTGTATTAGCCGGTAGCGACGAAGGTATTTTTCTGAATTACCAGCGAAAGTAAAGTAATTGAGAATGTTATGTAATGCTCGCATTCAAATCCTTGTTGTTTGCATTGTGTTTATACATATAATTACAGTCAACTTTTTCTCTAACAAGTCACTGCTGTTTCATTTTAGCGCACTTTGCGCCATTACTCAACTGCGTAATTTCTTGATCATCATCGATAATCAAAATATGATTTTTTCTGGCATTCATTAGATGTTCCTGCGCTTTAAAGAGTTAAGTCTTATTGTAGTCCCTTAGCTCAAATGCTGTCAGCTCCTAATTTATTGTAACAGCCTTGTTACAATAAACAATTTCATTGTCATATTCCTATTATATGGTGCCGTTACACTTAACGATGAAGACCTTAATAATCGGAGAAGAAAATGTACCTGAAACGCTTACTATTAGTTAATAGCTTTGTTTTAGCATTATTAGGAGCCTCTGTTGTCTTAGCACAACCAGCAACAGAAAATGTAAATGCAGTGCTACAAAAAACAGGCCAGTGCCGTCAACATGTTGCTAAAATGCTTACCCCGGAACAACGCACTAAATTACAACAAATTAGAAAAGACATGCGGGTGCAATTACTGCTTTTAATTAAAGAAAAGCGGGCATTAAAATTACAAATAATGGGCAAAATTGCCACATCTAATATGCAATGGAGCGAAGTAGCAAGCTTAGTGGATAAAAATAATGCCAACAATGCTAAAATAGCGACACTGGTGGCAAAAAACCGTTTTGAAACTTATCAAAAGTTGGGTGTTTTGATGCCTTTAAGACATCATCATGGCCATAATTTCAAACATTTCGTCAAGAAATAAATGATTTTTTGACGGTTTCGCAGTGACTGCGAAACCGTTTTTTATTATTTGTTTAACACGACTACTTGGATTGGGTTTTGGCTCACATTCTCATCGGTGTTATCTAATACTACCTGCTTGGTGGTTTTGGTTCAGACTCCGCACTTTCCACATAGTTCTCACCGTCACTGGGACGGAAAAATTGAGGTGATTGGCCTGTAAGCATACGTGCAAAGGCAATCCCGGAAACCAATAAGCTAACAATCCGGAAACAATCACGGAAAAATCGTTGCCAGATTGGATCGCGATGTTCCTTGAGTTTCTCGGTAGTCTCTACTAATTTTTCCTGAAAACTATTAAGTCGTTTACTGGGTAATTCATCTGTTTTATCAAGAATGTCTTTTAGCATGGAAACTGCCATTTTTTTCTCGTCCAAGAGGTTTTTCTTGGATTTCTGGGTATTTAAATGAGCATGATAAGCATTGGTTTTTTCTTGTAGTTGCGCTATTTTAATTAAAGCTTGTTGCTCTTCGGGGCTTTGCCAGCTTTTTAATAGTTTTTGCATCTTTGTTGCATCTACTTGTTCTTGTAATAATAAGGTCGTTTTTTCTGTATTGTCTTTATCCCGAGTAATTTGCGCTTGCAGCTTCTGGTTTTCTACTTGTGCAGTTAACAGTTGTGATTGCAGTGATTTTATTTCTTCCGTTGTGGTCAACTCTTTATCTCGCTGCATTTGTTCTTGTAGTAAAGTGTTTTGTTGTTCTGTGGCAGTTAATTTTCCCTGCAATAATTGCAATTCGTCATCCACTGCAGTTTTATCGAGGGTCACTTGCTGTATTTGCTCTTGTAATTTGGCGTTGTTTTCCTCTGCAGAGATTAGTTCGGTTTTTCTTAATTGCAATTGGTCATCGACTGCAATTTTGTCGAGAGTCACTTGCTGTATTTGCTCTTGTAATTTGGCGTTGTTTTCCTCTGCGGAGGTTAGTTCGGTTTTTCTTAATTGCAATTGGTCATCGACTGCAATTTTATCGAGGGTCACTTGCTGTATTTGCTCTTGTAATTTGGCGTTGTTTTCCTCTGCAGAGATTAGTTCGGTTTTTCTTAATTGCAATTGGTCATCGACTGCAATTTTATCGAGAGTCACTTGCTGTATTTGCTCTTGTAATTTGGCGTTGTTTTCCTCTGCGGAGGTTAGCTCTGCTTTTCTTAATTGCAATTGGTCATCGACTGCAATTTTATCGAGAGTCACTTGCTGTATTTGCTCTTGTAATTTGGCGTTGTTTTCCTCTGCGGAGGTTAGCTCAGCTTTTCTTAATTGCAATTGGTCATCGACTGCAATTTTATCGAGGGTCACTTGCTGTATTTGCTCTTGTAGTTTGGCGTTGTTTTCCTCTGCGGAGGTTAGTTCAGCTTTTCTTAATTGCAATTGGTCATCGACTGCAATTTTATCGAGGGTCACTTGCTGTATTTGCTCTTGTAGTTTGGCGTTGTTTTCCTCTGCGGAGGTTAGTTCAGCTTTTCTTAATTGCAATTGGTCATCGACTGCAATTTTATCGAGCGTCACTTGCTGTATTTGCTCTTGTAGTTTGGCGTTGTTTTCCTCTGCGGAGGTTAGTTCAGCTTTTCGTAATTGTAATTTGTCATCTATGGCAGTTTTATTCAGTTCCAGTTCTTGTATCTGAACGTGCAATTGAGCGTTTTGCTCTTTCTCTTTTTTAAGTTCTTCTTTAGTTGTCTCTCGTTCTTTTTGTGTTGTTTCCAGTGTTTCTTGGGTGACAGTCAATGTTTTTTTTATTTTTTTCATCTTTTCTTTGGTTGTTTTATCTTCTGTTAATTCTGCGCCCATACCTTTGGCGAGCAAGCGTATTTCTTGGAAAAAATGATCTTCCAATTCTTCTTGCTTGCTATTAAGCAGAGCAGGATTTTCCTTTAATAAGGTCGCGGCTTGGATTTTTAGTATCGCAATTGATTGGTCTACCATGCTGTGTAGTTTTTGCGATAATTCGGTGATGTTTTTAGTTTCAGGAGTGTAAATCGAGGTCGTAGTTAATTCTTGTAATGCTTTAAGCATATCCTTCTGGTCACAATAAGGAATTAATCTATCGATTTGCTTAGAAAGGCTATCTAATTCGGAAAGAAGCTTTTGGGTATTAACTAACCAACCTTCAATTGCTTGGTGTTTGATTAGTTCCTGTTCTTGCTCGTGTGCACTCGGCAATTGTTTTAGCAATAGTGCGCTGTCCTCAAATTGTTTTTGGGTTTGCAGCAGCAATGCACGGCTGTGCTGATGTAAATTAGTCGTTAAGCCGCGTTCGATTGCTGTTTTAAAATTGTGAGCAATAGTTTGTTTCGCCTCGCTTAATTGTTGACTGAGTGAAGCTTCTTGCAGTATTTTAATGCTATTGGCAAAATACTCATGGCAAATGCTCAGTTGCTCTTCACTTAAATTATTACGAAGGTATGTTAATATAAGGGTATTGCTTAGCGTTGCTAAGGCTTCAATTAATAAGGCCGCTTGATCCTCTTTTTCGGTCATATCAAGAATTTTTTGCAGTTGTTTATTTGGCAGCGCTGCGCCATTTCCCTCGATTTGAGCCGCGGCTTGAAAAATATATTCAAGATTATTTTTCAACCAGGCAATTTGTTCTTCCAGCGGCTTGTCGAAAAAATTAAATTCAGCAATCTCTTGTGAGAGCCACAGGTGCACGTGTTGTGTATTAACAAATGATTTGGCATCACCATGCTGGTGAATATCAGTCATGGGAATACTGCCACGTTGATGGTAGTGGACTTGACGTATTGGCCCTAATTGTCCTAATCCTGCATAACATCGTCCCGCCAGAAAAACAAAGGCAGGGTAATTTTCCATAATTTTTTCATAACTGGCAAGCAGCAGCTTATCACGCTCTTTGGGAGTAGCTTGCAGGTATTGTTGGCATACCTGATTAAGCGCGTCATGTTCAGGTACCAGTTTTTTTTGAGCAAAGTCAGTGTCTTTATCGACATGGAATGACATAAACTCGATCCAACGTTGCAGAACAAGGTTTTGGACGGCGGAAACATCGGTTTTTTCTGCTTTAATTATTTGGCCAGTATCATCGAATTGGTTACCATCCCCTGTTCCATGACTGCCGGGGATTACTTCAAACGACATGCCTTGAGGAATGATTACTTTAAAACAATTTGAGGTTTCATGTTGCTGTACTAGTTCGATTTTTTTAGCGACAAAATCTGGTAGCGTATAAAAAGTTGACTCTTGCCAACCTACGCGCGCTATCTTTGCAAAGTTGCCTCCAGGGACTGGGTCAAGTACGAACAGATTTACTTTTAGCTGCTTAAGGCCAGTTAAAAGATTGGCTTTAAGCACCTCTTCATCTTCATGGGCTACTGTCGTACCTGTAAGTGCGGTTAGTACTTGTCGCGTATAACTTGCGTGTCTAAAAAGAGCAATTGCGCTTGGAACGGAATTACTTTCGTTTATTATCTCGGCTAATGTTTTCTTCGGGAGGGTCGTGTTCGCAGCGTCTTCTTCCAGCGCTTTTTTTACACGCTCCAATTCATGGGTTAAGACGATTGCCTCAACAGCGCCACGACTAAAACCACTAAGATTTATTTCGGTTTGTCCCTTGGCAATGGCTTGAAGGGAAAGCAGTAATCCTTTGGCAATTCGATCACCCGCTTCATCACCCATGGTATTCGGGCCATTAATTAAGTCTACAGAATCTGAATGAAACGCGTGTGCGTAATTTTCATGGCCAGCCTTAGCATGCTCTTTAAGAAAAACACCCTCTTGGCCTAGTAGTTTAGCCGTTGCTTGCGCCGCATAAGAAAAAGTTTCACCTCTTATGTACGGGGCAACTTCTTTTTGGTCGGGTACTGGAACAAAGTTAACGTCAGTGCCTAAAAGAAACAGATAATAGGCAGGATTTTTTGCCGGTTCGTTCGCGCGTAATTTAGACAGTAAGTCGTTATAAAATTTTGTCATGGTTAATTTCTAATTCATCGGAGAGATAATTAGCATCATTATAGCAAAAAAAAGCACCCCAAGGTCAATTAGTGAGCAAATAAAGATCGTGTAAAGATTGTGTAAAGAGGAATGCCTATGAGTCAGTGAGATTTTTAGAGGACTTTTGCATTAAAATACGCGCAATTAATTGCGCTATTTTATCGTAAATTGGTATTTTATGCGACGTTGCGCGCCAAGCAACGGCAATTTCTCTGTAGGCCTGCTTATTCTTTAACGGCACGGCAACTAAATCGGTTCCTGCAAGGAGGCCGCTGTTAATGGCTAGAGTTGGTAAAAAAGTAATACCGGGTTGATGACTCACCATTTGGATTAAGGTATGCAAACTGGTAGCAAAAAAATGATTGATTTTGTTACTTTCTTTCAATTCACAAGCGTGTAAGGCGTGTCCGGTGAGGCAATGTTCTTTTTCGAGCAGGAAAACACTGTTTTCAGGTAGCTTGCTGATTTCCTGCTCAAAGCCTTTATGCAACCATGCGTGTGGTAATACTAATTTAAAATAGTCTTTACCTAACACCCGGGTATGAATATCTTGTGTGGGGTAGGGTAATGCCATAATAACCATGTCGAGTTTTCCTGAGGCTAAATAATTTAAGACATTATCGGTTGTGTCTTCTCTAATGAATAAGGTTAAATCAGGATAGAGCTCCTGGCACAGAGTGTGTAATTCATTTAAGACAAAGGGGGCAATTGTCGGAATAATACCTAGATAGAATTCTCCTTGCATCAATTTACCTTGATTTTTAGCATAATCGACCAGCTCATCGCTTTGTGCGAGGATTAAGCGACTTCGCCTGACAATTTCTTCACCTACGGGCGTGAATAAAAAAGTCTTATGATCTCGTTCTAAAAGTTGTGCTTCTAAGGTTTCCTCCAAGTTGGTGATGGCTGCACTTAAGGTTGATTGACTAATGTAACAGGCTGCAGCGGCGCGGCCAAAATGCTGGTGCTCATGCAGCGTTACTAAATAGGTTAATTGTTTTAAGCTGGTTAATTTTCTCATCGCTTTTTCCGATTAAATACATCTGTTTTATTCATTTTAAATAATTATAGACCATAACTATACTTCAATTGAAACCTAACCGAAGTGGAGAAACTTATGTTAACTGTTGGACAAAAGATACCTGAATTTTCTGTTGTAACTGTAAAGCCATGGTTTAATCACCATGAAGAACATGGCGAGAGTGCTTTTGAAGTTATTACGGAGCAAAGTTTTCCAGGAAAATGGAAAGTGCTTTATTTTTACCCTAAAGATTTTACCTTTGTGTGCCCCACAGAAATTGTGGAATTTGCAAAATTAAATGGGGAGTTTCGTGATCGAGACACCGTCGTGTTGGGGGGCAGTACCGATAATGAATTTGTTAAACTCGCATGGCGTCGGGAACATAAAGATTTGCATGCACTGAATCAATACAGTTTTGCCGATGTGCAGGGAAAATTAACAGATGGCTTTGGGGTTCGCGATGCAGCAAGTGGTTGTGCTTTAAGAGCAACATTTATTATTGATCCGAATAACATCGTGCAGCATGTTAGTGTCAATTCGTTAAATGTAGGCCGTAATCCTCAAGAAATAGTACGTATTTTAGATGGCTTACAGACCGATGAATTATGTCCGTGTAATCGTCCCGTCGGCGGTGAAACACTTTAATCCATAACCTGGGGCTCTAGTTTATAAACTAGAACTCCTTAAGGGAGTCTCTCATGTCAATTGAACAATTAAAACAAAATATCCCTGATTTTGCTAAAGATATTCGCCTTAACGTCAGTAATTTATTTGCTAATATTAGCCAATCAGGCTTAAGCGAAAGCCAATTCTATGGTACGGCGTTAGCTGTTGCCTACAGTCTTAAAAACAAGCTGGTTATTGAGGCCATTTTAGCAGAAGGGAAGGCTTTTATAACACCGCAGTTGCGACAGGCGGCAAAGTTAGCTGCGGTATTGATGGCCATGAATAATATTTATTATCGCGCCGTTCATTTAGCTGAAAATAAAGAGCTTGCCCTTATGGCTGCTAATTTGCGGATGAATGGCATGATGAACCCAGGGGTGCCTAAAATGGATTTTGAACTATTTGCTTTGGCTGTATCCGCGCTTAATGGTTGTGGTATGTGTATTCATGCGCATGTGCAGCAATTAGTCGAGGGGGCAGTAGGGAACATGGCAATTCAGTCGGTATTGCGTATTGCGGCAGTACTTAATGCGTTGCTCGTAGCACTTTCAATTGATTGAGCGTGAGCCACTATAGCTAGAGAACGTTCTAATAAAGACAAGCTTTTTAAGCTAAAATCAATTGAACGAACAGCGAGAGCAGGTAATTTTTAACAAAATTGTCAGCGTTCAGGGGGAGGACTGTGGAAAACTCCCCCAAAGTGTTTATTTCAATAGGGTTATCGCAGAACTATTTTTTACCCGGGTTGTTCAATAGAGTCTCATCCAGATTCTCTGTTAAAACTTCACCTCTTGATTTCCAGAAAGCAAAGGTACCTTTGGTGTATTTAGAATAAAGTCCAAAGGACAAGATATTGAGTATGTCTTGGAAAAATCTTGCTCCTGAAGTTGAACGGTGATCGGTTAATATTTTTTTATTGTCGGTCATTATCTTTACCATGTTATCGATAGGATCTTTAGCACTTAAGGCATCAATCATATCATTTACAACGTTATATTTGCGAACTGCTGCGTAAAGTTTGGGATAACATTCTGAGGAGTGTTTTTCACCAATTCCTATTCCTTGTGATGTGCAGTCTAGGGATTTACCACTTTTAATCTGAGTAGAAATCATATTTATATCCAGTTCCTCGTGATTATTACGATAATTTTGTAATAAGTCATTTGGTAATGTATTAGCAAGTTTTACTATTTCCTTGTTCAAATAGTTTTTGTAGGTTTCACATTTATTGCGGAGTAGTTTTAGTTTCTTCGCTTCATTTAATGAATGTTCAGAAGAATAGGTAACCGTGTATTCACCCTCATTGCAATGCTGACCATTTCTCATTTTTTTGCCTAAATTATTATCGAGATTGATAATATGGGAATCGAGGGAGCGTCCTCCGCAGTGCCCATGGACAAATTTAATCATATCCCCTTCTGCTGTTAATGTTTTGGGGCGCACGAGTGAGCCTGTTTCGGTATTCCATGCTAGATTATAGAGCTCCGAGTTAGGGGAAGATGCTTGCTGTACTATTTTACTTTTTACAGCTTCCTGAAATTTTTCATTAATGGCATCAATAGTCTCAGCCAACTCAATTGCTGTTGTCCCTTTATATTCAGTATTAAATTGTTTAGTAAGTTCTTCAATATTGTTCATGCCTATAGGCGCATGACTGTAGATGGAAATTTCTTTTCCATCTTCACTAAAACTATAAGAAAGTGCTTTTAATGCGGGTTTATATGCCTTATCTGCAATATTCATTATCTCTTCTCGAGAGACAAGCCCCTTGCTTATAAGCTGATGCATATTTATAAGCGATTCCATCTGCTGAGGATCGCCTAGCGAGAAATCTTCTGCAAAATTTCTCTGTACGCGACAAAATCTTAAATAAATTGTAACCCGCTGAAAAATAAATATAATCTCGATCGTCGAAAGGAGGTTATATGAATCATGACAGCGAGCTAGGGGCTATTTTAAACACAAGTTTTCAATGGAACAAGGCAAGAATCACTTGTTTTGTAAAAATGTTACTGTCGTTACTCTCTACAAGAACAGTTAACTTGAATAAAATAGCCTGTTCGATGTCGAGCAATACAGAACAGGCATCACGTTATCGTCGAGTTCAACGTTTTTTTGCCGACTTTCCAATCGATTTTGATATGATTGCAGGATTTATTTTTACACTCTTTTTTACATCAGGCGGCAAGTGGTACTTAACAATGGATCGTACGAATTGGCAATGGGGCAAATCCGATATTAATATCTTGACCTTAGCCGTCGTATTCAAAGGAATAGCTATTCCTTTATATTGGGAGTTGCTGGATAAAAGGGGTAATTCTGATACACAAGAGCGCATTGATATCGTTCAAAAATTTATCGATAAATTCGGGAAAGATTGCATCGCTGGGTTGTTTGGCGATCGGGAGTTCATTGGTGAACAATGGTTCGGGTGGCTTATCAATGAGCAAATTATATTCTATATGAGGATAAAAAAGAACCTCTTGACAACAGATTCACGTGGTAGGGTTGTACCTGTCAAAGCATTGTTTCGTGGTTTGAAGCCAACAGAAGTCCGCGCCCTATATGGCGAACGAGAAATCACGGGGCATACTGTTTACATAGAAGCTATGAAACTGCCTGATGGTGAACTTTTAATTATTGCAAGTAACAACATACCCGGTAATTTGATAACAAAGTATGCGTTTCGGTGGGAAATAGAAACCCTGTTTTCTTGTTTTAAAGGTCGCGGTTTTAATTTTGAAGAGACTCACATTATTAATCGTGATCGTATTAAAAAGTTGTTTGCTTTGCTGGCGGTAGCTTTTTGCTGGGCGCATAAAACAGGAGAATGGCGACATGATCAGCGTGCGATTAAGATAAAAAAACATGGTCGGCCAGAGGTTAGTATATTTCGATATGGACTGGATTATCTTGTTGATGCACTTGCAAATTTATCATACAAATATGATGCATTTATTGCTTGTATGCGCCATGTTTTTGCTGCGCCACCTGGCATACAAACTATCGGATGTGTGGTATGAAATTTTTGTCGCGTACAGAGGCAAAATTTATATTTTCCAGAGCGGTTGCATTCATTTCGCTGTAGTCAATAAAAGCACCGCCATGATTTGAATACAGTATTTCCAATGGAGTTTTTGCTTGATGCAGTTTGTTAAGAACCATCAAGGTATAGTGATCTCCGAGTCCTCTATCTCCTAATTCATCTCCGATCAACCTAATCATCGCTTTATTATTAATATCCATCCCTTGTACGATTTGATTAAATTCATCCAGATCCTCTTTAGTGAGGCTATCTACGTCAGTTTTGTAGATTTCAACAAGCCGATTATAGTCTTCGTTGCTCATGTTGGTTACTATTCCGTGCTTTACAAGCAGAAATATTAATTTGATGGCATTACCGTGAAGATCGCCTATTGTGATACCGATATTCATATCTGCTTTATGCATTTCATCCATGATTGGACGTTGATAAATATCTACTTGCTCGTTAATATGTTGGCCAGTCATACATAATCCTTAAATTGATCAGAATGATTATATTTTAAAGCATAAAGCTTAAGATAAAATTAAACCGGTGTTTGGGATTTATCCACATGTAGTGTTCTAGTTCCCGATAGATTCGATACACTCGTTTGATTCCAGACCAATCCTTTCACATTAAGGAAGTATAGAAAGCATAAGCTAAAATCTCAATTACGCTGGTTTTGCATTAATCACAACAACTAATCTGCGGCCTAACAGGCTATTAGTTAAGTTGTGGATGGGAAATAAATTAGTACCTCTAACTAGTTACTGCAAACACCAAAATAGATTTTTATATTGGCTATTGTATAGACTGGGAGGTTTTAGACAGTAATTTAAAAAATACCCCAAATTTTAAATAGGGCAGCTCTGATTGAAAATGGAGTTGCACTAGGCCTAATGCCCGTCAATATGCAAAAAGTAAGTAAGTCGCTACGCACGCCACTCGATATGCTGTATATGCGGTGACTTTTTTAAAGGGACAATATAGTGATGATTAGATGTTAAAGTTGAGCAGTCTTATTGGGAGGGCACGATCGTTCACCAAGATTTTGATATCCCTCCGCGAACGATTACAATTTAATGCCAATCAGCCGGCTCTAAGGGAACCAAAATCCATAGCAACAGGTAGACTAATAAAGCAGAGCCACCTAGTAAGAGAAAAATAATAAAGGTGATCCGGACCCATACCGGATCTACTTTGAAATATTCGCCCAAACCACCGCATACACCCGCAATTTTCCGATCTTTACGCGACCGCCAAAGTCGTTTATAGGGTTTAGATAAGTTGTTCATTATGTGTTTTATACCTCAAGTTAACCATTTTTTACCTTCAACCAATCGCGCTACCAGCATACTGCTTATACTATTGCAGGTCACATTAATCATTGTTGCTAAGGGATCAATAATGATGCTGATTGCCGCAATGGCAATTAATACGGACGGTGGAAATCCATAGACACTTAATATTAGCAATTCGCCGAGCATTCCTCCACTGGGAATCGCGCCCATTACCGTGCCTACTAATAAGGAAACGCCTAGAGCCGTCAGTAATATAGTGGTGCCAGAAAAAGGCAAATGAAAAATGCCAAATAAAAAGGCAATCTTAAAGACACCACCCATTACCGAGCCGTCTTTATGAATAATCGAGCCGAGGGGAATGATGGTTTCATAAATTTCTGGGGTAACGCGCATTTTTTTAGTGGCTACTAAATTAGCCGGAATACTCGCAGCACTACTGCAGGTTGCAATTGCGGTGATGGCGGGAAGAAAAATATGTGCCCAAAATAACTTAACCGCGGGCATTTTTCCCGCAAGGTAAGCATATGCGCTAAAACCAAATACAAAATAAAGGCCGGAAAATACATAGTACAGTAAGGCAATGCGTACGTAGTTTTGCATTAATTGCGGGCCTAGTTCGTTAATTAATACTGCAAAATAAGCAAAAAAACCAATTGGGGCATAATACATAATCAGCGCAAAAACGCGCATAAAAACCTCCTCGCCAGACTGTAAAAAAGCAATGAAGGGCTTACCTTTTTCATTGGCGCCTGATGCGGCAATGCCAACTAAGATGGAAAATACAATTAAGGCTAAGATGTGTTCATGGGTGAGTAATTTACTAAAATCGGTTACCGTAAAAATTCCGGCAATTTGACTGACAATGCTGGTAGTGGCTGCGTGGTTTTCGTAGGCAAAAGGCAGGGAAACTCCCTGCGCCGGGGGAAACAGAGTGACAATAAACAGACTATAAATAGCGGCGCTGATCCCCGTAAATAAAAAGACTACGGTCATATAAAAAATAATTTTACCTAATTTCCCCAATGAACCAAGGCGGGTAATCGCGGCGCTGATACTGAAAAAAATTAGTGGCACAATGGCGGTGAAAATTAAATTAAGAAAAATTTCGCCAAAGGGTTTTAAATAGGGCGTAAGCGCGCCAAAGTAGGAACCAGTAAGGCCTCCAAGCAGAATCGACGCGATTAAGATAAAGGGGAAAATATAGGTTCCCAGGGCTTTTTTGGTAGCGCTCATGTGCTGATTTTCCTTGCGTTTGCTTACCGCATGGTGCGGCAATTATTGCGGTGAATCAATTTTTTTTATTTTATAGGTTATTTGCGACTTCACAACAATTCTGTGCACAGAAAAATGGCATGAAAAAGGCCTTTGTTGAGTTGATAATTTCCATACTGTATAATAACGGTCTCTTGAAACAGCACATAATGGTAAGGTCATCATGCCGGCTTCTGAGGTTAATGTCATCGTTTACACCCCAACCGAGCTTCAGGCTTGGAAATTAGAATTACAAGCAAATAAACAACAAGTCAATGAACGTACCCTAGAAATCGTGGCTCAAGAGCGACGTTTAACGACATTGCAAAATTCTTTGTGGCAAAAAGATCGCGATATTCGCTGGTCGCAAATTCAGCTTGAGACGATGAGAATGCACGACATGATGTATGCACGCAACTCCTCTCGTCATCCCTCTTACAATTATGATCCTTATGAGGCTCATTTAATTTCTGAATTAGATCGTTTATATACTGAGCGTAGACAAATTGTAATGGACATCGGGTCTTATAAAACGGCAAAGACCATAGCGCAAAGCCAAAGAACAAAATTAGAGAGTCGTGGAACCTGGTTAGCAACACACATTCTTGCTGCAGAATCATTTTTTGAGAGGCTACAGAATAATCCGTCACACATAGTATGCGAATTAAAAGAAAAATTGGTAAACGCCATTGATGATTATGAAGAGAAGCATTTCATTGGACTTTCTCCACAAGTACGCATTAGTTTATGGCAAATTCGCGAGGGGTTAGAGCGGTTAGTAATTGATTCGCCTGATGTACGTGAGCAACGGATAAATTACCTAAGACTGTGCGGCTTTTTAGGCTATCTTGAGGCGCAAGTACGACAAGAAAATAAAGAGGAACACTTTCTTAATTGCTTAGTGACGGTTATTAATAGTACGCATGTCCGTTCGCAAGACGATTTACCAGAGCAGCTAAAGACCGAGTTCAGCGCGCGCGCGTGGTTTAAAGCAGTGCAAAACCAATATCCGCTAATTTTTGCCAATGGCGAGTGCGATATTGTGAATAAAGAACGAAGCATTTTTCAACAAGCCATGACCTTTCTCTTACATGTTAATTTAAGTCAGCAAACTGAGCTGCAGCGAAAAATTATTCAGGCAGCACAGACATTGCAAGCCGAAGTTGATGGCAAAGCGCAAAGAAATGAAGACATTGATTTTCATTTTTACACGCACATTGCTACGAATTTAATCAATGTCTATAACAATCCTGCGGATATGCGCGCCGCAAAGCGCTTGGGAGATATGGCTGAATATGCTACCGGCGCTGCTTCGTTGAGCAAAAAAGTGTTGGGTAGTTTGTTGGTTGTGGTTGGTACCTTATTAATTGGTGTTAGTATAGCTGCCTTTGTAACTTCTTTGGGTTCAAGCTCACTCTTAAGCGCCTGGGGTTTGGCCATCGGTTTTAGTTTGCTGCAGATGCAAATTGCGGCAGGGGTAGCTTTTTCCTTAACTACGGCCGCTGGCGCAGGATTGACTTTTTGGGGAGGCAGTAAAATTAACGCTGGCATGCGTCAAGGATTTTCACAAGAGCTTAATGAGGTGCAAGAAACAATGCATGTGGCCATTACCTTATAATCCCATGGCAAGATAACTGGTTTTTAGTTTGTATTCGTCATCCACGCTCTATAATCTATAATTTTGAGAAAGATCTTTAAAAAATATTATAGAGCGATTTTTTATGTGATGTGGTTATTTTTTCTTATTGAATTAAGATACATTATTGATTAATCAGCTTCATGTTTAATTTTCATAGGAAATGAAAATGTATAAAAAAGGATGTTTCTTTAGAGCCATGGCTTCGTCTAGTTCGTATACAACGGGCACTCCTGAATGGTGTATTCAGATTCCCTCGACAAAAGATCGAACGCAGATGTATGGAATGCCTGCGGGATTAAGCGAAAGACAAGATCAACGTTTAACCAATATGGTGCATACTATTGAGCAAATTAAAGCCGAGCATGCATCCTTACCTGTGGTGACCACCGATGAAGTCAATTTGCCGGCCGCATGGGAACAGTTATTTGCGACTATTATGCAAGGCGATAAAACTGCAGCCTTAGCTTTGTTTAATAATATTCCCCAACACGATGCCATTCTCCAAGCACTGCTTCTGGCGCATCCTCTTGAATATCTCCAAGAGCTGATTACCTATTGTATTGTCGCAAAATCGGCAGGTACGTTGGCTTTAGAGTCAGAAATTACCATTACTCCGGGAACTTTTGCTATTCTGGTGAAAGATATTGCAACAACATTATTTCACTCGGCAAAAGTTCATTTTTCTTTTGGTTTGCCAACGCATCATGCTTTTAGCAGCGGTGGGAGTGGTTTTTGTATTGTGGATAAAACCGCCATGTTAATCAAATATCGTGCCCAAATCTGCGACTCGCCTTTAAAATTTATCATTGTGGGTACCGATGTAAATCGCGATAACGGTTTGAGTCATGATTTAATGGAGTCTGCATCGGAGCTTGATATTTGTCACGTTGATGTTTTTGACTCTCTGGTTTATCCATGCCAGGATCATCGGTTTATAAGCCATGAATTTAATAGCCTTGGTACTGATGCCGGCCAGAAAATCAAATGCTGGAGCCACGGGCAAATGAATTATTTTGCGGTTGACTTAAGTCTTACGCCCCGAGGTACTGGTACCGCGCATGCGGCACTTCTATTTGCCTTACAGAAAATAGAAGAGCAAATTGCCAGTGCCGAAAAGAAAGAGCAAAAAGTAATGCTCATTTTACCTACTGGTTGGGATTCTCATCAAGATGAAACCGCGCCCTGCGGTAAATTTATTCATGGGCGAACCATGCGTGCGGCAGAAGCACAACAAACGCGCTTTAGCGATCAGGATTTAACTTATTTTTATGAGCGTGTATTTGCGTTGTATCATGTGCATAAAAAGTCTATTGCCGGTATTTATTGGGGGTTGGAAGGGGGGTATAACCGTCCGATGTATGAGCGGCAAATTCAACTACTGATGTCGATGGTGTTGGCACAATTGGTGCCACAGAATGTAAACCAGAATGAGCCCGGCAGGCTTTTTTAATGTAAGGCTGGGTTGTAAAACCCAACCGCCATAAAATTTACGGCAAATAATAATAAGGATTAGGTAATTTAAATCCTTTTTCGGCATAACCACCTTTTAAATCACTGCATTGATCGCCAATCGTCGCAATAATGGTGTAACCTTGTTCCGTAATGAGCTTACGGGTATGCGATTTAAAGGAAATAATGGACTTGTGCATATAGTGATTTGGGCGTAAATAAAGTCCTGCCCATTGTTTATAGCCAGCGTTCATTAAATTCTTTTGGGTTGCGTTACGTTCGGATTGATGTCTTCCAGTTACAAAAAATACCTTAACTCCGTGACGTATGGCGTCTTTATATAATGCCAGTGTGGGTTTAATCGCCGGTGCATTGGCGGCCATGATGTCTTGATGGTATTGCTCCTGTGTACCTGTAAAATCACGTTTAGCCATGTACTTATAATTGGATAAACTGGTTTCATCGATGTCCAAAACAATCGCCAATTTTTGCTGTGGTTTTTGTTTTTGGTTGCTTATCGCCTGATGCACGATGAATTGCTGTGCTTTATGGATAACTTGTGCTAACTCTTTTTGATAAAGACCAGAATCGTGATAATTTTTGATTTCATTTTTGACAATGGTCAGATTTGGCGGTTCAGAAAAAACTGCGGTGGAAAAAAGCAGGGTTGTACCCAGTACCACAAGTGATAATTTATTGAAAATTTGCTTCATTATATATCCATCTTTTTCAGATGTGGGGCATTATATAATGGCAACTGCCTTTGTCAAATGAAGCGTTTTTTCCTTTCCTCAGTTATAATGCCTTTTTATTTTGTTTAAATTGCCCATCTTATGCATTTAAAGCAATTGAAATTAGCGGGTTTTAAATCCTTTGTTGATCCCACTGTCGTATATTTTCCGAGTCAATTGGTTGCGGTAGTTGGTCCTAATGGGTGTGGAAAATCCAATATCATTGATGCCGTACGTTGGGTTATGGGGGAAAGTTCTGCCCGCAACTTACGTGGTGAATCGATGACGGACGTTATTTTTAATGGCTCGTCTAATCGCAAACCTGTAGGACAAGCTTCAGTTGAATTAGTTTTTGACAACAGCTTAGGGCGTTTAACCGGGCCTTTTGCAAGTTATGGGGAAATTTCGGTAAAGCGTGTGGTTACTCGCGATGGGGATTCTGCTTATTACATGAATGGCAGTCGTTGTCGCCGCAAAGACATTACTGATATTTTTCTCGGTACTGGTGCGGGCGCGCGCGGTTATTCGATCATTGGTCAAGGTACCATTTCCCAGTTAATTGAAGCAAGACCAGAAGATTTAAGAGTATTTCTTGAAGAAGCCGCCGGGGTTTCCAAATATAAGGAACGTCGCAAAGAAACTTTGCAACGCATTGCCCATACTCGCGAGAATCTAACCCGGATAGCCGACATTTGCGATGAGCTGGACAAACAATTGCAACGTCTGGAGCGCCAGGCGAAGGCTGCTGAACGGTATCTGATTCTTAAAGAAGAAGAACAATTATGCCGCGCCGAAATCATGGCTCTAAAATGGCAGGATTTTGTGATTCAGCAAGAAGTAAAACAACGCGAATTGCAGGATTTTGCGGTAAGTCATGCCCAACAACAAAGCCTGTTAACTAAGGCAAATACTGAACGCATTGTGGTGAATGAAAAACTTCATGATGTGGATGAGCAAAGCCAACAAATTCAGGCCGTTTTTTATCAGTTGGGAACCGAAATTGCACGTTTGGAAGAAACGATACAACAGCAGGCACGTGAAAAGAAACGTCTCGAGCACGATCAACAGCAAATGCAAGAAGATTGGCAGGTTGCTGCAGAACAATTGAAACAGGATCAAGAAGAGCTACTCAGTTGCCAGCACAATGCGGAACATTTAGAAGCGCAATTAATGCGCTTAAACGCGCAATTTAAAGAACAAGAGGAACATTGGCTGGATGCACAAAAGCAACAAACGCAATGGAATTTGCGCTGGCAAGAAGTGCAAAGCCAAGCCAATAACGTGCAAAGAGAATTCCAAGTCGCGCAAGTAAACGCCCAACATTTGGAGCAAAAGCAACAACAAACTCTGGTGCGACTAGAAAAACTTAAATTAGAGCAAGAATCCATTTCGCTTAATGAGTTACAGCAAACTAAAAAAGATCTGGATGAACAACGCGTTAAATTAGTAGAAAACCAACAATTTGATGCGCTGCAGTTAAAACAAAGCCAAGAGCAAGCCAACCAATTACGTACCCAAGTTCAGGCAAGCGAGCAACAATTGCATCAGTTGCATGATGATTTTCATCGTGCAAACAGTGAACATGCTGCATTAACTGCCGCGCAACGCGCCGCAAGATTGGGGATGCAAAGCAACAAACACGGCATTAAAGAATGGGCTGGTAAACCGCGATTAATGGATGTGTTACAGGTTGAGGCCAAATGGCAAGGAGCATGTGAGCGCGTACTGAATGATAGTTTGCACGCTTATGTGCTGGAAACCTTTGATGAGTTATGGCCGCAACGTGAAGCTTGTGAACGCCAAGGAGAAAGCATTGTTATCCTGAGGGCTATAAATGATCAAGTAACCACGCATCCTTGTCTTGTCGATAAGATTCATGGTGACATTCCCGCAAACGTTTATCCCCTGGAGTCTATTTTTACGGCAGAGCATTTTGATGAAGCGTTAAGTTGGTTGCCCGATTTACTAGCCCATCAATCCATTATTACCCCGGATGGTTTTTGGTTAGGGCATGGCTGGGTGAAGTTTGTGCCGCCACAAGAACAAGATGAGTTAGGCTTGTTGGCGCGCCAGCAAAAAATTACCGATCTTGCTTTGGTCGTAGACAAATTGCAGCTAGAAATTGCAACATTAAGAATGCAACGTGATCAATACCACCAGCAATTACAAAAAAGTGTCGCTGACAGTGAATTACAGCAACTTAATGTCAATGCCAGTAACGATGCATTAAGAACCAATAGTGTCGCCTTAAGCACCAATGAGCAAGCTATTTTGCATGCTGAAAAACTCGCCGCAACTTTGGCGGCAGAGTGCGAAGAATTACAAATGATTCTTGAAGAAACGGCTGAAAAATACTTAATGATTAAAGAACGCTTGCTGGATTTGCAAGGTCAATGCAGCGATTATGAGTTACAGCTAGAACAATGTACGCAGGAAAAACAAGAATGCTTGGATGCGTTGGCGGGGCACAATAAACAAATTGAAGAAGCACGGATGGCGTTGCATCATGCCGAACTAGAAGATGATCGGGAAAAAAATAAAATACAGCAATTGGCTGAGCGCATTAACCGCGAACAAGAACGTCTCGATATCTTACACGAGCGTTTGGAGAATTTGGCCATGCTGTGCTTGCAGACTGAAGGGCCGGGGGCGGAGCTTAACGAGCAATTGGACCTGCAATTACTAAGGCATGCTGAAGTTGAGTTGCAATTGACGATGAGTCGCGAGCAGGTATCACAATTGCGCATGGAACTTGAAGAGCTTGAGAAACATATTTTAAATTGTGATTTCGAAGTCAAACGCATACAAGAATTTATTGGCCAGGCGCGCATGCAAGAACAGGCCTTGGCGGTACGCGCCAGTTCGGTGCAAGAGTCACTGGATGAAACGGGTTTACAAGCGCCGGCCTTATTGGTACATATACCTGAAGGGACTACGCAAAGTATACGTGAGGATGAGTTAATTGCTTTAACCGATAAAATCAAACGCCTCGGTGCGATTAATTTGGCGGCAATTGACGAGTTTTCTTGCGAACAGCAGCGTAAAATTTATCTTGATGAACAGCATAATGATTTAAGTGAAGCCTTGGCAACCTTGGAAACTGCAATTGAGAAAATGGATAAGGAAACGCGCTTACGTCTTGAAAATACCTTTGATGAGGTGAATACGTCATTTAAGGCCCTTTTTCCTCGGCTTTTTGGTGGCGGCAGAGCGCAACTCGAATTGACTTGTGAAAATCTGTTAGAAGCTGGTATTGTAGTAATGGCACAACCACCTGGAAAACGAAACAGCACCATTCACTTGTTATCGGGCGGAGAAAAGGCGATGACGGCGGTGGCCTTAGTCTTTGCCATTTTCCAGTTAAATCCGTCACCATTTTGTATGTTGGATGAAGTGGATGCGCCTTTAGATGATGTGAACGTTGGGCGCTTTTGCGCTATGGTAAAAGAAATGTCACAATCCGTACAGTTTCTCTTTATTACACATAATAAAGTAACTATGGAATTGGCAGATCACTTAATGGGGGTAACTATGCGTGAGCCAGGGGTTTCTCGTTTAGTTGCAGTTGATGTAATGCAAGCTTTGGCTATGGAGTAAATGATGCAGGCAAATTGGAGCTTAATTCTTAATGTCCTCTTGTTAATTGGGGTAATTGTGGCAATTGGTCGCTTAATGAAAGCTCGTAGACAGAACTTAGGCGCAGAGCGATATCAGCCTAATTTAGGAACAGCAGAGAAAAAACCTGCTTATGATGGACCAAGTTATAGTGATGACATTATTGCGGTGCGTAAGGTACAAGCAGAATCTGGTAACAGCCTGCAACAGTCTGCAGTAAATTCATCACAACCAAGATTGTTGCCTGAAGAGGAAGAGTTTGCTGTATTAAAAACAGAAACGAAGACCGCGCCTAAAATTAATATGGATTTTGTAGCAGAAGAAATTGAAGAAGAAGTTGGGCCTACGTTAATGATGTTTTTACTGGCAAAAGAAAACCGACAGTTTGCTGGTTATGAATTATTACAGACTGTTTTAGCTGCCGGTTTACGTTTTGGCGAAGGGAGTTTATTTCACCGCCATCAATTCCCAAATGGTGATGGTGCTGTTATATGCAGCTTGGCTGCCGCAACGGCAACGGGTATTTTTGATTTGCAAAATATCGGGGCCTTTAGTGTGCGTGGTTTGTGTCTTTATATGCAGGCAACGAATAATCCTGATGTTGATGCAGAACGATTTTCGCTGATGCTTGATACGGCAAGACAATTAAGTGATGGTTTGGATGCGCATTTATTAGATGACCAACGTCGCCCATTAAATGAAGAGCGGATAGCTCGTTATCATCATTTATTGCATTTGAATCAGGCTCATCTTGAGATGGCATAATTGTAGTAGTCGTCGTCAAGCGACGGGTGAGGGCGCTTAGGGTGGCAAGTACATTTTAAGTGCCTCTATCAACACCCTCATCCGTCCATCCTATGTTTTGTCGCCGTATATCCCCTCATTCGTGCAATAACCCTTGAACTTGAAGCTAAAGTGTTAGTACACTAGACTTTTGGCCTTCTCTAAATACCATGAACTTAAATACCGTTGCTGCATTACTTGCCCAATCATGTCAGATAAATGCTGAAATTACCGGCGTTTGTACTGATAGCCGTGAACTCAAGCCGGGTAGTTTATTTATTGCTATTCAAGGGGAGCGTTTTGACGGGCATGATTTCATTAAAGAGGCAGAGGTACAAGGTGCTTTAGCTGCTGTGGTGAAGTGCGCTGTTGAAGGTGTGGCAATCCCGCAATTTGTGGTTCCTGATCCTTTACATGCCTTAGCTAAAATTGCTGCCGCTCATCGTCACGGCATTCATTGTCCCGTAATTGCATTAACTGGCTCAAATGGCAAAACGACGACTAAAGAAATGATTGCCGCTATTTTACCGGTGCCATCGCATGCGACTAAAGGCAATTTAAACAATCATATTGGGGCCCCATTAAGTGTGCTGCAGTTGACTAGCCAGCACCGTTATGCGGTTTTTGAGTTGGGTGCCAATCATCCAGGAGAAATTAGCCACACCGTAGCCATCGTCCATCCTGATGTGACTTTAGTTAATAACATTGCCCCAGCCCATGTCGAAGGTTTTGGTTCTATTGATGGTGTTGCACGAGCTAAGGGCGAAATCCATCAAGGCTTATCCTCTACTGGGATCGCGGTCGTGAATGATGATGATGCTTATGCGCATTTTTGGGATGATATTTTGGTAGATAAGAAGACCTTGCGTTTTTCTATTGAACATCCTGCAGATGTTTATGCTCAAGACATCCATTTAGATGCTTATGGCTGTGCCCAATTTTCTTTGATACTGCCCAATGGCCGTACTGATATTCAATTACAGGTTCCTGGATTACATAATGTTCGTAATGCCCTGGCTGCTGCAGCTTGTTGTCATGCCGTGGGGGTGGCGATTAAAGACATTCAACATGGATTAAATAATTTTGGCGGTGTCAAAGGTCGTTTAACGGTTCTTTCTGGGAAAAATCAATCTACAGTAATTGATGATACTTATAATGCTAATTTACGTTCAGTCTTGGTTGCTTTAGAAGTTTTAGCGGAACGTCCAGGTAAAAAAATCTTTGTATTTGGTGATATGGGTGAATTAGGTGCATGGGCTACTCAGCATCATCAAGAAGTAGGGCTTGCTGCGCGTCGATTGGGAATCGATTTGCTATTAAGTTGCGGTTCGTTCAGTAAATTGGCTACTGAGTCTTTTGGTGCTGGTGGTGAGCACTTTACGAATCAGGAACTTCTGGCACAAAATCTGATCGGAAAGTTGTCTCCTGATACAGTTGTCTTAGTAAAAGGATCGCGATCCAGCGCTATGGAAAAAATTGTGAATAAACTGCTTAATTGATGCCGTAGGTGTGTGATATGCTTGGCCACTTTTTTGCCCATTGACCTGGATTTTTCTGGTTTTTGCTAACAAAATCCCACCCCCCATGAGGGATTTTATCGGGGTAATGCAAGACTATTGGGATGGATCTTAGGCACTACTTAACGAGAGGAATAATTATGCTCTATTGGCTAACGCAGTTATTTCAAGGGCAATATCATGCGTTACGTGTTTTTCAATACCTGACATTCCGCTCCATTCTGGCAGCATTAACGGCGCTTCTCGTGGGCTTACTCTGTGGTCCATTGACTATTCGTTGGTTACGTACGCTACAAATCGGCCAGATGGTTCGTGATGATGGCCCGCAATCGCATTTATCGAAAGCCGGCACGCCAACCATGGGAGGCGTATTGATTCTCTTGGCAATTACTGTTAGTTGTTTGCTCTGGGGTGATTTACAACAATCTAGTTTATGGCTTGTGCTTTTAGTAACGTTGAGCAATGGGGTAGTGGGCTGGGTTGATGACTATCGCAAATTAGTGCTAAAAAATAGTAAAGGCTTGCCAGGTCGCTGGAAGTTTTTTTGGCAGTCAGTTATTGCCTTGATCGCGGTTATTTATTTATATATGAATGCGACTTTGCCAGTACACACCCTGTTAACGGTACCTTTCTTTAAATCAGTTACTGTAGGATTAGGTATTTTCTTTCCTGTTCTTGCTTATTTTGTGATTGTTGGCAGTTCTAATGCTGTTAATTTAACAGATGGATTGGATGGCTTGGCAATTATGCCGATTGTTATGGTTGCTGGTGCTTTGGGTATCTTTGCTTATGCCTCAAGTAATGCAGTATATGCGCATTATTTAGCGATTCCTTTTGTTCCTAACGAAGGGGAATTAACGATCTTTTGTGCTTCTATGGTCGGTGCAGGGCTTGGTTTTCTTTGGTACAATAGTTACCCCGCGCAATTATTTATGGGCGATGTCGGTTCTCTAGCTTTAGGTGCTGCTCTGGGAATAGTTGCTGTTGTTGTTCGTCAAGAACTGGTATTGTTAATGATGGGGGGGTTGTTTGTTATTGAAACATTGTCAGTTATTTTACAGGTGGGGTATTTTAAATACACTCATGGTAAACGTTTGTTTCGCATGGCACCCTTACATCATCATTTTGAATTAAAAGGTTGGTCTGAACCGAAAATCATCGTTAGATTTTGGATTATTACTGTTGTATTTGTGTTATGCGGATTGGCTACTTTAAAACTACGATAGGCAAGGTGCATCCATGAAATATCCTTTATATTTAGTTGCTGGCTTGGGTAAAACAGGGCTGTCGGTAGCGCGCTATTTGCGTCGAACGAATAAACCGTTTGTTGCCTTTGATACGCGCCCACAAGCACCAAATTTAGCTGAATTTGCTGCCGAGTTTCCTGACGTCACCGTTTATGTGCAACATGTTCCTGAGGATATCCTTGGCCAATTAACCGATATTATTGCTAGCCCTGGGTTATCGTTAGATACTCCTTTGTTACAACACGCCATGCACGCAGGTATTTCTGTTTATGGCGACATCGAATGCCTGGCTCGTGAAATTCACGCCCCAGTGATTGCGATTACGGGCACTAATGGTAAATCGACGGTAACTACTTTAGTTGGGGAAATGGCTAAGGCTGCTGGTTATAATGTAGCGGTGGCTGGCAATATTGGTACGCCAGTACTCGATATGCTTGATGATGAACACCAATATGATTTATGGGTTCTAGAGTTATCCAGTTTCCAATTAGACCTGACTTCTTCCTTGGCGCCCGTTGCTGCAACCATCCTTAATGTCTCGCCAGATCATTTGGACCGGCATCACACCATGGATGCTTATCGATGCGCGAAGCAACGTGTCTATCATCAAGCGCAAGTTGTTTTGTATAATCGTGATGATGCCTATACAGAGCCTCCAGGTCAGGTGGTACGTGCTATTTCTTTTGGTAACAATCAGCCGATTGCAGACGATTGGGGCTTCATCAACCAAGAAGGTAAAACCTATTTGGCACACGGCAGCTCTTGCTTTTTAGCCACAGAATCGGTATTAATTAAGGGAGTACATAATTGGCTCAATGCACTTGCTGCATGTGCTCTAGCAGATGCTGCGGGTATCCCCCTGCAGCATATTATCGGTGTGCTGACTACTTTTTCAGGTTTATCTCATCGTTGTCAATGGGTGCGAACCTTAGATGGCGTTGAATGGATTAATGACTCAAAAGGGACCAATATTGGTGCAACAATCTCCGCAATTAATGGAATAGGAGGCTCTATGCAAGGACGGATTGTGCTTATTGCTGGTGGACAAGGAAAGGGTGCTGATTTTAGTGAGTTGGCACAACCGATTGCTGATTTTGTACGTTCTATAGTTTTAATTGGTGAAGATGCTGATAAAATTGTTGCAGCATTGGCTGATGTAGTGCCTATTACTCGTGTTTCGTCACTGGATAATGCGGTTGCAGTGGCGAAGACTCAGGCTAAGCCTGGTGACGTTGTTTTATTATCTCCAGCGTGTGCTAGTCTGGATATGTTCCGCGATTTTAATCATCGCGGTGAACTGTTTACTTCTCTTGTAGGTGGATTGTAACGTTATGCGACCAAGACACGTCAATCAACGAGGTAAACCAGTTAGTAGGCCTATTTCTCTCTATGATAAATGGTTGATTGGCGTTGTCATGGGTTTGTTGATTATTGGCTTGATGATGGTTGCTTCAAGTTCAGTAATGATTTCTACCAAATATTTTCATCAGCCCTTTCATTTTTTAATTCGCCAATCTTGTTATTTATTTGCTGGTTTCATGGTTGCCTTAGTGGTGATTCGTACCGACAGTAGTTTTTGGGAACGGATTAGCATGCCCATGTTGATTATTTGTTTGTTTATGCTGCTGATCGTCTTAGTCCCAGGTATTGGCCGCACGGTTAATGGAAGTCGCCGTTGGCTGGCTTTAGGGCCTATCGGTATTCAAGTGTCTGAGCTGGCCAAATTAACGATGATTTTTTATCTTTCTGGTTATTTAGTCCGTCAGCAAAAAGCAGTCAGTGACAGTATTGTTGGTTTCATTAAACCGATGATGATTTTGGGTTTAGTTTCGGTATTGCTTCTGCGTGAGCCGGATTTTGGAGCTACCGTAGTTATTTCAGGTACCGTAATGGCTATGTTATTTTTAGCTGGGGTTAAATTACGTTATTATATAGGTTTGTTGCTGGTGGTAATTGGGGCATTGGCCTTTTTAGCGGTTTCCTCCTCTTACCGTCTTGCGCGGTTAACCGCATTCTTAGATCCTTGGGCGGATCAATATAATAGCGGTTACCAGTTGACGCAGTCCCTGATTGCCTTTGGTCGCGGTGGCTGGTTTGGTGCGGGCTTGGGAGAAAGTATTCAGAAATTATTGTACTTACCCGAAGCACATACGGATTTCTTGTTTGCTGTTTTGGCAGAAGAATTAGGTTTGGTGGGCATTTTAGTGGTTATTACCCTATACACTATCTTAGTGATTCGGGGAATGACTATTGCGTATAATGCTTATCTTCAGGATCGTTTATTTGCCGCATACACTGCTTATGGCCTGACTTTTTGGTTAGGTTTACAGGCGACTATCAATATGGGTGTTAATTCGGGCTTGTTACCGACTAAAGGGTTAACTTTGCCACTGATGAGTTATGGTGGTGCAAGTATGGTAATTAATTGTGTGGTCATTGCATTATTATTGCGCATTGATCATGAAAATCGTTGGCAGTCGCTCGGATTGAAACCACTGTCAGCATAAGGGGGAATTGTGAGCAATTCAGGACAATTTGTATCTCCACGGATGGGGCGAGTAGAACAAATTCATTTTATTGGAATTGGCGGCGTTGGTATGTGCGGTATTGCTGAAGTATTGCACAATCAAGGTTATCGTATCACGGGCTCAGATGCTGGCGAAAGTAGTACGGTACAGCGGTTAAAATCTTTAGGTATTCCTGTTTACCTTGGCCATAAGGCTGAGCACATGCAAGGTGCTGATGTTGTAGTTCGTTCTTCAGCGGTTGGCATGGATAACCCCGAAGTGGTTGCGGCACGTGAACAGATGATACCGGTGATCCCTCGTGCGGCGATGCTTGCTGAGTTAATGCGTTTTCGTCATGGTATTGCTGTGGCTGGAACGCATGGTAAAACGACAACAACGAGTTTGGTAAGCAGTTTACTGGCCGAAGGTGGATTCGATCCAAGTTTTGTGATCGGTGGTAAATTAAATAGTGCCGGAGTTAATGCAAAACTTGGGCAATCACCTTATTTTGTTGTTGAGGCTGATGAAAGCGACGCTTCATTTTTATTCCTCAAGCCGATGATGGCCATAGTGACTAATATTGATGCAGATCATATGAGTACCTATGAAGATAATTTTGATAAATTACGAACGACGTTTCTTGAGTTTTTACATCATTTACCCTTTTATGGTTTAGCTGTAGTCTGTACTGATGATCCTGAGGTGCGTAATATCCTGCAATCGATTGAGCGTCCTACTTTAACCTATGGGTTTAATGACGAGGCGCATTATCGCGCTGTTGATTGGACACAGAATGAATTGCGTAGTGAGTTTACTGTGGTGCGACCAGCACCTTATTCACCCTTAAATATTTGTTTTCAATATCCTGGTCGTCATAACGTGTTGAATGCTTTAGCCTCAATTGCCATTGCCACTGAACTCGGTGTTGATGATGCCGCAATTGTTAGTGCTTTAGCTAAATTTCAAGGGGTTGGTCGCCGTTTCCAGATGTTGGGCGAAAAACACTTTGAGAGGGGCTCTGCTCTTGTTGTTGATGATTATGGACATCATCCGCAGGAAATTTTCTCCACCATTGATGCCTTTCGTCGTGTGTGGCCCAATAAACGCCTAGTTCATGTGTTTCAACCACACCGTTACAGTAGAACCCAATCCTTACACGATCAATTTGTCGATGTATTAAGCCTTTCTGATAAACTATTTTTGTTTGATATTTATTCTGCTGGAGAAACGGCTATCCCAGGAATAAGTAGTGAAGGTCTAGCACAAAAAATCAGAAGTAATGATAAAAATGTGACGATGGTAAATGAACAGTCGCTCAAAATGCAACTTGATGAATTTATTCTAGATGGTGATGTGATTTTGATTCAAGGTGCGGGAAATATTGGCCAAATTGCTGTGAACTTGATGCAGGACAAGTGATAATCAATATGAGTACAGTGGAAAATGAGTGTGAATTAACAGCTGAATATCAAGGTACATTGCTTTATAATGAACCTTTGGCAGAATATACAGCTTGGCGTGTTGGTGGGCCTGCAGCCAAGCTTTATAAACCCGCTCATACCGCTGATTTGGCATTATTCCTGCGTAATTTGCCTGAAAGAGAACCCTTATTATGGTTGGGTTTGGGTTCCAACTCATTAATTAAGGACAATGGTTTTTCCGGTACGGTGGTCTTGACTCAAGGATGTTTAAAGGAAATTAATCTGTTGAGCGCGCAGACAGTAAAAGTGGATGCCGGCGTGTCCTGTGCGAGTATGGCGCGATTTTGTGCACGTAATAATCTGTCTGGTGGCGAGTTCTGGGCGGGAATCCCTGGTACTATGGGGGGAGCCTTGCGTATGAATGCAGGCTGCCATGGCGGTGAAACCTGGCAATCTGTTGTTGAGGTGCAGACCATAACGCGCAGTGGTGAAATTAAAGTACGCAAACCTGAAGAATATGAAGTAGCTTATCGGCATGTTTCTGGATCAGCGGATGAATGGTTCATTTCTGCTACGTTTAAATTGCTTGCCGGCACCAAAGCGACTTCATTGCAAGTCATTAAAGATTTATTGGCGCATCGAGCAAATACCCAACCTACAAATGAATATAATTGTGGTTCGGTATTTAGAAACCCTCCTGGTGATTTTGCGGCACGACTTATTGAGTCTTGTGGATTAAAAGGATTTAGTATCGGCGGAGCTATGGTTTCGCAAAAACATGCTAATTTTATTATCAATCATCAAGGTTCAGCGACCGCTGCTGATATTGAAGCATTGATTCATTTGGTGCAAACTAAAGTTCGTGAGCAGACAACAATTGAGTTGATGCGCGAAGTACATATTATTGGAGACTCTTAAATGTCCAAGCCTATTAACCTGGCACTGCTTTATGGTGGAAAATCTGGAGAGCATGAAGTTTCATTGGTTTCAGCTGCATCTGTTCTTGCAAATTTAGATGTGGAAAAATACCACATTATTCCTGTTGCTATGGATAAAAACGGGCTATTTTATGTGCACCAGTATGAGGACTTATTAGCGTATAAAGATAAGCTTCCTGTAGTGACAGAGCGTTCTAAGCCTTTAGATAACTTACTGATTAATGGGCGCTTGGCTATTGACGCTGAAGTTGTTTTTCCTGTAGTTCATGGTCCTTTATATGAAGACGGTTGCTTGCAGGGGCTGTTGGAGTTAGCGGGTGTTGCTTATGTAGGCTGTGATGTATTGTCTTCCGCTATTGGTATGGATAAGGACATGACGCGACGAGTCGCCTGCATCGATGGCTTAAAATCAGCACGTTATAAATTGTTATCATGGCATGCTCCGTTGTCTGAACGACAACGTTTTTGTCAGGATGTTGCCGCAGAATTTGGTTGGCCTTTATTTGTTAAGCCCTGTGCTATGGGTTCAAGTGTAGGTATCCATAAAGCAAAAAATATGGATGAACTTGTTGTTGCGGTGGATGATGCCCTGCGTTATGACGATGAGATTTTGGTTGAATCGTTTATTGAAGGCCGTGAAATTGAATTATCAGTGCTTGAAAGTGCTGTGCCTTCTATGGCGCCGAGAGTGAGTATTGCTGGTGAAATTCGCGTACACCATCCTGATGGTTTTTATTCTTATTCGGCAAAATATCTGGAGAGCAATCAAACTGATTTGCTTATTCCTGCTGCGTTAAGTCCTATCTTGCAAGCCGAGTTAAAAAAAGCGGCGGCAGATATTTTTACCCGTTTAAAATGTAAAGGTATGGCGCGAATTGATTTTTTTGTTAATGATAAGACTGAAACTATTTATTTTAATGAAATAAATACCTTACCAGGTTTCACTTCCATCAGTATGTATCCAAAACTGTGGCAGGCAAGTGGTTTGGCCTATCCTGATTTGCTTGATGAGTTAATTCGTATTGCAATGGTACATCAGCATTGTCGTAAACATTTAGTAACTAACTACCTGTGAGAGCGATGACGAATAATAGGGATAATGACTCTGGGAACTTACGCTATATTTTCCTGCTCTGGGGACTAATCCTTAGCGCACTATTTTTAGCTGCGCGCCTGGGGTATTATTACTTGTCTAATGCCGATTATTTTCCAATTGCGACCATTAAGGTTGCAGCAAGTTATGAGCACGTTAGTCATAAAGAATTAGAAGATGTATTAGCTCGCTATGTAGGGGACAGTTTTTTTGCCTTGCCGGCGAGCGCATTACAAAATGAATTAAACTCAATGAACTGGGTCGATACGGCAACTGTAGAGCGTGTATGGCCCGACACGTTAAAAATAAAACTTGTTGAAAAAAAACCGGTAGCGATTTGGGGTAATGCGTTAATGACCGCTGATGGCAAACTTTTTAATGAAGGTGCTATTCTTCCGGATATACACCTGCCGCGATTAAAAGGACCGCTATCTCAACAAGCAGAAGTCTTACAAGTTTACGAAAAATTGAGTAAGATATTATCAAAGTACGGATTGAATGCTACTGGACTGCATTTAAGAGATAACCAATCCTGGGTATTATTAATGGATAACAATGTAAAAATATACTTAGGAAAGAACGAGTTAGAAGCACGGTTGCTGCGTTTTTGTAAGGCATATCCTGCAGTTTTTGCTCCAAAAGCAGATCAACTGGCAAGCGTGGACTTACGCTACCCGCGTGGTATGGCAGTGCAGTGGAAACAACAAACGGAACGATAATGGCAAAAAAAATAGAAAAAAATATTATCACTGGCTTGGACATAGGCACTTCAAAAATTATCGCGCTTATTGGCGAAGTAACGTCCGATGGAACCATAGAAATAATTGGAATTGGCCGTCATCCTTCTCGTGGTTTAAAACGAGGGGTGGTAGTCGATATTGAGGCTACAGTTAATTCCATACAACGCGCAGTACAAGAAGCCGAATTAATGGCGAATTGTGAAGTCCGCACCGTTTACGCGGGTATAGCGGGCAGTCATATTCGCAGTTTAAATTCGCATGGGATTGTGGCGATTCGCGATAAAGAGGTGTCGCAAGCTGATGTGGAGCGCGTTATTGAAGCCGCTAAGGCGGTAGCAATTCCTGCCGATCAAAAAATCCTGCACATTTTACCCCAAGAATTTGTCATTGATTACCAAGGCAGCATTCGCGAGCCTGTAGGTATGGCTGGGGTACGACTTGAATCACGGGTCCATTTGGTGACCGGTTCTGTGAGTGCGGCGCAAAATATTGTGAAGTGCGTACGTCGCTGTGGCTTAGAGGTAAGTGACATTATTTTGGAGCAATTGGCTTCAAGTCATGCGGTGCTTACCGAAGATGAAAAAGATCTTGGTGTTTGTCTGATTGATATCGGTGGTGGCACTACGGACATTGCGATTTTTTCAGAAGGCGCAATACAGCACACTGCGGTAATTCCGATTGCCGGAGATCAGGTAACTAATGATATTGCTATGGCATTACGGACGCCGACTAAGGCTGCTGAATCAATTAAACTCAATCATGCTTGTGCATTACCTGAGTTAGCGAACGCCAATCAAATGCTCGAAGTTGCCAGTGTGAATGATCGCCCCGGTAGAAAAATTTCTGCGAAAGCTCTCGCCGATGTGGTGTCTGCACGGTATGAAGAATTATTTACTTTAGTGCGTAACGAATTACGTCGTAGTGGTTTTGAAGACAGAATGGCCGCGGGGATTGTTATTACTGGTGGTGCTGCAAATGTGCATGGGGCTATTGAACTTGCAGAACTTTGTTTTGAGATGCCAGTAAGAAAAGGCTACGCCCACCATGTAGCAGGTTTAGCTGAAGTTACTGAAAATCCCTCTTTTGCAACGGGCGTAGGTCTATTGCTGCACGGTTTTCAACAGCAATATGATGCACGCTATAACGTTCCCAAAATGAGTGAAAATCCAAAGGGCATGTGGCTACGCATGAAAGAATGGTTTCAAGGAAACTTTTAAGATACAGGTAACTATAAACTTTGTGTGGATTGCGCATAAAGAAGAGGAAATTTTTAATAGTTACTATTACAGAATGAACATATGGGGAGCACTGTTATGTTTGAATTAATGGAAGGCCAATTGCAAGGTAATAACGCGATAATTAAAGTTGTTGGTGTTGGTGGTGGTGGTGGTAATGCAGTTGAGCATATGGTTGCTGAAAATATCGATGGTGTTGAGTTCATTTGCGCCAATACAGATGCTCAAGCCTTAAGAGCATCTAAAGCAAAAATCCATATTCAATTAGGTGATGAACTCACTAAAGGTCTAGGCGCTGGCGCAAACCCACAAATTGGGCGTGAAGCGGCAGAAGAAGATCGTGAACTGATTAGGGAAATGTTAACTGGCGCGGATATGGTCTTTATTACCGCCGGAATGGGTGGTGGTACTGGTACTGGCGCGGCGCCCGTATTTGCTGAAATTGCTAAAGAATTAGGAATCTTAACCGTTGCGATTGTAACAAAACCATTTTCCTTTGAAGGTAAACAACGTGCATTAGCAGCAGAAGATGGTATTCGCCGTTTAGCCGAACATGTTGATTCATTAATTACTATTCCTAATAATAAATTACTTAGTGTTTTGGGTAAAAATATTAGCTTGTTGAATGCGTTTAAAGCGGCCAATAATGTATTACTTGGTGCCGTAAAAGGTATTTCCGATTTGATTACGCGTCCGGGTTTAATCAACGTCGACTTTGCAGACGTGCGTACAGTAATGTCTGAAATGGGTATGGCTATGATGGGAACGGGGAGTGCCGTAGGCGAACAAAGAGCACGTCAAGCCGCTGAAGCAGCAATTGCATCACCCTTATTAGAGGATGTAAATTTTTCTGGTGCACGCGGAATTTTAGTTAATATTACTGCCGGCCTGGATATGTCGATTGGTGAGTTTGAAGAAGTCGGCGATGTCGTTAAAGAATTTATTTCTGATGATGCTACAGTGGTGGTTGGTACTGTAATTGATCCTGATATGAGCGAAGAAATGCGTGTCACCGTTATTGTTACTGGCTTAGGTGATGCAAGACAACGTCATCAACAAGCACAGCCACAACAGGCGCATCGTGCACGTTTGATTGAAACCATGAGAAGTGATGGTTCATTTGATTACGATGAACTGGATAGACCAGCAGTAGTGCGTAAACAAGCGCATTCATCTGTTGTAACGTCAGGCGTTAGCAGAAGCAATAATGGTGATCACATTCCTGATGTGGATTATCTTGATATACCTGCTTTTTTACGTCGTCAAGAAGAGGCGTAATTATTTTCTACAAATGACCGCAGTCGAACAGCGGTCATTTGCGTAATTCTATGGAAACGACTTCACCTAAGTTATAAAAAAATAGACTAAGTTATAAATTGTTGGTAAAATCGCTGAGTTTTTTGCGTGCAAAATTAAAAATATTAAGAGGAACGAGGAACAAGGTGAGCACTGAATGATAAAACAACGAACTCCTAAAAAGGTAATCCAGGCTACAGGCGTAGGATTGCATTCCGGTGAGAAAGTGCTTTTAACCCTAAGACCTGCTCCTGTTAATACAGGCATTGTTTTTAGACGAGTAGATCTTTCGCCGGTCGTAGAAATTCCAGCATCTTATGAATTTGTTGGTGATACTATGTTATGCACCACGCTCCATCACGGTCAAGTTAAAATTGCTACGGTGGAACATTTACTCTCCGCTTTGGCTGGTTTAGGTATCGATAATGCCTACATTGATGTCAATGCGCCTGAGTTGCCCATTATGGATGGTAGCGCAGCACCATTTGTTTTTCTTATTCAATCTGCGGGTATTCGTGAGCAAAATGCTGCTAAGCGTTATATTCGTATTACTAAGCCTATTCGTGTAGAGGATAACGGCAAATACGTTCAGTTTTATCCTTACAACGGCTATAAAATTTCCTTTACTATTGATTTTGATCATCCTGCTTTTAATGACAAGCCGCAAACAGTTAGCTTTGATTTTTCAACAACTTCTTATGTGAAGCAAGTGTGTCGTGCACGTACTTTTGGTTTCCTTTCTGATTATGAAAAATTACGCGAATGCGAGTTGGCCAAAGGTGGTAGCTTGGATAACGCCATTGTTGTTGATGATTACCGCGTTCTTAACGATGATGGACTGCGTTTTGAATCCGAGTTTGTAACACATAAGGTTTTGGATGCTATTGGTGATCTTTATCTGTTGGGCTCTAGTTTAATTGGCGCGTTTGAAGGATACAAGTCAGGTCACGAGTTGAATAATCGCTTGTTACGTGAATTAATGGTCAGGCAAGATGCCTGGGAATATACCTATTTTGATGCAGAAGATTATCTTCCCGTAATGCATACTGAATTTTGTCCTGCTGAGGCGTAATATCTGTTTTTCTCAAGTGAATTGCGGCTCAATACTGATTGAGCCTCTCAATTTAACGTGAGTTATGGATAATAGATTGAGTAAGGTCTTACTGTACCTCGATCCATTCGGGCTTAAGAGGTGTGCCGCGCCGCCCCAATCTTTTTCCTGAACTCACGTTAAGTTAAGATAAATTCATCTATCTCAATGTTCCGCTGGTCGTGGGATCTTGTGATAAGGAGCGACTCCTGGAACCTGGAGATAAACCATGTCTTAATTTAATCGCTGTGAGATTAAGTAGGGTTATGTGTTCATCCATCTGGAGCATCTTTTTTGTTGTGGAAAAAAATCACTTCTTTGGTGACAGCCGTACACAAATTTTAAATTTATTAGTCAATTATTGGCAAAGGAGTTGCATCTATTATGAAATTTAATACAAAACTTTTTACTCTTGCCTTACTGTGTAGTTCCTCTGCCTTTTCTGTAGGTCCTACGGCCGCAACAACAGCAACAAATAATGCGTTGCATCTGGATTGGCGCGATACTTCCATTTCGCCTGCCCATGATTTTTATGCTTATGCTAATGGAAGCTGGCAAAAAAATAATCCAATTCCTCCTGAATATGCCAGTTGGGGTAGTTTTCATATTGTTAGTGAAAAAATGCAGGATATTATTCATCAAATGCTAATCAAGGCTGCAGCAAACACGCAAGCTAAGTCTGGTAGTATTGAGCAAAAAGTAGGTGATTTTTATTTTAGCGGTATGGATGAAGCGAATATTAATCAATTAGGGATTAAGCCCCTGCAAGCAGAGTTTGAGCGCATTAATGTGCTTAAGAACTTAACTGATTTACAAAGTGAAATAGCCCATTTGCATCAAATGGGCGTTGATGTGTTTTTTGGTTTTGGCAGTATGCAAGATTATAAAGACAGTAAAAAAATGATTGCTGGCGCAGTACAGGATGGTCTAGGTCTCCCTGATCGTGACTATTATTTACAAGATACTGCCAAGTTTAAATTGATTCGTGATGCTTATGTAATGCATATGACAAAGATGTTTGAATTATTAGGTGATGCCTCAGAAAAAGCATCCGCTGAGGCAAATACGGTCATGAAATTAGAAACGCAATTGGCGCAAGTTTCTATGTCGCAAGTAGAACAACGCGATCCACATGCGATTTATCACATTATGAATAAAGAGCAATTAGCGCAAATCACCCCAGATTTTTCCTGGCCAGCTTATTTTGCTGCGATTGGTCAAGGTCAGCTTCAAAATATAAATCTGGGTATGCCCGTTTTTTTTAAAGGCTTAAATGAGCAGTTAAAGACAGTACCACTCCAGGATTGGCAAATGTATTTGCGATGGCATTTAATCAATGCTTTTGCTAGTTATTTATCAAAACCCTTTGTGGATGAAAATTTCAAGATGGTTACTGTCTTAAGCGGAAGTGAGAAAATATTACCACGTTGGAAACGCGTTGTAGCTACTGAAAATGGCGCTTTAGGTTTTGCCATTGGTAAAATGTATGTTGATCATTATTTTTCTGCAGCAGCTAAAAAACAAGCATTGGATATTCTAAGAAATATCCGTTTTGTTTTACATCAAGACATCAGAAGTTTAACTTGGATGACACCAAATACTCGGCAGGCCGCGCTGAAAAAATTAGATTTAATGGAAGAACGTATCGGTTATCCAAGTAAGTGGTGGGATTATTCCTCTTTAAAAATTGATCGTGGTCCTTACGTATCAAACGTAATTCGTGCTAATCAATTTTTGGTGAAACGCGATCTTGATAAAATTGGTAAGCCAATAGATCGTAGTGAATGGAGCATGACACCACAAACAATTAATGCCTATTATGCCCCTTCGATGAATAATTTGAATATTCCCGCCGGAATTTTACAAGCACCATTTTTTGATCCCAATGCACCTGCCGCGGTTAATTATGGCGCTATTGGCTTTGTTATGGGGCATGAGATGACTCATGGATTTGACGATCAAGGTGCACAATTTGATAGTCATGGTAATTTAAAAGATTGGTGGACGGCCAGTGACTTAGCTAAATTTAAAGTGGCAACCCAATGTATTATTGATCAGTTTTCACAATACGTGGTAAATGGCGATACGCACGTACAGGGAAAATTAGTGGTTGGTGAGGCTACTGCTGATTTAGGCGGCATTATGTTAGCCTACCGCGCTTTTCATCATTCAGATGCATACAAAAATGCAAAAACTATTGATGGTTTTACTCCCGACCAGCAATTCTTTTTAGGAACTGCCCATGTTTGGGCAATGAATATAAGACCACAGCAATTACAAACGCAAGTTACTACGGATCCTCATCCGCCTGCAAAGTATCGTGTTAATGGTAGTTTGGCAAATATTCCCCAATTTCAATCTGCGTTTAAGATACCAGATGGGAGCCCTATGGTGAATAAATCACGTTGTGTTATTTGGTAATTAGAGCCTATCCTTTCTCGCTCCTCAGACTTGAAGACTGGGCTGTAAAAGCCCAGCGCACGAATGCCTTGAAATTAGACGCTCGATAAGATGCTGCGTGTTACAGCCCGCCAACCGCTAATTTTGATAAACAATAATTGCATCTTATGTGCGCATTAGGTAGACTGTCTGCACATTTGGCTAGTGTAAAAAACAACTTGGAGAGACCTTTATGACTAAAGAAGAAATGATTTGTCGCATTGTACGTTTTGTAACTCAAAAACCTAATGCACAAAAAACCTGTTGTGGCTAATGGATTCTGACTTATCTGTGGTATTGAGTTACCGAAACCCTGCCATAATCACTTATTTTTGCCATCACCATCCTGAGTTTACGATACCGCAAGCAGAGGCGTTATTTGCGGATTTATTGGGGTGGATGTGGCTAAATAAGCAAAGAGCACAACAAGGGAAGAAAACCTATCTTTTTGGTCCCTTACTCGAGCTTGATTTGCTATGGCACGTCTTTATTTTACATACTCAAGATTATGTCCATTTTTCAATGCAGTATTTTGGGGCTTATTTTCATCATGATGTGGAGCCAATCGGCTTTGAACATATGATGGAGGAAAATGAGTTGCGTGACTATTTACATGATTGCTTTCACTATCTAGGCGAAGAATGGGTGGCGCGACGTTTTACGGAAGCATTTCTTTGAGTGCATTATGTTTTACGTAATCATGAGTAATCCTTGCCGTTTTTTTTAATAAAGTTCAGGCATATTCTTAATAGTCATTCAGCCAAATGCAGCAATGCTTTTTGCAATGGTTCGTAGTTGCATTGGTGGCTTTCGCTGATAATGGTTGCTTTGGCTTTTTCCGACAATTGATGTGTTTTCTGTTGAACAGGCTTTTCATAGCTTATTACAGGCTCAACAACTGCTATTTTAATTGATGACAGTTGGTACATGCCGGCTTCTTTACGCAGCTTATCGCGCAATTCGGGAATGGCATAGCGTAATTGCGAGGCCCAGGCCGCATTGGTGGTCGTTAGAATCAAACAGCCTTTATTAAAACTGCCCACTTTACATTCGCCAGCCAAATCTTTGGGGAGTAATTGTGCTAATTTGCTGGAGAGCTCTTCTAATTGAACAGAACGCTGGCAGAGTTCGGTAAGTTGTTTATTCAGGCAACGATTAATGGAACGCATCATATTTATCTTTATTTAAGCAGGAACTGTTATAGAATAGCAAATTAATGGGAAATGCAATATTATATTTTTTGTATTGATAAAGCATAATCCTTTTCATAGCAGGAATTTAAGAACCATAGGTGATTCATGATTGAAAATTTAAACGACAAGAATGTTGTCTATTTTACCCGATTACACTGGATTATATTTTTTTGGCCTCTACTCGCATTATTTGCGGCTTTAGCACTTACTGCTTATGTTCCTCAATTACGTGAAGTTGGTTATGGTCTTACAGTTTTTGCCTTAGTATGGGTATTTATGACCTGGGTTACTTATTATTTCTCATCGCTGACGATTAAGACCAACCAAGTGATCTTACGCACAGGGGTGGTGGTACGACAAACCATTGATATTCCATTGAGTAAGATTGAAGCAATCGATATTCGCCAATCAATTCTAGGCAGTATTATGAAATATGGTATGGTATCGATTACGGGGACTGGGGGCACACGACGAGTTATTAATTATTTACATAATCCGTTAACGTGCAGACGTTACATAGAACAGTTAATGACCGAGTTGCATAACAACAGTTAAGCCGGACGTTATAAAACCCGGGAATACTCGACTTAGCTTCTCCCGGGTTAGTAATAGATCATCCTCTCTGCTTATGTACTGCAGGCATTAGGAGGAGGGCTTAGTTTTTCTCATATTATTTCAGTGTTCTTAAATCTTAGCCAGTAATTCACTGCGTGTTTTTTCATCAACAAAAGCCGCTTGAATTGCCATACGGGTAATCGCATTCATCGTTTCATCACTGTAGTCATAAAACTCTTGAACACGTTCATACTCTTGTCCTAATGTAGTGCTCATAAATGGCGGATCGTCTGAGTTAATACTGATTTTTATGCCAGCATCATAAAATTTGGGGAAAGGGTGGTGAGCCATATCTTTGAATAGGCCCAAAAAGATATTACTGGTAGGACAAAGCTCTAAGGCAATGTCATTGTCTTTTAGCATAGCCATGGTCTCTGGGGAATAAATTGCATTAACGCCATGCCCTATACGGCGAATAGGCAAGTTTTCCATCGCCTCAACCATCCCACTTGCAGGGGCAAATTCACCGGCATGAACGGTACAGGCTAAGTCCGCATCTGCCGCAATAGCATAGGCTCTAGTGAAGAGTTTAGGCGGAAATTTGGCCTCATCACCACCTAAGCCAAAACCAGTGACGCAGGGAAAACGATCTTTATGAGTTTGTTGGGCTACATGTTCGGCGGCCTTTGCACCAAAGTGGCGCACCGCGGTAACAATAATTCGCCCGACAATGTCGAATTGTTCTTTAGCATCGTTAATCGCTTGTTGAATGGCGATTAGGTGCTCAGCCGAAGGAATACCGCTAGAACGCTCTGCATGATCAGGGGAATACATCATCTCTACATAAATAGCATTTTCCAGCGCCCGCGCTCTTAGGTAATCAAAGGTAATATCATAATAATCCCGCGGCGTTTTTATTAAGTCAGCAAGGGTGTCATAGACTTTGAGAAAATCTAAAAAATCTTTGGATAAATAGCTTGTTCCATCAGGAGCAACGAGTCCATCTGGCAGGGTTAATTTATTGCGCTGAGCCAGCATTACCGCCAATTCAGGGGTAAATGAACCTTCTAAATGAACGTGCAATTCTGCTTTTTTTAAACTCATTTTGTAGCCTCTGCTTTCTTTAAAGAAGACCTAATGGTAACTTAGATAAAAAAGTTATAAAATAGCTGTTTTAAGAACGTGCGAATTTTGGACGAGTTATGAATACAAACGATATAGATAAAGCTTATGTAAGTCCTTATGATAAATTTTTATTTGAATTTGATGCCACTCATAGCAAATCAGAATCACAAATGAAAGAAATTACGAAACATGCGCGTATTGCAAAGATGCGTGATGATAAAAATTATAAGAATGAAAAAGGCGAGATCTGGGAAGATTTCTAAGCCGTTTTGGATAATCCGTAGGTTGGGTCATTGACCCAACAGCGGTGCCCATCACTAGTCCGGCTATGCACCAAGATTTTGACATCTCCTGTTGGGTAACCTCCTAGGATAGAACACGGCTCAATCCTTTATCTTAGCCAATCTATTTACCCTAAAAACCAATGCAACACTTTATATGATAAGATGGTCAAAATGGACGCCGCAGGTAAGGTCAGTATCCAAGACATGAAAATGTTGCGAATAACAATGAGATTTAACGCACCAATACCGCGCGCCAAACCAACTCCGAGCACGGCCCCCACTAATGTTTGTGTCGCGGACACCGGGATCCCTGTACTGGTTGCTACTACAACGGTTGTTGCTGCAGAAAGAGTGGCGGCAAATGCACGACTAGGTGTCAATGCGGTGATTGCACTGCCTACGGTTTCAATTACTTTTCTACCATACATTAATAAACCGGTTATTACTCCAAAGCAACCTAATAAAATAATCCATGCTGGATAGTTATTGGCATCAAAGGCTTGATTGGAATGCATAACTAAACTATGAATAATGGTTAGTGGTCCAACAGCTAACGCCACATCGTTGGAACCGTGAGCAAAAGCCATTGCACAGGCGGTCATGGCCATCAACACCGCAAAATACTTTTCCACTTGAATGAAGCGATCTCTACGACTAATGCGTGGATGCTCGGGAATACGGCGGATAATGATCATCCCAATCACGGTAATAATGATACTGGTTGCCAGTGTTACCGCTAAATTTTGTTTGAAATTCAGGTGAATGTTAAAGTGGTTTAACCCTTTAAAGACGGTGATAAACGATAAAATAGAGCCAATTAAAAAGAGATAAATGGGAATGTACAGCTTGGCTTTGGCCAAAGGATTACTTTTGACAAAAATTGTTTGTTGGATGCTAATGAATAAAGCATAAGCTGTGATCCCTGAAATCATCGGTGAGGTAATCCAACTGATGGCAATGCGGCTCACTTGATTCCAGTGAATGGCATCGGTACCAAGCACTACCGCGCCAAAACCAACCATTGAGCCTACTAATGCATTGGTGATGGATACTGGGACCCCGATATAACTGGCAAGGTTCATCCAGATGGTGCACGCTAATAATACCCCTAGCATGCCTTCAACCAGAATTAATGGTTGTTCAGACAGTTGAGTGGTATTAATGATTCCATCACGCATGGTTTCAGTAACCCCGTTGCCGCCTAAAAATGCTCCGGCGAATTCAAAAATAATCGCAATTAACATCGCCTGTTTCGCGGTAACCGCTTTTGAACCCATGGTGGTACTCATGACATTGGCTAAATCATTGGCACCAACCCCCCAAGTCATTAAAAAACAAAGAACAATAGCAATAGAAAGATATAAAACTGAATGATCCATAAGAATTTATTACCGAGCGATTAGAATTTGTAGTCGACTACCCACTGTTTGGGCATTATCGGCCAAGTCATCGATCCATTGGACCAACTTATAAAGGAAAATTGTATCTATAGCAGATAAATCGTGTTCGACTTCAAAAATGCGATGCCTGACTTCAGCCAGGAGTTCGTCACTTTTATGTTCAATTTCATAGAGGGTCATAATCATTGCTTCAACGATTTTTACCTCAGAACCTCTGAATCCAGTTTCTAGCAACTCATCAAGTTCATTAATTGCATTGCATGCTTGTTTGGATGCATCCAGACAGCTGTGTAAAAACGGCATAAACAGCGGGGTGAGTGCCTCAGGAATCGTCATTTGGCGGCTGGTAATTAAACTGGCAATATCTTCTGCCTTGTTGGCAATACGATCTTGCGCGCTAAGCAATTCCAGCAGATCCGTGCGCGATACAGGCAAAAAGAGACCCGTAGGCAAATGAAGACGAAGATCACGTTTAATTAGATCCGCTTCTTTCTCCAAAGAAATTATCTTGTTTTTAATATTGCTCGCAGTTTGCCAATCTTTTTTTAATACAGCTTCAAAAAACGGGTAGAGCTGTTTGGCGCACTGGTGTACTTTGCGCATGTGTTGTTCTATAGGCCTTATTGGTGAAGGACCAAACATATTAAATATGCTACCCATATACGATCTCTGTAAAAAGATTTTGGTGAAGTATACCCAATCTTTTATAGGAACAAAACCATTGATTGTTCATATTGATGCTACAATTGAAAATATTGGGTGTTTTCAATGCGTTTTAGGGATAGATAATTGCAGCTCAAAGTGTGTAAAACACATTCACAAGGAGTTTTAGGATGAAACGAATAGGATTTATTGGTTTATTATTTTTCGTAAGCCAGGTCTTTTCCCAAAGCGTAATTACCAAAGTTATTCAATTGCAGTATATTTCTGCCGCTCAAGCCATTAAGTTAATGCAACCTTTAATGCAAGCAGGAGAACAGCTTAGCGGTTCCGGACAAACGTTAATTGCCAAAGTAAGCCCACAATCCTTAACGCAAATCAGGACCGTGCTCCATCAAGTTGATGTACCACCTGTTACTTTTAATATTTCGGTTTATCAGGGAGATCCCCAATGGCTTAGTAGCCAAAATGATAATTCAGTGACCTACAGTACCCAGACACAATCGCAAATGTTGCAAAATCAATCAGTGCGGGTAATGAGTGGTGAGTCCGCTCTGGTTACGATGAATCAAGAAGTACCGATCGTCAGTTCGGTTGGCGCAGGCTATTTTACGGGAATCGCTTATCAGCAACATCAAATTAAAAATGGTATTTTAGTTTTGCCGGTGTTGCGTGGGTCGCAAGTACAATTAACCGTGCGCCGCTTACGTGAACAGGCAAATCCGGCAGGCGGCCAACAATTTGATAATCAAAAAATAGATACAACCTTAATGGTGCCATTAAATAAATGGGTTTCTTTAGGGAGCCCGGAAGGGGCACAACAAACTGATAATTCGTCTACCTATTACACCGCGGGGAATACGTTTGCCCAACAGTCAACTTTGTATATACGGGTGAGCATTATCAGTGGTGGTACTCAGGTAAATAGCAGTGGGGTCAATGGGGCTAATGGGTGGTGATCTATAAATGTGTCGAATATTTATAGTATATACTTAAATTTAGACAACAGTCCTTTTGAGGAGGCAGCATGGCAATAATCAATTCTTTCGCCAATCATTTGCTGATCGCGATGCCTTCACTACACGCTCCCAATTTTGAAAAAACAGTGATTTATGTTTGTGAACATCGTGAAGAGGGCTCTGTCGGCTTAATTATTAATCGGCCAATGCAGTTTTCTTTATCTATTGTATTTGAGCAATTAGAAATCGAACCTATTCGTGTTGAGCAAAATCATTTACCTTTAATGTTTGGCGGTCCTATGCAACCAGAACGAGGATTTGTTGTTCATAAACAATTAGGGGAATGGCGATCGAGCTTGTTTTTGCAAGAAGACGTGACGGTAACTACTTCAAATGATATTATTCGCGCCATTGCTGAAGATAAAGGACCCAAAGATGTTTTGGTTACTTTGGGTTATAGTGGCTGGGTAGAAAATCAATTAGAACGCGAAATTATGGATAATGTTTGGTTGGTTTGCCCTTATCGTTCCGAAATTCTTTATGAAGTTCCCTACGAAGATCGTTGGGAATATGCAGGCTCAACTTTAGGTATCAAAATGAATCAATTAAGTGAAAATGTCGGTCATGCCTGATGGTGTTTATCTAGGTTTTGATTTTGGCTATAAACGCATCGGCGTTGCTGTTGGGCAGCGTCTGACCTGTAGTGCATCTCCTTTAGCAACGATTAGTGCGCAAACGGGGATTCCCGATTGGACGGTCGTTGCCAAAGTAGTCGCGCAATGGACGCCGCAAGCATTAATTGTAGGTATTCCTACCTGCATTGATGGTCGTGAACAATATACCACTTCGGCTGCGCGTCGTTTTGCCAAAGAATTGCGTAAACGCTTTACTTTGCCTGTGCACTTAGTTGATGAACGCCTGACTACAGTCGAAGCGAGAGGACAGCTCTTTGCGCAAGGTGGTTATCGAAAAATCAAACAAACTGAGGTAGATAGTGTTGCGGCTTGTGTTATACTTGAGCAGTGGCTGCAATATCCTTAAATGAGGTTGAACGAGACTTTATGAATCATTTTTTAGAAATTAGCCAATTATCCCACCAACAGCTTGAATCTTTAATACAACGCGCCTTTTCTTTTAAACATCACCCTAATTATCCGACCTACAGTCAACATACCGTTGCGAATTTGTTTTATGAAAACAGTACTCGCACACGCATTAGTTTTGAGTTAGCTGCGAATCGTTTAGCGATGCCGGTGGTTAATGTGGATTTACAAAACTCTTCTGAGACTAAGGGTGAAATTATTGAGGACACCATTAAGACACTGGCGGCAATGGGCATTAGTTATTTTGTAATTCGCCATCAGCAAGAGGGTTTGCAGGAGCATTTAGCCGCTAAATTAGGCAATGAGCTGCATGTAATCAATGCCGGGGATGGCACGCACGCTCATCCAAGCCAGGCTTTACTGGATATCATGACCATTCTGGAACAAAAACCGTGTTTAGAGCAGTTAAAAATAGCGGTTTTAGGCAATATCCGCCATTCACGTGTCGCTAATTCATTTCAATGTATGTGCAGTAAATTAGGGGTTGGCGAGTTGGTGCTGATTGCTCCCGAACTTTGGCAACCGCAAACCGCGTATTATGGCCGGGTAACGAGTGATTTGCGTGAGGGCTTGGCTGACGCGGATGTAGTTATTTGTTTACGAGTACAGCATGAACGTTTATTGGCTGCCGATCATTTAGATTTAGAGTCTTATCGTCATGATTTTGCGTTAACAGAGAAAAGTTTAGCTTATGCCAAAGCAGATGTAATGGTGATGCATCCTGGACCAATGAATCGTGGAGTCGAGATTGATAGTGAGGTTGCGGATGGCTCTCACTCTTTTATTTTGCAACAGGTAACGAATGGTGTTTTTGCCCGCATGGCTGTTTTTGATGCGTTAATAAAAAAATAAAGCAGATTAAAGCCTATTTGCAGACGTGGATACAAACTTATAATCGCCCCTCGGATCGAGGGGCGGCAAGCTCTTTCTTTATCTTTTATGCTGACGTTTCTTCCCGATCATCGTGGTGTTTGTAAGGTATGCTTAAACGACAAGGCCTGTTGCAAATGCCCTAAACTCACAGGAGTACTCGCATTCATATCGGCAATAGTTCGTGCCACTTTCAGCAAACGATGATAGCCGCGGGCGGATAATTTTAATTGATTCATAGCCTGGCCTAAAAAATCTTGTTCTTGGGTGCCTAAAGTACACACTTGTTCGCAAGCCTTAGCACTTAAACTGGCATTAATACAATTTTGGCGTGCCAATTGTACTGCGCGCACGTGCAGTACTTGTTTGCGGATCACCTCGCTTTGTTTATTGGGATTGGTATTGGGTTTTATCAACTCCTCCTGGCTTAAGGCTTGTACCGTAATATGCATATCAATACGATCTAATAAGGGGGCTGAAAGCTTAGCAAGATAACGGTTAATGCGCTCCGGGCTGCAGGAACAATTTGCCTGTGGATTACCCCATTGTCCGCAGGGACAAGGGTTCATTGCTGCCAGTAGTTGAAATTGTGCGGGAAATTCCGTTTGTGCGGCTGCACGAGAAATACAAACCGTACCCGATTCCAGTGGTTGTCTTAGGGTTTCAAGAACCTGCCGGTTAAATTCAGGCAGTTCGTCCAAGAATAAGATGCCATGATGTGCTAAGGATATTTCTCCTGGTTTTGGTGGATTGCCGCCGCCGACTAATGAAATCGGTGAGGCTGTATGATGTGGGGCACGAAAAGGAGGGGAGCGCCATTCAGTGAAATCAGGTAATTTACCGCGGATGGAATTAATGGCGGCACATTCCAGTGCCTGGGTTTCAGATAATTGGGGTAATAAAGTATTAAAGCGTTTGGCTAACATGGTTTTCCCACTACCTGGGGCGCCGCTGAGTAGGATGCTGTGTCCGCCACAGGCGGCAATCTCCATGGCTTTTTTTGCGTGAAATTGGCCTTTAATATCGGACCAGTCCACTTCATGTTGCGTTGTATCTACAGTGGGTCGAGGGGGTAATGCATGTAAAGGGGTCCCCTGGCAAATATAACTACATACTTCGCGTAAATTATGGGCGGTGAAAACATCTTGATGTCCAGTTAAAGATGCTTCTGCTGCATTGGCATTGGCAATAACGAGGATGCTCTTGTCTTTATGGGCTGCTAATACGGCTGGAATGATGGCGGAAACGCCTCTTAGCTCACCACTTAAGGCTAATTCACCAATGAACTCATGTTCACCCAGGCTTTGTTGTGGGATTTGATGGGATGCGGCAAGAATGCCTACGGCAATCGGTAAATCAAAACCACTGCCTGTTTTGGGTAAATCAGCGGGGCCTAAATTTACGGTGATTTTACGGCACGGGAATTCAAATTGGCTGTTGATGATGGCTGAGCGCACGCGATCTTTACTTTCTTTTACCGCTGTTTCTGCCAGACCGACAATGGTAAAACTGGGTAAACCATTTGATAAATGAATTTCTACGGATACGGGTTGGGCTAAAATGCCTACTGTACTTCGTGTTTTTGTAAAGGCAAGATTCATTCGGGACTTATTCCTTATTGTTAAGTTGGACTTTATGGCGATAGAATTTCCTACTATCGATTTATTATTTGCTGCTTAATTCATTGTTTTTGCAAAGCGACCTCTTTTTAGTAGGTTGGGGCAAAGGCTTCAACCTACATGTCTTTATGCCTGTATGCTATTTCTTTTTATCCTGAGCGCTCATTAATGCATCGACTTGCTTTTGAATCTGTTCCAGTTTTTCACGGGTGCGCGCTAATACTTTGCTTTGCACATCAAACTCTTCGCGAGTCACCAGATCCATGTGCGCAAATGCCGCTTGCAATACTTCCTTAAATTTTTGTTGGATGTCTTTTTCAATGTTTTGTAGACTGGGGGGAAGTGCAGCAAAAAGTTTTTTTGCTAAATCGTCAAATTGTTTGGGGTCGAACATAATCACTCCATTTTTGTTTTTAGCAAAGAGTCTAACAAAAGTATCATCACAGCGGAATATATTATGAAAATGATTACAGCAATTATCAAACCATTTAAATTAGATGATGTTCATGAAGCGTTAATGGATATTAATGTACCTGGAATTACTATTTCAGAAACCCGTGGTTTTGGGCGACAAAAAGGGCATACTGAATTATATCGTGGAGCAGAGTATGTTGTTGATTTTCTTCCTAAAATTAAAATTGAATTAGCCTTACCCAATGACATGGTCGAAGCTGCAATTGAAGCGATTTGTAAATCGGCCTACACCGGTAAAATTGGTGATGGCAAGATTTTTGTTTATGAATTACAACAAGTCGTGCGGGTACGTACTGGTGAAATTGGTGCTGATGCCTTAAGTTAATGTTTGGTTTTTGGATAAGAGATTGGGTCAAAACTTGCGAGAGGATAAGCCCAGTCCTGCGTTCTTTAATCTAAGGATTGCGCCAATAAATCGCGCGTTGGGTTATGACGGCATCCAGGGGAATGTCCCAGGGATGCGGCTGAATATAATCCACGCGTTGAAATTGATAAGCTACGCCAAATAGGGTGCAATTGGTCTTATCTTTAAACGTTCGGTCATAATAGCCTGCGCCCATTCCCAGACGAGTACAGCGTACATCAAAAGCCACTAACGGCATTAAAATCAAGTCTAATTCTTCAGCGGGCATCGCTAAATCATGACTTACATCAGGTTCTGGAATACCATAGCGATTCTTTTTAAATGGCGTCACCGGAGTTGCCGGGAGGAAAAAAAGGGTTAGATTTTCCTCGTTTATTGCTGGAAAATAACAAAATTTTCCCTGTAATGGTGCCGTATTCCAAATACCGGCTAAATCAACTTCATCATTAATGGCAAAATAAAGTGCAATGCGCTTTGCATGCCGATATTGCTCTAGCGAGCGTATGCGTGTGCAAATTTGCTGAGATGCTGTAGAACGAGAGGAAACAGATATTTTCGAACGTATTTGTTTCATCGTATCACGTAATGCTTTTTTTACTTGGTCCGCCATATCAATACAGGTCGATTATTCTTGATTGATTATCAGTTTTTTATTCCTAAAGTTCAAGAGCTGGGACGACTCAAAAATTTTTTGTAACTCTTTTGGTTAGATTGGTTTTTTGTAGGACAGGCTTGCTCTTTAAAGTGAAAATCTGCAGAATTAATACTAGGCAAAAAAAAAAAATAAGGTATACAGCCGTTTTGGCCTTTTGTGGCTTGGTAAATTAATAAATCATTGAGAGAGCGAGATGAGTGATTTGTTTGAAGAAGATGATGAAGATACTGGCGTTGAAGAGGGTGATAATTTTGACGATGTTGAGGGCGAACTTGATGCGGCTCCAGAGGTTGACGAAACAACGCACCGAGATTTAGATGCACGTAGACGATTGGAAAGTATGTTGGATGAAAAACGTTTGCGTGATGAACTGGATGATTTTGGCGACTATTAAATCTTAGTTCCACCTGCTTACGTGAGTGTTTATGGAGAATGAAAAATATAACTTGGCATTTGCAAGCGATGATCGTATTTTTTTAGGCGAAGGTCTGTTTGAAACGCTTAAAGTGGTCGCAGGTGCTCCTTGTTGCGCTGATTTACATTGGCAGCGACTTGCTAATGCCGCGCAACAGTTAGGTATTTCTTTTCAGCTCTCTTATGAGCATTGGTTGGCGTGTTTGCAGCAGCAGATTAAGCAAGATAATCTTTTAGAGGGCGGAATTAAAGCAATTTTAAGTGCTGGTTCTGCTCCACGAGGCTTAGCCGAATATGGGCTAGGTACGCAGTTGCGGTTGCAGACTTTTACGTTCAGCATACACACGCATCCCTTAAGTTTGGTTCGTGCACCCTGGTTAAGGGATGCGGCTAATCCGGTTTATCAAGTTAAATCAATAAATTATTTAGAAGCAATCTTGGCGCGCCGCCATGCCTTGGCTTTGGGGGCTGATGATGCTTTATTTTTCAATTTACAACAACATGCCACGGAAACAACGTGTGCGAACTTATTTCTTATTCACCAACAATCGTTGCTTACTCCGCCGAGAACAGATGGGGTTCTGGCAGGCATTACGCGCTCACGCATTCTTGCTTTTGCGAAGCAGCAAAATATAGCGTGTAAAGAGGTTTCTCTGAGCCAGACCATGATTGAGCAGGCTGATGCGGCGTTTATAACGAATTCTTTACAAGGTATGCGCGCAATTCACGCTATAGATGGTGTTAATTTCCCAGTGAATCATCCATTGCTAGCGCATTTAAGTTCTTCTTTTTGCGTTTAAAGTGAAACTGATTGACTTTCAGCAGGCCAAATTTGCATAAACACAGAATTACGATGGCCACTCCAGAGATAATTATACCGCTGTTGCGATAAAAAGAGCCTTGCGTTAATAAGATATCCATGCCGGCATAGCCAAAATAAGTATAAATAATTTCAGGTGGAACCAGGAAAACAAAGGTGGTGATGAGGTAGGTGCGGAATTTAATTCCGGTAACGCCTAAACCATAATTAACCAGGTTAAATGGAATAATAGGAAATAAGCGCAGTAAGGCCACAAACCCCCATCCCTTTTGATCGACTTCATCAATTAACTTACTTACTTTGACTCCCTTTTTTCGCGAAAACCAATCAAAAATTAAATGACGAGTAATTAAAAAAGAGCAGGTTGCGCCCAAAGTAGCACCCAATAAATTCAGTATGGTACCCAAAAATGGGCCAAAAATAGCACCTCCGGCGAAGGTAATGACCATCGTAGGTAAAAACATGATGGATGCCAGGCAATAGATAACTAAAAAAAGTATGGGCGCAAACCAACCCAGTTGCTCAACCCAATGCATCACTTCGCTTGAGTGTTTTTGGAAAAAAAATGCGGTCGCAATTAATGTTGCTGAGGCTAAAACAATAAAGATTATTTTAGTAGAAAGAATTTGGTACTTCATTACTCTCACTTAATTAAGATTCCGGGAAATTAGCCAAAGAGTCTATTATACACCATTACCCGTTACAATCTTGCAAAATCAAGATTGATTGGGTATAACCGATGCGAATTTTTATAAGAGAAAACAACATGATGGAACAACATACGTGGAAAGAAAGACAAAAGCAACGTGCTCGACAGTGGATTAAGGCGCTATTAGTCCGTTGTTTTCATGTTGAAGTGCTAGGCAATTATCAATCGGAACCTAATTCAGTAATCATTGCTAATAGAACGTCAATCATTGATTTAGTGTTGCTGGCGGCTTTTTTACCCGAGCGCCTGACGGTCGTTATTCATCCAGGTGCTTCAGGTAAAATGTGGATGAAAATGATGATGTTGTTTGCCGATGTCATTGCGATTGATTCTACGCGAGCTTATGCTGCCAAGGCTTTAATTAAAGCCATCCATGCTGGAAAGCGCTGTGTTATTTTCCCGCAGGGGCTAGGGGAGCAAGAAGAAAGTTTAAGAGTTTTTGATGGACCTGCCATGGTGCTGCAAAAAGCAGGTGCCTCCGTCACTCCTATACGCATTGATGGGCCGCAATACAGTATTTTTTCGATTAGTAAAGACAAACACCGTATACGCTTATTTCCTAAAGTTACGTTGCATGTATTGCCATCACTTGCTTATTTGCGCATTAAAGAGGGGGCTGTGGACCGAGCGACAGTTAGTTTGCGCCTCTTTCGCTTGATTAGTGAAATGACCTTTGCCAATAATTTCCAGCCCAAACCCTTATTTAAGGCCTTAATTGAGGGCGCTTATTTAGGTTTAAAGCATAAGGCACAAATTGAAGATTCGAATCGCACGCCATTAAATCACCGCCAGTTTCTGGCGCGTTGTTTTATTCTGGGTCGCCAAATTAAAAAGCAAACGCATGTTGGTGAGCGTGTCGGGGTAATGATGCCTACCACAATTGCGGGTATGGTTACTTTTTTTGCCCTACATGCTTATCGTCGTATCCCTGCCATGTTGAATTTTAGTATGGGATTTTACAATTTATTTTCTGCATGTCATTCGGCTAGTATTACGACTATTTATACGTCAAAGCAATTTATTGCTACCGCAAAGCTTGAGACTTTAGTTGAAGAATTACAAAATTCCGGTTTAAATGTGTGCTTTTTAGAAGATTTCAAAGCATCCATTCATTTAGGTCATAAGCTTTCTGGTTTAGTCAAAGGCATGTTTCCTTTATGGGCTTATCAATTAATTGGCAAACCCGTCATGCCTGCAGAAACAGGGGTTATTTTATTTACTTCAGGTTCTGAAGGGGTACCCAAGGGCGTGGTCTTAAGCCATTCAAATCTTCTGGCAAATTGCTGGCAGTTGATCTCGCGCGTAGATTTTTCTTCACGTGACATATTCTTTGATGCTTTACCGATCTTTCATTGTTTTGGACTAACTGCCGGTGCTATTTTGCCTTTAATTACTGGTGTGAGTTGTTTCTTTTATCCCTCACCGCTGCATTATAAAATCATTCCGGGCTTAGTATATCAATCTGGGGCGACGATTATGTTTGGTACCGATACTTTTTTAACCGGTTACGCCCGTGCGGCAGAACGGCATGATTTTAGTAGTGTGCGCTATGTTTTTGCCGGTGCTGAAAAAGTGAAACCCGAGACAATTAGAAATTGGACTGATAATTTCGGGGTGAAAATTTTTGAAGGTTATGGGGCTACGGAGGCTTCCCCTGTTATTTCTATGAATTGTCCTTTAGCATCTATTCCGGGTAGTGTGGGAATGATCTTACCCTTTATGGAAAGCCGTATTGAGCCTGTAGATGGCATTGCTGAAGGTGGGCGTTTGTTCTTACGTGGACCTAATGTTATGCAAGGTTATTTATCCGCTGATGCCGGGCATGATGTTATTGCTCCTAAGGGGGGCTGGCATGATACCGGGGATATCGTGACTATGGATAAAGAAGGATTTATTACCATTGCGGGACGGGCGAAACGTTTTGCTAAGATTGCAGGCGAAATGGTGTCTTTGACTGCGGTTGAAGGTATTGCTGCTTCAATCTGGCCTGAGTTATTACATGCGGCAGTGTCGCAAAAAAGTGCTAAGAAAGGCGAACAGGTTTTACTGTTCAGTGAAGCAACGAATGCGGACAAATCCAGTTTTATCAAGAAAGTGCATGAGCAAAGCCATTCGGAATTGTTGATCCCTCATCAGATTTATTCAGGAAGTAAAATCCCTGTTCTGCCTTCAGGTAAAATTGATTACATGACTTTGGAGAAGCAATTAACCGAAGAAGGGGTGTGACAATCATTGGAATGAAAAGATAATCGAACAATATAGACCCTCGGCCGGGGGTCTATATTCAGGTCAGTGTCCGATAGAGAGGGTAGCGGTATAAACTTACCTTAGCGGCATAATTGGGTAAAGTTGAGAAAATCTTCCTGTCTAATAATATCGCAAGTATCCTCTTTGGAGGAGAATACAATGACCGCATCTCCAGACAGTAGGTTATGCAACAGTTGCTTTTTCTTAACCTGAATATCAATTTCATATTCCCCATAATCGGTACTTTGGCGAGTAATTATATCAATAATTAAATTTTCTAAGGCTTCTTCGCTTAGTAATGTGTGATCAATTTCAATCATGTTGTGCCCTTAGGGATGATGAAGAAAATTAAGGTACTATTATTCATTGTTTGAGTAGCTTATGCAGTTTATTTATTTCAAGGTTCAATCTTTGCGATTCAGTTTTTAATTCAGAGAGTTCTTTAGTAATTTTTTTTAGCTGCTTTTTAGAAACAAATTTAGAAATAACTACAGTAGTTGTGGCAACTATTAGTGTGTAACCCGTTAGCATAATTTCAAATTCAAACATAAGAACTCCCGTAATTAACTCAAGGTTTATTATTCAATAATTCAGCCCTAAATGAGTAGCGATTGCGAGCGGTCATTTCGCTTTGAGGAAGGGCATTGCTTTTGTCATCTCGGCCATAGATTTCAGCATCAAGCCATGCTTTTTCATGGCGTTGTTGAATAAATCGATGATATTGGATTATCTTACAACAAGATAGCTAATATTGTTTCTTTTTGTTAGCATGCCCGCGTTTTCTCTCTTCTGTGTCTTATTCATGCCCAATAAACATAACGATAAATATCGCCAAATGAAGCCATACTGACGAAAAATCCTGATGCAAAAATCGTCATCCCTCCTCCTTCGGTTGCTGTGATTAGCCTGGAAGCGAATACTCAGCGCGACGATCATATTCGCCTTTTGGATGAGTTTGGGCGCATGTCCTGGCAGAAACAAAACAATTATGGGCTGCGCAGTCATATAGAGCTGGCTATATTGCGCTACAAAAAAATCATTGGCTCAGCCATGAAGGCAAGAGAATTACCTCTGCAAGAAACAAATGGGGTGATTGCTACGCGTGCTTTAAACCGAATAACTTTCCTGGGTATGCCAGCTTCTGTAAAAGTGAAGTAAAATCTGTCTAATTGGTGTGGTATTTACCTTGATTTATTCAACAACGCCGCTTGTCACACCCCAAGAATAGTCGTTTTCTTAAGTGCTACATAAATTCTGGAGGTTGGGGCGTTTGACCTAATAGTAGTACACCTCAGTTACATCATTACCTGAAATGAGTCGCGAATTTTAGACGCAATGCCCCACCTACAAAAAATTACGTTTATAGCCATTACTTTTTCAACACATAACTACCTGGGGCATCCATCATCGGTGCATAAGGCAATTTACTAAAATCTGGCGCAGAGATAGTTTTTCCTGAATAGTTGTTCAGCCATTTAACCCATTCAGGCCACCAGGAACCTGCATGCTCTACTGCTGCTTCCATCCATTGTTCCGCAGTGGATGTGGAGCTGTTATTAACTTTATAGCCGTATTTAGTCACCGAGGGTGGGTTGATAATGCCTGCGATATGTCCTGAGCCACCCAAAACAAAATTTTTGGGGCCGCTCATTAGCTGAAAACCAACATAGGTTGTTTTCCATGGTGCAATATGATCTTTTTCAGTGGAGAGGAAAAAGGTCGGCACATCAATTTTACTGACATCAATGGGGGTATGATTGATGTGAATTTTATTAGGCTTAGCCAGATCATTATGGAGATACATCCATCTTAAGTACTGAGAATGCATGGTTGCAGGCATGTTGGTTGAATCTGAGTTCCAATACAAAATATCAAAAGGAACTGGGGTTTTACCACGCAGGTAGTTTTTAATGAAAAAAGACCATACTAAGTCATTCGCTCTTAATGAGTTAAAACTTGAGGCCATGAATTTCCCCGCAAGATAGCCTTTGGACTTCATTTTTTCTTCTAATTTTTGAATTTGTTGTTCATCAATAAATACGGAAATGTCGCCTGGATCACTAAAATCAATCATTGAGGCTAGAAATGTAGCGCTATGAATGGAGTTATCTTGATGTGCTTTATTGTAAGCCAGCAAGAGAGACAATAAGGTTCCGCCAATACAGAATCCCAAGGTATTAACCTGTTCTACATGCAGTTGTTTTTGAATCACGCGGATGGCTTCTTGGGGGCCTTCTTTTAAATACTCGTATAAACCTTTTTGCGCAAAGCTGGCATCTGGATTGATCCAGGAAATAATAAAGACGGTAATGCCTTGTTCTACTAACCAACGAATTAATGAATTATGAGGACTTAAATCCAAAATATAATATTTGTTAATCCAAGGCGGGATAATTAATAGAGGTATTGATTTAACCTTAGCCGTTTGGGGCGTGTATTGAATTAACTCCATCATGTCATTTCTAAATACTACTTTTCCAGGCGTAATTGCTAAGTTTTCGCCAATTCTAAAGGCATCGGTATCGGTCATTTTGATTATGAGACGTGCAGAACCTACTTCTAAATCGGATAAGAGGTTGTGCAAGCCATGCAGTAAATTTTTACCATGACTTTTTAAGGTTTCATCCATCAACTGCGGATTTGTATACAGGAAATTTGCGGGTGATAGGGCATCTAAATACTGTTTCGTAAAAAATTGCAGGCGTTTTGCCAAATTTTTATCAGGATACTCCATGTGTTCAAATAAACGATTCATATGTTCGCTAGCCAAGAGGTATTGCTGGCTTAGCAGATTGAAAAATGGGTTGTGCAGCCAATCCTCACTACTGAAGCGCGAGTCGGTAATCGGCATTGATGAGCCTTCTAGCCAATGAGCAAATTGAGTCTGAGCCAATTTCATGGCATCTTCCCAATAAGCCAATTGCATTTGCCAAAGTTTTTCTGGATTGTTTAAAATAACTGAAATCACATTTTGGAAATGTTCGGTTAAATCAATGTATTGATCTATTAGCGCAGAAAGCTGTTGTGGTTTGGATTGTACGTCATTAATTATCTGTAGACTTTTTTCAGCAACCGCCTGCAGCAAATCACCAAACTCTTTGTCGTGGGTCATCCTAAACTCCTGAAAGACAAACAATGTTTAATTTCTTATTTTGGTGCGTTTCTTTTGATTTAGCAAGGTTTATAGTGTTCTTCTTAATGGCGCTTGCATATGATCAATGTGACCCCGGTGTTTTTCTTGGCCAACATGGGGATTCATGAGATTTTAATATATTGCCTAAGGCATTTAGGTTGTGTTTTGTTCTGGAAAAATGATGCTTTATTTTTCATAAGCATTAATATTAATGCTTGAAATGCCTGATTCCAGTGAAAACCATAGCTAAGCCTTGTGCTTGCGCACAGGCAATAATTTGCGCGTCTCTTATCGAACCACCAGGCTGAATGATGGCTGAAATTCCGGCCTGTGCGGCAAGCTCTATCGTGTCGGGGAAGGGGATAAATGCGTCTGAAGCCATTACCGCATCTTCCGTAGCAAATCCCATTTGTTGTGCTTGCCACAGGCCAATCCGGGCACTCATAACGCGGCTGGTTTGACCACCTCCTAAACCGATGGTGGCTCCATCCTTTGCATAAACAATGGCATTCGATTTTACATGTTTTACGGCCAGCCAGGCAAAAATTAAATCGTTCATCTGCTGTTCTGATGGTTGGTGACGGGTGACGGTTTTAAATTCATAACTGTCTAGAGTGAATAAATCCTGTTCTTGTACTAAGATGCCACCATCAATTTTTCTCATATTTAAACGAAATGCGTTGGCGGGTGACCAAACACCAGTAATCAGAACACGGATATTTTCTTTATCGGCAAGGACTGATTTTGCTTCGGCACTGATTTCTGGAACGATGATGACTTCCACGAACTGTCGTTCCAGTATCGCTTTGGCTACTTCGGCATTCAAGGTTTGATTAAATGCAATGATGCCGCCATAAGCCGATACAGGATCACTTTGAAACGCTTTTAAATAGGCAGCAAGTACATTATCAGCAACGGCAATGCCGCAGGGGCTTGCATGTTTGACAATGACACAAACAGGTTTATCGAGAGCAAATGATTTAACACAATCTAAAGCGGCATCCGCATCTAAGATATTGTTATAGGATAATTGTTTGCCTTGGATTAATTTTGCGGTGCCAAGTGAACCATGGTTTGCATTTTTGTCGGCATAGAAAGCTGCCTGCTGATGTGGGTTTTCGCCATAACGTAAATCAGCCAGTTTATTAAATTGACAGGTAAGTATTTCGGGGAAACCGCTGGGCGTGAATTGTGCATCCAGGGTAGTCAGGTAATTGGTGATTGCTGCATCGTAGGCGGCTGTATGGGCAAAGGCTTTTTTGGCGAGTGTAAATCCCCAATTTGTAGGGGCCTTTTGGGCTTTTAGGTGGCTAATGAGTTCCGCATAGTCTTCGGGTTTTACGACGACAAAGGTATGGGCATGGTTTTTGGCTGCCGAGCGAATCATGGCTGGGCCGCCAATATCAATGTTTTCTATGGCATCATTAAAGTTGCAGTCAATTTGACTGATTGTTTGTTCGAAGGGGTATAAATTGATTACCAGTAAATCAATGGGCTCGATTGCATGTTGTTTTAAGGTGGGTTCATCTTTTTTTCTGCGGGCTAATAAACCGGCATGAATCGCCGGATGTAAGGTTTTAACCCGGCCATCTAGCATTTCAGGAAAGCCGGTACAATCGCTCACGTCAGTTACTGGCAATGCATGCTCTTTGAGCAAGGCGCAGGTATTACCGGTTGCAATCAGTTCTACGCCTTGCTGATGTAATGCTTGAGCCAGCTCAATAATTCCGCGCTTATCAGACACACTGAGCAACGCTCTTAGTGGTTTAAACGCGGAGAACCTGGGGGTATGAGGCATTAAGAATGACCTTATTTACGCGCAAACATTAACAATGACCATCCATTGAGCTCTTTTTGACCGACCAAGAGAAACAATGACTCATAAGCGGCAATGAGCATCGGTGCTTGTTCGCTCAGTAAACCGGAGACTACCAACTGACCATCTGGATGTAATAATTGCTGAAAACGATCTTTTAGCGTAATTAATGGTGCTAATAAGATATTGGCAATGACTAAATTCACTGGGGTGCTTAGTTCATCAGGAAAGTTAATGTGTAGATTGTGGGTATTTAGATTGTTCGTTAGCGCATTATTTTGGGTTGCTTGCAAAGCTTGCTGATCAATATCTACAGCATATACCTGTTCGGCGCCTAATTTTAATGCCGCTAAAGAAAGAATGCCTGAGCCACAACCATAATCAATGACCGATTTGCTGTTAAGCTCCGCCTCCTCAAGCCAGGTTAAACATAAAGAGGTGGTTGGATGTGTTCCCGTACCAAACGCTAAGCCTGGATCGAGCATTAAATTAACCGCATCAGGCTCCGGTGGCGTTGACCAGGTTGGACATATCCATAAACGTTTGCCAAAACGCTGTGGTTTAAAGTCATCCATCCACGCGCGTTCCCAGTCTCGGTCTTCTAAAATTTCAAGGCTTAAACTTAACCCTGGATAGCTTTGGGCTAAGCTATCGCGTGTGAATTGCGCTTGAATGGCCTCTGGAAACAAGGCCTGAATAATGATTTCAGGCCATAAAGGTGTAGTTCCTGGTTCGGGTTCAAGAACTGGATTATCGTTTTTATCGGTGAGCATAATAGATAAGGCACCAAACTCTTCCAATTCTGCGCTTAGTTCTTCTAGTTCTGCAACCGGACAATGTTCTATTTTTAATTGAAACCACACAGCATTAATCCTTCAGCATTTTTTCTAGATAGTGAATATTGGTACCGCCAGCAATAAAGGACTGATCATGAAGAATACGTTGGTGTAATTCAATATTAGTCTTTATGCCATCGATAATGATTTCATCAAGCGCATTACGCATCCTGGCAATTGCTTCGGCACGGGTTTCGCCATAGCTTATCAATTTACCAATCATGGAATCATAATTAGGTGGTACCGTGTAACTGCTGTAAATATGGGAATCAAAGCGAATGCCAGGCCCACCAGGTTGGTGTAATAATTTAATCGTTCCAGGAGAAGGCATAAAGGTTTTTGCATCTTCAGCATTGATTCGGCATTCAATGGCATGACCACGAAACTTGATGTCTTCTTGTGTCAGGGTCATTGGCATTTCACTGGCGATTTTGATTTGTTCTTTAATCAAATCAATGCCGGTAATCATTTCTGTTACCGGATGTTCGACCTGAATTCGTGTATTCATTTCAATGAAATAAAAACAGCCATCTTGATATAAAAATTCAAAAGTTCCTGCTCCACGGTATTTTAAGTCTTGGCAAGCATTAACTACGGAGGCTCCAATTTCTTTTCTTAGTTCGGCACTAATGCCAGGAGCTGGTGCTTCTTCTACCACTTTTTGATGACGTCTTTGCATGGAGCAATCGCGCTCGCCCAAGTGAATGGCCTTGCCTTGGCCATCACCGAGTACTTGAAATTCAATGTGGCGTGGGTTTTCCAGGAATTTTTCCATGTAAACCGTGGCATTATTAAAGGCGGCTTTTGCCTCACTACGGGTTAGTGCAATGGCGCTCAGAAGATTGGATTCGCTATGCACTACGCGCATACCACGCCCACCGCCGCCGCCAGCGGCTTTAATGATTACTGGATAACCAATTTTACGACCAATTTCCAGATTGCCGTTATCATCTTCAGTTAATGGACCATCAGAGCCTGGAACACAAGGAACACCGGCTGCCTTCATGGCATGGATCGCAGAGACTTTGTCGCCCATCAGACGAATTGTATCACCGCGTGGGCCAATAAATTTAAAACCACTTTGTTCGACAATATCTGCAAAATCGGCATTTTCAGACAAAAAGCCATAGCCGGGATGAATGGCTACCGCATCGGTGATCTCGGCAGCAGAAATAATGGCTGGGATATTTAAATAACTTTTTTGGGCTGGGGCTGGGCCAATGCAAACGGTCTCATCCGCCAGGCGAACATGCAATAAATCTTTATCCACATCAGAATGTACCGCAACAGTTTGAATGCCTAGTTCTTTACAGGCACGTAAGATACGAAGGGCAATTTCGCCGCGATTGGCAATAACAATTTTACTGAGCATAAATGCACCCTCTATTCAATAACAAATAAGACCTGGTCGTATTCAACCGGTTCTCCATTGGTGACCAATATATCCACAATTTTACCGGCACGATCAGCTTCGATTTCGTTGAACATTTTCATTGCTTCAACAATACACAAAACATCGCCAACTTTGACTGATTGGCCAATAGTAACAAAGGGTGGGCTTTCTGGTGATGGCGAGGCATATATAGTACCGACCATGGGGGAGTGAATTTTATGTCCTGAAGCAACGACAACCGCAGGTTTGCTATCAGCTGCCGCAACACTTGGCGCGGGCATTTCGGCTCGGGGTGTTGCAGGGGCAGAAACATAATGAATTTGAGGTGCCTCTGTGGGGGCGGTGTTGTGGCGACTTAATCGTAATGATTCTTCACCTTCTTTAATTTCAATTTCAGAAATGCCTGTTTCTTCCAGCAATTCGATTAGTTTTCTTATTTTACGAATATCCATTATTTGATTCTCTCTAATTCTTCGATAATTGAGGTTAAAGCTAACGAATACCCTTGTGCACCTAAACCACTGATAGTGCCTTTGGCAATATCAGAGAAGTATGAATGATGACGAAAGGTTTCACGTGAATAAATATTACTGATATGTACTTCAATAAACGGAATTGCAACGGCACAAAGCGCATCGCGCAATGCGACACTTGTATGGGTGAAGCCTGCGGGATTAAAAATGATGTACTCTGTTTTGTTCGCTCCAGCCCGATGAATCGTGTCGATTAACTCCCCTTCAGAATTGCTTTGATAATAGGATAGTGCCAATCCTGCATGTGTTGCTTCTTGAGCTAAACGAGTATTGATCTGGTCTAACGAAGTAGCTCCATAAACTAGCGGCTCTCGAGTTCCCAGGAGATTTAGATTTGGACCATGTAAAACCAGGATTTTTTTCTTCATTCCGTAAGTATAGAATAATTTTTGGCAAATTTTGCCCTATCTTTAGGAGATTGTCCATATATCTCCGAGGATATCGGCACGATCTCAGCATGTTAGTTGGCTTTTTCTGGCAAATTTTTCGGAGGAAAGCCCCATTTAACACGTTTAAGCCCTCCAATAAACTACTGTAATTTCATAAAGAAACAGTTTTGGTTTGGTAAAATTATTTGACATTAGGGTGTTTATTTGTTCAAATTGGGTGTAAATTATATTTTTGTCCTTAATCCGACGATTCAATTAATAATTTCAAAAACAATAAAATTGTGCTAGCTTGAATTAGTTTGTTGAGCTGTAATGGTATTTGAACAAAAATTTTTGGTGTGACTCTCTGTTGAAATTATACAGGTTATTCCATGGCTTGGATTATCAGGATGATGAATGGATTCAACAGAGTAGAGTTACTTTTTATATATTAGTTAGAGTTGCAATTAAGGAGTTTTTTCAATGCATCATAATTATTATTTGTCCCCATTAGCGGTTGCTTTGGCTTTAGGAATAGCATCCCCTGTCCGAGCTGCAGAGCCCATGCCTTTACAGAAAGCATCTATTGCTCAATTAAAACAAAAATTCGCTTTGGCGCAAGGTGTTGCTGCGGGCACAGATAGTTTACGCTTTGTAAGCGAACGCACTGATCGTAATCAAATAACCCACGTACGTATGCAACAACAGTATGCTGGATTCTCTGTTTTTGGTGGCTATGCCATTTTACACAGTGCAAACACAATGAAATCATTGGTGTCCGCTGAGTCTAATGTGTCTATGAACGGGGTTGTATACCAAGGATTGCAATCTGAATTGGGTAAACCAAGTGCGTCTTTTGTAAATAATGCACCTGCCGCGCTCGCACAATTTAAGGCGCAGTATGCGGGTAAAGAACTAAGTGAAGCACAGGTTACACCAATGGTTTATATAGATGGTAATCATCAAGCACACTGGGCTTATAAAGTAAGTATTTTTGTTACTCATACCGATAAAATTCCTGCACGCCCAACGGCGATTATTGATGCGCAAACGTATAAGCCTTTTGTGCAATGGGATGATGTAAAAACTAAAAAAATTGCAGCAAATGGTAGTGGTTTTGGTGGAAACCACAAAGTAGGCGTGTATCAGTATAATGGTACTGGTTTACCTTACCTGGAAATTACTCGTGATGAATCTGATGCCTCTTGTTTCATGGAAAATACCGATGTTAAGGTCATTGACATGGGACATAAATACAGTACGAAAACGAAAGCAATGAAGTTTGATTGCCCAACTAACGATGCAGGTATTTATCTGACTGGTTACAAAAGCGATGGCTACGATAAAGAAAATGGTGCTGCTTCACCAACAAACGATGCACTGTATGCAGGTTATGTAATTAAGCATATGTATCATGATTGGTACGGTGTTGAAGCATTAACTAAATCTGATGGTTCGCCAATGCAATTAGTTATGCGCGTTCACTATGGTGAGGGTTATGAAAATGCCTATTGGGATGGTCGTCAAATGACTTTTGGTGATGGTGATACCATGATGTATCCTTTAGTTTCGCTTGGGGTCGGCGGTCATGAAATCAGCCATGGTTTTACAGAACAACATTCCAATCTTGAATACTATGGTCAATCAGGTGGTATGAACGAAGCATTTTCTGACATGGCAGCGCAAGCAGCTGAATATTACTCTATGAGTAAAAATAGCTGGAGTGTTGGCGGTGAGATTATGAAAGAAGACAGTGGCTATGATGCGTTGCGCTATATGGATTTGCCTAGCCGTGATGGTGAGTCGATTGATACTGCTGATGAGTACTATGGTGGTTTGGATGTCCATTATTCCAGTGGTGTGTATAACCATTTATTCTATATTCTGGCGAGTAAGCCAAATTGGAATACTCGTTTAGCCTTTGACGTTATGGTTAAAGCAAACATGGATTACTGGACTCCTTATTCAACATTTGATGAGGGTGGTTGTGGCATAATCAGCGCTGCCAGTGATCTGGGTTATTCTCTAGACGATATCAAAAGCTCATTAAAAGAAGTTGCAATTAATTATGCGTCTTGCTCTAAATAATTAAAATTCACGATAAAAATTAGCCAGAAGTTGAGCGACAACTTCTGGCTTTTCCATATGGATATGATGTCCGCCTTTGAGTCGTTCCACAATCAAATTATTTACGGTTTTAATGCGATTCGCCATAATCTCTGCATCAAAAGAAAAGCCTTCATTGCTTAATAACAGCACCGTTTTGCTGCTAATCTGGCGAAGACAAGACCATATTTGTTCCTCTGTCATTCGTAAAGGGGAGGTGACCAGCAATTTGGGATCATGTCGCCAATGATATCGTCCCGCTGTTTGTATTAACGCACGCTCACAAAGTATTCGCGCAATGTCCATAGAAACATAACCCCTAGCAGAACGCGCAACAACGGCCTTTTCAAAGTGCTCATAACTTTTAGATTTTTTACTGGGTTGACTCAGAAATTGCGCATAGGCGGTCAATTGTTGGCATGTTGTTTCAGCGGGAGCAGAAAATGGCCCTAATGCCTCGATAAGGTAAAGGGAGCGCAGTAGTTGTGGCGCAACTCCGGCAAGTAAGCTACTGATGCAGGCGCCCATCGAGTGACCTAATAAATGTACCTTGCCTAATTGCAGTGCGTTAATCAGTTCAATAATGATGAAAATGGCATCAAAAAAATGATAATTACACCCCGCTGGAATATGCGAGGAATATCCATGTCCAGGTAGGTCAGCGGCAATGAAATAAAAGTCATCTTGCAGGTAAGGAGCTAAAGGTGCAAAGCTGTTGGCATTATCCAGCCAGCCGTGTAAGGCCAAGATAGGAGGGTTTTCGGGGTTTCCCCAGGTTTTTCCTGCGATGGAAAAGCCAGGAATTTGAATGGTAATTTCATGCATTTTATTTATTGTTTATTAAGTAAACAGTGATTAGGACAGTATAGATCAAATAGTGCTGGGCTCATAAGCCCTGACAAAAAATTTACGCAATGATGGATTAATACACGATCCACCGATGTTTTTTTTACCCACTTTAGTGTTATGCTTAATACAGAAACCTGAAAAAGGTGCATCCATGCAACAAGCAGTACGTAGTGTTTCATTGATAACATACAATATTCATAAGGGCTTTGGGGTCGGGGCTATTCGCTTTTTACTGCCGAAAATGCGCGAAGCAATTACGGAGTTAAATCCTGATTTTGTCTTTTTACAAGAAGTGCAAGGTGAGCATAGAAAACGACAAAAACGCATTAATGCATGGCCTGACTCCCCGCAATGTGAATACATTGCCGAAAATATATGGCCACATTATGCATATGCCAAAAATGCCATTTATCAATCGGGCCATCATGGCAATGCAATTTTAAGTAAATATGCGTTTCGACGCATCGATAATATTAATCTGACCAATATACGCCGCGCTTCACGCGGAATATTGCACGCACAGTTAATGGTGGATGGCGCGACTGTTCATTTACTGTGTGTGCATTTAGGTCTTTTTAAACGTGAACGTGCAGAACAAGCTACTGCGCTTATGCGTCGGATTAAAGAGGTAGTGCCACTTAATGAGCCTTTATTGATGGCTGGTGACTTTAATGATTGGCGTAATGTTTTGTCACAGCCCTTTGCCGAGGATTTAAATGTGGATGAAGCTTTTGTTTCGCTAGAAGGGCAACATGCCCGTTCATTTCCAGCAATTCGTCCCGCACTGTGCGTGGATCGCGTTTATTTTCGTGGCATGCGTGTCCAGGAAGTCGCTTGTTTGCAAGGTAAACCTTGGCGGATGCTGTCCGATCATTTACCGCTTTATGCTCGGTTTGAGCTGATTTGAAGGCATTTTCGCAGATTAGCTAGGAATTTTTCAGGATTGAGCGATTGGGGCTTTAATTAAGCACCTTAGTTTTTACCGCGATTCGTTCGGGCTTTGCCCTCAAAGGGCATGGATTATTCCGCCCGAACGGGGCGGAAAGGACGATTACCGAGTTTTAATGTTATTCCATATCGCTTTGGTATTCACCAAGGCAAGCTAAACTGTTTAAGCGAGCACGTTTTAACAATGCTTCTTGCGCGCCGGGGATATTTTCTTTTTTACCGCCCCAAGCAGCTAAACAATCTTCTTGTAATGCTCTACCGTAAGAGAAACTGAGCAACCAGGGTTGATGCCCAATACTGTTGATTGCATTTAAATTAGCAGTTGCTTGTGGTGGTGTTTGACCGCCAGACAAGAAATTAATTGTGGGTACGGCAGCAGGAACGTTATTGCGGAACACGCTGATGGTGAAATCAGCAACTTCATCAGGCTCGCTAAATGGCGTATTTGCTTTACCGCAGGTTACCATGCTTGGCTTTAGGATAATATGTTCTAACTCCACTTGGTGAATGAATAAAGCATGGAATACTTCATGCAATACAATTTCACATACTTCAGCGCAGTGTTCAATGCTGTGGTCACCATCCATCAAAACTTCAGGCTCGACAATTGGCACAATACCGGCAGCTTGGCATGCTGCGGCATAACGAGCCAGGTTTTCTGCGCCTGTTTTAACAGCAGTTAAACTCGGAGTAAATTCTGAAATTGAATACACGTTACGCCATTTAGCGAAGCGCGCACCTAATTTTTTGAAATGTTGTAAACGTTCAGCCAGACCATCTAAGCCTTGTGTTACTTGTTCATTTTCAGTATTGGCTAAATCAACTAAGCCTTTATCTACTTTAATTCCTGGTACAATGCCTTTATTAGCAAATAATTTTGCAATTGGCGTTCCGTGTTCATCGGTTTGTGCAAATGTTTCTTCAAACAAAATGACGCCGTTGATGTATTGCTCTAAATCTGGGGTAGTAGCCAGCAGTAAGCGATAATCACGACGATTTTGTTCGTTGTTTTCAGTCTGGATTGAGGCGAAACGTTTGCCAATAGTACCATTGCTTTCATCGGCGGCTAAAATACCTTTACCTGTTTGCAACATTTGCTCCATAGTGGCTGATAATTCTTCATAACTCATAATGTTTTTACTCCTGGTCGTTATCTTGAAATGTATTTTTCACGAATAATTTGTTGCATGGCAAAGCCTTGCTCTTTTAAATAGTTAAATGCTTCGTCGATCATACCTGGATTTCCACATAAATAAATAACATCATGCTGTGGATTTAAATTCAGGGTAGGAAAGGCATGTTGTACATAGCCAGGGCGTTCGTTTTCCAGCAAGTCGTCAGCCGGTTGACGGCTTAAATAAGGTAAGAAGGTTGCTTGTGTGTATTTTTGGGCAAAGGCTTGGAAGTCATTGGGATAGAGGATTTCTTCCCGTCGTTGTATCCCTTGGAGAATGACAACCTGTAAATTAGGATTTTGCTCCATACGTTTGCCAAGCTCAGTAAGCATCGCTCTGTAGGGCGTAATGCCAGTACTAGTTGCTATGAGAATGTAGCGGCCAGGCTGTTCATCTTTCATGGTTAAACGGCCAAAGGGGCCACTAATATTAATAATGTCGCCAGGTTTTAGATTAAAAAGGAGTTCAGTGCCTGGCCCATTAGCAAAATAGCCGGCCGCAAATTCAATCTGGTTGTCTTGTTTGGGTTCGCTGGCAATACTGTAACTGCGCTTTAAGGCTTTACCTTCATGCTCAAAATGAATGGTAATAAATTGCCCAGGTTCATAACTAAAATGAGGTGATAGCTCACAGTTAAAAACAAAGTGTTTTACCTTAGGAGTAATCATAAATGATTCTTTTAAAGTAACAGGAAAGGTCTTTATTTGCATAAAAATATCAACTTTTGTTATAAAGTGTCTAACTATAAGGAAAAAATTATGCAATGCAAGGGTTGACGACATATAATTAACTTATGAATACGACACATGACTTGGTTACAATCTTAGGCAATATAAGCCAATCCTTATACCCTATACAGCGCTTAATTACCGGGGGGGCTTATTTATTGGGTATTTTATTTTTCATAACCGCAGTTATGAAGTTCTTGAAAGTGGCTGATCGCCGTGCGCAATCGCCATCACAAGAGAAGATGTACTCGCCAATGATGTATTTATTATTTGGCGCAATTTTAGTTTATTTGCCTTCGGCGCTTAATTTGGCAGCAAATACCGCCTTTGGCGTGGGTAATGTCTTAACCTATACTTCGTATAATCCAACCAATATCTACAGCTCGATGGGCTTATTAATTCGTACTGCGGGTATTTTATGGTTTGTACGTGGATGCGTCTTAGTGGCGCAAGCAAGTCAGCCTGGAGCAAAACATGGCCCCAAAGGCTTGGTATTTATTATTGCTGGGATTTTATCAATAAATTTCGACAATACCGTAGGGATGTTAAATACTATTATGGGAAATATTGCTGTTTGGTCTGTTGCTCTTAAGAACAGCCAAGGCTTTTAACGTAATGAACCTGGAGCGTTTATTAGCGCTCTGCTTTAAGACTCAGTGAATGAGCCTTATTGATGTGCTTTACTCTTCTTCTCCACAAATGCGTAGATGATTTGCTTTGGCAAAATCCATAATTGATTGATAGAGCAACGGACTTGATTCTTTAAGCTTGGGGTCGAGTAGAACGCATTGGTATCCGTCGCTATTAATGCTAGGACGTAACAGGGGGGAATAACGAATGCGGCAATTTTTAAAGCTGGCAAGAGATCCGCTCATACGTTCTGCCCAATCACTAGGACGAAACGTTTTGCCTTGGGCGGTTCTTCCTTCGATAATGATTGTTTTATTTTGAGGATCGGCCATAATTCTATACAATATAAATACAGTGTGCTAAGTATAACATCAAATGGCGATTTCTGTATTGAAATTTATTCGTTTTATTGCAATATATTTGTGTTTGCAAAAGTACATTTTATCCCTATCATGTCAGATTGGGGCTATTTAGCGTTTAATGAAGGTTATTATTAATGGAAAAAGAAAGTCATTCAGGTATTTATTTATTACCTAATTTATTTACTACAGCCAGCTTATTTGCAGCATTTTATTCTCTGGTTGCGTCAATGAAAGGGCAGTTTGAGGCAGCTGTAATTGCTATATTCATTGGCATGATCGCCGATGGTTTAGATGGACGTATCGCCCGTTTAACCAATACCCAAACAGAATTTGGTGCTCAGTATGATAGTTTGTCCGATATGGTGACCTTTGGCGTAGCTCCATCACTATTACTCTATAATTTAACTTTAAGTCACTTGGGCAAGGTTGGCTGGTTGGTTGCCTTTGTTTATACTGCTGCCGTGGCTTTACGCCTCGCCCGTTTTAATACGCAGCATGAAACAGCCGACAATCGTTATTTCCAGGGTCTTCCGTGTCCGCCATCCGCTGCCGTGATGGCTTCTTTTGCCTGGTTATGTTATCAAAATGACTGGCATAACCTGTTTGTTTCCATATTCGCTGCGATTTTATCTTTAGTTGCGTCGGTACTGATGGTTTCTAACTTTCGTTATTATAGTTTTAAAGAAGTGGACTTTAAGGGCAAGGTACCTTTTTTATATGTTTTAGTTATGATTGTTTTATTTGTTGCGATCGCGGCAAATCCATCTTGGGTGATTTTTGTTGCTTTTAGTGCTTATGCTCTATCGGGATTAGCTTTAACTTTGTTCATTTTGAACAAAGTGAGAAAACAAAGAAAAAAATCAGAACAGCCAGGAAATAAGTCATAAAAAAGCATTTGGACGCATCAATGCTTCCTGGCTAGATGTAGATGGGGGCTTAAGCCCCGTCTACAAAGTGCTTACCATCCAAATAAGGAGGGTTGGCTATATGTTATATCAACTGCATCATGCTGAAAATGAACACCGATCCCAGCAGCCGCATTGGTTTCGCAGAATGCCGATTAATTTTTTGAAATAATTCAAGATAGCATTCTAAGTTAAGAGTAGCGTTTTTAACTTCGGCAGATACTAATTTAAAGTCAGTGTTTTTTACTTTAATAAACTGATTTTTTATGAATAAATCAGAAGCATTTTCCTGTATGCGTATGATTAGTAACTCATAGAGTGTCTGAATTATTTTAATGGCTTCATCGGGCGCAATAATGTCGCGTTGCAACGTTTTTTCAACGCTTAATGATTTACGCTGCTGATTAGGCTGCGCTGGGCGGTTATCAATCCCTCGTGCTTGGTAATAAAGTTGTTGCCCTAGCTTACCAAACTGTTTTACTAACAAAGTTAATGGGTATTGATACAAATCATTACAGGTAAAAATATTTAATTTATTGAATTTTGCCGTAGTGACTTTGCCTACTCCAAATAACTTATTAATCGACAGGGTGCTAATAAAGCTACTGACTTGTTTGGGGGGGATTACGAATAAACCATTAGATTTTATCCAGGCACTGGCAATTTTGGCTAAAAATTTATTTGGTGCAACACCTGCCGAAGCCGTTAATTGGTGTTTGCTAAAAATTATTTTTTGAATTTCTTTGGCCATCAGGGTGGCACTGCCTTGGCAATGCACTGAATGGGTGACATCGAGAAAGGCCTCATCAAGTGATAGCGGTTCTACTAAGTCAGTTAATTGGTGAAAAATCTGATTAATTGAGCGTGAGACTTCACGGCATTTATTCATGTTGACTGGCAACACCACCAGATCGCGGCACAGACGATAGGCCATTGCCGTCGGCATGGCCGAATGTATACCATATTCGCGAGCAAGGTAATTACACGTGCATAAGACTCCGCGCTGTTGTGCTAAACCACCTACTGCAACAGCTTTATTCTTTAAGAGCGGATTATCCCTAATTTCAATGGCTGCATAAAAACAATCCATGTCGATATGAATTATTTTTCGTAGAGTTGGTGTTTCTTCTTCGATAGGGATTTTCATGATGAGTATTGTATTGGCTATGAATTATAGATGGAACAATTGGGCGTTAGCATCGGTGATTTTTTAGAGCATAGAATTTAAAAAGGGGCATCGATGTTTGTGGGGAAATTCAGCACTAACGCCTTATTCACTTTCACCAAAGTAATTATTGATTAATTGCACCAAGGCTTCATTCATGCGCTCTTCATCCGGACCTTCTATTTCGAGCGTGAGTTCACTTCCTTTATTGGCAGCAAGCATCATAACCCCCATAATGCTTTTACCATTAACGGTCTGTGAATTTTTGGTGACATCAATATGGCTTTGGTATCGTGCTGCTGTTGACACAAATTTAGCTGATGCTCGCGCATGCAGACCTAATTTATTGATGATGGTAATTTTAGTTTTTATCATATGACAGACAATGTACCATAAAAGTAGGCATTGGGTACAGGATTTCCTGCTCAAAAATGAGTTAACTGGCTTTCTGGATAATCATTGCGGTAGCGGTCGAGCCTTGGAGCCAACAATTGAGTATTTAGTTAATTCGAGTTATGGATAAGAAATCGGGAGCAAGCTTGCCTCTCCTCAGCCCAAACGGATTGAGGTGAGGCAAGGTTTGACTCTATTTCTTATCCGAAACAGATGTTTCGCTAAATATTTTTAGTGGTGACGAATTTTTTCTTTATGCTTAATCAACTGACGATCCAGTTTGTCAATTAGTGTGTCAATTGCCGCATACATATCTTCTGATTCGGAGCTAGCATGCAACTCACCACCGGCAACAAAAACAGTTGCTTCGGCAATTTTTCTTAATTTTTCTACATCAAAAACGACATTAATTTTCGTGATTTGATCAAAATGGCGCTCAAGTTTATCGAATTTTTCTTCGGTAAATGTTCTGAGGGCAGGAGTAACATCTAATCGATGTCCAGTAATGTTGATTTGCATAACGAATCTCCTTCTGTTACTAATTTAATTACGAATTTTTTTTCGCTCATTGGATGGAGCAATTCCCATTGCTTCACGATATTTTGCTACAGTCCTTCTTGCTACTTGCACTCCCTGTTCTTCCAACATTAGGGTAATCTTGCTGTCGCTTAACGGTTTTTTTCTATTTTCTGCAGCAATTAATTTTTTTATCACCGCGCGTATCGCCGTGGATGAACACTCATCGCCAGCATTAGTATTAACATGGCTGGAGAAGAAATATTTTAGCTCAAAAACACCGCGAGGGGTATGAATGAATTTTTGCGTGGTCACACGCGATATGGTTGACTCATGCATATCAAGGGCTGAAGCCACATCATTAAGAATCAATGGTTTCATGGCTTCTTCGCCAAATTCCAGAAAGCCTTGTTGATATTCCATAATGCACATTGCCACTTTAAGCAGTGTTTCTTGGCGGCTTTGAATGCTTTTTAAAAACCAACGCGCTTCTTGTAAATTGTTTTTTAGAAATTGGTTATCGGCGCTGTTATCTGCGCGTTGAATGAGTGCAGCATAGTGGTTATTAATGCTTAAATGAGGCAATACATTTTGATTAAGTACCACGTTCCACTCATTATTTAATTTTTTAACAGTTAAATCAGGAATAATGTATTCGGTGATGTCTTGATGAATCAAATTACCTGGCTTTGGATTTAAATTCTGGATAATTCGTAAAATTTCATCAACAGTTTTCTCACTAATGTGATGATTTTTCATTAACTGTTTGTAATTATGTTGACCAAGTAAGTCGATGTCTTCATGAATAATTTTTTTTGTTAGGCTTAAATGAGTCATTTCAAGCGGTAGTTGCTCTAGTTGCATTAACAATGTTTCAGCCAAGCTGATGGATGCGCAACCCACCGGATCAAATAATTGTACGCGGTGGCGTACTACCTCAAGTTCTTCTATATCCAGAGGATGTTCTTCACTGGTTAAGCTGGCATGTAGATCGGCAATAGGCGTGCACAAGAATCCGTCATTATTAATGGCATCAATTATAGCCGTAGCGATTACTCTATCGATATCACTCATGGGGGCGAGTGCGAGCTGCCATCTTAAGTGATCTTGTAAATTAGTTGTGGTGCAATGCAAATTATCAAAATTATAATCGCCATCATCAAAAGTCTGGCGTTTGTTTGAAATTTGATAGAGTTCAGACCACTGAAAATCACTAGGTTCATCATTATGGTGTTGTTGCTCCTCAGCGCGAGAGTCTTCTTTATCTTCATTAGGAGTGGCTTCAAGCATAGGATTTGATTCAACGAGCAGTTGGATTTCTTGTCGGAGGTCAATTGTAGATAATTGCAATAGTTTAATTGCTTGCTGTAGCTGTGGAGTAAGCGTCAGATGTTGGCCTATACTAAGCTGCAGTGACGGTTTCATGCAAATCCTCTTTGTTTCAACTGCTATACTATCAGTTTAAACGATTCGTAAGGATTATCCAGTGTTTACTAAGGTTAATTTAATGTAAGTTAAGGAAATTGCTTAAGATTTAGTTAATTTTATTAGCTTTTTAGCGATTAGATTTTGCTTTGCATTTGCCGCTATTCGATAACTGATTGACACAGAGATCCCATTTCATGGCTCAGCCCATGCTTCAATTAAGCCCGATAGAACAAGAGTAAAAAAAGCCCCAGATCATGGGGCTTACGGTAATTATTTTACTTTTTTCTCTTTGAAAAGAACGTGCTTACGTACTTTAGGATCGTACATCATCAATTCCATCTTTTCAGGATGGTTACGCGGATTTTTAGTAGTGGTTTTATAGTATCCAGTTCCTGCAGTGGATTCCATTTTCACTTTTACGGTAACAGCTGCCATGGTTTATCCCCTTAGTTATACTTTTTCGCCATTAGCTCTGATTTTATCCAGAACCGCTTTGATGCCTAACTTGTCAATAATACGCATGCCTTTGGTACTGACACGTAAGGTGACAAATCGATTTTCTTCTTCAACCCAGAAACTGTGGTTTTGAATATTAGGTAGAAAGCGTCTTCTGGTTTTGTTGTTAGCGTGCGACACTTTGTTACCAGTCATGGGTCGCTTGCCAGTTACCTGACATACTCTAGACATTGTGTTACTCCAAATTAGATATATTTAGTGGTTGTCTTTGTAAAATTCTGGGCAAATAGCCGGATGTGAAATACAAGAGCGGTTTTATATCAAAAAAATGTAATAGTTGCAAGATTTTTGTAGAAACATATAATCGCAACTTTCATATTTTGAGTCATTATAATGCATCGTAGAATAAAAAGTTACGTGTTGCGCGCAGGGAGAGTAAGCAATCGACAGCAGCAAGGATTAGATCTTTGGATTAAAGATTATGAACTTGCGATGACCGGTTCCCAGTGGAATTTAGCGGAAGAATTTGGGCGTAGCACTGATACCGTAGTGGAAATCGGTTTTGGTATGGGGACTTCGTTATTAGCCATGGCGCAAAATAATCCGCAACTAAATTACATCGGGATTGAGGTTCATCAAGCCGGTGTAGGCAGTTTAGCGGCTGATTTGCATGATCATCAAGTAACTAATGTGCGTATTGTGGCCCATGATGCGGTAGAAGCCTTTCGCACCCAAGTAGCTGATAATTCGTTAGCTGGCGTACAAATCTTCTTTCCCGACCCCTGGCATAAAAAACGCCATCATAAACGACGTTTGATTCAGACGGAGTTTATTCAATTATTAACGCAAAAAATTAAACCAGGTGGTTTTATTCACTGTGCTACGGATTGGCAGGAATATGCCGAACATATATTGACGGTATTAGTTGCCGAGTCCGCTTTGCATAATTCGCAAATAAACGGCGGCTATTCGCCAAAACCAGAATCGCGACCGCTAACCAAATTTGAGCAACGAGGAGAACGTTTAGGCCATGGTGTTTGGGATTTAATATTTATTAAATTCTAATTTAATTTGTAACTACGAAATTAGGTCGTAATAAAATTTTTAACTTAATAGCAGTGGTGGTAAGGCAGGGAGCTGATTGCTCGACCCAATCTGCGTACTGCTATTAAGTTTTGAAGTATAAAATCCTTAATTTAAGAGTAATTACGATTTTAATTATTTTTTGCTCTTCTTTAGTCTCTGTGTAATATTAGTCCGGTAGTCACTATTTTAAAGGGACGTAATATCATGGAATTTATAAAGGAAATAAATGAAGTTATAGAATTAGGCCTGGATAGATTTAAGAAAAAAATTTTGCAAAAACAGGAAGAGGAGACAAATTATCTGGAACAGCCTTGTTGGGCACCCGATGGTTTACAAATGACGGTTCTTAATTATTTAATTCAGTTGCACCAAGAAAAAAGGACGGCATCAACAGCATTACCAATGGATCTTACCGAGTACATGGATTTTGTTATTGATAATATGCACGACCACAATACTGGTGATCCTCTCCATCAAGCAATTGCTGCCGGAAAGCTGCAGTTAGCAATACATCTGTTAATGCGCAACAAAGAGCAGAATATTTTTGACATCAATCGACGCGATAAGCATGGGCTTAGTTTATTGGCTCTGGTCTTAAACACCAGGAGTGAACGTTTATTGAATGCGATTATGGCAAATAAACCGAATATCCATGAAACAACTTTTCACAACAATATGGGCATAGCTTACCAACCCTTACATATAGCTATTGAGTTGGATTTTGCGTTTGCGGTGGGGGCGCTCGCTAAGTCTGGTGCCCAATTAAATAATCCGGTAGGCCTCGAAGAAGATACGCCTCTTATACTCGCTGCTCGTTTAGGTAAAATTAAGGCGCTTACGGCGCTCTTAGAATGTCCTGTGGCCAAACTTAAACTTGAAGCGGAGAATAAAAATATCCCCGAGGGGGAAAAACAAGGCGATAGTGCAATTGAGTCACTGTGTAGACTTTTAGTAGATGACCCCAATAATGAATCTTTAATCAAAGGTGTCGCCATGTTGCTTTGTCGTGGTGCTGAACCGCCGCGAAGAAAGGAAATGGCTTTGTTATTAGCGAATAAACGGATGGCTCTTCTTCAGGCTATTGACGCTTATTTGGAAACCAGGCCTCATCTCGTTGATCCCTTTGTCGAACGTTGCCATTTCCCAGACAATGCTTTGCATGACATTGTTTATGTGGATCATTCTTGGGGAAATGCTCTGCGACAGTTGTTTGGCAGACCAAGTGCGGCTGCTTTTGTTGTTGAACGCTGGATTACACGTAAGTACAGTAATTTTTCACAAGAACATCCTGAGCAGACTGAATTACCTATAAAGGCAGCATCGACATTGACAGGACAAGAATCTTCTCTGATGTTGTATGCTGAATTTGTGAAACGCTATGAAGAAACTTATGGCAGCCAGCGGATTACTAATCCTTGGAGTACTATGCGTTGGATGATTGCTGAGGGGCAATGCAGTTGGGAAATGGTACAGCAGTATTCGAAAAGCCATCCTGCCAGTAGAACCCGAATTATCGTCAATGATATGTTAAAATCTGCGCCACAAATGGTGATACATGATGATTTAGAACCGGTTGTTAGGGAGGCGACACTAGTCACTCCATAATTTTGGAGAATGGGCCGGAAGGCCCAACCTGCATTTTCAACGGTTGATCTTACTAGTATCTACTTGCTTAAACTTCATATACCCCATAGAATTCTAGCTTTATTAAAATTTGTCGGGAGAGTAGTACATGGGGTGGAATGAGCCAGATAAAGGCAAAGAGCCATGGAAGGGCAAAAATCAGCCTCCAGATTTGGATGAAGCTCTGAAACGTATCAATGACAAATTGAAGAAAATTCTTTTTGGCGGTAGTGGCAAATCAGGTAATGAGCCTTCTAAAACTTCCAATGGCGGTTTGGTGGCGATTATGGTGATTCTGTCTGCTTTTCTCCTTTGGGTGCTTTCTGGTATTTTTATTGTTGATCCAGCAGAACAGGCCGTTATTCTTCGTTTTGGCGAATATGTAGAAACGGTAGGACCAGGCCCGCATTGGATTCCGCGTATTATTTCTTCCAAAATAATCATGAACGTTGATAGGGTATTAGATCACTCTTATTCGGCGCAAATGCTGACTAGTGATGAAAATTTAGTGGCTGTATCTTTGGCTGTACAATACCGCATTGGTGATTTACAACAATATTTATTTAATGTCGCCAATCCTGAAGAAAGCTTACAACAAGCGACGTCCAGTGCTTTAAGACAGGTTGTTGGCACAACAACATTGGATCAAATTATTACCGAAGGCCGTGAGGTTTGGGGAAATCAAGTTCAGGAAACTTTGGTAAAAACATTGGATTTATATAAAACAGGTATTGTGATTGTTAACGTATCACCACAACCTGCTCGTGCGCCTGAAAGTGTACAAGATGCCTTTGATGATGCGATTAAAGCGCAAGAAGATGAAAAGCGATTTAAAGAGCAGGCTTATGCTTATGCCGCTAAAGTAGTCCCTATTGCCGAAGGTAATGCCAGTCGTATTCAACAAGAAGCAGAAGCATTTTCTAAGCAAGTAGTCTTGCGTGCTCAGGGCGAGGTCGCGGAGTTTCTTGCGTTACTGCCACAATACACAGCAGCCCCGGCAATTACCGCGCAGCGTATGTATTTAGAGACCATGCAAACGGTATTAAGCAAGAGCAGTAAAATTATTGTTGACAGTAAATCAAGTAATTTAATGTACTTGCCATTAGGCAAATTAGTACAAAATCAATCAGCCGATTTCCCTGCTGATAATGCAAAAACCAATAAAGCTAATAATGGCAGTGATGATGGTGATAGTTTAATCGATGGGCGTGATCTTACGAGACCTGTTTATCGTCAAGGGAGAGATTAATCATGAAGAATACAAACATAACCCTTGGTATTGTGCTGTTTCTAGTATTCCTATTCCTTATTACCACGACGTTTACGGTGACTGAAGGGCAGCAAGGTATTATTTTGCGCTTGGGACGTTTGGTTAATGAAAGCGACACGGATAAGGTTAAAGTATTGAACCCTGGTTTGCATTTTAAAGTTCCTTTTATTGAAAATGTGCGTATTTTTGATACCCGTATTCAAACCATGGACATCAAATCAACACGTATCGTTACCAAAGAAAAGAAAGATGTGATGGTTGATTATTATGTTAAGTGGCATATTACTGATTTAGCCCAATATTTTAAATCGACTGGTGGCAGTGAATTTAAAGCGGAAACCTTATTAGAACAGCAGTTAAATACCTTATTACGCGCTCAATTTGGTAAACGGACGATTTCAGAAGTAGTCTCCGGTGGGCGTGACGACGTGATGGCTTTATTGCGTACCGCGGCTGAAAAACAAGCTGGTGAATTGGGGATCAATGTTGTTGATGTGCGCATTAAAGGTATAGAGCTTCCAGCAAATACCAGTAATGCAATTTATCAACGTATGCGTGCGGACATGCAAAAAATTGCGAACAGACATCGTGCCGATGGTCAGGCTGCTGCCGAGGAAATACAGGCTAAAGCCGATGCTGATGTTATGGTTTTACTGGCCCAGACACGAAGTGCCGCCCAGAAAGTACGTGCTATAGGGCGGGCGAAAGCGGCATCAATCTATGCCCAGGCTTACAGTCAAAATAAGGACTTTTTTGCGCTATACCGTAGCCTATTGGCTTATGAAGGAAGCTTTAAAAGTAAGAAAGATATTTTGGTTTTGGATCAAAGCAGTGCATTTTTTGATTATTTTAAGCAATTTACACTAAAAAATGATGGTGTCCCTGCTAAAAAGTAATTATAATGTTCGATTTTGCTGAAATCAGGTTCAACGCCTGATAGCATTTTGCAGATTAAGAGTAGATCATGGGTAAGAACGTTGTTGTTTTAGGTACACAGTGGGGCGATGAAGGCAAGGGAAAAATTGTCGATTTATTAACGCAAGATGCACAGGTCGTTGTTCGCTATCAAGGTGGTCACAATGCGGGCCATACTTTAAAAATTAATGGGGTGAAAACCGTTTTACGGTTAATCCCTTCCGGCATGCTACGGCCTCACGTAACTTGCTATATTGCAAATGGCGTGGTGCTCTCACCAGAAGCTTTATTAGGTGAAATCAAGGAGCTTGAAAGCACTGGTATTGATGTGCGTTCACGCTTGCGTATTAGTCTGGCTTGCCCGCTTATTCTTTCGTGTCATGTTGCTTTGGATAAAGCACGTGAATCGCATATGGGGAAGGCGGCTATTGGTACGACTGGACGCGGAATAGGTCCTGCTTATGAAGATAAAGTGGCACGACGTGCATTAAAAGTAGGGGATTTATTTCATCCCGAGCGTTTTGCGCAAAAGCTAACTGATCTTTTAGATTTTTATAATTTCGTTTTGACACAATATTTCAACCAGCCTGCAGTAGAAATGCAACCGATACTGGATGCGGCGAAGATTTGGGCTGATGAATTGCGTCCGTTGGTTTGTGATGTTCCTGCGGCATTGCATGAGCATCGTGAGCAAGGGGATAACATTTTATTTGAAGGAGCGCAGGGGGTTTATCTGGATGTTGACCATGGTACTTATCCATTCGTTACTTCTTCGAATACTTGCGTTGGTTCGGTAATTAATGGCGCTGGCTTTGGCCCTAGATACCTTGATTATGTTTTAGGTATTACTAAGGCTTATACCACGCGTGTTGGTGGTGGTCCTTTCCCAACAGAATTATTTGATGACGTTGGCAAACAAATTGCCGAGCGTGGTCAAGAATTCGGCGCGGTGACGGGCAGACCAAGACGTTGTGGCTGGTTTGATGCAGTTTTATTAAAACGTTCAATTGAGCTAAATAGTATTACCGGTTTGTGTATTACCAAGTTGGATGTTTTAGATAATCTCGACATACTGCGTATTGCTGTGGCTTATAAAGACAGTAATGGCAATTTAATCTCTCGTCCTCCGCAAGCTGCGGCTGACTTTGAAGGTTTAGAGCCTATTTATGAAGAAATGCCGGGTTGGAGCGAATCTACAGCAGATGTCATTAATATGAAGGATTTACCGGCGAATGCGATTGCTTATTTAAATCGCATTGAGCAATTGTTAAATGTTCCTATTCATATGTTGTCAACTGGTCCAGAGCGTGATTCAACGATTATTCTGCATAATCCATTTACTGCAAAGTAGAATGATTCGCAGTTTTTGTAGGTTGGGTCGTTTGACCCAACAGCCGTGTTCATTAGAAATATTCTGCTGGTAACATACAATGAATGTTGGGTCAAACGACCCAACTTACGTTTTAATATTGGTTCTCAAAAGCACTTAATTTCTGTTCTAAATTCCACTGTAAGCGCGCTTTTTCACTATTTTTAATAAATTTTTTGCAACGATCGCTCTTTAAATCCTGACATTCAGGCGTTAATTGCGCTTTATCCGCATCAAGCCAAATGTTTTTACCGGGCGTGAATGCGTATGTTAATGCGTTTCTATTGATTTGTTTCACGGTTGGATAGTCCAAACCATGACCTAGTACAGCTTCCACATACTGCGCAGTTAAATTGGTACGCAATATTCCTTCATCATCCGTAGATAAAACAACAGGTACATGATGAGCAAGGTAATAATTTAATGGGTGCTGACGGCCAGAAACATTTAAGAGACGCTGGTTGCTAATGAGATTAATTTCTACTGGTTTATGCTGGTTTGCCATATAATTCAAAGCGGTCTCGGCATTTTGCTCATGTGCGATATCCACCCCATGACCTATTCTTTGCGCGTGCCCTGTCATTAGGGCATCATAAATGTGGTAATTTAAGTCTTTGGGGGGAACCAGCTCTGAAGTTATTTCCCCTGCATGCAAGGCAATATTAACTTGCGGGTACATTTGATGCAGGTATTGATACATCTGCATTTGTTGGTGGTAATCTCGTAAAGAGATAATGCCATCTTCGGGTTGTACTAAATTTACCCCAACTAAACTACCTCCTTGATGCTGAGATCTAGCTACTGCTTCAAAGGCATTGAGCGTTTGCGCAAAAAGATTGTCTAATGGTTGCTCGCGTAGCGAATAATACAGGAACTTTATCGTGACTTGGCAGTTTTCTGTTGTTGAATTGGTCGTGCATCCTAAATCCTGATGCGCTTTTTTTAGAATGAGCTCTGCTTCGTTAACGGTGTGGTTTATATTTTTTTGGAAGTCTTGATTGGCCAACAACAATTTTCTTTTTTGGGCAAAAGAAGAGGTTTCTTTAAGTAAAGCACCAAAACTAAGGGAGTTACCATTGTCAGGTAAAATCATTAACTCCAAATATTGTTCTTGCTGCTTGGCGGCTCCTTTAATGACATCCGCAACTAATTGTGGTCGGTAACCAAATATTAGAGGGCCAAATTTAAAGAAGGCATTAAAAAAGTGATCGTGTTCGGATTCTGCTCCGGGAATAAAATTTTTCAATGACCAGCTGCGTACTGTTTTTGCATAAAGCTCTGGTTGATTGGTTAGTTCTTTGGTGGTGATGCCATCACAAAAGCCGGTGCTGCTGGTAACGGCGAAGGTTTCTTTATTAATACAATAATTGCCTTTAGATGCTAAGGCTAACATCGTTTCTGGATAGGGACCACCGGCTAAATGATAATGTAATTCACCGCCTTTAGGCATGCTCTGAAAAAATGCATATAAGGCATTGGGGTCATTCTTTATTTGCTCGAAGTATGCTGCGACACTGGCCTGAGCCTGCGAAAAAATAAGAGCACTAGCAAGGCATGAAATTGATTTAATAAAGTTCATAATGTTCTAACCAATAACAGATAATTGCAAATTATCGCACATTTACTACGAATACCCAATCAAATTTTACGGGCCTTGAAAACCAGACATTGTATTTAGCTGCCATTCATAGGAAAATAATTTTCCACCTGCTAACCGATGAAGATAAATATGACTAAGTTCTTATTCCGATCTTGTGCCTTTGTGGCTACTGTATTCATGATATCAACAAGTACTGTCGTTGCCAGTGAACCCGCCAAGAAAATCATTAATATTGGCATTTATGCGCCATTTACGAGTAAATCAGCTTACATTGGCCGCAGCATACTGGGGGCGATGGAAATCGCACGTGGTCAATTAAAATCATCCGAAATTAACTATGAATTTTATACCTTAGATAAATTTCCAGCGAATGCAAACGCAGTTAATACCTTACAAAAATTTATTGATGCACATCATATTAACGTATTGTTAACCGAAGGTGTCGATACGGGGTCTGTAGTAGTACCCTTAGCGAAAAAAAATAGGCTGATTCATTTTTGTTTAGGGTGTGACGCGGTTGCTGATGGCAAAAATACATTCCAAATGCAAAGCCCTAATCATCAACGTGGCGCGCTTTTAACCAGCGCAATGAAGCCGGAATTTGTCATTCAATTTAAACAAGAATACTTTAGCCAGCCAGTTACTGAAGCAGGATATGCCTACGATATTTTTCATTTACTGAATAATAGTGCAGTGATTACCATGAAACAAAATGCTCATTTTTCGAGCCAGGCCATCGCTAACAATTTATTAGCTTTGGAATCTGGAACAGGTCTAATGGGCGCATTTCGCATGGATAAACAAGGCATTTTTTATCAGAAAGTAACTCTAACGGTATAATTTATCCATTGTTTGTGCTGAGTGACACTAGGCCGTAGGTTGGGTCGCCTGACCCAGCAACAGTGCTTATCAGTGGTTCGTTAATCTTAATGCGCTAGCGATTGCTTTAAAGTCACAATATGTTGATAGGCTTCATCGATGCGTTGCTGGCTAATTTCACCGGATTGTACTTTGGCTGCAATGATGTTGATCACTTGTTCTGGATTTTGCGCTTTTGCAGTAAGCACATTACCAAAAATAAACATGTCCGCTCCGGCATTGATTGCCAGTACTAAAGCCTCGTCAAGCCCATAATGGTCACTAATCGCTTTCATTTGCATGTCGTCGGTGATAATCACACCTTTAAAATGTAATTGTTGGCGCAACAGGCCGGTTAATATTTTATGCGAGAGGGTGGCTGGCAGTCCTGAATTGTCCAACTGATGATTAACAATGTGTGCGGTCATGATGATGCCGCAGGAATTGCCTTGATTTAATAAGTGCTGGTAAGGTGCTAATTCATAAGTTTGCCAAGTATCGCTGACATCAACAAAGCCCAAGTGTGAATCCGCAGTAGAACTGCCATGCCCGGGGAAATGTTTATAGGCACATTGAATCTTGTGCTTTAAGAAATGGTGGGAGTAAATTCGTGCATCCTGGATTACTACCGCAGGATCGCTCGAAAAACTACGTTCTTTCTTGGCAATAACTGGATTGTTAGGATTCACATTAATATCCACTAAGGGCGCAAAATCTAAATTAAAACCGGTTTCTTTTAAGGTTCGCGTCATCAGTTTTGCATTAGACTTAGCGGCCTTAATTCCGCGTCTACCAACTTCCGTAGCAGTTAATGTTGCTGGAAATCCATACTGTTCACTCAAACGGGTAACCATGCCGCCTTCATAATCTACTGAAATTAAGAGGGGCAAATTAGGGCGGTGGTGTTTTAAATTAGCGTTTTTAGTCGCGGCCTGCAAATCATGATTCAATTGTTTTACTTGGGCGGGGCTTTCGATGTTTTTATTAAAATTTTGTGTCTGGGCATTATAGTCAAAAAGAATGACTCCGCCAATGTTGTCTTTATCAATGATTTTTACGATTTCAGATTGGCTATTGATATGCTTGCCATCAAAACCAATGAGCAGCATTTGCCCAATTTTTTCGCGTAAACCGATCTTCGGTTGAACCTCAGCCAAGCATTGAAAAGAGAGGCTTAAGGTGATTAGCAACGACAGAAAATGATTCATAAATGCCATATTTAGCGTTGAAGATAAAAAATTTTAACATTGTGTTTAAATTTTAGCAATAAAAAATTCCTTCCCTCGTACAAAGAGAAGGAATGAGTTGGGACTTACTTGTTGTTTAAAGCCATACCTTCTAACACCGTGAGTGCGGCGTAAAGTTGATAGTCATTGTGCAATAAATCTTCAGGTTTATTAGAACTTGGAGCAGCAGCTTTTTCGGCATTATTTTTATTGATTAAGTGCCCATTCAGATCTGCTTCGCTAAATCCAGTTTTATCCTTGTTTTTTGCGGCGGCATTTTTAGGTATTTCTAACTCATTCACTACGATGTCAGGGGCAATTCCTTTGGCTTGAATTGAAGTACCTGAAGGGGTGTAGTACAGGGCGGTGGTTAGCTTAATACCGGTTTTATTATCAAGTGGCAGCACTGTTTGTACCGAACCTTTACCAAAACTGGTAGTACCCAGAACAACGGCTCGTTTGTTATCTTTTAATGCACCGGCAACAATCTCCGCTGCAGAAGCAGAGCCATTATTGATTAATACCACCATTGGCGCGTTATCTAACACATCAATTCCTTTTGCCAGAGCGATAAAATCTGAACCTGGTAAACGACCTTTAGTCGAAACGATAGTTTCTGGTTTACCTGATTTATCTTTACCAAGGAAGGCATCAGAAACTTGGATAGCAGAATCGAGTAAGCCCCCTGGGTTGTTTCTTAAATCCAAGACCAGACCTTTTATTTTGCCGCCAGATTGTTGTTTTAGGCGCTCAATTGCTTGCAACATGTCTCTTCCGGTTAAGGCTTGGAATTGGGTTAGACGGATGTAAGCATAGCCAGGACTCAATAGTTTGCTTTGCACACTTTTGATTTGAATAACTTCCCGGATTAAATCAAAAGTTAAGGCTTTGTTTGCACCTTTACGTAATACCGTTAATTGAATGGTACTGCCGGATTTACCCCGCATCATATTAACAGCATCTTTAAGCGATAGGCCTTGTACTGATTCTTTACCTAACTTAATGATATAGTCACCTGATTTAATTCCCGCTTTAAAGGCAGGAGTATCAACCAGAGGTGTTACGACTTTGACTACACCATCTTCCATGGTAACTTCAAGACCTAAACCACCAAATTCACCACTTGTAGAGGTTTGTAGTTCTTTGAACTCTTCTTCATCTAGATAACTTGAATGAGGATCAAGGCCATTGAGCATGCCGCGAATGGCATTATCAAACAGTTCTTTGTCGTCAGTAGGTTTTACATAGTATTTTTTAATTTCACCAATGGCATTAGAAAAACGTTGCACGTCTTCTAACGGCACGGCTTTAGAACTAGAGTTCGCGCTAGAATTTTCTGCACTGTCTGCATTAGACTCATCAGCTGTAAAGGCCGTCAGAGGTAACATCAGCGTCACTGCATACACTGCTGCCAGCATGCATGGATGTAATTTTCTTATTAACATAGCGATCTCCTCGGATGCGGGCCATAAAATAAGCCATCTTCTTTTTTGTGTTTATAATATTGAAATGCAATTTAAGTGCCAGAGGCGAAGGCGATTACTTTTATTGTGATAAGCGGAATAGCATCCGCTCAAATTTTTCTTTGTTACAGTAATATATACAACGCCTTAAACCGATGACAACCAAGCTAGAGGAGGGATTGCTTTTCCCCTTAGTCTTATTTCGAAGTATAGACCGTTTTGTTTAATTCCGCCGCTATGCCCTACAGAGGCGATTTGTTCGTTCTGACGCACCGACTCGCCTTTTCTTTTAAACAATGATTCGTTATGTGCATATAAGGTCATAAAGCCTTGACCATGATCAATGATAAGCAATAAACCATAACCTTTTAGCCAATCACTAAATACTACTTTTCCTGGGTAAACGGCAGTAACAACGGTTCCTTCATCGGCAAAAAATGTCACCCCTTGGTTCATTTTGCGTAAAGATCGGCTCTGAGTCTGCACGGGAAGCGGCAATTTTTTGCGCATTTGATTGAAAGGTTTGCTTGCTTGTGCAACACTTTGTTGCGATAGTGTTTTTAATAAGCGTGCTAAATTGTCTTTATTTTTCTGTGCGTCGCGTAAGGTATTTTGTTTGTTTTGAATTTCATTATTCAATGATTTAATTAATGCCGTATGATAATTTTTCGTTTGTTTTAATTGTTCCTGATTTTTAGTCAGCTCGGATTTTAGCTTTTGATTTTCTGCGAGTTCGTTATGCAATATTTCTTTGCTTTGATTTAGCTTATTGCGTGTCGTGTCTATTTGCTCAATTAGCTGTTGGCGTGATTTAACGAGGTACTGATAGTACGTTAAAACCCGACTTACCTGATAAGGATCATCCTGGTTTAGTAACCATTTGAGTGGTTGATATTCACCCATTTGGTAGCGAGCCCGGATGTGACTGGCTAATAATTGCTGTTGGGTTGTTAGTTTTTTGCTTAATTGGTTGACCTTATTTTGTAATGCACTGATTTTATTGGACTTGCTGCTTATGTTTTGTTGAATAGTACGTAGCTCATGGACTCCTTGGCCTATTTGCTTTTCCGTGGCAGATAATTCTTTATTTAAGACACCACGTTTGTCATGCGCTGAATTTAAGGTTTGCTGTAAGTGATTAATTTGTACGTCTAATTGTTTTAATTTACTTTGTGTTTGTTGTATTGCCGATGGACTCGCATACAGCGCAAAACCAAGGAGCATGCCCAGGGGTATTGCTGTCAGGTTATCCCTTAATTTATTACTTTGTTTCATCATGATTATCTTGTTCTAACAATTGATGCCCGGTCATTTCTGCCGGTGGATTAATGCCTAGTAAGGTCAGCATGGTTGGGGCTATATCAATTAAGCTTCCTTCCGCACGGGTGAAATGCCAATTACCGCCAACATAAACCAAAGGTACGGGTTCACTGGTATGAGCCGTATGAGGTTGCTCGGTTGATTCGTCAAACATTTCTTCCGCATTACCATGGTCTGCCGTAATGAGCAATTGCCCGCCTTGCTTGCTCAGTGCCTGCCAGACTTTAGTCATGCATTGATCCAAACATTCAATGGCACAAACGGTGGCCTTAAAATTACCCGTATGTCCTACCATATCGGCGTTGGCATAGTTACAGATAATGACATCATAAGTTTGCTTGTTAATTGCTTCCACTAAACGCTTTGTTAATTGTGGGGCACTCATTTCTGGTTGTAAATCGTAGGTTGCTACTTTCGGTGAGGGAATTAAAATGCGTTCTTCTTGGGCAAAAATATGTTCATTGCCGCCGTTAAAGAAAAAGGTGACATGGGCATATTTTTCCGTTTCGGCAATCCGCAGTTGGCTTAAACCATGGGCAGCAAGTATCTCGCCTAAGGTATTATTTAAAGGGGTTGGGGGGAATGCTAGGGTTGTTGCTAAATTCTTATCGTATTGGGTCATACTGACAAAATAAGCTAACTGTGGTTGTACTTTTCGCTGAAATTTATTAAATGATTTATCAATAAAGGCAGTCGTTAATTGCCGGGCTCGATCGGCACGAAAATTAAAAAATAAAACAGCGTCGCCATCAGTAATTGCTTGTCCTGCCCCAATTAAGGTTGGTGGGATAAATTCATCAGACAAATTTTGTTGGTAATAGCTTTCGATTGCAGTTTTGGCATCAGCAAAGTGATGTACACTTTGTCCTTCAGTTAATAAAGTATAAACCGGTTCTACGCGTTCCCAACGATTGTCTCGGTCCATGGCATAATAACGGCCGCTAATCGAGCAAACCCTGGCGACGGGGTATTTTTTCAGTTCCGTTTGGAGACGCTCAAAGCTTTGCAATGCGCTTTGCGGGGGAGTATCACGTCCATCAAGAAATAAATGCAAACAGACAGAGTGAAAATTTTGTTGCGCACAAAGTGCGATCAAGGCAAATAAATGCTGTTCATGGCTGTGAACACCACCTGGGGAAAACAAGCCTATAATATGCAATGAGTTCCCTGTTTGCTTTAATTGTGCGATGACGTTATGAAACACTGGGTTGGTCGCAAAGCTACCATTGTTTAAGCTGTCATTAATACGCGTGAAATCTTGCTGGATAATTCGGCCTGCACCAATGTGCATGTGTCCTACTTCTGAATTACCCATTTGCTTATCGGGTAAACCAACAGGTAAACCAGAAGCTTCCAAAAGGATGTGCGGGCATGTTTGCCACCATTCATCCCACTGTGGTGTTTTGGCTTGGGCGATCGCGTTGTGTTTATTATTTTTGTTATAACCCCAACCGTCTAAAATCATCAGTAGCAAGGGTGCGTTCTTTCGCATACAGCACTCCATTAAGGAAGTTACAATTAATTTGGATTATACTAGGCCAAAGTATTTATGGCTAACACTTAAATTTTTAGATTACGGTCTTGACTCAACCTGAGTTCTCACCACTCTTGTGGGTCTCAAGATCTGGGCCTGAGTCATGAACCTGAGCAAACTCTGCGTTCCTTGAGCCTGTTCTCGGTCCACCGACCTCACCAACTCTACAACAAATCAACTCACTATCCACTCTATAAAGTCTCAAACCAGCTTGACCAAACCTGAGTCTTCTCGCCACTCTTCGTGGGTCTCAAGATCGGCTGGCATGACCTGAAAAAGGTTAGACTATGCACCATTTTTTAGGGTAGGAAGAGCTGTTTTGGAACATAAAATTCCTCAACACGTTGCCATTGTAATGGATGGAAACGGTCGTTGGGCTGAAAGTCGCGGTTTGCCACGTATTGAAGGTCATAAAGCTGGTGTTGAGTCAGTGAAAAAGATGATTCGTAGTTGTATGACTAAAAAAATCGCTTGTCTGAGTTTATTTGCTTTTAGCTCTGAAAATTGGACGCGTCCGGTTGATGAAGTTAATTTTTTAATGGAATTATTTATTGAGTCGTTACGTAAAGAACTTGCTGAACTGAACCAACACGGGATAAGGATGCGTTTTACCGGCGATCGCAGTTTATTGTCACCTGTTTTGCAAGAACAAATGTGCGAAGCGGAGATGATTACGGCAAATAACGCGCAATTAACTTTAAATGTAGTGGTAAATTATGGCGGTAAATGGGATTTAGTCACGGCGGCTAAAAAGATAGCTCAAGCGGTAGCTGACGGTGAGTTGGCATTGGATGAGATTGATGAGACGCGTTTTGCCCAGTGCATTGATACCGATGGCTTACCTGATCCTGATTTATTTATTCGTACTAGTGGCGAATTAAGAATCAGTAATTTTTTTCTGTGGCAACTTGCGTATACTGAACTTTATTTTACCGATGTACACTGGCCTGATTTTGGTGAGGCAGAGTTGGAGTTAGCTTTGGCTTCATTTAGTAAACGAAAACGACGATTTGGCAACGTGTCTAAAGCGGCAAATGAATAGCATGGATGGAGACGTTAAGGTTATTATTTTAAATAGAAGGGCAATACCATGTTTTTACAGCGTTTAATTACCTCATTAATTTTAGTGCCCTTAGTTTTGTTCGTTATTTTCTATGGTCACCCCTGGCTTTTAGCGGGTATCGCTTTAGTTATCTTTTTAGCGGCCGGAAGAGAATGCTTGCTGTTAATTCCTTTTAAAAAAACAGGTCTGCAAGTCGGCTTTCTCGTAGTTTTACTGTTGTGTTTATGGGCTTGTGGTATGGTGTTTTCTTATTGGCTGGCTGTTGGCCTCGCTCTATGGTTCTGTAATATAGTGGCTATTCTGACGTTCCCACGTTCGCAACAATATTGGGGTTATCCTGCGGTGGTTGCCGGAGTGTGTTTAATCCTTTTACCCTTATTTATGCAAAGTTTGATTCATTTATATTATTTGTCACAGGGTAAAGCCTTACTGGTTTATTTGCTGTTTTTAATTTGGGCTTCTGATATTGGTGCTTATCTTAGTGGTAAGCTAATGGGGAAACATAAGCTTATTCCTCAAGTCAGTCCTGGAAAATCATGGGAAGGTGTTTTGGGTGGCGTAATTTTAGCGATGATTGTTGCTGGCGTTGGCAGTATTTACTTTGCACCTGATGCTAAAATTTACTGGTTCGTTTTAGCGTTATATACCGTAATTATTTCTATCTTTGGCGACTTATTCATTAGTATTTTGAAACGACGTTGTCACTTAAAAGATACTGGCGCTCTTATTCCTGGTCACGGTGGTGTATTAGATCGTTTAGATAGTTTGATTGCCGCTTTGCCTTTATTTTATTTCGGACTAACTTTGGGATAGCATTATGCTTTCAACTCTGCTGTATTTTTTATTGGCCTTGTTATTATTGGTAACGGTGCATGAATACGGCCATTTTCAAGTTGCGCGCTGGTGCGGCGTTAAAGTACTGCGTTTTTCTTTTGGTTTTGGCACGGTACTGGCGAGTTGGCGTGATAAACGTGGAACTGAGTATGCCTGGTCTTTATTTCCTCTAGGTGGCTACGTCAAAATGCTGGATGAGTCTGAAGGCGAAGTTCCCGAAAATGAACGTCATTTAGCCTTTAATAATCAAGTCATCTGGAAACGGATTGCCATTGTGCTTGCTGGTCCATTATTTAATTTTATTTTTGCTTTTGTTGCTTTATGGTTGGTGCTCGTCATTGGTATGCAGTCTTTAGCGCCCATGATTGAGGCGGTGAAACCAAATAGTATTGCTGCAAATGCCGGACTTACGGCACATGAAGAGATTATTGCAGTGAATCATACGAAGATTAATAGTTGGCGTGATTTTCAATACGCACTGATGCCTCTTGTTGGTTCTAATGCTACGATTAAGGTCACTGTAAAGTCATTAATTGATGGTCATCAAAGTGAGATTTCTCTGCCTTTAGCTAATTGGCGGCTGGATGATAAAAAACCGGATCCACTCAAAAGTTTAGGCATTGAACCCTTTATTCCATCTATTCCACCAATCGTTGGGGAAGTCGTTGCTGATAGCCCTGCAGCAAAGGCCGGATTGCAAAATAAAGACGAGATATTGCGTGTAGATGATAAGCCTTTTGTGGATTGGCTGTTTTTAGTGGATTATGTGCAGGCACGTCCTGATACCCAAATAATCTTGCAAATTAAGCGAGATGGCACGCTGAAAAATAGGATTGTGCATACTGGCAGTTTGAAAAATAAAGGAAAAATTGAAGGCTTTTTAGGCGTACGCTCGCAAAAGGTTGATTGGCCTAAGCATTGGTTACGGATGGAACGAGAGCGTCCAGTCGCGGCTTTAGGCACTGCCTTAAAACAAACCTTACAACTGACTAAGACTACCTTTGTTTTAATGGGACGCCTGGTTACTGGTAAATTAGGCTTAAACAGTATTAGTGGTCCAGTGGGCATTGCTCAAGGTGCCGGTGATTCTGGACGTGGTGGTTTGGTTTCTTATTTGTTTTTTCTAGCCTTAGTGAGCATTAGTTTAGGCACGTTAAATTTATTGCCTATTCCTATGCTGGATGGCGGGCATTTGCTGTATTATGTGCTGGAAATTATCCGACGTAAGCCCGTATCGGATGGTTTGAAATCAGCTGGCGCTTATGTCGGTTTGTTATTATTGTTTGCATTAATGTTTATTGCATTGACTAACGATATAGCAAGACTAACTAGTTAAACTGAACAAATAAAAAAGTTAGAGAGCAGAAACTTGACAGTAGTTTCTACTTCCTATAAAAAGTATTTCAATTTTTGGTGTGACTGGATTGTTTTTAATTCAGAACTGCACGCGGTACTTCACACGTGCCATAAATTGCCGTTTTAGTGTACTAATGGTGTAATTTGTAGCTGCATGAAGTAAAACTGGATGTAAAATAATAATGAAAAGAATTGGTAGTAAATTATTAGTAGGGGTTTGTTGTTCGACGCTTATTGCCTGGTCTTCGCAAACAATGGCAGATGATGGTTTTATTGTTCGTGGCATTAAAGTGACCGGTTTACAACGGGTTTCCACCGGAACGGTATTAAATTATATTCCCGTACAAGTTGGTGAAGAAGTAAACTCCAGCTCAACTGGTGAAATTATTCGTACTCTTTATGATACCGGTTTTTTTCAGTCAGTTTCCTTAGAGCGTCAAGGCAATATCCTCATTGTTAACGTAGTTGAGCGCGCAACCATTGGTGCCATTAATATCGTTGGAAATAAAGAAATCCCTAGCGATAAAATGAAAGAGTTCCTTAAAGAAATGGGCTTGGTGAAAGGCCGCGTATTCCAAAAATCTACTTTGGAGCGTTTGGAAAAGGAATTAAAGAAAGCATACACTGCCAGAGGAAAATACAACGCACGCATTGAAACACGTGTTTCGCAACTGACGGATAACCGTGTAGCAATTAACATCACTGTTTCCGAAGGCCGGGTATCACGCATTAAAAAAATTAAAATTATTGGTAACCACGATTTTAAAGACAGTGAATTATTGCCCGAACTTGCCTTATCTAATTCGAATCTATTTACCTATTTTACGAAAAAGGACCAATATTCGAAGTCTGGTATGGATGCTTCTTTAGAAGCCTTACGTTCGTATTATTTGGATAGAGGCTATTTGAAATTTAAGATTGTCTCTTCTCAGGTATTGCTGTCTCCTGATCGTAAAGATGTGTTCATTAATATTCATGTTGATGAAGGTCCGCAGTATCATTTTTCAGGCTATAAAGTAGTCGGAAATACGGTTGTTCCTAAAGAAAAACTTGATTCTTTAGTTCTGGTTCGTAAGGGCGCTGTTTTTTCACGTAAAAAAGTAACTGAAACAATTTCTGCCTTTGGTTTAGCTTTGGGAGACGTAGGTTATGGTTTCCCGGCGATTAATGCTGAACCGCAGCTGGATGAAAAAGATAAAACAGTATTTATTACTTTTGTTGTCGAGCCCGGGCGTCATGTTTATGTGCGTCGTATTAAATTCCACGGCAATACAAAAACTAGTGATTATGTGTTACGCAGTGTGATACGCCAGGATGAAGGTGGCTTGCTGTCTTTACATAATATTAAAGAATCCGAGCGACAACTGCGCTTATTAGGTTACTTGAAAAATGTTGATGTGAAAACGACACCTGTACCTGGGGCCAATAACCAAGTTGATTTAGATGTACAAGTCGAAGAAGCACCGTCTGCTGAAGCAAGTGCTTCTGTTGGTTATGGTACGAATGGTTATCAGCTGAATGCTTCGGTGAACCAACATAACTTTATGGGAACCGGCCGTTCGATGGGGGCTGCCTTCACTTCAAGTAAGTGGGGACAAGATTACACCGTAAATTACTACAATCCATTTTACACGGATACTGGTATAGGACGGGGGGTCAACCTTTATTTCGCACGCGTCGACCCGAAAAACCTGAATGTCAGTACCTACAGTTCTGACCGTTTCGGGGGTGATGTCAACTATAATTTCCCGCTTGGAGAAGCAAGTAGTTTCCAATTGGGGTATGGCTATCAGGATGTCGAAATTAAAACGGTTGGTTATGTTATTCCGATTCAGAATTTCGTCACCGAATATGGTCGTCATTTCCAGGAAATTCGCTTATCTTCAGGATGGGCTAGAAACAGCTATGACCAATTCCCTTATCCTTCGCGTGGTATGAACCAACAGTTTACTGCGGTTGTTGCTCTACCCGTGACGTCTAATTCATTATCGTACTATAAGGGTTCTTATCAGGCACGCTTGTATCAGCCTCTAGTACGTGGCTGGATTTTCTCCCTTCAAGGATTTGCGGGCTATGGAAACATGTTTAATAATAATGGGTTACCGTTCTTTGAGAACTATTATGCTGGGGGAACAGCGCAACCAGGGCAAGTACGCGGCTATGATAGTTTCTCTCTAGGTCCATTGGATAATTTACATAACTCCATGGGGGGTAACTTCCTGGCGAGTGCAAGTGCAGGTATTATCTTACCTTATCCTTTAAGTCGTGATAACGTACGAACCACCGTATTTGCTGATGCGGGTAACGTATTTGCTTATAACACGCGGCCAATCTTTACTGGTTATGATGCAGGTCCAATCCGTTATTCAGCCGGTCTTTCGGTGGAATGGCGTTCACCTTTTGGTCCATTGGCATTTAGCGTGGCTAAGGCATTAAATCCCCAACAATTTGATCAACCGCAAATCTTCCAGTTTGCCCTGTCTTCTGGATTCTAACGACAGTATCTAGTTTAGTTTAACCTTCTCCCCGCGGGGAGAAGGGAATTTTTCCAGCGCCATTTTTATTTAATAGAATTGTTGAAATCTCCCTTTGTGCATATCGCAACCTATTTCGAATTGTGCTAGCATCTTGGTCTTTAATTGAGGAGATAGATATGAAGCGGTTTGCCGGCGTTTTAGCCCTAGTTTTCAGCGTTTTTTGTGCTAATGCATTTGCTGATGCAGCAAAGATTGGTGTGGTTGATTTACAAAAAATCATGCAGACTTCTAGCCAAATGAAAGACATCCAACAAAAATTGGAAAAAGAATTCAAACCACGTCGTGATAAGTTAGTAGCGATGGAAGCCAGCTTGAAAGCAGACATGGAAAAATTCAAGCGTGACAGTGCGGTAATGGGTGCGAATCAAAAGAAAGATTTGGAAAAGAAAATCATTGCTACACAGCAACAATTCGAGCGTGATGGTCAACAATACCAACAAGAATTAAGTACTGCTAATAATGAAGCGATGGAAGGCTTGTATTCTAAAGTTCGTGCAGCGATTGCAAAAGTTGCTAAAGATGATAAATACGATCTAATCGTACAAAAAGATGCAGCGCCTTTCAGTGCCGATGCTCTTGATGTAACTGATAAAGTTGTTAAAGCAATCAATTAATCTGGTGATGCTTAGCTGTTAATCTTAGCGCAACGAGCAGAACCTGTAGATGGCGTGTGGCATGAAAATGCTGAGCACGCCATTTTTTTTTGCTTCATTAACACATGCTCCCCTTCAAGACTTTGCTTATTATAATAATGAGTTGTCTTTAGATACGACTCTGGCTGGTGCCATATTGCAGCGTGCTTTAGCCCCTGGTGTCGAATAATTGGCGAATAGTTATATTTATAATTGATTTGAACAGATTAAAACAGGATAATAATCCCTCTTTTAGAAACCTGATAATTAAACGGGAAATTACGTATGAGTGAATCTATTGTGGATATAAGACAAATTTTTGATTTGTTGCCTCACCGTTACCCAATGCTCTTGGTTGATAGGGTATTAGATTATAAAGCCTATGATTATTTAATTGCGATAAAAAATGTCACTATTAATGAGAATTTTTTTACGGGTCATTTTCCAGAAAACCCAGTCATGCCTGGCGTACTGATGCTGGAAGCGTTGGCCCAAGCCAGTGGTCTTCTAGCGGGGCTCTCGCACACCCATGAGGATAATGTATTACATTTTTTTGCGGGTATTGATAAAGCAAAATTTAAACAAATAGTCACTCCGGGCGATCAATTACGCTTGGAAGTGAAGTTTTTAGGCAAGAAAAGAGAATTTTGGCGTATGCGCGGCGAAGCTTATGTAGGTGATAAACTGGCCTGTTCTGCGGATTTATTAAGTGCAGCAAAGGAAATTCAAAAGTGATAGATGAACGAGCAATAATTCACCCATCAGCTAAATTGGCAAACGGTGTAACGGTAAGTCCCGGCGCAATTATTGGCGCAGATGTTGAAATTGGCGAAAATACCTGGATTGGTCCTTATGCTGTCATTGAAGGCCCAACGACTATTGGTAAAAATAATAAAATTTTCCAATTTGCTTCCGTAGGCGATGAACCACAAGATATCACTTATAAAGGTGAGCCGACACGACTGGAAATAGGCGATAATAATATCATTCGTGAATACTGTATGATTAGTCGTGGTACCATCAAGGGCGGTGGCCTTACTCGCATTGGCAATAATAATTTTTTAATGGCATATACTCATGTTGGGCATGATTGCATGCTGGGTAATAACATTATTATGATTAATTATGGTGCTTTATCTGGCCATGTGACTGTTGATGATTACGCCATTATTGGTGGTTATGCTGCTGTGCATCAATTTTGTCACGTAGGAGCCTACGCGTTTGTTGCGCGAGCGACTTATGCCTCTAAAGATGTACTTCCTTACATTATGGTCGCAGGTTATAACTCTTCGGTATACGGCATTAATACGGTGGGATTGCGCCGACGAGGATTTTCTTCTGAGACGATTAATTCTTTACGTCGTGCCTATAAAATTATTTTCCGTAAAGGCTTTACCGTGCAGCAAGCGGTAGCCGAATTAGAACAAATGCAAAGTGAATGCCCAGAAGTAATTCCTATGATTGATGCTTTGAATCGATCGGCACGTGGTATCGTAAGATAAGCTAAAAAACTACACCGCTCTTATATTAAGAGCGGATGGTATTGAGTTGAAGGGATGTAAACCAACCTAATTATAAGAGATAGCCTATGTTAGACAGTCAATTATTGCGAGAGAATCCACAATTTGTTGCTTCTCAATTGTTAAAGCGTGGTTTTAAGTTTGATGTTGCGGCATTTAGCGCTTTAGAAGAACGACGCAAAGCCTTACAAGTAGCAACGCAAGGGTTGCAAAATGAACGTAATACGCGTTCTAAAGCTATAGGTGAAGCAAAGTCACGCGGTGAAGATATTGAATCGATGCGCGCAGAAGTAAATCGTCTGAGTGAGGCGTTAGAACAGAAAAAATTAGAGCTCGACGACGTATTGCAACAAATTGAAGCCATTACTTTGCGATTACCTAATCTTTCTCATGAATCTGTTCCCGTGGGCGAAGATGAGAAAGATAATCAGGAAGTAAGACGCTGGGGAGTCGTACCGACTTTTGATTTTCCCGTCAAATCGCATGATGAATTAGGTGAGGCTTTAGGCCAAATGGATTTCGCCCTGGCCGCTAAGTTGACTGGTAGTCGTTTTGTGGTGATGAAAGCTCAATTGGCAAGAGTACACCGTGCCTTGATTCAATTTATGCTGGATATTCATACGCAACAACATGGTTATCAGGAAATTTATGTTCCTTACATCGTGAATGCAGACAGTTTGCTAGGTACAGGCCAACTTCCTAAATTTGAAGAAGATTTATTTAAATTAAATGGTGAGCAGGGCTATTATTTAACGTCTACCGCAGAAATCCCCGTAACCAATACCGTACGCGATACGCTCTTGTCGGAAGAGGAATTGCCTATTCGCTATGTGTGTCATTCACCGTGTTTTCGTAGTGAAGCGGGTTCTTATGGTAAAGATACTAAAGGGATGATTCGCCAGCATCAATTTGAAAAAGTTGAATTGGTGTGGATCACCAAGCCTGAAGATTCTTATGCGGCATTAGAGCAATTAACCCAGCATGCAGAAATAATATTGCAACGTCTGGAATTGCCGTACCGTGTTGTTGCTATATGTACTGGTGATTTGGGCGCAGGCTCTGCTAAGACTTACGATCTGGAAGTTTGGTTACCCAGTCAAAATACATACCGAGAAATTTCTTCTTGCTCTAATATGGAAGCATTCCAGGCTCGACGGATGAAAGCACGCTATCGACAGTCACAAACACGTGAAATTGAACTGGTGCATACTTTGAATGGTTCTGGGTTAGCTGTCGGGCGAACTTTAGTCGCGCTGATGGAAAATTATCAGGACAAAGAAGGCAATATTCATATTCCAACTGCTTTGAGACCTTATTTGGGCGGAATGGAGTGTATTCGCGTTGCAAATTAATTTTAATCGCTATAATTAAAGGATTAGATGATTTGCGCGGTTCCGGATTCACTGCCATTAAGTTGACGCCGCTATGCGCCAGTGTGGGGACGAGCCCGGCTATGGGGAACTTGAAGGATAAAATTCTTGGCTTGACGGTGGTTTCCCCCATACCAAGCTAAGTATTCATTGGTGAATGACATCATGACAATTCAAATGGTTGTAAAAATGGGTAATAAACAATTAGGCATGCCTTCTGATCCTATTGTTGATTTTAATCCAGCAATTCAATCCTATCCAGAGCTTACTGAATTAATTCAAAACATGAAAGATACGATGGACGCTAAAGGTGGCATAGGGATTGCCGCACCACAAATAGGCTGTAATAAACGAGTAATCATGTTTGGCTTTGAAAAAAACAAACGCTATCCTAATGAAAAACCAGTACCTTTTACCATCCTGATTAACCCAGTATATCAAATTATTTCTGATGTACTGGTTGATGGATGGGAGGGATGCTTGAGCGTTCCCGGTCTTAGAGGACTTGTGCCACGTTATAAAAAGATTGAATACAGCGGTTATACTCCAGAGGGCAAACTTATTACCCGAAATGCAGCAGATTTTCATGCACGTATTATTCAACATGAGTGCGATCACTTAGATGGTGTACTCTTTCCTTACCGATTGAAAGATATCCAGTTTTTTGGTTATGAGGATGAATTTGGTGATCGTATTTAGTTATAATCTCGTCGCTGATGCGGCGAGATTAAGATAGATAATAGGCAATAATCAATTAATTATCGCAAATAAAATCATAAGGAAATACTACTGAAACGCTATTGTCTGAACCGTTCAATAAAATAGGGCCTGCTTTTAATGCGCATTTGCCAATTATTGATCCTAGAGCTAAGGTATTGGATGAGGTTGGTTTAAGCAAAACCCAAGACAGTGATGTTACGAATCATTGTCAAGACCGCTGGAATCTTATTTATCCTAATCTAAGTGATGCAGACAAACAGAAAACGGTTGCTTATTGTGACTGTGCAAAACCTAAATTAATGGCGCTCATCAAGCAATCAGATAATATGACTGATAAACAATATGATGAAAGCATTGATGGCAGCGCGGCAGATTGTTCTAGTAGCGCTTTAGTTAATAAACCAACGGCTACTACTTTTGCACCAGTAACAACCACCAATTAATCATTTCAGTAGCCATATTCGGCAGTCTAATATGGTCACCGCTTCTTGTTACACATTGCCAATAATTATTCACCTTAAAACAATTAAAGATTTACTAAATCGTTTGCTAACGGCAATATTAAAATATGTCGCCATCAACGTGACTCAACTTTTTACGCTGCATTAAAATGTCTGTAGCAACGATAAAACTTCATTTATGGAACGCACTGCACCTGAAGAGTTGGAGATAAAATATTATGAAGAGTTTTACCCAGATAGTTAAAATTTTATTTATAGTCACTACATCAATAGTCAGTTTATTTTATCAATCAATAAGTTTTGCAGATGTCGTTCCTGCCAACAGTCAACATTTTAGTGCTGATTTATTCACGGCAAAAGAAATGTTTTCAACCATGGCTTCGAATGATAGGGCTGTACATAATTTGGCGCCAGTAATGCGCTCGTATGCTCATATCGTTGGTTTCAACGCTGATTTTAAGTCATTTTTGCACATTCATCCGCTGGGTAATGAATCGGTTAGAGTATCGGATCGTGGTGGTCCTCTGCTCGAGTTTCATGTCAATCCAAATCAAATTGGCTTTATTAAGTTATTCGCACAAGTGAAGATTAAAGGCAAAGAAATTTTTGTGCCATTTGGTATTGTGGTGAACCCTAAACGCTTTTCACCAGGATGACAAAGACTATTGCAAGAGTGTATATAAAATACTTGACGCTTTCCTGGGAGATGGATAAAGATCAGCACCGAACTATAAATTTAAACAGGCAAAGTGATAAATATGAATTCTTCTTTTTTAACAGGGTTGGTAATTGGATGCATGCTGGGAGCAATGATTCATTATTATCTGCAAAAATTTACTGGCAGCCGGCGAGAAATGGAACGGCATAAGGAGAAAAAAAATGAATGGGATTTATTATTCAATAACTATTCGTTATTTATGAATCAGCTTAAAAATGATATTAATGAGCCAATGTATGCCAATATACGCGAGTTTTTTGTTGTTGATAAAACCGCGATTATGAATTCATCGATACCACGGTTACGCTATGATTTAATTGACGAGGTTATGCCAGCGCTGCATCAATTAGAGGCTTTGGGGTATGTTCAAAAAATACCCAACGATTCTCTTCTTTATAAAATGGAAGATGATTTTGTGATACGGCTTAAATCAATGCGCGAAGTCATCTTTTAGGTGCTGTATTAACGTCTAAAAAGTCTTTTTTACTAAGATTCCGGTTGGCGATTAAAAACAGTATATTGCAAAGATGCAAACTGACAAGAAGAATGGGAACGTATTAGCTTTGATTTTTTAGGCTATACTTTGCGCCTTCTCTGTAAATTTTTGCCCTGCAATTAGGACTAACGCACACTCAGGACGCTATTTAAGCGTTTAAACAACCCTGGTTGATTAATTTTGTTGCGTATTGGGCGTTATTAATCAATACTTGTATTGATTAATAACGGAGCCAAACATGGATGAAGAAAGAAATTACTCGCATAACTCTGCTATAACCTTATTTTCTAATTTTTATAGCGAAAACCCTAAATTGCTTGGTCTTTTCATTTTAGCTTGTATACAGGAGCAATCTATTACATCCCAGAAGAATGCCTTCTCTTCATGTTTCAGTAATCAGGAATATTTAGATTGTACACAAGTTCAATCAAACCAAATGAACTCTTATTATGACGCGTCTCAACAATACAATCAAACGAGGATGGATAGCGCATCTATGATGCCTCCAAAAGACATTTTCCCTTTATATTTAAGCCATCAGGATTATTTAGAGCTTGCACAATTTCAATCAAAGCCAATTAATTCTAATAACAAAATTCAATCTGTTGATATCATTCAACATTATCAAAACAATGATCAGGTAAGAAAAAAGAATAGCCGCGTGCAAGCAACTAAATCCAATAAAAATCGTTATATGCCTTATCCAGGAGAGGGGCAAATGTCCCTCTTTCCGATGCTGGGAAAATCTGGAAAACTCGCAAAAGGGGAGGTTTTAATGAGTTTCAATGAATTAAATAGACATGATAAAGAACGAATACGTAAGAAAAAAGAAGCGAGCTCAGTATCAACGGCCCCACAATGTTTTTTTCCAGAAACAATTAGAAAAAATCAGGATAAAAAAAGAATTGAATCTGAAAATTCTTCAAAAAAGAGGAGGCATTCGAAAATAGAAAAGAAAAGCTATTCTACTCCTCAAAAACATTGATATGTGGCTTTGGGGAAAATGGAATCATGCATCAACTTAAGAAAAAAATTAAATATAAATAATATATTAGGTTTGTTAATAATTACTAAATTCTTGCAATATCACCATTTTTCAGGTCAGAATATTAATTCATGCAATTCGTTTTTGAATTTAGGGTATGACAATGATTGTCACACCCTAAATGGTTTGTGGGTGTTTGGTAAAAATTTCGCTAGCAATTTTTTTAGCCTGTGCAAAGGTATTAGGCGATTCGACAAAACAACACGAACTTATCAAGAGAAAAAAGCTGATTATATCCTTAGTAGTAGGGGGAGGGTGGCGGTAAATCATCTTATCTACCTTTACAATCGCAAGATATCAATTTAGAGATACGCCGAGGGCTTTACCGCTCTGCTTTCGGCTTATACTGTGTTTGTGAATATTATTCGTTTGTTGTACACAAAGTTAATTTAGATGACTCGATAAAGATACTCGCAGTTGCCCTAAAGTGAGCAAGGTAATCTTGAGATGAGTGAAGCGCAAAGGCTTCTTTTGATTTAAAGAATTCAATCATGGTCAATACTCTTGGCTGATGTAGATTTTGATGAAGATCATAACTGATGCATCCTGGTTCAGCCCTTGTTGGGGCAATAAGTGCTGACAATGCGTTGATTAAGTCCTGCTCACTACCTGGTTTACTGGTAAATTGGGCGATGCAAACAAAGTGAGACATGATTAATCCTTAATTTGAAGTTATTATACATCAGTCCTATGTTCTTTCATTATTACATTTTTTTTGTATTTAATTCTTATATTTAAACAATAAATGATCCTAAATAATAGGGTGATTCTCGTTTTAGCATTGGCAAAAATTCTTGGGAAGTTTCTTTGTTTTACTTTAAGTAACCGGTACACTTCTTAACGATAGATTAAGGATTATAATAGTTTTATGGAGAACATGAATGTTAAGAAAATCAGTTGGCTTCGTTCTAGCTTCAGTGGTAATGAAAAGTACTTTGGCAGTGACAATTCATCAGGGAGTGATTCTTGAGCACCGAGAATGGACAACTGGGAATATGCCCATCCAAGCTAAAGAACGTCCACATAAAGGCAATAAGCATTTATTAAAGTCTCTTCTTAAGCAAAATAATGCGCTGAATCTAAACCACGACCAAGAAGGAATTCTTTTGCGTAGCAGTGTGGCGCAAGAAATAGAAGGCTTAGTTGGCAAGGCAGCCGTAATCGGCGGTGTTCTTGAGGCTTATATTGAAAACTATACCGCAACAGCGCAAACGTATACGATTTCATCTAATTTTTGCATTACTTCCCGATTGGATGCGGATAAAAATCCATGCCACTACCGTTCTTATAAAATAGAATTAGATCCGCATGGCTGGTTTCAATTAGATGTGATTCGCGGGTTTTCTTATATTTTTTCTGAAGCAGGTGTGTTTGGCACCGGTCTTTTTATGTCGGTAGAGAAAGAAGGAACCCCCTCGATGTTTTCTACTTATGATTTAGGGTCTATTCAAATAGACGATTAGCTTTTTAGGAACTGTTTACACCAGTCGCTGGGTCGTTTGACCCAGCGACTGGTGCTAAAATGAGGGTTATAGGTTGGCTTTTACAATCTGAGGCAGCAGCTTTTTTCCTCATCTTCCGCAGACGCATACCTTGCTTTAAGTTTGGTATAGCGCATTCTAAAATCATTTTTTAAGGCTAAATCGTGAATAATGGCTCGCAGAGATACCCTATTTTTGAGAAAGTTATTAATATGTGCTTTTATCTGATTCCTGAGGCTTGGTGTTGCCCATTAGGGTACATGAAAACTGCGTATTAATAGCTTCGTCGCAAGGCAAATTGGGCTAGTTGGGTGAGCGCATTTTTATATTTTGAATCAGGAAGTACCATTAAGAATGATAAGGCAGAGTCAATTTCCTGCGCCGCTACTTTTTTAGTGTATTCTATTGCTTTCGTTTCTTCCAACGCGATAAGAATTTCAGGTAAGAATTCGAGACTGCCTTTTTTCAGACTTTCGATAATTTGTTGTTTTTGGCGTTCTGAGCCGTGTTGTAAGGCATGAATTAACGGTAGGGTTGCCTTGCCATCAGCCAAATCGTCACCAATATTTTTGCCAATTGTTTTGGCATCAGAACAATAATCCAAGGCGTCATCAATAAGCTGGAATGCATTACCTAAGTGTAAACCGTAGGCATAAAGACTGTCTTGAACTTCTTTGGATGCACCACTAAGCATTGGGCCAATACAGGCAGCAGCTGCAAATAAGAGCGCTGTTTTTGCACGAATTACATCAAAGTATTCTTCAAAGGTTAGCGCAGGATTATGACGGTTAGACAGTTGTTTTACTTCGCCACAGCTAATTTCCAGCGCGGTATTGGCAAAGAGCTTAAGAATGGCTGGATTGCCAGAATCAACCATTAATTCAATCGATTGTGTAAAAAGATAATCGCCAACCAGAATACTGGCCTTGCTTCCCCAAATATTATTCGCGGTTTCGCGTCCTCGTCTTAAGGTCGATTCATCCACAACATCATCATGCAATAGAGTTGCCGTATGGAAAAATTCGATCATCCCGGCTAGAGCAATATGCGCGTTGCCTTGATAACCGCAGGCATTGCTGGCTAAGAGAACCAATAAGGGGCGTAGACGCTTGCCACCACTTTCAATTACATGATGGGACATGTCATCAATCAAGCCGATTTGTGATTCGATTTTATTAACAATTAAAGCATTAACCGCGTTAAAATCATCAATTACTGCCGCGCGTATACTCTCAATCGTCATCGTCTGTCCTCTACCATTCAATGAGCAAATGCTAAGGTTGTACATGTTAATTGTCAAGTAAAACGGGAGAAATGTAGATTAGTCAGTGGATACTCGCGGCAGAGTAAGGGGCGGATTTGCCGTAGGTTGGGTCGTTTGACCTAACGGCAGTGTTTATCACTAACCTAATACTTGTAATGAGCAGTGCAAGTTGGGTCTCAAACGACCCAACTTACGTACGCATGATGGGATTGCTCGCGCAAAGGAAACATTACACATTAAAACGAAAATGCATTACATCACCATCACAAACGATGTATTCCTTACCTTCCAAGCGCAACTTTCCGGCTTCTTTGGCACCTTGTTCGCCACTACAAGCGATAAAGGCCTCATAGGCAATCACTTCGGCACGGATAAATCCTTTTTCAAAATCAGTGTGAATAACACCAGCCGCTTGTGGGGCGGTAGCTCCTTTATGGATAGTCCAGGCTCTTACTTCTTTAACACCTGCCGTAAAATAGGTTTGCAAACCTAAGAGATCATAACCGGCGCGAATTACGCGATGTAATCCAGGTTCGCTTAAGCCTAAATCATCCATGAATTCTTTACGATCTTCGTCTTCCAGCTCGACTAACTCGGCTTCAGTTGCGGCGCATAAAGCAACAATGCTGGCATTTTCTTGCTGTGCTAATGTTTGCACCGCATCCAGTAATGGATTGTTTTCATAGCCATTATCATCAACATTTGCAATGTACAGCACCGGCTTTGCTGTAAGCAGAAATAAACGATGTGCCAGCAGTTCTTCATCAGTATTGAGGTCCAGCGTACGTACAGGCAGGCCTTCATCCAAATGTGCTTTGATTTTTTCCAATGTTTTGACTTCAGCAATTGCTTCTTTATTGCCGCTGCGGCTGTTCTTTCCCGATTTTAATAGGGCTTTGTCAACCGTTTCCATGTCTGCTAAAGCCAGTTCGGTATTGATAACTTCAATATCACTTAATGGATTAACCCGTCCTTCCACATGAATGACGTCGGTGTTCTCAAAGCAACGCACTACGTGGGCAATGGCATCGGTTTCCCTGATGTTGGCTAAGAATTGGTTACCTAAGCCTTCACCTTTTGACGCTCCTTTAACGATTCCAGCAATATCTACGAATTGCATGGTTGCTGGCAGTGCTTGTTGTGGTTTGACAATCGCACTTAAGGCATCGAGCCGTGGATCGGGAACTGTGACGATACCCACATTAGGTTCAATGGTACAAAAAGGGTAGTTTGCTGCTTCAATGCCTGCTTTAGTCAGGGCATTGAACAGAGTTGATTTACCGACGTTGGGCAAGCCCACGATTCCACATTTAAATCCCATGAGTAGTACCTCTGTTAAACGTTTAATTGATTCATTGCTCTGGCCAGGTCACCAGAGAATACTAAAGGCATAACGGCTATACCTCTATCGATCGCATCATAAATTTGTTGTCTGTCATGTACAGACGGCTTACCAAGTACGTATTGATGTACTAAGTCTTTATGGCCAGGATGACCTATGCCAATGCGTAAACGATGAAAATGAGGGCTACCTAACTGGGCTATAATGTCTCTTAAGCCGTTGTGTCCCCCATGGCCGCCGCCAGTTTTTAATTTAATGCGTCCTGCTGGCAAATCCAGTTCATCATGAACGACCAATATTTCTTCAGGTTGAATACGGTAAAATTGACTGATTAGGCGGGTTGGTTGACCGCTGTGGTTCATAAATGTTAAAGGGAGAAGCAATTTACCGGTATGGTTATTTAATTCTAGCTCGGCCAGTTCAGCCTGCATTTTTTTTTCTAATCTGAATGAGGCGCTGTGTCGTTGCGCTAACGCGGCTATTAGCCATCCGCCTGCATTATGGCGAGTATATTCATAAGCTGAGCCGGGATTGCGTAATCCAATGATAAGTTTTATCGCCATGATCATAAGCTCTTTGATGTGGTGCTACATAGGATTATTATTTATGGGCTTATATGTAGCCTGGGTTCGGCTTTTGCTTTACCCAGGATATCTTTACTTTGACAGGGAAGAATTTATTCTTCGCCTTTCTCAGATTCGGAACTTACAGTAGGTACAGCAGATGCTGAAATTTCTGCAGTTTCTTCTCCGGCAGCACTAACTCGATGCATATGAATGCTTACAACTGGAGAATCATGGCTGTGATCAGCTAGATCAACAGTTAAATGAACGCCTTTGGGTAATTTCAAGTGAGACAAGTGAATTACATCATCCAGTGCAACTTTTGCCATATCGACTTCAATGAATTCAGGCAAATCTTTAGCTTGGCAACGGATTTCAAGTTGTGTCATCGTGTGGTTAATCATACCGCCTGCTTTAACACCAGGAGCTTGCTGCTCATTGGTAAAATGGAGTGGTACTAGTTTAACTAGGACGTCTTTGCTTAGAAACACGTTGTAGATCCATGTGCATTACTAATGGTTTGTAAGGGTGACGTTGTAATGCTTTTAAAATAACGTGCTCTACTTTTCCATCAATGGTAATATCAAAAACGCTGGAGTAAATACTTTCAGTTTCTAAAGCTTTAACGACTTTATTGTGCTGAAAATGAATAGACATTGGTTTTTTCTCGCCGCCATAAATGACTGCGGGTACTTTGTTTTCAAGACGACGTAGGCGGCGGCTCGCACCTTTCCCCATATCCGTTCTTGATTCTGCTTCTAAAAGAATGTTTGACATTATATAATCTCCAAAAATTGTATATAATTTCCCTTACCTAATCCGCGACCAGATTAAATACCGAACTTAATTTAGTTTGAAAATTCGGAAAGGGTGGCGAAGTATACAATATTTTAAAATGAACATAAATAGAAATTGCACTTGAAGTCGCTGTCATAATTGCATAGAATATGCGACTTTGTTGAATTTGTGATAGCCAATCAGGCGAGTTGGAGAAAAATTATGTATGCGGTAATCAAAACTGGCGGTAAGCAATATACCGTGAAGGAAGGCGATGTACTTAAGATCGAATTGCTGCCTGACGATGTTGGCAACGAAATCAAATTTGAAGAAGTATTAATGTTGGCTGATGGTGATAATGTTATTTGCGGGACGCCATTTGTTGCTAAGGCAATTGTTAAAGCTGAAGTGCTTGATCATGGCCGTCATAAGAAAGTTAAAATTATCAAGTTCCGTCGTCGTAAGCACCATATGAAACAAATGGGGCACAGACAATATTATTCGCAAGTTAAAATTACTGCGATAAGCAAGTAAGAGGGGAAAGCAATGGCTCATAAAAAAGCAGGTGGTAGTACTCGTAACGGCCGCGACTCGAATCCTAAGTTCCTTGGTGTGAAGCGTTATGGTGGTCAGTTTGTTAATGCAGGTGAAATTCTTGTAAGACAACGTGGTACTCGTTTCCACGCAGGACCAGGTGTCGGCGTTGGTCGTGATCATACTTTATTTGCCTTGGTTGAAGGCTTGGTTCAATTCGTTGTTAAAGGCGTAAAGAACCGTAAGTATGTAACTATAGTTGCAGAGCAACAAGAAGAAGCTGTTAACTAGCAAATTATTTGATGTAGGTTGGGGCAAATGACCCAACCTACATCTAGTTTTACAGTATTCTTTTTTGCTAACCCCGGTAGCGGGGTTTTTTTTTATGTTGAGGTAAGTCATGAGATTCGTTGATGAAGCAATTATTAAAATTGATGCCGGTAACGGTGGTAATGGTTGTGTGAGCTTCAGACGCGAAAAATTTATCCCTCGTGGCGGACCCGATGGTGGTGATGGCGGAGACGGTGGTAGCATTTACTTTGAAGCCAACAATAACCTTAATACCCTCATTGATTTTCGCTACATGCGTCATTATAAAGCAGGTAATGGTCAGCAGGGTATGGGTAGCAATTGTAGTGGGAAAAAAGGCGATGATTTAATTATCAAAGTGCCTGTTGGTACACTGATTTATGATGTCGATAGCGGTGAATTGCTGGGTGATATTAGTCAAGTGGGTGTTCCGGTATTGATTGCTCAGGGTGGTTTCCATGGTTTAGGAAATACACGTTATAAGAGCAGTGTGAATCGCTCTCCTCGCCAATCAAGTCCAGGCAGTGCTGGTGAGTCAAGACATTTACGTTTAGAACTGCGTGTTCTAGCTGATGTGGGTTTGTTAGGTCTTCCCAATGCTGGAAAGTCTACGTTAATTCGCGCGGTTTCCAGCTCTAAAGCTAAAGTAGCGGATTACCCGTTTACTACCTTGCACCCTGGTTTAGGGGTGGTGAGTGTTTCTTCGCATAAGAGCTTTGTGATGGCGGATATTCCCGGCCTTATCGAAGGTGCATCTGCCGGTGCTGGTTTAGGGCATCGTTTTCTAAAACATCTTTCACGTACCTGCGTGTTACTGCATGTAATTGATGTGGCACCGTTAGATGGTAGTGATCCAGTCGTTTCGGCAAAAGCCATTCTTAACGAGCTGAATGAATACAATCCCGAGCTGTTGCAAAAACCACGTTGGTTGGTATTAAATAAAATCGATATGTTACCTGATGAAGCTGAGCGCGAAGCGCGTATTCAGGCCATAGTTGATGGCCTGGAGTGGAAAGAGAAGGTGTTTGCTATTTCTGCAATCAGCGGTCAAGGAACCCAGCAACTGTGTTACTCATTGATGCAACTCATTGATGAGATGAAAGAGCCTGAAGCTTAACCATTCTGTAGCATGTTCTAATACAGTAGGGGTACGATAAGGAATGGTATGCGTTTCGGTGCCTTGATGTTGTCCCTTGCTGTAGTGAATGACTAATTGCGTTGTGCCGGTAATGGGTTTTTGTTGCCAATAGTCTTCAAGACCCGTGATGTGAAAACACGGCCCATTTTTAATTAAGCCATTAAAATTTAATAAATGATGTAACCCAGGTTTATTGAGCACTATTTGGAGCAAACCACCCGTTGCCTCATCAATAATCGTTACCGGCTCATTAAGTTTAAGCAAGCGTCCACGTAAGATATCAGAGGCTTTTTTATCAATGGTGCTGATAATATGTGGCGCAAGGATTGGGTCAATAATGCTTTTTACCTTAGCCACTACCTCCTGTTTGCAACGTACTTTAAATTCAATATAGGGCGTTTCCAAGCGATAACCAGTTTGGCAATCAACATCTTTAAGTGCCTCTTCTAATGTTTGGGCTATCTCACTTTCCGGTAAACCAAATATCCGCCATTTTAGTATTTGTTTTTGACTGTGTGACGTTTCCCGCAGTATAGGCAAGGCATAATGATTAAACATGGGCAGGCATTCGCGCGGGGGCCCAGGTAATAAAATAAAGATTTTTTCATTGTGGTGGTAACAACAACCCATGGCGCTGCCATTAGGATTAGGTAAGAGTTTGGCATGCTCAGGAAACAAACATTGTTGCAGGTTGCCTTGATTGAGTCCTATTTTCGCATGTTGCAGGCGTTTTTTGAGGTGTTCTAGGGCTTCTTCATGTTGCACTAAGGTCGTGTTCATAAATTTTGCTAAGGCAAAACGGGTGAGATCATCTGTAGTGGGTCCCAAGCCGCCAATGATAATTATAATGTCATGGTTCTCTATTAAAAAACGCAAACAGTTGATGATGTCTATTTCTTTGTCGCTGCATGCTAGCTGGAAGCCTAATGATAATCCTTCTGAACTAAGGGCATGGGCAATATTATGGCCATTAGTATTCAGTGTATCTCCGTGTACAATTTCATCGCCTGTTGCCAAAATAGCTATGGTCATTGGTATTCCCTGATGATTCAATATTTATTGATTTTATCGCATAATTTGAAAAATCTGTAATAGTTATTGACATTTAGACGCGTATTGCCTAATAACTAGGGTCTGTAACACCTGAGGTGTAGATTGGGTCTTTTTATTTGAGTGAAGGAGAAAGTATGGAGTTTTCAAGTCGTTATGTTGCACATGTTCCCGACGCTCAGGGGTATGTTAGTTATTCAGCAGAAGAAAACAAAGTTTGGACTATTTTATTTGAGCGACAAATGAAATTAATCTCAGGAAGAGCTTGCGATGAATTTATAACCGGGTTGAAAACCTTGGGGATTACTTCACAAAGTATCCCGCAACTTCCTGATTTGAGTCAGCGCCTTAAAGCCGAAACCGGTTGGCAGGTTGCACCTGTTGCCGCGTTAATTTCAGCACGAGAATTTTTTGAGCTATTGGCCAAAAAACAGTTTCCAGTGGCTATGTTTATTCGTGTAGAGGAAGAGTTGGATTATGTAAAAGAGCCGGATATATTCCACGAAATTTTTGGCCATTGTCCTATGCTTACGAACAGTGTGTATGCTGAGTTTGTGCACGATTATGCCTGTAAAGTCCTGAGTTTTCCTGAAGCGGATTGGCCTTTATTACAACGGATGTTTTGGTATACCGTTGAATTTGGTTTAATCCGCACACCGCAAGGATTACGGGCTTATGGTGGTGGTATCTTGTCTTCCATTAGTGAAACCGTATACAGCGTTGAAAGCGATGTGCCATTAAGAGTACTTTTTGATCCCATCGTTGCCTTTCGTATGCCTTATCGTATTGATATGTTGCAACCAGTTTATTTTGTGATTGATAGTTATCAAGTATTGTATGATTTTGTATTATCTAATATTGATGATTTACTCGCTCGTACGCGTGAATTAGGTGAGTTTCCACCTCTTTTTGCGGTAGATCAGGGGAACCCTAATATTCACATCAGAGCCTGTTAAGGTAAGAGTAACCTCTAGATTGGACGAGGTTTTTCGTTTTTTTTAATACTTATTTTAGCCCGGGTTTTGCTGCATGCCCCGGGCTGGGAGCCACTGTCATTAACACTATATACCCGTTTTTCTCGTGGTAGTCGCAGTATTATCAAGCGGTTCTTCTGGTTTTTCTTTATTTTTCGTATTGAATAAGCCATAACTTACTAATCCTGCGACAGCACCTACGCTAATCACCGCAGCTATTGCTGCAGGCGGCATAATAATAATGGCTGCTAATGCTAAGGCCGCGACCACAAAGGCAGCAATGGCTAAGGTGGCACTAAGAGCAATTCCTGCATTGAGTAAGAAGTTATAATTATTGGTATCTTGATGCGTTACCGATTGTTTCTCTGTTTCAGAATCTTGAGTCGTCGCTGCCGGCCTTGGTTTTTCATTATCCTTGCCCTGTTCTGGGTTTTGTGGTGTTACAGGTTCTTCATGGTCGAGAATATCTGTCTTTACCCTTGTGTCCTTATGCGCATTTACTGGGGGCTTATTTTCAGCACTTAGTTGCAAAGGGGATTGATGATGATGTGTCGTATCGGCGTGCTGATTTTCCATAACCGTATGTCCCTGTTGTGCTTTTGCTTGGGTAAATTGCAATTCATAACTCTTCGCTAATGCTGTGCGCATACGGTCATGATGTTCTTTGCTGAACGATGGATCATAAATATAATGTGGGCCAACTGCTCGCACGTATTTGTCAGTCATCCCTGCAAGTATCCCCTCATGCAAAAGAAATAAGTTATCTGCCGATATTTTTGTCTTTGCTTGTTCAGGAAATAAATTACTCATGAGCTCGGGTTGTTGCTGAAACAGCGCTAAAATTTGTTCGGCAAAGGTAAATGAATAAAGAACACAATTCATGTTTTGCCAGGATGCTCTTTGCAATGGGGTTTGTTCCTCGCGATCGGCGTTTCCTTGTGCCTGGATGAGCAAACGTTGCTTAATGTGAGGATTTCTTGTTGGGTCAGCATAATTAGGGTAATTATAACCATCAATATTTAATACATGCTCAATTTTACCCTCATTAACCTTGCACAGCAGTAAAGAGGTATGAGCTCTGGGATCATTTTTAAATTGAGGATCTGGGTGAAGGGCTGTAGCGTGTGGTTTGTGTGCGTAGAATATAAGCGCATAATCTTTTCCTGGGTATTCTTTTTGTAATTGCGCACCAAGAGTGTCTTCGTCAATTAATTGCTCGACAATGGAAACGTGTTTATATTGGTGCTGTTTTTCAGCTAATAAATTGGCAAACAGCAGCTTAAAATGGCCTTTGACGTCAAAAGCATTATTTTTAATTTTATCGAGTTCGATTTGTAATTCTGTTTCATTGGCAGCCATTATTTACCTCAATAATTAGTTACTGTTTATGGGCTAGCAGAATTTGCCGTAATTAAAGACAATAAGTGGTTCCTGATTTCATGAAAATCGTGTTCTGGTAGGTTGTGCAGTAAATCTTGACCTAAAGCAAACTCTAAACCTTTGGCATAGTTTTTCTTGTATGCTTTAAAAAATTGGTTTAACTGCTCGATGGTATCGAGTGCATTTTTTGCCGCATTAAGGTAAATTTCTTGGCGCCCAGAGAGATCTAATATTTCCTCTGTGGATAAATTTTTTTCTTCTAAGAGGTAGTGAAGTTCAAGAAATTTGGCCGAAGTATAACTGTGCAGAAACAAGAGGTAATGCAAAAATACATTATCTGGCTCTGCAATAAGCAATTGCTCAAGGGACTCTTTGAAACGCTGCAGTTGCGTTTCAATTAAGTTTAAATGGGCTTGTGCCTCTGTTGCTAAAACGTCCGCATTGGCATTCGCATCTTCTAGTGCCACCGAATCGTTATAAATTTTGATTAATTGATATTCAATGATGAATAAATTAGTATTTACGGAACCAAATTTATTACTGCCATTGGCTAAGAGTTGTTGAAATTCTTGGCAGTTCCCTTCTGGTTTGAATTGTTCTGCGCAAATTATGGTGTAGAACTGTAACAATTGCGCAGCAAATACGATTAGCGAAAGCTTCGTTTTACTCAGCTGTACAATGATGCTCTTAAATTGAGAACGTGCAGCTTTGTAGGCATCGGTGCCATCAACGCCAATGAGGTTTACCTTCAGTATTTTTTCACCTAAATGCAAGGTAAGCTTGTTCAGCGTAGCCTCATCATCCTCATTAATTTCCTGATTAATTAGATAATCTTTATAGCCCGCGATTCTCAGCGCGGTGAGCTTACGGATTATTTCTGCGTTAGCCGCCTGACTCAATCCCACTCCTTTATTGATTGAAAACATTGATGCGCCCATGATTTTCAACTCCCAATCGATGCACCGTTAAACTACTGGACTAAGCCTATAGCCCTGGCTACATGTTCAATAGCGCTCTTTATTCCTTCCCAGAGGAATTTAATTCCTTTAACAAAGCGAGCAATGATTCCCTCGGTAGGTTTAGGTTGTCCTTCACTTGCGGCATGCATTGCGGCTCTTTGTTGTTCTTTTAGGTTCTCGTCTGTTTCATCCGGTTTATGCCCAAGTTTTAACTCTTGCTTTTGCTCGGTGGTTTCGTCAATTGTTTCATCCTGTGCCTTAGTCTCATCTTCTTCCTGAGCTGGTGATACGATGTTTTTTAAGCGTGCACATATTGGTTGTAATTGATTTTTTAATTCATTGTCCAACGTATTGGCATTAAGAAAATTTGCCATATGATATAAATGCGTGATCCATACCTTTTCTTGTTCACCAGGCGCATCTAACCAACCGTTTGTTTGCATAAAATTAAAGCGCCTCTCGAGCCAAGTAGCAAGTCGTGGGGCATTTTGATTAAATTGTTGTTGTACCTCATCTTCCTCGCCCTCAAGGGGTAATCCATTAACTGGATTTAAACTATTGACGTAAGGATTTAGATTAGAATGTGAATTTTCATATGCTTGTAAAAGATAATCATTTAATTCGCGTTCATTTTTATTGAGAATTACCTCAATTTTGTCTATTACTGGTTGTTGATATCGAATTTGATTATGCCAACTATCCATAAATTGCCAGGTACGTTCACCTTGGGCATCTTGGCTTACTGCAGCGGTTACCCAGTGCACATCGTCTATTCCCAATGCAAAAACATGATGCGCCACACCTTTTGTGCGTGCTAATTTTACGGTTGCTGCAGCAACTAATAAATCCTCCTCCATGCCCGCTAAGCCATGTCCTGGGGCAAACATATTTAGTTTATAATTTGCAACAGTAATATTTTGTGTACCATCGGGAGTAAGATTTAATTTCTTTAAATCCGCTTTGGATACCCCATGCGCTGAAAAATCAAAATCACCCTTTTTCATACGCGCTAAAAGATTCATGAAGATAGGTAAGGTGACGTCAGCATCATTATTGGCGTGGTATTGGACGGTTTCATTATAGATGGCTGTATAGATGGCTGTGAATAAATTCCTATCTTTGCGTAGGGTTTCAAATTGTTGCTCATCAATAATGCCTTGCATATGCATCAGTGCTAATAACGAGTTTTTTAGGGTATGATGGCCACAACTTTCCGTACCGCCGGCACCGATTGTTTGATCCATGACGATGAGCTGAGTCTGTTTGGTCATTTTTGGTTTCACCCTTTGTTCTGGAATTACTTTAATTATACCTGGTAAATATTAAGAGTTGGTTAAGAAATGTCTTTATTGGAAAAAAAAACTCTTTCATGCTATTTTTGAGCTTCTTGATCATGATTTTGTCTTAAATATGGGCGAGCAGCCCTTTTTTTAGGTCGTATTAATGCTATTATTTCAAGATGAGCGTTATGTTTGAAGTTTAAAGATAAGGTTGATTAACTATGCGATCAATATTTAAAACAGCGTCTGAACCCAATATTATCGAGCTATTAACGCAAGTGCGTAATGCGAATTATTCAGTGATCTCTATTCATCGTATTAATGACAATCATCTTTTCCAGATTCAAGAATTAGTTACTGACTTAGGCCAAAAAATTTTAGGCTCGAAATCCGATGCGGATCTTAAAATAACCGAAGCTCATATCAAATTACAAAAGGTTGTGAGCGAATTAATGCAAACAAAAAATAAATACGCCATTGTTTCGTTTGCTGCGCAGTTATTGCAATATTATACCATTATTTGTGATAAAGATTTTGAACCGCAGCAAAGTTTGGAAGATTTTAATCGACTCTTAACTAAGAGGAGTGCATTTGGCGAGGTCAGTTCTAATTTATTTGTTATGGAATATAGATTAGTAAAAATTTATAATGATTTAATTACCTTAAGCGATGCACAAATGGGGAAGATTGCGCCGATAAGAGATGGTGAGTGCAAGTTGGGTATTTTATTAGAGCAACTCGCGGCTATAAAAGAAAAAATTGACGAGTGGGAGCCGCAAAATCCAGATAATATTTTTGTTGGGTACTTAAATTTCACGATAAATTACACCTATGCTCAAGTACTGGAATGTCAATTTAATCTTCAGAAACACAAATTATCGGAGCAGGAAAAAGCCTTGTACGCTGATTCACAGAAGGATGTTTTTCTAACAGCTGCTTTTGATGCCTTAGTAAAAATTCGGACTTTGGAGCAATACTGCAATGAACGGCAGATGCTTTTTGCTAAAGGCGCTGAGTTTAGCTTAGGACAGAGTTTATTACATAAAATGCCAGTTGATGATCTCAAGGTGATTCAGGAGCATGTATCTTCTTTAGTATCTGCACCTTGAGTGGGTATGCATTATTATGTGGCATTTAACTATGAGTTTAATAAGTCTATTGTAATGCATGCCTAGTCTTGTTAACATCAACAGCCATGCGCTGTTCATTGGCTTATAGGTCAAGGAGCATTATTTGATTAAAGTACTAATTGTTGATGACCATGCCTTGGTTCGAATGGGGATTCGACGATTACTCGAAGACTTGTCGGATGTTGATGTGGTTGCTGATGCGGAAAGCGGTGAGCAGGCTTTAGCATTGGTTAAATTGCATGCCCCTGATGTCGTTCTTCTCGATATGAAAATGCCTGGCATTGATGGCTGGGAAGTGACGCGCCGTCTAAAAAAATCAAACCCTCATGTGAAAGTCATTGCCGTAACCGCTATGTGTTCTGATGTATTGCCTACGCGTGTTTTGCAATTAGGTGCTATGGGGTATTTGACTAAAGAGTCGGGTGCGGAAGAAATGGCGGCGGCAATCCGTAAGGTAGCTAAAGGGGAGCGCTATTTAAGTGCAGAAATCGCGCAAAAAGTGGCGATAAATAGCTTAGAGGAAGTACATGGCTCACCGTTTAATATCTTATCTGAGCGCGAGATGCAAGTCATGCTGATGATTACTAGCGGCATGAATGTCCAAGACATTAGTGATCGCCTGTTTTTGAGTTCGAAGACGATCAATGGCTATCGTTACCGTACTTTTGAAAAGCTGGGGATTAAAAATGATGTAGAGCTCACTTATTTAGCGTTAAAACATGGAATTATAGAGAACCCCATCGATTTAGCGTCAGATGATTGACTATATTTATTAAATGAGTAGCGAAAACCCTTCTTTAGAATTGACGCAGTTTCTGGCTAAACTGCCGAATGAGCCTGGCATTTATCGTATGTTGGACCAGGAAGGGACTGTGCTTTACGTTGGTAAAGCCGCTAATTTAAAAAAACGGGTCACCAGTTATTTTAATAAACAAAATACAGGGGTGAAAACACGTTCTTTAGTCAGTCAAATTGCGTCAATCGAAATTTCGGTGACGCGCAGTGAAACCGAAGCCTTATTGCTGGAAAGCAATCTAATCAAAGCATTGCGGCCTAAATATAATGTGTTACTGCGAGATGATAAATCATATCCTTATATTCATCTTTCTGAGCATCCGGATTTTCCACGCATTGAAAGTTATCGTTCGAAAAAGAAGCCCTTAGCCGGTAATTTTTTTGGTCCATACCCCAGCGCCACAGCGGTAAAGGAAACCATTGTTACGATTCAGAAAGTATTTAAAATTCGTAATTGCCGCGACAGTTATTTTAATGCCCGTTCGCGTCCTTGTTTGCAGTATCAAATCAAACGCTGTACGGCGCCTTGTGTGCACTATATTACCCCTGACGATTATCATCGCTCGGTGCAGGATGCGATGCGCTTTTTACAGGGTAAAAGCCAATTAATTCTTGATGAACTGGCTAAGCGCATGGAGGAGGCGGTGCTGAGTCTGAATTTTGAAGAAGCTGCCATGCTGCGCGACCAGATTAAAAACTTACGTTTGGTGCAAGAACAACAGGGCATGATGCAGTTAAGTGGGGAGGCGGATGCTATTGCCATTGAGGTAAGCCCAGGTTTTGCCTGTGTGCAATGTGTGACCATTCGCGAAGGGCAAATATTGGCAAGTCAAAGTTTTTTCCCTGCAGTGCCTCAGAACGGATTAGAGGAAGAGCCTGGTTTGGATGATTTATGGCAACAATCCTTTGATGCCTTTGTAAGTTTTTATTATTTGGGGACACCGGAACGAATTCCGCCATTAATTATTACCAACCACGCGTTGCCGAGCCATCAATCTTTGCAAGAAGCATTGACCCAGCAACGGGGTAAGTCGTGTAAGATACAGGTTAGTCCGCGGGGTGCCAAATCACGGTGGATGGATTTTGCGCTGAATAATCTGCGGGTCGCTATTGCCGAATACGTAAACAAACATTCCACGATGCGTTCGCGCTTCCTTGAATTAGAACGATTTTTAGCGTTGGCAAAACCTATTGCGCGCATGGAGTGTTTTGACATCAGCCATACTCAAGGCGAGGCTACCATTGCCTCATGTGTTGTTTTTGATAGTGAAGGCCCGGATCCAAGTGCATATCGACGTTTTAATATCGAAGGCATTACGCCAGGCGATGATTATGCTGCAATGGAGCAGGTAATTACCCGCCGCTTTAAGCGTTTGGTTGAAGCTCAGTCGTTGCCCGATATCTTGGTTATCGATGGCGGTAAAGGTCAGGTAACTATTGCCCAACGTGTTCTGGCTTCATTAAATGTGACTACAGTAACCTTATTAGGGGTTGCCAAAGGACCTTCGCGTAAAGCCGGTTGGGAAAAATTAATTTTAGTACACGAAGCACGTGAGGTGACGTTGCCGGATGATTCCAAAGCCTTGCACCTTTTGCAACATATTCGCGATGAAGCGCACCGTTTTGCCATCACCGCACACCGTAAGAAAAGGCAAAAAAAGCGTTTGGAGTCTACTTTGGAGGATATTGAAGGTGTGGGCGCAAAACGTCGCCAAGCCTTATTACATCGTTTTGGTGGCCTTCGCGAGTTAGCCAAAGCACCGTTGGAAGAAATTGCAAAAGTGCAGGGAATTAGTGAACATTTGGCCCTGCGTATTTTCCAACATTTTCATGGTGGAGCGTAGCCCCATTGCCATGATAAGAACTATTGATCTTAATTAAGACAATCCCAAATTATCATCTAGAAGTTTAATTTCAATACGCTCTTTTCCACCTCCGATATTTATTCTTTTAAGAGTAATAAGGCCAACCTCTGAAGTGGATTTAACATGGGTACCCCCACAAGCGACTTTTGAAAATCCTTCGATTTCCCAGAAACGTCTTTGATTTTGAAGGTCACTAAATCCTGTTTTAATCTTTAGATCTTGTTGTACAATCTTATTGTAATCACTTAGCATATTTTCAAATAAGAAAGAAATATTTTTATCACAGAAAAAATCTATTCTTGCTTTAGATTCCGCTATATGTGCCCCTATTTTTTCAAGCCTAAGTTCTTGTGTCACGAGCTCAAGAATCAATTCAGCAGCAAAATGTAGGCGCATAAGCCTATATCTCCGAGGCCAATCAATTTTCATTACCACTACATCACCAGGCTTAAGGTTATGTCCATCTGGAAGTGCATAGTAAATGAGATTGCCCTCTATCTTAGAGTCAATAACAAGGAGGCCATTAACATAAGCATGGTCACTTTCCTGTCCTCCTGAAAAAGAAAATGCGATTGTTTTATCGAATAAAACATAATTATTATCAACTGAAACCACGTGAGTTTCTAAATTAGATTGATAAGGATTATCCCAAAATATTTTTCGCATGATGTCCCTACTTGATATCAATGATTTTCTCATTCACACGATTGCCCAATAGCTGAACCTAGACCAATACACCTATGTGCTAAAGCATTCATGACCTTACCCGCGTCAATACGTTTATTTAAGTACGGCAACTAATTTGTTTTGGAACCTGGCAGACATCGTTCACTCCTTAGTTTAACAATTTACAATATGTGCGTTATAACGCATAATATCCTATATTATCATTGTGCGCTATAACGCACAATAGTTCGGGTAGATTATTGTGGAAAATATATACAAAAATATCGCAACGATTTTAAAAGATTTACGTCAAAAAAAGGGCTGGAGCTTGGACAAAGCAGCCCTTGCTACCGGGGTAAGCAAAGCTATGCTTGGACAAATAGAGCGTGAAGAATCAAGCCCAACCATTGCTACTTTATGGAAAATAGCAACTGGTTTTGATGCTTCCTTCTCTTCGTTTATTGAAGAAATAGACTCCACATCTAGTGAAGCAATGTATCGTACAGGGCAGGTACAAACTATTCATCCTGACGATAAAAAAATCCGAGTTCTACCTCTTTTCCCTTTTGATCCTCAATTAAATTTTGAGCTATTTGTTATTGAATTGTTACCAGGCTGTGAGCATTTATCACCTTCTCATAAAGATGGAGTGATTGAGCATGTGGTGGTGGTTCAAGGTAACATGGAAGTTTTGATAGATGGGGAGTGGCACAAGCTCTCAAATGGTGAAGGTATTCGATTTAATGCTAACCAAGCGCATGGCTACCGAAATCTTATGGCTGAAGCAGCCACGTTTCATGATATTATCCACTATCCTGAGGCAAGTTAATCTTCCAATCGACTGGCAGAGAAACTCAGAGAGTTGTGCGCCACCGGATGACCAATCCAGTGTAAAAACCCCAGGTACCCCCTCCCACCATCCGACAATTTTTGAAATTGAATTTCATTTATACTTAGCTAGATAAGCTCTTTAATAAAGCTTTTACCCCGCTGAATTGTCAGTCTAATCTCTTTGAGCTTTACCTCTGATAGCTGGGCAGCGACAAGGTTTACCATTATTGCTTTTTGTTCGTGCGTCACATCGAGGCGCAGATTCAAACGCATAGTTTTTCTCGTAACTTGTTTGATTTGTGGACATATTCTACCACAATAATATTAACTCAACATCAGTGAGGTGTAGCACGGTTTTCACCGCTCCCGGGCTAGCATGTGAGTTGTCACGAATTAGAACATCACAGCGATAGCGAAGAGCTTTTTGCGCATCGTCTTCTTATGCCATCAATGCAAGTGTTTTACGAAAACGTGACATGGATACTGAAAATAAAACAATTCCAATCAATGTTAAAGCAAGGAATTGTGGCCATATAATCCTTAAACCGGCTCCTCGATATAATACTGATTGCGCAAGCATAACAAAATGTGTATTGGGAGTAGTTAGCATAATCTTTTGAATGAATTCAGGCATACTTTCACGTGGTGTTAAACCGCCTGAAAGAATCTGCATTGGCAAAAGGATTAGAATCATCAGTAGAGCAAATTGGGGCATGGAACGTGCAAAAGTTCCAAGAAAAATACCTAAAGAAGTCGTGGCGAATAAGAAAAGCAATGTGCCTATCATAAATAAAAAAAGTGAACCCTCAATAGGCACAGAAAGGATAAGTCGAATGACCAACTCTATTGAAAAAAAACTGCAAATCAGCACGACCAGTGTCATCGCCCATATTTTACTTATCATAATTTCGAAAGGAGTGACTGGCATCACCAGCAAATGCTCAATAGTTCCATGTTCCCTTTCGCGGATCAAAGCGGCACCTGTTAAGATAATCGAAAGCAGGGTTATGCTCGTGATGAGTTCAATCACTGCGCCAAACCAGCTTAGCTTCAATTCGGGATTGAACATTACCCGGAAAGGAATATCTATTCTTGGCGATTTATTCGATTGATAACCTTGTTGAAACGCATTGACCTCTTTTGTAATAATTTGCTGGACATCTTCATTTCCGGCTAAGGCCTGACTAATTCTGGTGGCATCAATATTTAATTGGATGGCGGGCCTTTTTCCGGCAAGCACATCTTGTTCAAATTTCATGGGAATGACAATCGAAAAAGTATCCAGACCTGCGTTGAGCCGCGTATCAATGTTATTAAGCGTGGTGATCGTTGGGCTCATGAAATAAGGGGGGTAAAAGGCTGCGATAATTCTTCTGGACAGTGGGGATTGATCCTCATCGACGATGGAAATGGGGGTGTTGTGCAGAGTTTCTGGCAAAGACGTGGCAGCACTATATATATAGATAGTAAAAGAAAATAAAATAAGCGCGAGCAAAATCGGGTCTCGGCGAAGACTTATCAATTCTTTAACACCAAGATAGTATATATTTTTAATATGCATATTTAACGCTCTTGTTTTCGCAAAAATGCAACGCCAAGCCCCAATAATACGGGAGTTGTTAATAACAACGGTAGGAACCAGATTTTGAGATCATTAAAACCAAGTCCTTTAGAAAAAACGCCAGTAGTAATCATTAAATAATAAGTTGTTGGAAATATATGCCCAATTACAGCGCCCAATCCTTCTAAGGAGGAAACCGGATCGATCAGCCCAGAAAAATGGATGGTTGGGAGAAAGGTCAGAATCGCTGTGCCGAAAATGGCTGCAGTTTGGCTTTTAGTGAATGTTGAAAACAAAAGTCCAATAGAAGTTGAGGTCATAACAAACAATAATGTACCGACTAAAAGCGTAAATAAACTTCCTTTAACGGGCACATCAAAAACAAGGTAAGCCAATAAAACCATAAGAAAAAAATTGATTATTGCCAGGAATACATAAGGAATTTGTTTGCCGATTAAAAATTCAAGTCGACTAACGGGTGAAACGTAAAGATTGACAATAGAACCAAGCTCTTTTTCTCTCACCACTGAAAGTGCGCTAAGAATAGCGGGAATCATCATAAGAAGAACGCCAAAGACTTCCGGCACAATCGCTTTCGTACTTTTAACATCGGGATTATAAAGGTAACGGGTTTCAATAGAGATTGATTCATGAGGCATCTTGATTCCAAATCCTTTTATGGCCAAATTATTTAGCCAATGCATGTTTATACCGAGTACATAGCCACGGATAATTTCAGCACGTTTTGGCATCGCGCCATCAATCCAGGTGCCAATGCTAACCGATTTGCCATGTTGTATGTCGCGAGCAAAGCCGGGGGGGATTTCTATAGCCAGACTAATATCGCCGTTGCGCATACGGTGGTCTAAATCATCATAATCTTTAATGGGGGCGCGTTTAATAAAGTAGCGAGAGCCAGAAATATTGTAAGTATAGTCTCGGCTAATACCCGTCTGATCTCTATCCAATACAGCAAAAGATAGATTTTCCACATCTAAGCTGATTCCATAGCCCAATGCCAGCATCAAGATAGCGCTTCCTATAATCGACAGTAATAAACGGATGGGATCCCGATAAAGTTCCAATGCCTCTCTGCGAAGGTAGCTTATCATTCTCTGGAAGCTGAAAAAACGGGCGTCTTTTTTCAAACTTAGACCTTTTTGTATGGAAATAGCATTCGTATATATGGAACAATTTTTCTCAGTCTTGGTCTCTGTACCAAGAGCGCCGGCATCCACAAGAAATTTGATGAACGTATCTTCCAATGTTTTCGTCTGGCACTCTTTTACTAAAGTAGCAGGGGGACCGCTGGCCAATACCCGTCCTTCATGCATCAAGGAAATTCTATCACAGCGCTCCGCTTCATTCATAAAATGGGTGGAAATGAATATAGTGACTTTATCATGTCGGGAAAGTTCGATTATTGTTTGCCAAAACGCATCGCGCGCGATAGGATCCACGCCCGAAGTCGGTTCATCTAAGATCAATATCTCCGGATCATGGATCATGGCCACCGCTAAAGACAGCCGTTGACGAACGCCCATAGGAAGAGATTCTGGAAGACTATTTATTTCTTCATCGAGCCCAAAACGATGAATGCTTTTATCCACTTTCTCATTAATATGTTCTTTTTTAAGACCGAAAAGGCGCGCATGCAGGATAAGGTTCTGCTTTACCGTGAGCTCTGAATAAAGGGAAAATGCCTGGGTCATATAGCCAACGCGCTTGCGGGTTTCTATATCATTTGGATCCAGAACATGGCCAAAAAGCTTTGCTTCTCCTTCGCTTGGAGGCAAAAGGCCGGTCAACATCTTCATTGTCGTCGTTTTTCCGCAGCCATTCGATCCAAGAAAACCAAAGATCTCGCCCCGTTCTATCCGGAAACTGACATGATCGACAGCAGTGAAATCTCCGAACTTCATTGTTAAGTCGTGGGCCTCAATAGCAATATCGGAACTACACTCTCTGGGTACAATAACAACCGGCTTGTAATCTTTAAGCTGATCTTTTGGGAGCATCGCGATAAATGCATCTTCCATCGAGGCAGATTTTTTCCTTTCCAAAAATTCAGTAACCTTTCCTGTAAAAAGGATACGTCCGGCATTCATTGCCACAAGCCAGTCAAAACGTGCAGCCTCTTCCATATATGCCGTTGCAACTAAAACGCTCATGCTCGAATGCGATGTGCGAATGCCATCTATAAGTTCCCAAAATTGGCGACGAGAGAGCGGATCGACGCCAGTTGTTGGTTCATCGAGAATCAATATATCAGGTTCATGAATCAATGCGCAGCAAATTCCTAGCTTCTGCTTCATACCGCCGGAGAGTTTTCCTACGGGGCGGTTTGCAAAAGAGAATAATCCAGTTGCCTGCAAAAGGTCATTGATACGCTGTTTTCGTTCTTCTAAGTTAAGGCCGAATAGACGGCCAAAAAAATCGGCATTTTCGAAAACGGAAAGAGTGGGGTAGAGATTTTTACCAAGCCCTTGGGGCATATAAGCTATCCTGGGACAGACCCTTTCACGATGCTGCTTATCTGCCATATCTCCTTCCAACAGCTCGATCTTGCCCCTCTGGATTTCACGTGCTCCAGCAATAAGTGATAAGAGGCTTGACTTCCCCACGCCATCTGGCCCTATTATACCAACGGTACATGCTGCCGGAATATCAAGCTCAACATTGTCTAACGCAGTAACATTTTCATACTGCAATGTGACTTTTCGTACCCGCACAACGGATTGCATTGATGAAGATGACGCATCGGCTTGAATACTCATTTATTTACCTTTACATAACCTGGCCATGGTTTATTAGGATTAAGATGTAGATAATCTGGCCATGGTTTTTGAGGATTAAGACGAATGTACGTCGTTCCAGGCACTCCGGTTTTGACTTGAGAAATATGCTTTTGCAGAAGCGCTTTAGGAATCCTGGCTTTTATTCGGAACATGAGTTTTTCTCGTTCAGAAGTTGTTTCAACTGTTTTCGGGGTAAATTGAGCAACATCTGAAATGAAGGATATGTTGGCCGGAATGACATCTTGCGGCGCCGCATCGAGTACAATTCTTGCCTCTTCCCCAATTGCCACACGTCCTGCATATACTGTAGAAAGAAAGAATGTCATATAAACATCACTTAGATCTACCAGGTTCAATACAGGAGAGCCAGCAGATACGACTTCACCTGGCTGAGCCACGCGGTACTGTACTCTGCCATCGCGTGGCGATTTTAGTGCGCTGTCGTTTATATCTGCTTGTATGCGCTCTACGGAGCCTTTTGCTGTTGTCACCGCAGCTTCAGATCCGATAATTTCTTGCTCTGCCGTTACAATAGCGGCTTCGGCCTCTCCTGTCTGAGCAAGAGACGCATTTTTTGCGGCCATGGTACTTTCATAAGTTGCTTTATTATCATCAACTTCCTGCTTGGAAGCCGCGCCATCTAAAACGAGCCTGGAGGAGCGCGTCAACCTTTTTTTCGCGACTTCAAGTTCAGCTTCTCTTTGTTTTAAAACCGCGTCAGCAGAAGCTTTTCTATTTTTTGCCTGAATCAGCTTGCTTTGGTTGATGGCGACAGAGCTTTGTGCCATAAGCAACCGACCTTTAGCTTCTTTGAGCTGCGCATCCAGGACATCGGTATCCATGTGCACCAAAACCTGTCCGATTTTTACATAATCTCCTTCGTGCACAAAAATTTTCTTAACCTTTCCGGGCATTCGCGGAGCAATATTAATTTCAGTAGCTTCAATTCGACCATTTCCACTGATAATATTTGTATTTTTACTTACCAGATAGTCGTAGCAAATAATGAAACCCACAATTACGATAACCAATACACCTAGTATCTTTATCCAAGTCTTTTTTTCTATAGTCATTAACCGTTTTTTTATTTCTTCTCTAGTCATTATCTTTCCTTATTAAAGCATCACGGTGTTAAACTGATAGACTCGTTCAGATTATCTACCTTATCCTCCGCCTAATGCCGCATATAAGTTAATTTGGCTGGCAAGAAGCTCATATCGTGTTTGCACAAGAGATTGCTCAGCAGAGAATTTATCTCGTTCTGCATCAAGAACTTCAAGATATGGCGATGAGCCCACTTTGTATCTAGCCCATGCCAGATGCGTGCGCTCTCTTTGTGACGTTAATGCTTTATTTTGAACGATAATTTGTTTTGCTAGCCATGTACGATTAGCTAGAGCATCAGTAACTTCGCGAAAAGCGACTTGTATTGTATGTTCATATTCTGTAATTGCTAGATTTTGGCGTGCTTTTGCAAGGCCAAGATCAGACATGTTTCTTCCCCAATTGAATATCGGAAGGGTTATATTTGGAAAATAAGTCCATATTTTGGTTCCGGGGCTAAACAAGTTACTTAGTTCACTGCTGGTCGTACCGTATGCACCTGTCAGCGTAATCCTGGGGAAAAATGCGGCTCTTGCCGCGCCAATGTTTGCATTGGCCGCTTTTAATCGATGCTCAGCGGCAATCACATCGGGGCGGTTGTACAATAATTCTGATGGTAGGCCAGGAGTAATCTCTTTTATATAAGAGGGTGCAGCCCGAGAAAATCTACCCTGATTGGTTGGTATTTGAGTACCCACAAGAAGGGTCATCGCATTCCAATTCAATTCATGCTTACGTTCAAGTACAGTTAGATCTGAATTTGCTTGCTGCAACAGTGTTTCTGTTTGAACCACTTCAAATTTTGATGAAGAGCCTTCTTCAAAGCGTCGTTTCATTAGATGATATGACTTTTTACGGCTGTTAATGGTTTTTAGCGTGATATGAATCAACTCGTTTAGCTCATGCTCTGTTAGATAGGTGTTGGCGACTTGCTCTATCAGGCTTATGAATATGGCATGTTCTGCATCTTCTGTTGCTAAATAATGTTCTAATGCTGCATCTTTCAAATTTCTGAGGCGACCCCAAAAATCAATCTCCCATGAACTCACACTAAGAGCACCCAAATAGGCTGAAAAAACAAAGGGATTTATATTGGGTAGCAAATTCCCCGGCATTCCAACTTTAAGACTTAGAGCAGTTGCATTGAGGGAAGGAAACAACTCAGCCTTTTGTAGGCCATACATCGCTCTTGCTTCACCCATCCGTTCTATAGCTGTTCTCAAATCTCGATTATTATTTAACGACAAGGCAATCAATTGTTTTAGAGCTGGGTCAGTGAAAAAAACGTTCCAGTTAAGCTGGCGGATGTTTGTGTATTTTTGTGTACCTGTTCCTCTTGGGTATTCTTCTGCGACAGGTATGGGGGGCCTTATATATTTAGGCGCAAATGAACACCCAAACAGTATTACAGAAAGGCAGTAGAATAGGCAGGTTTGAGATAAAGATTTAATAGCTTTTAAAAGCATCCATGCCTCTTGATCAATAATCAAAGCTTCAAAACACGTATCTTACGTCACGCCACCATAGAAAACAAGTTAAGATAACAGAGCCAGACTCTCAGCGTCTCCTTTGATAAACTGGAGACTCTTTCTTTGGGAACCCACTCATTGCTTGCTTTCATTACATGCACTTTGAATTAAAACTATACATTGTCGTTGTGGTTTTGTAAAAATAAAGCAACATGTGTTTATTGTGGTCAGGTGTGGTTTTCTCTTATACTTTGCGCGGGATGGATGACTTTAAAGAACTGAAATAGTTGATTTCACTTTTTAAAAAGGTTCGAATTATTAATTATTTACGGTATAGTAAGTCAACTTATGATCATTAATAATGGACAGTGATTTGGTATGGCATCCTGAACAATATTTACTTGGAAATTATTTTCAAGCCGAAGTAAATGAGCTTTTTCGTAAGCGTTTTAATATTCAACCTTCTGGTTCTATTTTAGATGTGGGTAGTGGTGATGGACAGTACATCAGTTTGTTGGCCGACAGGCTCAAAAACGGTCAAATTCTTGGGATTGATAGTTCTGAAGAAATGGTAATGTATGCTAAAGAGCATTGGACGCGTAAAAACCTTTCTTTTGCAGCACATCGTATTGAAGAGTATCAACAATCTTGTGTGTTTGATTTTATTTTATCTTTTTGGTGCTTGCATTGGACGCAAATCGAATTATCGTTCCCAAATATCTTTAATGCGTTGAAATTTGAAGGGCGATTTTATGCCGTATTTTCTTCATTTTCAGACAATAGCGTTTTCCAAGCCTGGCAAGAGTTAACCATAAATAGCCGCTATATTGATTTAGCCCAGCAAAACATTAATGCCTTTAGTCTTTATACAGACTATTTTTATCGTGTTTTTGCTGTTCTTAATAAATTACCTTTTAAAAAGCTCAAACTAGAGTTAGAAACGGTCAAAATTTGTCTTCCCAGTATGGAGCATTTTAAGGGCTTATTGTTAACCTTGCCATTCATGAAAAAAATTCCTGGAGAAAATCAAGATGATTTGAGCAACACCCTCTGTGATGCGTTTCAAAAAATTTGTCGGCGTAAATATGATGGTGAGCTATATTATGAAACACGGCCTATTTTTTTAGAGGCCATAAAATAATCCGGTTGTCATGGGAGAAAGAAACAATGAGTTTAAATTTTATCATTGCGTCTGAGCTGAATTTGCCAATCGTACTGGCTGCAACTAATCCTGGGACTCAAGATGCAAAACCCTTGTTGGCTCTGATTGTCGAGCATAGGGCGGAACTCCTTGAGCAGCTTACTCAGTATGGCGCCATTTTATTTAGAGGTTTTGCCTGTGCGGATGAGGATTATTTTTCCCAAGTCATTGACCTGTGTGACTTAGGTCACAGATGTGATACGAGTGATTATGATTTGCCAAGAACGGTATTGCAAAATGATATTTACACGTCCAGCGATCTCCCTCCTCATGTGCCTTTACCTTTGCATCATGAAAAGCCGCGCTCAAAAAATCCGCCCCACAATATTTATTTTTGTTGTGTCACTCCGGCGCTAAACGGTGGCGGTACTGTTTTTGCGAATGCTGAGTTTATTTGGCAGGATATGCCCAAAACTATTCAACAGAAGATTATGGAGCATGGTGTCGTTTATAAACAATTTTTCCATGGTAAGACCATGAAATATGCGGCACTTAAGAAAATTTTAGGTCAGGGCAGCACACGCAGGTGGGCAGAATATTTTGCTACTGACGAAAAACAAGCTATAGAAAATAAATTAATGCAAAATCAGCTGGACTGGGAATGGGTTAATAAAGGACGGGATTTAATTGTATCAACGCATTTACCTGGTGTGTTGCCACATCCATTGACGCATGATTTAACCTGGTTTAATTCCGCTGCGTATTTAAATTATTATGCTAATTTTTTATATGGTGAGTTAAAACAATTAACTTTTGCAAAGTATCTTGCTGCCCGTTATCTGATCTTAAAAGATATCTTTCCTATCGTTTGTCATTATGGCAATGGCGATGCTTTTTCTGCCGATGAAGTGGAGCAAATTAATCAGATTATCCAAAACCATACGCGGGTAGTTAATTGGCACAAGGGCGATTTTATGATCGTGGATAATTTTATCTTGATGCATGGCAAACAACCGCATGAAGGCAATCGATTGTTATATTCATGCATGACCCGGGCTGTTTAATGGGGCAGGAGCTCTTGTAAGCGGTTAAGCAAGTCTGCATGTCCATTTTTTTTCAGGTGACTATCAAGAATAACCACAAATTGTGATCCCATATTATAGACGCGTAAAAAAACGATGCCTTTTTTTCGTGAATTTAGTTCATTCTTTGATCTACCCCAATCAATGTACTTATTTTGCATGTACTGATTGTCGACAATTTTATTTATATAGGTGTACAAGATTAGATAGGGCTGTTCGCGTGGGGATAAAATTTTCCTGTTGATAATTTCATTTTGCCATATTTCTGCTAAACCACCGTAGCTCATGTTTTTGAAGTAAGCTGTGAAATTTTCTTTGATTTGTAAGGCAAATTCTTGAGGTGTTTGATGGGTATCATCGAAAAAAACGGGTAAACCAGTTGCTAAATTGGTTATTAATTCTTTGATGTGGGGTATGGGTAAATTGCGATTAGAAAAACTAGTATAGAAAAATAATTTATGAACGCCTGATTGGCGCGAAATAAGCTGGTGGAGTAATAACGCGAAAATAACACTGTAAGGGAATTCTTGAATTTGATGGGTTCGTGCAAATTGATCCACCTTGTCCTTTGCAAAAGACAAATAAGTATTTTGTTTTTGTAGGGGGCCGGCAAAAAAGGTGTCTAATTGGTTGTATTCGCTGGGATTAACGTGCCGTAGTCGTGATTTTAATTCGTTAAGCGTGTCATGATTATGTGGCCAAATTTGGTTTAATTGATTTAAATATTTAATTTCATCTGCTTTGCGTAAGGTATTTATTTCATGAATTTCCTCATACCTGCGGAAGATTTCTTCGCGCACCAGGGCGGCAGACCAACCATCCATGATAATGTGATGATAGGCCATAATTAAAAAATACTGGTTTTTTTTCTTTTGAATGTATATTCGGGCCAGTCTATCTGAATGCACTGAGGTTTTTAGTTGCGTTAGTATCTTTCTGGGAAAGAAAATTGGTGTTCGTAGTTGAAAATCTGGTTGGATGGGCACACGCACAAAAAAGTAATTATTCTCTTGCCATTCCAACTTACAACTCAGCATAAAATGATTCGCCAGCGTTTTCGCAATGGCTGTTTCTAACCTATGGATATCAATTGGACCTTTAAGGCAAAAAGCCGCGATGATGCAAGTCCAGACCTCTTCTTGCTTGCCGAGTTCCTTCATATAAAATGCGGCTTGAATGGCATTGAGTGCAACCGCTGTGTTGGTTATTGATTTATCTGCCTCAACTTCGATAAGGCAAGAGGCAATATTGGCTATGCGTACTTCGTCATTAATTTTGGAAATGTCTAACCATTTGCCCGTTATTTTTAAAAATGCTTCTGCCATCTCTATGTAATCTATTGATTCAAGACCTAAATCAATGATGCGTGCATCCATGTTGACGTTTTTTTCAGGAAAAAAACGGGTGAAATAATCAGTTAGTTCATTTACCTGATTTACAATAAATGTTTTTTTAATTAATAAATAGTCGATTTTACCGCTTGCGGTAAGTGGTACTTCACGCGTAAAAATATATTCATCGGGATGCATGTAGCTCGGAAGATGGGTATTTAACGTTAATTTGATTTGCTTTAATAGCGTCGTATCATGCAAGGAGCCATGGCTCAGTAGATAAATTTTGTTTTCATTCCTCTCATCGACAAAGGTGATGAAATCTAAGGTGTTGTGGCATTTTTTTAATACATATTCAATTTGATCTAAATTAATGAGTTGGCCATATTTTTTGATAATTCGTTGGGCGCGTGAGCAAAAGAATAATTCATTATGGCGTACGTTGACTGCATCATTGGTTTTAATAAAGCGGCGATCATTAATGAGTATATAATTGCTTTGGGTTAGTTTCTCATCAAAATAGGCGGTCGATATATCACCAGCAATGTAGAGTTCATAACCTTTCGTTGCATTAGGTACTAATTTATAGTCGCACCCCGTTCTAAGCCGCCCTAGATGCAGTCGCTCATCCTCTTGCTGTGGGGCTATAATTTTTTTATAAAAGGGTACTAAATATTCTGTTGCACCATATAAATTATAAAAAATAGTGTCTGCTTTGATGTGGGTAAACCAGTAATTAATAATGTCAGTATCAAGTGTTTCGCCACTTAATAAAATGCAACGGATGGATGATAAGGTGTGCTGTAGCGCGCTTTTTTCCATGTGCTGCATTAATATTTTGAACAGAGTTGGGGTGATATTCAGGATGGTAATCTTTGTTTTTAGCAGGGCATTTACGATTAATTGTAATTTGTTGGTGGAGCTGCTACCAATAAAGTGTAGGTTTGCCCCGGCTAATGCGGGTACGAACAATGGCCGGAGTGAGGCCACAAATGAAAGCTCCGTGGTAAATAAGAAGTTGTCCTCTTTTTGGAGTTTAAACTCATCTGTGCACCAGGACAGATAGCGATGCAGCGTGTCATAATGATAGTGCACCGCTTTGGGTTGCTCGCTAGTACCTGACGTAAAGAGGATGATACCTGGCAGCAAACAAAATGTTGGTTGCGGTCTTGATGGGACGTAATAAAAAAAAACTTTATTGTTCTCGTCAATTAGTTTGCTTTTTAATTCAGTATCAAACTGACTGGCCAGTTGGGGTTGAACCACTAATAAATCGACCTGGTATGTTTGTAAATATGTTTTAAGTAATTCAGAAGATGTTGAGGTATGTACCGGAATGTAGGTTTTATTACTCAGTACCAGTGCATAGCACAAGCATAATGCATCGATTGAGGGGGGACTGATAAGTAGCACTGAATTGACATTAATTTGTTTAATCCAGGCGCTGTATTGCCTGATTTTCTCACAACATTGTTGGCTATTTAGTAGGGTGTGATCATCCGCTAAAGAGAAATGACTCTGCGGTGCGAATAAGCTGTCGCTTAAAGTCATCGCCAAATTATTTTTTACATCCATTGAACTCATATTTATTTTCCATGGTGTTACTCGCTAATTATAGTTAGACTTTCGCTATTTGCGGGCCAATAACACCGAACAATAACTAAAAGCGGGGGGCTTTTCGGTATTGGCTTGCATACCCTTGTTTGCTTGCATCAGCGTAAAGCCTGTTTCTTCAAGCATGCGGCGATATTCTGCGGCGCTTTTCATCACATTGGGGGTAAAATCATCATGAAAAATATAACGGTACTCTGCTGCGAGGCAGCGATCATTATTTTCTTCTTTATAAAATTCACAAATGGCCACGAGACCACCTTCTGGCAACGCTTGATACGCCATTTTTAAGAGCTTTCTGTTTACCCGTTCATCCCAGTCAAACATGACGCGTGTGAATAATATAAGGTCAAATCCTTCTGGAAAGGAGTTGTCGTTAATAAAATCCCCCTCAAAGACATGAACTTGCTGACTTAATCCCTGGGATGCAATATTTGTTCTTGCCATTTCGGCAGACTTAGGCAGATTGAACACGGTAGCCTGTAAATGGGGCTGAGCACTGACAAAAGCACAAGCCATGGTTCCATCGCCACCACCAACATCCAGGAGCGAACTTACTTTGGTAAAATCAATGCTTGTTAAAATACCCTGAATTGGTTGTGTTGCAGTTTTTGTCATCCAATCTTCAAGCCATAGCGCTTCAGCGTCTGTTTTTGGGGGCCATGAAACACTCGTTTTCACCTTGCCAAAATGTAATACCTCGGTAAGATTTTCATCGGCAGCCACATTCCAGCTATTAAAAAAGAATTGCATGGCCCACCAATGCTCACTGTTACGTAGTTGGACGAATTCTTCGGGCAATTGATAGGCAGTTTGATTATTAAGCATAACTTTTGTCAAAAAGTGCTCGCTACTTAGCAGATGGAGCCATTTTTGCGCCCTGATTGGCATTAAGCCTAGTTTTGCAATGATATCTTGTTCGAGAATGCACTTATCGTGGTCAAACAGCGCAAATAAATTCAGACTAAACATCGCCTCTACTAGTTTTAGTCGCGCTCCGGCGGCGATGAGTGAAAAATAATTGGCATAAAAAGCTGCATTATAATGAATGGTTTTGGCTTCTGTAGTATTTGGGGGCGTTACTGTTGCGCGGATGCGGTTGTCTTGCTGTTCATTGCCGCCGCGTTTCGTTAACCATGATTTGAGCCATGACATAATCATTTTTAATAAGCTGGTTTTATTGTCTAATAGAAACAAGCATATAGAGTAAAATGATGTTCTGCAATAAGTGAATAGGGCTGCGAGGAACAGCCTCTAATCGGTTGACTACTTTTTGGCTAATAATAATGAGCAGTAATAATTGATTTCTTTAAGGCTGGGTGGTGTTGGTACAATAGTAAAGCCTATTTCTTCTAACATGCGGCGATAGTCGGTTACGCTTTTCATGACTTGTGCATCAAAATCATCATAAAAAATATAACCATATTCACAGGCAAGGCAGGTATCATGATTTTCATCTTGAAAAATTTCGCAAATCGCTACAAGCCCCTCTTTGGGTAATGCTTGATAGGCCATTCGTAATAATTTTCTACTGGTACTTGCGCCCCAATCCATCAGGACACGCGCAAATAAAATGAGATCAAACCCCAGGGGAAAGGCATCATCTTGAATAAAGTTACCAGCAAACACACTGACGCGATCACTTAGGTCTTTCGCCGCAATATTATTTTTTGCTAGCTCAGCTGAATGAGGAAGATTATACACGGTGGCTTTTAAATGGGGGTAGGCTGTTGCAAACGTACAGGCCATTGTGCCATCGCCACCGCCCACATCTAAAAACGAGTTTATCTTTTTAAAATTAAAGTGGTCTAAGATGCAATCAATCGTTTGCTTTGCTGTGCGTGTCATCCAATTCTCAAGTAATGCCGCTTGCTCTTGTGTTTTTGGTGGCCATGACCATGATGAGTTGGTTGTCCCAAAACGCAATATGTCGGCTAGATTTTTATTGGCATTGTTTACCCAGTTATTAAAAAAGAAGTACATGGCCCACCATTCTGAACTGTGCATGCGTTTCATGAACTGCTCAGGTAATTCATAAGCGGGTTGATTATTAAGGGTAATTTTTATTAAAAAATGCTCGCTATTTAGCAGGTGGAGCCATTTTTGTGCTCTGATTGGCATTAACCCTAGTTTTGCAATAATGTCGCGTTCTAAAACACAGGTATTGTTTTCAAATAAAGCAAATAAATTAAGGCTAAACATGGCCTCTACCAGCTTAAGACGGGCTCCGTCGGCAATGAGGGAAAAATAATTTGCATAAAAGGCTTCATTATATTTGCTGGTTTTTTGTTCATCAATGCTTTTTTGTGCTATTACATAAGTATGAGGGCTTTGATGTTCCTTGCCAGGATGTTTTGCAAATAATGCTTTGAGCCATGAGGTTATTGTTTGCATAGGATGGTTTTTATTAGGGTGATGCGAACCAGCATATAAAACAAAACACAGTTCCGCAATCAACAGAATTAAGAGGTATTAATTCATCATAGCAATATTTAAAATAATTATAAATCAGATGCTTGCACATAATTCTTCTTGGTTTCTCGTAAATTGCTTCGTGAGCTCTCCTGCCATTGCGAACTTTCCCTATTATTGCTATGTTAATTTTTACAGTGAGCAAAACCTCCAGATTTAGGCCTTAGTGGGAGTAGGATAAGTGGTAAAGAAAAACCCAGGAAAAGACAGTAACACTATTTTTAATGAACCCATTGCCATTATTGGTATGAATTGCCAATTTCCTGGTGTTGATTCAGATATCGAGGATGTGAATACTTTTTATGAGATGTTACTGCAAAAACAGACGCCCATTAGAGAGGTTCCTAAAAATCGCTGGGATATCGATGCGTATTATGATGTGGATCGAAGGAAGGCGGATAAAATAATTGGTCGTAAGGGTGGTTTTTTAAATGATCCGCATTTATTCGATGCTAATTTTTTTAAAATATCTGCCGCTGAAGCCAAACAAATTGATCCGCAACACCGTCTTTTTTTAGAGGTTGCGATTCGCGCTTTAAATCATGCCAATATAACCCTGGATTCTTTAAATGGTTCAGACACCGCTGTATTTTGTGGAACGTCCACCCAAGATTACAGCCAGCTTAATTACAAAGACAATATTGAATTTAATGCCTACACCGTGATTGGTTCAGCAGTTAGTGCTGCGGCTGGAAGATTGTGTCACTTTCTTAATTTGAAAGGGCCCTGTATGGCGGTGGATACTGCCTGTTCCTCTTCATTTGCCGCGCTGTATCTGGCGGTAACGGCACTTAGAAATCAGCAATGTTCGCTGGCCTTTGTGGGCGGTGTTCATCTTAGTCTTTGTCCGGAAAGTTTTATCAGCGTTACTAAAGCAAATATGTTATCCGCTACCGATAAATGCAGTAGTTTTGATATTCACGCCGATGGTTATGTGCGTAGTGAGGGTTGTGGTGTGGTGCTGGTGAAACGCTTAAGCGATGCGCTCAAGGATAAAAATAACATTTATGCGGTGATAAAAAGTGTGGTGATGAATCAGGATGGTAATGATGGCACCCTCTTGGTTGCGCCAAACCTCAAAGCACAAATTGCGATGCATCAGGCGGCATTAGCTGAAGCTAATTTATCAGCGAGTGATATTGATTATATTGAAACACATGGTACGGGCACGGTTGTTGGCGATTCAGTTGAATTTAATGCCATTCAGCAGGTGCATCAAGGCCAGCATTTAGCAGAACAGCCGTTGGTAATTGGTGCCCTGAAAAGTAACCTGGGACATGGTATTTCCTCATCTGGCGTGGCTTCATTCATTAAGGCTATTGCGGCCTTAACGCATGAAACTATTCCTGCTAATTTACATTATGCAACGCCAAACCGCTCGATTCATCCCGAAACGATACCTGCACTTTTACCAACTGAGGCTTGCGCTTTTACGAAACAAGCTCATAAAAAGAGGTATGTGCAAATATCCAATTTTGGTTTTACCGGGACTAATGTCTGTGTCATTATTGAGGAAGCACCTATGCTTCCCTTAACCACCATCCCTGCCGATAATAAAACGGCTCATTGTGTGGTTCTTTCCGCAAAGAGTGACTATTCATTAAAGCAGATGCTGGTAAATTTCGCCCACTACTTGCGAGAATCTCCCGCCTCTTTGTATGATATTTGTTCTACCTTAATCAATTGCCGCGATCATTATAAATTTCGCTGCGCCATCATGGGCAATGATAAAGAAACCTTAATCCAGAAAATTAACGCAGCAGACTATGTACTAAAAAAAGTAGAGCGCAAACAAGACATCCAAACAGTAGCGTATGATGCCCAGCAAATTTATGCTGCTTATTTAGCCGGAGCTAATCTACGTCTTGAGGGTATTGATGTCCAATACAATCAAGTTGTCTTACCACTGTATCCTTTTGAAAGACAATCGTATTGGCATGAATCACGCGTCAATAATACCCGAGTCCATTGGCTGGATACCTTATATCAACAGTCGCCAGAAGAACAAATAGAAACCATTAAGGCTAAAATTGCAGAACAAATAAAACTTCTGTTAAAAAAAGACCACATTGACGTTTATCAAGATTTAGGTGCTTTAGGACTGACTCAACCTTTGTTGGATGCGTTGGATGGTATCCTTTATAATTTGTTCGATCACCGTTATAAAATGACTTCTTTTGCGTTCTTAACTGTGGATAAATTGGCACAGCATGTTCAGCATGTGCTGATGCCCGCACCGGTGTATAGACAGCCTACAATTACTGTCCTTCATGAAGAGCCAATTGCCATTATTGGTATGAGCTGTCGTTATCCGCAAGCAGCAAATATTGATGCTTTTTTATCCTTATTGGAGCGCGGTGAAAGTGGTATGCGGGATATTCCCTTAGACCGTTGGGATAATGATAAATATTATGATCCTGATGTAAATGCCTTGGGACGACTGTACATTAAACAACTTGGTTTAATTGATAATGTAAAAAATTTTGATGCTGAATTTTTCAATATCAGCCCACGCGAAGCCAAGCTGATGTCACCGCAGTTACGTGTTTTCATGGAAACGAGTTATCACTCTATTGAAGATGCTAATCTGTCTCTGGCCGCGATTAAAGACAGTAAAACCGGGGTTTTTGTGGGTTGTGGTACCAATGAGTACCCACGTTTACTTACGGGGCTAGGGGTTAGTTTGGACGATCTCAATATCTATTTTGCCACCGGAAATGTGTTGAATGCCTTGCCTGGTCGTGTTGCTTATTCCTTTGATTTTCACGGCCCAATTCAAGCGATCGACACCGCTTGCTCCTCCTCGATGACCGCCATTCATAATGCGTGCCTTAGCTTGCAATCAGGTGATTGTACTATGGCGCTTGCCGGTGGAATTAACATCTTGTTGACTCCTGATTCGAACATCACCTTGTCTAAAGCCAGAATGTTATCTCCTGAAAGCCGCTGTAAGACGTTTAGTGAAGATGCCGATGGTTATGCGCGCAGTGAAGGCTGTGGGGTGGTTGTTTTAAAGCGTTTAAGTGATGCGCTTAAAGATAATGATACTATTTTAGCGGTGATCAAAGGCAGTTCAATTAACAGTGATGGCAAAAGTGGGGGGTTTACGGTACCTAATGGTACGGCGCAAGAAGAGGTGATTCGTAGTGCTTTAGCTAAGGCAAAACTGAGACCTGCTGATATTGATTATATTGAAGCGCATGGTACCGGGACGCCCTTAGCCGATCCTATTGAGGCGAATACGCTCATTAAAATTTTTAGCGAATCGCACAGTAAAGAACACCCACTGTACATCAGTTCTGTAAAAACAAATATTGGCCATGCGGAAAGTGCTTCAGGAGTTGCTGGGGTCATCAAAGCGGTATTGAGCTTACAAAAGCATAAGTTATTTAAACACCTTAATTTTAAAAAACTAAATCCAGGGATTGAGTTAATCAATACCGTGATTCCTTTAACTACGCAAAACTGGCCTAAAGAGCATGATTTACGCAGTGCCGGTGTTAGTTCGTTTGGTTTTAGTGGCGCTAATGCGCACATTGTATTGCAAGAAGCGCCTCCTAGGCCCGATGAAGTCCGTACCTTGCCTACTGAATCCATCCTCGTTATTTCGGCTAAAAGCAAAGCTTCGCTGGAATTAATGTTGACAAGTTATCAAAAATATTTAGCAACTACGTCTGATGAATTTGCTGATATATGCTACACCGCAGCAACCTGTCGGAGCCATTTTTTATACCGGGTCGCAATTAAGGCAAGTACCTCCAAACAAGCGGCAACATTGATTGTGCAAAAAGAATATATTATTTATCAAGTTAAAAAAGAACACCAGACGGTACAACAATTAAAGACCTTGGCACAAATGCAAGCAGCGTATCAACTTGGGTTTATTGTTCCTTGGTCCGAATTTTATCACGCGTTGGCTACTCATTTTGTCAAAGTTAAATTACCCCTATATGAATTTGCGCGTGAAGAACAGTGGTTCGATGAGAAAGACAAACTCAAAGATGCACCGCTGCCAAAGGATTGGTGTTTCCAACTGCAATGGCAGCGTCAAGCTTCTGATAAAAATAATCGTAAAATGCAAGGGACTAAGTGGTTACTCATTGGCGCCAAACATTTGGCGGCTGGTTTTAAAGAACAAGGCTTGTCTATTGTCTTGGACGATGAAAATTATCCCTTAAATAAGCTAGAAGGGATTATTTTTGCTGCGGGTTTAGAGGCAACCTCTCCCGCGGATATTGATGCTAATGTTGCGTTACAAGAGCAACTTATAAAAAAATTATTGGGTTTGGTTCAAGCGTTAAATCATCAAGCCATTGCCCTACAATTAATTGTCCTCACCAATAATGCCATCGCCGAGCTTGCTGTTGGCGAACCTAACCTGAGTAATAGTCCACTCATTGGGTTTTGCAAAACCTTGGTTTTAGAGTTACCACAATTTAAAACCATCCTCATTGATCTGGAAAAAACAGACGCGCCTAATGATTTAATGCTGGTACTTGATGAAATTAATCACAATCATGGGCAAAATTACGAACACCTGGTTGCCTATCGTGAGGGTAAGCGCTGGGTGACACGTTTAAAGAAAATAACGCTGGCCGACAAGAAGTGTTCATTGTACGGTGAAGGTCGTTATCTGATTACTGGCGGTTGTGGTGGTTTAGGTTTGGTTAGTGCGCAAGCATTATTATCAGCCGGAGCACGCGAATTAATTCTCACCTCAAGAAATGTAGATACGCCCGCAATCAATGAAGCGCTTAAAAAGATTCGTGCAGGCTATAGCGGGCGCATTATTCGTACGGTAAGTTTAGATATTACTGACAAAGAAAAGCTCCATAATTTGTTTGCAGAGCTAAATGCGGATGGTTTGTTAAAGGGCATTATTCATGCTGCAGGCGCAGGTATTAAAGCATCCGTACTTGAACATCAAGATGAGGATGTGGATTATGTCTTTGCTGCCAAGGTAAAAGGTGGCTGGTATTTACATGAACTAAGCCAACAGTGCAACTTGAATTTTTTTGTTGTCTATTCGTCAATTGCTTCGGTATTTGGTAGTAATAAAGAATCAGTCTATAGTGCAAGCAATAGTTTTGTGGATGCCTTAATTGCCGAACGCCGGCGTTTAGGATTGGTTGGCACGGCTATTCAATGGGGACCTTGGGGTGAAGTCGGGATGGCAAAAGGCCGTGCCCAAGGACAAAGTCTAAGGCAGGCATTAATCAGTAATGAACAAGGCCAAACCTTTATTAAAATACTTATTGGCAGTCAGCTAAATTATGCGACGATTATCGCGCCAGAGTATCTGAAATTTATGCTTGATTTTGTGCCTAAGCCACAACCTTTATTCTATAAAAATTTAGCTGAGAATTTGTTGCATGTCGGTGAGCATACAGCAAGTACGGGCAACCGCAATTTATCTCCATGGCTTAATGATTATCTGATGCAAAGTGCCGATAAACGTTTTGATGCCTGTAAGGACTTAATTAGTGATCTTTGCAAAGACATTCTAGAACTAGCAGATTTAGATGAAGACGAAGGTTTTTTTGAGCTTGGTTTTGATTCACTCATGATGACGGAAATGGCCGCTAAGCTGAAGAAAATATTAGATCCAACGCTTAAAGTTGCCGTCAATATCGGTTTTGATTACCCCACAATTAATAAGTTGGCTAAATATATTGAAGCAGAACTGGATAAAAAATTAATGAAACAGCCAACTATGGCTGCTGGAGCAAAAGATGAAGAGGATGCTATTGCGATTATTGGCATGAGCTGTTCCTTGCCGAATGCTCCTGATCTTACTGCCTTTGAGCTCCTGCTCGAAAAAGGGGAAAGTGGCATGCGCGATATTCCGCTCGAGCGTTGGGACAATAGCAAGTATTATGATCCTGACATGGAGGCGCCAGGAAAATCATACGTCAAGAAATTAGGATTAATCGACAATATTAAATGTTTTGATGCCAATTTTTTTGGCATTAGTCCACGTGAAGCCAAATTACTGGAACCACAACAACGAATTTTTTTAGAGTGTTCTTATAAGGCCTTGGAAAATGCAAATTATCCGGCCGAGTCATTACGCGGCAGTTTCACTGGTGTGTTTGCGGGGGTGGGACCTAATGAATACTATGCCCAATTAGAAAAATCAGGTTTTTCCAATGAAGAGTTGAGCGTGTATTCGATCACCGGCAATGTATTGAATCTGATACCGGGGCGAGTTGCCTATACCTTTGATTTAAAAGGACCCGCAATAAGCATTGATACCGCCTGTTCTTCGTCAATGGTTGCTATTCATTACGCCTGCCAAAGTTTAAAAAATCATGAAATTGACTATGCCTTGGCCGGTGGGGTGAATGTCTTATTAATGCCAGAGTCTAATATCACGTTGTGTAAGGCCAAAGCCTTATCACCAGATGGACAATGTAAAACGTTTGATGCCGATGCTGATGGTTATGCGCGTGCTGAAGGATGTGGGGTTGTATTTCTAAAACGCTTAGCGGATGCGCTACGGGATAAAGACAATATTTTAGCGGTCATCAAAGCTTCTGCGGTCAATAACGATGGAAAATCAGCGGGCTTAACGGTTCCGAATGGTAAAAGTCAGGAAGCGGTTATGTTGACGGCTCTAAGTCAAACAGACTTAGAAAACAAAGACATTAGTTACATTGAAGCCCATGGTACGGGAACACCTTTAGGTGATCCCATCGAGGTTAATGCGATTAATCATGTTTATGGTGGACAACGTGGCCGCGATAATCCCTTATATCTAGGTACTGTAAAAACCAATATTGGCCACCTTGAAAGTGCATCAGGCATTGCCAGTGTGATTAAAACAGTCATTGGCTTACAAAAGAAGAAAATCTATAAGCATTTAAATTTTCATAAATTAAATCCCAATATTAATTTAAATGAAGCCTGTATTGCCTTACAAACGACCAATTGGGATACAGGGACAAAACTTAAAAGTGCAGGGATTAATGCCTTTGGTTTTAGTGGTACGAATGCCCATATTATCGTGCAAGAGTTTCCTGCCACCAATACAGCTCACCGAGCTGCCAGGCTAGCGCACATGCAGGTGTTGGTTTTATCTGCCAAGTCGCAGACTGCCTTAGATAATTTAGCAAAACGCTATCAACAGTATTTAGAAAGCACGCAAGATGATTTTGCTGATATTTGTTTTACCGCCGCCACGTGCCGTGCGCATTATACCTACCGTTTGGCGGTTGCCGCAGAGCATGCGGGTGATGCCAGTCGCTTGTTAGCGACGCAACAATTTGCCGCGTCGCATGGCAAAAATAAGACGCTTGATTTACCTAATAATGTGTCGTATCAATCCTTGATTCAAGACTATTTGCAGGGTGAAGATGTTGATTGGCTGTCCTACTACAAAATGGTCAGTGACGAATTTATCAAAGTAATCTTGCCTAATTATACCTTTGAGCGTAATGAATTTTGGCCTGAGAAAAAGAATGACCATAAGCTCGCTGTTGATGAAGTGCATCCACTTTTAGGACAGATGTTTTCCATGCCGAATAATGAGTATTTATTCACGCATAAATTGGATTTAGACAATCTAAGCTACATTAAACAACATTGTGTGTTTGATAAAGTAATTTTTCCCGCTACGGCTTATATTGAGTCTGGTTTGGCAGCTGCGAAAGCAATATTTAAGAGTAATGCGCTCCGCCTTGAAAAATTTGTTATTGAGCGCCCCTTATATCCGAAACAAGGCCAGGAATTTCAATTGCAGGTAAGACCAAAAAATGATGGCGAATACAAGATAAATCTCTTTGCAAAACAGGACAATAATTGGCAACTATTTTCTGAAATGGAATTGCATACAGCGTCTTTAGCCGTTCCTGACGCGGTCGATCTGAATGTCCTAAAGTCCTTCTTTAGTGAGCGCGTGGATATTGCGCAAATTTATGAACATTTTAAACAGCGCTCATTATTTTATGGCGAGGAATTCCAGGTTCTTCAAGAAGGCTATATTAAGGGAGACAGTGTCTTATCCCAAGTTGCTTTGACTAAAGCAACGCATGGACAGGGCTATTATTATCACCCAGTGACGCTTGATGGCGCGATGCAAAGTATTTTATTACTGGGGATGAATAGTGTTGAAAATAACACTTATGTGCCTTATGCCTTTACGCGGATGACAACCTATCAAGAGGCGCCGAGAAACTTTTGGGTGCATTTAACCAAGCAGCACAGTGCTCATGAGCATGAGCTTTGTGTTGATATTAAATTGTATAACAACGCTGGTTTGTTAATTGCGGAAATTGAAGGGCTGAAATTAAGAAAAGTTACGCGCAATAATTTTATTTCCTATGAATCTAGTATGCAACATCTTTATACCACCAAGTGGAATATGATTTTACCTAAAATATCCACGCAATTGGAATTACCAGAGCTGTGGGTTATTGCTACAAATGAGACTAAAGTAAGAAAATTATTAGGTGCGTTGAATTATCAATTTATCGCCGATCCCCGCAAGTTAGACAATCTTGAGGATAAGGACATTGTCTTTATCTATGAGCAAGAGCAATTTAATGAGCTATTTCATTTCTGTCAACGGATGTTCAAAGCACGTCCTAAGAGTTTTATCCTGGTTACCGAAAATGCTTATGCCATTGGGGAACGTAATCAGGTAAATCCTTATCATACGATGGCGAGCGCCTTTTGGAAAAGTTTTAGAAATGAGCTGGAGTTTACGAGAAATTATACCATTGATTTAGATGCCAATAGCGTCATGATCGCGGCCTTAAAATACCTATACTTTACCAACAGTACTGAAAGTCAATTGGCAGTTAGGGGATCTTTATACATACCTCGGTTGAAGAAAAAACAAGTATCGGTTAATTTAACCCAGGAGGAAAAATTGTTTCATCCTGATGCAAGTTATCTAATCACCGGTGGCACAGGGGCGATGGCCAAATGCTTAATTGACTATTTGAGTAATCGCGGGGTGAAACGGATTATTATTACCAGCCGCTCCGAAAGTTCTGCCGATACCCGGGCCTTGATTGAGCATTCACGACAAAAACAAGTATTTATCAAGCATTATGCAGTTGATGCCAGTAATTATCAGCAAATGGAACAACTTATTGGTGAGATTAATCGCAGTTCTAAACCGCTAAAAGGAGTATTTCATCTTGCCGGTGTAGTGCACGATGGTTTAATCGTCAATCTAAGTGATGACGAGATGCAAAGTGTATTAAGCGCAAAAATGGATAGTGCCTTGATTTTGCATCAATTAACTAAAACTATGCCTTTGGATCTATTTGTGTTGTTTTCTTCTTCGGCATCTTTGTTAGGGGCGCGAGGACAGGCAAATTATGTCGCGGCCAATGGCTTTTTAGATGGATTAGCCTACCTACGCCAAGAACAAGGCTTACCCGCAATCGCAATCAACTGGGGGCCGTTTAACGCAATGGGGATGAGTGCAAAGTTGACGCAAGCGATGCAACAACATGGTTTTATGCCTTTAGATAAAGACAGCATCGATATTCTGGATGTTTTATTGCCAAGTCAATTGCCACAAATCGCCCTGTGTCCTATACAATGGGAACTTTATTTCAAATATGTACCGAAGCAAGTATGGTTGTCTGAGCTAATTAAGAGCACTACTCCCACGGATCAGCACTTTTTAAATACGCTGCGTCAACGCAGCAAAGAAGAACGGGTGGTTTTGCTTAATCAAGCTTTAGTTGATATTGCGGCGAATGTTTTAGAAATCGATGATGCCAATCTTATTACGGCACAACAAGGGTTGTTCTCCTTAGGTTTGGATTCATTAATGGCTTTGGATATTCGCAACCGTATTCATGATAAATTGCAATGTCCAAGCCTCAATTTATCCATCGAATATTTTATTAATGATCCAACGATTGATAAAATTTCAAGAAATATTGCGGATGAGTTACAAACCATTATTCATGATGAACCTGTTATTGAGCGCCAGAGCCTGAATCAACCTGCTGAGCTGCCAATTTCCGAAGCAATTGCGCTGTGTGATTTTCAATACATTTTTTGGGTTCTTAATAAGCTGAATTACAGTTTTAATATTGGGATGCAAATCCAGTTACATGGCAAACTTAATAAAGAATACGTGCATCAAGCCTTTGATTACGTGGTGAATCATAACAGTACTTTTTGGATAAATTTCAACGAAAAAATACCCACGCAAATACTAAAGAAACAAGGTCAATTTAAATTAAGTTACCATGACATTTCCTTAAGTAGTGAAGCGGAGACAGTGCTCAACGCAGAATTTCATAAAAATATGATGAGCCTTATCCCCATAAACCAGCAACCGTTGATTCGTGTGCATCTTTATAAGATCAATAATGATCTGCATGAGGTGCACATTGTGATTCCGCATATCATTGTTGATGATACGTCTTGTGAAATTGTCTTTGCTGAATTCAAGCAGTGTTATGAGGCACTTACCTTAGGCAAAAAATTGTTACCAGTATCAGAAAGTCATTCTTATTTGAATTATGTTAAATTAAATAACAATCATTATGAAAAAAACCTGGCGGCCAAAATTGATTTTTGGCGGGCTTATAATAAAGGTTTTAAAATGCTGAGTTTTGGTAAGCAATATCATTTAGCTGATGCGGCAAATCAGCCCAGAAATTTATTTCATTACCCTTTGGATGCACCAGTAGTTAAAAAATTAATTGCGTGGCATAAAGAAAAAAATATTAATGTCAGTACTGGATTAATTGCTGCTTGCCAAATTGTTTTTTATAAATTGAGCCAACAAAACAAAATTCCTATTATTTTAATTCATAGCGGTAGATCAGGTAGTCAATATAAGTATGTAGTTGGTTTATTCTCAGAATATAAACGCATCAATATTACTTTAAATGAAGAGTATCAATTTCTTGATTCCCTTAATGCGATTGAAGAGCAACTCATAAAAACAGCATCCTATCAGGGCTGCTCGCATTTTATCAAAAACAGCGGACTAAAAGGCGCTCATCTACCTCTTAGCCAATATTGGGAATTTATCAGTAACAAGTTTTCTTTAGGGAAGCTGTTTAAAAAAACTAAGCTGCATCCAACCATCATTAATTATTATATTGAGTATTTAAGTCGAATGTTGGCCAATAGAAAAAGTATGTTGATGAAATTTAAGTTGAATAAATTATTTAATTTAAAGATGCCATTGCAAAAACCCGATCGCATGCGCGTACTCCTTAGTGTCACACCGAGTTTCTTCACGAAAGAAACTCCAGAGATGCGTTTTGCAAACCTTGATTACTCATTCCCTGGGCATTTTGATTGCATGGATAGACCCGTAGGTAATCAAACCTTATGGGTTTATTTTTCAAAAAACCAGCAGGGTGAGTATCAACTGTCTATTAACGGCCCTCTAACCAGCGAATGTAAACAACAAATGGCGATTGAATTAAATACGCTTCTTGCAAAAATTGTTGACAATGATAAGCATACGGTTGCTGATTTAATTCGTTAATTCGTTAATTCGTTAATTCGTTAATTCGTTAATTCGTTAATTCGTTAATTCTTTATAAATACCTTTCTCCAAGTACTTGGAGAAGGGTATTTTTCGGTTATGGGGCGAACGTCCCAACGTACGTTAATACATTGAATTCTCAATTCCTTGCTGTTCATATTCTTGAAAGAAGAAACTGATTTCATCATAAAGCTCTTTTAAATGGTGTACCTCATAACAACCAGCATCTGCTTTATGATTTAATTCCTCATAACGTTCAATAAAGTATTCATACTCATTTTGCTCATAGTCATCATCCGCATTTTTAGCATCTTTTACTTGAGTAATTAAATCATCTAATTGGATTTTTACTTTATCAAACTCGTTTTTTTAATCGATGGCTTACTTAAATGAACAATGATTTGATTGACGCCGTTTTTCAATGCTAGGATAGGCTTTTACATTTTCAAGTTGGCCAAGCGTAAAATCGTAAAAATGTGGATTAACCTGATTGCTACTTAGAGCAAAATGTAAAACCCGGTTACGTTTGCTGGATAACTGTTAAATGTTTTTTGATAAGTCGCCAAGTCTATCTTTTAATAATTGAGACGCAATCAGATATGTGAGTTGTGGGTGAATTTCCTCATCGATCATACCGCGAAAATTAGCTAAAAATAGTCTATCAGAACCGATTAACGGCGAGGTGTTTTTTTCAATCGCGCGAATATAGCGAGTAAGATGCATTAATTGTTCTTGGGTTTGCTCGATATTGGGATTTTGGCTTATGTCTTTCAGAATGTGATTGATATCAAGCAAGGTGAAATTCATGGGTTGATTTAAATGTTCTGCCGGCAAATTTTTGTTTCTTAAGAGCAAATAATCGCCGGTTTTTTGCATCAAGTCATATAACTGTGACCATTGCAAACGTTGGTTATCTACGGGTTGGACAAAAAAATCATCTCGGGTTAAAAGATGACGTGTTTTGTACGCATTAGAAAAAAACCAGGAATTTTGATAGACATTAATGAATGCCTGCTGATTATCATCAATAAATCATGAGCTTGGATTGGTTAAGTAATCCTGATGAATCCCAGAATTAGCACGCGCTTTAAGCACTCATGCTCTAAAGTTTAGTTCAGCTTCGGTATAGCACAATTCAGAATGCACCCAAAAACGCGAATTAGGCGGCATTGCTTGATATGATGTGTAATACTTTTTTTCTTTACTCATGTTTCACTCCTTGAGACATGCAGCTTAATATTTACACAAACAGCAAACAGATTATTTTTGAGTCAACTAATTTGCTAACACTCTTTGGGAGAAGATGCAATATTTCAGAATGAGCGTTCATTGTTGGCTCAAATAAAGAGCACTTGGTTGTATTTTGATCAACCCGTGTCTGAATTACTTTATTACTTGTTTTTAAACGTAAATCGCTGGCAAAAATAGCTATATTGGTACTAAACTTATTTTGTATCTGCTCAAAATAATAATTTAGAAAAAGAGCTTGAGATTTAAGCATAAATCTTGCATGGAATAATAAAAGTTAGTGAAGAAGGGGGCGGCATATGAAAAAAATACTTTTAACAGCATTGATGATGCTAATGGGTGCCGTGGCAAATGCAGGGTTTTACGGTACAGGTCTATGTGGTTATCCTCAGTATGATTGCATCACGGTGGCTTCAGGGCAAAATTGGGAGAACATGTTTCCTGATCTGCCGCAACGCGATATAGTGCAGCGCATCAATCGGACTTATAATCAATTATGGGTAGGTAAGGTTATTGCTGTGCCCAAAAATTTGGCATACATCAATATGCTTGATGTTGCTCCTTTCCCACTAAAAATACCCGGTGAAAATCAAAAAGAAATTATTGTCGATCAGGATAAATTAGCTTGGGGGGCTTATGATGGCCAAGGTAATTTGGTGAAATGGGGACCTATCTCCTCTGGAAGAGACCGCTGTCCTGATGCAAACCGTTCCTGTCGTACTCTGACGGGTATTTTCAGAGTATTTAGTAAAGAAAATGAAAAATGTACCTCAGATGTGTTTCCTATCGGTAAGGGCGGCGCCAAAATGCCTTATTGCATGTTTTTCCACAAGGGCTTTGCCTTGCATGGTTCTGCAGATATACCGGGAATAAGGGCTAGCCATGGTTGTGTACGTATGTTTACGGAAGATGCTAAATGGCTGAACCAAGATTTTGTTGAATTATCGAGTGAGCGCAATAATTTTATGGGCACAGTTGTAATTGTGCGCCCAATAAATGATAGTGAGAAAATATAATGAATACTCTAAAAAAATTCACTTCAATTTCATTGGTGCTTTTGCTAGGACTATCAGCGACCCCGCTTGAGGCAGCTAAGGCGAAGAAGACAGGCGAAGATGCACAACAAAAGGCGGTTAAAGATGAAGCGCGATTTCCGATTGGGTGCATTCCAGTTGGTTATCAGCAACGCCTCAAAGTCTTGTCTTTGTTTCCTGGAAAAGAAGGAGCCTTACAGTCCTTATATTTCTTTTATAATAAATTGCCGCAAACAGTTAGCCTATATCAAATGCGGGATGAAGACAGCGAATATTCCACGCGGGTAAACCATACTATTGGTCCTAATCAATGGGCCGCATTAGCTACTGGCGAACCGTTGGTTAAGTTTATTTGTACTTTAGGCGATGGCAAACAGTCTTATGGCAAAATTATTGACTGTGCTGAGACAGTTAAAATATGTGAATACGTCCATGTAAAATTTGGTTTAAATAATAAAGGCAATTTTTGGATTTCAGATGGAAACTCAAGAAATGGGGCCGTTAATGATGTTGTACATTATGGCATAATACCTGGGGTATAAATCTACATTCAATAATTGGATTTGCCATTGAATTTAGATTGAATTGCCATGTAAAGAGGGAGAATTTTCATGAAATCGCTAGTACCTTGGGTTTGTTTATTAGCCGCAACAGCCAGCCAACAGGTTTTGGCTGATGATTTCAGTGCGTACCGATTAGGACATTATAATAAGGCCATTGAACCCTTAATGATGCAAACCGGAAAAAATGCGGTTGCTGATTATTATTTAGGACGCATCTATCTTTACGGCTATGGTCAGCTAAAAAATACACAATTAGCGCTGCGTTATTTTACGCAGTCGGCCCAGAAAGGCTTTTTACCTGCCGTGCAAATCATGGCTAAATATTCTTTATTACATGAAAAAGATCCATTGCAAGCGGTTACCTGGTTTAAACAAGCCGCAGCTGCGGGAGATGTTAATGCCCAGATGTTTATGGCTGCAGCCTACTTGTACGGCATTGGGGTGAAGAAAAATATTGATACGGCTACGCGTTATTACATTGATGCGGCAAAAAATGGTAATGCAATTGCACAATTTACCTTAGCTGAGAATTTCATCGACAGCCGTCATTCCTCGAACAATAAACTAGGCCTTATTTGGTTAAATAAATCAGCGAATAATGGTAATCCACAAGCATTAACCAAACTGGGTTCTTTGTATGTTGCCGGCAAGTTAGTTGATAAGGATGAAAGCAAAGGTTTGGCGTTATTAAATCAAGCGGCAATCCATGGTTTTGCTCCGGCAATGGTGAAATTAGGTGAGATTGCTTTAGAGCAAAATCAAAAAGATGAAGCCTTACAATGGTTTAGCAAAGCAGGCAATATAGATAATAATAGAGCCTATCTGGATTTAGCTGAAGTTTATGCAGACAATAAAAGTCAGGTTTATGATCTTAAAACAGCTTTTATGTGGACTTTAAAAGCCGCTCAAAACGGATCTACTGAAGGCAAACGTCAATTAGCTGAGTTTTATAAAAAAGGAACTGGTGTTGATCCGGATCTTAATTTAGCCAAACAATGGCAGGATCAAGCCAATGAAGACGGCAAGGCACCTAATAAAGCCCTTGCAGAAGCTGCATTGTGGCTAAGTAACGGCACCACGGATAAATTAGAACAAACAGCCTATCAGATGAATGGCATCTTTAGTGCCTGGAGCAATCCGGCTGTTTTAGGTGATTATGCTTATAACCAAGCGCCAAAATTGAAAGCTATTTCGCGGCAACTTATTTTTAAACCGCAATTTGAATTGGTGCAACCTAATGAGATTCCGATCGCCAGCTATTACGATGCATTAGTGAGTAAAAATACGGATTCGCAAGCGAATCAATGGATTTATCCTACTTATTCTTTAAATACCCAGGTTGGTAATGTTGAAAGAGTAAATAGCCTTGTGGTGGAGCATAAGGATTTACCGGCACCTTATCTTGATGCGAATTATGTGGATAAGGGGGCGCAAGAAGCCAGCGTCATGGATCTATGGACGGATGGTTGGCAACGGCAAGTAAATATCATGTCGGTCTTTTATCAAATGTATAACCGCGCAATCTTAGGGGATGCGCAAGCACAATTTGAAATAGGACAAATGTTCCAATATGGAATCGGTGTGACCCAAAATGATGCTTCAGCAATTGTTTTCTATCAGAATGCCATACAACAACAGCATTTAGGGGCTGAATATAATTTAGGAATTTTATATTTATTGCATGCTAAAGGTAAAGAGGATTATCAGCTTGCCTTAAATGATTTAACGGATGCGGCCTTTAAAGGAAACAAGAACTCACAATATGTACTTGCCCGAATTCTCGAACAAGGCATCACTAGCCCTGAGGGGACTGAGTATGTTAAAGCAGATGCTGAGCAAGCTAATTCGATGCTGTATTTGGCTGCTGCCAACGGTTATGGCCCTGCAGAATATGACTTGGCAAATCGTTTGGCACGACAGTATGACAGTGGTTTGAGCGTGGATGCTAAAAGACAAAAAATTACGCTGATTCGTCAATTGTATCAAGGTGCCGCAGATCGCGGTATTTCGAATGCCTTATTACCACTGGCCTTTTACAATGCTATGGATGGCAATGCTAAAAGACAGGCAAAAGCTTTTGCTGTTGCTAAAGAGCAGGCCGCGGCTGGTGAGGAAAAAGCCGCATTATTACTGGGATTACTCTACGATCGTGGTATTGGCGTTAGTGCCGATCCCGGACAAGCAATGCATTGGTACCAACAAGCTGGCGAAAATGCGGTAAGCCAATTTATTTTAGGTACTTACGCTGCTGAGGGGAAAGGCATTGAAAAAAATAAAGACAAAGGCATGGCACTCTTACAGCAATCAGTGAACGATAAATTTTCTTATGCTGATTTTAATATGGCCGTTTTGCAGCAGCAATCAAACCAGGATTTCTTAACTGATTTGACTCATGCGTATGAATTAGGCAATAGTCATGCGGGGATTGTACTAGCGGACTATTATTTAACGGGCAATAACGACTCAGAAAAAATGAAGCAAGCACGGCAGATCTATCAAGGATTAGCTGAAAAAGGTGATCGTGATGCGCAATTAAAATTGGCCTATATGGAAGAAAAGGGTTTAGGCTCTGAGCCAGACATGGTCGGTGCCCAACGTTGGTATACTGCTTCTGCAGAACAGGGCAGTCCGGTAGCTGAGTATTTATTGGGGCAATTTTATCAAATTGGCGCAGGTGGAGAGCCTGATTATAATTTGGCAAAGCAATGGTACCAAAAAGCGGCAACAACTTTACCTGAAGCTTTTGTTGCTTTAGGATTTATCGATGAAACAGTTGATGATAATTATGCCCAAGCGTTAAAAGATTATGAGCAGGCCGCTGCGAAAGCGAATCCTTTAGGTATTTATAATCTGGCCTTAATGTATTTATATGGCAAAGGGACTCCAGTGAACTTTGAAAAAGCGAAGAGTTTGTTTATTGACGCTGCGAATAAGAATGTTCATGAAGCAATGAATCAATTAGGGGGCATTTATTTCATGGGCTTAGGACAGGCGCGTGATGAACAGAAAGCTTTATCTTGGTATAAGAAAGCGGCTGATTTAGGTAATTCTAATGCACTTTACGAATTGGGTTTACTCTCTGAAACTGGAGTGACTACTAAGCTTGATTTCGTTGACGCGCTTAAGTACTACCAAGCTGCGGCGGATAAAGGTAATGAAAAGGCGATGCTGGCTTTGGCAAGAATGTACCATTACGGCTTAGGGGTTACAAAAGATCCTAAAATGGCCGCCAGTCTTTACCAAAAATTAGCGGCGCGGCAAAATGCTTATGCGCAATATCAATTGGCTACCTACTATTTAGAGGGCACCGCAGGTGAACTTTCACCTTCTAAAGGGAAACAATTGTTACAGCAAGCGAGTGATAATGGTAGTTTACAAGCGCGTAAAGTATTACAACACATGGAGGCAAAAGCTCAGGCTCGCGTTAGTTTTGTTGAGCCAATTGTGATGAATCAGGCACCGATTGCTGCGGGTGCAGCGGCCAATTTAATATATCTTGAGGCATTGAATGAATGGAATCGTGGTGATGAAGTTTTGTCACGCATGATCTTACAACATTTAGTGACGCAATATCCTGATTTTGCACCGGCAAAAAATGTTTATAAGCAAGTAAATCAGGCACAAGCTGTAAGTAGTTATAGCTAATTCGATAAGTTAAAAAGTCATAGTAGCCCGGGCGCAGCTAAGCCCGGGTTTTCACTGCATCTGCATCTGGGTTGCGATATCCGATAGTTTATGAATGTCTGATTTGAAACGCACCTTAAATTAACGTTAGTATCGGATAAAAAATCAGAACAGAGCTTATTCCTCCTCAGCCTGAATGGAGCGAGGAAAACTAAGGTTTTACTCGATTTTTTATCCGAAATTGGCGTTAAATTAAATATAAGACAAAAATAGCTAATTCAATAAGTTAAAAAGCCATGCTTAATGGTCGCACTTAACTCTTTTTTTATCATCAGTTATGAAATAAATTCTTGCATCAGTCATAACCTTTAATCAAAATAATTATGGAATAAAAAAGCATGGAGCATTATTTATTGCCATTGCACTTGAGATTTCAATTAGGCATTAAATCACTTAAGGAGCGAGCGAGATGACATACTTGGTAACATTCTGTACGTTTGATAGTACCGTTGAAGGTAATCCTGCTTGGCATGGCGCATTCATTTTATCTAAATTGAATGAAGAGAAAAAGCAAGTGGAGGTTTTTGATACTTGGGGCTTTTACGGCGTTCCTGCTACGGGTGATCGGAATCATTGGTTTACGCGATTAAAAAGAAGCGTGGGTTTGGATGTTGATTTTTTTGGTAATCATGGCTGGCTTGTTCATGAAGAGGTTCGTTACATGGATCTTGGTCATGGGTTACACGGTTATTCTTATGAATTAACTGAAGAACAATTTAATCACTTACAAACAGAATGCCTGCAACGGGTTGCTGACCAAGAAGCTGCTGTGCAGGATGCGGTGAAAAAAAAGGGGTTCAAAAAGACCTCGCAGGTAAAGATGAGACATTATCCTGAGGAAGAGTTTTCACGTGAAATTTTTAAAATGGAGTTAGAAGATGCCCAAAATAATAATCGCGAATCACGGCTCAAACCATTTGATTTTTCATTATCAAGAGCAGGGTTTAGGCCTTCTCTCAAAGGTTCTCATACCTGTAAAACCGAAGCCTTGGATATATTAGGAACGGTTTTGTCTGAAGAACAACTCGCCCCTTACCGCGTCTCAACCTTTCCACGCTTTGTTAGCGGCAATATGGAAAACATTATATTGCATAGCGAAGGTGAGGTATCTGAGCACATTAAAGAGTCTAAAGAAAAAATTTATTTTCGTGATCGACATACTCCTGGAGTTAAACTAATTTGGTCTGTTCCTCCACAAAAAATCGACGTGTTGCCAGACAGTAAGGCACGGGTTAGTTTTGCCGTAGACAATGAATATTGTACCGAGGTGAAAGAAATCGTCAGTAAACTACAACGCTTAGACTGGTTATTACGTAATGCCGTGGTGCCTGAACAATATAGGGAATACCAGACGCGATTGCTTGAGCGGGTGGTTGCTTGTTATTGTGCTTTTGAAGTGATAGAGCCGGAAATAAAAATGAATAAAGTATCGGGTTTGACTGGATTTGCCTATTCATTATTTAGTTGGCCGAAAAATAAAGAGCAAGCGAATTTAATTACCAAGATTAACGTGGCAAAATATCTTTTTAATTCATTATATATGGCTATTGTCAACGGATGGGAAATTGATGATGCTCTAGCACCTGAACCGGCAATATTTTCAAAACAAACAATACCAGTAAATAATGGCAACGAGGAGGTATTATTATCCGCAGAAAATTCATTAGAAGCGTTAGCGGCATACTTTCACGTCGATACACAGAAAAAACTGTGTAAGATTATCGGCCGCACTTATTGCGCGCCAGAACTTGAATTGGATGAGGATGTATCTAGAAATACAGTAACCACAATGAAATAGCAAAGAACTGGTAAACGCCGGTTCATTGCTCTTCAAACGGTCGTATTTGGTACATTTTTAACGATAAAAACTCTTGGATATGCGCTCATAGCTATCTATGCTGCGCTCTCCCAGAGTTTTTTTCGTTCAATCTACGCTCAGTTCACCAAGATTTTGACATCTTTTGGTGACCTAATTACGCAGCCATTGCCTTAACACGAGTAACTAGACGGCTTTTTATACGAGCTGCTTTGTTCTTGTGAATTAATCCTTTTGCCGCTGCTTTATCGATAATAGGTTGAGCTTTAGTATAAGCAGCAGTTGCAGCTTCTTTATTGCCTGCTTCAACAGCTTTTAATACATTTTTAATGTAAGTACGGAACATAGAACGTGCACTGGCATTGTGTTGACGCAGTTTTACGTTTTGGCGAGCACGTTTGATCGCTGATTTAATATTTGCCACTTAAAAATCTCCAGTCATTCAGACAATACAAAAGATGGTGATTCTTGCATAATGAGTTAGAATTTGTCAATAGAATTCTTTATTCACACAGAAGAACTGAATTATGAAGGAGCAAGATTTTACCCTGCCTCCTTAGCTTGAACGGAGGGCGTCTTATCCCTAATTTACGTTAAATTTAAAATTATGTAACTGTATGCGTTTGGGTATATCATAAGGGCTCTTTTTTAAATTAATTAAAAATATGTCAGCAACTAAAACCGATATGATGATCCCTAAACGACAAAGCTTGTTGCGCTCTACAACTCTAGTTTCATTAATGACCTTCATTTCACGCATGGTAGGTTTCGTTCGCGATATGGTGCTTGCCAATTTTTTTGGTGCTCAAGCGGGAATGGATGCATTTTTTGTTGCTTTTCGTATTCCTAATTTTATGCGTCGTTTATTTGCTGAAGGGGCTTTTGCTCAGGCTTTTGTACCCGTACTGGCAGAATATCAAAAAACACGGTCTGCAGATGATGTGCGGGTATTTATCGCGCGTATTGCCGGTTATTTAGGTTCTATTCTAACGGTAGTCACCATAATTGGCATGCTTGCCTCGCCAGTTATTATCTTTTTATTTGCTCCAGGTTTTAGTCATGACAGTAGTCGTTCGCTTCTCGCGACTGAGATGCTGCGCATCACATTCCCCTTTTTGATGTTCGTTTCCTTAACCGCAATGTCTGGGGCAGTATTAAATACCTATGGTTATTTCGCGGTGCCTGCATTTACGCCCGTACTACTTAATATCAGTATGATTTTAGCCGCTCTTTATCTCTGTCCCAATTTACCGCAACCGGTTACGGGCCTGGCTTGGGGGGTATTGATTGCAGGTATTGCTCAATTATTATTCCAAATCCCTTTTTTATACCAACGCCATTTGCTGGTAAGGCCGCAGGTAGTTCGCAATGATCCTGGGGTTAATCGTGTCCTTAAGTTAATGGTCCCTGCTTTATTTGGCGTGTCGATTGCGCAACTGAATTTGATGGTTGATAGTATTTTTGCTTCGTTCTTAAAAGTAGGCAGCGTGTCTTGGTTGTACTACACCGATAGGCTAACCGATTTTCCTTTAGGCGTTTTTGGCGTAGCGATTGCAACGGTAATTCTGCCCCATCTTTCTAGACGTCATGCAGAACAAAGTATAACTCAATATTCGCAAGCCTTGGATTGGGGGTTGCGTTCGATCATATTAATCGGCATTCCTGCGGGTTTGGGCTTGTGTTTATTTTCGATGCCCTTAATCGTGAGTTGCTTTGCTTATGGTAAATTTACCCTGAATGATGTTTTGCAAACCCAAAAAAGCTTAATTACTTTGGCGTCAGGCGTTCCTGCTTTTATGATGGTTAAGGTATTGGCTTCTGGTTTTTATGCGCGCCAAGACATTAGTACACCTGTTAAGGTTGGGGCCATTTCGATGATCGTGAATACCTTATTGTGTTCGCTCTTTGTCTGGCATTTCGCACACGCAGGACTCACGTTAGCGTCTGCTTTGGCGGGTTATGTGAATTGCGGCGCTTTATTGTTTTTACTGGTTAAACGCGGGGTATTTCAACCGTCACCAGGTTGGTTGAAATATAGTATACAATTAATATGTGCTAATGCGGCAATTAGTGTCTACCTGATTCTCATGAATGGAACAGTCGAGTATTGGTTAAGTTTACCACCAGTCCTGCGTTTGTGCTTATTATTGGCTCACGTACTTGCTGTAGTGGTAATTTATTTATTGGTATTAGGTTTGACCGGACTTAGACCTATTCATTTCCGTGGCCAGATGAAGGAATAAAGATATGCAAGCTGAATTATTTTATGACACTCGGAGTGACCGAGCAATTCCTCTTTATTTGATTTCCCTAACTCAATGGGAAGAAGGTATCGACTTTTTAACGTCAGCTGAGCGTAATAGTTTGACGGTGAAAGAATTTAAAGGGAAAGTAGGGGATTATTGTTTAATCGCTAATGCGGATGGCTTGGTTGATAAGGTTTATATTGGTACGGGTAATGGCAATCAAGAATTAGCTTTAGCCAACGCGGCCTTACAATTACCCGCAAATTGTTATGCGGTGCAAGGGGCTATGACCCAGGAAGCGGCGCTTTTTTGGGCTTTAGCTCAATATCGTTTTGACCTGTACAAAAAAAACGAAGTATCACCACGTGTTTTAGCGGTTAAAGCAGAAGAATTAGCCAATCTGCTCGCCTTGGCTGATGCACACTTTTTAGTGCGTGATTTAATCAATAAGCCAACTGATGATTTAGGTCCTACAGAAATGGCTGCAGTGGTTGAGGAATTGGCTACGACGCATGGCGCAAAATTTAAACAATGGGTCGGTGATGAATTACTGAGCGCGAATTTTCCGGCCATTCATGCCGTAGGGCGTGCGGCAATATCTGCTCCTCGTTTGTTGTCTTTAACTTGGGGGGATGCTGCGCATCCCAAAGTTACCCTAGTAGGCAAGGGGGTTTGTTTTGATACGGGTGGTTTAGATATTAAATCTGCTTATGGCATGCGCTTGATGAAAAAAGACATGGGCGGTGCGGCTCATGTTATTGGTTTAGCGCAATGGATTATGACGCGTAAATTACCGGTGCGTTTACAGATGCTTGTTCCGGCGGTGGAAAATGCAATTGGTCCTAATGCGTTCAGACCGGGCGATGTGCTGACCATGCGTAATGGATTAACGGTAGAAGTGCATAATACCGATGCTGAGGGGCGTTTGGTTTTGGCGGATGCATTGGTTAAAGCCTGTGAAGAACAACCTGATTTGCTTATTGATTTTGCAACTTTAACTGGCGCCGCCCGTGTTTCTGTTGGTACGGAAGTATCGGCTTTATTTACCAATAGTGACCAATTGGCTACTGAGATACTTGATGCTTCTTGTCAAGCGGTGGATCCAATGTGGCGTTTGCCTTTATTTACGCCCTATGAAGACTACCTTAAATCAAATATGGCGGATATGGCCAATACCAGTGATCATCCTTATGCTGGCGCGATTATTGCTAGTCTTTTTTTGCAGCGTTTTATAACAAAATCAACTGCTTGGATGCATTTTGACATTATGGCTTGGAGTGAGCGCAGCAAACCAGGTAAACCCGAAGGTGGCGAAGCCATGGGATTACGTGCGGTTGCGGAATACTTGTTACGTGTTTATGGCTAAAAAAGGAGTTTTTTATGTTGGTAACCTTTCATTCAAATGCTTATGAAAACATTATTTATTTTGGTGATGTGGCGAAGCAGTTACTGGCGTTAATGGGGCATAGTGGCACGATTCCTGGCGCCATTAAGTCCCAGGATCTTCCACAGGCATTAAGTCACTTGCAAAATGCGCTTGCAAAAGGCAAACGCAATGGGACAGAACAAGAGGATGATGATGGTGATGTTGAAATTGGCTTAGCCAAACGGGCAATCCCCTTGCTTAACTTATTGCAGGCTTCAATTAAAGATGATTGTGATGTGTTGTGGGATTCTTAAGCGTATTCTCGCACTGTGTAGCAATTGTCTTGATCAGCGCATCCATTATATTAATAACTTTTGCATGCAAGTAATTACAGCTGTCATTTTAGCTTTCCCAGCCAGACATAATCTTTTATAGAAAGCTTTTATTGAAGGGTTATGTTTAATTGCCACGAGGGTAGGCTAAAGTGCAATTCTGACCGAAGCTCTGCCTCCCAATTATCCATGTGCTGTTATCACAATTAAAATGAGTTAGCCCCTGTAATTTCCAAAACCCGTAAAAGCACAAATCTAGTCCGTCAGCGCAGAGCTATTAATGTAGTGCCTATTAAGCGTTCCTTGTGTTTTTTGTTCAATAAGATTTAATTATGGCTTACATTCGCAGAAAATAAGATCGTTTAAGAAATTATTTGGATGTTTATTGAATTGTGAATTTAATAAAGGAACTCGTTGTTTTTATACCTCGTTAATTGTATTATTTGCGCCAACAGTGTTCTTTTTTTAACAAAAATAATAGAGGAAAATATGACTAATCTGGCGAATAATGCGTTGCGTACCGAAAATATGAAATCCTTATTAAAGGACATGGGGATTGATTTGAACGGTACTGAGGTAATCTGTCACGATGAATTGTTGATTTTAAACTTTAAAACAGAAGAATCGGGTAGAACGCTGGTTAACGAGCTGCAAAAAATGTTGGAAATTCATGAACAGATAGAAGAATTTGAGTTAGCTCGGTTACTTAATACAGAAATAGATACGGCACAGAGTTTTGATGCACGCAATACTGACTTTGAGATAGATAAAGCATTATGCCGTACAGCATTAGAAATGCTAGTAAATAAAGGACTTCCCTATACTTTTGATGAGAATAAACAGTATATTGAGATGGAGATTCCAGCCAAGCGTTATGCCGATATATTCAAGCAACTTAAGTGTAACTACCTGAGTGTTGCGGGTAATAGGGGCTCTTGGAGTAATGATGCGAATAACTTAAGGTTTGATATCAAGAAGTTTTTAGCGTCTTATCCTAATAAACAAGTCCTGATTAAGAGTAATGATCCATTTCTGGTTATGAATGTAAGTATTTTTGCTGCTAAGAAAATTTTTTATGCGCAAAAGCAACTCGATAATGGCAATATCGAGGTTACACCTTATTTTTATGTGTCTAACGTACGTCCTCCTTTATATCATTTTGTCGTAGATATTAGTGGTAGTATGAATAGTGAGATAGATGTATTAAAAGAAAGTGTAGTCAAATTTTCTAAAGCATTGTTTGCGTTTCAACCTGAGGCGTCAATAGAGATTTCTAGCTTTAATCACAATATCACCCGCGTTGGTACTTATACTAAAAATAAACTTTGGCTTTTACAAGATAATATCAGGGCATTGAACGCAGAGGGCCGTACAAATTTGTATGAGGCAACTTCTCTGCAATTAAACAAAATCATTAAGTCAGCCTCACACAATAATGTCTTGTTATTTACCGATGGTGTGGATGCCTCGTCCATTAACGATGGGCATCTGAAGAAATTAGAGCAGCAGGTGACTGATTTGAATAAGGACTCTGCACTTATAGTGAGAACACGAAACAAGTTTTTTATCATGAGCTATAATATGGAGCAGCCTGATATTTTGAAACAAGTAGCCAAGCTATTCGGCACCGAGATCATTAACGCTAATAATGTTGATTTGATTAAGTCCTTAGAGAAAACCGATAAATTGCAAGAATGGGCGGCGGCCAGAGAGTTATTCAGTTGTAAAATAGTGATTGATGATGAAGTAAGCGAAGAATATGTCCAGGCTTTTGATCTTTCTGACCAGTTTGTCAGCTTGAAATCCCAAGAGTGCACCAGCGGTATTATTCATTTGATCATTAAAGACAGCGCGGGTACTATTCTTCTTGATGATCAACGTTCACTGATCTCCAAGGCACAAGCGACTAAGTTGGCTGTTGGCGCAGTAGAATCTGGCGCGGAAAATACAGCGATTGAAGATACTTCTTCTGAAAATCAAAGTAATCCTATAGAGGCACAACCCTCAAGATATAGCTTTTGGCAAGCCGCTGCCGTGGTTACCGCAGGGACTATTACACTCATGGCTGCAAATAGTATGTTCAATAATTGATACTAAGAAAAAAATCTGTCCTGTAAGTGCGTTTCACAGGGCAGATATTCCGTTGAGCTTTAATCTAAAGCTCAACGAAACCCTCAGTGTTTAAATGGCGTCATTTTCAATTAGTGTCGCAGAAACTTATTAATCTGCTCAACCATATCCGTTGCGAGATATTTAGCCTCACAAGTAGTCGCAGATAATTGTATACAATCATTATTTTTTAATTTTAAAACAACGACATAGCTTGTGCCAGGGGAGGGAGTCAACTGCGTAAATTTTTCCTGAACACTTGCTTTAATAATATGAGAAAGGGGGGGGGGCGCTCCAGGTATTAACCACGGATGTCGAATAAGTACTAAATTACGCTTTTTATCAAAAGAAACCTGAGGATTCTTTAAAAAAATCATAAAAAAACCAAGTATAAATATAAGCTTAGTAAATGTTTTAACAATAAGATCATTTGTCGTTAAAGTCGGATTCAATAGGTTATAAGTAGTAGCAGTCTCAAAAAAAGATAATGATTAATATTAGACACTATCCTCATCATTGCTTGCAGCAAATAATTGTAAAAAATAAATCTGGCCAAAATTTAAGTATAAAAATATTTGATATTTTTTAAAGCGTATCCTTCCTATGTCAGGACTTATTGCGTCCGCTTTAGTAATCGTCCTAAACGATGACTCAGCGGAAAAATATTTAACAGCCTTGATTCTAAAGTACATACACCAGAATAAGATACGTCTTTATGCGGACACCGAAGCTGATACTGCAGGTCTCAAGAGCCAAAAAAAACACAAATTAGCATCAGTAATAAGCCACTAAGACGCTCTCATATCTTCTACTAATTACGCGCTTCAATAACAGTCCATTATCAATAATTGCATGCATAGTAATATCTCACGAAATATAGGTTCTATTGCAAAAAAAATGACAATGCTGTAGGTGATAGTTGCTCATATTCTTCTCCCTAATCAATTGATTAGTTAAGTGTCGATAGGTATTTTTTTGCAATAGCTCCTTTTTTGCGACACTTCCGCAGCCCGAGATCGACTGCGCCTAGTTAAATTTCATGATGTAGTTTAAATTGTAATTTTTGATTCATATTCATTTATTAGTTCATCGCTTTGTTTGAGGATGGTCTCTAAAGCAGTAGGGTCGGATGTTTTATTATTGATTAAGGTTTGTAATGCGGTTTTTTGTATTTCTGAATGATAGGAATCAAGTGATAATAAATTTTCAGCTAATAAAAAATATTCATATTTACAGGCTATCATTAGTATTTTTTCAAATTCTTCCTGGTTTGTTGGGAATTTTTGGATTAATCTTAATTCATTTAATTCTTCTGGTGTAAATGTTTGCTCAAACAAGCTCAATAACTCCAGCTTGGTATATTTTTTAAAGGCCAGTTGTAAGTTTTTTATGGCTCTAATCTCGGGGTTGAATACACTATGGTTATCGGTTACAAAACATTTTTCGCGAACTTTAGCTAAAAATTCCTCCCTGTTTTCTGTATTTTTTAAATAATTAGCATAGCCTATTATTGTGTTAGTAGACTGGGTTAGTTTCATCATTTCGGGTGGCAGTACGACAGAAACACAGTTTATCTCTATTTCATTAGCCCTTTTTTTAGAAACAGCGTAGGACTCGGGTAGATTCTCTATTTCTTTTAGTGCATGAATAGTGTCCTTGTGGTCATATATTTTATTTATAGATATGTTTTCGTTCAAAAGAAAATGCTTACAGGAAGATAATGCAAATAAAAAACAATTTAGCGCATCTGCCTGTCTGCTGGGATATGAAAAATACAGCGTACAACCGGAGCTTATGTTGGTTGATTTTGCTAATGCAGAGATAATAGCCTCAACATATCTAGAGCATTCGTTTTCCTTTATATCTGTATCATCAAGAACAGAACCACAGCTCCATAACTTAAATTGCTTACCGGACTCTTTTTCTAGAAGTACGCTAGAATAATGTATATCAGCAGCACATTGATATATAATTGCATGTTTTTCATTAGTGCTAGCACTAGATAAAATGGTATCGATAAGAGTAACTGCTTCTTTTTCTGTTGCAGAAAACCACAGGTTGCTCAAGCTATATTTTTTTCTATAGTCCGCCATGAGTAATAAAGTATCCCCCTTAGCAAGCACCTTTGTTTCTTTGTTTTGATAAGGTAATTTATCATTATTAATTACAGGAACATAAATGTCGTCAATTACACGAAAAAATTTAATGTTTGAACTAACGAGCTCATTTTCTTTTCCTCCCATGTCGCGCCATTTCTTTTTTATCGCTTTAGAATTGTTATCAGAATATTTTTCGCTTTTAAGTTGATTCAGTCTATCATGCTTTTTTTGATTAGCCAGATTTCTTATTTTTAGCAAATCTTGTTTTCTATTGAAACTATTCATTTCTAATTTAGCTGCGGTTAACGACGAATGTATTGAGGCATCGTTAATGTCTGTATTTATTTCGTTAAATCTATTATCAATGGCATTAGCCGGTTCGGGTTTGTTTTTTTTATTCGGTGAGCTTTCAAAAAAAGGAAATAATTGTCTTGATGAGTGCGTTTCTGATGCGGAAGGTCTCTTGGCTAGAATCCCCGCGTGAATATTCGAGACCGCATCAGATGTGAGTGTGAGTTCTGTACCGTTTTGACTTATGGTTTTATACGCGTTTTCTTTGTTAAAGTTCTCATGATTCGTCATGTTTTCCATCATAATGCTCTTATAGAGTAGCTGGAGTACAAATAATAACCTGTTTGTTTTATTGTTGCAATGCTGGCGAGGCAGCAATTGCTTCTGTTGTCATGGCGATTTTGGCAGAGTATTTTCATCAACAGTAATTATTGAATAGAGTAATATATTTTTAATCAATTGGTTATGATTTTCTCTCGGCATAAAATACAGCTACATGACTAAACAAAAATCCCCTTTTTCATCCGCATCTTTAGAGGAATTAACAGTCTTAGAAAAGACAACTTGTTCTATCTCTTTTATAAAAACGGAATAAGGGCGTTGTTTTATCTTCTCGTTTGCTCTCTTTATATCTTTGATGGTTTTTGCCATAGGAATACATTCATGATCATTAATTTTCCGGCTTTTACTAAGATTTTCTAAGCCCTCAAGACTAATTAATACTTGCTTTTCTAGCTCATTGGAAAATAAAATCATTTTACCGGTCAGGATTACGGTATTCTTATTAATGCATGCAATACCACTACATAACTCGGAAGGATTAAAACGCATAACATCTTTATTGTTTAATTTAATAGCGAGTTGCCCTGCAAGCAAAGGGGCTAAAACGCTCATCTGATTTTTAGGATGCTGCATTACAGCAGTAAATTCAGAACCCCCTCCTTTACTAATTTTATCAAGAAAAGAACTCATCCCTGATTCACCACCAGCAGCAAGTAGTGTGTTCGGATGATAAAGAACAAATTGTCCATCTTCTTTTCGTTTTCCAAGTACTACATTACAAAGATCAGCTCCTTCTGAAAATAGATTATTTCCTGTTTTAAGCACCTCACGTCCACAAGCAAATCTGATTTGTTTAATCAAGGGAGCCAGGTCTTTGCCTTGGTATACCTTTCCATTCTCGTTAACCCTAAATGCCTTATCTGATTCGAACGTCACGCTCATTGAAGTGCGTGTAACAAGCTTATGATTTTCAATCAGATAAATTTTTTTTTGCTTCTGTCTACCAATCAACAAGATCGCATCAGTCTCCAGTTGTTTTATGGTATTTATTTTCAACGCTAATTCATTTTCATCAGGAAGGAAATAGAGTGCATAATTAGTTTTATAGACAAGACATTGTTCTACCATTAGAACGGGAACAAAAAGAATTGTAATCTGATCTGTTTCCTCAATGCTCAATGACTTCCCTTGATGATCCGCACAATGAACCTGTCCGTCTTTTGATTTAGATAGAACGATTAATGACGCCAAATTTTGTTCTGAAAACATATTAATTTCCTTATGTAATCCATTAAAGCTGATGGGAAATCATTTATTTCTTATTAATTCCAAGAAGGTATCTTGATAAAAAATAAAACCCATATGAATCTATAATAGACAATAAGGCAGAAAAATAAACTTGAAAATGCGTTTCTAATTGTAGAAAGTCGAATAGCCACTGTGTTTCTGGGGGATTTTGTTGCATCCATTTATTAAAGACATAATGTACAAATATGTATTTCTAGATCTCTTAAAAATAGTATTATTCATCGAATATCTAAGTGACTTTGGGGTATTGACGGTAGATGGGGATGAACGTTTTAGGCGCGTTGATGATTGCACTTGGAACCATTGTAAGTGGTTTGTGTATTACTTTAGCCGCAATAATTGCGATTACATTATCGGGTGAATGTCTTATTGGCGCAGGAATATTAGCGTCTGGGATTGGTCTTTTTTCAGAGGGAATGCGTTCGGGCTTATCTAAAGCCATGAGCTGAAAATCCTATTCGTTCATGGCTTTTCTCAAAAAGGCTCCTGATCTGTTCTGTTAGAAAAGTGTAAATTATCTCAGGGCAAACGCATCTTAAATTACTTGCCTAATGATAACTTCTCTGAAATCATCCTCTAATGCAGCCATAAACCGCTTACGTTTAACGCTGGCTTTTCTTGATGTGTCATTTTTAATTAGATTCAACGCAATATGTCGCATGATAGCAAAATTTTCAGGTGCAGCCTCTGTTCGTATGCGGGATTCATCTTCTCTGAAAGTCATATCAAGCGTCCAGTGTAGCTTATTTTCTATGCCCCAGTGCTGACGAACAACGGTTAAAACTTTCTTTGCATTTGGCTCAATGGATGCAATATAAAAACGAGTATCCTTTGTATCAGGGGTAAGTTGATCTTTAAATTCTCTATAAGATTTTATCATAATGAGGCTCTTTAAATTGGGCCATTTTTTAAATGATGGGAAATATTCAGCAGATGGGGTGATAGCCCAACATTGCCTGTGTTCAATGCGCCCATGACCAGCATCATATTCTTCATAATAATTATGTTCGACTTGCTTAAAATGTTCCGCTAATGCTATTTCAAAAAAATCATTAACTTCAGCATGTAGGTTGCCCTGATTGCCTTTTAATGCGAGTACATAATCTGCTTTTTTCTGAATTATTTTTTCGGCAATAGCGGTCTGACAGCCCATCGCATCAATGGTAACAAGGCATCCCTTAAGCTCAAGGACATCCAAAAGTTGTGGGATGGCTGTAATTTCGTTACTCTTTTCTGCTGTTTTTTCTTGGCCAAGAACAAGTCCATTTTCACTGCTCCAAGCACTCACCATATGAATTGCTGGGACACCATCTCGATGATTGTGGCTCCGACGTAGGGTTTTTCCATCGATGGCAACAACATCCCCTGATGTCGCTTTAGAGACAGACTGAATCCATCGCATAAAACAGGCTTGAAATTCTTTTGTATCAATTTTACGCATGATTCGCGCTATAGTGTCATCAACAGGGATTCCATCTTTATATGGCAAGAACTTTCTAAGCCAATCCAATTTGGCCTCACCAAAATCTTTGATTGATTTCCAACCATCACAACCAGATACTGTTCCAGAGATAATCAGGAAAATAACTTCTATTAATGGATATCGTTTGGTTCGATCTATTCGTGGATCAGGCAATGCTTCAAAATGTTCGATTAACCCGTTATTCATCTATATCCCCTTATAAACATGGAGGGTAGTAGATCATAGATGGATAAATTTGTCGATCTTTCTTAAACAAATCGTCTAAATAGTGGCGCAGCCGCTATTTA
>CAWJMX010000014.1:0-19541 GCA_963844185.1 uncultured Gammaproteobacteria bacterium
GATGGGTAAAGGAATTTATACGGCCATGGATTTGGCGAAACTAAATCCTCATGTGGTCAAAAAACAATTTAATGTGGTCTTGATGCGCACGGTGATGGAATTGCAAGGCGTTCCCTGTGGTGGGCTTGATGAAGCACAACCCAAGCAAAGCATTATGTCGTCTAAAAGTTTTGGGGCGATGCAAACTCATTTTGCAAGTTTGGCGCAGGCCATAAGTAGCCATTGTGCTCGCGCCTGCGAAAAAGCACGTCGTCAGCAGTTGGTGGCGCAACGTGTTTTCGTTTTTATTCGTGGCAATCCGTTTCGCGACGATTTGCTTTATTACGCCAACAGCATGGAATGTCGTCTGGTTAATCCGACGGATGATACGCGGGTAATCACACAGGTTGCAAAATTATGTTTAAAAAAACTATTTAAACCGGGTATTCATTACAAAAAAGTTGGGGTGATGCTGGATGATTTATGTGATAAATCCACGCTGCAGCTTGATTTATTTCATCAGCACAGCGAGGATGTGTTGCATAAAAAGGAGAAACTCATGTCGGTTTTTGATTCCATCAATACGCGCTATGGTAGCCAAACCATCAGGCTTGCGGCCGAAGGGTACAGCAAACCCTGGGCAATGCAGTCACAAATGCGCTCACCATGCTATACCACGCGCTGGAGCGAGCTTCCTGGTGCGCTGATTTCTTCTTAAGGTGTTCGCGCCTAAAAACACCATCAAGACTCCTGTTCTATGAGGTGTGTTTTTATCGATTTTCGATCACCACAAGTGGTTTTTTTCTGGATAAGTAAGCCCCTATTAATGAACCTTATTTACCTCTTTGAAAATGGCATGAGATGAGCAAAGAAAAAATAGCGCGTTATTCGTTCGGTTTAAATCATCCCAGACGGTGAGTTCACCGAGGTACCGTTTGAATAAATTCTCAAATATGAGGTTGTTGTCATTAATTATTTGTGCATGCACTTTATCTTGATAGCAATCTAAAGTTAATAAACCAGGAAGCAAGGGTTTTATTTCCTCAGCACTTTGTTTCATGGCTTCAAGCGCATTATGCAGCGAATCTTTTTGCTTGATTTGATTTATTGCCTGAGCCATAGACCGTATTGCTTTGGTACTAAAATCGTTCAATTTCTCTGCATCATCTTGGGTGATTGAGGCAAGAAGGGGTATGGTTAAGTACTCGCTTGCATCATTGAGGATCTTAATACAGGCGTTAATTGTGTTTTTTTGCAGCAACTTTAAAGCGTCACGATTGGAATTTAATAGGTTAATGGTCTGTTTTAATAAGCCGATTATTTCCTTTTTTTGCGACGCACTTGTTTTTTTGGTGTAATTAATTTTTTTAAGCTTTCCGAGCAGTAAGCAACAGATTTGATGGCTTTTTTTTATTACACTCGCCGGGTCGGATGTATCGAGCGGTATATTAATTTGCTCTAAATAGGCTAATTCCCTCATGCTTCATCCTTGAATACTGAATTATTAATAAGTATAGATTCTTTTTTCATTGCTCTTGGCTAATGTGAGTTATTCGTGCGGGTTATGAAGGAATTATGGACTAAATCCCAGAGTGGTTTGGCGTGCTTGAATTGGACAAAAAGAGTTTAATTTGTTTATAATGCGGCCTGAATTTTAAGCGCCTTGGCAAACACCCGTAAGGTCAAATGAAAATAACCGTAAGACAAGAGGAGTCAGTTTATGAGCGATAACCGGATTGTAAAAGCCTCATTTAGAGAAAACCCACCTGAAGAACGCAAATTATTCCCGCATTCAACCTGTCTTATGCCGATTAGTGTTGGTCAATCCATCCACGAGGGCGAAAAATTTACCGCGGTAATCAAATTGATAAATGTTTCATTTAAACAGTGTACTATTCTGGTTGATGACAGTGTCCAACGCCATACCCTTGGTATTATGAGTAACGCCACACCCGATGAGCTATACCAATCTGCTCTTGATGAAGGGGATGCCTGGTTGAAACGAAGTGAGCAGGCAATTAATAAGTTAACGATCCCGTTTGACATCATGCGCTGGGATGATTGGTATCATCGTAAAAATTACAGTCAAAGCCATATGCGGGTACACAATGAATATGAATCGAATGTGTTTTTTCGCAATGCCATCCATGCCAATATTGATGATTTTTTAACACGTTATTTAAGTCGATTTGCTCAAGAGGACATTAACCATGAGCGCGCATTTAGTCTTTGTCGAGATTATCTGATTGAGGAATGTGCGGTTATGTGTCTTTGGACTGAGAACGCGTATGACTTTGAGGTGTATCCTAGTGGACGAAACAAGGCGATGGCTGCTACATATGACCATCTAATTAAACCACATTACCCAGACTTTCTAAGACCTGTAGCATTGCGATTTAAAAAATACCCCGCTCAATCAATTCTCGCACAAAATGGCATAACGCCTCAGACGGTACGTGCCGATTGTCAGGAAAAAGAATGTGTGTTGGAAGACAATTAGGGGTGTAATTTATTCTTAATCCATTGATTAATTTCAATAATACTTTCGGTGATGACGAGGAGGAGTTGTTGGTACAACGGCTCCAGTAATGCACGTTGGCCTGATTTCCAATAGCGCTCAAGGTATTGGCAGGCCATTTTCATACGAACAGCACCCACGTAAACGACGCCACCTTTAATTTTATGAGCGAGCTGTTGGGTTTTTTCCCAGTCACCGAGCTCATGCATCTTTTGCAGCATGGCGAAATCTTCAGGCAATGAATCTGAGATCATAAATTGCAGCGTCTTGAACAGGCTTTCTTCGGTACCTGTAGTTTTGATTCCTTCAAGAACATCAAGTACTGGAAATGAGGATAGCGCGAACAGATGTGTTTCTGTTTCGGGTAAATCGGTGATGAATTTATTGGGTTTTTGTTCTTGAGCGCGCGCGGGAATAAATGAACTCAAAATATCGCGGCAACTTTTTAGTGACAGTGGTTTGCTAAGGACGCCATTCATGCCTGATTCGATGCATCGTTGTTTCTGTTCCTCACTCACATGGGCTGTCAGGGCAATAATAGGGGTTCGGCTGTTGTTTGCGATCTCTTGGACTCGGATGTGGTGGGTTATCTGATACCCGTCCATGTCGGGCAAACCAATGTCCATAAAAATTAAATCGTAGGTATTTTGTTTCCACAGGCGCAAAGCCTCCAGACCATTTTCGGCAATGTCTACTTGGCAGTCAAATTGAACCAGTATTGCTTTGGTAACCGTTTGTGCGATGGTATTGTCCTCAACCACTAAAATACGAAGCTTTAAAGTGGACTCTGGTTCTTTGGGGAATTGATTTGCGATGTTGGTAGGAATTTGTGGAGCACGCGAAGCACCTGATGATTCAATATCTTCCTGAAGTCCCGTATCTTCATCAAGGAGTGATGCTTTTAAGGGGATAACGCAAGTAAACGTTGTTCCTTTTTTGAGTTCGCTATCCACGTAAATCTCACCATCGAGATCGTCAATAAATTGTTTGATGAGCGCAAGTCCAAGGCCTGCGCCCTTATAAATTCCTTTATAAGATGGCGTTAATCGTTTGAATTGAAGATAAATTTCCTGTTGTTTGTCCTTAGGAATTCCTATACCACTGTCACAAACCATGAGTTTAATGGTGATTTCTCGGTTTTCTATGCGTGCTAATTTTACGGATAATTTAACAAAACCCGAATCGGTGAAATTCAGCGCGTTGGCAAGGAGTTCCAGCACGATTCGATGAATGCGAATATTATCGCCGATTAAGTATTTGGGGATGTTCTCATCAAAATCCAGTGATAATTCCAAATGTTTGGCGCCTGCTTTCGCCTTATTCAGATTCAACGCATGTTGTACGATATTCTTTAGAATAAACTTCTTCTTAACTTTGGGGATTTCACCCGAACTTACTTGAATAGCTTCTAAGACTTCATCCATTAAATCAAGTAAAGCATGGCTCGACGCCTGTAGATTATCGGCATATTCTTTAATACGCGGATTTTCTGCTTCAGATTTGATGAGATCTGAAAAACCAACAATTCCCGTTAGTGGTGTGCGGATGTCGTGGCGCATATTTTCAAGAAATTCTGTTTTGGCATGACTGGCCGCTTCAGCTTGTTCTTTTGCCTGGTGCAATTCGGCCTCGATTTTTTTTCGCTCGCTAATGTTAATGGATATTCCTAACACACCGGTGATTTCACCGTGCTTATTGCGCATGGGTGATTTATGGCTTAACACGATGGCATTTTCCCCATCCACCTGAGCTTTCTCTTCAATAATTATTGTTTCACCGGTGTCGATAATATGGCGATCGTTTTGGCGAAACAGCGCTGCTTGATTTTCACCCCAAGGTAAATCAAAGTCTGTTTTACCAACCAGTTCATAACCATATTTAAATCCTAAACTTCGCGCTTGCCGGTTATTACATCCTAAATAGATGCCGTTTCGGTCTTTCCAATACACATGTCCAGGCATGTTGGCGACAATATTTTCGAGGGTGGTGGCGATTTTTTCTTGTGATGAATGCAAATCAAATTCTTGTTTTTTTCGGTGGGTGATATTGAGTAAGGTGCCAATACTTCCGATAACCTCGTCAGTCTCATCAAGTAACGGTGTAATCTTCGTTAATAAGATTGCTTGCTGTCCGTTGGCGATGGTTCGTGTTTCTTCCAATTCCAGAGTACGCTTAATTGCCATTATGTGGCATTCATGTGCACGTAAAAAGGGTGCTGATTTAGCCCAAGGCATGTCTAAATCGCTTTTGCCTTTTATGGAGTTCATGCCGGCCAGTTCCAACATGGCTTTATTGCATCCTAAGAAATTTCCATCTTTGTCTTTCCAATAGACGCTGTCCGGTAGTGATTCAATTATGCGTGCAATGAGCGAATAGTTACTCTGACGTGCGGAGAGGGGCGGGGATTTTGTTGCATCGCGTTTCAGTTTATTCTTTGACATAAGAAGTCCCTTTCTATTCTTACTTAGGTATAGACCGTTTATTAGTCGCTCACAAGACGATTAGTCGATATAATGTCGCCCATTTTGATCGGTGGATTATTAATCATGCGCTATTGGCTTTTTTTACTCATTTTTTGCACCAGCAATTATGCCGCATCGCCCAATTCATTTGGTCAAGCTAAAAAAATAGCGGCACAATTATTTCGTGCTCATCCACAAACGATTTATTGTCAGTGTGCGTATGTGGAAAAAGAGGTTGATTTAGCCAGTTGCGGCATGCAAGCAGCTGATGCGAAGAAAAGAGCGCATCGCATCGAATGGGAACACATTGTTGCGGCGGAGCATATAGGGCAGCAATTCGCCTGTTGGCGAACACCGATGTGCTCCGATAAGAACGGTAAGCCCTATAAGGGGCGTCGATGTTGCCAAAAAATAGATGCACAGTACCAACACGCTGAGTCGGAGCTTTACAATTTATGGCCAGAGGTGGGATTGGTGAATCAGGCGCGTTCAAATTATCGATTTGGCGTGTTACCACAACAGTCGCGTTATTATGGTTGTGCCATGACCATTGATAAATCATCACGCCGTGCAGAGCCACCCGATTATGCCAAAGGAATTATTGCTCGGGCTTATTTATTTATGGCGGCGCATTACCAGCTGTCATTAAGTAAATCTCAGCGTCAATTATTTGAGGCGTGGAATAGACAATATAAGCCTAGTATTTGGGAGCAGCAATGGGCAAAGCAAATTGCGCTCATTGAGGGATACGAAAATTATTACATAACGCATTGGCAAGCCAGGAAAAATATTAACTCAATGTCAGGATGAATAAGTCTACTTTAAATCACTTCATTTTTTTGCGAACGAAGAAAGAGAATATATCTTGGGATTTAAACACGACTCACGCACGATTTCGAACTTGTTAAGCGCACAGAGAGCGGCATTGTTATTAGTTTAAGATGAATTGCTACACATTCTTTTCGTGATTCGTTGATTTACTTGCTTCTGAGAAACTGATTTTTGTCTTCTATACTCTTATCATTATGTTACAAGTTACGTTGATAAAATGTGTATCCAATGATGTTCGGGCGATAAAAAGGATTATTATGGAGAACGATCTGAAACACTTTGTCACGATAGAGCTTCCACGGCTCATTAATTGGATCCGGCGTAAACAAAATCAAGGCACGCTTACCATCAATGAGCTTAAAGACAGTTGTTTTCTGTTTGTGAAATTGATCCAAGTGTTTGAGCGTTCGAACTCAAAATATAAGCAAAGACTCATTTTAACGTCACTGCGATTTCTTAAGGATTTATTGAATCTATCAAAAGCGCAAATCGATTCTAGAAAATCGTGTAGTTTTGTTCAAATTCATAGTGACGCCGAATTATCGATAAAGTTTATTACCGAGTATTTATCAACGTGCAGCTCCTTACCTCATGATTTATTGGATTATTTAAGACTCTATGTTTTTGAAGTAACCGCCATATTTAAAAAATTGGATATGGATATACACGCATGTGATTCATTTCATGAGGCATTAAGCGTATTTGTTTCTCGACGCGAAGAGCTTAAATCTATATTTTTAGGCTTGGGTGAATTGCCGTTAAATGAATACAGTCAATTCATCAAGCAAGAATCAGCAGACATTCTAGAGTTTTTCTTTGATGACAACATCAAGATATTGACCAATTGGAATGAGCAGGTTCATTGGGTGCATCGTATTTCGGAATATTGTGCGACACATGAGTCTCTTGGATACACACGTCATTAATCAATGTCCTCTGTTCTGTGCTTCCCTTCAAAGTGCGAAAACATAGCTCATTTACTGTGCGCATTTTCCTCGATTTTTAAAGATATTCGCTTATTCTTTTGATTATTCTGTAGTGAATAGTCAATTCCAAGAGCTCCTTTTCACGATTAATCCTTCACCTGAGTCTTTAGCGGGGAACGGATGAAATTGAACCCAATTTTTTCTTGGTCATTACGAATAGAGAACATGGTGTGTTACCAATAAGGCAGCAAAAACATCATTAAAGTGAGCATAAAGATTAAATTTAGCACACAAAAATAAATATAATACTATAATCTAGATATTGGAAACTGCACGGAAGAGATTATGATGTCGCGCAAAACGCTACAGGATGAGCATTTTTCCAGCATTAAAAATAACAAAACCGCAGTTATTTCGCGTGTAATGGAATTATCTACGGTTACCTTCCCTCTTTTGACCGCTTATTATCTTTATCTGCGAAAACAAAATTCAATACATAATAAAATCGATGAAAAGAATGAAACCGCGAAAATGATACAAGAATATAATTATGCGTGTGCTCATAACTTATTATTCTTTCTTACAGTAACGCATCAATTTAACCTTATTCGTGAGATTTTTCAGAATAATGAAAAACGTTCTTTATTAATGGCACTCATCGATGAAATTGAAAAGGAACAAAAACAAGCTCAGGTGCAGAGAAATTTGATCTTAGAAACCAATCAGAAAGTGTTACTCAGAGAGCAAGCGAAACAATCGGAACCTCAGAGTCAATCTAGCTCTGGTTCAATGAATGCGCTTTTGATGTATGAGTATTATGATTTATTGCATAAAAACATTACGTACAAACATTGTGTTGCTTTAATTGATATTTACGATAAAGCCTATAATCGGCGAATGGGACGGATGGACGATGCATGCGATGCTGTTTTAAATAATCCCTCAGTAAGCCTTGCTGATAAGAAGGCGCTTGTGGATATGCGTCGTGAATACCGTAAAGAGCATGAACAAATTAAGAGCATGCGAATTACACATCAAGATGGATCGCCTCATTTTGAGGCAGCCGAAAAGCAAGCCGCTCTTCTTAGTGATCTTGATAATAGATACAATAAAAAATTTGAGTCTTACTTGAATGATTTGCTTGCTAAGCCCAATACGGATCCTGCCCTTAAAGAGAAACTAAAAACAACACTCAAAACGGAGCACGAAGATAAGCAGCGCACTCAAGAACACGTTGAAAATGAAAAAGAACGATACCAAGGGGAAGTTACAGAGGTTGTTGTGCTAAGTCAAAGTGCGCGACAAGAAGCAACAAACCTTGTTGGCACATTAATCCAGGATATTAATGATGTATCGATGAAGAAAATTCCTGAGCATCAGCAGGAGGAATATACTCAGTTAACCGCGAGATTAAATAATATGCATGAACACTTGAAACACGTGGATAGTCCTGCGCGCCAAAAGGAATTATTGCATGAATGTACGAGCACCTTGAATCGTGTTAAGGGAATTGTTGAACCGGCGATGGATATCGAGACACAGCAAACGTTTAATCATAATTTGAATTTGTTGCACCAGTTAATTAAGGATGCTGACGTATCGAAGCATTATACAGCGAGTCGTACAGTGGATATCCCTATTCAAGAGGGGGGGGCAGTTTTTAATGCGAAGGAGCCACATCGTGCGTCAAATGAATCCTCGGATATAAAACTACCCGAGAAAATAAATGGTAATAACCCTTATTCTTTATTTTCTCTGAAATCAGAGTCGCCTTCTTTAACCGAGCACGTTTCTACGCAACCACACGAAATTCACCTACAATCAAGTTCTGCTGCCATTGAATTACAACGCAAGATTAAAGTGGGGTTGCAAGAAAATAGGCCACATCAAAGTCACCCATCGGCGGTGCTTGATTTCCCTCATCAAAAAGAGATGCTTCTTGAAACCACCGGGGGCCTAATCTCTAAATTAAAAGATGATATGCGTTATAACGAATTTAGTGAGCAAGATATTGAGGATTATGAGCGTTTGTGCACGATGCATGCGCAATTAGAACAAGAATCATGTTCCAAAGAACATTGTGAACACCTGGTTTTTAAAATATTAAGCAGCGCAGAACGCTTGTCAGAAAATCATGAATCAATTGAAGAGATAAACAGTCAACTGAATGATATTACCCAGAAAATAAATTCGAGTGATGGGTACACAGAACACCAATCTCTTGGGAATTGACCAAAAAATATTAAATTTTAGTTCGTTTTATTTATATGGTGAGTAAATTTTGATATAATGAGCGATTTTTAGTTAGAAAAGGAGAATACAGATGCCATCCCCAGAAGATCAAATGTTAGTAGCGCTCAAGACCCAAAAAAATGATGAAATGATTCAAATGGTTAAAGAAAACCCTCATTTAGTGAATATGGTAGTTCCTAACGATCAATATTCTTCATCAATGATGTATATGCTTCTTAAAGCAAATCGACCCAGTGAATTAATTCAATTTTTTGTCACGCATAAAGACTTTAATTTTCAATTTATTAATCTAGATGTAGGTAAGCAAAATTATACGAATATTGAAGAACTCGTTCATTATGGGCGAAGGGATGTCTTGGCTGTCATTATTAATAAACCAGAAATACTAATGACTCAAGACAAACTAACCTATGCGCGTGCTAAACTGATATTGGAAGTAGAAGAAATAAAACTGGGTGAAAAACAAAGAAAAATGCCCAATTCAAAAACCATTGAAAAAGACATTGTTCGCATCAATGAAATAAAACTAATGATTCCGATGATTCGTGAGGCGACAATTAGGCATGCGATTGCTACCGATGATCCGTCTTTATTGGATCAATTAGAAGCGGCTGGCGATAACCTAAGGGATGTTTTGAGCAACAAAATATCACCGTACCAATCATTAGCGAATAGCAATACAAAATTGTATGAGTGGTTTCCTAACTATTTTTCTCGTCATCCTAGAGAATCAACAACTAAAAATGTACACGCATTTTTTGTGGAGGAAAAACTTGAAAAAATTACCAAAGCGCATCATGAACGATTAGCGGCAATTCAAAATGGTGCCACGGAGAGGCGTGAAGCGCGTATGGACGAGGTAAGCAATATTCTAAAGAACAATTAGTTACGCAATCTATAAATCCACTTGTTAGGTAACAGGAAATAGCAATGTACTCCTGCTACCTAAATTTTGATTTACTTTTGGTGTTTACCCGACAAAATTTCTATTCATTTGCTCCGTTAAAAATAAGACATATCTTACACAACAATTAGTCACCTACTTCTGCATTCTTTTTACTGGTTTATCTATAATTAGGATGTTTGGCGCAGCTTCAATTGACAGGATGTTGACCTTGAGACCGTGATGATTTCAAGTTGTATTGCAGCTGTGCACAAGCACGAAAAGCGTGAAAATTTTATAGACAAATTTTTCTGTTAAGCACCGAATTATTGTAAGTATTTAGATTGCAACTTTATATCAGCGTCTTATATATAAATGGTTTAGGGAAGCAAATTACCATTTTAGCCGTGGTATATTACAGGATTGAGTTTTCTTCAGATAACAACTTCAACACGTTATTAAGCGCGTCAAATCTTTTATTGGATACAGCTTTTAGTTGCCCAGTGGCAATACACAGTTGGTCGTAGTTGTTTTGTTTTATCGATTGCTCCAGTAAAGCAATAAGTTGCAGCTGTTCTTGTTGCCAATTAGTCGCCCAGTCTAGAGCGGTTAATTGTTTAACTTTTAATGATTTTGCTCGTCTCAGACGTTGAGAAATTGATCTATGATTTGGGCATCGTCAACTTAACTTTTGTCCTAGACTGTAAATTATTTAGAGGTAGATCGTGATGCTGGAGAAAAAGCCGAAAAGATACCGTTACCCAATGGAGCTCATTAGCATTGCGGTCTGGAGTTATCATCGATTTAATGACAGTTATCGAGATGTTTCAGAGCGCTTGTTGTATCGAGGGATTGACGTCAGTTATGAAACGGTACGTCAATGGTGTATTAAATTTGGCCCTCATTTTAAAAGCGTGATGAAGAAGCGAGCGCCCAGACGTTCGGATAAATGGCATTTGGATGAGCAGCAATTGCGTATTCGCGGAGCCACTTATTATCTATGGCGTGCTGTGGATGATGAGGGTTATGAACTGGATGTGTTTCTGCAAAAGCGACGTAATAAAAAGGCGGCCATCCGCTTTCTGTCTCGTCTATTGAACGCCTATCCCAAGCCTCGGGTGATTGTAACCGATATGCTCAGGAGCTACACCAAACCAATTCGTCAGATGGGCAAAGGAATCGAGCATCGCTCGCATAAAGGACTTAATAATCGGGTTGAAAATGCACATCAACCCACACGCAGAAAAGAAAAGTGCCTCATTCGTTTCAAATCACCTGCAGGGGCACAAACCGTCATCGCGCTCATGGGTGAAACGCGTAATCTATTTGCTGTGGCCGTCGGGCGCTATACCCATTCAGCCTCTTATCGAAGAGACCAATTTCAAAAGGCCAAAGAAATTTGGTGGTCTGCTGCAACCGAGATTCTTTGCGCCTGAAATTAGGCTCCAGATCCTTTTTGCATCACTAATAGTTTACTTGACGGTGCCTCATTTAATATTAATGAAACCATAGCGGATAGGGCTTATGGATCAGGGCAAATTATTTCTTCTTTGAGGGAAAAAAAGATAACTCCCTACATTCCTTTGTTTAGCTCACGAAGCGGAAGTTCTGAGAATAGTATTATTCCAGGCTTTCAGTATGATGAGATAAATAATTATTATGTTTGCCCTCAAAATAATTTCTTAAGACCTTGTAAATCACAAGCTGATACAACCATGTACATTTCATCAACTGCTGACTGTAAGAGATGCCCTATCTCAGAAACTTGTTTGGCGAAATTTAAAAATAAAGGTCCTGCACGATATGTTACAAGAAATCGATATGCTGCACTGTATAGTCAAATGATACAAGAAATGGAACTACAATTCTTTAAAGAGAAATTGTATGAAAGGATGTGGAAAATCGAAGGTATCATGAACGAATTAAAAAATTATCACGATTTAAAACGCGCTCAGTACAGAGGTCTGCAAAACACACAGATCCAAGCTTATTTGGCTGCTATAGCTCTAAATATCAAAAGATTGGTATTTTTAGCATTCATTATTAAGGTCAGTTTAGATCATTATTTAACCATATTTTTCAACAGGCCGCCCCGTTTTATTGTCGCTAGATAAAATTTCATTAGAGTATCTAAAAGATAGTCATTAGGTATTCATTTGATTTTCATTCGGTATTTGCTATAATTACAATATTGAATGAAAGAGAGTAATATTATGACTAAAAATGTGCAGATGTCTATTAAGATGGAGCCAGAATTACATGACCAATTCATGGCTGCTGTAGCCGCTACTCATACACCTGCCGCGCAGGTGGTAAGACAATTAATGCGTAAATTTATTGCTCAGCAAGAAATTCCCAATGAATTAACTGTTGCTGCTATGCAATCAGCTGATAGGGGTGAAGGTACTCGCTTTAATTCCGCTGATGATTTATTTAAAGATTTAGGAATTTAATGTGCGCAACTCCATTCAGGGTACTCAATTTAAGAGAGATGTTGCATTAAATATTAAGCGCGGCAAAGATATGTCTAAGTTAAAGACTTTAATGACTCTCTTAATTGAAGAGAAACCTATTCCACCCGAATATAAAGATCATCCACTCAAAAATAACTGGCGACGTCACCGCGATAGTCATATTGAACCTGATTGGTTGTTGATTTATAAAATTGATGGTAATGATCTATATTTTGTTCGAACAGGTACACATGCGGATATTTTTTCGTAAAAACTTATTTAAAGTATTATTTTAATAAATATAAAAAGAGGAAAATTATGAACTATAGGAAGTGTAATATAAATAGCGTTTTTATAGGTATTGTTTTATAGTGAGGGCAATTGAATTTACTACCGGATAACCAGCGTGTCAAAACAATATCGCATTATTTTTGAATGCTATGAATCGTCTCCAGAGGCTCAACAGGTTTTATCAAAAACAGTAATGATGCAAGGTTCGGTAGAGAAACCAGAGGATATATTTAACTTTGGATTTGCCCATGAGGAGCAAGTTAAATTGGTTCATTCTTGCCAAGACGCGCTACTCAAAGAACAAATTACGCTGATAGAGTCTGAGGTTGAGCTCTGTCCTAATTGCCCTGATAGAAAACTGGTAAAATATGGAAAAAGGCGCTCTGATTATCATGATGTGTTCACGGATCACAAACTAACCATTGGCAGAAAACGTTGTCCTGACTGCAACTATGAACCTGGTTCCACGATAAAAACGGTTCTTGGGCACTCCATGTCGTCTGATTTAGTTAAGCTACAAACTGAACTGGGCGCAAGTCATACCTATCGCGAAAGCGAGCAAATTTTTTCCATGTTTTCGCGGTCAACACGTTATATTAATAATCATGATCGCATTAAACATACGGCTGAGAAGGTGGGTGCTCAGGTTGGAGCACTGCATCATATTGAGAGCACCGTAGCCTCATCCGAGGTAGCCCAAGAGCTCATTATCAACGTAGATGGCGGTCATATTAATACGACTGAAGAAGGTAAACGCAGCTTTGAAGCCATGACAGCAGTGATTTATCGTCCGGAGGCCTTGGTGAGCAATGATAAAGGAACACGGAACACATTAACCAGTAAACATTGTGCCGCATCAGCCCTGGATGATGGCCAGAAGCAAATGATTAATAACACGATTGTTGCTGCTCTAAAGCAAGGGTTGTCGCCTAAAACAAAAATTACAGCACTGTGTGACGGGGCTGACAATTGCTGGAAAATAGTCGAGGCACTTACCCCTTTATGCGCATCAATAACGCACATATTAGACTGGTTTCACCTGAGCATGAAAATTCAAAATATTGCATTAACTGAAGCTCTCAAGCCAAAATTAATCCGAATCAAATGGCATCTTTGGCGCGGGAAAACAGAGAATGCCTTAAAAAGGCTGGATTCTTTAATCGATGATTGTCCTAAAACCTATAGACAGCGTTTGGAAAAACTTAAATCGTATATAAAAAATAATACCGTTAAAATTGTTAATTATAGAGAACGGCAAAAAAATGGATTTGTTTTTACCAGTAACTTGGCCGAATCAACCGTTGAAAGCTTGATCAATCAACGTTGTAAAGGCCAGCAACACATGAGATGGTCAAGAGAAGGATTAGATCCTTTGCTACAATTGAGAGCAGCTATTGGATCTAATGATTGGGATAAAATTTGGAAAACAGCTGTTATGAATGCTATATCTGTATAATAAAATCGCTATTTATATTACACTTCCAGCCCCTACTGAGTGTTCTCTGTGGTAAGTTAAGAGCTGGTGACTAGTTTCGCTTTGAGAATAAAAGCTAAATTTTTCAAAAAGAGACAAAGGGAGGTTGCGTATTTTTTCAGGGAGATCGTCTCGTCTGATACCGCTTATTAAATCATTAAATAGCTCACTCCAACTTAGACCATTGCTTTTTATGTACAATTCATAAACAAAATGACACTCCCTGTCATCTAATTTCAATGCTATTTCCTTCGTTGGACCATCAGAAGACGGTAGCTTGAAACTTAGCAAACGCTCACTTGGGTTGAATTGCACGTTCGTAGCGGTGAGAAGATCACCCACGGTAAGTCGAGAATCAGTTGTACTCAACGAACGAAGTAAGTTCATAAGCACCATTTCACGATCAGCCTCAGTTCTTTGCCACTGAGCAAGAGTAGCATTATCGTTTAGTAATGCTCCCAGTAATTTATCCTTAATCGCTGGGCAATCCGCATGTTCGTTTAGCCCTCGTTTGTATAAGATGATCCTAAATAAATCCACTAATGCCTGTAGATTATGCAAAACTATATTTGGTTCTCTATGATAAACTGGGTCAACTTCAGAATTAACCCTTGCTTCAAATCCTCGCAAGAATTTCAATCCTTGATATTCTTGTTTCCCATTACCTCTTGTTCTATCCCAAGTTTCCCGTAGATAGCTGGAGAGATTACAAATATGCTCTGAATTATTAAATAAAAGATCTTTGAGCATTTGATAATATTTACAAGTTATCCAATCATTAAAACCAGGGGCAGGTTTATACTTCCCAATCGCCTCATGAAAAAAAAGATCTTCAGGCCAATAACTACTTTGAGCCATTAGACCATCTAATTGAGCTTGGTTATGAGCTAGATAATGTTGGCACGCTTCAAGTAAATTTTTACGTGCTTGTATATAGTTGATTTTTTTAACCATGTGTTATTTCCATTGTTACTTCTTTTAATATGGCCCAATTATACACTAACCGCCTGACGGTGATCAAATTATGACCTTGTTCTGCATGCAATGTGCAACACTCGCGTAGAACCATTTATTTACGCGCTGCCCCTTCTTGCATCGTCAATTTAATTTTGAGCTAAACTGATATTTGTTTATCGGATGAACAAGATGCTAGAAAGGAAGCCGAAAAGATACCGTTACCCTATAGAGGGTTAAATTACAGGAACGGGGCAAATGCGAATTACAACCCCTTAAATAGCCTACAATTTAACCAAATCAGCCTAAATCATAAAAATTATCTCTCAATAAATCTTGCTTGTTAAACAGTTAAAAAACCATATCTATAAGGCATAAATCAGTTAGATCCCGCATCAAAACTAATCGCATAAAAGTGAAGTCGATCAGTTTTAAGGAAGGCCATAAATAAATTATTCCTTATAAAGACTGGGGCATTAGTCATTTTATGGGTAATAATGAGATCAATTTATTAAGAGATAATTTTTTTGATTTACGCCTTTTTGGTTAATTTGTGGACTATTTAATGGCTTGCAATTCGCATTTGCCCCGTTCCTGTAATTAAACCCAATTATCAAAAAGAGGGTAACTTCCATATAGCGCTGGTATATGGAAGTTACCCCCTACTACATAAAGAAATAATCTAAAAAGTCTGATTAATATACTTAATCAGACGTTCCAAACAAGTTACTAATTCAATCTATAGCTCATGTTCATCAAAAAAATATTCAAAGTTAGTATCAATAGATTCTTTTAATAATTCTGAAAATGAATTACACACAAAGGAATATGAATCAGGATCATGAAGGTAACGAATAATTTGCCCTACCTTTCCCAATGGAGATGGTTTTAAATCAATATATAATTCTGAATAATCACAACTTGCAAAAAGTAATCGATCTCCTATCGGTATATAAAGATCCATTTCTGGAGTGGCGGACTCACAATCATCCACATCTTTTTCTAGAAACCACGGATATAATTCTGCTAAAGTCTGATCTTTATATTGCGCGTGTTCTAACATTTTGTTTATGCTGCACATGTGATAAGTAAGATTTCCTTCATGTATACTGAACATAGTGGGTCTGTAAGCATAGTTCTCTTCACTTATCTTTCCATCTGTTCTTTTCAAAAAATCGACAAATTCGTTAGGAACACCAGGATAGTTTTTCTTTATTAAATCGATTTCATCTTCAGTTGCGTGAGTAATGAATTTTATGTCGTCTCCTTTTTTTTCCTTATATAGAGGGTCGGCCGGGATTGTAGCGGAAAGGGCCACATGAATAATATTAGTATAAAAACAATAGGTTAAGAAGTTAAGGTTCAATATCTTATTTTAACGAAAGCGGTGAATAACGATCGACATCCATTCAAAATGATTAAGTTATGTGTATTTGGTTCTAAAAAAATCATTAAACGGTCCTTTCCGCTACAATCCCGGCCGACCCTCTAGTTGTTGTTCATCCAGGTGCCATTTATCTGATGCCCTGGACTCTCGTTTCTTCATCACGCTCTTAAAATAAGGACCAAATTTAATGCACCATTGCCGTATCGTCTCATAACTTACGTCAATCCCTCGATACAATAACCGTTCGGAAACGTCCCGGTAACTGTCATTAAATCGATGATAGCTCCATACCGAAATACTTATAAGCTCCATTAGGTAACGGTATCTTTTCGGCTTCCTTTCTAACATCGCGTTCTTCCGATAAATAAAGTTCAGTCTAGACTAAAAGTTAACTTGACGATGCCCCTCAAAGTCATCGATCCGACGGAAGTTTGTGAATGAAGACTCTGCGTAGGGTTAAGAAACCCCTCAAGGCTTCAAACTGTTATTTTCATTATCAGGATTTAATTCATCAAATATTTTTCTTTTAGAAGAGTCAACAATGAAGTTTATGCTTGCTTTAGTATCTGCAACATAATCTTTTTGAAAAAAAGTAATAATATTTACTAATAGATTCAGCAACTTTCCTTTCCAAGAAATATGATCTCCAATTTTAGGATTATTTTTAAATTCATCATTATTTATTACAGCTTGTAATTTCACAAATTCTTGAGAAAGTGAGCTTCTAACTATGCTCACTGAAGGATAATCCTCTATATCCAGTGTAGCAATAGTGTCTTGATACCTTTTAATTACTAGGTCTTTAGATCTCTCTAGATGCTTACTAATACTACCTAAAGCAGTGAACTTAATCTCTAATATATCTTTTTCATGTGAATCTTTCGAAGCTCTTAACTGTTCTTCTTTTATTTTTTCTTTAGAATTTAAAAAATTAATTGCTTCTTCATATGTAGATACTATGCTATCTAATACTGAATTTACTTTTTTCTTTAGTTCTTTAGCATGATTTAATTTAAAATCTGATTGTTCCTCTAATAAAAAGGTATAAAGAGCAATTAACTTTTTTTGATTACCCTCAGGTCGACTGTATTTTGGTTTAATCTGGTTCAATGTATCTTGATTAAATGGTAATTCGAAATCATTAAATATTTCGTTAATAGTACTTTCATCAAGGGGAAGTTCTTGATTAAGTAGTGACTTTAATACGTTATTCTCTTCAAAATCCTCACCAAAACAGTCATTTATACCATTTATTTGGTAAGTGGCAGGAAGCCATCCTTTTGTACCTCCGTACCCAAAACGTACTGTCTGAATAATTTCTTTTAGCATTTTTTCAAGCGCATGTGATTTAATAAGAATCTCATTGGTTAATTTAATTGCTATTATTACATATAGTATACCGGACTCCAAACTTCAATATAGAACTGTTCAATGCGGCAAGAATTAAGAAGCAACAATTTTAAGTGGCTCTTGATTTACCATAGCCTTCAAATATTCATCTTTAGATGGGTCGGCCGGGATTGTAGCGGAAAGGACCACATGAATAATATTAGTATAAAAATAATGAGATTAGAATAATGGCATCAAAAAAAAGTAATAAAGAAAATACTTCCATGCGCGCTCAAAAAATGAGCTCATTTTTTATTTGGGATGGCGACGTTCTCGTGCTTAATGTGCTGGGTACGCCCGGTGCCAAGAAAGATGCCATTGGTAAAGTCAAGGGTAATCAACTTAAAATTAGCGTAACTGAAGCGCCCCGCGCAGGCAGAGCAACGGATCATATGCTACGCGTTCTGGCCAAAGAATTTAATGTGGCGGTTTCCGATATTGAAGTTGTATTTGGCCGCATGAATGTTAACAAGCAATTGCGTATCAAAGCGCCTAAACAGCTTCCTGCTGTGATTGCACGGCATGAGCTAGTGGATTAAAGAATCAAAAACGTCAACTTAATAAGAGTCAGGTATATTTGATTTGGGTATTAATCAGACCTAAAAAATAATCAACACACTTTGCTCCTAATTATAAAAGAGATTGATGACTCTTTAAAAATAAAACAGTTTTAGTTAATCCTTGATTAGATAATATGTCCAAATATTCAACTATGCTCTTTGGCGGATTTTTAAGGCGCATCCGCGTTTTTTTTATGGCCGAACAAAATACATCGTAATCCAAATCAGTTAGGTGCATTAAAAAATCATCAGGATGCTGGGCTTCAATAGAGTATTTATCTAACTCATTATTCGGAAAGTCTTTAATATTAAAAGTAACTATAACATCACAGCCAGAAACAATTGCTGCAGCTAAAACGTGTCTATCATTTGAATCAGGAAGTTGCAATCCCACTTCTATACCCTCATAATTTTCTACAAGGCAATCTAAGACTGCGCTATTCATCAAATTCTTTGTCTTTTCTAATGACTCTTTAGAGAGAGCGGGCCTGTTTTTCAATAAATTTCTAATCCATTCCTCATGAATTCGATTCGTCCATTTCGCTCTATATAGGCCGGTTAATGCTAATTGCATTAAAATGTCACGGAGCGGCGCAGGATATAATACATTTGCATCATATAAAACTGTAAAATGTCCCATTCATTAGTATCCCATGCCCAGTTCTTGTGCTTGATCTAACAACTCCTGAAGGACTTTCTCGCGTTCATTTAATGATTTATTCATAAATGTTTTAACATCACTAGCAAGAACCCTGCGACGTGTACCTATTTTCTCAAAGGGAATTTTTCCTTCCTCTAATAATTTGACAAAATAAGGCCTAGAAACATTTAACATATCAGCACCTTCTTGTGTCGTTAAGTGAGCATGAGATGGTATAAGGGTTAATGAATTTCCTTCGGCCATCTCACTTAATATTGAAAATATTAATTTAACAGCGGACGCAGGTAGCTCCACGGTTAACCCATCTAAATTTAAAGCTGTATTTTTAGGAATCCGATGCATCCCTTTTATTCTTTTAAAAGATTGCTTTGCTATACCCCTCTCTTGATTGCTTGGGCTTTTAATTTTCATTGCAAAAGTGTTCATATTTAATACCTTTTGATCTCGTTATTATTAGTATAGCACTATATCCGAATTTTACGAAACAAACGAAATTTACGAAACGACAAGTAAACTTAAC
>CAWJMX010000015.1:0-26153 GCA_963844185.1 uncultured Gammaproteobacteria bacterium
CCAACAAGCAATTGCGTATCAAAGCGCCTAAACAGCTTCCTGCTGTGATTGCACGGCATGAGCTAGTGGATTAAAGAATCAAAAACGTCAACTTAATAAGAGTCAGGTATATTTGATTTGGGTATTAATCAGACCTAAAAAATAATCAACACACTTTGCTCCTAATTATAAAAGAGATTGATGACTCTTTAAAAATAAAACAGTTTTAGTTAATCCTTGATTAGATAATATGTCCAAATATTCAACTATGCTCTTTGGCGGATTTTTAAGGCGCATCCGCGTTTTTTTTATGGCCGAACAAAATACATCGTAATCCAAATCAGTTAGGTGCATTAAAAAATCATCAGGATGCTGGGCTTCAATAGAGTATTTATCTAACTCATTATTCGGAAAGTCTTTAATATTAAAAGTAACTATAACATCACAGCCAGAAACAATTGCTGCAGCTAAAACGTGTCTATCATTTGAATCAGGAAGTTGCAATCCCACTTCTATACCCTCATAATTTTCTACAAGGCAATCTAAGACTGCGCTATTCATCAAATTCTTTGTCTTTTCTAATGACTCTTTAGAGAGAGCGGGCCTGTTTTTCAATAAATTTCTAATCCATTCCTCATGAATTCGATTCGTCCATTTCGCTCTATATAGGCCGGTTAATGCTAATTGCATTAAAATGTCACGGAGCGGCGCAGGATATAATACATTTGCATCATATAAAACTGTAAAATGTCCCATTCATTAGTATCCCATGCCCAGTTCTTGTGCTTGATCTAACAACTCCTGAAGGACTTTCTCGCGTTCATTTAATGATTTATTCATAAATGTTTTAACATCACTAGCAAGAACCCTGCGACGTGTACCTATTTTCTCAAAGGGAATTTTTCCTTCCTCTAATAATTTGACAAAATAAGGCCTAGAAACATTTAACATATCAGCACCTTCTTGTGTCGTTAAGTGAGCATGAGATGGTATAAGGGTTAATGAATTTCCTTCGGCCATCTCACTTAATATTGAAAATATTAATTTAACAGCGGACGCAGGTAGCTCCACGGTTAACCCATCTAAATTTAAAGCTGTATTTTTAGGAATCCGATGCATCCCTTTTATTCTTTTAAAAGATTGCTTTGCTATACCCCTCTCTTGATTGCTTGGGCTTTTAATTTTCATTGCAAAAGTGTTCATATTTAATACCTTTTGATCTCGTTATTATTAGTATAGCACTATATCCGAATTTTACGAAACAAACGAAATTTACGAAACGACAAGTAAACTTAACAGGGGTTTTGTTAACTACTCCACTCTACCCAAAATTTATATTTAAAAAGCTTATAAAATATAGTCTTTAAAAGTTAATAATTATGGTTAATTATTCAAAGTTGCGTTACCATTAACTTTAATGAGATAGTTAACAAGAGGCATGATAATGCTAATCGGGTATGCGCGAGTTTCCACAGATGATCAAAATTTAGATCTGCAACATGATGCTCTAAAAAATGCTGGTTGTGAAAAATTTTACGATGATCACATAACCGGCAGTAAAATTAATCGTCCTGGATTAGAGGCAGCAATCGAGTATGCTAGAGAAGGAGATGTCATAGTTGTTTGGAGACTTGATAGATTAAGCAGATCACTAAAAGACTTAATAGAAATGGTAGCCCTGCTTGATGAGAAAAAGATTGGACTTAAAAGTCTCCATGAATCAATTGATACTTCATCAAGTTCTGGAAAACTCATTTTTCATATATTTGGTGCATTAGCAGAGTTCGAACGAAATCTTATTAGAGAAAGAACACATGCTGGATTACAAGCTGCAAGAGCAAGAGGAAGAAATGGAGGTCGCCCTAAAAAATTATCTATGGACAAAGCTAAATTAGCAATTCAACTTTATGAAGGCAGACAGCATAGTATTCAAAAGATTTGTGAATTAGTCGGAGTATCTAAACCTACTTTATACAAATACCTAAAATAGGCGAATTAAATGATTAACCGTGCATTATGGACAGGCTCTTTTCAAAGAGAATATTTTCCTGCATGGACATGCTCGAAATGTGAGATTGGAATCTTTGAGTTAATTCCTGAGCATTTTTATTATACAGAAGATGCTGACACTCTAGCAGAAATAAATAATCCTCACTTCGATTATGAATTAGTGAGATATAGATTTAGTTCTGTCTTAAATTGTAACAATATTAATTGTAAAGAAACATCTATCCTTACAGGTTGGGGTGCCAATCACGGGCTTTTCATGAACATTTTTAAATCAGTATTGTGTAAAATCAAACGCGATGATTCTACACAATACTGATTTAAAAATGTTCATTAAAAGCCCGTGATAACTAGATGGATGATTTATTATTAAACTCACGGTATAATTAATTCCCTTACTTGTCGCGCTCGGAACAATGCATGAATAATGAAACTGAATTATTGAACCAATTACCAGACGATTGCCAAAAAGAAATCGGAAGCTGGTTGCCAACCTCTAATTTATTTAAAACAGCCATAATATCAAAGGCACACTGGACCTTATTTAACGATGGGAAGCGTGCAGGACTAGATGAACGTAAAACAATTAGTAAGCTATTGGGTCATGTAGTGAATGGAGAACATGATGAGGTGGTGTCGATGTTAAATAAAGATATCACGCTGATGTATAAACGTGGACAAATCACTGATCGTTCGGAACGTCAATTTATCGGGGATAACGAAATAAGTGCTTTTGAATATGCGTTGTGGGCCTTAGATAAACACATGTGGACTGCGATGCTTGATTGCCTGCCTAAAGAGGAAAAAAAAGCGGAGCAAATATATGTACGATTACATTCGCAATACGATAGCGTAAACACCAACGGTGTTACCTACCAACTGAATAATAGAGCAATCAAAGAAAAGCATTTTGATTTTGAAAATATTATTATTAAAGCCCTGCAAAACGTAGTTAATTTCCGCAAAACAGACCAAGATTTTCTTGATGCTTCGGAAGCTGATATTAATTTGCAAATGGACGCTGTTAATTTGCAATGGATAGAAGAGGCTGGCAGTGCGCAAAAGCTTTTGCCTATGCACGTTGTTTATGAATATTGTTCTAAACAAAAATTCAATCAAGGACTTGATTTTATTTCTAAGCCCGAATCAAACCAAGAATTGTTTAATTTGATAACTGATGAGTGTGAAGATTGGTATGGTTACGATTCTAAATTAGGGGTTGAGTTTGCTGTATATAAGGAGATGGGAGCATTAGGCGTTGATGGAGTGGGAGTGGAACTGCATTTTTTACGTCAAGATTTAGCTGCTATCACAGAGTTATATAAAATAAGAGCAAATAACTTTATCCATCTTAAATCGCAATTGGAACAATTAAATACCGTGGATAATCAACTCTCGATTGGTTTCTAGTGACCACGATCCTATTGCCATTAAAGCAGCCTTGCGGCATAAGCCGCGAGGACTGAAATCGTAAAATAGAATGGAGCATTATCAACTCTAAATATTGAACATGAATCGTTGCTTTTTGGAGGCTTCAAGTGATGGATTAAGTCTTTATAAGCGAATTGGTTTTAAAAAGCTTTTTACAAACCAATATTATGAAAAAATACTCACGTAATTTTATTGAGACAGTTCAATGTTACCAATAGTATAAGATTTAAATTTATTAATAATTTAAAAAAATGATATAAAATTACGTATGCACTTATTAGTGGAATCCACGCTACACTTAGGTAAGGTCTGATTATATAGATTAAAGGTACTACTGGATTAGTGTATTCAATGTAGTCATCGTTATTTGTGTAGAATAACATAAGTTTTTAAAGATTCAATATAATTTAGCTGATATGATTAGTGCCTTTAAAATAGATGATTTAGAATAAGAATGCCTATAATTTTTCATCCAAATCCAGGGCAAATTTTGCTATGTGATTTCTCGGATTTTAAAGAACCCGAAATGGTTAAAAAGAATAGACCTGTTATAGTCTTGTCTAGTGCGCTGAAAGGCAGAGATAAATTGTTAACTATTGTGCCTCTTAGCACTGTAAAGCCAGAACCACTTCAACCTTATCATTATTTACTACCTAAAAAATCAATGCCTATGATTGGCATTTTTCAAGAGCGTGAAAGCTGGGTGAAAGGGGATATGCTTTATACAGTAGGTTTTCATCGGCTAAATTTGATAAAACTCAATACCCGTACTGTAGATGGGAAAAGAGATTATTTTAGAAATAAGCTTGGAAGAGAGCAGATGAAAGAAATTTATAAATGTGTATTGCATGGACTAAATTTATCCAAATTAACAAATCATTTGTAATTCATCATAGAAATTACTATAATTTAATTGTTCCTGCTCTGCTTTAGCATCAGGCATTCGAGACTACACAAAGGTCCGCCCAGTGTAGCTGGCACAACAAAATGGAGATGACAATCCTTGTTGATGCCACGTTAAAGGCTTCTTCGGAAGCCTTTGTCATTTTATCTCATCCAAATCCCCAAATAATAAATAGATTAAACGAACTATTGTTTAGTGTATTCAATGTAGTAATTACAGTTTGCAATCATACAAAATATTTTAAAAATCATAAGGTTATTTAAATCTCCTAGATATGTACAATATTTGTTCTATAATTATTAGATAATATATAAAGGGATTTTAATATGTCTAATAATTCTTCCACAATTTTTGTCTTTGGAAAAGGGCACAAAGGAAGATGCGGGTATTTGATCTGTGATAATGATTTCAAGCCAATATATCAAAATATTGAAGAAGATCTCCTTAATGATAAAGGTGAGCTAAAAGCTCCCGCTAACTCTGATTATGATGCAATAATTAAAAGTTTGGAGTATATTCGTGACAATCGAGGAAACAGTAGTATACCATCTAGTCCTGTAGTTTTTTTATTTACTAGTTTTGAAAATACCTACCATGTATGTTCAAAAATAAAAAAAGCTGACCCTGATAAAACTCATATGGTTGATTACGTTAAAAACATAAGAGGTATTATGTTGCAGTTACAACGAGCTCCGCGAGACGATAACGTAAAATTTCTTTTTATCCCTAAAAAATTTGAAAATCACATGGAATTGGTCGATGAAATGTTGGCTTCTACCAAACATACGCCTCCAGCGCCTTAGATTCGTAGAACTAGAAACTATAATTAATAATCATAGGGTTCATAATATTCAATTGTTTCTTCAATTTCCTCAACATTTACATTCAATAAGTCTATGTTGTTAGTGTCTTCTATATCTAATTCTAGGTATACGGGAATTATTTTATCAATTTCAAACGAACTTTGTGTATGATCCATATAGTAATATCTTTTGTCTTCTGAATCATAAAAAATGGCCTCATCAGGTGCATAAGAAAACTCAACCAACAAATTTACTTTGAAAGTGATATTAATTTCAGCAGTAGATTCATCTAAGTAAATAATATTAATCTCTTCAATTTCTACTTGTTCGGCAGATACTTCATCAATACTACTGTCTGCATGGTCACTAATTAGCATATATGATTGATCCATCACTTTATCAGAAATTTCAGACTTTATTTTATCCAAATTTTCATTTATATAATCAATTACAATTTGATAATTTTCTTGTCTTTTATTTACAAAATCTAGCAGATCATCTAATGTTTTAATTTGTTGAAGATATTGATTATTTGATTCACAAAATTGTTTTATTCCTTTATCTTCAGAAACGAGATAAATTCGTTCTTTATTTTTTTGAGCAAAATCCTTCAATGACAGACAGATATATGCATCAGGGAACTCATGTTTTTTTATTTCTTTGTGGCCAAAAGGGGGGCTGGTATTGAAATATAGTGTTAATATTTCTTCTGCATGTACACTTGATGATGATACTGGTATTGCATCTGTTTCTTTTAAAAAAGCATCAAACCCCTCTAAACTCTTTGATATATGATCTTTAAATAAATATTTAACTTCATTTTTTATAAAGCGACAATTTGGTGTATTCAATACAGTGCTGAGTTCTTTATTAGCAACTTCAATTTTTTTCTCTATTTGTTGTTTAATTTCATTCTCAACAACATCAACCATTATTAGTTTTATTGATTTTTCCTTGATTATTTTTATCAAGCTTTGGAAGCTAATGCTTGAAAAATTGAACATTTTTTGATTAAAAAAATTGGTGTCTATACATACTAAAATTGGATTGTTTGTAACTTTCATTTTCTCTCAATAGACTATCCTTGTTTATAAATATTAGCATAAGATATCTCAAGCTGCTTTCTAAGCTCATCTATTTGATTACGAAGTATTTTATTTTGCTTCGTCAATACTTCAATCTCTTTTTCCTTTGCTTTAAGTCTTATAGCTTGATCACGCATTAGTTGATTATTAATGCGCTCTTTTGCATTCTCTATCTGCGATTTAATGGCTGGCTCTTTGTAGAGCCAGCTTCTTGAAACACCTGTAAATTTGTAAACTGAGAGGAAATTTATTGGAATCGATTCTTTTTCCATTAATGTTAAAGCCTCAAGAACTCTTTGAATGGTTTCAACTTTTTTATCTTTAGACGCTTTAATTATTCCCTCAGTTTTTTTTAAATTTTTGCTCATGGATTATTTTCCAAAGTATTTATAATCGTTGTTAAACTTATAGCAACTTCTTGATTTATTTCTTCAGCACGTTTCCATCCATTTTGATTAGCTTGAGCAATAATTCTATTGGTTTCTTCAAGTTGTGATTTATGTTGATCTAGGTGTTTCTTTGATGTTCTGAAATGTGTGCATGTTAAACATGCATTAGCATGAGGGCATTTTTGCTGAGTTAGAGGTAAAGCACACAGTCCATTAGGTAATGCTTGAGTCAGGATGTTTTGCTTTAACCAACGTGCGTCTAGATGATCGTTAGAAGAATTCATCTGTCCTTGTATATCAATCAATCTATCTTGATAATCAACAAATGCAGCTTTCATTGTATTATCGTGGATATGGGCATACCGGGCAGTCATCTCGGGTGACTCATGACCAAGATATTTCTGCACCATAACTTGAGGTACACCAGCATTTATCATTTGAGTGCCCACAGTATGTCTAAATTGATGAGAACTAAATTTCCATCTAATACCATTAGCATCAACTATATTTTTTTCTTGAGCTAACTTATTCAATGCACGATTTATATGTGGGGCTGAAATAGTAGGGGACTTCGATTGCCGTCGACTAGGGAAAAGAAGGGGGGATATATGCCCACTATCCGTTAAATCTATCTGTTGGGCTTTGATAGCTTCTACACAAGCAGGAGAAATTGGAATTAACCTTTCACGCTTAAGCTTTTTTTCATGCACCCTCAGCAACCAATCACCATCGCTATCTTGCTCTAAACAATCAAATTTTAAAAAAGAAACCTCACTTACACGGCGACCTGTTTCTAACAATACAAGGATGAACCTTTGCATCCAGTCACTAAGGCAGTGAAGATGGCGTTTAAGCTGAATTAGAACGTCTTGGCTTATGAATTTAGGTGTGATTGTTGTATCTCTAGGCAAATCATTATTAAAAATAAAGGGTTTGTCTGGGAAATTCAGCCATTCTTCCTGTAATGAAACTTGATGAAAGGTTCTTATATTCATAAGAGTGATCCCACGGGTCATAGGATTCAAGCCTCTTTGCGCTAAATATTGAATAAAACCCACTATAAATGCACGATTGACATTATTAGGCGTGATGAATGTGTTAAGTGTTTGTATATAGTCATTTAAATGATTAAAGCCTCGAATGTAACCGCGGCAGGTGGAGTAACTTCTTGTTGCCGCCTGCAATCTTACAAATTTTTTGGCTGCTTTGTTAAGCCAGTCAATCGTTATATTTGAAAAAGATAAATAATATGCCCCATGAGTGGCATCGGCTTGTAGGCCTACATCACTTGCTAACCATAAATCTTTCTCTAACAACAGATCAGCAGTATTTTCTGTTTTATTTAATGTTAATGCTGACATTTTCATCAGTTATGCTCCTTTTTGGAGATATAACTTTTAAAAGCATCTTTCATCTGTTTTGTATCAATATGTGTATATGTATTAACTGTTGTTTGTATACTTGTATGACCGAGACGCTTCTGAACTAAAGCCATATCCCAGCCAGCCCTTACCAATGATGAGGCATGGGTATGGCGAAGCATATGAGGCCTAATGTAAAAGCCACATTTCTGACTGAGATTAACAAATAGTTTTTTTATGGCAGGATAACAGAGGGGTTCATAAGTATTAAGGTTAATGAATACATAATCACCCAGCCTATTTTGATCTAAGCTACTTACATACTCACTGTATAAATTCATAACATAATTAGAAACATGCAATGTATTTGATTTGTAAGATTTATTTCTAACTTGGTTTACATTGTTAGTCCGGTATTTAATGTGTATCTCATTATTCCAGCAAATGATGTCCTCATGACGCAAAGCTAATGTTTGCCCTATACGAAGCCCGGTTTCAAACAATAGCGCAACCAAAAATCTATCTCGGTAATTTGAGCAAGCTTCATTTAACTGGACAAGTTGTTCATCAGTAATGGTTTTAGGTAACTCCTTAACTTGTCGAACTGATATGATTCTTCTTTGAACAGGTTTATTTTTAAACACATGATGAAGGAGGGCTTTATACCGATTGCCGGGCAGATTTTTTGATTCGGTTATAGTTACATCGGTATTACCCAGCTGGTTGTGATAACGATAAAAGCTTGATAAGCATCCCAATATGACATTTATTGTGGCCGGCTTGCGTGCAGAGCGATCTTCAATAATATCAATAACGGCAGACTCATCCTTAAGCTCACGTAACCAACCAACAAAAGCTGCTAAATTTGATAAGTTAATTTTAGTCCAATCAAGTTGCCTAGAAACCAAAAACTCCCAAAACAACTTTAAGTGATGAGCATAGCTTTTAACAGTAAATGGTGACTTATCAACATTATTTAAATAACGGATAAATTCTGTGATGGGTTTTACAGGTAAATAGTTATCATCTAAAACTAGCCAACTGTAATCGTATGGGCTTAGTTTAATTTTTTGAACTTTCATTAATACAGCTCCCGTTAGATGCGCAATATTACAACAATTATCTAACGTTGACTACATTAACTACACTTATTACCCACGGTCTGATTATCACAGTAATCAGACTTAATGGGCTTATATTACTGGATGATGAGACCGCCCTAGCCTCTTAGCAAGATTGTGATGATTTGTTGATTTATTAGTGCAATTGCGTCACGCAATGTTGGCTTGGCTCAAACATTGGATATTAAAAAGATTTTTTCAATAAGCATCCATGGTAAAACTCTTTTAAAGCTCCCTTTTCATCCTGATATCGAACAACCATGCTGTTATTTTCGGTTCCAGGCCAGGCTTCCCAACCATTTTCTCCTATAAACCTACCCTCACGGATATTATAATATTTACTCGATGATACATATTTCCACTTATTGTCATAAACAGTGGAAGAGCCATTAGCACCTAAAACTAAAAAATAAACTTTATTGTCTTCATTTTTGGCCCATGGGGAGCAGTGGAACAGCCAACCCACTTAAGACTATAAATCAGATCAAATCCAAGTATATATGTAATATATAATTACAGAAAAAGCACTATTTGAGCCACACTAATTGAAATTTTATTCCAAATAACTTTTTTTAAGGTAAATATAACCAATTGTTTTTAATGATTTTAATTGCTTAAGTGAGTTGGCTGTTCCACTGCTCCCCTAGGGCCACTTTCTACCAATAAAGACCTTCGCGCAAATCCTCTGACGCTAAGAAAAATGAGTTTAATTAAATTCAGTTTCTGAGCGATATATTTTTTATTTGATTTTAATAAGTTAAATCGTTTCTAGAACGAAAGAACAAATTAGAACAGGATGAAAATTAAAACAACCATGTTGATTTGTTATGGTCACTTTGGTAGAATTTTTTCAATTTTAAGGAACTGTTATTTAATAATCTAAAACTAAAAGGAAATTTCATGCCAATCCCTTTATTAATCCCTCTGGGCGTAGTTTTGGTTTCCATGTTCACCGCTGCCTCGGGCTCTCTCTCGTCTGATGAAAAGACTCAAGCAAAAGAGAAGCTTGCTAAAACTAAGACTGATATTCAAGAAGCGCGAACCGAAATGAGCTCTTTAGATCAAACCGTTTCAAAACTTACTAGCTCTGTACAAGAGTCAACTGTTCAGACAACTAGTTTAGTTAAAGATCTTAAAACAACAACAGAAGATATAAAAAAAGTACCAAGTGAATTAGACGAAGCACTAAAAAACGTAAAAGAACTCACTGATAGGTTGGATTTACTGAATGAAACGCTGGGAAAAAAGAAAAATAAAATAGGTGATCTGAATACAAAAATCGAAAAATCACTTCTTCTACTAGACGAAAAAGACGTGGATATTAAGAAAGCCCAGGAAGATATTTCTGTGTTGAATAAAACTGTAGACCAACTAGTCGAAACGATAAAAAACCTCACTCAGACAGTTAACCAGCTTACTTCCAATATTACAGAGCTTCAAAAAAGCAATGAAAACAAACAGAATATCATTGATAGTTTAGAGCCACAGATTAAGACCGCACAATCAGCGGCTCGTTTTTTTAAACATATCCTGGAGGAAAAAATACAAACAACCCCTCATTCCATCAGTCTTAACTGCAAGTAATAACAATTTTTCTACTATAAGGACAGCTCATGCAAGAATCAGAATCTAATCCAAAGACAGAGGAACAATCTTGGTTTTTTATCCGTTTTTTTTATGGGTTAATTCGTAGCATCCAGAGCGTCTATTATTGGCTATTTCCAAGAGCAATGGATTTTTCAAATGATGCATCAGGAGAATTAATGCGCCGCATGCTGACGCAAAAAAGCTTTTTTGATGAGGTAAGCGCATCATGGGTCGGGCTAAAATTTTGGAATAAAGCGTTTGCAGTGCTTGGTTTTATGTTGGTAGGCGGTTTAATTGGTATTGCTTTAAGTGCACCTGTAATTTGTGCACTATCGGTGCTTTTTGTTTGCATAGGTACTCATCTATTGTTTGTTTCTCATGAACATCATCGTCGCACAGCAGCAAAATTAATGGTAGAAGAACTCATCATCGTCCAAGAAAACTTGGAAGCACAACGAGATTTTTTTAAGGAAGCAAGCAAAGCCAGTGCTGAGCATGCGTCTGAGCTTGAAGACAAGGTTAAGCAAATGCAGAATAATACAGCCGCTTTGCAGCAAGAAATTCAAGTTTTGCATAAGGCTAGCCAAGAACTCACGGCGGTTGTTGAGGACGTGACTCAGACAACTGATTCGCTCATTGATAAAGAAGAGAAGATAGGCGTTGCATTAGAAGAGACTAAAGTGCAGATAGAAAAGACGAACACAGTTTTAGATCAACTGACATCACGTATCGAAGGGATAAGCGAGACTGTTGTGGCTTTTCATGACACCGTAGAGGGGGCTCAAAAAACACAACAAACATTCGCAGAAGCTGTGGGAGATTTTGGTTTTTTTGTAAGTACCTTGTCTCAAAAGGTGGTTTCTCAATCTGCGCTGGATGATGAATGGTCTGAAAAGATTGCGGCTATACAAAATGAAAACGAAGAAAACGAACGATTTATTGAACAATATAAGTCCTTAATGGCCGTTGGAGAGCAGCGGAACAGCCAACTCACTTAAGCAATTAAAATGATTTAAAACAATAGGTTATATTTATAAGAAAAAAATTTCTGGGATAAAAATTCAATTGGTGTAGTTCAAATAATCATTTTTTTGTAATTATATATTACATTTATTCCAGGATTTAATCTGAATTTTAGTCTTAAGTGGGTTGGCTGTTCCGCTGCTCCCCAAAGGCCGTAATGGGGAGCGGTTACTCGACAATATAAAGGATAAAATGAAAAAAATTATAGGCCTTTTTTTTATAATGAATGCTGTTAGCACGGCATCTTTCTCTGCGTTTGACGGTTTAACTCATCATAGTCGAGCTAATTGTGCAGGATTTAATGAAACTGTTACCTGGTGGTTTAATCATCCGGTAGTTGCTAGAGTTGAAGGCAGGCATTATCCAGAGTGTTTACTCGGTAGAGATACACATATGCATACGCTCAAAACTGAAAAAAGTAATTCTTGGCGACATGCAGCTCTTCACGCAACTGAATCGTATGGCGGAACTTATTGTGTTGTGGGTAGTCATTTTATGTACATGAAAGGTGTTGAGCATTTAATTCAATCTGAATCAGTACAAGACTGCTCAATTTATGATGGATGGTGGGATGTATGAGAAATATGAACAAATTAACTAAGATATCGTTAATGAGCCTAATAACTTTTAACACATATGCAAACGATACAGCAGTAACAAATATCATGAATAAAATAAATAATGATATGCGTGAAACAAGAATTAAAGAAGGATTTAATCCTGATGGTGGGGTAACTCTTGTTCCCTCTTCACAAGTTAATGCGCCTGAGGACTTAAAATTACAGTGGAAGAAAGAGCGCTCAGAACAGAAAAATAAGGGTTATTACTCAGCGTATAGTGAGCGAGCCAAAGAATTAATACAATTAAAGGATACAGTGCAATTTAAATATGAGGCAAGTTTAAATGATAGGGCTAAAAATAGCTCTATTTTCAGGAGAAGTCTTGATGAAATTGCTCTAGCATATGATTTTTCATCAATTAATGAAAAGTATATTTTGAAAGTATATGGTTTTGCAGCATGCAATACTTTTAAAGATGGATGGACTGGGGTAGTAGAGTTCTTTGAGTCAGAAGAGCTTGGGGTTTGTGCCTACACTGAAAACAATGTTAGTTTAACTCATCAGTCAGCAAAAGTTGATGAAAGCATCGTGCGATATGACATTAATAAAAAAATATCCGTTTTGAGTGTGGAAGGTAATAAAGATTCTGGATATTTATTCAGGATTGATTGGTTTGATAATAAGTTTTTTAGAACTTTAGAATGCGCTAACACACATTATTCTCTTGAAAATTCAAATGCCCTAATAACTCTTGCTAAACAGGTTGATAAAAATTGAAAAAAATAATTTTACTGATGCTACTAGCTACCCAAGTAAAAGCATTTACAGTTCTAAATGAAAGAACTTGGTGTACAGGGTATGCAAAATGCAATGGAAAAGTCGAAGTAAAGCAAACAAGTGGGGCTTTTATTCCTGAGATATCAAAATCTGATGTAATTTTGCGAGATCAGCAAGGGTATGAAGGAATAGAAATTGGATTGGGAGCTACTCATATTTTTTACATTTATAATGGTACTCCAGCTGACGTTATTCATATTTTGAAAGCAAATTTATGTGATATGTACAATAAGTGTTTTTATTATGAAAAAACTATACGCATGGGATGGAAAGAGGTTTATTCTGAAACAGTATATTCTTCGGTTTCTCTATTTAGAGAAACAATAGGTAAAGAACCCATAACTGCTGAATCCGAAATAGAATACTCTCCTACAGATAGAAAGCAGAGAGAGGCAGCTCTATTAGTAGCCCCATTTCCTTACGACCATTAGTGAAACATTTTGTATTTGGGAGCCTAGCCGGAACCGTCGGAATTTCCGGGCAGTTTTTAATCAGCATTATATCACTAAGCTTAATTAGTTAGGAAATTCCTTAGATTTTCCTTCTAGTGCTATTTGGGAATAATACGGTTCGGGTAAGAGGGGCATAAACCCCGACCTCCCACCAAACCGTATGTATCGGTCAGATATGCGGCTTCATTATGTTCGTGATGGCGATACAATTATTATCCATAGTATGGATCGATTGGCACGTAATTTGGTTGATTTAAGAAATCTAGTAAATGAAGTAACGAAACGAGATATTTGCATTATGTTTGTTAAAGAAAATTTAATATTTACCAATGAAAATTTGCCAATGACTACTTTAATGCTTTCAATTATGTGTGCATTGACGGAATTTGAGCGTGCATTGCTTAGAGAAAGGCTACGAGAAGGAATTGAGTTAACAAAAAAGCGAGGAGCGTATTTTAAATGATGAACAAGTTCAATTGATAAAAAATCGAATAAGCGCTGAAGAAAAAAAACAATTCTAGCTCGTGAATTTGGTATTAGTAGGGAAACACTGTATCTGTATTTGAGCTAAATATACGAAGGGTGCATATTCAACTCCTTGATGTATGTGAAAAAAAGTAATAGGTTAAGAAAGATCCAATTACAGAAAAATAAATTCCAACAATCCAGACGCCAATTAATGGATCAAGTAAAAAACCTAAGAGTACAAGCCCAACAATAATTAATTGAACTAATATAGTGATCAAAATTGAAGTGATCTTATTCATATGTTTCCAATAGGCCCAATTTTACGGTCCGTGCTTCCTGCCGCCACGTTAACAAAGCGCACCAAGTTAACTTCGTTAACTATAACAAATAATGACTCTACTGTTCATTATTTTTCTGTGAATCACTAAAGAAAGACTCCAAAATTCCCCGCATAAAAGTTCCTACTAAAAAACGGGGTCATGATAATAGATCTAAATCAGATCATTTATTGCTTGATATACCATTTTTTGCACAGTAGAATGCGCCGTTATTGCCGACACCACCCATTCTAGGAACTTTTCAGGCCATGAGTGTTAGCAGTGGTATAAAAGCGCGGATAAATGGCGCAGGTTACCCCCAATCCTTCAAGCCCCATCCTTGGGTGATAAATTTTAAAATGGTGGGTCCTCTAGCTTTTCCTTCGGGTCTTTTTCTTTAGAACAAGGTTGACTACTTAGCTCATCCCTTAATTCCATTTGAGATTTCTGATATCGCATGATTTTTCCAAGGTGAATGGATTCAAATGCGAGTGCTAGTTCATAAAAAAAATCAACAAGATGTGATGCAGCTTCGTCAGATAGGTTGTTTGAAAGTAGTTCACGCAGGTTGTCACACATGATTATTCTCCCGCTTTCTAAGTGATTTTTTGCCTTTACTTCGTTTCGAGTGGCGCTCAATATTTTTCTCTGTTGCTTCTTTTAGTCGGAATGAATCGCCCTCGATGTTTAAAATTTCGGAGTGATGGACCAAGCGATCAATGATGGATACAACACATGCTGCATTAGGGAAAATGTCACGCCATTCAGTGAATGGTTTATTGGTCGTAATGCAAGTTGGCTTTTTTTCATAACGCTGTGAAATAACTTCGAACAATAAATCGGCATGTCTATTGGAATAAGATAAATACCCAACCTCATCAATGACTAAAAAAGTGGGTTGAGTATAGTATTTAACGCGTCGTCGTAATGCACTCTCACTGTCTAATTCGGCCAGTTCATTTAACATGCCTGCTGCCGTTGTAAATAATGCTGTGTGCCCTTTGAGAACAGCAAGATGTGCAATATTGGACGCAATCATTGTTTTACCAACCCCATTGGGTCCGCATACAATAAGGTTTGTTGCCGTTTCCATAAAGCCTAGTTGCATCCATTGCTCAACGGCCTCACGGTCACAGGTTTTTGGCCAGGACCAATCAAAATCGGTCATCGGTTTAAAGCGCCCTGTACGCGCTTTACGTAAACGTTCATCAAGACTGCGTTGTGAACGATATGCATCTTCCCAAGCCATAAGCTGCTGAAGAAATACCAAGCCTTCTTCATTAACCTCATCCCAATGACTAAGTATGCCATGTAATTTAAGGGCTTTAGCGCGTTGTACTATTAATTCAGTTAACATGATTCATTCTCCGGCGCTTTATTAAGAATTTCGTATTGATTTAATGAATGGGGCTTCACAACCATTTCAGTGATTCGTTTATCATGAGACAAGGCAAAGGTGGCCAATGGTTTTTCTTGGCATTCATCACGAAGACGCTGCAAAATAAGTTGCACAGAGTTGGGATGAGGTACGTTCCTCGCCAGTGCTTCTGCCATGGCTTTTTCCAATAAACTGGCTCCATAGTCATCCAGTAATGAGGTCAGTTGTTTTGTTGTTGAACGCAATGCGTATCCACTCGCAGCGGCAGCATTAAGGAAATCACGAGCGCAATCAATCGATTGAATCAGCCTATCTTGTCCTCGACTTAATCGTGCCTCTCGTTTACGATCAGCCAATGTTTTAATGTGTTGGGCACATTCAATTTGTTTTGCTTTATCATAGCTGCGCAAATGCATGGCAATTACATTCGGACCATCCAAAATACTCACGGAATCAAGCGTTGCATGAATCGTGAGTGATTGCCTGACATGGGTATGAGGCACTGAATAATCATTTAAGTCAAAACGAACATAAGGTGTTTTTCCAACGCTTGCTGTTTCAACCTCATTGCATGGGTAAGGATTATCAGGGAGTGGAATCAAGCGAGGTTGTTCCGCTAAAAAAGTATCCTGGACTGTTTTACTTTTATCCTCTGGGCAAGGCCTATTGGATGCTGTCGTATTACACCAAGCCAGTGCTTGCTGATTAAGATCCTCGAGGTTGGTGTACTGCCGTCCTGCAAAAAAATTATCGCGTATGTAACGGATGGACCGTTCCACACGACCTTTTTCATTGCCACGATAAACCGCACAGGGCCTTGGTTCGAAACGATAATGAGCTGCAAAGGCAAGTAACGTTGGGTTAAATCGAATAGCATCCCCTTGTCTATCTAAAATAGCCGATTTGAGATTGTCATAAAGAGCAACTCGAGGCACGCCTGAAAAGTAGTTGAACGCCAGCTCATGACCACGTAAAAAGTTCTCAGTTCGCGCATTTAAATAAAAATGCAGGAAAATTTTTCTTGAGTAACTAAGGACCATCACAAACGCCATCAGCGGCCTTTTAGCATCACCAATAGTTATGTGCCCAAAATGCCCCCAGTCCACTTGCGATTGCTCGCCGGATAAGGTTCTTAATCGAAGATAAGCTTCGGCAGGAGTTTTGGGTCGATAAAGTGAAATGAGCTGACGAAAATGATCGGGGCCACCGGGATATCCGCGCTCAGCAACCATTCCATATAACCTGCTCGCGGTGAGATTAGGAAAACGTTTTAATTGTTCAAGTATAAAGGATAAAAATGGGTCAATCATTGACGGTTCAACAAGGATTTTATCTTTATCAACACCCGTTGCTGAAAGTACCCGTTTAACCGTACTGTGATGCACGCCAAGTTGAGACGCAATCGTTCCTACACGCCACTTTTCTACGTGATAATAGCGTAAGATTTTTGCTTTTAACTCTTGGGAAATCGCCATGATTCCTCCTCATGTTTGTTAATGTTCAGGGCGATTGAGCACAAGCTTTTAACCTGGATGATTTTTTATAGTCTCTTCGACGTAAAAAATCCTTACGGAGCCAATCAGATATCGGGTTTTCACAAAAGCAGCAGGTTAATGGCGCATTATTATGCACAACTTCTGAATTTATAGTCTTGTTTTCAATCGATCTGATTGAAGCATGTTGAGGTGTTGGTGGTGAACCCCGATGCGTCACTATTTTTCTTAACCGCATCCTATAGCGAGCTTGACGCGCAGCATGGCGACGTTTTCCATTGAGGGTAGTTTGATAACGAAAGCCAGCAAATTTTAGTGATTTCATTCGTGCACGTGCTGCACAAATAGGGTCACAATAAATGTTGCCACGATCACACTTACTGCAAATCTTGACTTGTTTATGACAAAGTGCGCATTGATATAGTCTGGCTGTAGGTTCCATAAGCAATCCATTGCTAATGAAACCTGGTATTTATGTGATCACCTGATATGCTTTATATCAAGGGACTAGGTTGAGTTTGCTATCGTAAGGGTCGTCAAATCGTTATCGATATCAAACGGATTTCATTAGTCCCTTAATTTTAGATTATTTTATCTGATTGCTCTTTATTTGTTCTTTCTTTGACTTGACTAGGGAAATCGGAATTTTGATGGATATTATTAACCTGCGCCATTTACTAGCGGGTTATTAGCCCTGTCTACACATGAGAGCCGAAAGTCGCTTTTTTTAAAAATTTAAACATCTCAAATAGGTTAATTGGGAACCAAGTAATTCTTCATATAAGATTTCTAAATTATGATTTATGGATATTCATAATTTCTTTAAAATGACGTCTACTAAATCGCTTAAAAAAGAGGATTAAAACAATACTTCTATTAATCGATTTAATAGACTTAAAGCCAAGCTATTGTTGTAAAGTTAGATAACATCACTAAGAACAGAATTGGAATTTATTTCATTTGATTCGTCGGAAAGAGGAAGCATATCATCAGCCTTTAAACTCTCAAAATATTCTATTTCTTCCTTATCCTGAGGAATAAGGGCATCTATTCGCCAGCGTAGTATTCCATTGATCTCTAATGCTTGGGTTATAAAAGATAGATCAGACTCATTTAAAGGCTGCTTACTTAAAATACTATTTTTTGCCAAGAGCAATGCATCATCAATTAACCCAGACAAAAATTCTGTATGACCTCTGTGATCTAAAGAATTTTTATCATCGATAAAAATTATTTTGGATTTGATCAAGTAAAAAATATTTCTATCCAATTTTCTCCATTTCGCGCTTGAAGGGTTAACCAACCATGATTTAATGGTATTAATATTTATATCTGATAATTCTGATAATTTAGCTGCTGTAAGCTTGTTCTTATCTTTAAGAAGAATCAATTCTTCGTTATACGCCCTTTCTGCAATTTCGCGCATCAATATTACCTCGTTAATTTAAAGGGTACATTGTACCCTTTTATTCATTAGAATAAATTCCTTTTATCAAATTTTAGAGCAAACAAAAAAGACATCCTCTTATACCCAAAAGAGGATGTCACCAGCCCCCATCTAGGTTTTAAGCCTTCGTCATTTTTAGTCTTTGCAAATACAGGCTTTTTTATATAAAATAGTGATAAATCAGGGTGTTAATGAGAATTTGATGGCACGTGAAGGAAAAGCAAAGGTTTTGAGTGAAGCCGAATTTAAATTGGTGCTTCTGGTCGCAAAGGTAGGCAAATTTGCAACACGTAATACAGCGCTCGTTTATTGCTCGTTCGGTTTAGGTTTACGCGCCAAAGAAATTGCCTCCTTAACCATTGCCGATGTGGCCAATGTACAATACCAATTGCTCGATGAGATTTGTTTAAAACGCTCAATGACCAAAGGTGAGAAACAACGCCATGTTTATTTGACCCATAAAAAAATACGCGACGTCTTGCAAGCGCATGTAAATGAGTTAAAAGACACACCACGTAATAAAGCCTTGTTTCAAACACAACGCAAAAGCCGCTTCACCGCCAACACCTTACAAAAATGGTTCAAATCCCTTTACGATAAAGCAGGAATTCATGGGGCAAGTTCCCATTCGGGTCGGCGCACCTTCATCACCCGCCTTATTGAACAAGGGGCGGACATTAAAGCGGTATCGCGCCTAGCAGGACACGCGAATATTGTCACCACCGCGATTTATGTGGAGGATAATCCTGAGCGACTAAAACGAATCGCTAACCTGGCGCTCTTTTAATGAGCCCCTGGTTCACCACCTTTCCCTTTTTAAACCTGATTAATTGGGCACCGAAGGATACGTATCATACTGCCCGCTTTGAAAAAGATATGCGCTATTATGTGATTCGTTTAAGCAAGGATTTATTAGACGACTGGGTAATCACCTTAATCAATGGTCGCATTAAAACCAAGCTCGGACAAATCCGCACCCTGGCATTTGCCAATTTCAGTGACGCGTTTGCGAATTTTTGCGTGCTCGCCGACATTCGCCACCAGCGCAATTATCAGCTTAAAGAATTTTTCTCTGAGAATCCAATCTTAATGCATCTGTTGCCTTTTGTGACAACTTCTAATCAAGATAAGACATTAGCAAAAGCTGAGGCCATTAAAAAAACCAGTCTTGGCAAAACAGCAAGAAAAAAACCTAAGCCAACCAAAAACAATGAGCCATTTAGGGCTGATTTTACCCAAATAGGCTTTTCGTTTTAATAAAAACACCCAACCAGTACATCAATGAAGCTGAATTAAATGTGCACATTTAGACCTGGTGGAATAAAATTAAATCTAATATTTATCAAAACGTTATTATATCTCATTAAATCAACGATTGATTTTAGATAATGATTTATATTGCCACTTATTAGATAATCACCTAAACAAGAAATTTAAAGGTAAATTTTTTATTCTGCCATTACTACAACCAATAAAACCTCTTGAAAGATACAGATAAAGACCTCTTCAGTGTTTCCGGGGGCTATAGAAGAAGTCGATTTTACTACGTCTACCCAACCAAATGGTTAATTAAAATTTCGACAGATAATCACATGAAAATTTACCGTCAATCCCCAATTTTTAGATCTGATTAACTTAATTAATCAGACCTAAAGACGATCAACAACACGGTCTATATTCAATATAAAAAAAATTAATCATTTTTTTTATAATAAACCTTGCCACATGTTTCGCATCGAAAATGAGGGATATGCCCCAAACTACCCTCTTTTAATTCTGATATTATTGCAGGAGCACAAACTGAGCATACTCGTTCACCATTAAAAAAATGACAACGATACGCTGGATCAAAATCTAATTGTGGCGAAACTACTTCTGTATAATTATTAGTTTGATTACCACTTCCTGCTTGAATGAATACCTTCCCAATATTATTCTGAAATCCATCAATCGATGTATTTATTACGTTAGATGCTCTGTTGCTAAAAAGTAGATTTTTGAGTTTTTTTAACAGTGTTTTTAATAATGACTTAAAAAATTCCATATTATATTCCTTTTGTATATTGGTATATTAGTCAATTTCGCTATCTAAATGCTTTACCCAATCAGCAAAGGCTTCATCTTCAAATTGATATGTACCATATTCAACTTTTGTAATTAAATTTTTGTTGGCTAATCTTCGTAATGCATTTTGAGTGGTGTTTTTATTTACATTATTTCCTATACCTAGTGACTCACCAATTTTTTTCATAGCTAATTGACTGTGCAAATCTCCAGACTCTTGAGCAATCATAGATAAGATCACTTTATCTGCTGGTAATAATGATTCCCATTGCCTCTTAAAGTTCTTATCACTAAATACTTTATTTTTTGTGAATTCCAATGCAGCTCCAGTCCCTTGTTCTGGATTACTCAAGTAATGTTCTATAAACCTTCTGAAGAATTCGGGAGTATTTTTAAGCTTTTCAAAAGAATCAACTGCGTCATCTACAGATAAAGGGAATTTGGAAATTTTGTTAACTCGCTCCACCATTGCAACAACAAACTCTTTACCTAATAATTCGAATGGCTCTAATGGCGCCCAATTATAAAATGGTTCTGAAGCAACCCCAAACATTCGCCTTAATGTTGTTTCAGAACTACCAGCAAAAATAACTTTTATAGTATCTTTTCTGATGTCCAATGCCGCTCTTAGGGCATGAGCAAAATGCGAGTTTTCCTCATAGGCTAATACTTGTGCCTCATCAATTACCAATACCATTTTGGTTTTATTTTGATCGTAGGCACCCATCGCTTCCATCAATAATGTGCCAGTTAATCTTTTAGAATCCGACAGATCTGCTTCAATCGCCCCTTCACCCAAACCAGGTATTTTTCCTGACGCTTTAAATTTTTTAAGATTGATTGGCTTGTTTAAATTAGCCCATATTTTTGCAAATCCTTTAGGCTCAATCATCTTATAAAATTCTGATACTAATGCTGTTGCAGGATCTACTTCCAATTCCCAAAGATTGGCATATACAACCACATATCCCTCTTTTACTGCGGCAGGTATAAAATCTTTTTTAAGAAATTCGGTTTTCCCCATTCTACGCCTGGCAAATAGTCCTCGGGCAGATGTTAAACCTATTTCAAATAAATCAAGATACTTTTTCGCCAATGAGGGGCGCGCATAATGCCAGTCATTTTTTATCATAAATCTTCTTAAAACTTCTTAAAACTTCTTAACTTGTTTAAGAAGTATTATATTCCATATAGATATACCTATCAATAGCATACCTGTAAAAGTTATTAAATTATTTAAGAACTTTTAAGAACTTCAATGAGTGATTAAAACGGGAGGTTAGTTTACTCCCCTAGCCTGCTCAATCAATCAGGGAAAATCAACACAACCATAGTTAATAAATATGGTTAATTTTTCAAAGTAAATAATATCTTGAAAGTTTTGAATTAAATTACTCTGATCATTGCTTTATTTTCACCTAATTTAATACAAAGAAGACGTACTTCACCGTCCACATAGCTTTTATATGATGTGATCTATACTTAAATAAGGAATAAATCATGGAGTTATAAGATGACAAAGTATAGAGATGCTGTGTCAGGCGAATATGTAACTAAAGAATATGCCAAAAAACATCCCAAAACTACGGTTAGTGAATCTGATAAGCCTAAAACACCATCCATACCCAAGCCGCCTTCTAAACCTAACGGAAAAAAATGACCCAATTTTAAATAAAGAGTAATCAGTTTACGCTTTACTCCATCAAGGGTGCGCTTGTTTATTTATCTTCGGCGATATTATTTTTGTCCCAATTTTTTCTTTTATTAATAGACCTCCGGCCAGGATCTTGGGTAAAAAATGAACATGGTCTTTTTTACCAGGATCCCGGCCGGGGGTCAATTATATGCCTTTGTAAATCTAGGTCTAGAATTGATCAGACTTTATTTAAACATAGTCTTCCTCTCTGCAAAATTTTTCAATGATTTGCTGCATTGTCAACTCTTCTCCCTCATCTCCTGCCCTATTACATTCAATTAATTCTTCAAAATCATCATGAATATGAGATGACACTCCTTTTTTTTCAACCCGCTCTAAGCGCTCGGTTAAATCCAATAGCCCCTTTTCACCATACTCTCGCTCATGGTATTTTTTTAAAGCGTTTAAGCTAGCCCCATGCGTTGCAGGAGAATCAGTAATAGTACACCACAATAAATAATAATTTTTTCCGTTATGCGGTATTTTAACAATATAGTTTGCCATTTATATTCCATTCAATATGTCATTTATTTCCACGGATAACCCTAATGATAGGTTTAATTATTCAGCAAATTTTTAATAACGATAGGATTTCTCTCTATACATGTTAAAAACGAAATGCTTGTTAAATCAGGAACCCGCTTCTCCTGCTCCCAATTTTTCAATGTTTCTAAATTGATATGGTAGAAAGATGAGAACTCTTTTTGAGTTAACTTTAATTTTTTCCTTAATCCTTTAACATCAAAAGCAGATCTTACAGTTCGCCCTCTTCCTGGCGATTTTAGTGCCTCATCAACAGCATCAAGTAATTCCTGACCTAAATTTTTTTCTTCGTTCATAATTCACCTCTATATTTGGCTACCAATAAAGGTACAATTCTTTTTAAATCATTACGTTCAGATTCACTGATATTTTCCTTGCCTGATTTACTATAAACAGTTATGAGTAAAACAAGCAAATCGTCTTAATAATGATATAAGATTCTAACTCCACCACTTTTTCCTTTATCATTAAGACCAGTTTTCCAACGAATCTTTCTTACCCCAGAAGTACCCGGAATAATTTTACCTAGCTCGGGATTTTGGCCAATATAATCATAAAACTCTTCCAAAGCATCTTTAGATAAGAGTTTTTCTGCTTTTCTATCAAATGCTGGTGTTGTTTTGATATATATATTCACATGATAGGCCAATGGCCTACTTTTGTAAATTAATGGGGGGCAATAAAAAAGGGAAATTCTTTATTCCTCTAGACCTGCTCATGCTCCAATGAAAAAGCAACAAAATTTGATTAATAAATATAGTAAATCATTCTTTGTTAAATTATTAAGCATATCCATATTAAATAAGCAATAGTAGTTTATTAGAACTCATCCTTTGATATACGAGTATTGCTCGATGATAACATTAAAATATTTGTGGGATACGATATCGCTAAGGCTCTTTTTTAAATCGACATCCTCAATGATATAGTTTATGTAAGCTTTGCAGGCATTTAGCATATAAAGGCATACTATCATATATTGGTTTAAATGGGTTTCATCACCGAGATCTCTTGGTTCAATATGATTTCCATCAACATTTATAAAATATTTCAATAAATTAGGCCAAGTACCATGAATACCATGCGACCCTATTTTCATCAAAACAGTGTAATCTAACGGAGACCCACCAATACTATTAACTCTTGATTTAAAATCAGGCATTTTTTTTGAAGTAATTTCCAATTCTGTTAGTTCACTGGTTGTAATATAATTTTCAATGGAAATTAGCATTCTTTTTTCAATGGGTAAAATTGATCCGTCGTTGCTTTTAATGTTTGTTTCAATATCTTCTTTTAATTGTAATTCGGTTTTTAATCCCTGAGCCATGAATAGTTTGATTCTATTTGGGGTGTCTTCTTTGAGCAACCAGATTAAATTAACACAACTTTCTAGGATACACCGATCAATAATTATTGTCGTTTCACCATATATTCCGTTATTTGATAATTTCATATTGGACAACATTAATCGTGAACATCGGTTTAACAATCCTATAAATACTACCGATTCAAACTTTTGATATTCTTTAAAAGCTGGAGAGCGGGGATCTAATGAACAAATAAAATCAACAAAAATCCCTACACATCGATACCATTCATAAAAAAGGTCATTAAAATCGTTGGTTTCCTTAGCCTTTTCAAATAGTTGATGGATTCGGTCTGGAGGTAGGGGTACAGCACGGGCTTTTCATGAACATTTTTAAATCAGTATTGTGTAGAATCATCGCGTTTGATTTTACAAGGCTTTTAGAATGTCAGAAGTTATTGATTTGTTATCCACGATAGACGATCCGCGCGTTGCCAATAAAATAATATACCCATTACCCACTCTTTTATTTATTTCAATTTGTGCCATTTTTTGTGGAGCAGAAAGCTGGGATGATATCGTTGTTTTTGCAGAATCCCGTAGGGAGTGGCTTTCCAAATACGTGGATTTAAGCAAAGGAGTTCCCTGCTACAGTACGTTTCGGCGTCTTTTTTCAACCATTAGTCCATCGGTATGGAGTACGCTTGTCGAGGGAACCCTTGGCTTGGTTATTAAGGACAGATTACCGGAAGATCACATTCCAATAGATGGTAAGACATTAAAAGGAAGTCGCTGTGAGTCGAAGGAACTACGCGCCATACAAATGGTTAGTGCCTGGAGTTTTTCGAATAAACTGGTACTGGCTGATGTAACAACAGACTGTAAATCCAATGAAATAAAGGCCATACCTTTATTATTGGAGTTACTGGAGCTGGTGGGATGTACGGTTTCGATGGATGCCATGGGCTGTCAGAAAAGTATTTTGGAATCTATAGTAAGCAAGGGCGGAGAGTTTGTAATTGGTCTGAAGAAAAATCAACCGCTATTATATAATGCTGTGGTTGATTACTCGAAAGTGCATGGTGAGAAGCCGGCCAATCTGATTCAGGATGGATTTGATGATAGCCATGGGCGTTCTGTAAGAAGGCGATATTTCGCCTTTCCATTACCAGAACAAATAGAACCGTTTTCGCTTCCGGGTATTAAAACCATTATCGCAACGGAAACCATCTCCTCTGAAAAAAACAGACCGGGGACAACGGCAGAATGGCGTTATTATGTGAGTAGCCATGAGGTGAGCTGTAAACTGGCTTCCTATGTCAGAAATCACTGGTCTATTGAAAACGAATATCACTGGGAACTGGATGTACACCTGAATGATGATGCCGATAAAAAACAGGACAAAATCGCTGCTACCAATTTTGCAAAAACCAAACGACTCCTGCTCTGTCTGGTAAAGGCAAAATTACCCGAAGGTAAAAAGCGAAGCATACGTTCTCGATTAAAACGCGTGAGCTGGGATCTGGATTATCTCCTGAGTCTTTTATTGCTTTAAAAATGTTCATGAAAAGCCCGTGAGGGGTACAGTCATACAAATTCCATTTTTTATTTATACTACTATGCCTAATTATAGCAAAAATATACCGTCTATTAATTTATAACATAATGGACAGCCGAAAATTCCTGGTAATTAAGTCGGCTCCGTTGCAAAAAAGAATCAACTTAAAAAATCTTAAGTTTTGGACGGATCTCAACTGTATAAGCCAAATTGTTCATTAATGAATGATATTTCCGTCCGTGTTCCATACATCCAGATATTGAACTGTCCTTTTTTAAACATCCTCATGATCTCAATACCTTTAATCGTTGCATAGGCCGTTTTCATGGACTGAAATCCCCTAA
>CAWJMX010000016.1:0-52851 GCA_963844185.1 uncultured Gammaproteobacteria bacterium
ACGTCTACTATTTGAATAATGAAACAGAAATCAAAAGATAATACAATGCACACACAACCTGCTCCATGTCGGTATTTTGGATTTCTTGAAGGTGGAACGCGTGAACTGCCCCAGTTAAAGAGCATTTTTGTTCAGCGAGAATGGGTAATTAAATCATTTTTAGCTGATGAATACACGACTTATTCGATACCTTTATACGCCAGTAAAGTGCAAGCCGGTTTTCCCTCACCGGCGGATGATTATGTGGCGTGTTCTTTGGATTTAAATCAGGCGTTAATCCGCCACCCCTCGGCAACCTTTATTTTAATTGCTACCGGGGAGTCGATGATTGATGCAGGGATTCATCCTGGCGATAAGCTAATCGTTGACCGAAGTGTGGAGGCTGTGGACGGAAAAATTGTCATTGCCGCGCTTGATGGTGAGCTGACCGTAAAGCGCTTATCACGCAAGGAAAATCGGGTGCAGTTATTGCCTGCCAACCCTAAATTTAAGCCGATTGATAGTACCGAAGATTCTGAAATGGTGATTTGGGGTGTGGTGATGCATATTATTCATACTCCGAGTTAATTTATGTTTTCCTTAATCGATTGCAATAATTTTTACGCCAGTTGTGAACGTTTGTTTCGCCCGGATTTGCGTGACAAACCCATTATAATTTTAAGCAATAATGATGGCAATGTCATTAGTCGTTCCAATGAGGCCAAGGCCTTGGGTATTGCTATGGGCGCGCCTTATTTTAAAATCAAAGCCTTGTGCAAACAGCATCAGGTGCATGTTTTTTCCTCCAATTACACCTTATATGGCGATTTATCTCAGCGGGTGATGTCGGTTATTGAAGCGGCTTGGCCTGAGGTTGAGATTTACTCCATTGATGAGGCGTTTCTTGACTTGTCGACCATGCCGACTGCGATGCGCGTCGCATTTTGTACGGAACTGCAAAAAAAGATTTTAAAACACACGGGCATTCCTACGTCTATTGGCATTGGGAACACCAAAACGTTAGCCAAAATAGCCAACCACATTTGCAAAAAAGAACTAAAAATCCCAGTTTTTGATGTCAGTGAACAACGTTCTTGGTTGGCACGTATTGACGTAGGGGATGTCTGGGGTGTTGGGCAGAAATGGCAAAAAAAATTGATGGGTAAAGGAATTTATACGGCCATGGATTTGGCGAAACTAAATCCTCATGTGGTCAAAAAGCAATTTAATGTGGTCTTGATGCGCACGGTGATGGAATTGCAAGGCATTCCCTGTGGTGGGCTTGATGAAGCACAACCCAAGCAAAGCATTATGTCGTCTAAAAGTTTTGGGGCGATGCAAACTCATTTTGCAAGTTTGGCGCAGGCCATAAGTAGCCATTGTGCTCGCGCCTGCGAAAAAGCACGTCGTCAGCAGTTGGTGGCGCAGCGTGTTTTCGTTTTTATTCGTGGCAATCCGTTTCGCGACGATTTGCCTTATTACGCCAACAGCATGGAATGCCGTCTGGTTAATCCGACGGATGATACGCGGGTAATCACACAGGTTGCAAAATTATGTTTAAAAAAACTATTTAAACCGGGTATTCATTACAAAAAAGTTGGGGTGATGCTGGATGATTTATGTGATAAATCCACGCTGCAGCTTGATTTATTTCATCAGCACAGCGAGGATGTGTTGCATAAAAAGGAGAAACTCATGTCGGTTTTTGACTCCATCAATACGCGCTATGGCAGCCAAACCATCAGGCTTGCGGCCGAAGGGTACAGCAAACCCTGGGCAATGCAGTCACAAATGCGCTCACCATGCTATACCACGCGCTGGAGCGAGCTTCCTGGTGCGCTGATTTCTTCTTAAGGTGTTCGTGCCTAAAAACACCATCAAGACTCCTGTTCTATGAGGTGTGTTTTTATCGATTTTCGATCACCACAAGTGGTTTTTTTCTGGATAAGTAAGCCCCTATTAATGAACCTTATTTACCTCTTTGAAAATGGCATGAGATGAGCAAAGAAAAAATAGCGCGTTATTCGTTCGGTTTAAATCATCCCAGACGGTGAGTTCACCGAGGTACCGTTTGAATAAATCCTCAAATATGAGGTTGTTGTCATTAATTATTTGTGCATGCACTTTATCTTGATAGCAATCTAAAGTTAATAAACCAGGAAGTAAGGGTTTTATTTCCTCAGCACTTTGTTTCATGGCTTCAAGCGCATTATGCAGCGAATCTTTTTGCTTGATTTGATTTATTGTCTGAGCCATAGACCGTATTGCTTTGGTACTAAAATCGTTCAATTTCTCTGCATCATCTTGGGTGATTGAGGCAAGAAGGGGTATGGTTAAGTACTCGCTTGCATCATTGAGGATCTTAATACAGGCGTTAATTGTGTTTTTTTGCAGCAACTTTAAAGCGTCACGATTGGAATTTAATAGGTTAATGGTCTGTTTTAATAAGCCGATTATTTCCTTTTTTTGCGACGCACTTGTTTTTTTGGTGTAATTAATTTTTTTAAGCTTTCCGAGCAGTAAGCAACAGATTTGATGGCTTTTTTTTATTACACTCGCCGGGTCGGATGTATCGAGCGGTATATTAATTTGCTCTAAATAGGCTAATTCCCTCATGCTTCATCCTTGAATACTGAATTATTAATAAGTATAGATTCTTTTTTTCATTGCTCTTGGCTAATGTGAGTTATTCGTGTGGGTTATGAAGGAATTATGGGCTAAATCCCAGAGTGGTTTGGTGTGCTTGAATTGGACAAAAAGAGTTTAATTTGTTTATAATGCGACCTGAATTTTAAGCGCCTTGGCAAACACCCGTGAGGTCAAATGAAAATAACCGTAAGACAAGAGGAGTCAGTTTATGAGCGATAACCGGATTGTAAAAGCCTCATTTAGAGAAAACCCACCTGAAGAACGCAAATTATTCCCGCATTCAACCTGTCTTATGCCGATTAGTGTTGGTCAATCCATCCACGAGGGCGAAAAATTTACCGCGGTAATCAAATTGATAAATGTTTCATTTAAACAGTGTACTATTCTGGTTGATGACAGTGTCCAACGCCATACCCTTGGTATTATGAGTAACGCCACACCCGATGAGCTATACCAATCTGCTCTTGATGAAGGGGATGCCTGGTTGAAACGAAGTGAGCAGGCAATTAATAAGTTAACGATCCCGTTTGACATCATGCGCTGGGATGATTGGTATCATCGTAAAAATTACAGTCAAAGCCATATGCGGGTACACAATGAATATGAATCGAATGTGTTTTTTCGCAATGCCATCCATGCCAATATTGATGATTTTTTAACACGTTATTTAAGTCGATTTGCTCAAGAGGACATTAACCATGAGCGCGCATTTAGTCTTTGTCGAGATTATCTGATTGAGGAATGTGCGGTTATGTGTCTTTGGACTGAGAACGCGTATGACTTTGAGGTGTATCCTAGTGGACGAAACAAGGCGATGGCTGCTACATATGACCATCTAATTAAACCACATTACCCAGACTTTCTAAGACCTGTAGCATTGCGATTTAAAAAATACCCCGCTCAATCAATTCTCGCACAAAATGGCATAACGCCTCAGACGGTACGTGCCGATTGTCAGGAAAAAGAATGTGTGTTGGAAGACAATTAGGGGTGTAATTTATTCTTAATCCATTGATTAATTTCAATAATACTTTCGGTGATGACGAGGAGGAGTTGTTGGTACAACGGCTCCAGTAATGCACGTTGGCCTGATTTCCAATAGCGCTCAAGGTATTGGCAGGCCATTTTCATACGAACAGCACCCACGTAAACGACGCCACCTTTAATTTTATGAGCGAGCTGTTGGGTTTTTTCCCAGTCACCGAGCTCATGCATCTTTTGCAGCATGGCGAAATCTTCAGGCAATGAATCTGAGATCATAAATTGCAGCGTCTTGAACAGGCTTTCTTCGGTACCTGTAGTTTTGATTCCTTCAAGAACATCAAGTACTGGAAATGAGGATAGCGCGAACAGATGTGTTTCTGTTTCGGGTAAATCGGTGATGAATTTATTGGGTTTTTGTTCTTGAGCGCGCGCGGGAATAAATGAACTCAAAATATCGCGGCAACTTTTTAGTGACAGTGGTTTGCTAAGGACGCCATTCATGCCTGATTCGATGCATCGTTGTTTCTGTTCCTCACTCACATGGGCTGTCAGGGCAATAATAGGGGTTCGGCTGTTGTTTGCGATCTCTTGGACTCGGATGTGGTGGGTTATCTGATACCCGTCCATGTCGGGCAAACCAATGTCCATAAAAATTAAATCGTAGGTATTTTGTTTCCACAGGCGCAAAGCCTCCAGACCATTTTCGGCAATGTCTACTTGGCAGTCAAATTGAACCAGTATTGCTTTGGTAACCGTTTGTGCGATGGTATTGTCCTCAACCACTAAAATACGAAGCTTTAAAGTGGACTCTGGTTCTTTGGGGAATTGATTTGCGATGTTGGTAGGAATTTGTGGAGCACGCGAAGCACCAGATGATTCAACATCTTCCTGAAGTCCCGTATCTTCATCAAGGAGTGATGCTTTTAAGGGGATAACGCAAGTAAACGTTGTTCCTTTTTTGAGTTCGCTGTCCACGTAAATCTCACCATCGAGATCGTCAATAAATTGTTTGATGAGCGCAAGTCCAAGGCCTGCGCCCTTATAAATTCCTTTATAAGATGGCGTTAATCGTTTGAATTGAAGATAAATTTCCTGTTGTTTGTCCTTAGGAATTCCTATACCACTGTCACAAACCATGAGTTTAATGGTGATTTCTCGGTTTTCTATGCGTGCTAATTTTACGGATAATTTAACAAAACCTGAATCGGTGAAATTCAGCGCGTTGGCAAGGAGTTCCAGCACGATTCGATGAATGCGAATATTATCGCCGATTAAGTATTTGGGGATGTTCTCATCAAAATCCAGTGATAATTCCAAATGTTTGGCGCCTGCTTTCGCTTTATTCAGATTCAACGCATGTTGTACGATATTCTTTAGAATAAACTTCTTCTTAACTTTGGGGATTTCACCCGAACTTACCTGAATAGCTTCTAAGACTTCATCCATTAAATCAAGTAAAGCATGGCTCGACGCCTGTAGATTATCGGCATATTCTTTAATACGCGGATTTTCTGCTTCAGATTTGATGAGATCTGAAAAACCAACAATTCCCGTTAGTGGTGTGCGGATGTCGTGGCGCATATTTTCAAGAAATTCTGTTTTGGCATGACTGGCCGCTTCAGCTTGTTCTTTTGCCTGGTGCAATTCGGCCTCGATTTTTTTTCGCTCGCTAATGTTAATGGATATTCCTAACACACCGGTGATTTCACCGTGCTTATTGCGCATGGGTGATTTATGGCTTAACACGATGGCATTTTCCCCATCCACCTGAGCTTTCTCTTCAATAATTATTGTTTCACCGGTGTCGATAATATGGCGATCGTTTTGGCGAAACAGCGCTGCTTGATTTTCACCCCAAGGTAAATCAAAGTCTGTTTTACCAACCAGTTCATAACCATATTTAAATCCTAAACTTCGCGCTTGCCGGTTATTACATCCTAAATAGATGCCGTTTCGGTCTTTCCAATACACATGTCCAGGCATGTTGGCGACAATATTTTCGAGGGTGGTGGCGATTTTTTCTTGTGATGAATGCAAATCAAATTCTTGTTTTTTTCGGTGGGTGATATTGAGTAAGGTGCCAATACTTCCGATAACCTCGTCAGTCTCATCAAGTAACGGTGTAATCTTCGTTAATAAGATTGCTTGCTGTCCGTTGGCGATGGTTCGTGTTTCTTCCAATTCCAGAGTACGCTTAATTGCCATTATGTGGCATTCATGTGCACGTAAAAAGGGTGCTGATTTAGCCCAAGGCATGTCTAAATCGCTTTTGCCTTTTATGGAGTTCATGCCAGCCAGTTCCAACATGGCTTTATTGCATCCTAAGAAATTTCCATCTTTGTCTTTCCAATAGACGCTGTCCGGTAGTGATTCAATTATGTGTGCAATGAGCGAATAGTTACTCTGACGTGCGGAGAGGGGCGGGGATTTTGTTGCATCGCGTTTCAGTTTATTCTTTGACATAAGAAGTCCCTTTCTATTCTTACTTAGGTATAGACCGTTTATTAGTCGCTCACAAGACGATTAGTCGATATAATGTCGCCCATTTTGATCGGTGGATTATTAATCATGCGCTATTGGCTCCTTTTACTCATTTTTTGCACCAGCAATTATGCCGCATCGCCCAATTCATTTGGTCAAGCTAAAAAAATAGCGGCACAACTATTTCGTGCTCATCCACAAACGATTTATTGTCAGTGTGCGTATGTGGAAAAAGAGGTTGATTTAGCCAGTTGCGGCATGCAAGCAGCTGATGCGAAGAAAAGAGCGCATCGCATCGAATGGGAACACATTTTAAGGCGCTTTGGCAACATGTTATAAATTTTTTTCCTACTCTGTAAATAAAAGGTATTTAACTGAATTTTTTCGTGGGGTGCTGCTTTGTGGTGGACAAGCCTTTAGCTCAGTTGCTTTAAGCGTTGGATTCAATATACTTCGGCTTCTAATTTTATGCGGGAGCTGAGTATGCGTTTTTTACTCTATATGTCTAAGTCAGTTTGTATGGGCTGAGTCCCCCAGTTCGTTTGTTCAGTCAAAAAAAATAGTCCAACAATTATTTAAGAATCATCCACAAACAATTTATTGTGGCTGTACTTATCAAGATAAAACCTTATTTGCTGGTTTCATTTGCCTGCGTCAGGCCATTTTAAATAATTATCTAATTTGTCCACCTCTTCAATGCAGTACTTATGGTGTTGAGCGGTTATTTGATAAATAGGATAGTCTTGTTTGTGGGTTTTTTTATGTTCAATTATCCATTCCAGTATTTTTAAATCATGTTTTTTATTTATTAAGTCTATTTTTCCTCCTAATAGTACTGCCTTTAAAGCGGAGCCTATATCAATATAAGATGGGGCGGAGTCCTTTGAAAAAACCATCCACCTGAATTCATCTTCTGTTTCCCAGCACGGGGTTTTGTGAAAGAACTTACGATGGTAAAAATCTGAGTCTTTAACTGCAGCCCATAATATGTCGTACTCTTTTAAATAGTGTGCATATTCATCCCTCTTGAAGGCTTCGCCCGAATAGTCAAGGCCATAAGATGGATGGTATTCTATCTTGTCGCTTTTATGAAAACCAGGAAAGGTTGTTTCCATGGCATTTGTTAATTCTTTTTCATCCAAGATGAGACAGACGCCTTTGTGCTTATCGCCGTAGGATGCCCAAAGGCTGGGTTTTGCAAAATAGTGATTTTCCAGTGATTCGTTTAGGTCACGTGGGCTTGGATGTTTGCACCGGGTTGCACAAAAAATCCTTGTCCTGTTCTTTAACAAAGAGATGATTTCTTTCTCTTGTGTTTCATATCCCGATAAAGAAGCAGCGTCTGGTTTGCCTGTTGCAGCATCGCCTTCAAACCAATCCATGGCATTTTCGGTTATATCATTAACATTTTTAGCTTTCCCCATACGAATTCTATGGTGTTTAAGAATTTTTTTGAAACCCGTTCTATTTGTATAATGGGCTACATAATGTTCATGGTTTAGTGAGTCTATAATCAGTTCCGCCATATTTCTTCCCAAAACCTTGTTTCTTGTATTTAAGTATAGGAAAAAATATTGCTAAATATGTCAAGAATTAAAACGTCGCGCTAAATAGAAAAAAGCAGGAAACATTTATAATGCTTTAGAATGGTTGCCCCATTAGGTATTGTATGTATAGGACGCTGTTTTTATTGTGCCTGGTTTCTTTTGGGTGTGCGGGGTCGCCAGACTCGTTTACCCAGTCGAAAAAAACTGTTGCCACACTCTTCAAAGCCCATCCTCTCACTATTTATTGTCAATGCCGCTATCGGGGTAAAAAGGTGGATTTGGCAAGTTGTGGCATGGAGGAGGCTTCCCTTAGCCATCGGGCGCACTCTATAGAGTGGGAGCACATGGCACTTTGGCAACATATTATAATTTTTTTTCTATTCTGTAAGTAAAAGGTCTTTAATCGAATTTTTTTGTGGGGTGCTGCTTTGCGGTGGACAAGCCTTTAGCTCAGTTGCTTTAAACGTTGAATGCAGTACACTTCGGCTCCTAATTTTATGCAGGAGCTGGGAATGCGTTTTTTACTCTATAGTCTATTGTGTTTAAGTCAATTTGTATGGTCTGAGTCCCCTGGTTCGTTTTCCCAATCTAAAAAAATAGTGCATCAATTATTTCAGAATCATCCGCAAACAATTTATTGCGGCTGCACTTATCAGGATAAAACCGTGAATCTTGATTCGTGTGGTATGAGTGAGGCTGGGGCAAAAAATAGGGCTCATCGCATCGAAATAGAGCATGTGATGGCCGTTGAACACTTTAGCCAGCACTTTGCCTGTTGGCGTACCCCAATGTGCACTGATGCACAGGGTAAGTCATTTAAAGGACGAAAATGTTGTGAGAAAGTGGATGCTCAGTTTCGGCATGTGGAAGCCGAGCTCTATAACTTATGGCCCGAGGTGGGGCTGGTTAATCAAGCGCGCTCGAATTACCGATTTGGTGTTTTACCAGGTAATGACAGTTATTATGGGTGTTCGCTTAAAATAGACAAACATTTGCGGCGGGTAGAACCAGCTGATGAGGTAAAAGGAATTGTGGCACGCGCCTACCTTTTTATGTCCGACTATTATCAGATTTCGTTGAGTTCTGCACAGCGTCAATTGTTTGAGGCCTGGAATCGGCAGTTTGCACCCACTGTCTGGGAGCGCACTTGGGCAGCTCAAGTCGCGGTACTTGAAGGATACCCTAACCCCTACATTACCCAATGGGGTACCCAAAAATCTAAAAACTAGGTACTTATCCTAAGGCTATTTTATTGCGTCGGCGATTCCAAGGAGTAAAAAAATGTCACTTTAGTATCGTGTGGCATGTATTAAGGAACATTTGTAATATATTACCAATTATTTAACTAAACTTAATACTGCACTAATTGCTTGCAATGCACCTACTATAACTAGAGCCCAAGTTAATGTAACCATTTTACAGGAGTTTTTATCTGATGCTTTAGCCAATTCTTTATTAGAAAGAATAATTTTTTCTGTAGAAACATTTAATTGTTTGTATAAATTTTATTCGAATCAACAAGTTGCTCTGTAGATAATTTAATCTGCTTAGATAATATAAATAAAGAAATAACCAGAGCATGATTTGTTTCTTTTGTTACATGGGTATTGGCATAATTGACTATGATCTCCTCATCCGGTGAGGCTCCCAACTGTTTAAGCACATTTTCTATTGCATCTTTAGTGTTACTATCCAATTTATCATCCTTTATCTTTATTTTCCTATTTCTGTCGATCTTTTAGTATGGCTTGTACCGTTTTCGATTGGCTAGCTTTTTGTATATTATTCTGATATTTATCATCAATTTTCAATTGTTGTTTTTTAGATATAGAGTTTTGATACTCCGCACTTTTTAGTGCTTCTTGTTTGATGAGATCCCATATATACATGGGAGCCATATAGAGCATAGGCTCAATCATTCCATGGACAACCTTAATTCTAGTTGCCCTAAATTCCTTAATATCATTAGGTAAAGTAATATAACCAATAATGATGAATCCAGGTAGCTTGATGTAGATAAAAGCTATGCTATTAGAGGCGTACAAATTAAAACTAATTGATCTATGGAGATAGCGATGAATATTATCAGGTAAATCTCCAGAAGAACTAACATGACCAATAAAATTGTAAAGGTGTAGTTCAAAGATACCGGGGGAATCTTTTTTATTAAACAAATAGTCTTTCCACGCTTTGAGTGCTGAATCACATTTTTCCAGTTGACGTTTTGTGAGATGCTCGATGTTTTTTTGTTCTATAGTGTATTTTAATACTCTCCATGCTAGAGATGCAGAGAATTTTAATAGCCCATTGTTATAGGGGACGCTGTCTTTCTTATCATGCAGGGGTAAAAAAATGTTTTCTTTAAAATACTTTTCATAGGTTGAAAATTGTTTTTCGCATTCAAGGCATAAAAATGGAATTTTAATCCCATCTTGTTGAGGAACATCCATTTTCTGGCTAGAGCGTAAATAGCCTGTAGCAGAGGTTTCTTTCATCCAATTAAAAATACTTTTAGGTAAAATATGACTGTTCGCTAATTTGCTGCTTTTTTCGCAGAGACGACAAGTATCGTTCATATTTTTCATTCCCGTTGAACTTAATTCTTAATGAGAGAGACTTTCTTATTATTAATTATTGTTTGTAGCATGGTATTTTCCAATAATAAAGATGCATTAATAGATGTTATTTTTGCCAAATCGGAGTTGAGATTTTGGATTTGATCGCGTAATTCTCGATTTTTATTTTTTAAAATGTTTAGATTTTGATGTTTTTCATCGAGTTGTACACGAGATGAGTTATTATTCATTTTCCTTATTCTTTCAGCAATCTCAGGATAATTATTATGTATTGTTGCTCGACTAACGCCAGCTTCCTCCGCAACGGCGGCTATGGATATTTTTCGTCCTGGTGTTACGACTTTTGGGCGATTATTTTGTAAGCGAAGCAAGGCTTGTTTAATAGTTTGTCTTGTTAGATCACCTTTAGATTGTTTCAATAACATTTATAGATTCCTTGGTGTAGTGAAGCTTTTTTAATGTATCTTCACAGCGTTTAATGTCTCGTTCTATTCGTGCTTTACCTGAAGCCCCAATGTCTTTAATATCTCTTAGCTCCAACTGTTGTTTATAGATTCTTTGCCAGATGCTTTTTTTGCGATCATCGATTACAGAATGAGCACACTCGCCACAACGAGTTTTTTCAATCATTTTTCCACCTGAGCAGCCTCCTGCATCCGCGGTACACCAGGCAATTGATGTCGCACGAATATGAATTTTCTCAGATATTTTTTCTGCAAGCTCTCTACGAGATTGATAGGTTCGTATCGCATCATGACTGTTTCTAAATGCAATAATTTGTTCTGACATACCGCCAGTAATAATCGTTTTCTCGTCTAGCCAATGTTCCACAATAGAAATTCTTTCATTTTTAATTTCTACCATGATCTCATTATAGAGCTTTAAATCTTGTTGCTCATTGAGTGCGTAAAGAGCCGTCATGTCTAAAGACCAGTGTTTAAAATGTTTTCGTAAATAGCGTAAATCACCATAGGCGCTATGGGCGGCATACACGGCAAAAGTACGACGGAATTGATGAGGAGTAAAATTCCAATTGATACCTTGGCTTTTAGCAAATTTATTTAAGCGGTCACGTATTGCAGGAGAGGAAAGAGTGCGTATATGTTTATTTTTTTGATTGAGAAATAAATAATTTTTATGCCGTTGTAGTTTATTTACCAAAGAGGCATTTCCTTGAGATAACTCATCTATTTGTTTTTGTAATTTTTCTTGCAGAGGTGTTACAAGCTGTATTGCGGTTTTAATTGCAGTATGGGTTATTTCCGTAACTAACCACTCCGTAGCACCTTCATGAGTTTTCTCAGAGTTTCCTTTCATCCAATAATAAGTTTCTTGCTCATGATCTGATGAGGTATAAATGCAATCCGTTTTTAATCCGGCCAGTTCATGTATTCTAATTCCACTAGTAATTAAAATAACAATAATGCAACTGTCTAGGAGCTGGCTTAATTTGGTATTAAATGATTGAAGTCCTCCATCATGATGATGTGCTTTTAGAAATCGATTTACTTTGCCACAAATGACGAAGTCCACAAAGCGCTTGTTTCTTTTTTTTATGGTTTCAATTTCATTGCGTAAAGATAATAATGTTCTTGCTTCATCTATTCTCATTACTGCAGCGAAAAAAATATCGGATAACACCTGATATGGAATGATTTTTGTTGTGGCGGTTTTTTTGACTTTTGTTTCTATGCTCGATAAAAAAGTAGCTGAGGTATTCGGCCATGGATGAGTCATCGGATCAAATGTATTTTGGCTTAATTCAAAAAGCGCCTCAATTGCTGAGAATTTTTTATTCAATGTATTGGGTAACAGGTTTTTTCCGGTGTTTTTATTTAACTTATTTTGAGATTGATGTACGTAATTACTGCACATTAATTGAGTAATTTCTCTTAATGAGTTGGCCTTTAATGTATTCATGTAGTTAAGGAATAACTGGTTGTCTTTAAAGAAGTTGACGACGGTCGAACCTCTTGGCTTAACGGAGCCTTCTCTGCCATTCATGTAATATTTGAAGCATACGACTTTAAATATTAGCCGAAATTGCTTGGGTACCTTTTGAAAATTCAATACCTTCATGTGATCGGAATGGTTGGATACAAATATATTATCTGGCAGTTGCCATAAATCATCATTGAATTCACTTAATATGTTATAAGAGCCATCATTAGATTGAATGAAGCTGACAATAATTTTTGTGCTTTGTAAGGACAGCATTCTATTTAGTTCATCCAATTCTTGTGTGTATTGATTTAAAAATTCAGTTTCTGAGAGCATCATTCTTCTGTTTCCAATTGCAATTGGTCATTGGTGCGCCAAAAGAGGTGGGGATCTCTATTGGCATTTTTCCTTTCTTGCGCAACTTTTTTCTGATTGAAGTGAGGGGTAATTTGCGTATCGATAATAGGAATAATATGAGCGTAATAACGATTCCAACTTTTTGCGCCAATCACGTTGCGTTCTTTAATGAGCAACCAATAAAAACTAAATAACCGGTATAAATCATCTTCGGTCACTACAAAGCTTGAACAGCGAAAACATGCAATAAAATTAATGCATGGATTGCCATTTTTTGGAGCATAATCTCCGTATAGCGTATTTTTACATTGGGCAATCGGTGTGTTTTCTGTATCTTGTGCCTCGTTATGATTTCTTTTAAGTAGCTCTTGGTTTCGTATTTCGCCCATGAGTCGCCAGTTGTTTTGAGCCTCGGGAGGAGCCTCTAAATAATAATCATTAGATACTTTTACACTATGTCCTGCTAAGGATGCAGTCACGAATGGATCTTGTCCTGAGAGCTCCCAAATACGGTTTTCAAATGTTTTACGAAGACGCATCACATTCAGCATAAGCGGTTTATTATCTGAATTAGTTAAACGGTTTCGAGTGACAAATAATTTAATACACTTTTGTAATGTGTTATGAGTTAACAGGCTAATTGTCCCTTGATTACCTCCAGTGCATTGGAAAATAAATAGCTGATTTTGGAATTTACTTTGTTTGCGAATAGTATCATTGCGCTGTTTAATCATCTCAATAATATCCAATACATCCATCATAATGGTTTTTAATAAGCTCATCTTTTCTGAATGTCGTATTGTTTGAATATGAGTATTTTGTCCGCGCCGTTTATAACTGACTAACAATCTACGATCTTTTTTTAAAGGGTGGGGTTGGATGCACTCTGTATTGAGCTCCAGAATAGGGGTCGGATTTAAACCAGTACGAAACGCAATGGATAAAACACAGATTGATAAATCGTAGCTCGATAATAATTGATTTGTTGCACGAATACGCCTTAAATCATTGTTTAAGGCATGTGTTATATTTTTAATCTCCATCTTACAGATAGGTCTTTGACCTTTGGTGGCTCGCTTGCTGTTTGGGAATGGGTTTTTAGGAAAAATATCTTTGTTGAGCAATCCTTTTTTTACAAGATGCATTAATAAGGACTTAGTAAAGGTAAATATATTTTTTTGTGTTACTTTTCCTGGTTTTGTTTCCGCTAGGAAGCCGATAAATTGTACAATTAATTCTTTATTAATATCGTGAACATGCAGCTGTCTTGCAAAACTATTCGCGAGAATCTGACAAAAAGGGAGAAATATTTTTAACCCTTTGCAATAATATACGATGGTGTAGACAGTAAGTATTTGCTCGTTACTTTGAATCGCCTGTGCTAATAATTGTTCGATTGCGCTTTGGCATTCAAATACGATCGAATCACACTGTTTTCCATAATAAGGTAAAAAATCAAATGTTCTTAAACTCCCTGGGTTTTGGGGAAACTGTATGCGGGTATTGTTTGGTGGATAGTGAGTTAAAGTTTCCTTTTTATCATCCTGTAATTCGTGAGAACAATAAAAATTATTTTTCATTTTAAAAATCTTTTTAGTCATAAATTGTCTATTCCACAAAATGAATCAATTTCCTCTTGGTAACTCGTTATCAAATGTTCCTCGACTTCGGAGAGGTAGTGCAGATATTTTTCGGTAGTAAGAACACTGCTATGGCCTAGGCGGTCTCTGATGTATAGCAGAGGATCTATTTGTGTTTTACGCTGACGCATTTCATAAAGTGTATGCGTAGCATAGGTATGTCTTAGCATATGAGGAGTGACTTTAAAGGATAGTCCTAAGTTCTTCCAAAGATTATTGAGGCTTTTTCCTGCCTTGCCCCATGGCGTACCGTTTTTATTTAAAAAAAGGGTGTTTTGTTTTTCTCCACTTATTTTTTCCAACTGATACCGCTCATGTATCACATAATCCCAAAGTGCCGTCATTAATGCTCTTGGTATATCGATACTTCGTGATTTACCTCCTTTGGTTTTCATATCCGAAGGATTCAGGTTGACGCGTATGATGCCTTTATAAATGCCTACGTTTTGAGGGTTAAAAATATAAGTAACAGGAAAGGTCGCTAGTTCTTCTTTACGTAAACCACTAGATAGTGCGAGGCGTGCCATAAGTTTTTGGGTAGGATTTTTTATTGCTGTTAAAAACTCCCTGGCTTGTTGTTTACTCAGTAATTTAATGCGCGGGCGTTTTGTCTTCAGTAATACATCAGGAACTAGCTTCGAAGAACCAGAGGCATCAACATGAGCCAAAAATCTTTTAGAACAGTGGCTTCTCACCTCTTCTAAATTATAGGGTAAGGAGCCGATCCAGTCCATTTCCAAGGCAAATTGATAAAATTTAATGATAAGACGGAGACGATAATTTACTGTATTAGAACTTAATTTCATTTCTGAAAGCGACCAATCGCGGTATGCAGCAAGAAGGTTGTAATGGGATAACTTATTATCCATACGCCAATCAAATGAATTGGCTTCCAGAAAACTAAAGTAGTCGTACATCGATTGCCCGTAGGCTTCCCAGCTTTTTATACTTTGTATCCTGCCCCGCTTAATGCAATGCTGTACAAGAAATAACAAAACTTCTTCAATAATATTCATTTCTGAATCTAAAAGGATGGGAAATTTTTCGTAACTTAAACCATGAATTTTAAAATCTGAAGTCGAAAAGACTAGGCGCATGGAAATTGATCCTATAAATGGTTATTGGATAACTGATTTGTAACACTTTTATAGCACCATAACATCTTGTTGCGGCGGAGCATATAGGGCAGCAATTCGCCTGTTGGCGAACACCGATGTGCTCCGATAAGAACGGTAAGCCCTATAAGGGGCGTCGATGTTGCCAAAAAATAGATGCACAGTACCAACACGCTGAGTCGGAGCTTTACAATTTATGGCCAGAGGTGGGATTGGTGAATCAGGCGCGTTCAAATTATCGATTTGGCGTGTTACCACAACAGTCACGTTATTATGGTTGTGCCATGACCATTGATAAATCATCACGCCGTGCAGAGCCACCCGATTATGCCAAAGGAATTATTGCTCGGGCTTATTTATTTATGGCGGCGCATTACCAGCTGTCATTAAGTAAATCTCAGCGTCAATTATTTGAGGCGTGGAATAGACAATATAAGCCTAGCATTTGGGAGCAGCAATGGGCAAAGAAAATTGCGCTCATTGAGGGATACGAAAATTATTACATAACGCATTGGCAAGCCAGGAAAAATCTTAGCTCAATGTCAGGATGAATAAGTCTACTTTAAATCACTTCATTTTTTTGCGAACGAACAAAGAGAATATATCTTGGGATTTAAACACGACTCACGCACGATTTCGAGCTTGTTAAGCGCACAGAGAGCGGCATTGTTATTAGTTTAAGATGAATTGCTACACATTCTTTTCGTGATTCGTTGATTTACTTGCTTCTGAGAAACTGATTTTTGTCTTCTATACTCTTATCATTATGTTACAAGTTACGTTGATAAAATGTGTATCCAATGATGTTCGGGCGATAAAAAGGATTATTATGGAGAACGATCTGAAACACTTTGTCACGATAGAGCTTCCACGGCTCATTAATTGGATCCGGCGCAAACAAAATCAAGGCACGCTTACCATCAATGAGCTTAAAGACAGTTGTTTTCTGTTTGTGAAATTGATCCAAGTGTTTGAGCGTTCGAACTCAAAATATAAGCAAAGACTCATTTTAACGTCACTGCGATTTCTTAAGGATTTATTGAATCTATCAAAAGCGCAAATCGATTCTAGAAAATCGTGTAGTTTTGTTCAAATTCATAGTGACGCCGAATTATCGATAAAGTTTATTACTGAGTATTTATCAACGTGCAGCTCCTTACCTCATGATTTATTGGATTATTTAAGACTCTATGTTTTTGAAGTAACCGCCATATTTAAAAAATTGGATATGGATATACACGCATGTGATTCATTTCATGAGGCATTAAGCGTATTTGTTTCTCGACGCGAAGAGCTTAAATCTATATTTTTAGGCTTGGGTGAATTGCCGTTAAATGAATACAGTCAATTCATCAAGCAAGAATCAGCAGACATTCTAGAGTTTTTCTTTGATGACAACATCAAGATATTGACCAATTGGAATGAGCAGGTTCATTGGGTGCATCGTATTTCCGAATATTGTGCGACACATGAGTCTCTTGGATACACACGTCATTAATCAATGTCCTCTGTTCTGTGCTTCCCTTCAAAGTGCGAAAACATAGCTCATTTACTGTGCGCATTTTCCTCGATTTTTAAAGATATTCGCTTATTCTTTTTGATTATTCTGTAGTGAATAGTCAATTCCAAGAGCTCCTTTTCACGATTAATTCTTCACCAGAGTCTTTAGCGGGGAACGGATGAAATTGAACCCAATTTTTTCTTGGTCATTACGAATAGAGAACATGGTGTGTTACCAATAAGGCAGCAAAAACATCATTAAAGTGAGCATAAAGATTAAATTTAGCACACAAAAATAAATATAATACTATAATCTAGATATTGGAAACTGCACGGAAGAGATTATGATGTCGCGCAAAACGCTACAGGATGAGCATTTTTCCAGCATTAAAAATAACAAAACCGCAGTTATTTCGCGTGTAATGGAATTATCTACGGTTACCTTCCCTCTTTTGACCGCTTATTATCTTTATCTGCGAAAACAAAATTCAATACATAATAAAATCGATGAAAAGAATGAAACCGCGAAAATGATACAAGAATATAATTATGCGTGTGCTCATAACTTATTATTCTTTCTTACAGTAACGCATCAATTTAACCTTATTCGTGAGATTTTTCAGAATAATGAAAAATGTTCTTTATTAATGGCACTCATCGATGAAATTGAAAAGGAACAAAAACAAGCTCAGGCGCAGAGAAATTTGATCTTAGAAACCAATCAGAAAGTGTTACTCAGAGAGCAAGCGAAACAATCGGAACCCCAGAGTCAATCTAGCTCTGGTTCAATGAATGCGCTTTTGATGTATGAGTATTATGATTTATTGCATAAAAACATTACGTACAAACATTGTGTTGCTTTAATTGATATTTACGATAAAGCCTATAATCGGCGAATGGGACGGATGGACGATGCATGCGATGCTGTTTTAAATAATCCCTCAGTAAGCCTTGCTGATAAGAAGGCGCTTGTGGATATGCGTCGTGAATACCGTAAAGAGCATGAACAAATTAAGAGCATGCGAATTACACATCAAGATGGATCGCCTCATTTTGAGGCAGCCGAAAAGCAAGCCGCTCTTCTTAGTGATCTTGATAATAGATACAATAAAAAATTTGAGTCTTACTTGAATGATTTGCTTGCTAAGCCCAATACGGATCTTGCCCTTAAAGAGAAACTAAAAACAACACTCAAAACGGAGCACGAAGATAAGCAGCGCACTCAAGAACACGTTGAAAATGAAAAAGAACGATACCAAGGGGAAGTTACAGAGGTTGTTGTGCTAAGTCAAAGTGCGCGACAAGAAGCAACAAACCTTGTTGGCACATTAATCCAGGATATTAATGATGTATCGATGAAGAAAATTCCTGAGCATCAGCAGGAGGAATATACTCAGTTAACCGCGAGATTAAATAATATGCATGAACACTTGAAACACGTGGATAGTCCTGCGCGCCAAAAGGAATTATTGCATGAATGTACGAGTACCTTGAATCGTGTTAAGGGAATTGTTGAACCGGCGATGGATATCGAGACACAGCAAACGTTTAATCATAATTTGAATTTGTTGCACCAGTTAATTAAGGATGCTGACGTATCGAAGCATTATACAGCGAGTCGTACAGTGGATATCCCTATTCAAGAGGGGGTTTCAGTTTTTAATGCGAAGGAGCCACATCGTGCGTCAAATGAATCCTCGGATATAAAACTACCCGAGAAAATAAATGGTAATAACCCTTATTCTTTATTTTCTCTGAAATCAGAGTCGCCTTCTCAAACAGAGCACGTTTCTACGCAACCACACGAAATTCACCTACAATCAAGTTCTGCTGCCATTGAATTACAACGCAAGATTAAAATGGGGTTGCAAGAAAATAGGCCACATCAAAGTCACCCATCGGCGGTGCTTGATTTCCCTCATCAAAAAGAGATGCTTCTTGAAACCACCGGGGGTCTAATCTCTAAATTAAAAGATGATATGCGTTATAACGAATTTAGTGAGCAAGATATTGAGGATTATGAGCGTTTGTGCACGATGCATGCGCAATTAGAACAAGAATCATGTTCCAAAGAACATTGTGAACACCTGGTTTTTAAAATATTAAGCAGCGCAGAACGCTTGTCAGAAAATCATGAGTCAATTGAAGAGATAAACAGTCAACTGAATGATATTACCCAGAAAATAAATTCGAGTGATGGGTACACAGAACACCAATCTCTTGGGAATTGACCAAAAAATATTAAATTTTAGTTCGTTTTATTTGTATGGTGAGTAAATTTTGATATAATGAGCGATTTTTAGTTAGAAAAGGAGAATACAGATGCCATCCCCAGAAGATCAAATGTTAGTAGCGCTCAAGACCCAAAAAAATGATGAAATGATTCAAATGGTTAAAGAAAACCCTCATTTAGTGAATATGGTAGTTCCTAACGATCAATATTCTTCATCAATGATGTATATGCTTCTTAAAGCAAATCGACCCAGTGAATTAATTCAATTTTTTGTCACGCATAAAGACTTTAATTTTCAATTTATTAATCTAGATGTAGGTAAGCAAAATTATACGAATATTGAAGAACTCGTTCATTATGGGCGAAGGGATGTCTTGGCTGTCATTATTAATAAACCAGAAATACTAATGACTCAAGACAAGCTAACCTATGCGCGTGCTAAACTGATATTGGAAGTAGAAGAAATAAAACTGGGTGAAAAACAAAGAAAAATGCCCAATTCAAAAACCATTGAAAAAGACATTGTTCGCATCAATGAAATAAAACTAATGATTCCGATGATTCGTGAGGCGACAATTAGGCATGCGATTGCTACCGATGATCCGTCTTTATTGGATCAATTAGAAGCGGCTGGCGATAACCTAAGGGATGTTTTGAGCAACAAAATATCACCGTACCAATCATTAGCGAATAGCAATACAAAATTGTATGAGTGGTTTCCTAACTATTTTTCTCGTCATCCTAGAGAATCAACAACTAAAAATGTACACGCATTTTTTGTGGAGGAAAAACTTGAAAAAATTACCAAAGCGCATCATGAACGATTAGCGGCAATTCAAAATGGTGCCACGGAGAGGCGTGAAGCGCGTATGGACGAGGTAAGCAATATTCTAAAGAACAATTAGTTACCCAATCTATAAATCCACTTGTTAGGTAACAGGAAATAGCAATGTACTCCTGCTACCTAAATTTTGATTTACTTTTGGTGTTTACCCGACAAAATTTCTATTCATTTGCTCCGTTAAAAATAAGACATATCTTACACAACAATTAGTCACCTACTTCTGCATTCTTTTTACTGGTTTATCTATAATTAGGATGTTTGGCGCAGCTTCAATTGACAGGATGTTGACCTTGAGACCGTGATGATTTCAAGTTGTATTGTAGCTGTGCACAAGCACGAAAAGCGTGAAAATTTTATAGACAAATTTTTCTGTTAAGCACCGAATTATTGTAAGTATTTAGATTGCAACTTTATATCAGCGCCTTATATATAAATGGTTTAGGGAAGCAAATTACCATTTTAGCCGTGGTATATTACAGGATTGAGTTTTCTTCAGATAACAACTTCAACACGTTATTAAGCGCGTCAAATCTTTTATTGGATACAGCTTTTAGTTGCCCAGTGGCAATACACAGTTGGTCGTAGTTGTTTTGTTTTATCGCTTGCTCCAGTAAAGCAATAAGTTGCAGCTGTTCTTGTTGCCAATTAGTTGCCCAATCTAGAGCGGTTAATTGTTTAACTTTTAATGATTTTGCTCGTCTCAGACGTTGAGAAATTGATCTATGATTTGTCATCAAAAGCCTCATCAAGTGCTTTATTCATGGCGGCTGCGTGATCTTTAAGGTCAACGCCTACGGCTGAATCTATAACTTCATATACTGCATCAGTACCGTGTGTTTCAATTAATTCTTGTATTCTATAATCAAGATTTTGGTTATCGTGAATAACTTGTTCCCACCAATCAAAAGTTTCTTGATTACAAATGTATGCATCCAGTTCATTGTCATAGGTAAATTGCCCATCGGTCAGTGCACCATAATTACCTATAAAATCATCTATATAGTTTACATTGCTTTTGGGGTCGATAAGAGTCAGTGTATTTAGTTGTTCGGTTTCTTTGATAAAAATATTCATTTAGAGTTCTCCTGCCTGCTAGAGGCTTGATTATGATGTTTAGATAAAAGTGGAGCTGCTGCTCCACTCTCGTTCTTTAAATCCACGCACCTTACGGTGCGAATATTTTTTTTAAGATCTTTTGTTTCAGTTTGGCCGTTTCAATCCACGCGCTTTAGAGCACGAAATCCTCAATACATTTAAATTATATTACAAAATTAATTATTTTGTTAAATAAATTCGTGCCTGGAAATAATATAGTGTCCATGCGGCTGTGAACGTTGAGAAGTTGTATCGTTTTCCTGCTTTAGACTTCTAAGCTGCCTGTGTGGCAGTGAACCATTGGTGTTTCAAACTAAATGGCGGCATTTTACGGTTCGTGTCACAAGCCCACACTTTCTGAAAAGCCCCTGTTTGAGCTGTTTTCCTTATCTTCAAACCAGTTAACCTGACACATCATTGTACCTCAGTGGCCAGATATTTTCTTTTATAAATTCCGCGAATTAAGTTCCGATTATAAATCGGTTACATGATAAAAGATCAAAACAAGACCAAATTTATGTTGATCTTAACTTTTTTACCCCTTAGAATGCACCGTTTTTACCGACACACGTGTTTCTAGGAAATTAAGTTTATGCAAATAAATCCCTTCTTACCAGAGTCATTGTTTACCTTGGATTCTGAAGAGCTAGAACTCGTCCAGTCAAATAATCCTGAAAAAAATCGATTAGCATTCGCTGTAATGTTAAAATTCTTTCAAACCAACGGTCGATACCCAATTAAAAAAGATACCATTGACCCTATGATTATCTCTTCACTGGCTACCCAATTAAAGATAAGCCCTGTTTTATTTGAACCAATTTACCTTGGAACCCGTGTCTCTGAGAGATTTCGTAAAAAAATACGTGGGTTTCTAGGTTACAGAATTGCTAAATTATCCGATGCAGAAACATTAATTATTTGGTTGATTGATCAATCTCAAAATGGATTGTATACGATGCCGCAATACCGTGAAAAGGCACATGACTTTTTTAAAGAAAACAAATTAGAGCCATTTACCACTGAAAGGGTCGATCGCTATATTCGTTCAGCAATTCACCGATTTGAAAAACAGTTCTTTTCAGACATCATCAAACAGCTATCGCCAAAATCAGTAAAATTAGTTAATGACCTTTTGTGTAATGATACTAAAACAAACGTTTCAACGAAAGAGAATACCTCAGATGATGAAATCACCTTACGCCGTTTAAAATCAGACGTTGCTGGGGTCAAACTAAAGCATGTTGCTTTTGAAATCAAGAAATTAAACTTTATTCGTAGTATTCCTATCCCATCATCATTATTTGATAACACGCCAAGAAAATTGGTCAAAAAATATTACCAACGAATCATGGCAGCTTCACCCAGCAACGTTCTTGAGTTTGTCCCTGATGCGCGCGCGGCTTCCATGGCTTGCTTTGTCTATATTCGCTCACAGTTATTAACTGACGATGTAGCCGATTTATTTATTAAATTAATTCACAACATGAAATCCTCAGCAGAGGTGCATGTTAATAAAAAAATCATCTCAGAGGTCAAAAAAGTTAATGGTAAGTTTGATATTTTATACTTAATTGCAGAGGCGGCTCTTGAGAACCCGAAAGGTGTGATTGAGGATGAAATCTATCCTATAGTGAATCAAGAGACCTTAAAAAAACTGGTAATAGAGCTGAAAAACAAGGGCAACAGGTGGTATCAGAACCAAGTCAACCTCAAAGTGCATTCACTGTATTCACATGCCCACAGAAAAAACCTTCTACAACTATTAAATGTATTCACTTTCAAAACCAATAACTCGGAAGGACGTGATTTATTGGATGCGATTGCATTCATTAAAAAAAATCAGGAGTCGATTGATACCTATTACCCTGATGCAACGCTTGTCCCTACAGCCAATGTTATTCCTGCATCATGGAAATCAATGGTTTTTGAAAGCGATGATTTCCCTGTTACTGGAGCTCCGTTAGCGCATACTTTTAAAGATGATGGCACCCTAAGTGATACCGAAAAGCAGGAAAGCCCCATCAAAATCAACCGATTTCATTATGAAGTTGCTGTCCTTGAAAGTTTACGTGAAAAACTGCGTTGTAAATTAATCTGGATTGATGGTGCCTATCGTTATCGTAATCCCGATGACGATTTGCCTGCTGATTGGGAAACGTCTCGCGAAGCTCGATACCTACAGCTTGGATTACCACTAAAAGCTGCTGATTTTATTAAAAAGCTCAAACGCGAGCTGCACCTTAATTTACAAAATCTCAACGACACCATTTTGCATAACAAGAAAGTTAAAATCCTGGATAAAAATGGCGGTCACATCAAAGTAACGCCGTTAAAGGCACAGGCTGTACCCCCGTTTCTTGATACGTTGCAGCGAGAAATTAATCGTCGTTGGTCAACTATCAATTTAATCGATATTTTAAAAGAAGCTGATTTTCGGGTTAATTTTACCAAGCAATTCCACTCAGTAGGTAATCGAGAAATTTTAGATGGGGAACTCCTGCAAAAAAGACTGCTTCTTTGTCTGTATGCCTTAGGCAGCAACACCGGGTTAAAGCGAATTAGCGCTGCTAACGAGGATGCAAACCATTCGGATTTAAATTATGTGAAGCGGCGCTTTATCAATGAAGATGGGGTTAAAGCCGCCATTGTTGATGTGGTTAATGAGATAATCGCTATTCGAGATCCTGCCATTTGGGGTGAAGCAACCACTGGTTGTGCCTGTGATTCCACACTGGTCAGTAGTTGGGATCAGAATCTCATGAGTGAATGGCATCCTCGCTATAAAGAACGCGGGATCATGATTTACTGGCACGTTGATACAAAATCTATGGTGGTTCATTCCCAGATTAAAACCTGTTTATCATCAGAGGTCGGTGCCATGATTACAGGCGTTTTAAGACATGACACCAAAATGAACATGAACAAAGCCTACAGCGATACACATGGGCAAAGTACCGTTGGATTTGGGTTTAGCTACGGACTTGGGTTTGATTTGTTACCACGTATTAAGGGGATTCATCGCCAGAAACTGTACTATCCGAGTGCCTCCCACAAAAACAATTATCCCAATTTAGAAACCCTATTAAAATCCGGTATCAACTGGCAGCTTATTGAGGAAAATTACGATGAATATGTGAAGCATGTATCGGCACTTAAAACAGGTACAGTGGATCCTGATGTACTCATTAAAAAATTCAGCAAAGAAAACTACAATCACCCGGTTTATAAGACACTGATAGAGATTGGTAATGCAGTAAAAACGATATTTTTGTGCCGATACTTATCTTCTGAAGAATTGCGCATAGAAATTAATGAATCGCAAAATGTAGTTGAACGATTGAATGGCATTATGGGTTTTATTTTTTATGGCAAATTGGGCGAACTCTCTACCAATCGAACAAAGGAACAAGCCCTGGCCGTATCCTGCTTGCATCTATTACAAGTCTGCATGGTGTACATCAATACTCTCATTATTCAGGAACTATTATCAGATCCTGCCTGGGCTAATAAATTAACGCCTGAAGACAAACGCGCTTTAACTCCATTAATTCATGCACACATCAATCCCTATGGTTTATTTCCGCTCGATCTTTACAAGCGGTTAGTCATTGCGATTGAAAAGGAAGAAAAAAATGACCGAGAAAAAACGAACACCCGTCAGGCAGAAAGCGAAGCAATTAGCTAAACTCTTGAAGGAAGAAAACCCTGATTATGATTATCTACGTCAACTATTCAGGCACTTGCGAACAGAGTTAAGTGTTAACGTCACTCATAATGATAAAAAATTGCCTTATGTGCCAACAGAAGAGGAGATTTGCAAGTATTATCAAGCGGTGTGGAAATCACGTAACATGAAGCATGTTTTGATGATTAAAACATTGCTTTATACGGGTGCCCGGGTGAGTGAGTTAGTCCACATCAAAATCAGTGACATAGATTTTGATCGCTGCCAAATACGAATCACTGAGGGGAAAGGGAAAAAAGATAGAATAGTTCCGTTTCCTGACAGCTTTAAGGAAATATTAGCTATTCATGCACACAATACACGTGATAAGGGTGGCGAGTACCTATTTGAATCATCATGGAAAAAACCTTACACTGATCGAGGAATACGTAAAATTCTTGAGCAATACTCACTTGAAGCAGGGATGGAACACTCTATCTCTCCCCACAAGTTAAGACATTTTTTATTTACATGGCTTAAGAAACAGGGGATTGATGACGCATTAATACAGCCTTATTCAGGCCATGAGAGCCGAAAGTCGCTTGAAATATACTCAAAGTTGTCAATTTCTGACGCACAAACGGAATACGAAGGAATTATTGGCAAATTTCCAATCTAAACATTACAAAAGTGTGGGCTTGTGACACGAACCGTAAGATAGCGCCTAAATTAAGGAAACGTCTTCTAAGCTGCCTGTGCGGCAGTGAACTTAAATATTGCGATAATTACGCCGTAAGCAAACTTCTAAGCTGCCTGTGCGGCAGTGAACAGCGAGGCTCAACGGTTATACAAAGCAGGTATCTTCTAAGCTGCCTGTGCGGCAGTGAACTCCACACTTCACCACTATCTATTAGTTGCTGACTTCTAAGCTGCCTGTGCGGCAGTGAACAAGCACTTAGGGTCTAGCTCGGTCACGATGTTCTTCTAAGCTGCCTGTGCGGCAGTGAACCCTGGATTGCTACACGCGATGGAAAAAGGAACCTTCTAAGCTGCCTGTGCGGCAGTGAACTAATCGTCTATTCGCTTTTTAATGCTGATACACTTCTAAGCTGCCTGTGCGGCAGTGAACGTTCGAGTCCCAATTCTGAATCATTTTCTTTTCTTCTAAGCTGCCTGTGCGGCAGTGAACAATACTGCACGCCTGGCTGGGCTATTCCTACACTTCTAAGCTGCCTGTGCGGCAGTGAACAAGCATGGTACTGGTTAATTGGCAAACCTGATCTTCTAAGCTGCCTGTGCGGCAGTGAACTAGTAGTGTACGGCCTTGGCCCTAACTGGAATCTTCTAAGCTGCCTGTGCGGCAGTGAACCCAGTTATATTTATTGGCAAATAAAAATAGGACTTCTAAGCTGCCTGTGCGGCAGTGAACTACTCTTAACAAGGTTCTGCATGTTTCATCGACTTCTAAGCTGCCTGTGCGGCAGTGAACACCGTAGTTAAAGATAAAGGTCTGGACTAATTCTTCTAAGCTGCCTGTGCGGCAGTGAACGCTAATATGTCATTCGTTAAACTTAAGAAATCTTCTAAGCTGCCTGTGCGGCAGTGAACGACAAGCAGAACAAGAAGCAAATGTGCGTGCTCTTCTAAGCTGCCTGTGCGGCAGTGAACTAGTAGATTATTTAGGATTAGTTAAAAATAAACTTCTAAGCTGCCTGTGCGGCAGTGAACGTTTGCATATATCCCTCTAGTGAGTTAGTTGTCTTCTAAGCTGCCTGTGCGGCAGTGAACTAATAAAGCTAGGCTTGATGCTGAAGCTAAGACTTCTAAGCTGCCTGTGCGGCAGTGAACATAGCTCTAAATCATTATCAGCCCTATCGATACTTCTAAGCTGCCTGTGCGGCAGTGAACCCTCATCGCCTAAGCGTCCTAATTTGACGTAGCTTCTAAGCTGCCTGTGCGGCAGTGAACGATGTATTGCACGTTCACAGCGTGGATAGATTCTTCTAAGCTGCCTGTGCGGCAGTGAACAATTTGAAGGTGGAATAATTATAGATGACATTCTTCTAAGCTGCCTGTGCGGCAGTGAACCTGTAGCTGCAATAGACTGTAATTCAACTACACTTCTAAGCTGCCTGTGCGGCAGTGAACAAGCCTAAAATACTTACGCATCTGCTTTTCTACTTCTAAGCTGCCTGTGCGGCAGTGAACGTCAGATCGCCCGCGCCATGAAATTGAGCCGACTTCTAAGCTGCCTGTGCGGCAGTGAACTGACTGATTCAATTCGTTGCCCTGCTTGCCGTCTTCTAAGCTGCCTGTGCGGCAGTGAATTTTCAGACCCAACTATTACGCGTGGTGGTTTTCTTCTAAGCTGCCTGTGCGGCAGTGAACGATTACAACGCTCTACAAGGGATACTTGCTATCTTCTAAGCTGCCTGTGCGGCAGTGAACTTACCCAGCGCTTGATAGACGGATGACTGCAACTTCTAAGCTGCCTGTGCGGCAGTGAACATTATAGTATGCAGAAAATAAAGTGTTTTTGTCTTCTAAGCTGCCTGTGCGGCAGTGAACCATGCTCGCCGGTAACGCCAAAACCATCGTCACTTCTAAGCTGCCTGTGCGGCAGTGAACTATTCAAGACCCCGGACATAAGTTAGCGATGACTTCTAAGCTGCCTGTGCGGCAGTGAACGCTGCAACTTGGTATACCGTATTTGTGTTATTCTTCTAAGCTGCCTGTGCGACAGTGAACTAAACGTAACCCTGATTACAAAGCATGGTGCTCTTCTAAGCTGCCTGTGCGGCAGTGAACTAATCTAATTTCTGTATTTACAGCATACCTCTCTTCTAAGCTGCCTGTGCGGCAGTGAACTATTACATTCCCCAATCATACCGCCGAGTTTTCTTCTAAGCTGCCTGTGCGGCAGTGAACGACCATCTTTTCGTTGAATGCAAAACATACAACTTCTAAGCTGCCTGTGCGGCAGTGAACAAGTAATCAACTTTTTTGGTGGGCCTGGATGTCTTCTAAGCTGCCTGTGCGGCAGTGAACATGAACGAACAGCAAATAGCTTATTACACTAACTTCTAAGCTGCCTGTGCGGCAGTGAACCTGATAGCCCTCTACTAATAGCAGCGCACTATCTTCTAAGCTGCCTGTGCGGCAGTGAACAATCGGGTACTTGCAGTCCATGCGGCAGATAACTTCTAAGCTGCCTGTGCGGCAGTGAACACCTTAACGTAGCTGCAACATGGGCTGCTAGTCTTCTAAGCTGCCTGTGCGGCAGTGAACCTCGGTGTTGATCGACCAGAATTGTATCAAGACTTCTAAGCTGCCTGTGCGGCAGTGAACAATCTATTAATGAGTCTGGGGCAAAAGTAATGCTTCTAAGCTGCCTGTGCGGCAGTGAACGGTTCAAACGTGACCTTTTCCCCTTCCTTCAACTTCTAAGCTGCCTGTGCGGCAGTGAACCCTAAAACTTAAATCACAAAAAGTAGTTACAACAATAAGTTAACTGAAAAATTTCATTTTAATCAATGTTTTTCATCTACAATTTAACTAACTGTTTTTAATACGAATTTTTAACTTTCTCAAATTATTGGTTTTTAAAGGGCTTAATCAGTAAAGCTAGGCAAGTTTTTATCTATTTCCAATAAAATTCTGAAATATTCCACTTAACAAAAAAACTCTTCCTAACTCAATCAAAGGCAAAGGGGTATCGTATTATTGCTTCAATCAAACCAGGGAATTGTCGCAGTTTTAGAAAGACCAAACCGATCGAAATTTCCTGAGGTTGGCTGATCGAGCAATTCGCCAAATTCAATATAACGCCGATATTTATGCCTATTTGATTCACTCACCAGCTCAAAATAAGGATTATCCAGACCTTTGGAAAACATTTTATTTTTGTATTGCCTGATGTCATCTTCTGTCATTGAGCCGCGTTTAAATAATCGCCTCATTTTTGATTGAGTCATGGTGGTTTGTTTACGAGAAATAGTCCGAAATTTCGAATCCCCAGGAACCTGTTTAATCGAGCTTACTTCACAATTGCTATTCATATCATTGATAATGTTCAAGCCAAGCAGATCATGCAAAACCATTTTCTCGCCGTGAATACGCAAAACATTTCCCAAAGTAACATTGTACTTCGGAAAGCTGACACCAATGTTCGTTGATTCCAGATCGTGCAGGATTTTGTGGAGTTTGGTGTAAACTGTATTCAATGCAACGTTCAAACGCATTTCTGAATCTAGTTTGAAATAAATATCAACATAATAATCCATACTTTTCTCCTTAACGCACGTCAATACGGGAAACATACGCCAAACCTTTTTTTCCCAAATAAAATGAGGAAACACCTGCACAGTTGATCATGTTTTTAAGCTCAACTGCCTTTTCAAGATCGATATTTAGATAAATATCCATTTGGCCGCCGGCTTTTATCAAAGTATGTCTAATCTTTCCCTCACCTTTGACAAAATCTTCTCGAACATAAGGGTTACCATAGATCAGTTTTTTAGGTCCAGTTGTATACCTACTCATAAAATCTTTTGTCGTAAATCCATTATTAGATATTCCACTTATCCCACCCATTTTAGATTTTGCACCTGACATATTATAGTGCTCTTCTAATCGATTAAGTTGAAGATAAAGCGATGAGCAATACATTGGGAGAAGTTTTAACAGCCCTTTATTATCTAAAGGACTGTATCTATCAAAATATGAAGCCAGTTTTTCGGAGGCTAATTTTGCATTTTCAGCATTATCAACAGACTTCATTTTTTTAATTTCCTCTAGGCGACGTAAAATACTAATAGGATTAAGCTCTATATCACTATCGAACTTTGTATTTTGAAGAATAAATTGGCACAGTTGGTCGAGGTCTAAAGATAGAACCCCCCAAAACAATTGCGAGAAGTTCGATTGGAAAGCTGGATCTTTCACTTTAATTATCCCAGTAAAAGTATTTTGATCAGTATTTCCGCTCATATTTCTTATATAGACGATTTCTTGACTTTGTACTTTTGGTTTATCTTCAAACCTAATATCTTGAACAATTTCTTCAAAATAATGTCTATGATCACCAAATCCTTCTTTGATTTGATAAAGTTTCCGTTGATCGCCAATCAGTCGATTTAGCACACCAAGTACAGTATCAAGTGTAATATCGCGAGATTTAAAGTTTTCTTCCAATCCTAATTTTGTCATTGAGCCAATAAAATTACGCCCTTTTTTAGGGAGTGGTTCATTATTTGAACCATCAAGAAAAGAATTTCTCCACGACGCTTCATAATCAATGGTTATTTTCATTCCTTACTCCTCTAGAGCCGAAAAATAAATGGCATATGCTTCTTCCGGTATAAGAGAAATTTGATCCGGTGTGCGCTTAATACGCATCATTTGATTACTGTTATTAAAATCAGCAATAACTTCATTTACATACATGTAGGATTTTGCTTGACGAATAGAAAGATTTTTTATCATTTCTAAAGTTGTATCTACAAGCGCCTGAATTGCGTCGTGATTCAAAAGAATGCCAGCTTCACCGATTTTAAAAATAGTTCCCTTACGAACATAATTCGGATGAAATATAGCTTTCGGGTTCAATCCTGGTTTTAGTGATTGAATATATTCTTCAACGATTTTAGCAATACATTCTCCTTGATTGTCTTTAATGTTCATCGCAGCACGATCAAATTTATTATCCAATGAGATGAACTGAAGCTGTTCCACACTAATAGATCCATAGGAGAGATATTGAGTGTCACCAAATGTGGTTTTGGAAAAGAAAGAAGAGCTATCTTTCGGACCTGATTGACCAAACTGCTCAAAATTACCATTACCCAGTTGATCAACAAAGTCTTCAAATAATAATGGGCTGGTACGTTTGAATTGACTGGCAGGAACTACATAACCTCGAATAAGACCCGTTATGGAAGCAAGTACTTTTTCAAGATTTTTTTCCGTTGCATAATGTACGTCAAAAGCCTGCGATCTAAATAGGTGATGACGAATACAGTTTTGGCTGATATACAAAGGGGTCTGTTTAAAATCGATATCTGTAGCTTCCTTTTTATACTTGTAGCCTGTTTCGTCTTTTACTCTACCCGTTAAATTGGTGTATCCACGAAGCTTTGGCAGTGTATGATTATCAACAGTACGCCCTTCGTTGCTTAATGTTGTTGGACCATTCCAGTTCACCACCCCATGTCCGAGAGCAGTGATTTTAAAATCAACACTTTTAATGCCAGTGATCTTTTCCATATTGACTTCCTTTTTGTTGTCAGGGTTATGTAGATGTTTTTATTTTTTGAAAATATTGTTTGATTTTATCTAGCGACATAGCTCCTACAGGTTGTTTATCACTGATTATGTAATAAACAGCTTGCTGATGTGCAACATTAATTCCCCCGATAGTCTCTAGGTCTTTTGGAGTATAGCTAAGGTAAATTGGTGCTTCGGGAGATCGAGCTTCTTTGATTAGCTCCCATTCATTGCGTGCTTGTTTATAACCTATGCCATGTTTAATATTATGATGTTTTTTTCGCATAAATTGCACAAGATTATTATTGTCCTCGCCATAACCTCTTATACTTTCCACAGACGCTGTCAAGTTTGTTCTATGCATAGTTGGGTCAAAGTCCTCGCTATAAGCATAATCATTGGTAACCTCATACCCTGCTTCTGTAACTCGGCAAATAGCCATTTGAACAAAACAGTTATCTCCCCTAAGCGAATTGGCAGATATTTTGATTACATTATCAGCCCTTTTCGATTTTTGCGGTACAGAGATCGGGTCGATAACTTTGTTATTGATTAAATCTACACTCTTTTTAAGAGCCATCAGAAAGTCCTCTTTAACAGCTTTCTGTGATGATGGATTTGAATAAAACTCTCTGTAATACTTATATAGCTGGTTGATACTTACTTCAAAATTATCATGCAGTTTGTTCTGTAAAAATTTAAGCCAGGTTTTGGTGCTTTGCCAAATGCAGAGTTGATTTAAAAATCTTGCACAATTACTGGTTTGTTTACCTTCTTTATCAATACTTTCAGGTAGCACTGTAATATAGCGATTAATCTCTGAATTAACGCCAAAGCGATCTAATCGCCCTAAACGCTGTAACCAGTTTTCTGCGCAGGTCAATTCAGTCAGCATATGGCCACAACTGATATTAAGAGAAGCCTGAACGATAGGACCACTTCGCAGCACATCAAAATTTCGATTACCATCACGTTTAAAACTTTCAAATACCTGATTAAACCAATTGGCTTTATCCTGATTGGTATATTTGGAATGTAGTAAGACACTGTTTTCTGTATTGTGGTATTTCAGATAACCCAACTGTGCATCTTGGGCTGTATTGCAGATAACAAAAGTATTTTTTTGTTGATGTTCACTAATAAGTGGGCTAAGCATCTCTTTTTCGTTATAAGTCTGAAATTCAATATGGTAGCGCGAGCTATTAAAGCTATCGATAGCCACAATATCTTCGTCAGGGATATCCAGAAAGTCTTTTATAAAAAAGTAATGAGGAGTTGCAGATACCAATAATGTATTAGCCTGCGCTCCTCTTATTTTCTTGGCCTCAATCAATTCAGCAAAAAGAAGATTAAACGCGGGCATATGAATCAGTTCGTGAAATTCATCAAACACGACATGCGCCTGCATTAAGTCTGTTAGTGCTGTTACTTTCCGGTGTGTAATTATAGAGTTCACTGCCTGATCAATTGTGGTGATTACAATATCGCCCGAAAAGTAGGCATCTTCTTCAGTATCAGGAGCATCATCAAAAGAAATGCCACCACGTAAGGTTTTTTTGTATTCGCCTGTAAAAATTTCAATCTGACAATCTGGAAGGTAATCAGACGCGGTTAAGTCATTCAGTAAACCGAGACAAATCTGGACTCGAGGACAAATCCAAATAATTTTTTTTGCTTCAGTGAGTAATGCCCATTCCAGAGAAATTTTGGTTTTACCACATCCAGCAGGCCCCTGAAGTACACTAATGTTTGGAAGTTCATTAATTGTAGCTATATTTTTTAATTCAGAAAGGTTTTTAGCTGCTTGAGCTTGTGCACGATTTTGATCACTAAAAGGAAACTGTCTCTCAAATCCTTCAAGGCAATGGCGTATTCCATTGCGCAATTGATCTTCTTCCTCTGTGAAATTATCTGCTAACTCATTTAATGAGCATTCTGCAATATATTCCTCAAGATCTTCTATAGAACAAGATGAAACTAGGCGATCTGCGCTGATAACAACAGAACGAATAAGATTATTTAAGGCATTAAGTCGTATATCTTCTTTATATCGTTCTAATTCGTCTAATATGTTGTCATATTTCTTAAATATTGGCAGGTTTCTATCTGTTAGCGCAAATATTTTTGTAAAATTAGGCATTAAATCAGATATATTATAATTACTCGCGAGCATAGCAACATCTTTCAGAACCGCTTTAGCCTGGACATAAATATCTGTAATATTTTTATTCGTTAATGACGCATTAAAAATGGCAAATATCTTTTCCGCATCAATAAATTTATCATCTTTCCTAAATGGTTTGGTATGGTGCCAATAGATTCCGTGAGCAATCTGGATTCGCTGATGTTTTGAAAGCTCAGGTGATTCTGCTAGTAATGACTCACTCAATAACCAAGAAATCTCGTGATGTCTTGGATGATTTTCAAAGGAGAACTTTTTAGGCGCATCAATATGTACTCCATCTTCAGGAATAATTCCCTCTAAAATTTGGTTGTTTTTTTTACAGACCCAACGCTGAAACTCGGGATCTATTTTTCCAATATCATGTAGTATTCCAGATATAAAAGCGGATTGTCTTAACTTAGGGTTTTCAACCCCCATTTTTACGAACAAATAGTAGGCAACATACCCTACTGCAAAAAGGTGTTGGCTTAATGGCTGTGCTTTTGTGTTGGCAATTAAATGACCAGTTTCAATGGGCAATTTATCCATAATGACTTCCTTTGATGTAAAATTAACAGGAACAATGCCAAGGTAATTAAAAGCATGTCTACGGCCAACAACCCACACCAACTCTGTTTTCGATCTTGTTCTGATCCAATGACAACTCACCGCTGTATTTTTACTGGCTGTTCTGCGTAGTAACTTTTTAACTGCGAGTAAACCTTCTTGAGTAATTACAGTTTGCCAAGTATTGGCTCCGATACGGTCGGCAAAAGCATCTAAGACACGGCGAGTTCTTGCTAGTGCTTTTTTCTCACACTGGGAAATAAAAATAACCATCATAGTGTGTTTTCTCCGTTATTTACGGTTTCCCAGTCTGTTTTTAAAGCAATGGCTTTCACTTGATTAAACATAAAATCCAATGCATTATTATCGACGAAAGCTTGTAAACATTGCTGTCGAAACTCTTGTTCAGTGACATTTTCTTTAGCACAGATAAACGCCCAGGGAAGAATAATGGCATCTTTTATTAAATCAGCTACATCAAATACCAACGCTCCGCGTCTAGTTTTACCATGCATAACGGCGAAGCCGTGAGGAATTCCAAGCACCCACAGTGTCGTTGCACCTAGCCCATAAGCAAGGTAGTTCCCATGGTTTAAAAATGTATTTGCTTTATCCGTGGCTTCTCGTTCACGACTAAATTTGCCATAGCTAGTTCGGCTTGCAGCATACCTGTAAAGCTGTTTTGTTAATTCTGCTTCGACTTGCATCAGTTTGTTGACTTCATGTGCGTTTTTGATTTTAGTTTCACAGATTAACAGTTCTTGTTGTAAGTCGTTGTAATTAAATCCTTCCGCTGCAAGATCGCGGCTTTTAATCCATTGATTTTTCAAATATTCGATCCGGGCGAGTTGAAATTGTTTAGCTGCATATAAACGTTTTTTTTCATCAAACCAGAATTGCATCCATCCCTGCATGTACTGTGTAGGTCGGTATTCACTTTGAGGAGTGAGCCACTCTATTTCGTTAGCCATGAGTAAAGGAGTGCCCCCTCCTCCACAAAATCCAATCACTACCCCAGCTTGAGCCAGCATACGCATTGCTGCTTGAGTAATAGACGTTCCAGTCCCAAGTAATAGGCATATTGTGTTAGCAATAGGAATATTCCAATATTGGTTTTCGTCTTTTTCCTCTGTAAGATAGAGGACGCGCCCTTCTTTTTGCATAATTCGGCATTTTTCCAAGTAATAAATATTGGCGCGTTTTGAGTGCAAAATTGCTTTTAAATCGGTTAGTATTTCCATTAAAAATCCATATAAGTTAAATCTTGCATTCTATTTCTTATGAAAAAATTTTTTCATAGCCTTTTAATTGGTATCATCTTGTCTTTTTTTGTTTATAATAAATTTATTGTAGATTAATTTTTGAGCATATGCTCGGTTTGTAACTCATGTTACGCACCCTAAATGGGGCTGTGGAAGAAAATGGCATTCGGTTAATATTTTGCAGAGGAAATTTCACAGTATCAAGTTCTAAAAATCGTTCATTGGTTCTGCTCGTTCATATGAGTAACTCTAAAATGCGGGGAATTTATGCCGTAAAAGTCCTTAACCGAATGCCTGTGCTGTGGATGAACAGGGCCCCACAAAGAACGGAGAGCTAAAGCGCACCACCATGCGAGTTATTTAGGGAATCAGGATATCCGAGAAATTAAAAGAGAACGTGAAAATATTGTGCTTCAGCTCGATGATAGGGAAATTAAAGCAAGAAAAAAAGTGATGAATCAATATGGGCCGTTTGTCAGCTCAAAAAAATGAACACACCGTTATCGCAATATCTAACACGTCGCAACGATTGTCCTGTTTTAAGAATAGAGATGTCTTCTCAAAATAATAAATTGAAAATGTTAGTCATTGAATTAGTTCAAGAGGCCAATAATTTATGCAGGCAATATAAATATCAAGAGGCACTTTCTTTAATCAAGGAAGCCTATGAGTTTTAACCTGAAACTCAATTGGTTTTATACTGGTATAATTATTTACTTAAAGAAAGTAATAGCAGCGATTTTGAAATCCTGCGCTTTGCCAAATTATGGTATGAATGTTATCTAAAGAATCCCATCAATGATAATAATGTTTATGAATCTTTTCGCTCCGCAAGATTAAACGTTGTGGGTCTCGTATATGAGAAGGTCTATGCTGATGCTCTTCATCCTATTACGTTAGCGCTTATCAGTAGGTAATATCTTTTATTATTTTTTTGTCACGGTTGGGTGTTGGAACAACAAGGTTTTCAATGTAAAGAAATTGAAGCGGCTAATAAAAGTTTAAATTTTATCCATTCGGAATCTATATTTGAAAGTAACACTTTTCTTAAATTTCTTGAACAATTATCGAATCGAACAAAGGCATCTATTTCGGTAAATAAAATGTAATACAGTGATGAGTTGAATTATAGGGGGGGCTGTGTAACAAGTGACAAAAATGTTTTTTTCATTTGTTACACAAAGATGGTAGAAGTATAAACTTATCTTAGCAGCATAATTGGTTAAAGTTGAGAAAATCTTCTTGTCTAATAATATCGCAAGTATCCTCTTTAGATGAGTATATAATGACCGCATCTCCAGACAGTGTAGGTTATGCAACAGTTGTTTTTTCTTAACCTGAATATCAATTTCATATTCCCCATAATTGGTGCCTTGGCGAGTAACTATATCAATAATTAAATTATTTAAGGCTTCTTTGCTTAGTAACGTGTGATCAATTTCAATCATGTTGTGCCTTAGGGATGATGAGGAAAATTAAGGTACTATTATTCATTGTTTGAGTAGCCCATATAGTTTATTTATCTCAAGGTTCAATCTCTGCGATTCAGTTTTTAATTCAGAGAGTTCTTTGGTAATTTTTTTTAGCTGCTTTTTAGAAACAAATTTAGAAATAACTACAGTAGTTGTGGCAACTATTAGTGTGTAACCCGTTAGCATAATTTCAAATTCAAACATAAGAACTCCCGTAATTAACTCAAGGTTTATTATTCAATAATTCAGCCCTAAATGAGTAGCGATTGCGAGCGGTAATTTCGCTTTGAGGAAGGGTATTGCTTTTGTCATCTCGGCCATAAATTTCAGCATCAAGCCATGCTTTTTCATCGGACAACATCTCATTATCTACTATGATCCACCAGCTTTTTGGAAGCTTTCCGGTACCATCCGACCAGCGATACTGGCGGCTTTTTAATATATCTTTTTTGTCAAAAGGGGCATTTTCGGCGCAAATAAGGGTTTGTTTCTTACGCACCTTACATTTTAGCTCATCAAAAGCGCCTGGCTCCTGAAGAAGTAGGTTCAGGGTTGCCCAGCAATCATTAATGGCTCTATGCCCATCATAAAAGTATCCTAACTTCCAGTTAATATAATCAAGCTTCGAGCTTTCATAGTTTCGCTCTTTCCAATCAATATCTTTTATCGTGCAGGCGAAGGGGAGGGATGTAATTTTCTTTTGTATATCCTCAGGCGTTTGCAATTCTAAAAAATTACGGTCAAATTGAGCGTTGTGGCATATTATTAAGTGGGACTCTTTAAGTACTTGCAAAACAAAGTCCCAATTAATTGCCTTGCCTATAACGTCTTCATTACGAATACCGGTAATTTTAGTAATTTCAGCGGGTATTGGTTTGCCAGGGTCATTTAGCTCATTATAAGTATGTTTAATTCCTAAAATTCCGTCTTCATTGGTAAATGAGAATGAAAGCATGCCTATCTCAATGATTTCATGCTGGGTTGCATCCATGCCCATCGTCTCCAAATCAATGATAGTGGTCATAAATACTTTGGATGATGCTCCAGTACTCTTTTCTTTAAGTTCCATAGGAACTCGTTTTAAAACTTGATAGTCGGGGTGGCGAGACAGTTCATCGAAGGATTGTTCAATCATATATGGCTACTCTGGACTTTTAAAAGCAATTTCATGATTGGTTTAATGGTAACGCAGAATCTTGTTAGGTGTTAGTATTTTTAAGCAGATCATCATATTTCGCATAGGAAAAATATGTGTCTTGAAAAACGACCGTTTAACGATACAGCGAATAAGGTAGGGTGGTGTCCTTTAATAATAAGGGGTGATTTGTATTAAAAGCTTATCTCATTATCAAAATTTTGTAATCCCATTAATAATTAATATTAATGGGGCTATATTTGTTTAATAGTTTTTTATTTGGTATTCGACATCAATTCTGCTGCGTTTAAAGCTTCATCAATATGGTCTTCATCAAAAACTAAAATACCATGTTGATTTAAAAGTGCAGCTGTTATTCCCATTCCAGGAATAAGGTTTCCTGAAAAAGATCCATCATAAACAGACAGGGATCCACAGGATGGGCTTTTGGCCTTAAGTATGGCGATCTTAACATTGTTCTTTTCAGCTAAAGCTAGAGTTTTTTGGGCTCCATCCATAAAGGCGATAGTGACATCATTTCCATTTTTGGTAGTTACTTTTGCATCACTGTTTAATACATCAACACCAGTTTTTTTACCTTGAATTTCAGCTGGCAACCTCGGGGTTGGTAATCCACCCGCCATCTCAGGGCAAATTGTAATGATGCTTTTTGCTAATACCCAGGTTTGCAATCTGGCATTACTTTGTAAGCAATCACGGCCATCATAACGAACTTTTTGACCAAGTAAGCATGCGCTCATTAATATTTTAACCATTGCTGACCTCTCTAACCCTGATTTTGTATAAAATTTTTATTTGCTCTTCTTCTTGACGGTATATTTGAATTTCACAATGGCAAGATTCACTTCAATGCTTGCTTTAGTTTCCGATGTGTCCAAATCTTCTGGGACAACCAAATCAGAAATCAAATCACCGGTTCTTTGTATGAGCTCTTGGTATTTTGGTGAATTTTGAGGGGTTTGAGGTATTGCTTTGATCGTGCGTGATATTTCTCTTACCTTAGTGAATGTATCAATAATCGCTAAAGTTGTTTCTGTTGCTTTAGGACTTTTTAGTATGGTTGCCAGCATATACAAACCTTTTTCCGTGAAGGCAGTAGGGAGTTTTGTTTTTCCTCCTTTTATTGAAGTCGCAAATTTCGACTTCAATGGCTCCCATTCCTCATGAGTTAACTCAATTAGATACCCTTGAGGGAATTTATCAGTGTTTCGACTCACTGCTTCGTTAATTCTTTTGGTTTCCACGCCATACAACTGAGCGATATCACTATCAATAATGACATGCTTATTTCGGATTTCGATTATTTTTTCTTCTACAACAAATTCATTGATATGCATCATTGATCCGTAGTTGCTAGCTGATGTGCCATTATAAGACTTGTTGGGTTTTTATCCCAGAATAATTTGTGGAAGTAGGGGTATTTGTGCAGTGAGCAAGGCGTATTATTGTTTGTGATAGATAACGTCTCTTATCCATCTCAAACACCTTAATATCGAAGAAAAGAGCAGGGTGAGTGCTCTGAATTTACAGGCTCCTAAAAATGACAAAAGTCAAAAGTATGGGATGGATAAGAATTATTTCTTCTTGCTTTTAGGTTTTGGTGCAGGTAACTCTTCTTGAGTAATTTTAATTAATGCAGATAACCATTCACTATCTTCCCAAAGCTCACCAGAAATTAAATAATAATTTTTAGCGCCAGGGTAGGGGGGCTGTTCATCTACCTGGCCTATGAAAGATTTTCCTGATATTGTTGGTTTTATAAAAAGCATATTATCGCAAACTAAAGCCACTACTTTGTTATTACAATAAATGGCATATTCTCCAAACATCTTTTTCGCTGAAATGCTTCCTGCACCTTTAATTTGATCTAGGATGAAAATAACAGTTTCTTCTTTTGAGGCCATGGCTTTAATTTTTTATATAAAAAATCATTTTACCAGTTTAGCTGCCTCCGTAAAACGATGGGTTTGTGGACTAAGGTAACATGGCACAAAAACGCCTAATTGGATTTTAAATCAGCCCGATAACTCTTGCCGGAAATCAAAGTTCGGTTTGTTATTAATTGCGTGTGTTAATGAACTACCTCATTTGTCAGGGGATGGGATACTCAGTAATGGGATCCTGTTACCTGACAAATGAGCACAGGCCATAGCTCGGGGCGAGTCAGGATACCCGTAAATTTAACCAGGTTGATTTTCAAAATGGTACTTTAGCCCTTGTCATGCCTAGGTTTCTTGGCTTTTTATTCAAATCTAAAACATTCTTTGAACAAAATCAAAACAGGGCGTTCGCAGCCTTTAACCTGTCGCGTTGGCGAGTGAATTCCGGGAACTTGAATGTCCCGGAATTTTTAACGAGGTAGCAACACGCTGGTCAGCGTGTTCTCCATAGCACTTAGCTTTTGCGCGGTGTCTGTTTGAAACCAGCGGAAATGTGTTCCAGTAGCCTTTTTATGGCCTAGGTCTGCTAAAATAATCAGGCAGCCTAAACCGGTGAGTGCCAGTGCCAGATAACTTAGAGTCAGCTTCCAACCCCGGTGCTGCTCCAAGTGGGGACGCGCGTCGTTAAAAGCCTTCTGACACTCCTGTTTAAATTGGTGCCTGTTCTTGGGAAATACATTTTGATAACTTGTACTGATTGTTTGATGAAGCGTACGTGCTGCATCCGCGGCAGCGTGATGCCCCTCTTGTCTTAATACGTCTTCTTTTTTAGCAATGCCCTTCAATTGGTTTTTAAAAACCCGTTGAGCCCGTAAAAACTCTTGGGCTTCGTGGATGACCCCCTCTGCAATCACTTCCAATTGTTTTTTATAGGCCTCAAAGCCTTCTTTATTCTTAGGCAGCGGCACGCCGCGCAGGCGTTGTTGGGCGCTCTGATAAAAAAGATTATCCTCTATAATAAAACTCTTGATACCCTGCAAGAGTTCAGGCGGCAGTGCGTGACATCCTGTGGAACTGCTCCGCACTGTTCCCTTGAGCCCCGTGTCTTTAACATAGCCGTTAAACGAAGGATGGAGCGGATTAAGCGCTGGCGTTTTCGCAACGGTTGCCAGCAGATCATTGAGGCATGAAAAGACTTCGTTCGCCAACTTCATGGGGATTACTTTGGCAGGCAAGTATTTCGGTACTAAGTGGGTAATTCGCTCGTACTCATCTTTATCTGTAGTCTCAATTGCGAAAGCACGCAGCTTATTAGTCCAAGGTTCAAATGCGTTATGACCAATCGTGTGGAGTCCTGTGGGGAGCGTCACGGTTTCTAACTCGCTGCAGTACCCAAATGCCCCCATACCAATCGTGTGGAGCTCTTTGGGGAACGTCACGGTTTCTAACTTGAGGCAGTCCGAAAATGCGTGAGCACCAATCGTGTGGAGCCCTTCGGGGAGCGTCAGGGTTTTTAACTCGTTGCAGTGCTTAAATGCGCAATGGCTAATCGTGCGGAGCCCTTCGAGGAGCGTCACGGTTTCTAACTTGAGGCAGCCCGAAAATGCCCCAGCACCAATCGTGTGGAGCCCTTTGGGGAGCGTCACGATTTTTAACCCAAAGCAGCAGCAAAATGCTCGATCACCAATTGTGAGGAGCCCTTCGGGGAAGGTCACGGTTTTTAACTCGAAGCGTTCTTTAAATGCCCCCGGACCAATCCCGACGACCCCTTCAGGAACATTAAAAGAACCATCTGAGTTGATATCGTCAGGACCAACATCAATTAATATCGTGCCATCATCATTTAATTTCATCTTATTTGCTCCATTATGAGCCTGTTTTAGCGGTACATTTTGTCATGAATTTAAGCGATTAAATGGAGAGTACTGGAAGCAATCATCGACAAGCCGCAGGCTTTTAATTTAAAGAATGGTTTGTATTATATGCTATAGGTTATTTTTTGTACAGATAAGTACTAATAATATGGGCTTTGTTGCGCAAGGCATTAATGGTTCATTACATTAGAACCCTTTTACTAAGCTCCCGTACGGAGATCAGAGTGAGCAGAATGAAATACAACACCCAAGTTGTTTTATCAGAAGACTAAATTATTTATTTTTACTTAGACTACCTTTTGTGTGCGACACGAAAACGTATGCTAAGCGATTACCATATTTTCCAATAGCTGATTAAAAGGCTTAAGTTGTTAATAATACCTAATTCATTTATCAAAAGCTTGGCTCATTAAAACCACCGTTTAAATGAACACTTCAATCTGTATACCAAAATTGAACTTTGGTGAGTTATATCGATTTTAAAAACTGTTTCAATTAATTATTGTTTAATTTATAGCTATCAACCCGTTTTATTAAGCTGATCTCGTTTATTTATTGGGTACACCTCAGAGATTGGTATTATCTTGGTCGAAAGTGGGGAAAAATTATTCATCATTTTGAAAATAATCTGATATTTTTTTGTCATCAATGCTGGAATAAACTTGTTTTATAATTTCTGTAGCATAGGTTAATGCGTCCTTTCGATTGGGGAAAAAACGAGGCTCTATATAAGGAGTAAGTTCGGGTTTTGAAATATTGGTAAATGAATCAAAACAATGGCCAAAATCAACCTCGACAAACCAGCTCCCATTCTGACATTCCACAAGACAAAGGCCAGAATTAGGGTATTCCCCTGTTGCCCAACTGACTAAGTTATCCAAATGTTCATGGCTGATCGTATTAAACATTTGGTGAGTGTCCGTCTTAAACATATTTTTATCCTTAATTCTGTGCAGTAGATAAGGTGTCTTTCTTTAATTTCTTTAAAGCGCTTTTAATTGTTGTTTGTAATGGTATTAATGCATCAATAGACTTTTGACACAAACCGTACATTGTAGCCTTTTCAATTAAACATGATGTTAACTTATCTTTGAAATCTGCGGAATTTGGGAGTAAGTTCAGTATGGTATTAATAGCTTCGTGTTGTTCATCTGATATTGTTAAATTATTTGCCATTAAAGCAATATCATTGATGAATTTATTATTTTCCATAGAACGTTGAGCTGATATTTTCTGATTAATCCGTTTAATTGCCCAGTCAGGTAATTGGGCGTTAGATAGCCAAGGCAGAGTATTGCTGTAACTTGTAAGTTCACTATCCATAACGCTACGAAAATCAAAACCACGAGATTTTTGTGCTATATAAATATACCCAAGAAATTCAAGATCTCTTTTATCGATCCAGTAAGCCCATGAAACATCTAATATATCTTGAGAATAGGCTCCAAAAGCTACTCCAATAGCCAAATCACCCCAAAATTTTAATTCTGGATGTAAATTACGAATAAGATGAATGTGCTCTTTATCTTCTTTTTCCCATTCTCCTGGTTTACCAACACCATTAGTAGTAACCCAGGTTAATTCACTAAACTGAAAATTCTCACTCATAAAAATCCCTTAAAATTCGTTTTTTAATAGTTTATAGACCGTAGATCTTCCGATACCTAGTTGTTTAGCTATTTCACTAGCCCCTATGCCTGATAATTTTAAAGAAAGGACTTTTTTTCTATCGATTTTTCTTTTGCGTCCAAATTTGATACCTTTGGATTTTGCTTCTAATCGTCCTTCATTGGTGCGCTCTAGGATGCGATGACGCTCAGCTTGGGCTACTGCTGATAAAATAGTAACAACCATTTTTCCCATGGTTCCTTCTGTGCTAATGCCATCATCGATAAATCGAATAGAGACCCCAATTTCATCAAACTCCTTAATGAGTTGGATCATATCTGCAGTATCTCTTCCTAACCGATCCAATTTAGTCACTAAAATAACATCACCCTTTTCAACTTTAACTTTTAGTAAATTTAATCCTTCTCTATTGGTATTACTTCCAGTGGCCTTATCAGTAAAAATTCTTGAAGAGGAAGCGCCAGCATTTCTTAACGATTCAATTTGAATATCTAAAGATTGTTGGTTTGTAGAGACTCGCCCATATCCAAATAAACGCAATTTCGTCTCCAATATCGATTAATAGACATGATTGTCTATTATACATGTAAATACGATTTAGTAGACAGCATATTAGAACTGAAAAGTGATGTCTACTAACTTATAAGTTAATAGACAACTAGACCTAATATAGCAATTGAAAATAGATTGCAACAACCATTAACAGAATGCGGCGAATACTATATATAGATGCAAAGTAATAAAAAAATCAATATATGGCAAAAAAACGTGATTACCTACTATACTGTTTTATGAGGGAGAATTAAGTCCAACTTTCTATGTAGGAGAATCAATGAAATATATATATACTTCAGTTTCCAATCCCAAAGGATGGAGTGGTTTGCCTCACTATGAAATCCGAGGAAATGAAATATACCCAGCTGTTAGTCATCCTGATGGATGGAGTGGTTTGCCTCACTACGAAATCCGAGGGAATGAAATATACCCAGCTGTTAGTCATCCTGATGGATGGAGTGGTTTGCCTCACTACGAAATCCGAGGGAATGAAATATACCCAGCTGTTAGTCATCCTGATGGATGGAGTGGCTTACCTTACTATGAAATAAGGTGAAAGTGCAGGGGAAATTATGATGGTCTGAGCATCCCATTTATCTTTATACTTAAAGTTATTGACCTTTTTTACCAGGAATACGGCGGCTACGAGGCAATATCGAAAAGGGGATGGTCCCATGTATTATTACTCCTAATCCATAAAGTGATAATTAGTAGGCTCTTTTAAAATGAAAAGCACTCAAGAGATAAATAAGCAATCGCATTTACACCATATTTTAACAACCCTAGAAGAGCTAATTATAATATCAAAAAAAACTGCTGCGCCATCTGATAATTGTTTTCAGTATATAGGGACTATTGTTGACAATACTGCTGGGCTTCTCACTGCACCAGCTAATAGTTTAGATAATGGCAATCGCAGAATAATTTTTTCTGAAGATAAGAATTGGGTTAGCCTTATGCAGGCGGTTCATCGCTCCTTTTTATCAAGTATACAAGCGGCCGTAGAAAAAGCGCTTTCGGAACAATGTAACTATGTTGAAATTAAAAATAAAAAAAAGATTGACTCTCTTTTAGAAGAACTGAGCGATAAACTAACAAATGCTCAAAAAAGGGCAATAAAATCTTTATCGCCTAAAAAACCGTCTTTTAACGATTATTTAGAAGCTGTTTTAAAAAATAACAATACCATGTCAGCAGATAGAAAAACAATTTGGCGAAAATATTTTAAGTGTCTGTCTCTAGTAAGAAATAAAGTTTCTCATTCTGACTGTTCGTTAAGTTCTAGTGAAAAAGAACTGTTAATGCATAATGGTTTTTCCCCTTTGGTGAATGAAACTGAATTGCAATTTAATAGTAGGATCTATACCCAAGTTTGTAATCATGCTATCCAGTTTTTTCAAGAATTAGGATATGTACTAAGAAATTAATCTCTTGTGATGTTAATCTGGAAATTTTTTGTCTCTTAACTCAGCAATATTTATATTTATTTAACTTAGAATAATTAACTTCATTTATTAACCAGTTCCTATTGGAACTTTTGTTTTAAAAAGAGGGCTAGATGAAAGTAAAGAAGCCTCCCGTTTTTTTTCCTGAAACAAACTATAATTTAATTTATTGAGAAAATTATATGGATTTAAAGATGGGAGAGATTGAACCTCAGGCATGTTACTTAGAGTTACCGCCAGATAATCAACAGCTATATAAGATTATGACAATTGAAAATTTCCTGCGTTCTATTTTAGGAAGATATTTACATTTTAATCGTGTGAATAATTATAAAGATTTTAAAGGCGCAGATCCAAATGACGGAGAGCAATTAACCCTAGATCGATCTATCAATGCTAGTTCTAAATTTGAGAAAGATCCGTCTTTTTCTGCGGAAAACTACTATGATATTGCTCGCAGTAGAACATATGCTTGTTGTTTTTCATTAGAAAATTCAGACTTTATTTGGAGAAATTATGGAAGACACGGCAAAAAAGGAAAAGTATGTCTAGTATTTGATTTTTCGAGATTAAGAAGTGAATTGAATGGAATTTTTAAATCTGGAAAAATTGAGACAGATAAGGGAGATACTCTATATCAATTTCTTGATATTAACTATGGGATAATTAAATATATTAAAAAGTCAGCGGTAAACAGTAAAATACCACGTAATCCTATTGAATATAGTTATCTCAAGGATCTTCTTTATGCTAAAGAAAAAGAATTAAGAATTTCGTTGTCCACAATAGGTTTAGGAAAATTCACGCTAAATAATGGAGAACAGATTGTATTTCCGCCAGCAATTCATGTTGAATTTGATTATAAAGTGGCAGTTAAGAATGGAATATTATTAAAAGTTCTAACTTTTCAAGATAATGTATTTGATTGTTTTCCTTACTAATTTTTTAGCCGATAAAATCGAATCAAGTAAAGATATTAATATATTGTTTCTATATTTGAATTTTATCACAAAGTGAGTTATCATATATGATAACAATTAAAAATAATACTTATGACTTGGAAAATAGATTTTTTTAATGACTCAGTTGAAGAGGCCATTCTTAATATGCCTCCAAAAATACAAGCTAGAATGCTTAAGCTACTAGAATTAATTGAAAAACATGGAGCTAACTTAGGGGCTCCTCATACACAGCCTATGGGTGATGGTTTATTTGAAATAAGAGCAAAAGCACAAGAAGGAATAGGGCGTTCCTTATATTGTTATATTAAGGGACATCATATTGTAGTTTTACATGCTTTTATTAAAAAGACTCAGAAAACCCCTAAGCAAGATATTAGCTTAGCTAGATTACGAAAAGTGGAGGTTGAAAAAAATGAGTATTCAAAATTTAAAAAATAAAGCACTCCAAAATCCAGATGTAAAAGCAGAATATGATTTACTTGAAACAGAGTTCGCATTTATAGATACATTACTTTCTATGAGAAAAAAATCTGGTTTAACTCAAGATGAAGTTGCAAAAAGAATGGGAACTCAAAAAGGGAATATCTCAAGACTTGAAAGGGGAAGTAGTAACCCCAGCTGGAAAACCTTGCAGAATTATGCGAATGCATGTGGATTTGAACTTTCTATGAAAGTTAAAACAATGCATTCTTCTGATCAGGGGCAAAATCAGAGGGCAAGTAATTAATTTAGAGGGGTTCTTTGCAGGAAGGTACGAAATTTCCCAGTACCCCTCTACAACCCTTTGCCCGTCTAGGCTGTAGCCAATAAATCGATTTTAAATTAGTTCTGTTGATTTCAACTAACCCTTTGTAAATATTCAAGTTTAATCCACTCTTAAATTTCATGTTATATTTCGTCTGGAAATTATCGGGATTTTTTTAGTCCATGTGTCGTCAACTATCTTATTGTAGATCGCTTCAAGCCATTTTTTAGTATTGCCCCCACCAGGCGCGATCTCACTACTCCAATTATTTTTAGTCCAAAGATAAATTTCAAGGCCTTTCAATTGAATTTGCTTTGAAAATGCAGTTAGATCGATGCTGTTCTCGGGCATGATAGACAGGTATCCCGCTATGTAAGACCCTAACTTATCAGACCAATTTGTTTCTTCCCATACAATGGAGTGAAAAAATGGGCGAGCAACGTCTTCCATAAACCAATTGAAACTTGGTAGATCAAAGTCGATAATGTGAATTTTTTTACCATCGGTTAATACATTACCTTCTCGATGATCGCCATGTGTTAATCCATAATTATTCAATGAGGACGACCTAACTTTATAATAATGAGTTATTTCCTCAAGGATCGATTGTAGTTCCTCTGATTCATTTTGAGCAGAACAGCGTACCTCATCTAGTGATTGTTGCCAATTAGTATAACTATGATGTTTTGGTTGATAGGTTTGTGCTGCTTTGTGTAATTTTCCAAGAGCTTCACCCCATTTTTTATATAACTCACTATCTTTATAATTAAACGTTATTGGTTCACCTGGCACCTCTCGGCAAACATGAGCAAGGAATACTTCTTTTCCCTGTAAAATTTGCTCAGACCAAAGACCATTTTTTGAAAGCAATGGTTCACATACGGGAACATCATTATCAAATAAATGGCGCTGATAACTAATAGCGGCTAATAATTCTTTCTCTCCCCTTAGATCGGCATGAGTCATCCGAAGGTAATATTTTTCGCTGCCTCGTTGAAACTGGTAGACTAAATTTATACCATCACTCACCAAAATGACTGAATCAGAATCACCAGACCAGCGCTCAACTGCCTGTTTAGGTGTGTTTATATGATCTATTTTTTTTAATACTTCATTCCACATGGCTATGCTCGCGTAATTGGCGTTTTTTTACATAGGTATTTAAACCAATATGATTACTATATCCGAGAAAAATCGCAATTTTTCTAACTGACAATCCTAATCCTAGTAATTCTTTAATCTTAGGAACGTCGCTATCAAATTTGCTTTTTTGAACGGTTCCTTTGGGTTTACCTAATTGAATACCTTGTGCTTTTTTACTTGCCAAAGCCTCTTTAGTTCTTAAGCTAATAAGATCTCGTTCAAGCTCTGAGAATAAGGAAAATAGCGTGATCATCACTTTTGATGTCATATCATGTTGTTTGATATCTAAATTTTGCTTAATAGCGATCACTCGAACTTGCTTTTTAATTAACTCATTAACTAAACCAATGACCTCAGCAGTGCTTCTACCTAAACGGCTCAGTTCGGTGACGATCAGTGTATCGGCATCTTCTAGTTCAGAAATCATTTCATCTATTCTGCGTTCTTTGGTGGTTTTTCTACTTGAAATAGTCATTTGAATAAAATCATCAATTTCAAGATTATTCTTTTTGGCAAATTCAAAAATTTCAAGCTTCTGATTGTTCAAATCTTGTTTGTCGGTCGATGTACGAATATAAGCGATTGTCTTGGGCATAATTTACTCAAAAAATAGTCCGTTAACGTTTAACCATCAATAGCATGGTTAATTATACAGTTAAACATAAATATATAAAGTGTAAGACCACAACAAAACTGATGTATAATAACGTCCGTTTTTTGCCCTACAAAAGGTAGCCTGTGGCTCGACTAAAAATACTCTCAAGTGATGACTTTAATAAATTATATAAATTACCTTCGCTTGGCGATAATGACAGACCTTTTGTGTTTGAATTGGATGAGGAGGATAAAGCATACCTTGATTCCTTTAACGACATCCCCAAAAAGATTGACTACATTCTGCAAGTAAGTTTTTTTAGAATCACGCAAGATTTTTTTAAGTTTACGTTCCAAGGTATTCGGCAAGACACTTGGTATGTTATCAAAACATTTTTTCCTACAGAGAAATTTCCAAAAAAACAGGTGAGCAAGCGATACAACTATGATAATCGTAATGCCATTTTACAAAAATATAACATGTCGATTTATTCGAGTCAGAACAAAGCCAAAGCGGCTCGTTATGCTAATGAATTGATTAAGCAACATGCTGTGCCCAAATACGTATTTGATTCGCTATTGGAATATTTCCATCAACACAAAATTGTCAGACCATCGTACACAACATTGCAAGAGATGGTCTCGGATGCGCTGAAGAACGAAAAAACCAGATTAAGCAACAAAATATATACGTTAATGGACAAACCACTCAGGGAGTCATTAGCCAATTTTCTGGAAAAGGATGAACTTTTTTATCAATTGACGACCGTAAAAAAAGATCAAAAAGATTTCTCTACTGGCGAAATTAATGCCTCGGTCAAAAAGCATCAGTTTCTATCAACGCTATACCAGCGATCCATTGAAATAATCAAAGAGCTGGATATTTCAGAACAAAATATAATGCACTATGCTGATCTGGCTGTGTACCACACCGTTTACGGCCTACGCGCTATGAAACAAAAGAATTTATCCAGACTATACCTTATGTGCTATGCACATTATCGTTATTTGAAAATCAGTGATCACCTGATCAATAGTTTTTCTCACAAAGTGAATTACTTCAAAGGCGAAGCTGAAACTTACCAGGCAAAAGCCATTTGTGATGTTAAGGACGAAGACAAAGATCATCGACATGCTGCCGCCGCTATTTTATCGTTGGTACACAATAAAAAGGTGCCTGATAACGAAATACGGAAAAAATCCTATGAAATTGTTCCGCAGGAAAAATTTCAACAGTTTATCCAAAAAATTAAAAAGCCGAACTTTACGCCGGAGTTTTATCGGTGGCAATACTATGGCGAGAATGCGTCAACAATAAAGCTGAATACTCGTGCAGCATTCAAAGCATTGGATTTCCAAAGCAAGAATAAGGCGTTACAGACTGCAATCACCTTTATGAAAGAGCACTATGCCAGTAATAAATCATTTGGAACTTATCAATTCAAGGATGTTCCAATCGAGTTTATACCCAAGGCGCTACGACGCCATGTGATTAAAAAAACCAAGAACGAGAAAAACAACAAAAAAATTAAAATCATTAATACTGATCGGTATGAGTTCATGCTTTACCTTCACATCGAAGATGGTATAAAAACCGGATCAGTCACGATTTATAATAGTCTGTCTTATCGATCGCTAAACGATGAACTGCATCCCAAGCAAGACTGGGATAAAAACAAAAATTCAATCATTAAGCGCTTGGAAAACAAGCTGCTTGCAACAGATATAAATGACTTGCTTAAAGATCTTGCTAGCCTATTATCCCCACGCTACAAAGAAGTAAATGGTAAAATCACATCAGGAGAAAATAACAAAATAAAACTTAAGCAGAACAAAAAAGGCGAAGTCGTTCGCTGGCATTTGCCTTACAAAAAATCAGACGACGGCGTCAATAATCCTTTTTATGAGAATATCCCCCTAACCAGTGTTGGTGAAATTCTGCAATTTGCTAATACGCATACTGGATTGATGAAAAAATTCACTCATATACTGCCGATGAACAGTAAAAAACAGGCAGATGAAGCAGTCATTTCGGCCTGCCTTGTAGCGAAGGCAACCGGCATTGATATTAATAAAATGAAAGATATCAGCGATGTTAAAGAGCAAGACCTAAAGTCAACTTATGCTGACTTTATTCGACACATGACTTTAACACAAGCAAGTGACGTGGTGATGAATCACATGAAGAAACTGCCCATATTTGAAAAATATACTCTCGCTGACTACGGGATTCATGCGAGCATTGATGGGCAAAAGTTGGAAACAAAATTCAATTCAATTATGGCAAGATTTTCAACAAAATATTTCGGGTTTGGTCAGGGCGTATCGGCTTACACATTATGCGCGAACTGGTTGCCTCTGTGCACAAAAATCATTGGTGCAAATGAACATGAAAGCCATTACCTGTTTGATATGCTAAACAGCAACACGAGTGATATTGAAATAGCTGCGATATCTGGGGACATGCATAGCATAAATCGAGTAAATTTTATCATATTGCATCTTTTTGGTTATCGCTTCATGCCACGATTTACTCAGTTGGATAAAAAAGCACAGGCGAACCTTGTCTGTTTTGATGACCCGAAACTTTATGACAAATTTTTGATAAAACCGAGCAAACAGGTAAATGTAAAATTGATTGTTAAAGAATGGGATAATATTTTAAGAATCATGGCAACGCTGGGACTTAAAAAGAGCAGCCAAAGCGCTATTGTAAAAAAATTATCTTCCTACCAATCGAATGATACACTGCGGGCATTGATTGAGCTTGATAAAATCATCATGAGCTTGTACATGCTTGACTATATTGATGACGAGGGGATGCGCAAGACTGTTCATCGCTCCTTGAACCGTGGTGAATCGTACCACCAGCTAAGATCGGCCATTGCCAGGATAAGTAGTAGAAAATTAGCTGGAAAAACTGAGATTGAACTCACCATCAACAATGAATGCGCACGTTTACTGGCCAACTGCATGATTTTCTACAATGCCTCGCTGCTATCGGGGCTCTATGAACACTATAAGCGGAATAAAATGGAGGATGAGTGGTTGAAAGTGATTCGCCTATCTCCAGTTGCATGGCAGCACATTAACTTGATCGGAATATATGAATTTTACAGCAAGAAGGAATGCCTTAATTTACATGATGTTATAGAAAAATTAGTGACTAACAAAAAAATCGATTTATTGGCTACAGCCTAGACTGGCAAAGGGTTGTATGGGTGTTCTGGGAAATTTCGTACCTTCCTGCAAAGAACCCCAACAAGCAATTGCGTATCAAAGCGCCTAAACAGCTTCCTGCTGTGATTGCACGGCATGAGCTAGTGGATTAAAGAATCAAAAACGTCAACTTAATAAGAGTCAGGTATATTTGATTTGGGTATTAATCAGACCTAAAAAATAATCAACACACTTTGCTCCTAATTATAAAAGAGATTGATGACTCTTTAAAAATAAAACAGTTTTAGTTAATCCTTGATTAGATAATATGTCCAAATATTCAACTATGCTCTTTGGCGGATTTTTAAGGCGCATCCGCGTTTTTTTTATGGCCGAACAAAATACATCGTAATCCAAATCAGTTAGGTGCATTAAAAAATCATCAGGATGCTGGGCTTCAATAGAGTATTTATCTAACTCATTATTCGGAAAGTCTTTAATATTAAAAGTAACTATAACATCACAGCCAGAAACAATTGCTGCAGCTAAAACGTGTCTATCATTTGAATCAGGAAGTTGCAATCCCACTTCTATACCCTCATAATTTTCTACAAGGCAATCTAAGACTGCGCTATTCATCAAATTCTTTGTCTTTTCTAATGACTCTTTAGAGAGAGCGGGCCTGTTTTTCAATAAATTTCTAATCCATTCCTCATGAATTCGATTCGTCCATTTCGCTCTATATAGGCCGGTTAATGCTAATTGCATTAAAATGTCACGGAGCGGCGCAGGATATAATACATTTGCATCATATAAAACTGTAAAATGTCCCATTCATTAGTATCCCATGCCCAGTTCTTGTGCTTGATCTAACAACTCCTGAAGGACTTTCTCGCGTTCATTTAATGATTTATTCATAAATGTTTTAACATCACTAGCAAGAACCCTGCGACGTGTACCTATTTTCTCAAAGGGAATTTTTCCTTCCTCTAATAATTTGACAAAATAAGGCCTAGAAACATTTAACATATCAGCACCTTCTTGTGTCGTTAAGTGAGCATGAGATGGTATAAGGGTTAATGAATTTCCTTCGGCCATCTCACTTAATATTGAAAATATTAATTTAACAGCGGACGCAGGTAGCTCCACGGTTAACCCATCTAAATTTAAAGCTGTATTTTTAGGAATCCGATGCATCCCTTTTATTCTTTTAAAAGATTGCTTTGCTATACCCCTCTCTTGATTGCTTGGGCTTTTAATTTTCATTGCAAAAGTGTTCATATTTAATACCTTTTGATCTCGTTATTATTAGTATAGCACTATATCCGAATTTTACGAAACAAACGAAATTTACGAAACGACAAGTAAACTTAAC
>CAWJMX010000017.1:0-16636 GCA_963844185.1 uncultured Gammaproteobacteria bacterium
TAGCGCTCCGGAACTTGCGCCCTGACGCAAAAATCTAAAATATCAGATCGGAAAATCACCTATAACATCATTATACTTATCCTGTGCATCAGCCAAACTTAATTTGGAGTAAATTTCGAGGGAATCTCGTTTAGAATGCCCTGAATAGGGTTGGATGAAAGCATCATCGATATTTTGCTTCTTAAGCCAAGTAAATAAAAAATGTCTAAGTTTGTGTGGCGATATTGATCGCTCAATACCAGCAAGCTTGGTATATCTCATAAGAATTTTTCTAATTCCACGATCGGTATAATGGCGACGAAAAGCTGATTCAAATAAAAACATCCTATTTTCGTTTTTATATTGTTTCAAATGAAGTGCTAATGTTTCTTTAAATGCTGGCGAAAAAGGAACAACCCTATCTTTTTTCCCTTTCCCCTGATTTATTTTTATTCGGCAATTAGTTAAATCGATATCACATATTTGTATATTAACTAATTCGCTGACCCTTATCCCTGTGTAAAGCAGAACTTTAACAATGAGCATGGGTATTATTTCGTTAGATTCCCACACTGTTTTATAAAATAGTCTAATCTCATCCTCAGTTGGAACGTAGGGTAAGCGCTTGGGTGTTGTTGTTACTTCAATATTAAGATTTTCCCTTACAAATCGAAATACATCTCGAAGATAATCATAATTTGGGCTTTGCGTCTTAAGTAGGCTCGAAACTTTTTGAGCCATTTTTTTAGCTGATATTTTTTCCATCATGCGGCTTCCTTATAACGAAGATGTGGTAGCCGTGTTGATAAATCTAACGGAAATAAACCATATGGGTTAACATGCTCATAAATCAGGGGGGTTAATGCTCTCTTGTCTTCCTTTGTAAGTATATTTTTTAAATCATGCTCTTCTATGATCTGCTGAATCATTAGCGTATTAACATAAACCATTGAAAGCTGTAATAGATGCAGGGACATTACTGAGAGGGTTTGTGCCTTCTCATGATTCGATGAAATTTCGCCGGCACGGCCATAAAAAATGAACTTGCTAACACCATTCCAAAGCTCGACTACATTTAATCCTTCCTGAATTTCCTGTCTGATAGATTCATGCATTAGATAATTACAGATAAAGATAGTTTTAAGAACTTTACCTAATTGAGATAACGCCATGTAAATTGGGTGTTTCAGATTATTTTGGTTAAAGCGTCTGAGGATGGATTCAGGATCAGCATGACCCTCTTTCATCGCAGCAGTATATTTTACGATTTGGCTATATTGTTCCTTGATTAATTGCCAATTAATCGTGTCTGTCATCACTGGTTGTAAGTTCTTATATTGCTGATAATCACCAAGCTCGCATTGTGCCAGTTTTTGTTTATTCAAATTGGCAAGCCGTGGCATCAAGGAAAATCCTAATAGATGCGAGAAAGCGAAGCCAATTTCACTCTGGCCGTGAGTATCCACATAATTTTTTTGAACGGACATTTCGGTGCAGTGTTTTAAAACACCTTCAATCATGGCTGAAACTTCTGAACTTGATACACTTTTTAACTGTGAGTGAATGCAGCAGGCATTTTTTTCAACATGCCAATAAATCATAACACCCCGTCCGCCATAACGATTATGGTATTCTGAAATCAGGTTTTGAAAGTAGGCTGAAAATTGTGTGGAATCACTGGCTACAGCAATAGGCATTCCTCCCCATATTTCTTCTAATCTCAATTTAAATAATGCATTTGCGACTTTACTTAACGCATTTTTTAAATTATCAGGGGATAAAAAATAATTTTTAATGTGTCGAAGTTGATGGTCACTGATATGAGGGTTCCCAGCACACATATGCTTTAACCCAACATTCGTTCCCATCCCATAGATTGCAAGTAATATTCTTTCTGAAATTTCATTCGGTTTTAAATATGTTTTCTGGCCATAAGAAATAAAATCATGAGTAAATTGGTTTTCTAAATCAACTTCTTTAAACATATCAATTAGATTGGTTCCTTCCCATTTTTCCTGCAGATGTTTTTTTATAAATCCAACGTTCTTTGATTCTGCCTGAGGTGTAAGAGGTGTGACAATAATACGACCACCATTTTGAGTGGTAATTCGAACTTTTGGATTTTTTGGGATAGTGTCATTTAAAGTGGTTAATGCGCCAGTTAATTTTTGTTTTAATTGAGCAATAAATACATTTTCATCAATAGGTAAAGACAAATCATCAAAATACTCTTCTTTGTTCTCTTCAAAATTAGTTGGTAAATCTTCATCTGGGTTTTTATGTTTAAAAGATCCCTCAATCCATATTTCACGGCACCGAATACGATCTGCAAGTTTTTTTAATACATAGACTTCATAACAAATTCGTTTAATTTTCCCGGTATGAATATCAATAATGCGTTTTTGCCATTTATCAGGCAAGCAATCCATAGGTATAACTTCATCATCTGGAAAATAGATCTTATTACTGTCAAAATACTTTTTGATTAATAGCAAGGCATCAAGTATAGGTTGATGCTCTGAGTTATTTGAGCGAAAAGTCACGTTTTCCAATAAAGGTTGAACCATACGTCGATAATAACTGGCATAAGAGCTTCGAATCTGTTGATGAAGCAGGCTCTGGTATTTTGGCCCTTTTTTCTTATATTCATCAATGATATTTTTTAATTTATCACGGCCAACAATAGGAAAAATTTTATCTCGTATCGTTCCATCTGGTTCGTCTAAACATGCTTCCGCTATGTGGAAAAGGATAATTTCTTTACCATAAACCTTCTTTACATCATTGATAAGCTTTTTAACGATTCGCTTTTCTGATTTATGAATCACATTACGGATAATGCGATTGAACATGTCAATTAATTTATCTGTAAGCTGTTCTTTTCTAATGTGGCTATGTATCTGCAAATGAGCGCATCGATTATTATCGGTCATTTGTTTTAAGTCGCTAGGATTTAAACGTGTGAATGCGTCTGAATAGTGAATAATCCTTTTTCTTGGAATAAGTCTAATGGTGGCTAGATCAAAGTTAAATCGGTTCAATATGGATAGCTGTTCCATTAAACCCAACATTGAATCAAGTGATGGATTATTAATCTCTTTATTTATCCAACCCAGATAGGATAAGCCTTCTTTATAGGGTAGTAATAACCCATTCAACTGTGCTTCATCCACTGCCGATAATGAGTTCTTTAGTTTTTCAAACAAATCATTCTCAAAAGCATTAGTTGCATTAAGAATGATTCGTGCCATCGTTTTTTCTTTAAATGACTCAATGCCTCTTTCTTTTAAATAGTCTATGGCAAGGTTTTTTATCTCTTCTTCCGCTAAATAATTAGTCGGCAGTAACTCGGTTTTAATCCATCCTTCAAGCTCTTTATAATGCGTTTTTTTAGAGAATGATGTTTTAAAATATCTTCTAATCAATGAGATATAATTATCATAAGTTCTTGATGAAACATTGCTTATTGTTGGAGGAACATCAAGTAACTTAGCAAGTTTATTAATAATAAAACCAGGTACTTTTGTTAGATCATCAATAAATTGATGACTTCCTTGGTAACATTTAAATAACAAAGCAAATGCTAATTGCTTTGTAGCATGTCTTGTTTTTATAAAACTTAGTTCTTCTTGGGTTAGGTCAATAGCATCCATCGTTATGATCATATGTTACTCATTAAGTCAGTTCCTAGAATAGCCAGAGTCGGAACTCAAAGGGCTATATTTCTCTAAATTCATCGTTGTAATCTACCTAAATTCGATGCTAATATCAACCACAGATTATAACTAGGAACACGCGTTTGATAATTGGCTTTCTAAAAATTGAAAGTGATTAATTAATATGGGCGTATACAAATAAGCTCATTTAATTTTAGAATGAGGTGGTAAAATTCAACTGCCGTAAATAAAAAGGATTTTTTGATGGTTTTAAAAAGTAATAATAAGGTAGTTGATAAAACGATTATTCCAGCTCTGTTTTGTTGCTTTATTTTCTCATCCCAGGCTTTAGCTTTAGATTCAACATGGACTGGAACGATAAGCACTTCTTGGGGGACTGCAGGTAATTGGAGTTCGGGCATTCCTGGTTTGCCAGTGGGATCAGCAACGGATAAGGCGACGTTTACGGGAACGACACCCTTTACAACGGTAGCTAACAATAATGTTTCACGAACTTTGGCAGCCCTTGAGTTTAGTGCAAGCGCGACTCAATACACGATTACTAATTTAACTTCTGGTGGCGCTTTTACCTTAAGTGGCCAAGGGATTGTCAATAATTCAGCAAATACTCAAATTATTACAAATACTCGAAGTTTTACTTTTACGAACTCAGCAGATGCCGGAACTAATGTTTTATTTAATAACAACGCAGGTGGAACGCTCGCATTTTTAGGTAATAGCACCGCAACCAATGCAACAATTGCTAATGCGGGAACATTAAATATTTCAGGGTTGACTGCCAGTGAGATTTCAATAGGCAGCCTTTCAGGCACTGCAGGAACAATTAATCTAGGTTCTAAAAAACTCAAAACAGGTGGTTTAAATACTTCAACTACAGTTGCTTCGGTGATTTCAGGGGCTGGTGGTGTTTTAGAAAAAGAAGGCTCAGGTACTTTGACGTTAACAGGAGCCAATACGTTTACTGGAGGAACAACCATTTCCTCTGGAACCTTACAAATTGGTGCAGGAGGTACGGCTGGGAGTATTGCGGGCAATATCTTAAATAATGCCGCGATGATATTTAATCGTTCAAACAATTTAACTTACGCAGGCGTGATTTCAGGAATTGGAACACTGACCAAGTTAGGAGCAGGAATACTTACCTTAACAGGGAATCATACCTTTACTGGGGATACGACCATCAGTGCGGGTACTTTAAGTATTGGCAGTGGCGGCACTACCGGCAGTATTGCTGGAAACATCATTGATAATTCAGCGTTGAGATTTAATCGTTCTAATAATCTCACCTATGCTGGAGTCATTAGCGGCTCAGGTACCTTGCAAAAATCTGGTGCTGGAGTGCTTAGTTTGACTGGTGCTAATCTTTATACAGGTACTACGACCATTACAACCGGCACCTTAAGCATTGGTGATGGAGGAACTTTTGGAAGTGTTGCAGGAAATATCGCCAATAGCGCCACCCTTCGCTTTAATCGTTCTGATAATTTAAGTTATGGTGGTGTGATTAGCGGTACCGGGGCATTACAAAAACAAGGTGCAGGCACGGTAACGCTCTCTGGGAATAATACCTACTCAGGAACAACGACTATCTCGGGAGGTACCCTTCTTTTAACGGGGATTAAATCGGGCACAGGAACAACCACCGTCAATGCCACAACCAATTTGCAAATTGGTAATGCTGGTGTGACGGGCTCCATTGCAGGGAATATTGTTGATAATGGTACGGTTGCTTTTAATCGCTCTGATGCGTTTACTTACGCCAGCGTAATAAGCGGTCTTGGTGTCTTGCAGCAACTGGGTTCTGGAGTCTTCACTTTAACAGGAGCGAATACCTTTACTGGAGGAACAACCATTGCCTCTGGAACATTGCAAGTTGGAGCAGGAGGCACGGTTGGAAGTATTGCAGGCAATGTTTTAAATAATGCCGCGATGATATTTAACCGTTCAAATAATTTAACTTATGCTGGCGCGATTTCAGGAATTGGAACGCTCACCAAGCTAGGCGCGGGAGTGCTCACCTTAACAGGGAATCATACCTTTACTGGGGACACTACCATCAGTGCAGGCACTTTAAGCATTGGCAATGGGGGCACTACCGGCAGTATGACTGGAAACATCATTGATAATACAGCACTGATTTTTAATCGTTCCGATAATCTTACCTATGCTGGAGTCATTAGCAGCTCAGGTACTTTGCAAAAATCTGGGGCTGGGGTGCTTAGTTTGACTGGCGCTAATCTTTATACGGGTACGACTACCATTACAGCCGGTACATTAAGCATTGGCGATGGAGGAACCTCGGGAAGTGTTGCAGGGAATATCGTCAATAGTGCCACCCTTCGTTTTAATCGCTCAGATAATTTAAGTTATGGTGGCCTGATTAGCGGTACCGGTGCGTTACAAAAACAAGGCGCAGGAACGCTAACCCTTTCTGGGAATAATACCTACTCTGGAACAACGACCATTTCAGGAGGAACGCTTCTTTTAACTGGAACTAAATCTGGCGCAGGAGCAACCACAGTCAATGCCACAACCAATTTGCAAATTGGCAATGGCGGTGTGACCGGCTCGATTACAGGGAATATTGTTGATAATGGTACGGTTGCTTTTAATCGCTCTGATGCGTTTACTTACGCCAGCGTAATAAGCGGTCTTGGTGTCTTGCAGCAACTGGGTTCTGGAGTCTTCACTTTAACAGGAGCGAATACCTTTACTGGAGGAACAACCATTGCCTCTGGAACATTGCAAGTTGGAGCAGGAGGCACGGTTGGAAGTATTGCAGGCAATGTTTTAAATAATGCCGCGATGATATTTAACCGTTCAAATAATTTAACTTATGCTGGCGCGATTTCAGGAATTGGAACGCTCACCAAGCTAGGCGCGGGAGTGCTCACCTTAACAGGGAATCATACCTTTACTGGGGACACTACCATCAGTGCAGGCACTTTAAGCATTGGCAATGGGGGCACTACCGGCAGTATGACTGGAAACATCATTGATAATACAGCACTGATTTTTAATCGTTCCGATAATCTTACCTATGCTGGAGTTATTAGCAGCTCAGGTACCTTGCAAAAACAAGGTGCTGGAAATCTGACCCTTACAGGTATTAATCTGTATACAGGCCAAACCTTATTTAATCAAGGTACTATTAGCATTAGCCAAGATGCCAATCTGGGAACAGGAGGAGCATTAACTTTTAATGGGGGAATTCTGCAAAGTACGGCCAATTTAACCACAAATAGAACAGCTACCCTTAATATTGGAAACGGAACCTTCTTTACCGATGCAGGAACAACGCTTACCTATAACGGACAAATTACGGGAGTTGGACAACTTAGAAAAAATGGCGATGGCACAATGATTCTGGGAAGCACACTGAACAATTATTCAGGTGGCACACTTGTATTGGACGGCACGCTTCAGGCAACTACTGCAACTTTACCCGGGAATGTTATTGTCAATAGTGGGGCTTTTTTAGAATTCGAACAAAATTTTGATGGTACCTATAATGGCGTGATTAGCGGTGCCGGTGATGTGATAAAAGATGGAAGCGGTAATGTGACCTTAACTGGAATTCAAACCTACAGCGGCCAAACAACGATTAATCAAGGTGGACTACAGGGAACAACAACATCAATCAATAATCAGAGTGTCAATACCACCGCAGTTAATACCGCACTGATTTTTAATCAGAATTTTGATGGCACATACAGCGGTATTTTAAGTGGGCTTGGTTCATTGCTAAAATTTGGAACGGGTACTGTAACATTAACAGGAACCAACACTTATACGGGGGGAACATTTATTGATGCTGGGGCATTTAGTATCAGTTCCGCTGCAAATATTGGTAGCAGCACAAGCCCACTTATATTTTTTTCTGGTGCGCTAAAGACTACAGCGAGCATGGTTTTAAATAATGCTACACATCTTGGTTTGTTGGGAGGAACGTTCGTTACCGATTCTGTAACAACATTAGCCATGAATGGCCAGATTATGGGGGTAGGTTCATTAACCAAAGAAGGTGCCGGAACGCTCATCCTCAATAACGCATCGAATAATTATACAGGAGGAACTATTTTACAAGAGGGCATCCTTCAATCAGGAGTTTCTGGAGGGTTAATTAATCATTCGCAATACACGATTAATGGTGGTCAGCTTGATTTAAATGGATATGCACTAAGCATTGGGCTTCTTAAAGGTCTTGGTGGGACGGTTGATGTTACGGCTACGTCATTAACTTTAGAGCAAAGCCTTAATACCACTTATGCCGGCTCCTTTATTGGTGATACAACAGCGATTATCAAAAAAACCGGTTCAGGGCAGCTCACCTTAACAGGGAACAGTTCAAGCTATCAAGGAACCATGAATATTACTCAGGGAACGCTAGTGATGGATGGACAGATGGGTGGGTATCTTAATATTGGAAATTTAGGGACACTAAAACGGGTAGGCGCGGTAAATGATTTATCGGTATATGGAACGATTGCTCCAGGAGGTTCAATTGGAACATTGACGGTAAATGGAAATTATATTCAGCAGCCAGGATCTGTTTATGAAGTAGAATTTAATCCCTCAGGCAATACAGACCTAATCCATATTTTAGGAACAGCAACAATTAATGGGGGAACAGTGCGGTTATTTCCAGACAAACCTCCATATACTCCTGGAACCAAGTATACCATTTTAGAAGCCCAAGGAGGGGTAACAGGGACTTATTCAGACTTGACCAACCCTAATTTACCCTATTTGTTTTTCGATTTAAGTTATGATGCCAATCATGTCTATTTGGATGTTTTTAGAAGTGGTATCGATTTCTCAGCATTGGCTATAACACCGAACCAGATTGCAACCGCGAATGCCATCGAAACGATTCGACCATCGAATCCGCTTTATATTGCCATTGTTAATTTAGATACAGCAGAACAATCCCAGGCAGCATTTAATTTATTATCAGGAGAAATTCATGCATCAATTATAGGCTCTATAGTTGAAGAAAGCCGTTACTTAAAAGACGCCGTGTTTCAACACCTTGCGGATGAAAACCCTAATAATAATGACGGATTATGGTTAAGATCTTATAATGCTAAAACAACACGCGATACCGATAATAACGCAGCAACACTAGATGGAAACAGCTCTGGTTTTTTTATAGGTGTTGATAAGAAGATTACTTCTAATGTGAAAATAGGTAGTGTCTTTGGTTATGGTACTCGCCAGGATAGCGTACCTCATCGACTTTCAAATGCCAATTTGCAACAGTTTGATTTTTCATTATATTCAGAATATGCTCATCAACAATTTTACCTTCGATATGGTTATGGGCACTTCTGGTACTCTGCCGCCACACAAAGGACAGTCGAATTACCCACCTTCGTTAACTATTTGAAATCTGATTATACACTTTACTCCAATCAATTCTTTGCAGAAATGGGGCTTAAACGACCCTACAAAAAAATTCCAATTGATCCTGTTGCACAAGTTGCTTTTGTTGAAGCAGGTAATAATCAGTTTAATGAACATGGTGGAATAAGTGCTCTAAGTGGTTCAGCCAATCATATGAAAACGCCTGTTACAACATTAGGTTTTAGAAGTAAGGCTACACTATTCAATTCAGATAAACTGGGAGTGAAAGGCAATGGAATGCTGGGATGGCAACATGCCTATTCCAATACAGTACCCGGTAGTACCATGACTTTTGCACCAAGTGCTAATTTTTTAATTGGAGGTACTCCAATTGCGAAGGACAGCGCATTAGTAAACGCAGGGTTGGAGTTTAAAAATCCACAATATGATTCTTTAAAAATGAATCTATTTTATCAAGGCGTATTTGCAGATAATGTTTCAAATAATAGTATAATGTTTTCATTAAACTGGGGTTTTAATTAATGTTCACCCCGTGATACTTTGGATTTTTGCGTCAGGGCGCAAGTTCCGGAGTGCTAGGCCTATATGGAATTAACCCCTAAAAGGATGGCTAGTTACACAGAATTCGGGACAGACTCAAATTTTTTCTAATATAACGCTTAATCACTTTGGCCTTGCTCCAATTGATTCCACTATTTTAACAACTTGTTAGATATTCAGGCTTATGCTTATTTTCTTGGTTCTAATTAAGAAACTTACCATCGTATGCTGGTTATGATTAATTCGAACCAAGTGTAGAGCTAACAAGCTAAATTAATTAGTTGGTTAATTCAAAACCCGATTCGTTCTTAATTTCTTTGATTAAGGAGTTAGAACATTCACTTAAATCAACAGTTAAGGGTTTGAAAAAATTAGCACTATGTCCTCTCGTGTCATATAATCTCTTAAAAGCCAATCCTAAAGTAGTAAATATCCCTATACCAACAAAGATCGAAATTAATGACAGTACTTTTAAGTAATATTCAGTTTGAGATTGACGATTTTTATATAATATTTCTTTAGTGCTGCTGGTGTTTAATTGGCTCTCAAAGAATTTGATTTGTTCTTTTTCGTTTAAACCCTCCTTATCAAGAGCACCACGAAGTTCTTTAACCGCAATGAACTTTAAAAAACCATCAAACTCTGGACGAAAATAATAATTAACATGATTACGGAGGCTCTTTAATCTATTTGCCGTATGACTTAATACTCTAGCATTTTCCATATCACGCGGAAATACAGGAATCATTGTTCCATCACCATCGTTATGATTATTTGCGATTTTGAATAGCAAATCAGAAAGTGAGGAGATGTGTTGGACCGATAAATACAGTTTTGTAGAAATAGAAGCATTTTCGTTATATTCATAATCTTCTTTTCGGAATCCAGATGCCTTGAGTATTTTTTGAAAGCTTGTCTCAACTGAGTAATTATTACTTGGACCGCTCAGAAATTTGTTCAAATTTTTAATGAGTGCTTGTAGTCTTTGAAGCACAAGCTCTGGATCATCTAACTCTTTCCTATAGGCATAATCATATTCATTTATATCTTTATAATAACTTATCTCTGTACTCCAACCCTCTCCCAGATTATATAGAGCATTTCCTATCAGATCATAATGATAATCAAACCAATTTTTTATTCCAGGTTTTTTATTTCCAACGTCCCCGACTACTTTTGCGCTGCTTCCAACTAATTTATCTAATTGTTGCTTACTATGATTAATGTAATCATCACAGACTTTGGTTAGCCTCAATTTCGCATCTTGATAATCGACCATATACACTCCGTACTCTCTCGTTGTATCATGTCATATTGTATCAAAGTGATTACAAAAAGTACACTATTGGCGTTTTGTGCAATTCTATTGATTTGGTCCCTGAGTTTAACATTCATGCTGCAAAATAATGTGGCTGATGTCGGCAATTTAATTTGGCCGTTTACAATTACTGAAACTGCTCCCTTTGAATCGGTTGATTTAACCATATCACCAGTGGATTTATTAGTAAGAATTCTTGATGATGATACACCTGCATTTTTTAATAATTCAATTTGTATATCCAAATAATCGAAAATATGGCCTGGGACTAAGGATCGTTGCGGTGAAGTGACAAAATCAGGCTGTTTTTTAATGACTGATCCAGTACTGGTGCGGGTTAAAGATTCATGTCAAAAAGAAAAATATATGTCTTTTTGATCACCATATCGAATCAACCGTAATTTGTTTAACTTGATGATAATTAGTGAAATAATTAAATTAGACATTTTTTAATATGTTCAATAAAACAACTAAATTTTACCCCTATAATCATGACATTATCCCATTGATAATATTGAATTAATTTTAAAATAACTATGAAAATAAGCCTGATTTTGGCACTTCACCGCACGATCTTTAGTCCCAGGCCTAATAGGGAACAACCTGCGTTTTTAATGAGTTCTTTTGCTTGTTCTGACTTATGAAAAGTAGCATTGTCCATAATAATAGTGTAGCCAGGACCGAGTGTTGGTAATAAAAAATTTGCCAGCCAAAAATTAAATAAATTAGTATCACAAGTACCTTGATAACACATGGGGCAATAATTTTCTTGTTGACCAATGCGGCGACAAAACTTTCTCTAGCGTAGCGCATGCCAGAGACTTCACCAAGAACTTTTTGTCCTCGAAGCCCCCAGCCGTACTGCCTTGAGATAAAGGTATCAATCCCGGATTCATCAACATACACAAGCTTCTCTGCGGAATACTGTTTTATTTCTTCAATGAAAATAGCCCTTTTTACTTCATCTCTTTCTGTATAGAGCGTGGACTTTTTTTTCGTGTGATTTTAAGGCGACTTAATGCTTTGGATATGCCTGAAGATGTAACGTTAAAGTGTGCAGCAATTTCATTGAGATAAGCATCAGGGTGCTGCCGAATATATTTCTTTAGTTCATCATCATTAATTTTGTAGGGCGAATTTGGTCTTGGTTTACGTCCAACAGTACCCGTTGATTTTTTTGTATTTTTCCAGCGATTGATAGAGCAATGGCTTATAGAAAATAGCTGACACGCCTCTTTTATTTTCCCGCCGAATTCTATAAAACTCAGAACTTTTTCACGAAAATCTGTTGAATAACTCATGAGGACAATGGAGATAGAATAAAAGCAATATTATATCATTTAAATTTCAAATGACTATACATTTACACAGGAATGTGGTTAATACACTTATTTAAATTGTTATATTAAGATTGCGCAATAATTGATCTGCATGATATAATATTGTAAAAATATACAATAGGAATTCTCATGCCTTTTTCTTTTAATCCTTTTTATAGAGTAGTTGAATCAGAAGAAGTAATTAAATTAGATGATGTGATGGGGACCAGAGTAGAAGAACAAAGTTCTTCTTCCCGTGTTTATCGTAGAACTCTATGGGAAAAAATCCAAGACACTTTCTTTGTTATCGCAGGTAATCGAGCTTTTTGGGTCGATAAAGTGTCAGAAAATGATAAAGGGAATGTCACTCGTCCAGGTGTTTTAGATTATCTTACTTTTCAAATAACTCGAATGATTAATACAGTAACCTTTTGGTCTTGGAACAATGTATTCAAGGATCCTATTGCTTTAATGCTGATTATCCCTGCTTCTATTTTATTCACAGTTGCTAATATAGCCCATTATGCTCTGGCTAGTGTTCTTACTATAATAGCATCGCCAATTGTTGCCATTGTTCATGTTTTTTCACAGATATTTGGTGGTAATACTCTTAAAAACGAAGCTGGAAAATTACATGGAATTGTACATAAAGAATACGCCACAAACGAAGTAACGGATAATACCTTAAATAGTTTCTTAAATGGAACAGGGCATTCTTATAGCGACATTATTATGGATTTGAAAAAAACAAAAGGTGAAGATAAATATTTGCCAACGTTAGTTGTTATGGAAAATCATCATAAATATGAATGCTGTATTGTTGGGGATTGTCAACATCAAAAAGGTCATATTCAATTTGAAGTGGATCTTAGAAATTTAGCAGCAGAGGATAAAGTTGCTATTAAAGCATTGCTCAAACTTAATGCTGGAAGCTTACGTGACAATTTAAGAACTCATCAACATTTGCAAGAAATTGAACAAATGGTTGAAACCGCTCCTCAATTAAATGGCTAAGTTTTCTATTATTCTTACCCAAATATTCTCTAACTCTAATTGTATGAGTTTAAGTAATACATGAATTTTAATTGTTTGACTATAATTTGCTCATATGATCAAACGGCCCTCAGACCTCGTCCTTTAGGGCGGGGTTTACTTAACGTAAAAATACGTGTTGGAGGGGGTTCATTCCCCTTCCAGCACAAAATTTCTGAGGCTTGCCGAAGTCCTTCTTGACTGGGTTGATCTTGAAATCCCACTTTTTGTCAGTTCTTCCAGTGCGCTGGGCAAAGCTGCACTGGTCTTGTGGGTGAAAGTCCCATCCAAGCGTGTCGCTACCTCGTTATAAATTCTGGGACATCCAAGTCTCCAGAATTCACTCGCCAACGCGACAAGTATGCCTTCGGCGGCCCTGGACGCCCTGCGTCCGCTCATTATTGATCTCCCTACGGAGATCAATAATAGCGCTACCACAATGACTGACACCTTTTCGTATGGCCTTATATTTTTCCTGCGGAAAAACATCCGGCCCTAAGGCTACCAGGGACTACAGGCCTCGGTCTTCGACCTTCCTTGGCCTGCAGCGGTAGAAGGTTAGCTAGACCACTACGTAGCGAGTCTTGCGTTTCCGGCGGTAACAAAGGAGATGAAGCGTAGACAGCGAAACACTCGAGCCGAAATCGATAGATGAACGCGACAGCTCCGAAATCGACTAGTTGTGTGATGCCGATGATGTTGGAAGGTCAGCAGGCCACGGTTGCAAAATGGTTAAACTAGCAAATCCATAAAGCAACACACACCGGAGTCGAAGGCGTCGGCGAGTTTGTAAAGATCTGTGTGGAACCCAGGAGATCCATTAATCTCTTCAGGGACGAAGTATTGAACATACAAGTGTGATGAGCATGAGGTGTTTAAGATGGGCTAATGGAAGTCGGAGCCAGCCATATTAATGATGAAGCAGAGTAATGCCTGTGGAGTGAAGGGCTGGCAGATAGATCGAGCGTGAAAAGAGAAACAATGACTGTACACAGCAACGACAGAGTATCATGGTTAACGAAACTTGAGCGCATAGGCGAATTATCAGCGCGCAATAGAGCAATGGTGTTTAACAACATTGGTCATCTATTAGGTGCTGATATGCTAAAGGAACAATACCAACGGCTGGATGGAAAGAAGGCTGTTGGCATCGATAAAGTAACGAAAGAAACTTACGGCAAAGCCCTCGATGAGAACATTAATGATCTCACCAAGCGGATTCGCCGCGGGACGTACAAACCCAAGCCATCCCGGATAACCGAAATTCCAAAAGAAGATGGAAGCACTCGGCCATTGGCCATATCATGCGTAGAAGACAAACTAGTTCAATCAGCAGTCAGCGCATTATTAACCAAGATTTACGAGCCGATATTTCTTCCTTGTTCCTATGGTTTCAGACCGGGACAAAGCTGTCACGATGCCTTAAAAGCACTAATGTCGTCAGTGTTTCCCAATATGAACGGTGCAATAGTGGAAATTGACATACGTAAATATTTCAACTCAATACCACATTCGGTAATGATGGATCTATTGCGCAAGAAGATATCCGATCAACGCTTTCTGAGACTAATAGAAGTTTTGATAACAGCACCTATCATGGACGGAAACAAAGAAGTGAAAAATACTTGCGGATGCCCGCAAGGCTCGATCATTTCAACAATCATGGCCAATATCTATCTGCACCACGTAATAGACGAGTGGTTTGAGAGTATCAAACAGTCTCACTTTCGTGGCAGAGCTGAATTGATCAGATATGCTGATGATATGGTGTACACGTTTGAGCGACCAGAAGAAGCTAAACGTTTCTATAACGTGCTACCAAAGAGGTTAGCCAAATATGGACTCGAAATGCATGATGAAAAGTCACAGCTAATAAAGGCGGGGCTTGAGCAGCACAACGAGCGTATAGACAAGGTACACGTTTACCAACGTTTAAATTTCTGGGCTTCACATGCTACTGGGGAAAGTCGAGGATATCGATGTTGGAGACTAAAGCTTACTCGTCGCGAGACCGTTTCACTGCAAAACTCAAAGGGCTTCGTTAATACCTTTGGCAAAATTTAAACACAGACTACCCGGACGAAACACTGAAAACAGTGATTCGCGTAGTGAGAGGCTGGATTAATTACCATAATGTCTCTGACAATGAGCGTAAGGTGGATACTTTTAGAAGGCATTGTATGCGAATTATCTTCAAATGGATAAATAGTAAAGGCAGGCGGCACCCTATGAGCTGGGAGCGTTTTAACAAGATGCTCAAGGCGATAGGGTTTCCCAAAGCTGGGAAAACTATATCGATGTTCCTCACTCGCTGAATATGTGGAAAGGGCACTGATCTATCGGGAGCCGGATGCGGTAGTTCCGCAAGTCCGGTTCTAGAGAGGGTTCGGCTGGAGTGATCTGGCCGTTCTACTACACCCCGACCCTCAATCCATACTAAAAAGCATATCATCATTCATTTTGTTACTTAGTTTGCTCATAGTAGTTGCCCTCTGGGTGTTGATACTTATAAATTGTGGCACTTAAATAAACAAACATGGATTTGGCGGTGTTGTTTAATGCCAGAATAATGCTTCAATGTTTATGAGGGGTTTAGGGGTTGCCACCGCCGCTAGGCGGTTTAGTTCAACGTACCTTATCCATCTCAAAAGGGGTATAATGGAATAAAATCAAAAAAGGGAACCCATGGAGTTATTGGATCGCCAAAATAAGAAAAATCAAAAGTTTGGGATAGATAAGATTTTTCATCCCTTGGATGTGCATTTTGATACCAACTCACTTTCCGCTTGGCTGTCATATTATTACTCAGTGCATGTGAAAGGGGCTCCTGAAAAAACAGAGCAAGCCAAAAAGAAAGATTTGTCTAAATTCATTCAATTTTTTCAAATGGAAGTAGGGCATGACTTTGTAGACAATTGGACTCCAGCTGTTAGGGGTTTAGTTCAGGAAGGTACGAAATTTCCCGCGGCATGACTACAACCCTTTAGTAGCATAGGCTGCAGCCAATAAATTGACTTGCAATTTGCAACCTGAATTTTATGTAATTTATTGAAATATTTATATTAATGAATTTTATCATTTTCATATTATCAACAGTCAATACCTTAAAAATATAGTAGCAGATACTTCACGTTGCGAAAATCACCTTAAAATCTTGAAAATCTCGCTAGCAACCCGGCTGTTCAAGCGTGCAATCAAGAGTAAAACTGCCCAGTGGAATCAATTATTGCTCAATAACTAGGCTGGAAAATATGAATTTCAACCCTATAAAAAATGTGTTAATTTACATGAGATTATATAGTAATTAGTAACCAATATAAAAATCAATTTATTGGCTGCAGCTTAGACTGGTAAAGGGTTATAAGGGTGTTCTGGGAAATTTCGTACTTTCCCACAAAGAACCC
>CAWJMX010000018.1:0-34585 GCA_963844185.1 uncultured Gammaproteobacteria bacterium
CGCAGCAGTATATTTTACGATTTGGCTATATTGTTCCTTGATTAATTGCCAATTAATCGTGTCTGTCATCACTGGTTGTAAGTTCTTATATTGCTGATAATCACCAAGCTCGCATTGTGCGCGAGTTTTGTTTATTCAAATTGGCAAGCCGTGGCATCAAGGAAAATCCTAATAGATGCGAGAAAGCGAAGCCAATTTCACTCTGGCCGTGAGTATCCACATAATTTTTTTGAACGGACATTTCGGTGCAGTGTTTTAAAACACCTTCAATCATGGCTGAAACTTCTGAACTTGATACACTTTTTAACTGTGAGTGAATGCAGCAGGCATTTTTTTCAACATGCCAATAAATCATAACACCCCGTCCGCCATAACGATTATGGTATTCTGAAATCAGGTTTTGAAAGTAGGCTGAAATTCTGTGGAATCACTGGCTACAGCAATAGGCATTCCTCCCCATATTTCTTCTAATCTCAATTTAAATAATGCATTTGCGACTTTACTTAACGCATTTTTTAAATTATCAGGGGATAAAAAATAATTTTTAATGTGTCGAAGTTGATGGTCACTGATATGAGGGTTCCCAGCACACATATGCTTTAACCCAACATTCGTTCCCATCCCATAGATTGCAAGTAATATTCTTTCTGAAATTTCATTCGGTTTTAAATATGTTTTCTGGCCATAAGAAATAAAATCATGAGTAAATTGGTTTTCTAAATCAACTTCTTTAAACATATCAATTAGATTGGTTCCTTCCCATTTTTCCTGCAGATGTTTTTTTATAAATCCAACGTTCTTTGATTCTGCCTGAGGTGTAAGAGGTGTGACAATAATACGACCACCATTTTGAGTGGTAATTCGAACTTTTGGATTTTTTGGGATAGTGTCATTTAAAGTGGTTAATGCGCCAGTTAATTTTTGTTTTAATTGAGCAATAAATACATTTTCATCAATAGGTAAAGACAAATCATCAAAATACTCTTCTTTGTTCTCTTCAAAATTAGTTGGTAAATCTTCATCTGGGTTTTTATGTTTAAAAAGAATCCCTCAATCCATATTTCACGGCACCGAATACGATCTGCAAGTTTTTTTAATACATAGACTTCATAACAAATTCGTTTAATTTTCCCGGTATGAATATCAATAATGCGTTTTTGCCATTTATCAGGCAAGCAATCCATAGGTATAACTTCATCATCTGGAAAATAAATCTTATTACTGTCAAAATACTTTTTGATTAATAGCAAGGCATCAAGTATAGGTTGATGCTCTGAGTTATTTGAGGCGAAAAGTCACGTTTTCCAATAAAGGTTGAACCATACGTCGATAATAACTGGCATAAGAGCTTTTCGAATCTGTTGATGAAGCAGGCTTCTGGTATTTTGGCCCTTTTTTCTTATATTCATCAATGATATTTTTTAATTTATCACGGCCAACAATAGGAAAAATTTTATCTCGTATCGTTCCATCTGGTTCGTCTAGAACATGCTTCCGCTATGTCGAAAGGATGATTTCTTTACCATAATTTCTCTTTACATCATTGATAGCTTTTAACGATTCGCTACTTCTGATTTTATGATCACGTTACGGATCATGCGATTGAACATGTCAATTAATTTATCTGTAGCTGTTCTTTTCTAATGTCGCTATGTATCTGCCAATGAGCACATCGATTATTATCGGTCATTTGTTTTAGTCGCTAGGATTTACAACGTGTGAATGCGTCTGAATAGTATGAATAATCCTTTTTCTTGGAATAGTTGTTAATGGTCGGCTCGATCAAGAAACTAAATCGGTTCAATATGGATGGCTGTTTCCATTGAACCCAACATTGAATAAGGAGTGATGGATTATTAATCTCTTTATTTGTCCAACCCCGATCGGATAAGCCTTCTTTATGGGTAGTAATATTGACCCGTTCGACTGTGCTCATCCACTGCCGATAATGAGTTCCTTAGTTTTTCAAACAGATCGTTCTCGAGGGCGTTAGTTGCGTGTAGAATGATTCGTGCCATCGTTTTTTCTTTAAATGACTCAATGCCTCTTTCTTTTAAATAGTCTATGGCAAGGTTTTTTATCTCTTCTTCCGCTAAATAATTAGTCGGCAGTAACTCGGTTTTAATCCATCCTTCAAGCTCTTTATAATGCGTTTTTTTAGAGAATGATGTTTTAAAATATCTTCTAATCAATGAGATATAATTATCATAAGTTCTTGATGAAACATTGCTTATTGTTGGAGGAACATCAAGTAACTTAGCAAGTTTATTAATAATAAAACCAGGTACTTTTGTAGATCATCAATAAATTGATGACTTCCTTGGTAACATTTAAATAACAAAGCAAATGCTAATTGCTTTGTAGCATGTCTTGTTTTTATAAAACTTAGTTCTTCTTGGGTTAGGTCAATAGCATCCATCGTTATGATCATATGTTACTCATTAAGTCAGTTCCTAGAATAGCCAGAGTCGGAACTCAAAGGGCTATATTTACTAAATTCATCGTTGTAATCTACCTAAATTCGATGCTAATATCAACCACAGATTATAACTAGGAACACGCGTTTGATAATTGGCTTTCTAAAAATTGAAAGTGATTAATTAATATGGGCGTATACAAATAAGCTCATTTAATTTTAGAATGAGGTGGTAAAATTCAACTGCCGTAAATAAAAAGGATTTTTTGATGGTTTTAAAAAGTAATAATAAGGTAGTTGATAAAACGATTATTCCAGCTCTGTTTTGTTGCTTTATTTCTTCATCCCAGGCTTTAGCTTTAGATTCAACATGGACTGGAACGATAAGCACTTCTTGGGGGACTGCAGGTAATTGGAGTTCAGGGCATTCCTGGTTTGCCAGTGGGATCAGCAACGGATAAGGCGACGTTTACGGGAACGACACCCTTTACACAGACGGTAGCTAACCAATAATGTTTCACGAACTTTGGCAGCCCTTGAGTTTAGTGCAAGCGCGACTCAATTCACGATTACTAATTTAACTTCTGGTGGCGCTTTTTACCTTAAGTGGCCAAGGGATTGTCAATAATTCAGCGAATACTTCGGATCTTACGAATACTCGAAGTTTTACTTTTACGAACTCAGCAGATGCCGGAACTAATGTTTTATTTAATAACAACGCAGGTGGAACGCTCGCATTTTTAGGTAATAGCACCGCAACCAATGCAACAATTGCTAATGCGGGACATTAAATATTTCAGGGTTGACTGCCAGTAGAGATTTCAATAGGCAGCCTTTCCAGGCGCTGCAGGAACAATTCATCTAGGTTCTAAAAACTCAAAACAGGTGGTCTAATCACTTCACCTACAGTTGCTTCGGGTGATTTCAGGGGCTGGTGGTGTTTCAGAAAAAAAGCTACCAGGTACTTTGACGTTGACAGGAGCCAATCCGTTTGCTGGAGGAACAACCATTTCCTCTCGAACCTACAAATTGGTGCAGGGGTACGGCTGCGGAGTATTGCGGGCAATATCTCAAATAATGCCGCGATGCTTTTAATGGTTCAAACAATTTAACTTCCGCGTCGTGATTTCAGGAATTGGAACACTGACCAAGTTAGGAGCACGAATACTTACCTTAACAGGGAATCACCTACCTTTACTGGGGATACGACCATCAGTGCGGGTACTTTATGTGTTGGCAGTGGCAGCACTACCGGCAGTATTGCTGGAACGTCGTTGATAATTCAGCGTTGAGATTTAATCGTTCTAATGATCTCACCTATGCTGGAGTCATTAGCGGCTCAGGTACCTTGCAAAAATCTGGTGCTGGAGTGCTTAGTTGACTGGTGCTAATCTTTATACAGGTACTACGACCATTACAACCGGCACCTTGAGCGTTTGGTGATGGAGGATCTTTTGGAAGTGTGCAGGAAATATCGCCAATAGCGCCACCCTTCGCTTTAATCGTTCTAATGATAATTTAAGTTATCGTGGTGTGATTAGCGGTACCGGGGCATTACAAGAACAAGGTGCCAGGCACGGTAACGCTCTCTGGCGAATAATACCTCTCAGGCCAACGACTATCTCGGGAGGTACCCTTCTTTTAACGGGGACTAAATCGGGCACAGGAACAACCACCGTCAATGCCACGACCAATTTGCGGAAATTGGTAATGCTGGTGTGACAGGCTCCATTGCAGGGAATATTGTTGATAATGGTACGGTTGCTTTTAATCGCTCTGATGCGTTACTTACGCCAGCGTAATAAGCGGTCTTGGTGTCTTGCAGCAACTGGGTTCTGGAGTCTTCACTTTAACAGGAGCGAATACCTTTACTGGAGGAACAACCATTGCCTCTGGAACATTGCAAGTTGGAGCAGGAGGCACGGTTGGAAGTATTGCAGGCAATGTTTTAAATAATGCCGCGATGATATTTAACCGTTCAAATAATTTAACTTATGCTGGCGCGATTTCAGGAATTGGAACGCTCACCAAGCTAGGCGCGGGAGTGCTCACCTTAACAGGGAATCATACCTTTACTGGGGACACTACCATCAGTGCAGGCACTTTAAGCATTGGCAATGGGGGCACTACCGGCAGTATGACTGGAAACATCATTGATAATACAGCACTGATTTTTAATCGTTCCGATAATCTTACCTATGCTGGAGTCATTAGCAGCTCAGGTACTTTGCGCAAAAATCTGGGGCTGGGGTGCTTAGTTTGACTGGCGTTAATCTTTATACGGGTACGACTTACCATTACAGCCGGTAGCTTAAGCATTGGCGATGGAGGAACCTCGGGAAGTGTTGCAGGGAATATCGTCAATAGTGCCGACCCTTCGTTTTAATCGCTCAGATAATTTAAGTTATGGTGGCCTGATTAGCGGTACCGGTGCGTTACAAAACAGGCGCAGGAACGCTAACGGCTTGTGGGAATGATACCTACTCTGGAACAACGACCATTTCAGGAGGAACGCTTCTTTTAACTGGAACTAAATCTGGCGCAGGAGCAACCACAGTCAATGCCACAACCAATTCCAAATTGGCAATGGCGGTGTGACCGGCTCGATTACGGGAATATTGTTGATAATGGTACGGTGCTTTTAATCGCTCTGATGCGTTTACTTACGCCAGCGTAATAAGCGGTCTTCGTGTCTTGCAGCAACTGGGTTCTGGAGTCTTCACTTTAACAGGAGCGAATACCTTTACTGGAGGAACAACCATTGCCTTTGGAACATTCCAAGTTGGAGCACGAGGCACGGTTGAAAGTATTCCGGGCAATGTTTTAAATAATGCCGCGATGATATTTAACCGTTCAAATAATTTAACTTATGCTGGCGCGATGTCAGGAATTGGAACGCTCACCAAGCTAGGCGCGGGAGTGCTCACCTTAACAGGGAATCATACCTTTACTGGGGACACTACCATCAGTGCAGGCACTTTAAGCATTGGCAATGGGGGCACTACCGGCAGTATGACTGGAAACATCATTGATAATACAGCACTGATTTTTAATGACCCCGATAATCTTACCTATGCTGGAGTTATTAGCAGCTCAGGTACCTTGCCAAAAACAAGGTGCTGGAAATCTGACCCTTACAGGTATTAATCTGTATACAGGCCAAACCTTATTTAATCAAGGTACTATTAGCATTAGCCAAGATGCCAATCTGGGAACAGGAGGAGCATTAACTTTTAATGGGGGAATTCTGCAAAGTACGGCCAATTTAACCACAAATAGAACAGCTACCCTTAATATTGGAAACGGAACCTTCTTTACCGATGCAGGAACAACGCTTACCTATAACGGACAAATTACGGGAGTTGGACAACTTAGAAAAAATGGCGATGGCACAATGATTCTGGGAAGCACACTGAACAATTATTCAGGTGGCACACTTGTATTGGACGGCACGCTTCAGGCAACTACTGCAACTTTACCCGGGAATGTTATTGTCAATAGTGGGGCTTTTTTAGAATTCGAACAAAATTTTGATGGTACCTATAATGGCGTGATTAGCGGTGCCGGTGATGTGATAAAAGATGGAAGCGGTAATGTGACCTTAACTGGAATTCAAACCTACAGCGGCCAAACAACGATTAATCAAGGTGGACTACAGGGAACAACAACATCAATCAATAATCAGAGTGTCAATACCACCGCAGTTAATACCGCACTGATTTTTAATCAGAATTTTGATGGCACATACAGCGGTATTTTAAGTGGGCTTGGTTCATTGCTAAAATTTGGAACGGGTACTGTAACATTAACAGGAACCAACACTTATACGGGGGGAACATTTATTGATGCTGGGGCATTTATCATTGTGTTATCAGCTTCCGCTGCAAATATTGGTAGCAGCACAAGCCCACTTATATTTTTTTCTGGTGCGCTAAAGACTACAGCGAGCATGGTTTTAAATAATGCTACACATCTTGGTTTGTTGGGAGGAACGTTCGTTACCGATTCTGTAACAACATTAGCCATGAATGGCCAGATTATGGGGGTAGGTTCATTAACCAAAGAAGGTGCCGGAACGCTCATCCTCAATAACGCATCGAATAATTATACAGGAGGAACTATTTTACAAGAGGGCATCCTTCAATCAGGAGTTTCTGGAGGGTTAATTAATCATTCGCAATACACGATTAATGGTGGTCAGCTTGATTTAAATGGATATGCACTAAGCATTGGGCTTCTTAAAGGTCTTGGTGGGACGGTTGATGTTACGGCTACGTCATTAACTTTAGAGCAAAGCCTTAATACCACTTATGCCGGCTCCTTTATTGGTGATACAACAGCGATTATCAAAAAAACCGGTTCAGGGCAGCTCACCTTAACAGGGAACAGTTCAAGCTATCAAGGAACCATGAATATTACTCAGGGAACGCTAGTGATGGATGGACAGATGGGTGGGTATCTTAATATTGGAAATTTAGGGACACTAAAACGGGTAGGCGCGGTAAATGATTTATCGGTATATGGAACGATTGCTCCAGGAGGTTCAATTGGAACATTGACGGTAAATGGAAATTATATTCAGCAGCCAGGATCTGTTTATGAAGTAGAATTTAATCCCTCAGGCAATACAGACCTAATCCATATTTTAGGAACAGCAACAATTAATGGGGGAACAGTGCGGTTATTTCCAGACAAACCTCCATATACTCCTGGAACCAAGTATACCATTTTAGAAGCCCAAGGAGGGGTAACAGGGACTTATTCAGACTTGACCAACCCTAATTTACCCTATTTGTTTTTCGATTTAAGTTATGATGCCAATCATGTCTATTTGGATGTTTTTAGAAGTGGTATCGATTTCTCAGCATTGGCTATAACACCGAACCAGATTGCAACCGCGAATGCCATCGAAACGATTCGACCATCGAATCCGCTTTATATTGCCATTGTTAATTTAGATACAGCAGAACAATCCCAGGCAGCATTTAATTTATTATCAGGAGAAATTCATGCATCAATTATAGGCTCTATAGTTGAAGAAAGCCGTTACTTAAAAGACGCCGTGTTTCAACACCTTGCGGATGAAAACCCTAATAATAATGACGGATTATGGTTAAGATCTTATAATGCTAAAACAACACGCGATACCGATAATAACGCAGCAACACTAGATGGAAACAGCTCTGGTTTTTTTATAGGTGTTGATAAGAAGATTACTTCTAATGTGAAAATAGGTAGTGTCTTTGGTTATGGTACTCGCCAGGATAGCGTACCTCATCGACTTTCAAATGCCAATTTGCAACAGTTTGATTTTTCATTATATTCAGAATATGCTCATCAACAATTTTACCTTCGATATGGTTATGGGCACTTCTGGTACTCTGCCGCCACACAAAGGACAGTCGAATTACCCACCTTCGTTAACTATTTGAAATCTGATTATACACTTTACTCCAATCAATTCTTTGCAGAAATGGGGCTTAAACGACCCTACAAAAAAATTCCAATTGATCCTGTTGCACAAGTTGCTTTTGTTGAAGCAGGTAATAATCAGTTTAATGAACATGGTGGAATAAGTGCTCTAAGTGGTTCAGCCAATCATATGAAAACGCCTGTTACAACATTAGGTTTTAGAAGTAAGGCTACACTATTCAATTCAGATAAACTGGGAGTGAAAGGCAATGGAATGCTGGGATGGCAACATGCCTATTCCAATACAGTACCCGGTAGTACCATGACTTTTGCACCAAGTGCTAATTTTTTAATTGGAGGTACTCCAATTGCGAAGGACAGCGCATTAGTAAACGCAGGGTTGGAGTTTAAAAATCCACAATATGATTCTTTAAAAATGAATCTATTTTATCAAGGCGTATTTGCAGATAATGTTTCAAATAATAGTATAATGTTTTCATTAAACTGGGGTTTTAATTAATGTTCACCCCGTGATACTTTGGATTTTTGCGTCAGGGCGCAAGTTCCGGAGTGCTAGGCCTATATGGAATTAACCCCTAAAAGGATGGCTAGTTACACAGAATTCGGGACAGACTCAAATTTTTTCTAATATAACGCTTAATCACTTTGGCCTTGCTCCAATTGATTCCACTATTTTAACAACTTGTTAGATATTCAGGCTTATGCTTATTTTCTTGGTTCTAATTAAGAAACTTACCATCGTATGCTGGTTATGATTAATTCGAACCAAGTGTAGAGCTAACAAGCTAAATTAATTAGTTGGTTAATTCAAAACCCGATTCGTTCTTAATTTCTTTGATTAAGGAGTTAGAACATTCACTTAAATCAACAGTTAAGGGTTTGAAAAAATTAGCACTATGTCCTCTCGTGTCATATAATCTCTTAAAAGCCAATCCTAAAGTAGTAAATATCCCTATACCAACAAAGATCGAAATTAATGACAGTACTTTTAAGTAATATTCAGTTTGAGATTGACGATTTTTATATAATATTTCTTTAGTGCTGCTGGTGTTTAATTGGCTCTCAAAGAATTTGATTTGTTCTTTTTCGTTTAAACCCTCCTTATCAAGAGCACCACGAAGTTCTTTAACCGCAATGAACTTTAAAAAACCATCAAACTCTGGACGAAAATAATAATTAACATGATTACGGAGGCTCTTTAATCTATTTGCCGTATGACTTAATACTCTAGCATTTTCCATATCACGCGGAAATACAGGAATCATTGTTCCATCACCATCGTTATGATTATTTGCGATTTTGAATAGCAAATCAGAAAGTGAGGAGATGTGTTGGACCGATAAATACAGTTTTGTAGAAATAGAAGCATTTTCGTTATATTCATAATCTTCTTTTCGGAATCCAGATGCCTTGAGTATTTTTTGAAAGCTTGTCTCAACTGAGTAATTATTACTTGGACCGCTCAGAAATTTGTTCAAATTTTTAATGAGTGCTTGTAGTCTTTGAAGCACAAGCTCTGGATCATCTAACTCTTTCCTATAGGCATAATCATATTCATTTATATCTTTATAATAACTTATCTCTGTACTCCAACCCTCTCCCAGATTATATAGAGCATTTCCTATCAGATCATAATGATAATCAAACCAATTTTTTATTCCAGGTTTTTTATTTCCAACGTCCCCGACTACTTTTGCGCTGCTTCCAACTAATTTATCTAATTGTTGCTTACTATGATTAATGTAATCATCACAGACTTTGGTTAGCCTCAATTTCGCATCTTGATAATCGACCATATACACTCCGTACTCTCTCGTTGTATCATGTCATATTGTATCAAAGTGATTACAAAAAGTACACTATTGGCGTTTTGTGCAATTCTATTGATTTGGTCCCTGAGTTTAACATTCATGCTGCAAAATAATGTGGCTGATGTCGGCAATTTAATTTGGCCGTTTACAATTACTGAAACTGCTCCCTTTGAATCGGTTGATTTAACCATATCACCAGTGGATTTATTAGTAAGAATTCTTGATGATGATACACCTGCATTTTTTAATAATTCAATTTGTATATCCAAATAATCGAAAATATGGCCTGGGACTAAGGATTGTTGCGGTGAAGTGACAAAATCAGGCTGTTTTTTAATGACTGATCCAGTACTGGTGCGGGTTAAAGATTCATGTCAAAAAGAAAAATATATGTCTTTTTGATCACCATATCGAATCAACCGTAATTTGTTTAACTTGATGATAATTAGTGAAATAATTAAATTAGACATTTTTTAATATGTTCAATAAAACAACTAAATTTTACCCCTATAATCATGACATTATCCCATTGATAATATTGAATTAATTTTAAAATAACTATGAAAATAAGCCTGATTTTGGCACTTCACCGCACGATCTTTAGTCCCAGGCCTAATAGGGAACAACCTGCGTTTTTAATGAGTTCTTTTGCTTGTTCTGACTTATGAAAAGTAGCATTGTCCATAATAATAGTGTAGCCAGGACCGAGTGTTGGTAATAAAAAATTTGCCAGCCAAAAATTAAATAAATTAGTATCACAAGTACCTTGATAACACATGGGGCAATAATTTTCTTGTTGACCAATGCGGCGACAAAACTTTCTCTAGCGTAGCGCATGCCAGAGACTTCACCAAGAACTTTTTGTCCTCGAAGCCCCCAGCCGTACTGCCTTGAGATAAAGGTATCAATCCCGGATTCATCAACATACACAAGCTTCTCTGCGGAATACTGTTTTATTTCTTCAATGAAAATAGCCCTTTTTACTTCATCTCTTTCTGTATAGAGCGTGGACTTTTTTTTCGTGTGATTTTAAGGCGACTTAATGCTTTGGATATGCCTGAAGATGTAACGTTAAAGTGTGCAGCAATTTCATTGAGATAAGCATCAGGGTGCTGCCGAATATATTTCTTTAGTTCATCATCATTAATTTTGTAGGGCGAATTTGGTCTTGGTTTACGTCCAACAGTACCCGTTGATTTTTTTGTATTTTTCCAGCGATTGATAGAGCAATGGCTTATAGAAAATAGCTGACACGCCTCTTTTATTTTCCCGCCGAATTCTATAAAACTCAGAACTTTTTCACGAAAATCTGTTGAATAACTCATGAGGACAATGGAGATAGAATAAAAGCAATATTATATCATTTAAATTTCAAATGACTATACATTTACACAGGAATGTGGTTAATACACTTATTTAAATTGTTATATTAAGATTGCGCAATAATTGATTTGCATGATATAATATTGTAAAAATATACAATAGGAATTCTCATGCCTTTTTCTTTTAATCCTTTTTATAGAGTAGTTGAATCAGAAGAAGTAATTAAATTAGATGATGTGATGGGGACCAGAGTAGAAGAACAAAGTTCTTCTTCCCGTGTTTATCGTAGAACTCTATGGGAAAAAATCCAAGACACTTTCTTTGTTATCGCAGGTAATCGAGCTTTTTGGGTCGATAAAGTGTCAGAAAATGATAAAGGGAATGTCACTCGTCCAGGTGTTTTAGATTATCTTACTTTTCAAATAACTCGAATGATTAATACAGTAACCTTTTGGTCTTGGAACAATGTATTCAAGGATCCTATTGCTTTAATGCTGATTATCCCTGCTTCTATTTTATTCACAGTTGCTAATATAGCCCATTATGCTCTGGCTAGTGTTCTTACTATAATAGCATCGCCAATTGTTGCCATTGTTCATGTTTTTTCACAGATATTTGGTGGTAATACTCTTAAAAACGAAGCTGGAAAATTACATGGAATTGTACATAAAGAATACGCCACAAACGAAGTAACGGATAATACCTTAAATAGTTTCTTAAATGGAACAGGGCATTCTTATAGCGACATTATTATGGATTTGAAAAAAACAAAAGGTGAAGATAAATATTTGCCAACGTTAGTTGTTATGGAAAATCATCATAAATATGAATGCTGTATTGTTGGGGATTGTCAACATCAAAAAGGTCATATTCAATTTGAAGTGGATCTTAGAAATTTAGCAGCAGAGGATAAAGTTGCTATTAAAGCATTGCTCAAACTTAATGCTGGAAGCTTACGTGACAATTTAAGAACTCATCAACATTTGCAAGAAATTGAACAAATGGTTGAAACCGCTCCTCAATTAAATGGCTAAGTTTTCTATTATTCTTACCCAAATATTCTCTAACTCTAATTGTATGAGTTTAAGTAATACATGAATTTTAATTGTTTGACTATAATTTGCTCATATGATCAAACGGCCCTCAGACCTCGTCCTTTAGGGCGGGGTTTACTTAACGTAAAAATACGTGTTGGAGGGGGTTCATTCCCCTTCCAGCACAAAATTTCTGAGGCTTGCCGAAGTCCTTCTTGACTGGGTTGATCTTGAAATCCCACTTTTTGTCAGTTCTTCCAGTGCGCTGGGCAAAGCTGCACTGGTCTTGTGGGTGAAAGTCCCATCCAAGCGTGTCGCTACCTCGTTATAAATTCTGGGACATCCAAGTCTCCAGAATTCACTCGCCAACGCGACAAGTATGCCTTCGGCGGCCCTGGACGCCCTGCGTCCGCTCATTATTGATCTCCCTACGGAGATCAATAATAGCGCTACCACAATGACTGACACCTTTTCGTATGGCCTTATATTTTTCCTGCGGAAAAACATCCGGCCCTAAGGCTACCAGGGACTACAGGCCTCGGTCTTCGACCTTCCTTGGCCTGCAGCGGTAGAAGGTTAGCTAGACCACTACGTAGCGAGTCTTGCGTTTCCGGCGGTAACAAAGGAGATGAAGCGTAGACAGCGAAACACTCGAGCCGAAATCGATAGATGAACGCGACAGCTCCGAAATCGACTAGTTGTGTGATGCCGATGATGTTGGAAGGTCAGCAGGCCACGGTTGCAAAATGGTTAAACTAGCAAATCCATAAAGCAACACACACCGGAGTCGAAGGCGTCGGCGAGTTTGTAAAGATCTGTGTGGAACCCAGGAGATCCATTAATCTCTTCAGGGACGAAGTATTGAACATACAAGTGTGATGAGCATGAGGTGTTTAAGATGGGCTAATGGAAGTCGGAGCCAGCCATATTAATGATGAAGCAGAGTAATGCCTGTGGAGTGAAGGGCTGGCAGATAGATCGAGCGTGAAAAGAGAAACAATGACTGTACACAGCAACGACAGAGTATCATGGTTAACGAAACTTGAGCGCATAGGCGAATTATCAGCGCGCAATAGAGCAATGGTGTTTAACAACATTGGTCATCTATTAGGTGCTGATATGCTAAAGGAACAATACCAACGGCTGGATGGAAAGAAGGCTGTTGGCATCGATAAAGTAACGAAAGAAACTTACGGCAAAGCCCTCGATGAGAACATTAATGATCTCACCAAGCGGATTCGCCGCGGGACGTACAAACCCAAGCCATCCCGGATAACCGAAATTCCAAAAGAAGATGGAAGCACTCGGCCATTGGCCATATCATGCGTAGAAGACAAACTAGTTCAATCAGCAGTCAGCGCATTATTAACCAAGATTTACGAGCCGATATTTCTTCCTTGTTCCTATGGTTTCAGACCGGGACAAAGCTGTCACGATGCCTTAAAAGCACTAATGTCGTCAGTGTTTCCCAATATGAACGGTGCAATAGTGGAAATTGACATACGTAAATATTTCAACTCAATACCACATTCGGTAATGATGGATCTATTGCGCAAGAAGATATCCGATCAACGCTTTCTGAGACTAATAGAAGTTTTGATAACAGCACCTATCATGGACGGAAACAAAGAAGTGAAAAATACTTGCGGATGCCCGCAAGGCTCGATCATTTCAACAATCATGGCCAATATCTATCTGCACCACGTAATAGACGAGTGGTTTGAGAGTATCAAACAGTCTCACTTTCGTGGCAGAGCTGAATTGATCAGATATGCTGATGATATGGTGTACACGTTTGAGCGACCAGAAGAAGCTAAACGTTTCTATAACGTGCTACCAAAGAGGTTAGCCAAATATGGACTCGAAATGCATGATGAAAAGTCACAGCTAATAAAGGCGGGGCTTGGAGCAGCACAACGAGCGTATAGACAAGGTACACGTTTACCAACGTTTAAATTTCTGGGCTTCACATGCTACTGGGGAAAGTCGAGGAATGGATCTTGGAGACTAAAACTTACTAGTCGCAGAGACCGTTTCACTGCAAAACTCAAAGGGCTTCGTGAATACCTTTGGCAAAATTTAAACACAGACTACCCAGACGAAACACTGAAAACAGTGATTCGCGTAGTCAGAGGCTGGATTAATTACCATAATGTCTCTGACAATGAGCGTAAGGTGGATACTTTTAGAAGGCATTGTATGCGAATTATCTTCAAATGGATAAATCGTAAAGGCAGGCGGCACCCTATGAGCTGGGAGCGTTTTAACAAGATGCTCAAGGCGATAGGGTTTCCCAAAGCTGGGAAAACTATATCGATGTTCCTCACTCGCTGAATATGTGGAAAGGGCACTGATCTATCGGGAGCCGGATGCGGTAGTTCCGCAAGTCCGGTTCTGAGGAGGGTTCGGCTGGAGTGATCTGGCCGTTCTACTCACCCCGACCCTCAATCCATATAAAAGCATATCATCATTCATTTTGTTACTTAGTTTGCTCATAGTAGTTGCCCTCTATAGTGTATTAAATACTATAATTCTGGCACTTAAATAAACAAACATGGATTTGGCGGTGTTGTTTAATACAGGAATAATACTTCGATGTTTATGTGTATGAGGGGTTTAGGGGTTGCCACCGCCGCTAGGCGGTTTAGTTCAACGTACCTTATCCATCTCAAAAGGGGTATAATGGAATAAAATCAAAAAAGGGAACCCATGGAGTTATTGGATCGCCAAAATAAGAAAAATCAAAAGTTTGGGATAGATAAGATTTTTCATCCCTTGGATGTGCATTTTGATACCAACTCACTTTCCGCTTGGCTGTCATATTATTACTCAGTGCATGTGAAAGGGGCTCCTGAAAAAACAGAGCAAGCCAAAAAGAAAGATTTGTCTAAATTCATTCAATTTTTTCAAATGGAAGTAGGGCATGACTTTGTAGACAATTGGACTCCAGCTGTTAGGGGTTTAGTTCAGGAAGGTACGAAATTTCCCGCGGCATGACTACAACCCTTTAGTAGCATAGGCTGCAGCCAATAAATTGACTTGCAATTTGCAACCTGAATTTTATGTAATTTATTGAAATATTTATATTAATGAATTTTATCATTTTCATATTATCAACAGTCAATACCTTAAAAATATAGTAGCAGATACTTCACGTTGCGAAAATCACCTTAAAATCTTGAAAATCTCGCTAGCAACCCGGCTGTTCAAGCGTGCAATCAAGAGTAAAACTGCCCAGTGGAATCAATTATTGCTCAATAACTAGGCTGGAAAATATGAATTTCAACCCTATAAAAAATGTGTTAATTTACATGAGATTATATAGTAATTAGTAACCAATATAAAAATCAATTTATTGGCTGCAGCTTAGACTGGTAAAGGGTTATAAGGGTGTTCTGGGAAATTTCGTACTTTCCCACAAAGAACCCCTATCAGATCCTCTCTGGGCCAATAAATTAACGTCTGAAGACAAACGCGCTTTAACCCCATTAATTCACGCACACATCAACCCTTATGGTTTGTTCCCGCTCGATCTTTACAAGCGGTTAATCATTGCGGTTGAAAAGGAAATCAAAAATGACCGAACAAAAACGAACACCCGTCAGACAGAAAGCGAAACAGTTAGCTAAGCTCTTGAAGGAAGAAAATCCAGACTATGATTATCTACGTCAACTATTCAGGCACTTGCGGACTGAGCTAAGTGTTGACGTCACGCATAATGATAAAAAATTGCCTTATGTACCAACAGAGGAGGAAATTTGCAAGTATTATCAAGCAGTCTGGAAATCACGTAACATGAAGCATGTTTTGATGATTAAAACATTGCTTTACACCGGTGCCCGGGTGAGTGAGTTGGTTCACATCAAAATTAGTGACATCGATTTTGATCGCTGCCAAATACGAATCACTGAAGGGAAAGGTAATAAAGATAGGATAGTTCCGTTTCCGGATAGCTTTAAGGAAATACTGGCTATTCATGCACACAATACACGTGATAAAGGTGGTGAGTACCTGTTTGAATCATCATGGAAAAGACCTTACACTGATCGAGGAATACGTAAAATCCTTGAGCAATATTCTCTTGAAGCAGGGATGGAGCATTCCATATCGCCACACAAATTAAGACATTTTCTATTTACGTGGCTTAAGAAACAAGGGATTGATGATGCGCTAATACAACCTTATTCAGGTCATGAGAGTCGAAAGTCGCTTGAAATATACTCAAAGTTATCGATTTCTGATGCGCAAACTGAGTATGAAGATGTTATTGGAAAGTTTCCCATCTGAATTCATCTAAAGTGGCCCCTTGTGACACGAACCGTAAAATGCCGCCAACGACGCTTCAACAAAGGTTCAGCTTTATTCGTCTTTTTAATCCATACCTCACCCAAAGATACTTGCCTTGGGTTTTACCCTCAACGCTCATCACCGTTGCTCTTTACAACAGCAGCTTGAGGCGGTTTGTAATCAGCTCCTGAAAGCCGAGTACGGTGGGCCTACCACCATCTCTAATGTAGCTTCACACATAATCACTAAAACCAATTATGTTGCTACGGCGCACGAAATTTCTGGGGTTAGCGCCTACAACCCCAAATAGGGGAAATTATTGGCTACTGCTTCCCAAACATATTTTTAACCGACTTGCTAAAAAATCAATGTGATATTAGGGCGTGCCTTCATCCTTGCATGCGCGATGAGCTTGCTTCAGAGCCATAATTTCAGATAGTGAAAAAAATATTTATTTTTTCTTGCCTGAAGACCCGATACATTTCAAAGAGTTATTATGTTTTTATATATCTCATAGTGAATTATATTTTGCTTTCTCGCTCTTGCCTGATACACTCGTTTCATGGTCTGTTAGCTATTGCATTTAATTTAAGGATAAACAGTATGCTTATTAGAATAAGTAAAGATTTAGCGTTCATCAATAAAAAATTACGATTAGGACTTGTATTCTCTGATGTTAAGGTTGAAAAAACACCGCAAAAATTAGATGAACAAATAAATAATGCTGTTAAGAAAGTTAAAAGTGAATTAGAAAATGTTAAAGACTTATCAAAGTTAGAAGAGATCTCTTCTGTAAGAGAAACCTACAAAAAATTAGGTTTAAAATCTGACTATATAGGTTCTAATGAATCTTTGCTTAAAAGAATTAAAAAAGATAATCCATTATATAAGATTAACAATGTTGTTGAAGTGAACAACCTGATTTCAATTACATCTAGGCGATCTGTCGGATCCTATGATAGGGAAAAATTAAATGGCGAAATTGTCTTTCGACCAGGAGAAGAAAACGAAGAATATATAGGCACCACTAAACGCCAACTTAAATTAAAAGGGCTTCCTTTATTAGCTGACGAAGTAGGCGCTTTCGGCAGTCCAACGTCTGATTCGCAAAGAGCACTAATTAGTAATACGACAAAATCTATCATGACAGTCATTTTTAGTTTTGATGGCGAGGATAATTTAGAGGAACAGCTAAAAGAAACTAGTGAATATTTAAAAACTTATTGTAGTGCCGAAAATTTACATACCTTCATCTTAAACGAAGAAGCGGTTGACATCCCTAAATTAGATGGAAATAACGATATTGTTGATATTGAGGAATAGGTATCACAAATGAAGCTTTAATTATCAAAAAAAGTTATCCCGTAGATAGGTCTATATTTTAGAGGCTAAAAATTATAAAGTATGTAGTGGGTGGATCAGTCAACTGCATAGGCAGGTTATTATAAATTAAATGAAAAGTTAATTTACAATTTTGTTAAAATTATTAGGGGTTATAAATGCCAATCCAGGAAAATTTTCCACCTAAAAAAGAAGGCAAACATTCAGCAACTATTATCGATGATAAAATTAATTATATAACTATTGCGCCTTTCGCAACAGCAGGAGCGCTATCTTTTGGTTTCTTTGCTTCAAAAGCAACTAATGGTTCTAAGCCTATAACTGCCTGTACAGAAAGCTTTGGTGGTTTAGCCGGCGGGATTATTGGTAACATGTTATTTAGTAGCAAAATTTCGGAAAAAAATAGCAAATCCCATGAAGATGTTAAAAATACCTATGAGTTAACTCTATGAAATATAAAATTAATAGTAAATTATCTTTATCCTATTTTAACTATTTTTCACTTGATTTTAGTGTTGACAGTCAAATTTCAGTTACATTCTCTGGTGATGGAATAACACTCTGTGGTGATCATATTTTTGATTCAAAATACCTTATAGAAATAAATAAGGTGGCTAAGCTGATGTCTGAGAATACTATTTTCTCTGTTAACAAAGCGTATGTTGAAGTTGAAGATGTAGCGGTTAGTTATAATAATGCAACGCCATTTAAAAAACTTAATGATAGTTTATCAATATATCAGTGCCCTCAAGTTGAAAAATTGCTAATAAAAGAATCGAAATTTACATTTTTAGCAAAAATATCCGATAAAGAACAACTAATAAAAATGCTTGATAATTTTCATAAGGTATTCGTTAAGGCTGATTTAATTGGAAAACAGCAAGAAAAATTAGTTAATATAGATGTAAATAATTTATCTGCTTTAAAAATTAACTATTTATTAGCATTTTTCCAAAGTCCTTATCCTGTCGAAAATGTAAAAATTGAAAAAATTCTGTATTCTTTTTTAAAGGATGTTGATATTGAGTCGATAGACTTAGACCATTGTTATGGTGATATATGTTGCTATTATAAAAATGGAAGTATAAAAATTTCAGATCAATTGGGCGATCTAAAAAATAGGCAATTATTTTTATTGCAAAATTATGATAAAAAAAGCCATGAGAAAATTCTTTTTAAGATTAACTTAAAAAATGAAATAATTAACTTGACTGATTTTTCTGAAAAATTACGTGAAATTCCTGATGGTTGTTTTTCTATTTTCTGGAAAATACCAGATAGTAAGTATTTATACTATCCAAATACTGATAAATACAGGTTCCGTCTTTTTTTTGAAAAAACTCAACCATTTAAAGATATCTGTTTTTCCTTTAAGGAGTCTTCTGATAAGATATATTCGTGGTAACTATGCGTATCCCACTGATGGCGATCAAATCGGGGCGAAGCGACGCTTCGTAATAGGTCAGCCGGTTCTGTCAAAAATAGAATGGTTCAATTATACTTCCGCCTCAAAATTTTAAAAAGGATAAGCGATGCTCAGTCTCTTGCATTTATTGATTGAGGTAAGGCGGATAAAATATCATGAATAACATGATTGAACAAGATCAAGAGTTTTCCAAAATGAAATGAGTCTGAAGGAAGGCTCGTAATTCCAAGATGAAATGAGTCTGGACAAGCTTACAGTAGTCTTCATGATCACGGGATGAATACGATCATGAAGTTAGATAAATTAAAGACCATTGAACAAATGGAATCATTTTTAAACGGAAGCCAAGCGATTGCCTTTACCGTTGCCTCAAGCAAAGATGAGCGCTATCAGTTTGTAGAGGGTGTTTTAAAACGGTTTGGCTACATACGCCTTAAGCGATATGAGAAAGGTGTAGTCATTAAGTTTTTAATAAAGGTAAGTGGATATTCACGCCAACAGTTAACTAGGATGATCCAGCGTTATACTGAGCAAGGGATACTGAAACGCTATCAAAAGACAGTTAATGGACTTGAGCAATTTTATACTACTGAAGACATTAAGTTGTTAGCTCAATTAGATCAACGCCACGATACACCTAATGGTTTTATGATAAAAAAATTATGTGAACGTGCTTATCATTGCTTTGATGACATGGCTTATGAGCGATTATCCTATATCTCGGTTTCCCATATCTACAACCTAAGAAAATCATCAGGTTATAAAAAATATCGCTGCCATTATGAAAAAACCAAGAGCCCTAAAGGCATTCATATTGGTGAACGTCGTAAACCCCAAGCCAATGGAAAACCAGGCTATATTCGCATTGATACGGTCCATCAAGGAGATCTGGACGGTCGTAAAGGGGTTTATCATATCAATGCAGTTGATGAAGTCACTCAATTTGAAGTGGTTGTTAGTGTAGAAAAGATTTCAGAGCGTTATTTAATCCCTGCGCTAGAGATTTTGTTAGCTTCTTTTCCATTCAATATAATCAATTTTCACTCTGACAATGGCAGCGAATATGTTAATAAAACTGTTGCGGCACTCTTGGGAAAGCTATTGATTGAATTCACTAAATCACGCCCAAGGCAATCTAATGATAATGCTTTGGCTGAAGGAAAAAACGCAGCCATTGTTCGCAAGGTATTTGGTTATACTCATATTCCTCAACGCTACGCACAGCTGCTCAATGAATTTAATCAAGCAGCTCTTAATCCTTATGTTAATTATCACCGACCTTGTTTATATCCAACCATTATTATTGATAACAAAGGAAAGCTAAAGAAAAAATATGAATATAAAAATATGATGACACCCTATGATAAATTTAAATCGCTCCCTGATGCTGAGCAATATCTCAAAGTGGGAATTACCTTTAAAGAACTGGATGACATCTCCAAGACAATGACAGATAATGAAGCTGCTGATTTTTTACAACAGCAACGCAGCATACTATTTAAAAATATTCATGAAGACAAACTGAAAAGTGCTTAATTTGATCAGTCCTTTAGACTCATTTTGATTTTGGAAAAGACTGATCACAGAGGGATCAAAAACATTACAAAATATACGCTTCAGTTTTAAGTCATTTGAGTTAGCTGAAGCTACAATTGCTGGAATAGAGCTGTACCGGATGATCAAAAAAGAACAGATGGAAAATTCAGGGGATTTGCTCGCTTAGCAACAGTTTTACGAGCTTGCGGCCTAACCACGTCCTGAAAATGGATCACCTTAACTTGATATAAAATTTTCGACAGAACCATCCTTCACATGAGTCAATAAAAATTTAATTACAGCAAATAAAATCAAACTTCCTAAAGCAGCGATAAAAAGAATGCTTAATTGTTGCATGAATGCAGCTGCATAAAGGGACTTTAGAACAGCGATGTGGGTTTCTCCTTCGGGAATAGCGCTTAGAGAGGCTAATTTTCCTGACAAAAATCCACCACCAATACCTATAGAAACAAAGAAAATACCCATCATAGTGCTAACTTTATTTTTATCCGCAAATAGAGTTACGGCTGCTAAACCTACTGGAGAAAGTAATAATTCTGCTAATGAAAACATCAGATAAGCAGGAATAATGGATAGAGGTGATAATAGGCTGTCACCTTTGGTTAGGTATGTGACTAGAGTAATCCATGTATAAGCTATAGTGGCTATAACAATAGCCACAAAGAATTTTTTTCCTATACTCAAACCTTTATCTCTTAAATTGAATTTAGGTTGTGTTTTTGATAAAAAATAACCAATTATGAGCATACCAAGACTTTGGATAGCGACATAATAAGGTGGAGGGAAGTGGATCCCGAAAAATGTAGGATTGACTACCCTTGAAATAAATAAAGTTAATGACATGAACATTTGGAAATAAAAGGCCCAAAATACAGCTGAAATGATACACAACAATCCAATGACCAAGGTTCGTCGAGATTGGTTGGCATCTTCACCATTTACTGCATAGGCAATGTAACCGACTGAAAATAAAATCACACATCCAAAGGCTATATTAGCTGATTGAGGAGAATTTAGAATATAGAAAGAGAAGCCCCAAAGTGCAATAAGTAATACAAAGGTGAGGATCATTTTTTTAACTTGAAAAACAAAAGGATTATAGTCTTTTATGTGATAAATTTTGATTCCGTAAGAGAAAATTATAAAAGCAAAAAACATTCCTAACCCTGCGCTGGTAAAAGCCGCTTTCCAGCCTAAAGCTTCTTGAAGTAAGCTAGGAACAGTGGTTCCTAAAATGATTCCTAAAGTGATCCCCATATAAAAAATAGTAAATCCACTTTCGCGACGTATAGAATTCTGTACGTATTCATTACCTAGCAGAGAGGAAATATTGGGTTTTAATAAGCCTGAACCCACAGCAATACCTGCTAATGCCGCAGTTAAAATAAAGGCATCATTTACCATAGATAAGCAACAATAGCTGATAAATAAAACAATAGCACCTAAAAGTATTGCTCTTTTTTGCCCAATTAATTGATCCGCTATCCAACCACCTAGCACAGGTGATAAATAGGTTAAAGCGGTAAATGAGCCCATTAAGGTATAGGTTTGTTTATCAGGCCATTTAAAATGTAACGCCAAATAGAGCGCTAAAAGTGATTGAACTACATAAAACCCATAGCGCTCCCACATTTCGGTAGCAAAAAATATATTTAATGATTTAGGATGTTTCTCTGTATGTACCACGCAAAATTCCTTTCCCTTTTTTGCCAAATTTTAGACGAAATGATTTTTTTGTCCACTTAAATAAATAGGAAATTTATCTTAATGCCTTTAAATGATTCTAATTTGATCTTGTGGCAATTAAATTTATCACTTGATTCATTAGCAATGATTATTATAAGATGTTTTTTAAAAAACCATTGTGTTTTTTTACTTAATGCTAATCCTTTATAAGGAACAACAAATGCGTATTAAAATTGCAGAAACTCTATTTAATAAATCTGATATGAAACTTGTTTTAGGTGTGTTAAGAGCGAAAGTTACGGTGGGTAAAACTAAAGAAGCTTTATGGGAACAATTACAACTTCTTGGTGAAACTCAAAAAAATAAATATCAAAATATTGTTCCAGCCACTATAGAACCCATTAAGGCATTAATTTCAACTTATAAAACGTTAGGATTGAAATTATCTGAATATAAAGGCTCAAACGAACTTTTGTTAAAACGAATTCTTGCTCTTAAAGGATTATATCAAGTAAACACTGTCGTCGATGCAAACAATCTTATTTCTGTTGATTCATTGCGTTCTGTTGGGTCTTACGATTTGTCTAATATTTCTGGCGATATTACATTTCGCGAAGGTACATCAGAAGAAACCTATATAGGAACAACAAAAAAAGCACTCAACCTTGCAAAATTGCCTGTTTTATGTGATAGCAATGGTCCTTTCGGCAGTCCAACATCAGATTCAAAACGTGCATTAATTACAGAGACGACTACAGATCTTATGACAGTGATCTATAGTTTTGATGGTGAAGAAGGTTTGCAAACTCAACTGGAGCAAATGGGGGCATTGTTAAAAGAATATTCAATGGCTACTAATATTCAATACCATATAGTGAAAGATGAATTTGTTACGTTAACTCCTGCGGCATTAGAGAATGATGTTACTGATGGACTAACGCCTCAAGCTGCGGGCTTAAGTATTTTTTCAGAAAAAACACCCGTACCAGTTACATCAACATCAGAATCAGCTGCATCTGTACTAACAAGTGAATTTATTTTATAAATGCTAAAAAGTACTTTTATTTTAGATGGTCGTAATTAATTTTTAATCTATTCACCACATTTTGAATGTCTTAAAAAAGTCATAATCAGAGATGAGCGCGCTAGCAAGAGTGAAAATAAAAAATCACTCCTTGCTATGTGCGCGAAAACTCTGTACCAAAAATTTGGCTTTTGGGTACATGTGGTGAAATCGTTACCAATTTGTGAAGGAAGTTGTTATGAAAAGATTGAAAGCTGGGAGTAGCAAAAATTATCGATATTATTTTAGTACAGAATATCGTAATGATGAAACGCATTTGGTATGTAATATTGTGGCTTCAGATACCAATGTACTAAATACAAAAGTTGCTACTTCGCTTATTGCTACACTTAGAGTGTTGAACGTTATAAGCTTATGTGAAGCTACTGTAGAAACGGTGGGAAATAGGTTAAAGGTTTTTTTGAAGAAAGTAGATAGTGAAAAGGCATTTAACGCAATGCTTACGTTTGTAGAACGCTTACAAGATCTTGGAATTTGTGAAACGCATGAAAATCGAAAGGCGATGTGGTTTTATACCAGCAATGGTGGCGATCAAATTTTAAATACTCATAATTTTCCTGATGAGTTAAATCGTTATCTCCAAAATGAAGCTGAAAAGGCCTATGAAATTATTAGCAGTAACCTTGGTTATACCAAATTAATCGAAGCCGGATGTGGCAAGATGGTGAATTTACCATTAGCAAGAAGAGCTAACTTACAGTATCACGGGATCGATATTTCACAAGTTGATGTGCAAGAAAATCAAGAGCAAATTACAAGAAATTCCACAAAATATGTTGGGGTAAGCGTTCAATTAATGAATCTTTTAAATATTAATAGAGATGTTTTGTTGTTAACAGATGATGAAAAACCTATTATACTCATGCCATTTAATTTGTTTGGAAATATTGCTCCTATTGCGTTGCTATTAGCACGATTGAAATTATCAAATATTGATGTAATGATTTCTTTTTATAAAACGGATACAAAGACTAATGAGATGCGAAAAAGCTATTATGGAAATTGTGGATATAAAAATATCATTACCGCTGTTGATGAAACGGGAACCACTTTTACTTCTGAAGAAGGATTGCATACCATTGCATATCATCCTAATTATTTGAAAAAAATATTAGAAAAGTTTGGATTTGAGACGATGCTCCATGAAACTGGAGAATATGGCTATATTTTACACGCAAAATCTATTCCATTTGCTCTGTCTCATCAACTCGACGAATCAAAAAAGTTGAATCTTAGGTCGTCAGCAATGCCTTCTAGTGTTGTTGTTTCTCCACAACATAATAATGATTTTATTTTGAAATTATGTTCTGCGAGTATGTTTTTATATTCTTTGTATCTTGTAATTTCTGAGATTTATGAAGATAAACCTATTGGAAAGGTGGAAAGTATGACAGTGGTCTTAGGCGCGGGGATACTTCTTAGTAAGTTAGGATTTATGGCCAAGAAAACAAATAAAGAACATCCTAATTTGACTTTTGATTCAGCACATTCATTGTCTCAATGAGATTTAGGCTATTCTAGTAACTTGATTTCGTACTAAAGGAGTTGATGTGGCAAAGAAGGATTATTTGATGCAAGGAGTTATTTTTCTCGTTTTAGCTCAAGTGATGGTAGGGGGAAATATTGTTGCTTCAAAAGTACTACTTTCCTCTATTCCTATTTTGGTTTTATTAGAAATACGGTTTTTATTAGCAACTTTAGTATTACTTCCTTTGCATTGGATAACTCCCGCTGCTCGAAAAAAATCATTAAAAGCTTATGTTGGTGATTTGGAGCGTAGAGATTGGCTTTTTATTCTTGCTCAAGCCCTCTCTGCTGGTGTGTTATTCAATGTGTTTATGCTGACTGGATTGAATTATACAGATGCGAATGTAGCAGGAATTATCACCAGTGCCTTACCAGCGATTATTGCTTTATTATCATGGGTGATTTTGAAAGAGAAAGTTTCAATTGAAAAAGCTTTGTGTGTTTTTTTTGCTACTGTTGGTTTGATTATTATTGCATATGATAAATTTAATGGAATGAGTGATTCCCATTCTTTTTGGGGTGATGCTATTGTTTTATTAGCTTTGTTACCAGAAGCGTTTTATTACGTGCTTTGTAAGCTGTATGCAAATCGTCTCCCTATATTTTTAATCTCTGCTTTACTTAATGGGATTAATGCGTTGTTATTATTGCCCGTCTTATTTTTTATGCCTTGGAATCCATTAAATATTGATATAATCACTTGGCTAATTTTATTTTTTATTGGTTTAAGTTCTGGGTTATTTTATGTATTTTGGTTTATAGGTGCGCAACGTGTTGATGGGATTATGGCTTCTCTTTCTACAGCGCTCATGCCTATTGCAACAGTAATTTTTGCTTGGCTTATTTTAGGTGAAGGCTTGACTTTTTTAGAATTAGTCGGCATGGGATTGGTTTTATTTTCTATTATTTTGTATGCAAAAAGGTAAAATCTATTTTGCCTTTGACATTTGGTATAACAACACAAGCAGCATCATGCCAACCGCTATTACAGGCGACATGCACCTTATTGGGGTTCTTTGTGGGAAAGTACGAAATTTCCCAGAACACCCTTATAACCCTTTACCAGTCTAAGCTGCAGCCAATAAATTGATTTTTATATTGGTTACTAATTACTATATAATCTCATGTAAATTAACACATTTTTTATAGGGTTGAAATTCATATTTTCCAGCCTAGTTATTGAGCAATAATTGATTCCACTGGGCAGTTTTACTCTTGATTGCACGCTTGAACAGCCGGGTTGCTAGCGAGATTTTCAAGATTTTAAGGTGATTTTCGCAACGTGAAGTATCTGCTACTATATTTTTAAGGTATTGACTGTTGATAATATGAAAATGATAAAATTCATTAATATAAATATTTCAATAAATTACATAAAATTCAGGTTGCAAATTGCAAGTCAATTTATTGGCTGCAGCCTATGCTACTAAAGGGTTGTAGTCATGCCGCGGGAAATTTCGTACCTTCCTGAACTAAACCCCTAACAGCTGGAGTCCAATTGTCTACAAAGTCATGCCCTACTTCCATTTGAAAAAATTGAATGAATTTAGACAAATCTTTCTTTTTGGCTTGCTCTGTTTTTTCAGGAGCCCCTTTCACATGCACTGAGTAATAATATGACAGCCAAGCGGAAAGTGAGTTGGTATCAAAATGCACATCCAAGGGATGAAAAATCTTATCTATCCCAAACTTTTGATTTTTCTTATTTTGGCGATCCAATAACTCCATGGGTTCCCTTTTTTGATTTTATTCCATTATACCCCTTTTGAGATGGATAAGGTACGTTGAACTAAACCGCCTAGCGGCGGTGGCAACCCCTAAACCCCTCATACACATAAACATCGAAGTATTATTCCTGTATTAAACAACACCGCCAAATCCATGTTTGTTTATTTAAGTGCCAGAATTATAGTATTTAATACACTATAGAGGGCAACTACTATGAGCAAACTAAGTAACAAAATGAATGATGATATGCTTTTATATGGATTGAGGGTCGGGGTGAGTAGAACGGCCAGATCACTCCAGCCGAACCCTCCTCAGAACCGGACTTGCGGAACTACCGCATCCGGCTCCCGATAGATCAGTGCCCTTTCCACATATTCAGCGAGTGAGGAACATCGATATAGTTTTCCCAGCTTTGGGAAACCCTATCGCCTTGAGCATCTTGTTAAAACGCTCCCAGCTCATAGGGTGCCGCCTGCCTTTACGATTTATCCATTTGAAGATAATTCGCATACAATGCCTTCTAAAAGTATCCACCTTACGCTCATTGTCAGAGACATTATGGTAATTAATCCAGCCTCTGACTACGCGAATCACTGTTTTCAGTGTTTCGTCTGGGTAGTCTGTGTTTAAATTTTGCCAAAGGTATTCACGAAGCCCTTTGAGTTTTGCAGTGAAACGGTCTCTGCGACTAGTAAGTTTTAGTCTCCAAGATCCATTCCTCGACTTTCCCCAGTAGCATGTGAAGCCCAGAAATTTAAACGTTGGTAAACGTGTACCTTGTCTATACGCTCGTTGTGCTGCTCCAAGCCCCGCCTTTATTAGCTGTGACTTTTCATCATGCATTTCGAGTCCATATTTGGCTAACCTCTTTGGTAGCACGTTATAGAAACGTTTAGCTTCTTCTGGTCGCTCAAACGTGTACACCATATCATCAGCATATCTGATCAATTCAGCTCTGCCACGAAAGTGAGACTGTTTGATACTCTCAAACCACTCGTCTATTACGTGGTGCAGATAGATATTGGCCATGATTGTTGAAATGATCGAGCCTTGCGGGCATCCGCAAGTATTTTTCACTTCTTTGTTTCCGTCCATGATAGGTGCTGTTATCAAAACTTCTATTAGTCTCAGAAAGCGTTGATCGGATATCTTCTTGCGCAATAGATCCATCATTACCGAATGTGGTATTGAGTTGAAATATTTACGTATGTCAATTTCCACTATTGCACCGTTCATATTGGGAAACACTGACGACATTAGTGCTTTTAAGGCATCGTGACAGCTTTGTCCCGGTCTGAAACCATAGGAACAAGGAAGAAATATCGGCTCGTAAATCTTGGTTAATAATGCGCTGACTGCTGATTGAACTAGTTTGTCTTCTACGCATGATATGGCCAATGGCCGAGTGCTTCCATCTTCTTTTGGAATTTCGGTTATCCGGGATGGCTTGGGTTTGTACGTCCCGCGGCGAATCCGCTTGGTGAGATCATTAATGTTCTCATCGAGGGCTTTGCCGTAAGTTTCTTTCGTTACTTTATCGATGCCAACAGCCTTCTTTCCATCCAGCCGTTGGTATTGTTCCTTTAGCATATCAGCACCTAATAGATGACCAATGTTGTTAAACACCATTGCTCTATTGCGCGCTGATAATTCGCCTATGCGCTCAAGTTTCGTTAACCATGATACTCTGTCGTTGCTGTGTACAGTCATTGTTTCTCTTTTCACGCTCGATCTATCTGCCAGCCCTTCACTCCACAGGCATTACTCTGCTTCATCATTAATATGGCTGGCTCCGACTTCCATTAGCCCATCTTAAACACCTCATGCTCATCACACTTGTATGTTCAATACTTCGTCCCTGAAGAGATTAATGGATCTCCTGGGTTCCACACAGATCTTTACAAACTCGCCGACGCCTTCGACTCCGGTGTGTGTTGCTTTATGGATTTGCTAGTTTAACCATTTTGCAACCGTGGCCTGCTGACCTTCCAACATCATCGGCATCACACAACTAGTCGATTTCGGAGCTGTCGCGTTCATCTATCGATTTCGGCTCGAGTGTTTCGCTGTCTACGCTTCATCTCCTTTGTTACCGCCGGAAACGCAAGACTCGCTACGTAGTGGTCTAGCTAACCTTCTACCGCTGCAGGCCAAGGAAGGTCGAAGACCGAGGCCTGTAGTCCCTGGTAGCCTTAGGGCCGGATGTTTTTCCGCAGGAAAAATATAAGGCCATACGAAAAGGTGTCAGTCATTGTGGTAGCGCTATTATTGATCTCCGTAGGGAGATCAATAATGAGCGGACGCAGGGCGTCCAGGGCCGCCGAAGGCATACTTGTCGCGTTGGCGAGTGAATTCTGGAGACTTGGATGTCCCAGAATTTATAACGAGGTAGCGACACGCTTGGATGGGACTTTCACCCACAAGACCAGTGCAGCTTTGCCCAGCGCACTGGAAGAACTGACAAAAAGTGGGATTTCAAGATCAACCCAGTCAAGAAGGACTTCGGCAAGCCTCAGAAATTTTGTGCTGGAAGGGGAATGAACCCCCTCCAACACGTATTTTTACGTTAAGTAAACCCCGCCCTAAAGGACGAGGTCTGAGGGCCGTTTGATCATATGAGCAAATTATAGTCAAACAATTAAAATTCATGTATTACTTAAACTCATACAATTAGAGTTAGAGAATATTTGGGTAAGAATAATAGAAAACTTAGCCATTTAATTGAGGAGCGGTTTCAACCATTTGTTCAATTTCTTGCAAATGTTGATGAGTTCTTAAATTGTCACGTAAGCTTCCAGCATTAAGTTTGAGCAATGCTTTAATAGCAACTTTATCCTCTGCTGCTAAATTTCTAAGATCCACTTCAAATTGAATATGACCTTTTTGATGTTGACAATCCCCAACAATACAGCATTCATATTTATGATGATTTTCCATAACAACTAACGTTGGCAAATATTTATCTTCACCTTTTGTTTTTTTCAAATCCATAATAATGTCGCTATAAGAATGCCCTGTTCCATTTAAGAAACTATTTAAGGTATTATCCGTTACTTCGTTTGTGGCGTATTCTTTATGTACAATTCCATGTAATTTTCCAGCTTCGTTTTTAAGAGTATTACCACCAAATATCTGTGAAAAAACATGAACAATGGCAACAATTGGCGATGCTATTATAGTAAGAACACTAGCCAGAGCATAATGGGCTATATTAGCAACTGTGAATAAAATAGAAGCAGGGATAATCAGCATTAAAGCAATAGGATCCTTGAATACATTGTTCCAAGACCAAAAGGTTACTGTATTAATCATTCGAGTTATTTGAAAAGTAAGATAATCTAAAACACCTGGACGAGTGACATTCCCTTTATCATTTTCTGACACTTTATCGACCCAAAAAGCTCGATTACCTGCGATAACAAAGAAAGTGTCTTGGATTTTTTCCCATAGAGTTCTACGATAAACACGGGAAGAAGAACTTTGTTCTTCTACTCTGGTCCCCATCACATCATCTAATTTAATTACTTCTTCTGATTCAACTACTCTATAAAAAGGATTAAAAGAAAAAGGCATGAGAATTCCTATTGTATATTTTTACAATATTATATCATGCAGATCAATTATTGCGCAATCTTAATATAACAATTTAAATAAGTGTATTAACCACATTCCTGTGTAAATGTATAGTCATTTGAAATTTAAATGATATAATATTGCTTTTATTCTATCTCCATTGTCCTCATGAGTTATTCAACAGATTTTCGTGAAAAAGTTCTGAGTTTTATAGAATTCGGCGGGAAAATAAAAGAGGCGTGTCAGCTATTTTCTATAAGCCATTGCTCTATCAATCGCTGGAAAAATACAAAAAAATCAACGGGTACTGTTGGACGTAAACCAAGACCAAATTCGCCCTACAAAATTAATGATGATGAACTAAAGAAATATATTCGGCAGCACCCTGATGCTTATCTCAATGAAATTGCTGCACACTTTAACGTTACATCTTCAGGCATATCCAAAGCATTAAGTCGCCTTAAAATCACACGAAAAAAAAGTCCACGCTCTATACAGAAAGAGATGAAGTAAAAAGGGCTATTTTCATTGAAGAAATAAAACAGTATTCCGCAGAGAAGCTTGTGTATGTTGATGAATCCGGGATTGATACCTTTATCTCAAGGCAGTACGGCTGGGGGCTTCGAGGACAAAAAGTTCTTGGTGAAGTCTCTGGCATGCGCTACGCTAGAGAAAGTTTTGTCGCCGCATTGGTCAACAAGAAAATTATTGCCCCATGTGTTATCAAGGTACTTGTGATACTAATTTATTTAATTTTTGGCTGGCAAATTTTTTATTACCAACACTCGGTCCTGGCTACACTATTATTATGGACAATGCTACTTTTCATAAGTCAGAACAAGCAAAAGAACTCATTAAAAACGCAGGTTGTTCCCTATTAGGCCTGGGACTAAAGATCGTGCGGTGAAGTGCCAAAATCAGGCTTATTTTCATAGTTATTTTAAAATTAATTCAATATTATCAATGGGATAATGTCATGATTATAGGGGTAAAATTTAGTTGTTTTATTGAACATATTAAAAAATGTCTAATTTAATTATTTCACTAATTATCATCAAGTTAAACAAATTACGGTTGATTCGATATGGTGATCAAAAAGACATATATTTTTCTTTTTGACATGAATCTTTAACCCGCACCAGTACTGGATCAGTCATTAAAAAACAGCCTGATTTTGTCACTTCACCGCAACGATCCTTAGTCCCAGGCCATATTTTCGATTATTTGGATATACAAATTGAATTATTAAAAAATGCAGGTGTATCATCATCAAGAATTCTTACTAATAAATCCACTGGTGATATGGTTAAATCAACCGATTCAAAGGGAGCAGTTTCAGTAATTGTAAACGGCCAAATTAAATTGCCGACATCAGCCACATTATTTTGCAGCATGAATGTTAAACTCAGGGACCAAATCAATAGAATTGCACAAAACGCCAATAGTGTACTTTTTGTAATCACTTTGATACAATATGACATGATACAACGAGAGAGTACGGAGTGTATATGGTCGATTATCAAGATGCGAAATTGAGGCTAACCAAAGTCTGTGATGATTACATTAATCATAGTAAGCAACAATTAGATAAATTAGTTGGAAGCAGCGCAAAAGTAGTCGGGGACGTTGGAAATAAAAAACCTGGAATAAAAAATTGGTTTGATTATCATTATGATCTGATAGGAAATGCTCTATATAATCTGGGAGAGGGTTGGAGTACAGAGATAAGTTATTATAAAGATATAAATGAATATGATTATGCCTATAGGAAAGAGTTAGATGATCCAGAGCTTGTGCTTCAAAGACTACAAGCACTCATTAAAAATTTGAACAAATTTCTGAGCGGTCCAAGTAATAATTACTCAGTTGAGACAAGCTTTCAAAAAATACTCAAGGCATCTGGATTCCGAAAAGAAGATTATGAATATAACGAAAATGCTTCTATTTCTACAAAACTGTATTTATCGGTCCAACACATCTCCTCACTTTCTGATTTGCTATTCAAAATCGCAAATAATCATAACGATGGTGATGGAACAATGATTCCTGTATTTCCGCGTGATATGGAAAATGCTAGAGTATTAAGTCATACGGCAAATAGATTAAAGAGCCTCCGTAATCATGTTAATTATTATTTTCGTCCAGAGTTTGATGGTTTTTTAAAGTTCATTGCGGTTAAAGAACTTCGTGGTGCTCTTGATAAGGAGGGTTTAAACGAAAAAGAACAAATCAAATTCTTTGAGAGCCAATTAAACACCAGCAGCACTAAAGAAATATTATATAAAAATCGTCAATCTCAAACTGAATATTACTTAAAAGTACTGTCATTAATTTCAATCTTTGTTGGTATAGGGATATTTACTACTTTAGGATTGGCTTTTAAGAGATTATATGACACGAGAGGACATAGTGCTAATTTTTTCAAACCCTTAACTGTTGATTTAAGTGAATGTTCTAACTCCTTAATCAAAGAAATTAAGAACGAATCGGGTTTTGAATTAACCAACTAATTAATTTAGCTTGTTAGCTCTACACTTGGTTCGAATTAATCATAACCAGCATACGATGGTAAGTTTCTTAATTAGAACCAAGAAAATAAGCATAAGCCTGAATATCTAACAAGTTGTTAAAATAGTGGAATCAATTGGAGCAAGGCCAAAGTGATTAAGCGTTATATTAGAAAAAATTTGAGTCTGTCCCGAATTCTGTGTAACTAGCCATCCTTTTAGGGGTTAATTCCATATAGGCCTAGCACTCCGGAACTTGCGCCCTGACGCAAAAATCCAAAGTATCACGGGGTGAACATTAATTAAAACCCCAGTTTAATGAAAACATTATACTATTATTTGAAACATTATCTGCAAATACGCCTTGATAAAATAGATTCATTTTTAAAGAATCATATTGTGGATTTTTAAACTCCAACCCTGCGTTTACTAATGCGCTGTCCTTCGCAATTGGAGTACCTCCAATTAAAAAATTAGCACTTGGTGCAAAAGTCATGGTACTACCGGGTACTGTATTGGAATAGGCATGTTGCCATCCCAGCATTCCATTGCCTTTCACTCCCAGTTTATCTGAATTGAATAGTGTAGCCTTACTTCTAAAACCTAATGTTGTAACAGGCGTTTTCATATGATTGGCTGAACCACTTAGAGCACTTATTCCACCATGTTCATTAAACTGATTATTACCTGCTTCAACAAAAGCAACTTGTGCAACAGGATCAATTGGAATTTTTTTGTAGGGTCGTTTAAGCCCCATTTCTGCAAAGAATTGATTGGAGTAAAGTGTATAATCAGATTTCAAATAGTTAACGAAGGTGGGTAATTCGACTGTCCTTTGTGTGGCGGCAGAGTACCAGAAGTGCCCATAACCATATCGAAGGTAAAATTGTTGATGAGCATATTCTGAATATAATGAAAAATCAAACTGTTGCAAATTGGCATTTGAAAGTCGATGAGGTACGCTATCCTGGCGAGTACCATAACCAAAGACACTACCTATTTTCACATTAGAAGTAATCTTCTTATCAACACCTATAAAAAAACCAGAGCTGTTTCCATCTAGTGTTGCTGCGTTATTATCGGTATCGCGTGTTGTTTTAGCATTATAGAATCTTAACCATAATCCGTCATTATTATTAGGGTTTTCATCCGCAAGGTGTTGAAACACGGCGTCTTTTAAGTAACGGCTTTCTTCAACTATAGAGCCTATAATTGATGCATGAATTTCTCCTGATAATAAATTAAATGCTGCCTGGGATTGTTCTGCTGTATCTAAATTAACAATGGCAATATAAAGCGGATTCGATGGTCGAATCGTTTCGATGGCATTCGCGGTTGCAATCTGGTTCGGTGTTATAGCCAATGCTGAGAAATCGATACCACTTCTAAAAACATCCAAATAGACATGATTGGCATCATAACTTAAATCGAAAAACAAATAGGGTAAATTAGGGTTGGTCAAGTCTGAATAAGTCCCTGTTACCCCTCCTTGGGCTTCTAAAATGGTATACTTGGTTCCAGGAGTATATGGAGGTTTGTCTGGAAATAACCGCACTGTTCCCCCATTAATTGTTGCTGTTCCTAAAATATGGATTAGGTCTGTATTGCCTGAGGGATTAAATTCTACTTCATAAACAGATCCTGGCTGCTGAATATAATTTCCATTTACCGTCAATGTTCCAATTGAACCTCCTGGAGCAATCGTTCCATATACCGATAAATCATTTACCGCGCCTACCCGTTTTAGTGTCCCTAAATTTCCAATATTAAGATACCCACCCATCTGTCCATCCATCACTAGCGTTCCCTGAGTAATATTCATGGTTCCTTGATAGCTTGAACTGTTCCCTGT
>CAWJMX010000019.1:0-8972 GCA_963844185.1 uncultured Gammaproteobacteria bacterium
ACATTATGCGGTATTAGCTTGAGTTTCCCCAAGTTGTCCCCCTCTTTAAGGCATATTCCTACGCGTTACTCACCCGTTCGCCACTCGCCACCCATCTAGCAAGCTAGACCGTGCTGCCGTTCGACTTGCATGTGTTAAGCATGCCGCCAGCGTTCAATCTGAGCCAGGATCAAACTCTTCAGTTCAAAACCTGTGTCAGTATCTAAACTAACGTCTTTTACTTCTTTTATCTCTTGTGCACTCAAATTCTCATCAAAGCGCCCACACAGTTTGTCTTCTATCTTCTTAATGAACTTGCCCCCGAGGCATGCAGCGTATTCTACCGATTTCGTGGTTGATGTCAAACACTTTTTTCATTTTTTTCAAAAAAATAAACACACAGTGCTTATTGCAAGTGCAGCTTGGCAATTCTGCGCTTTCCTACTTGTATTATATAAGTGTTCCCTGCTGCTAGAACGAGCGCAGGATCTTCAACTTTCTCACTATCTACTTTAACCGCACCTTGCTTCACCATCCGTATAGACTCAGAGGTACTTTGAGTGAGGTTCATTTGTTTTAATAATTGTGCCAAGGAAATTGGCTCCTTACTTATTATAGACACCTCTTCTAAATCTGCAGGAATAATCCCTTTTTGAAAGCGCTCAATAAAATCTTTATGTACTTGTTCTGCCTGCCCTTGATCATGGAAGCGCACAACAATCTCTTTAGCAAAATCAATTTTAATGTCGCGAGGATTAGCACCTTCGGCTACAGACTGCTTTAATGCCTGTATTTCTTGACCGGTTTTAAAGCTCAATAAATTAATATAGCGCCACATTAACTCATCAGATACCGACATAATTTTGCCAAACATATCCGTAGCCGGTTCATTAATACCAATATAATTATCCAAAGATTTAGACATTTTCTTAACCCCGTCTAATCCTTCTATTAATGGTGTCATCATAATGACCTGGGGTTCGTGACCATAATGTTTTTGTAACTCTCGTCCCATTAATAAGTTAAACTTTTGATCCGTTCCACCAAACTCGACATCCGCTTTCAATGCAACCGAATCATAACCTTGTAATAAAGGATAGAGAAACTCATGAATCGCTATAGGCTGCCCTGAAGTATAACGCTTATTAAAATCATCTCGCTCTAACATGCGTGCAACAGTATGTGTTGCGGCAAGGCGAATTAAATCAACGGCCGTAAATTGACCAAGCCACTGTGAATTAAAAGCAACGGTTGTCTTTTGTGGATCTAAGATCTTAAACACTTGCTCTTGATAGGTTTTCGCATTTTCCAGCACACTCTCTTGACTTAAAGGCATACGGGTTATATTTTTTCCAGTAGGATCACCAATCATTGCAGTAAAGTCACCTATTAAAAAAATAACCTCATGACCAAACTGTTGGAACTGCCTTAATTTATTAAGAAGTACCGTGTGTCCTAAATGCAAATCAGGTGCGGTAGGATCAAAACCTGCCTTTATTTTCAAAGGGGTTCCCTTCTGTAGCTTTTTTTCTAATTCATGTTGGGGAAGAACCTCTTCACAACCCCGCATTAATTCGGCACAAACTGAATCTTGAACTATCATGACATCAAAACCTTTATAAATGATTGACCTATCTTCTCACACCGAGTATCTTAGCCCGGTTGGCAATTTCCTGCCATACCTAATAGGTGATTTAAAATAATTTGTCACCCGAAATTGAACAAAATGCATACAAAAGCATTCTTGCGGATGACAACATATAGGCAAACAATGGATAAAAAACCTTATATTCGAACACGACAATCTGGTAATCCATCCAAATTATTAATGGGCTCTGCATTAATTATCGCCCTATCGCTTCCCTATGTACTCGTGAAAAATTTTTCACATCATGATCATAATAATTTAACGCGTCAATCTATTTCATTACCCAAACAAGAAAAAAAAATAATAACGGAACAGAAAAAATCTGTAGAAATTCAGGAAATGGCTAAAGTTGTAGAACAGACAAATAAAGAAGATAAAGCGGTTAAAGCAGAGAAGTCCATTCCCGTAAATAAAATGGCGACAACGGATAAAACAGAGAAGTCAGTTAAAAAAGTTATAGTAGCCAAAGCCGTTAAAACAGCGAAGGTAATTAAAGACAATGAATGGCAAACAGTTAGACCGAGATCCGGTGATTCAATGGCCACAATATTCCATCGTCTAGGGTTAACCGCGCAAAATTTACATTTGGTTATTTACAAGAACCCTCATGCAAAAGTCCTTACTTCCATAAAACCAAGTCAGGAATTGCAATTTTTGATTAACAAAAAGAAGCTAGAAAAGCTGATCATTCCTATGAATGACATTCAGACACTGACTGTTTATAGGGAAGGCGCTGTTTATAAGACTAAAGTCGACTCGAAAAAAGTAACGAGTCAAGATCGTTACGTGACGGGGATTGTCAACGGTTCACTCTATACCACGGCGCAACGTTTAGGTATTCCCAGTAAATTAATTCATCAAATGACTACGGTTTTAAGTAAACAAGTTGATTTTGCACATGGCGTGCGCTCAGGCGATCGTTTTTCTATTGTTTATGAAGCTCAGTATGTTAAAGACAAAATGGTGGGAACAGGTGATATTGTTGCGGTAAGCTATACGAACCGCGGTAAAACAGCCCAAGCAGTACGCCATATCAGTGCTAATGGGACTCATGATTATTATACCCCTCAAGGTGAAAGCTTTAAAAAGGCATTTTCACGCTATCCCCTTAAATTTAGTCATATCAGCTCAACCTTTACGGCATCAAGATATCATCCCATATTACGTTATCGCAGAGCCCATAAAGGGATTGATTTGGCCGCGCCAATTGGTACTCCCATCCAAGCCACAGGTGATGGGATTATTAAAACGATTGGCCGTCATAATGGTTATGGCAATATGATTGAAATTAAGCATGATAAAACCTACAGTACGGTCTATGGCCACATGCTCAAATTCCAAAAAGGCATATCCAAAGGAAGTCGGGTAAAAAGAGGTCAAGTGATTGGTTATGTAGGACAAACAGGTCTTGCTACAGGTCCTCATTGTCATTATGAGCTTCATGTCCATGACCAGGCAAGAAATCCAACGACCACGTCGTTACCAACCTCCTCTCCGGTGCCAGCGCGAGAAATGGCGTCATTTAAAGCGAGAACACGTAATTTATTCGCTCATTTAAAATTATTCGAGGAAGCAAGTTACGCCGGTAAAGATAAGAAAAAGAATAAGCGTGTTGGCTAAGCATCTTATTTAACACCAGTTTCGGATAAGAAATCGAGTAAAGCATCCGATCCGTTCAGGCTGAAGAGAAATAAGCTCTGTTGTTATTTTTTATCCGATACTAACGTTTAAGAACGCCCTCTACATGAGGGCGTTCTTTTATAACGCATTATTAGTGCACAAATTTTACCCGGAGCCAACTTACCTGTCAGCGGCAAATATTGCTTAAAATTTATGAAAAAATTCGTTGGTTTGTCTGCGATTGTTTATGAGGATCACCCAAATAAATAACGACAAATAATTACTGATACGATAATTCCGGCTAAATCGGCCAATAACCCGGCGGGAATAGCATGACGTGTACGGCGAATACCAATGGAACCAAAATACACAGCAATCACATAAAAGGTGGTTTCTGTACTTCCCATCATGGTCGCTGCGGTTTTAGCAATCAGTGAGTTTCCACCGTATTGATGAATCAATTCAGCCATAATTCCAATTGATGCACTGCCCGAAAAAGGACGAATCAACGCTAAAGGTAATACTTCAGACGGCATACCTATCATAGCCATCAAGGGGGCAAGCAGTTGTCCCATTAAGGTGAAAAAGCCAGAGGCGCGTAACATGCCAATGGCAACCATCATGGCAATTAAATACGGAACAATATTTAAAACCGTATCAAATCCTTGCTTCGCACCAATGATAAAAGCATCAAATACATTTATTTTTTTTACTACGGCGGCATATAAAGGGATACCGACAATAAAAACCAAGAGCATCCAATTGGATAATTGATTGGCTAGTACATTCATAAACTGTCTACCTTGCCAACGCGAAATGCGGATAATTTAGCCAATTGTCTTACCACCGTAATTGCAACCACTGTAGAGCAAATAGTTGCCACCAAAGAGCTAAATACCACACTGGTTGGATTCGTGCCGCCATTTGCGGCAAGGTAGGCGATTGCAGTCGCCGGAATTAACTGCACGCTGGAGGTGTTAATTGCTAAAAAAGTACACATAGAATTCGTAGCGACTTTGGCATGTTTATTCAAGGTCTGCAATTCTTTCATTGCTTGCAATCCAAACGGCGTTGCCGCATTGGCTAGTCCTAGCATATTGGCCGCAATATTCATTGCGATAGCACCCATTGCGGGATGATCAGTAGGCACATCAGGAAACAAGCGTCTTAAAATGGGACGCAATACATTACCTAATAGTTTGATTAAACCTGATTCAGTAGCGATAGACATAATGCCCAGCCATAAACACATAATCCCAGCCAAGCCCAGGGCAATTTCAAAGCCAAGTTTGGCTGAGTCGGTTACTGCACGCACCACCTCATCAATACGCCCCTCAATGACCCCCACAATGATCGAGGTCAGTATCATTCCTAACCAAATTATATTCAGCATTCTTGCCTCCAAGCTCCGGAACAAGTTAACATATAGTTCATAATTGGCTCAAAATATAAGACAACCATCATGAAATACATGTTCACTCCTTTAAAAAACTTAGCTGTTGTAACGAGTTTTCTTGCCTGCGTTCCCGGCTATGCCTTTGATTCGAGTGCTACAGAAAAACAAGCTAATTCGTCGATTGAGAAACTATATCATAAGCTGAACAACATGCCGAACATTTCCATGAGCCAACGAATTAATTGGATTAGTAAACAATTTCTTGGTGTTCCTTACGTACTCGGCTCGTTGGGAGAAGGACCTAAAGCGCGCTATGATCAATTTCCACAATATCGAGTTGATGGCTTTGATTGCGATACCTATGTCAATACAGTGGTCTCTCTAGCATTGGCAAGTTCATTACCTTCATTTCAGCAATGCATCAAGCAAATGCGTTACAGCAATGGCGAGGTAGCTTACATTCAACGAATGCATTTTACAGGTTTAGATTGGAATCAAGCACATCAGCAAGCAGGGATATTTAAAGACATCACCTTAGCCATTAAAGATGAACATAATCATCCGGTAGCACAGTTTGCTAGTGCACAGATTGAAAAACCAAATTGGTATGCTTATAAAACTATGGCGACTATTCGCTTACAAAATGCCGATAAGACACAACAAGAAGCGCGGTTAGCGGAGTTAAAAACTAAAGGGGCAAAATTAGCAGTTGCCGCTGAGAAAGTACCTTATTTGCCATTGACCACCTTATTCCCCGCAAAAAACAAACCAAATAGGCACTTATTTGCGCAAATCCCCGATGGAGCCATCATTGAAATCGTACGCCCAAACTGGAATCTGCGCGAAAAAATTGGTACGGCATTAAATATCTCTCACTTAGGTTTTGCAATTCGTCATGACAATCAATTGTATTTTAGAGAAGCCTCTTCAGAATATGGCAAAGTAGTTGATGTTCCTTTAATCGAATACCTGCAAGATGCATTAGAAAGCCCAACGATTAAAGGCATTAATGTGCAGATAATCGTCCCCAGCAAAGCATCAGCTAAAGATTGCAAAATACAGGATTTAATACCGCATTAATTTAAAGACTGTTAATAGTTCGCAAACCCGGGCTAAGATAATAAAAATTATTGCGCCCCAACAGGTTGATTTTTTGAGCCCAAAAAGCGGAGCATACATCAAGTCCGTGCGCATCGAAACACAGAAAATCAATCCATTTTGGTCAAGATAGTAGAAATATCAACAGCCCCTAGGTAGACTATAGCAAATAAAGCCAGGGTATACTCCTGGCCATTCCATTCTGACATAGGAATAAACAATGAATTATGGATTAACTCAAAAACCGTCTCTATCGACCAGTGAATGCCTTGTGCTTGGCATTTTTGCTGATGACAAATTATCCGATTTTGCGCAAATTTTAGATAAAGAGCATCATGGCTTGATTACTAAACTGGCACAAAAAGCAAGTGAAGCAGGAGATGCTATTTGGCAGACACATATTGAGGGGAGCAGTTTATTGCTCATTCAATGCGGAAAAAAAGAAAAGTTTACTCCGGCGCTGTTGAAAAAAAGAGTACTGGAAGTCACCGATGCCTTAATCAAACAACGCATTAAATCAGCAACCTTGTGCCTACCCCAACTACCAGAATATTCTGCCGACTGGCAATTGGAGCAAATGGTAGTTCACATCGACAGTCAATGTTATCAATTACTCGACTTTAAAAAGAAAAATGCCAAACCGCATGTATTGGCGTCCATTAATTTTTACCTCCCAAATGCCACAGAGCACGCATTAACCGTGGGACAGGCAATTGCAGATGGCGTCGAATTTACACGTAACCTGGCTAATATGCCGGCCAATATTTGTACACCCTCCTATTTGGGTGAACAAGCCCTGCAACTGGCAAAACAATTTGCGTCACAGATCAATTGCAAAGTGCTGGGGCCTGATGAAATGCGGGCAATGGGTATGGGTTCTTTGTTAGCAGTAGCACAAGGGTCAGACCAACCACCAAGACTTATTGATATTCAATACAAAGGGGCCGGTGATGCAGCACCCATAGTGCTTGTAGGTAAAGGCATTACTTTTGACTCTGGTGGCATGTCCATAAAACCTGCAAATGTCATGGATGAAATGAAATATGATATGTGTGGTGCAGCAAGTGTTTTAGGAACAATTAAAGCCTGTGCTTTACTTAAGCTTCCCGTGAACGTGATTGGGCTGATCGCCAGTGCAGAAAACATGGTTAGTGGTGCCGCAATAAAACCTGGGGATATAGTCACGAGTATGTCCGGACAAACCATTGAAATTCTCAATACCGATGCCGAAGGCCGGTTGGTGCTGGCCGATGCATTGACCTACGCAGAACGTTTTAATCCTAAATTTGTTCTGGATATTGCCACCTTAACCGGAGCGATTATTGTTGCCCTGGGTACCGTAGCTTCTGGTTTTATGACTAAAGATGACGAGCTAGCACAGCTGATTAATGAAGCAGCTCAAGAAAGCAACGACCGTGTCTGGCGTATGCCGTTGGATGAGGAATATCAAGATGCAATAGACAGTCCATTAGCGGATATGATTAATGCAGGCTTTGATCGCACCGCCGGCAGTGTTACTGCAGCATGTTTCTTATCACGATTTACCGAAAAATACCGCTGGGCTCATTTAGACATTGCGGGTACCGCATGGGTTTTTGGAAAAAAACGTAATGCAACTGGTAGACCTGTTCCTTTATTAACTCAATTAATTCGCCATGCCGCCAATTCGCGTTGATTTTTACTTATTAGAAAGCGACAAAAACCAAGCCCGTTGGTTGGTCGCTTGCCGTCTATTGGAAAAAGCATATGCTCGAGGGCATCGGGTTTATGTTTTTTGTAATCATCAACAAGATGCTGAGTTACTCGATGAGCTATTATGGACCTTTAAGGAAGATAGCTTTATTCCGCATAACCTGCAAGGCGAAGGCCCTGAGCCACCGCCACCAATACAAATCGGTTATGGTAATGAACCAAGAGGATTTAATGATATTTTATTAAATCTGACCAATCGCATCCCACCGTTTTATGCCAAATTTAGACGGGTAATGGAGTTAGTTGCCAATATTGAGGCTGAAAAAGAACTGAGCAGGGCTAATTATCGCGAATATCGCGCTAAGGGTTGTGAATTGTATACGCATCAGATTAAGTAGGATTTCCAAAAGTATCGAAAAACACTCAATAAAGTCGAGCTTATCAAGCATCTATTTCATCGAGTAACTTTCAAACAAGTCGCTATCCAGCATTTGTTTTTTATATTGATTGAATTAGGGGCAGTTGCTCCCTCAACCGATGCCGACGTCCACTGTAAGAATACTCGTGCTATATGGATTTCGAAATCCTGGCTTCAATTTGTTCATCCACCGCCTCTTTAGGCTCAGAGTCCTTAGCCTGTTGCAATACGGTTCGATACTCTGAGGTCGGATTGATAAGACGCGTAATGTCATTAAGACCTTGTTTTATATTTGGGTCATCCGGATTTTGTTTTAGATCGTCCTGCAATTGACGGTGTATGTCCTTCAATGAGCCTTTATAAAGTTTACTATTTCCACAGGAAAACAAATTCATGCCTGTATGTTTACCATTTTGATCCACTTCAGAAACTAAAAATTTGCCAGGGGGCTCATTTGTCGCCTGAGCGGTAAAAAACTTAATCGCATCATTTTCAGTTTCAAATGATAACATATTATTTTCAACTGATTTGCCTGGATATAATTTCTTATAGTCAGCAAGAATTTTTTTCCAAGCATCATCATCAGTTAATACAGGTTTTAAATTAAAATGAGATTTGTCTTCTTTAGCCATAGATGGAGGCTCCTCGAGTAAAGGCGCATCTAAAGAAGCCGTTAAAACAGCAGCTTTTATCTGCTCTTCTTTATGAAATTGCTCCATCTCTTTATTATGCCTTTCTTTGCTTATGTTTTTCTTAATTTGCTCTTGTTCATTTTCACGTGGCATGTTTATATCCTTTACTTCGTTTTATATAAACAAGATAGCATAGCCAGGCAATATAAGAGCTCATGTTGAGATAATTTACAGGGCAAGATCGTCTAAATAGCGGCTGCGCCACTATTTAGACGATTTGTTTAAGAAAGATCGACAAATTTATCCATCTATGATCTACTACCCTCCATGTTTATAAGGGGATATAGATGAATAACGGGTTAATCGAACATTTTGAAGCATTGCCTGATCCACGAATAGATCGAACCAAACGATATCCATTAATAGAAGTTATTTTCCTGATTATCTCTGGAACAGTATCTGGTTGTGATGGTTGGAAATCAATCAAAG
>CAWJMX010000020.1:0-8954 GCA_963844185.1 uncultured Gammaproteobacteria bacterium
ACTTTGCAACCACTTTCTGCAGCGCAACTGAAAGTAATTGAAGAGGAAGAACGTAAACTCAATCCCAATAGAGAGCCCATCCCGCAACTGCCTGAAAGCGTCATGCAAAAACACACTACGCTGGTTCCTGCATCCTGGAAAGAGCCTGTAGAGGAACGCAAGATCACCGAAAGTTTGCTTAAGCATGGTTTCCTTGCGCAAACACCACAAAAACAGAATAAATCACAGGAGTTGGATATAGAAATCGAAACCAATCTGGTCATGTGAAATAGGGTGACCGGGAAGCGTAAAGAACAAAATCACCAGAATCTTTTAAGAAAGATTGAGTTATGATCAAATACCCCTCATTTAAAATGATGAGGGGTATTTAACGTAGCTTCTGCTGAATAAGTAGGCCAAGTACCATCAAACCAACATCAAAATAATATCCTGCTTAAAATGACAGCAAAATTCATTAAGTGCACGCCATTGGCCGGATTTTCAGTATCCACAAAAGATCAATTAGATCAATTAGATCAATTTTTGACCCAAATGTTATTTTGTCAAAACAAGACAAACGTATATAATCGCCAACTTCCTTAATTAAGTGAATAAAGTTGTTGTGCTATACCGGAATACTGATAATAGCCATCATTATATGTAGGTAACAAATTGGATTCATTATGAAATTTTTTAAGCAACTGTATGTTCAGGTTATTGCAGGAATTGTTATTGGTATTATTCTAGGTATTGTAGCGCCAACGTTAGCGATCTCTTTTAAACCCTTTGCGGATGTATTTATTAAGCTCATAAAAATGATGATAACCCCCATCATTTTTTTGACGCTTGTTTCGGGTATTGCGGCAATGAATGACTTAAAAACAGTCGGTAAAATTGGGGGGATGTCACTCATTTATTTTTTAATCACCACCACTTGTGCCTTAGCTTTAGGGTTGGTTGTTGCGAATACCTTTCAGCCTGGCCGAGGAATGAATATTGACCCGTCTTCGTTAGATATATCCGCAGCACAATCATACCTTGGTAAAGCCGAACAAATAAAAAATATTCAAGAGTTTGTTCTAAATATTATTCCAGAAACCTTTTTTAGCGCCTTCGTTAATGGGGAAATTCTGCAAGTATTGTTTGTGGCAATCATCTTTGCATTAGGTTTAATGTCCTATGGCAGTAAAGGGAAATTTATCTTAGAAGGCTTTGAGCATCTAACAAAAATATTTTTTAACATAATTCATGCGATGATGTATTACGCGCCAATGGCGGCATTTGCTGCTATGGCCTATACCGTGGGTCAATATGGTGCGCATTCTTTACTTGGACTGAGTGCGTTGCTCATTTGTTTTTATTTAACCTGCGTTGTATTTATCATCGTCGTACTTGGCAGCGTCCTCTATTTTTATTTAGGCTTAAATATATTCAAAGTGATTCAGTATTTCAAAGATGAAATTGTTATTGTTTTTGCCACATCGTCTTCTGAAACAGTAATGCCCAATTTACTAGAAAAATTAACCGATTTAGGCTGCGATAAATCGGTGGCGGATTTGGTGATACCAACAGGCTACTCCTTCAATTTAGACGGAACAGCGATTTATCTTACACTAGCAGCTTTATTTATTGCCCAGGCAACACATTGTGATTTAACCCTTCATCAGCAAATCTTTTTATTAATCATCATGATTATCAGTTCAAAAGGAGCTGCTGGGGTTACAGGTAGTGGCTTTATTGTATTGGCTAGTTCTTTAGCTGCATTAGGTACAATTCCCGTGGCAGGAGTGGTTATCATTCTAGGGGTAGATCGCTTTATGTCTTCAGGACGATCGCTAACCAATATGATTGGTAATGCCATTGCTGCATTGATTATTTCAAAATGGCAAAAATCGATTGATATGAAGAGAGTCCATGAAAAACTAGCTTATAGGAAGTAAGTTGGCCAAAGCAAAATTCCTCACTCCCAGGAGAGTAGGATCGTAGACAGAGCGCAAGCACGGTGAAACCCGGGTATTCGAAGCAGATCCCGGGGTTCGCCCCTCCTCGGCCATCACTGCCATTAAATTAAGGAAAAAAACCAACGAATACCATCCAGACCCGTCCGGGCAGAGGATAGACAAGGTTAACTTGATGGCCTATGCGCGCAGGCAGGAAACTATCCATAAATTGGCTTTTGAGCCTATTGATAATTACAAATTAACGACAGAGGAAGATTTAGCGCACTGTTTTGAGCACATGAAAAACACCAAAGAACTCAGCGACTCTTTGGAGCAAATTAATGTTCATCTAAAAAATGCACCTAAAGACACATCTTTTTTTTCCGGAAAGCAAAAACATTCACGCTTAAATAAGGCTATTGTCACAATTATTGATGACATTAATACTTATACATTGACCACCAAAGAGGAATTAGTACAACGTTTTAATGAAATGCAAAACCAAAAAAAATTCAACGCTTCTTTGGAGGAAATTACTTATATCATGAACAAAATCTTTGGTCATGGTTATGCTGATACGAATGAACACGGTATTCGAATCAATGGGGGCAAGCGCAGTTGATTGAAAGCAGTCTTGATGAAGCATCAAAGTCCATTCAAGCTCAACCGAGACTGCCCTTGCTCAATCAACAGATCATCCATAAACCCGAAATCTCTTTAAAAAAGCGCCTGAACAAGCATATCCATATTGCCACGGGTATGCTTTTAATTGACAATTTCCTCTATTTCTATAATCTTAAAATAGCTAAAATGCCAGGCAAGGAACAAGACAAAAAACTTGCTGTGTGTCTCTGTTTAAGAGGCCATTGATTAAAAATCAAAATTAGGCATCGTTAATGTACCGCCTGAATGAATAATCAATACTTTGCCCGTTAACTGTTTTTCGTCAATATAGCGCCTGGCCTCATAAAACAACTTCGCAGCATAAATAGGATCAGCCAAAATTCCCTCTTCGCGAGCCAAACGCCCAATTTCTGCTTTAATGGTCTGATTAACGGAGCCAAAGGCCTTAGCAGTAGTCGGATAAAAACAATCATAATTCCTTGGCGCCAAATCAAGCCATAAGTCTAATTTCTCATTAAACGTTTTTTCATCATCTGCTAATAAAAGCACATGAATTTGAGCCTGATGATTTAACAAGGCTAAGCCCTTAATCAAGGCGGCAGCCGAAAAACCAGTTCCGGCATCGATAAAAATATGTTGAAACGTAAAATCTAAAAATTGCTCGTTAACGACGACATCTTCAGCCAGACTCATTGCACCACGCATCGCCTCTGGAACACTAGCTCCTTCAGCCAGAACAAATCCCGGTTCCTTTAAGGTATTCAGATAATTCTGCGCCAACTCATTAACCTGACACCAATCCTCGCGTGCCACCCAAACAATTTCTTGCTCCGCCAAAAAGAGGCTACTGAGTTTAAAATTACCTTGTAGTTCTAATTTCCAAGGCTTAATAAGAAAGGCCGTGACTTTAAAATTAAATTCACGAGCTAACTGCAAGGCAGCAAGTAAATTATTCGATTGAGGGCCACCAATAATAATTAAGTGCTGAATACCTTGCTTCAGAAGGAAGGGCATGAGGCTGGAGTATTTACGTAATTTGGAGCCACTAATACCACAGCCTAATTCATCATCTCTTTTCGCATAACAGGTAACATCCTGATTGGGAAAATGATTAAGCTGATGTACACGGCTGGATAAATTCCACATTAAAATCATTTACCTCGAATAAAATCAAGATGCGTGTCAGAAGAGGTCGATGGGTGAAACTCATAACCTAACTCTTGAAATTTCTTGAGTTGCTCTACATCATCCACTTGATTTTGCATTATAAACGTTGCCATCACGCCGCGCGCTTTTTTTGCGTAAATCCCAATCATTTTAACTTGGCCATCCTTACGCTCATAAAAATTAACCGTCACGATGGGATGATTTAATTTCTTCTCAGCAACCGCTTTAAAATATTCGGTGGAAGCAAGATTAATAAGTACGGGATATTTTTGTGTGTCTAATTGTTGATTTAATTCGTGCGTAATGGTTTCTTGCCAAAAATCATAGAGGTTTTTACCACAAGGATTTTCCAAGCGAACCCCCATTTCTAATCGATAAGGCTGAATGCTGTCTAAGGGTTTTAATAAACCATAAAGACCAGATAAAATTCGCAGGTGTGCTTGAGAATAAGTTACTGTATTTTGATCCCAGCTTTTGGCCTGTAATCCTTGATACACATCTCCTTGGAATAAAAATAAAGCAGGATATGTGTGGGGGGAATTACCATCAAGCGCAAAGTCCTGGTAGCGTTCAAAATTCAAGGTTGCCAGCTCTTGAGATAAATCCATTAAGGAGGCAATGCCAGCAACTGACTTAGACTTCATCAGTTTCACTAAGGTATTGGTTTTATCAGAGAATGAATACTGTGATGTTATACCGGAATAAGGCTTTAATGTTTTTAATAGCTTTTTTGCTGGTGATAATAAAATTAACATTGTTAATACCTAATTAATTGTTTCACCTCGATAAATAAGGCTCAACCTATTTGCCATTAGCTCCCATACCTACACGAGGACGAAACATAAAAACAGTAATCGGCTCACTAGTCTCCACTGCCACCCCGTCCGCATCAATAACTTGCACCGCAATGGTATGCGATCCACGGTAAATACCGCTTAACTGGAACAGTAAATTGGTTTGCGGTTCTCCTAAAGGCGAACCATCAAAAATCAGTTGTACTTTATCGCCAGGAAGTAAATCAGGATCAACCTCGGCAGTTACCGCAATAGCCCCCTGGTTATTGCGAATTGTCGCTTCATTATCAGGTTGTGTAATCGCAATTTTTGTATAAGTAGGTTTATGTGTATCAGAATTAGTGGGCGTCAATTGTTCAGGTTCTGTAGACTGAGGAACAGGAGGCGAATAAGTTTGTGCATCGGGAATGTTCAATTTCTCAGCGCCTGGATGTGGCGTATCACTGAAATGAACATTCCCTTGGCTGTCGACCCATTTGTAAATATCCGCGTAGGATATGCAAATTACCATCATTAATGACAGCGCAATACACAGTTTATTCATTACCTATTCCTGACATTTCTACTATTTTGGCTAAGAGAGTAAAAATGTAAATCCCCCCATTAAAGACTGTAATACAACTCAAACTCATAAGGGTGAGTTAAACTTCTGATTTTCGTTATTTCTTCTTCTTTCATTGCAATGTAGTTATTAATAAAATCTTTAGTAAATACATCACCTTGTATTAAAAACTCATGATCCGCGCGCAGATGTTCCATCGCTTGCTCTAAAGAAGAACAAACGGTTGGCACTTCAACTAACTCCTCAGGTGGTAAATCATAAAGATCTTTATCCATTGCCTGCCCAGGATTAATTTTCTTTTGAATACCGTCTAAACCTGCCATCATCATGGCCGAGAAAGCAAGGTATGGGTTTGCTGTAGGATCTGGGAAACGCACTTCAATGCGACGGGCTTTGGGATTATTCACATGCGGTATACGAATTGCCGCAGAGCGGTTTCTTGCAGAATAAGCCAATAATACTGGCGCTTCAAAACCAGGAACCAAACGCTTGTAACTGTTAGTTGATGGGTTCGTAAAAGCATTTAATGCACGTGCATGCTTAATAATACCGCCAATGTAATAAATTGCGGTTTCAGAAAGACCAGCATATTGATCACCAGAAAATAAATTCACGCCCTCTTTAGATAAAGATTGATGGCAATGCATACCGCTGCCATTATCGCCTACCAATGGCTTAGGCATAAAGGTTGCTGTTTTTCCATAATTATGAGCGACGTTGTGAATCACGTACTTTAAAATTTGCATCGCATCAGCTTTATTCGTTAATGATTCAAAACGAGTAGCAATCTCACATTGGTTCGCTGTAGCTACCTCATGATGATGTGCTTCAACAACGGTTCCCAAAGATTCAAGAGTCAGACAAATTGCTGAACGAATATCATGCGATGAATCTACTGGAGGAACAGGAAAATAACCGCCTTTTAGTGGCGGACGATGGCCAATATTTCCACCCTCAATTTCTTTACCTGAATTCCACACGGCTTCTTCTGAATCGACTTTATAAAAAGACCCAGAAATATCAGTGTGCCATTGAACATTATCAAAGATAAAAAATTCAGGCTCTGGTCCAAAATACACCGTATCAGCAATACCGGTCGATTTCAAATAAGCTTCAGCGCGTTGAGCTAATGATCGTGGACAACGCTCATAGCCCATCATTGTTTTCGGATCGACCACATTGCAACGTAAAAATAAAGTATTATCTTGAAAAAATGGATCAAATTTAATGGTATCCAAATCAGGCATTAATGCTAGATCTGACTGATGAATTTTTTGCCATCCTTTAAATGAAGAGCCATCGATCATCTTCCCATTTTCAATAAAATCATTATCCACTGCTGAAACAGGAATTGTAATATGTTGCTCTTTTCCACGGATGTCAGTAAATCTCAGATCAACAAATTTGGCATCATGTTCCTTAATTGCATCAAGCACTTTATTTTTATTCATTTATGGCTCTCCAAGATAGTATGAACATACTATACCTTAAGTGACTTATTAAACCCAATAGATTAGACTCTATAGTTTTACTCAAAACCATAAAAAAAAATGGGTGCCTTCCAATACCAAGCGCTTAAAAAAAATGGCAGTACCAGCAAGGGAGTTCTGGAAGCCGATTCCGAACGCCATGCTCGTCAACTATTGCGTGATCAAGGATTAATTCCTACCCAAATACAGGTACTGAACCAGCAGCGTGTTGGAGGCAGTAGCAAAGGGAAAGGGAAAATATCCGCAGCCGATCTTTCTTTATTTACACGCCAATTAGCGACCTTGCTTGCCGCCGGTATTCCTGTTGAAGAATCCTTACGTGGCGTTAGTGAACAAACTGAAAAAGATAAGGTTCGCGAGTTAATTATTGGTGTACGTGCTAAAGTGTTAGAAGGCTATGGTCTAGCACAAGCCATGTCACAATACGCTCAAGCATTTCCTGAATTATATCGTGCTACGGTAGGTTCCGGTGAACAAACAGGACATCTTGATGCCGTTTTGGAAAAATTAGCTGATTATACTGAAAATCAGCAACAAACCAGGCAAAAAGTACAACAAGCATTAATTTACCCAATTCTAATGATCCTTGTTTCAACAGGCATCATCTCGTTTTTATTAAGCTTTGTGGTACCTAAAATTATCGAAGTATTTACCAGTAGCGGCCAAACCTTACCGGAAATGACAGAAATATTAATTAATATCAGTAACTTCGTAAAATCCTATGGTCTCTATGCCCTGCTTGGTATTATTCTAGCAGTGATGGCGTTTAAAAAGAGCCTGAATAATATAAAAATTAAAACCGCCTGGCATCGCCTGTTATTGAAAGTCCCCATCATTTCTTATTTAGTAAAAACAATTAACGTTGCGCGTTATATTCATACCTTCGGTATTCTATTTGCCGCCGGAGTCAGCGTATTAGAAACCATGCGCGTTTCGGCCAGTCTGGTTACGAATGTTGTAATGCGCCAGGCATTTGATACAGCAACAGTGAAAGTAAGGGAAGGTTCGGGAATTAGTGAAGCGCTGAAAGAAACCAGTTATATTAGCCCTATGGCTATTCACTTAATCGCGAGCGGTGAAAAAAGCGGGCAACTCTCAGCCATGATGGAGCGTGCTGCCAGTCATTTAGATAATGAGGTGAAACGATTAATTGATACCTCATTAACTTTATTGGAGCCTTTGGTAATTTTATTCATGGGGGCTATTGTTTTATTCATTGTTTTAGCAACTTTATTACCTATTTTTTCGATGGAGCAATTGATAAGTTAACACGAATTCAGGATAAGAAATCGAGTAAAACCTTGCCTCACCTCGCTCCTCAGCCCGAACGGAGTGAGAGAAGATATGCTCGGTCACGATTTTTTATCTCGAATGACATTACGTTAAGAAGATAAGAATAAAGATAATTTTTTTAATAACGGGAGTATAAATGAACAAACAAAAAGGCTTTTCATTAATTGAAATTATGGTAGTCGTTGTTATTTTAGGTATTCTCGCCTCCATTGTGGTTCCTAAAATTATGGGGCGTCCTGATGAAGCACGTAAAGTCAAAGCAAAGCAAGACGTGCTGGCCGTACAAAACGCCCTCGATTTATATAAATTAGATAATGGCACCTACCCAAGTACGGACCAAGGCTTAATGGCACTGGTAGAAAAACCATCATCGAACCCCATTCCCAATAATTGGAAACAATACCTAAAATCATTGCCTAAAGATCCTTGGGGCAGAGATTACCTTTACTTAAACCCTGGACAACATGGTGATGTCGATGTCTTCACCTATGGTGCTGAAGGACAACCCGGTGGTACCGGAATTAATGCGGAAATTGGTAACTGGGATGAGAAATAACCGGGGTTTTACCCTAATTGAAATTATGATTGTCATCGTGATTATTGGCATAACTGTTGGTTTTGCCTTAATCGCGTTTGGCGATTTTGGTGAAAGCAAGCGCATTTTATTTTCTGCTGAGCAATTAGCAAGTAATCTACGTCTTGCCCAACAACAAGCTATTTTAGAAACCAGCACGCTGGGATTGCGCATTGATAATACCAGCTACCAAATCCTGCAATTACAAGACAATGCTCAATGGCAGCCTATATCCAATAAAGGGATTTTTAAAATGACGTACTTTCCCAAAAATACGTTCATCACCCTAAATACCGATAGCCATCCCAAAACAGGAACCCCATCAATTATAATTAATGCATCTGGAGACCTAACCCCATTTACCTTAAGTTTTGGCAGTAATAAAGAAAATAAATTGGCAGTGCTCGTTGGCAATCGTAATGGTAATTTACAATTTAAAGTGATTGGTGCTCAATGACACTTAAGCGCGCTTATGGCAAAAAATTACAACCAGGTTTTACCCTAATTGAGGTTTTATTAGCGCTGGCTATT